>CAYRBT010000021.1:0-3208 GCA_964422655.1 uncultured Bacteroides sp. | reverse complement strand
GCTAAAAAAATAAAGAATACCTTTACGGTATTCTTTATTCTTGGCGCAGGGCAAGGGATTCGAACCCTCGAATACTCGTTGAAGCATTACACGATTTCCAATCGTGCTCCTTCGGCCAGCTCGGACAACCCTGCATATCTTTGCATATTATAACCTATCGCACAGAAAAATGCAACACATTTTTTACGAATATGTACTGTTGCTTTGCACAACATAATACTGAGGTGAACAATATGGCAAAGCAAGGAATGAAGCGTCCCGAAAGGACACATACCAAGCAACGAAACGAACAGGCAGCCGTACCCGAAATTCAAGGCAAGGCAAAAAGCGGTAACGCACACGCAAACCCTATAATCGCAGGAACACGCGCTCCTGCACAAAAGGTTTATCACGCACCGTCTAATGCGCAAAAGCACACAAAGGAAAAGCCGATTTCCGATGTTTATTCAGTTATCGACAATGACCTTGCGAGAGATAATCTTGAAAACGATATAACCGCAGCAGACCTTAATGATCTATAAAGCAAAAAAGCGAGCCGTGCAAAATGCATGACTCGCTTTAAATTTAGATTAGTCTATTTCAATTGAAATTTTGGCGTCATTTCTTGTTGCTGCTGCACGCATAACAACTCTTATTGCCTTTGCAATTCTTCCTTGCTTGCCTATAACTCTGCCCATATCATCCTCAGATACATGAAGATGGTAAACAGTTACGCCCTCTTCGTTAGGTTCGCTAACATCAACAGAAATTTCGTCGGGGTTTTCTACTAAACCCTTTGTGATAGAAATTAACAAATCTTTCAAAGAAAACACCTCCTGTTTAAGCTTTCATATATTCAGATAAATATCAGAAAGATTAAAGGATGCCTTCTTTTTTGAGAATGCTCTTAACTGTGTCAGTCGGCTGAGCTCCGTTTGCAATCCACTTCTTAGCCTTTTCTGCATCAATCTTGATTTCAGCAGGATCTACCATAGTATTGTATGTGCCGATTTCCTCGATGAAACGACCGTCACGAGGGAATCTTGAATCTGCTACTACTACACGATAGAAGGGAGCCTTCTTTGCGCCCATACGACGAAGTCTGATTTTTACTGCCATTTTAATTACCTCCAAAAATGTATATAAATTATTTATTTATCCAAACCAAAAATATTTGGGTGAATACTGATTAAAAGCCGAATGGATTATTTGAGCCTGAGCCCATTTTGCCCATCATTTTTTCTGCCATTTCGGGATTTGCCTGCATCATTCTGCGCATTTTTTTGCTGACGCGGGGTCCCTTATTACCGCCAAACTGCTTTATCATTTTTTGCATTTGCTTAAACTGAGCAAGCAGCTTGTTGACATCCTCAACCTGCATACCGCAGCCTGCGGCAATTCTGCGCTTTCTTGACGGATTGATAATGTCGGGATGCTCCCTCTCCTGCTTTGTCATTGAATAGATTATTGATTTGAACTTGACAAAAGCATTTTCGTCGATGTCCTCATCCTTAATCTTTCCACCGATACCGGGAATCATCTTGATTGTATCCTTTAGACTGCCCATTCTTTCAATCTGGTCAAATTGATCAAGAAGGTCGTTAAGGTCAAATTTATTTTTTGCAAGCTTCTTTTCAAGCTCTGCCGCTTTCTTCTCGTCAAGTGATTGCTCTGCCCTTTCAATAAACGAAAGCACATCGCCCATACCGAGAATACGCGAAGCCATTCGCGACGGATGGAAGGTTTCAAGGTTGTCAAGCTTCTCGCCCGTTCCGACAAATTTTATCGGCTTGCCTGTAACGGCTCTTACCGAAAGTGCCGCACCGCCTCGTGTGTCACCGTCAAGCTTTGTGAGAATAACACCGTCAATACCGAGTGTTTCGTTAAAGCTCTTTGCAACATTAACGGCGTCCTGACCTGTCATTGCGTCAATTACAAGCAGGATTTCGTGAGGATGAACGGTTGAACGGATATTTGTAAGCTCCTCCATAAGCTGCTCGTCAATATGCAGACGGCCGGCTGTATCAAGAAACACATAATCGTTGCCGTGGTCCCTTGCAAATTTAATTGCCTCCTGTGCGATAAGCACGGGATTCTCGTTTCCCATTTCAAATACGGGAACACCTACCTGCTCGCCGACAACCTGAAGCTGTTTAATTGCCGCAGGTCTGTAAACATCGCAGGCAACAAGCAGAGGTCTGTGACCTTCTTTTTTTAATTTAAGGGCAAGCTTTGCCGAGTGGGTTGTTTTACCGCTACCCTGAAGTCCGCACATCATAACTATTGTGGGCGGATGATTTGCAATGGCAAGCCTTGCCTCGTTTCCTCCCATAAGCTGAGTGAGCTCTTCGTTTACTATCTTAATAACCATCTGACCGGGGGTCAGTGATTCCATAACATCAGCACCGATTGCGCGCTGAGTTACCTTTGCGGTAAATTCCTTTGATACCTTATAGTTAACATCAGCCTCAAGAAGTGCAAGTCGCACCTCTCTCATTGCTTCTTTAACATCAGCTTCGGTTAATTTGCCCTTGGCACGAAGCTTTTTAAAAGAATTTTCCAAGCGTTCGCTTAAGCCTTCAAATGCCAAGAAATCAACTCCTATCCCTCTTTAAGAAAAGAGGCAAGTGTTTTAATTCGGGCAACATTGTCATTGATTTCCATAGAAAGTGAATGGCTGAGGTTATAATCGTTAATCCTATCGGCACATTCAACAATCTCGTCAATGCCCTTTTTCATCTCATTAAATCTTTTTGCAAGACCGAGCCTTTCCTCCATATCGAAAAGCTGAGCCTCTGCTCTTTTAATGGAATCGCGTACACCCTGACGGGTTATGCCCTCATTCTCTGCAATTTCGGAAAGAGAAAGGTCTTCTTCATAATAAAAAACAAGGCAGTCATACTGCTTTTTTGTAAGCATTTCGCCGTAGAAGTCAAGCAAAAAAGGAATTTCAAGATTTTTTGCCACTTGCCTCTCTCCTTTCAAATTACATTTTGGTGTAAAGTAATATTTCTTTACAGCAAGCAACATTATACTAAAGTAATGCCCTTATGTCAAGCATAAAATGAATAATATTTTTTATAAAATTTTTGCTCAAACACTTGACACAATTTATTGTGCCAAGCCTTCATTTTTAAGACTAAATATCGGTTATAAAAAAACGGATGAGCATAGTGAACTGCCCCAAGTTGTGCAGACAGCACAAAAAAGCAGGTCTATGGCAAAATAA
>CAYRBT010000020.1:0-12908 GCA_964422655.1 uncultured Bacteroides sp. | reverse complement strand
TACCATAGGGGGTGCTTTTTTTCTATTGTCCATTTTTACTGGACTTGTTCAAAATCCAAAGCGGTTTTATTTTTATATTTATTTACCTTGAAGATAAAGCGGTGAATAGTCGTCTGCGGTAAAATTGATTACCTCGTTAAAATGCTCTATCCTTTCGTCATCCTGCGGATAATTTCTTCGCAAAACGGCAAAATCCTTTGCGTTTATTATTCCGTCATCTATGTATTCATAATTACAAAGCGTAATCGGAGTAGATGTGAAATCGTTTTCGCTCGCTGAGGCGGTAACAAGAATTTTCAGATCTCTGGCAATTGAGTTTTCTGACAAAACTGTACACGAATATTCACCTGTAATCGAGTAAAAGCAAAAGCTACCGTTTGAGTCCGTATATGCAACGCTGTTTTGAGCAAGTCTTATATCTGCATTTTCTATGGGATTTCCCTGCATATCCGTGACCGTTCCCTTAACAGCAAAGCGTGCTCCGACAGTTATCGGCACATCCATTGACGCCGTTTTATCAAGAATTTTTACAGTATAGGTATTTTCTGTATATCTTTCATCTGTTTGCGGATACCAGTGAGCTGAATTTTGATTGTGCTGAAAGATTATTCTGTAACCGTTGATTTCCTCCTGACCTGTTGCCGATATCTGCTGACCGTCATTAAAATGAATTGTAACGGTCATATTAACATCAAGCCTTGTGGTATTATAGTGATAATACCTTGCACCGGAGGAATCTGTCAGCCACATACCGTCGGTGTAGGCGTCAAGTGTTGCCGGACAGGAAATTGTGATTTTTTCAATATTGCTGTCATACTGGTCACATGTGAGCATTACCGTCATATTTCCGTCAGTACGACTTTCAGACAAATACCAGCCTGCCCAGAAATAATATGTAACTCCCTTTTCAAGATGATATGTAAGCCTGAACTGCCTGCTGTTATGACCGTTTTCCTGATAATCGGGATCATTGCACGAATAAGCAAGCTGAACATATTCCTTTTGATTGGTTTCGGGATTGACCTCCCTTATGAGCAAATACGCCTCACTCGCAGGAACATTATACGACAAAAACGAATAAGTACCCGATTCGTCAGGCACATAAATAAACTGTGCAATATCGTCTACTCCGTCGATTGTTTCTGTCATTTTTGTGTCAAGAATCAATGTCTGCGTTTTGCCGAAGGCAGAGAAGGAAAAGGCAAGCGATGATAAAACAAGCACAACCGTTACCGCAATTGATAACGCTTTTTTTATACCTTTTTTGTTCATCGTCATGCCTCCCTTCATTTTAATTACTGATAAACAAATTCCGATGTTTTAGTATTGATAAAGTTAACAAAATACTGCTTTGTCGGCGAGTATTTGCTGTTCTTATTTATAATAGCATAGTCCTTTGCATTTATGTAGCCGTCATTATTAGCGTCAAATACAAGGAGTGGAACATTGATTTCAGAGCCGTCTGTTACAGTCGGCACGGTAACGGTTCTTTCTGTTATTCCTGCACCCTTGATTACAACGGTATGTGCTGTATTTTTAGCAAGGCTTAATGTAAGTGAGCCGTTATCATCGGTTACACCTCTATAAATTCCGTCTGCATAAATTTCTGCACCGCTCCACGAAGCTGTACCTGTTGTCGCTGTCTTGCTTTCAAGAACAGTTGTCTTAAAGGTTACATTAGCTCCGATAGGAGTACCGCTGAGCTCAACGGTATTTATACCGGTATTGCCCTTTGTTACAAGCTCAAGCTCTGTACCGTCAACGCTTTCGCCGCCGTTGATGAACACCTTGATATAAAGCTTTTCCTGATTGTTACATTCAGCAGGAAGAACAAGATTTCCGTAGGTTTCAACAGTTGATGATGCAGAGTCATTGCTGATTGCACGGACATTTGAATTTGAAACATACTTATAGCTGCTTGCGTTAGTGCTGTAAGCAATACCCCAGTCACGAGGACCGTTATTTGAGCTGAGCTGTTCGAGGTTGAGTGTAAGGTTATTAAATCCGAGCGAGCTTGTTTCAATAAGCCAGAAGCCGTTTCCGTCAGGCTTATCAAGAGTCTTGGTTGCCGTATACGGATTTGAAGCAGTCCACGAGGTCTTAACACCGTAGGTATCGGTATATGAAAGCGAGGTCTTGTCAGTACCGTTTGGATACATTGCAAGAGTACCGCTGTTAACTCCGCTTGAATTTGAAACCGTAAGGAAGTCGGAGCTTACATAATTATTAAACAGCTTTGTTGTGCTGTTGAAATTGAACTTAACAACAGTATCGCCCTTATAATAATATGTTCTTGCGTTTACAAGGCTTGAATCCTCGTCCTCCTCAACCCATACAAGAACCGTGTACGGCTCCTGCTTTGTCGGGTCAAAGCCTGTAACCGTGGAAAGCTGAATTCCTGTCAAAGCAGGATATGTGCCGTTTTTAACCAAATTGCTGTTACTGTCATATACAGCGTATTTCATAGCCATATTGTCAGCGCTGTAATATGTAATTGTTCCTGTCGTACCGAAATAATTTGTTGACTTATTTGTGTACGGCATTTTATATGTTCCGTCATCCTCACCGCCGACAATTACATCATTGACATAAAGATTGCCCTTTGATGCACTATTGTGAAGCGTTGTGTCCGAAGCGGTAAGATTTTCGGTAGTTGCAAGGCGGATATAAAGAACTCTTTGATTACTGCATTCTGCCGGAAGAGCTACACCGTTAAAGAGCTGTTCAAGCATAGCGTTTGCCGAAAGTGCAACATTTGACTGAACATTGATGTAATCTGTTCCGTTAAGGCTGTATTGGAGAGTAATACTCTTCGGTCCCTGAAGAGTTGTGTAAGCCTTGCATGAGAAATTGATGTTTTTATAGCCTGCTGTGCTGATTTTGTATGTAAAGCCTGAATTTTCTGTCCATACGGCACCGTCATCGGGAGAAACACTAAATGAGCCGTTGCCTGCATTCCAAAGCGGTACATACTGGCTTGTGCCGTCGGTGTAGGCGGTCATCAGTCCGCTTTCGCCGTAAACACCGCCCGACGAAGCGACTGAGCCTGCCGTAACATCTGTGCTGTAATCGCTGTAAGAAAAACTGTTAATGTTTACACCTGCAAATGTATAAACCGCAGTTGTTGTCGGGCTGACAATGTCGTTAAACTTTGCATATGCAGTTATTGTTGCGCTGTCACCGATAACAGAGGTTTTTGGATTGAATGGGCTAAACGGTGTTGTATAAAGCACCGGCTCACCGCCGTTAATGCTGTAAAATACATCGGCACCGCCGTTATTATCTGTTACATTAACAAGCTCATCTGCAAAAATTGAAGAATTTGTATCGGGAGTAACAGTAGGCTCAACAAGTGATGTTACAACGCTCATTGACGAGCCTGTTACCTTAACATTATTGACAGCAGCGTCACCGCTGAGCTGACCGACAATAGTATTTATTCCGTTTATCGCAATATTTGCGCTTGCAACAATTCTGATATATACGGTTTTCTGATTTTCACATTCTGACGGAAGAACAACATTTTCAAACGCTGTTTCCAACGCCTTGTTTTTAACAATCGAATAAACTGCGCCGTCGATATCGGTATAGCTTGCTCCGTCAAGGCTGTACTGAAGCTTCCAGCTCTTTGGTCCCTTCTTTGTACCGCCGAGCTTTGCGCTGAATTTAATTCCCTCGTAGCCTGCAGTTGAAACTGCAGCTTCAAAATACGGATACTCGCCCCAGGCAAGACCGTCTGTTTTTGATGTTCCCATTATAGGAGCCTGGTCGGTGATATCTCCGTCGGTGAACAAATCGGCTGTTCCTGACCACTTGATTTTTGCCCTGTCGGTTGCATTAACCGAGCCGTAAAGAAGCGAGGTGCTTTGATTTTCACCGCCTGTTGCGAGATATTCATAGCTTGTTCCCGTCGGGTCTGTTGCTGTAAGAAGTGTGTTATCTGCCGTGTAATCATAATCCCACGAAGCTATCGTTCTTGTATAGCCTGTCGGTCTTGTGCCCGAAAGAACGGTGCAGGCATTTGATGTTGCCGTGCCGGAAAGATTTGTTCCGTCGCCTGTTGCCTTAACAGTAAGGCTTGTGCCGACATCATCGGCGGTTACTGTATAAATTTTATCAGTAGCACCGTCAATAGCAACGCCGTCTCTGTACCACTGGTATGTATGAGAGTCGGTAAACTCCTTGCCTGTGGAATTGCTTGTAAGAACAGCGGTTATATTCATATTGCTGTATGCAGCGCTGTCGATGGTGAGTGTGGTGTTTGAAAGCGGAGTCGCAACAATGTTAAAGGTTCTGTTGGCAGTACCTGTATATGTTCCGAAGCCGTTTACCGTTGCAGTTGCAGTACCTGCATTGATGTTGTTTGAATAAGTGAGGTTATAATCAATACCCTCCTCAAGCTTAACCGTTCCCACGCCTTGCTTGAATATTGAAACAGTAAGCTTTGGAGTAATCTCCTCGCCCGTGTAATACTGGTCTGCAATTGCACCGAGAGTTGCAGATGACACATCTGTTTTTGTAATTTGACTGTCAATCCATGTCTGACGGGCAGTAAACCAGTTATTCATACCCGAAATATAGGTTGCGCTGTCATAGGTATCATTATTGAGATTGTGTCTTATTGCATTCATAAAAGCGCTCTTTGCAACTGTTGTTACATAGTATTCAGCAGATTTAAGAACACCTGTTTTATCCTCTGCTTTACCGCTGATAATATCAACAGCAGGAGAAATATACTTGTACCAATATCTTTCGGCATTTGTCCAGAAATCCGAGCAGTTTGTAGCAAGTGCACCGTAGAAGGAAAGCGGAGCCTGATTGTCTGAGCTATATGTTGTTGTGCTGTCACTTGATCTCCAGCGATAGATACGGGTATTCTTTGTGTACCAGCCGTCGCTTGAGGTCCAGCTGTATCCCCATCTTGAGCCTGAAAAATCAAAGCCGATTGAATTATCCATATCCCACATAGGACCTGCATAAAGCTTTGAATCCATACTGTCGGAATCCTTGTAGAAATATGTAGAAGATGTGGAGGAGTCCATATTCTTAAAGAATTCCTGAGTCCAGTAATATCTTACTGCTGAATCCGCGTCAAGAAGGTCACTCCAGCTTTTACCCCGATACTGTGTTGCAGGAGCAGGGTTGGTTACACTGTTTGATCCGTACACAGTTGACAATGTAAGTAAAGAGCATTTTGTAGTGGTTGAAGCACTCGGCACTGTGCCGCCGTTATACACGCTTGAGCCAAGAGCATAAAGAAGGTCATAGCTGTAATCAACCATATTTGTTGAGGCATAGTCACAGCTTTTAATTACCCAGCCCTGTCTGTTGTAGGCACAAAAGCCTGCATTTTCTTCAACCCAGCGATTGCTTATTTCAAGCTCATATATATATCCGCCTGTATAGTCGCTGGGTTCAGTTAAGGACGGTGAATAATTCTTTGAAGTTATGCTGTGACCCTGTTGGTTTATTGTTGTTGTTGCTGTTGTATTAGGATTGTATTTTGTAACCGATGTGCCTGTTAAATCGGCAGGGACAACAATTCCTGTTGCGGTATCAATTGTTCCGTTTGCCATTTCAAGATTTTCGTAGGCGTCGGAAACATTGATTCTGTTTGACTTGAGCTCAACCTTTTCTGCAAGCTGATATGAGCCGAGATACTGCTGATTTACATACAAATCAACTGGTCTGCAAATCGGCTGATATTTTACACCTATGTACTTTGCAAAATCATATGTAAGCTGATTTTTTACAAGAGTGTTATCGTTAACATTTGCAAGCAGACACCACTTTTTAGCCGATGGCATATCAAGAAGCGAAGCGGATTTTACAAGCTTGACATTATATGGATTTTTAACATTATTTGCACTCCAAGTACCGTTTCCTCTGCCCGACATTTTTTCCATAACACCGACATAGTCAACCGTTCCGTTAGGCTGAACAACCATTATTGAACCGCCCTCATAGCCGCTTTTATCATCAACTGTTATTGTCGAAAGCGAGCCTGAATGAGTATCAATATAAACAGTACCCACCTGACCGCTTTTGATAACCGTTACGGAATATGAATTAGAATTAAGAACAAAGTTTACAGTGCTTGAAACACCGCCCTCGTTAATGCCTGCAAAAATATTTGTCGGCACACCGCTTGTTACGGCAGTTGAGCCAATGGTAAGCGTGCCGTCAAACCAGAATTTAAGCGCAGAGCAGTCTGCATTTGAAGGAAGAAACAGATAATATTTTGTTGAGCTTGTGCTTCTTTTATATGGCTGAATACCGCCTAAAAGTGCAAGCTTGTTTGAATTTGCGGTAAAATCCGTGACATCACTTTGAGTCAGCACATTTTCGGGGTCTGCCCACACAGATAGTCCCGAGTTCTCAAGAGTCAGCGGTGATTCTGCCGCTGTTGCACTTATAGGTGATATCAACAGTGTTGTCATTATCAATACCAGCGCTATTAAAAGTGCAGTTGATTTTTTAAAAAGCTTTTTCATTTATTTCCCCCGCTACTGATTTGCCACTATTCTTGCGTTACCGACATTAGTGGCATTTCCCTTTGCGTCTTTAAACAAAACTGTTTGGCTCGGATATGTTTTCTGTGACTCGCTTCCCGAATGAGTCACAGCCGCACCCGATACCGTGTATTCTTTTGCCGGATTAACCGACGGCGAAGAATAAAAATACTTTATTACGGCATTTTCGGATTTAACCGAAACACCCGGTCCCGTAATACCAAAGAAAAGAGCTTTCTTAGCCTCGGTTGTATTTGCCGCCTCGGTTGTATTTGCCGCCTCGGTTGTATTTGCCGCCTTTACCGAACGGCAGGTAATGCTTGCCTGCTTTGATGTCTGCACGGTCGTTATGTTCTTGCTTTCTCCTATAACCGTTCCGCCGTCTATCTTAAAGGTGTGTGTGGCTTTTGTAATTCCGTCCTCAGCCTTTACGGTTTTGTTTCCGCCGTTTATAAGCTCCTGATTGTTTACACGCCTAACCTTTAAGCAGGATTTTTCCGTAGCGATTGCCTTAACGCTTCCGGCGGTAATATTGATTGCATCATCGCTGTCGATACCATCGCAGGCTGATGATTTGATATCCGTTGTACCGCCCAGGGAGTTAAACTCCTCGCATCTTATTCCGTCACCGTTTGAACGGATAATCAAGCTACCGCTTTCAACATAAACCTTTGAATATGTAAAAATTCCTCTTGCCGAAGAAAGACTTGATGTGACCGTGTTGTTGGCCGTTGTAAGGGTTGCCTTAACATTTTTGAAGGTGACGCTCTTTGTTGAGCAAAGCGCATTGTTTCTGTTTGTGGTGGCATTTATATTAACGGCACCGTTGCCTCTGATTGTAAGCTTTGATTCGTTGTAAATTACACCCGAAATTGCATTTGCTCCCGTTGAAAATGTACTTGTTGTTCCTGTCGGGAAGGAAAGGTCAACATTTGGTGCTTTTTCAAATTTTGACACCTGCTTCATCTCGTCCTGAAGCGCGTTGTCCGTATCAATACCTGTTGAGGAGGTGGGTGCCTCCGCTTCGATAAAGCTTCTTTCCGTTGTTATGCTTGTATCAAGAATTTTAATAACATTTGCCTTTGTGCTTGTTATGTTTACATTCTCAATTCTGACATTTGCCGACTCGGTATTAGGCAGCTTAATAATAATCTGACCGTGCCATACATCTGTTGATGAGGTTATTAAATAATCTCCGCCCTTTTCGATGTATACCGCACCCTCCGTACCGAAGGTGCCCGGTGGCGCTATCGTAACATTACTGCTTGAACACTCGGCATTTCCGTTTTTCTTGAGATTGATTTTAATTTCGGGAGCCTTAGTAGTTGTTACGACTGTTGTCTGCTTTTTGGTTGTTGTCTTTTTTGCGTCTGCCTTTTTAGTGGTGCTTTTTTTAGTGGTTGCTTTTGCAGAGGTTGTTTCCTTTTTTGTTGTTGTCTTGGCAGGCTCTGTTGTTTGAGACTCTGACGACGGCTCGGTATTCTGTTCGGTTGTTTGCTCTTGTGTTTCAAAAGCCGATGTATTCTTTGCCGTTGCGTCGGTATCCGTGCTTTGTGCAGAGCAGGCTGCCATTGCGCCCATCATTGCAAAAACTGTTGCAAAAATGACAACTGTTTTTTTGAAATTCATAATAACTACTCCTATATTTAGTGCGAAAATGCCAAAATAAATCAATATACAGGCACTGTAAATTTGCCCGAAAAAACACCTTTAGGGAACGCGTGTTGCGTTCCCTAAAATCTGTTTACTGAAAATGGAAGCTCTTGTTGAGCGTTTCAGGTGTTGACAGCATTATTTTAAGATTTCCGTTAAGTGCCCGTACATCGTCCATCATTTTTCTGACATCGTTTGTATCCTTCATACTGATGTCAAAGGAAATTTCAAACAACGCGCCGAAATCTACACTCTTAACTCTTGTCATCTTGAATCTGTCGCAGTATTTGTTAAGCACATCGTCAAACGCTCCGACATAATTAAGTGTTTCGGGTACGGTTATTTTGAGAACATAGTTCTCTCCCTTTTTTCTTGCATAGTTTGTGAAATAAAGAATAATGATAATTGCACAAAGGATTACAGTTGCAAACGCTGCCCAAATCCAATAACCGAGTCCGCAGGTAAGTCCCATGGTAACGCTCATAAATACAAACGCTATGTCCTTTGGGTCGCCGGGGGCACTTCTGAAACGAACAAGTGCAAATGCACCTGCAAGGCTGAATGCCGTTGCAACATTATTGCCTATAACAAGGATTACCATTCCTACTATCGGTGCAAGAAGGATAAGTGCTACACAAAAGGCTTGACTGTAACCCTCTTTTTTGTGTGTGAAAAGATATACAAGGCTGATAACAAAGCCTATGATTGAAGCAGCAATCAAGGTTTCAAGAACGCCCTGCCAGGTGAGAGTTGCACTCTCGCCCGATGTGAGAGAATATAAAAAGTCTGACATTAGGTTTTCCTCCGTTTAATATAGATTTTCAAAATAGTCAAAATCAACTTTATTTCCGTCTTTGTCTGTAAGGTTATAAACAAGCGCTCTATTTTCTGCGTCTTGCTTATATTTAACTCCGTACTTTGAAAAGCCGTGACTGAAAAGCCCGTGCTCACTCAAAATACGGGTAAGCCACAGCGGCATTGCACCGAGAATTTTGATTTCCATTATGTATTCGCCGTTGGGAAGAAGAAGCTCGTCCTCGTCGCTTTCACCGAATTGGAAATTCGACCTTCTTGTTCTTACATTTCTGTCAAAGGTCATTCTGAAATTTTTGTCCTCTTTGCCGAAAAGAGCAAGCCTGTCATACTGCACATAAAGAGCAGGGTGAACCTTGTTCATTTTCAAAAAATACTGAAGCTCCTTTGCAACCTGTGCAGAAAGGTAATCCTTTGTTTCGGGGAGTATTCCCTCGTTAACAAACGGCTCAATCTCTTTGATTTTAAGCTTAATTCTTCGCTTATTTCCCTGACCTTCGCACTTTTTCTTTATTTCCATAAAGATTTTGTCCTCAGGGTCCTTTCTGTCATAATAGGAGCGAATTCTCATTTTTTCTTTATAAACAGGCTTTGATGAGTTTTGCCTGATAATATCGTGATTATCGGTATCATAATAGATGCTGTAAATACGATATTCGTTTCCGTTAAGGCAAAACGGGTCAAGCTCCATATATTCGAGCAAATACGGCATTATTTCATCAAGCTTTTCCTTTGTGATGAGATACTTTCTTTCGTATCTTTTAAAGGTTGCTATTGCCAAAGCCGTACCTCCCTATGTTAAATTTATGTTAATTATAATTTACTTATTTTATATTGTCAACAAAAAACGGACATAATTTAGAATTATTTTTATTAAATATTTCTTAAATTGTCTGATAATGGACACATTGTCTAATTTGTAAATTATTCTTGCCAAAAGATTGAAATAATAAAATAATATGTTATAATTTGTTTGATAATTAAAATGAGTTAAATAATTAACATCTGTTGCAAAATCGACAGGGAGGGTTAAAAATGGCTAAAAAAGACGGCACACTTGATTTGAGAATTAAACGCACGCAAAGGGCAATCAAAGAGTCGTTATTTGCTCTTATTGAAGAAAAGGGCTTTGAGCACATTTCGGTCAAGGACATTACCGACAAGGCGATGATAAGCCGAAACACCTTTTATCTTCATTACAGCGACAAATACGATTTGCTTAACAAAATCTGTGACGAGCTGACAAGAAAGCTGTTTTTCGGTGTAGGCAAACAGATAAGAAAAACTCAGCGCCTTGACATAAGCATAGAAAGCGCTGCAAAAATCATTCAAATGGGTGCGGCAACAATATCGGAGGACAGGGATGCCTACCGCGTACTTTTGGCAAGCTCGTGTGCCGATATTCTTATGAACAAAACCGCTGATATAATAAGGCGTGCACTTGACCTTATTAAAAACGATATTGAGGGCATCAGCGATTATTCAATCGAATACATCGTTTCGGGAATGAGCGGAATGATGAAATACTATGCAGCAAACAATCTTGACATAAGAGTTGTTGAAAACGGTGGAATGAATTTTGCAAGGCTTCACCTCGGTGCCATTATTGACAAAATAAACGAAAAAAAAGGCAGGTAATTCTGTGAAGCAGAAGAAAAAAAGAAGCTCAAGA
Organism: uncultured Bacteroides sp.; assembly: GCA_964422655.1. Lineage (GTDB taxonomy): Bacteria > Bacillota > Clostridia > Oscillospirales > Acutalibacteraceae > Eubacterium_R. The sequence continues at coordinate 2,258 of CAYRBT010000020.1, read as the reverse complement.
AATCTGAAGATAAGCACCCGCATTATGCTTTCGGCTATTCTCAGTATACTTATTCCTATTATAATTATTACAAGCTTCTCGACCGTATTGATTAACACAGTAAATTCAAATTTTAAGCTGTCCTCGGTTACTACAAATACATACAGCACCGTCAACCAAATACAATGGTCACAGACTCTTTCGGGAATAACCGGCATATTAAAAGAGCATGAGAACGATGACAGACGCTTGGCTAAGCTTGATGAATTTCTTGCTCCGCTTGAAAAGCTTAAAACACTTATATATATTGAAAAAAACAGCACCCGTTTTTATTCTACAAACGGCGACCAATCAATTTTGGACAAGGCAGACGATCTTGTAAAATTTGACAAAAATAAAAATCTGAACTATTTTGGCGATGATGGGCTTGTAATCGTTAACAGGGCAAAAACGCAGACTGATGACTTTCTTATAGTTATTGTTAACGAGGATTATTCGGTTAAGGACGCCGAAAGCCGAATAACTGCAAACGATATTACAAATCTTATTTTCGGAAAAACGGGTATAATTGTTCTTGCAATTGTGCTTGTTTTCGTTATTGCAATGATGGTTATTTCGGTAATTGCATCATCAACAATCGTTAATCCCATCAAAAAAATCGCACACGGCGCAGACGAAATTGCAAGAGGAAATCTTAACTACCAAATAGACTACGAATCAACTAACGAGTTAGGACAAACCGTTGAAAGCTTTAACGAAATGAGGCTTCGCCTAAAAAATTCAATCGAAAAGCAAAACAAGGCAATCGAGGAAAAAAATGAGCTTGTTGCCGGCATCGCCCACGATTTAAGAACACCGCTGACATCGGCAAAGGGATATACCGAGGGACTTCTTGACGGCATTGCAGACACTCCCGAAAAGCAAAAAAAATACCTGGAAACCATATATTCCTCAATCAATGAAACAGAGAAAATACTTGACGATTTGCTCACAATCTCAAGGCTTCAGCTTAAGGGCTACCGTCTTAACAAGGTTGATGTGAGCGTTAAAGAATTTTTTGAGGACGGAGCGCAGGAAATCGGTATGTGGCTCGAGCACGAGGGCTTTGACTTTATCTTTAACTGCTCCTGCGGTGAGGACACAATTGTAAGCCTTGACACCGACGCATTTGCAAGAGTTATCAGAAATATCATTTCAAATTCAATAAAATACCGCAGAGATGATATTAAAGGAAATGTCTGCATAAGTCTTAATGAATACGATAAATCGGTAATTTTAGAGGTTAAGGATAACGGAATAGGCGTTGACAAAAAAAGCCTTGTTAAAATATTTGACGCAATGTATAGAGCAGACCCCGCAAGAAGTAAAAAAGGCTCGGGGCTCGGGCTGTCTGTATGCAAGCAGATTGTTGAGCTTCACTCAGGCTTAATCTGGGCAGCCAGTGACGGAGTCAGCGGTCTGTCAATTTTCATTTCGTTACCAAAAAAGGAAGTGTTGGAATGAGCAGAATTCTAATAATCGAGGATGACAACAACATCCTTCAGCTTGAAAGGGATTATCTTGAGGCAAACGGCTATCAAACCACAGTTGAAACCAACGGATTGTCGGGACTTAAAACTGCGTTAAGCGAAAATTTTGACTTGATTTTGCTTGATGTTATGCTTCCCGACTGCAACGGCTTTGAAATATGCAAAAAAATCCGTATGCAAAAAAACACACCTGTAATTTTTGTTACGGCAAAAAAAGACGAGCTCGACAAAATAAGCGGTTTAAGCTTTGGTGCAGATGACTATATTGTAAAGCCGTTTTCTCCCGGCGAGCTTGTTGCAAGGGTTACGGCTCACATCACAAGATACCGCATTCTCACCGAGGAGGGCAGAAAAAAAACAGGCGTTGTTATTTGCGGTGACTTAAAAATGGATAAGGACGCAGGAAGCGTTACTCTTAAGGACCGTGAAATTCTGCTCACAAAAAAGGAGTTTGAGGTGCTTTACATTCTTGCTTCTCAGCCGACAACGGTGTTTTCAAAAAACGAGCTTTTTGAAACCGTGTGGGGCTATGACTCTCTCGGCGATACCTCTACCCTGACAGTTCACATTAACCGTCTTCGCGAAAAGCTAAAGGACGCTGACTGTGATTGTGATTACATTAAAACCGTTTGGGGACGGGGATATAAGTTCAAGTAAAATTAAATAAAAAAGTAAAACCCCGTAGAAATCAATGATTGAACAAGTCCAGTAAAAATGGACAATAGAAAAAAAGCACCCCCTATGGTAGAA
>CAYRBT010000019.1:0-12927 GCA_964422655.1 uncultured Bacteroides sp. | reverse complement strand
ATTTTGCCATAGACCTGCTTTTTTGTGCTGTCTGCACAACTTGGGGCAGTTCATTTTAATTCCAAAGCGGTTTTGTTGCTTTTTGTATTATTTTTTTGCTTCGTCGGTATCTCTGTAATACTGTGTAAACGGGCGAAATCTTTGCTGTTCCTCCCAAATTTCCTTTGCCTTAGGTGCCCAGGCCTGTGCGTAGCTGTCGCATTTTGCGCAAAGCTCGTCAGCAGACTCAGCCTTCATCAAATTAGTGGATTTTGCACCGGTTTTGTTGATAATTCTTCTGAGCTCCTGCGGGTTTTCAAGCATTGGACACGGTCTAAGCATATTGTCGTTAAACGGCTGTCCCTTGTAATACTCCTTGAAAAGAGGTGCTTTAAGACATTCAAGCACGCTCATTTTTTTGATGTTTGAGTCGGAGTAATGTATGAACACACACGGCTCAACATCGCCCTCGGAATTAACATGAAAATAGTTTCTTCCGCCTGCTATACAGCCACCGACAAATTCGCCGTCATTTTGAAAATCAACCGTAAAAATGGGCTTTCCTGTTTTTGAATTTCTCTTTTCACGGATTGTGCGATAAACATACTCACGCTGTTCGGGTGAAAGCAAAAGCTCGCCGTCTGCATTTCCCCCGACAGGCATATAGTGAAAATACCAAGCGTATTTTGCACCGTTTTCAATCATAAAGTCATAAAACTCATCTGAGGTTACAGACTTATAGTTTTTACTTGTGTAGCAAATAGATGTACCGAAAAGGCATTTGTGTTTTTTGAGCAGGCGCATTGCGTTAACGGTTTTTTGGTAAACTCCGTCACCGCGTCGGCTGTCATTAACCTCCTCGTCGCCCTCGACAGAAAGTGCAAGAGCAAAGTTTCCGCATTTTTTCATATCCTCGCAAAATTCATCATCAACGAGCGTTCCGTTTGTAAACGAAAGGAAAAGGCAGTCACTGTTTTCTCTTGCAAGGGTGAGCAGGTCATTTTTTCTAATAAGCGGTTCGCCGCCTGTAAACATATAAAAATGAGTGCCAAGCTCCTTGCCCTCTCTGACAACCTTTCTCATATCATCGAGTGAAAGGTTTGATTTGTGACCGTATTCAGCCGCCCAACAGCCCTTGCATTTGAGATTGCAGGCTGATGTGGGATCCATAAGTATTACCCAAGGTATGTTACAGCCCTCGATTTCTCTTCTGCGCCTTATGGTAGATGTGCCGATAAGACCCAAGTCAATTCCAAAGGTCAGCACAGCTCTTCTGAGAAAATCTGCGTCAATATCATTTATACCGTTAAAAAGATACCGGTTCCAGATGTTTTGCCTGTCGGAAATTATCTCGATGGGCTTGGTAAAGGTGCTTTCGGGATACATTTTGCCGGCAAAGGCTTTTCCTATTTTGATAAGCTTTAGCATATTCTTTTGAGGATTTTTATACAGATATTTAAAAAGTCTGTTGCCTACAAGGTGCAAAGCCCTGCTTTTTAATTCAGCCATTTTATTCCTCTCTTTACATAACTGTCGGAGCAGTTATTTTAAGCATAGTAAGAATGTTTTTAATAGTGTCTTTTACTGCACGGCAAAGATAAAGCCTTGCCTGCATAAGTCCTTCGTCATCAACCATAACCCTGTTAGCATTGTAAAACTTGTGGAAAAGAGTTGCAAGCTCAACAACATAATGAGTGATTTTTGCAGGATCATAAGTCTTTGCGGCGGAAATTATTTCTCCCGTAAGCGAGGAAAGATGGCGGATAAGCTCCTTTTCTTCAGTTGAATTAAGAAGCAAAAGCTCCTCGTCACTCGGAGTTCTCGGCTCAAAGCCCTCTTGCTCTGCCTTTTTGATTATTGAGCAAATTCTTGCGTGGGCATACTGAACATAGTAAACGGGATTTTCGCTTGATTTTTTAGCCGCAAGCTCAAGGTCAAAGTCAAAATGTGAGTTCGGCTCTCTGAGGTTAAAGAAAAATCTTGCCGCGTCAAGCGGTATTTCATCAATAAGCGTGTTAAGTGTAATTGCCTTGCCCGAACGCTTTGAAAGCTTTATTGTTTCGCCGTTTCTCACAAGCCTTACCATCTGCATAATAACAACATCAAGCCTTGATGCGTCAAGACCTAAGGCTGTCAGCGCCGCCTTCATTCTCGGTACATATCCGTGGTGGTCGGCACCCAAAACATCAATTGCCGTGTCAAAGCCTCTTGTAACAAGCTTGTTGTAATGATATGCGATGTCGGGAACAATATATGTGGGCAGTCCGTTTGAACGGATAAGAACTATATCTTTATCATTGCCATATTCCGAGGCTTTGAACCATAAAGCTCCGTCAAGCTCGTATGTTGCGCCCTTTTCCTTTAATGCTTCGATAACTTTGTTGACAGAGCCGTCATTGTGAAGCGAGGACTCCTTAAACCAATTATCATATTTTATTCTGTATCTTCCAAGGTCATTTTCAAGACCTGCAATGTTTTTCGGAAGCGCATAATCGACAAGCGCCTTTCTTCTTTCTGCACTGTCAGCCTCAACATATTTGTCGCCGTATTCTGCAATAAAGCCTTCTGCGTGTGCTGTTATATCTGCACCGTGATAGGCGTCCTCCGGCATTTCAACCGTGCTGTCAAAATGCTGAAGATATCTAACCTCCAACGAGGTTGCAAATTTTTCTATTTGATTTCCTGCGTCGTTTATATAAAATTCACGGCTGACATTGTAGCCTGCCCAGTCAAGAACAGAGGCAAGGCAGTCGCCGATAGCACCGCCTCTCGCATTTCCTATGTGCATAGGACCGGTGGGGTTTGCCGAAACGAATTCAACAAGCACCCGCTTGTTCTGTCCGTAATCCGATTTGCCGTAATCATCACCGCAGGCAAATACATCCTTTAAAATCTCGCTGTAATATTTCTGCGATAAAAAGAAATTCAAAAAGCCCGGACCTGCAATTTCAACTCTTTCAAAAAGAGTGTCATCAAGATTTATGTGGCTTACAATACTCTGCGCAATCATTGCAGGGGCCTTTTTGAATGCTCTTGCACCTGCCATTGCGGCATTTGAGGAATAGTCACCGTTTGCCTTGTTGGCAGGAACCTCGATGATAAAATCCGGAATTTGAGCATCGGCAAGCTCGCCGTCTGCGATTGCAAGGCTTATTGCTTCACAAATTTTATTCCTTAAAATTGCTTCTGTTTCTTTAACTAATTTAGACATTTTTTTACTCCTGATGCTTGTATGTCATAGTGACTTCATTTTTTGAGGCGAGTGCCCCGTTTATGTCAATGTCATAGCTGAAGCAGAATTTTCCCTCATTTGAAGAAATCTGTGCTTCAATATTATGACCTGCAATTCCCATTAAAATATCGCCGAACTCCGTGCCGTAGCTGCAAAGATTGCGTCTTGATTTTTCTATCATAAGGCGAGAAGAGAAAGGGCCCGTTCTTGTCATTTCAACTGATTTTTCATCCCTTGAAATTACCACCGTTACATCTATCGGTGCAAGCGGAGGCTCCTGCTCCTCGGTGTATTTTATAACATATGCCTCGTCAAGAATATCAAAAGAGCCGACCGTTGTAAGCTCTGTTTTGTCTTTTTGATTGTCAATCCTTTGAGTCCCGACAATTTCCAAAAGTATTTTGCCCATACTGTAATCTCTTTATCTTCTTATATTATTCCGCCGCGTTTAATTGCAAGCTCAATAAGCCTGTCAATAAGCTCCTTATAAGGTATTCCCACAGCCTCCATAAGCTTTGGATACATACTTATAGGCGTCTGTCCGGGGATTGTGTTGATTTCGTTCAAAAGCACTCTGCCGTCATTTTTTGTTACAAAAAAGTCAACCCTCGACAAGCCCTCACAGCCAAGCGCCTTGTATGCCTTGATTGCCTGTGCTCTGACCTCGTCACGCTTTTCCTGCGGGATTTCGGCAGGAATGTGAAGCTCTGAAGCGGGATTGTTGTATTTTGAGTCAAAATCGTAAAATTCGGCAGCAGAAATAATCTGTCCTACCTCTCCTGCAAAAGGCTCCTCGTTTCCGAGAACGGCGCACTCAACCTCAAAGCCGTCAATAAATTCCTCAAGCACGGCTTTTTTGTCCTCTTTAAACGCCGTGTCAAGCGAAGCCATAAGCTCCTCCTTGTTATGCGCCTTGGATATTCCTACCGATGAGCCTGCGTTTGCCGGCTTGACAAAAATCGGAAAGCCTAACTTTTTCTCGGCGGTGTCCAGAAGGATATCGGGATTTTTTCTGTATTCGTATTCGGTAAAGGAGCACCATTTTGCCTGCTCAATGCCGAATACGTCGGCAACGGCGTTGGTAGCCGCTTTGTCCATACACAATCCCGATGATGTGGAATCACAGCCGACAAAAGGAATTTGTGCAAGCTGTAAAAGTCCCTGAATTGTTCCGTCCTCACCGTTTTTCCCATGTAAAACAGGGAATGCCGCATCAAGCCTTATTATGTCACCGTTTGCAGTCACGATACCGTGAATTGAAGCGTCGGGCGAAATAAATGCAGGCACAAGGCTTTTTGATGAAAGCCATTTGTCCTCAGGCAAAAGCTCGATATCGTCATTAAAAATATACCACTTACCCTGCTTGGTAATGCCCAAAAGAACAAGGTTATATTTGCTGTAATCAATGTTTGAAATTATGCCCTTGGCGGAAATACAGCTGATATCATGCTCTGATGATACTCCGCCGAAAATTATTGCAAGTGTTAATTTGTTCATTAAAAACAGCCCCTATAAGCTAAATATATTCCGCAATATTATATCACAAGTGATTATAATAATCAATATAATTTATTAAGCCTTATAATTAAAATATTTAATAATAAAAAATTAGTGACAAACAGGTGTGCGGATGTTATAATATTATGACTGTTATTGTTTTTGTGTGATAATTACCGTTACAAATTTATTTTAATTTGGTGATGCTATGAGCAATCTTGACAGATACAAAAGAAATATCATAATGAAGTGCGTTGTAATTCCTCTTGTTGTTACGGCAATATGTATTTGTGCTTTTAAAATTTCTTTGCCGCAGATTAAAAGCCTTGTGCCAAACGGTACGGCTTATGTTCAGCAGGAGAATAATCAAGCATGAAAATGAAAAGAGCTTTTTATTGTTTAAAAAAGGCACTTTGCTATTTAACGGCGATATGTATGTCATTTACGGTTTTTGCAACAGCGTTTTTTCTTGTATCATCAGTAACAATCGGTAATATAAATTTCACGGAAAGATATTTCACAAAAAGCAGTATGACAGAGGTTATGTCGCAAAGGCTTTACGAAGAAACGGACAGGCTTTGTGAAGAACACGGAATAGACAGTAATGTAATAAGAGATGCGCTTGATTTCGGGTATGTTTCTTCTGCCCAGGTTACAGCACTTAAAAAGATTTACACCGCAGGCTCATCAAGAATTTCAAGCTCTATTGACACCGAGGCAAGATGTCTTGACGCGTTAAATAAGTATGAGGCTGACGGCACAAAAAAGCTGACCGATAAAGAAAAGGAAGAAATAACCGAAGGCACGATGAAATGTGTTGACGGGGTTTTTTCCGTAGTAAATATTGATGAGTTTGGTATTTATGCAAAGATTTTCGGCGGAAGGTGCACAATCCTTGCAATTGGCTTTGCGGTCTTTTCGGCTGCACTTTTCGGAGCGGTTTATTTGCTTTCGGCTTGGAGCAGACGCTCGTTAAATTATATTGCAATGGCGCTTGTCACGGCAGGAGAGCTTTCCGTTGCGATGACAGTAATGTTTATTTTTACAAAGCCGTTGGATTGCCTTTCATTAACAAATATTCAGGCATATAATAATGCGTTGGACAGCGCAGTAGGTGTTTTGCGTTTAGCAATGCTTGCTGTTGGCGTGCTTTTAATCGTGGCAGGCATTGCCGTTTTTATTGCTAATTACAAATTCTATTCCGTTCGCCTGAGAAGAAGCGACACGGAACACGAAATTGAAAAAAATCTTATATAAATTACAAAGGACAGGAGTTTAAACTATGGAAATCAGCGAAGTATTCAGAATTATAGAAAAACAGCTTGATTATGCAAACAGCGAGCTTGGCTTTAAAAAGAGTGCCGACTCTCAAAACAGCCTTGAATTTACAGGCGAAAAGGGAGCATACAGGGTTGTTTTTGACAAGTCAAGCAATATTATGACCTTTGACTGTGCTTACGAGCTTGAGGACGGAAATCCCAAATTCAACACAGTATCAAAGAGCCTTTTTGATGCCGAAGCATATAACGAAAAGGATGCAAAATCTCTTGCAAACGAAATCAATGACGAGATTGAGAGTATTTTCAAGGCAAGAAAAAAGGTTGATCTTGACAAGGTTAAAATGCCAAAGGCTGTTTCAAGAACAAAGGCTAAAAACGGTGTAATCAGCTATGACACCGACTCTCTTGCAAACCGCTTCGGCACACTCTATCCCGATATGAAGGACAGCATTAAAGCAAATATTGCTCATTACGGCGAGTTTTTGCCTGAAACATTTTTCACCGAAATCGGTACAGCAAGAGTTATTGAGGTTATTTCTCAGGGTAACGATGCTGAGTGTAAAAAGCTTTTCAAAATGCTCAACGAGGTTTATGAGGACGGAACAAACGAGGTTCAGGATATAATCGGAGTAACCATTCTCGGCGAAATGAAAAATGATAAGGATCTTATGGCAACCGCAGAAAAGTATATGTCGGATTATATGTCGGGACCTGTTCACGAGATAAACAAAATCACTCAAAAGAACAACAGCTTAACTAAAAAGCTTAAAAACCCACCACCGTATAAGCCAAAGAAGAAGAAAAACAATTTTATGCAAAGCGCACTTCAGCAGCAGGATATCAACAGATAATATTAAGGAAATTTTTATAATCATATGAATAATAATGATAAAAAAATTGCAGGCAGAGCCTTGATTGCTCCGCTTTCTGTTTCGGTCATTCTCGGTGTGCTGTTTCTTGTCACGGTGCTTTTTGCCGATATTTTTCCCTTTGCCTCACAGCAGGTCAATTTGGGTAATTTTCAGCAGGAGGAAATCAAAACGATTTCCGGCTTTCAGCAGTCGGGAGAGGTAATAAAAAAGCAGGAGCTTGAGATTATCTCGCCGAATACAATTATAGGTAAAATATCGGTTTTTGATTCCGATTATCCTCTTATTTACAGCGCAACGGATGTCAACGCTATGGGCAAGTTCAATATCAGCCCCAAGTCGAATTTTATCGGCGAAGCAGGTGCGTCTTATATGAGCGTGCAAAAGGGCGACAGTGCAAAGCTTAAAATGCTTGCGGAGGATGACAGGATATATATTGAAACCTTCTATTCAAGCTATGAATATAAAATTGAAAAGATTACAGCCGTAAAAAATGAAAGCGATGTCTTTCGCTGTGCAGACGGGCTTTCAAGCGCAGTTGTGCTTTATACCGACAACAGCGTCGGAGCAGGAACAAGCGATGAGTATTTTGTCTGCGTGGGTGAAATGGTTTCCGGCAGTAAAATAGCAGATTAGGAGGAGCCGTTATGTCACTTAAATCAACAAGAAAAATTCTGACATTTTTATGCGTTTTTCTTATCGGGGCTTCTTCGTTTGTTTTGCTTGCAACACAGATTGCCAAATTGACTGTGTGCTCGCAGGGATTTGTTCAAAGATTTGTGTTCACCGAAGGAATAAACAATCAGGCAAGAGAGAATTTCAAGGTGGCTCTTGAGGCTCTTGAAAATGAAAGCTCAATTCCTGCCAGAGCCTTTGAGGCTATTTATAATGATAAGTCAGCAGGTGTTAATGAGGCGGTCGAAAGGCTTTATAACGGCCATGATGCCACTCTCTATAATGAGGATACTGTTGACAGATTTGAAAGACTTTGTGTTGAGTATCTTGAGGGAAATCAAATAAAATACGACAAGAAGCTTGTGCACAATACCGCTCAGCGAGCAACGAGGCTTTACAGCGACTGCTTCGGTATTCAAAATGCTCAAATGCTAAAAAGCTTTATTGACGGAGTCAGAAGCTCAAGCTCGAGATATGCCTCTGCATCCTTGCTTGTTATGCTTGTCGGTGTGTGTGTGCTCTTTGTATTATATAAAAAGCAGGGTATGGCACTTGAAAAAATTCTTCAGGGCTTTACGGCACAGGGCTTGGCATTTATCGTTTGCCCGTTGATTTGCCTCTTGGCAAGGATAGGTCAGCATTCGCAGGTATATCCTCAGCTTTACGCTCAGGTGTTTTCAAATCTTGTAAGGAGTGTATATTTTATAGCTCTTGTCATCGGAATTCTTATTTGCACGGTATCGCTTTTGATAAATGTGAATATAATAAAAAAGAATATCAAAAATTCATAAGCAACAAAGAGATTGAAAGCAGGCTGTTTATTTACAGCCTGCTTTTTTATATATAATAGTTTTAAATAATATAATATATAATAAATAATATATATAAATAAGGAGGAGCAAAATCTGCCTGAATGCATATAGTTCGTAAATTAAACAAAGTATGTATATTGTAACAAAAAGTGCAAAATGCCAAATATAACACAATATGTTGTATTTATATCTACGCAAAAATATAAAAGTTACAAATTGTAAGAATTTTATTAACAATTTCTAACGATTTTACAAAAAAACACTTTCCCACTTTAATGCAGTAAAAAATATAACCACAAGATATGGTGCGACAATCAAGAAAGCGTAATAATAAAAAAACGGAGTTTGTGCAAATTATACAAAATCTCATCTTCTAAATTATTGACACCTTATGCACATCTAACTATAATGTCAATCGCTCGGGGAAATAATAACGGTAAAGCAGAAAAAACTAACTTCTGCTTGATGAAATAAAATATGCTTATTTCATCAATATTAGGAACAATGTTTCAAAGCCACACCCTAATATTTCCGAAGAACAAAGGAGATTAAGATAATGAACCAATCAGTAGCCGGAGGACTCAAGGGCATAAGCCGTGCAGTCATAACGGCGGTAATTGCGTTGGTAATTGCTTTAGCAGTTTTTGCTACTACTGCATTTGCACAGATTGCTTCAACATATAATGTTGAGATTTGCGTAGACGGCAATTCCTTTGTAATTACTACAAATGAAACGGAACCAATCGAAATCCTGTCACAAGCTAATGTAAAGTTAACTCAGGACGACAAGCTCGACATCAGCTCATTTAGAGCAGGTGAAGGCGGAACAATAAATGTTGATAAGCTTAAAACTGTTAACATTGAGTTTGACGATACTATCAGAGCTTACAAGGTCTATGCCGATACGGTGGGTCAGGCTGTTGATGAGCTTGGTCTTAGCGTAGACAAAAAAAGTAAATTAAGCTTTGCACCTTCTCAAAAAATTATTGAAGGTATGGTGGTTGGCATTAAGTCTGCAAAAAGCGTAACTCTTAACGCTGACGGCAAAAAGGTTAAATATGCCATCACAAGCGGAACTGTTGCAGATTTGATTAGACTTGCACAGATAACGCTCGGTGAAGAGGATTATACAAGACCTGCCTTAAACTCAAGGCTCAAGCCCGGTATGACGGTTAAGGTTTGCAGAGTTGAATACAAGGAAACCACAAAAACAGAATCCGTATCATATAAAACAACAAAGAAGAAAAATTCATCCTTATACAAAGGAATTGAAAATGTTGTCAAAAAGGGAACTAAAGGCAAGGCTGAGGTAACATACAAGGTTAAGTATGTTAACGGCAAGGCTGTCAGCAAGACAGAAATCGGCCGCGTAGTGACAAAAAAGGCAAAGAATAAAATTGTTGAGGTCGGCTCAAAGAAAACCGGCGGAAACAATAAAATTACGGCTAACGGAGTCAAGTCCAAAAACGGCTATAAGGTAGGCCAGAAAATCAAGGGCAGATATACTCATTACTGCGCATGCGGTACCTGCGGTTCCGGTACAGGCGTTACTGCAAGCGGTAAAAGAGTAAGCAACGGTATGAAAAATCCGTACTACATTGCGTGCAACTGGCTTCCTATGGGCTCAGTAGTAAATATTGACGGCGATAACTACACGGTAGTTGACCGCGGAGGCTCAGGTCTTTCACGAGTTGGCAGAGTTGATATTTTCACTCCCGAGGGACACAGGGCCTGCTACAAATACGGAACAGGAAGCTGTGACCTTACAATAGTAAGACTTGGCTGGTAAATATACGATAAATAACACACAAAAACCGAGTAAAGCGTTGTATCTGCGAAAAGGCAAATACAACGCTTTTTATTGACTTATTGAATAAAACATAGTAAAATATAGTACATATAATTATCCGGAGGTTTATTTATGCTTAATACAGAAAAATCATTAGAACAAATTGTTGCACTTTGCAAGGGCAGAGGCTTTGTTTATGCAGGCTCTGAGATTTACGGCGGCCTTGCAAATACTTGGGATTACGGTCCGCTCGGTGTTGAGCTTAAAGAAAATATAAAAAAAGCGTGGAGAAAAAAGTTTATTCAGGAAAACCCATATAATGTAGGTCTTGACAGTGCTATTCTTATGAACCCGCAAACTTGGGTTGCTTCAGGTCACCTCGGCGGATTTTCCGATCCGCTTATGGACTGCTGTGACTGCAAAACAAGACACAGAGCAGACGACCTTATCGAAAGCTTTGACGGCACAAATGTTGCAGGCTGGACAAATGAGCAGATGTCAGATTACATCAAGGAGCACGAAATTCCGTGTCCGAACTGCGGAGCAAAGAATTTTACGGATATCCGTCAGTTTAATCTTATGTTTAAGACCTTCCAGGGTGTAACCGAGGACTCAAAGGACGAGATTTATCTCAGACCCGAAACGGCACAGGGTATCTTTGTAAACTTTGCAAATGTGCAGAGAACTACAAGAAAGAAAATTCCGTTTGGTGTTGCACAGATAGGTAAATCCTTCAGAAACGAGATTACACCGGGTAAATTCATTTTCCGTGTAAGAGAGTTTGAACAGATGGAGCTTGAATTCTTCTGTAAGCCCGGCACAGACCTTGAATGGTTTGATTATTGGAGAGGCTTCTGCCGTGACTGGCTCTATTCTCTCAATATCAGCAAGGAAAATCTCAGACTCCGTGACCACGATCCCGAGGAGCTTTGCTTCTACTCAAAGGCAACAACCGATTTTGAATATAAATTCCCGTTTGGTTGGGGAGAGCTTTGGGGCGTTGCCGACAGAACAGACTATGACCTTACTCAGCACATCAACACAAGCGGTAAAAATCTTGAATATTTTGATCAGGCAACAGGCGAAAAATATGTTCCCTATGTTATTGAGCCGTCGCTTGGTGTTGAGCGTCTTTTCCTTGCACTTCTTACAGAGGCATATGACGAGGAAATTCTTGACGAGGAAAAGAATGACAAGAGAGTTGTTATGCATTTCCACCCTGTTCTTGCTCCGTTTAAGGCAGCAGTGCTTCCGCTTTCAAAGAAGCTTAATGAGCAGGCAGAGGAGGTATTTGCTTCTCTTTCAAAGAAATTTAATGTTGATTATGATGACGCAGGCTCAATCGGTAAGAGATATCGCCGTCAGGACGAAATCGGTACTCCGTACTGCATCACATATGACTTTGATTCTGTCGAGGACGGCTGTGTAACAGTTCGTGACCGTGACACTATGGAGCAGGTAAGGCTTCCTATCAGCGAGCTTGCTTCATTTATTGAGGCTAAGCTTGAGTTTTAAATTGAATTGATGAAAAGAGAGTGTTTTTATGAACAACATTAACAGAGTGCTTGTTAAATCACAGGCAAAGCAACTCATCAGAGAAAAGGTTTTTATTCTTTTTGTAATTAGTTTTGTTGCTGTTTTTCTTACAAACGGAATATCATTTTCGTTAAATTATGATGATGCATTTGACAGCTTTGAAGACAGAATAGAAAACTATTCAGGTGTAGTTGATGCAAACGAAAACGATTTCGACGATTATATTGAGGAATACTACGATAACGGCTCGTCGGGAAATCCGATTGAGGATTTCGGAAAGACCTATGGGAATCCTTCAAATTCAAATGGCTCAAGCAACAGCTCATCAACAAAGCATTTCCTGAAAAATCTTGACAGATATGAAATCGGAGTGCCGTCGATTGTTGGCGTTATTCTTTCGCCGCTTTTAGTTTCACTTGCAGGCTTTTATGTGTACTTTATCAAAAAAGATCCGAACGAGGAGCTTCGCTTGGGTGCTGAACTAAAGGGCTTGTTTAAGCATTCCTTTGATGGAAGCTATATCAAAAAGCTTGTGCTTTATATACTTAGGGCACTGTTGACAACCGTTTTTTCATTCCTGTTAATTATTCCGGGTATTGTATTCCATTACAGCTCATATTTTGCTTATCAGCTTATGTGCGATTATCCAAATCTTAAGCCGAGCGAAGCAATTAAGCTTTCAAAGAAGATTGTTAAAGGAAACAGGTCAGAGCTTTTCCTGCTTGACTTGAGCTTTATTCCTTGGTATCTTCTTTGTGCAATAACCATTGGAATTGCCAGTGTTTATGTAATGCCGTATGCCTTGACTGTAAAGGCTCTTTATTATGAAAACTTTAGGCTCAGAGCTATTGCCGAGGGCAGAGTTAATGATGACGATTTCCTGTCAAGTGAAGAGCTTGTAAAAAAATACAGTACACAAAATGACAATAACGGGTATACCGGCTTTGGCGGATATTCGCAGGATAATACCTATAACCAAAATAACAACACAAGCACATATTATCAGCCGCCGCAGGATTTCACTCAGAATACTGCAAATACATACGGCAATACTCAGCAAAACGACGGTTACTATTACTCACCGCCTCAGCCTGAGAGTACAGCTGCACCGCAAAGCGATAATGACAATGATAATTATTATCACAATGACGGCGAGCATACAAACGATATGTAAAATGCGTAAAATTAAACACCGCTTGAATTTTGAACTGCCCCAAGTTGTGCAGACAGCACAAAAAAGCAGGTCTATGGCAAAATA
>CAYRBT010000018.1:0-19949 GCA_964422655.1 uncultured Bacteroides sp. | reverse complement strand
TTACACCCTTTTTTATCCTAAAAATTTTTCTTGACTTTCTTTAGCAGGGTTATAGCATAATTGGTTGTGCTACCCCTGGTTTAATAATTGTGCTATGCCCTTAGTCTAATAGTTAGTTCAAAAGTCCACCTGAAAAATAAAAGCAAAAATAAAGCAGTAAATGACTTGACTTAACCTTTCACAAGAGTTAAAACACAAACACACGGAGGTGGTATGTCCACCTGATGTGAATCTAACTTATGAAAGGAAATTATCTATGGGAAGAAAGAAAAAGCCAATTACCGGATACGGTGAAGGCACAATATTCTTCAGCAACACCCAAAACAAATGGATGGGGCAAATAAATATAGGCCGTGGTGATGACGGCAAGATGAAACGAAAAACTGTATATGGCAAAACTGCAGATGAGGTAAAATCAAAGCTTCAACAGGTACGATACGATATCTACACCGGGGATTTTGTTCACCCCTCAAACATAACATTTGAACAGCTTGAAAAACAAATATTAGATGATAAGCTGGCGATGAATGAAATTCAAGAGCAGACATATCACAGGCATATGGAAACGCTAAAGAGAATGGCATCCATTAACAAAATACCACTGCAGAAAATCAATTACTCAATGCTCAAGCACCTAATGTTATCTCTGGTAGATGAATACGCCGATTCGACGATAAGAAAAATCTATATGATGCTTAACCAATGTTTCAACGAAGCCGTAAAGCGAAAAATAATCAGCGAAAATCCAATGGGCAATTTGAAAAGACCGAAATCAAGAAAAAAGGAAAGAACAGTAAGAGCATTAACTATTGAAGAGCAAAAGGCGTTTATAGAGGCATTGAAAATTGAAAACAGCAGATACGCAAATCAGTTTCTAATTTCAATGTTCACCGGAATGAGAATGGGCGAGGTCAACGCATTAACGATTGGCGACATCAACACAAAATTCAATTTCATCAACATCGACAAAACCATATCAAAGGGACAGCACGGCGAGGCGTTTGTTAATACGACAACCAAAACGAAAAACGGTATTCGTCAAGTGCCAATCAATGAAGCGGTGAAGCCAATAATCACACAAATTCTAAATGAATATGTACCCACCGATGACGGAATGTTGTTCCACACATCAACAGGAACATTGGTTGCGTCTAACACAACAAATACAGAATTTCAAAAGATAATGAAGAAGTACGATATCAAGGATAATAATATCAAAGGAGATTTATCCCAGCATAGCCTGAGACACACATACGCAACCCGTTGTATTGAGGGCAATATGCCACCGAAGGTATTACAAACACTCTTGGGACACGCAGATATTAGAATAACCCTCGACACCTATTCAAATGTATTTGAAAGCTTTCAAACAGAAAATGTGGCAAAGGTGGACAATTACCTATCCGATTTAGGAATAGCGATATAAACAACGAAACGCACCGGATTTTCCGATGCGTTTTGTTTTGGTCTTTTATTTCGTTAGAGTGTTGTTAATTCAAATAACGATTAGGGTCGTATTTGTATACTGTTTTGAGGACATTATCTTCTTCTGAAAAAATGAATATTGCGCCGTTGTAAAACTTTGCAACAGTTGGCTCGTCATACTTGTCCTCTGTTGATTCAAGTTTTGCCTTTAAATCTCCCGTTGACCTGTTTGATGTCCTGCCATACTTAAATGCTCGTTGCATCATTTCTTCCTGTTGGGAAGAGTATATTCCAAGTCGTTGCTCCATTCTCTCACGAGCATGTGTTGAAAGGATTGGCTCATCGTTGATTTGAGGTGGTAAAGGATAATATTCACTTTTTTGTTGGTGTGGGCGATAACCTGTCGGAGTTGTATCGTCTGAATCACTTGTTTTATTTACAGCAATCGCAATAAAAAGGATAAATAACGCAATACCTAAAAGAATCCAAATAATATAATCCATAACGCACCTCCTATTTTTATTTTATAGTAGCACATATGCAATCTATTGGCAATAAAAATATATCTTGCTAATAGTCAAATATTATGCTTAAATGCACAAACACGGAGGTGCATTTTATGGCTCAATTAAGGCACAATAATTATCACAAGCCAAAGAACATTAGAGGCGAAGGAACGATTTATTATAACAGATCACACGATTTGTGGGTGGGTCAAGTTCCTACTGTTTACAAAGAGAATGGCAAGAAAGCGAAGCTCACGGTGTATGGCAAAACTCCACGAGAGGCAAGAGATAATTTAGAGGCTGCCAAGTTCGAAAAACACTTTCTTTTGTTTTTTAAGCCTGATGAAGTGACCATTGGGCAAGTTGCAAGGCACTATGTGGATAGCAAGTTTAAAATGAATGAAATTGAACCTCGAACCTATCGCAGATACACCGATATGCTTAAAAGGTTAGAATCCATTAGCGATACACGAATCATTGATGCTAACGCTGAAATGCTATTGGAATTCTTGCAGACCCAATTAGATTATTCTCAAAGTTCAATCCGTAAAATTAAAGAGCTACTTTACAACATTTTTGAGCAAGCTATTCATATGGGCGTTATCAAAGACAATCCAATGAAATATGTTAAAACTCCAAAGTCAAACAAGAAAACAAAGGTCGTTCGAGCATTAACTATTGAAGAGCAAATCAAATTGACCAATGTCCTTGTTGAACACAAGCCAACCTATTGGGAGCAAATGCTCATATCACTCTACACAGGCATGAGAATGGGCGAAGTTAATGCTCTTACCTATAACGATATCAATCTTAATTTTGGTTTCATTTTCGTTTGCAAGACGGTTACACACGATGAACACGAAAGGCCTTATATCAACCACAAGCCTAAAACAGATGCTGGCAAAAGACAGCTTCCAATCAACAACACTATTAAGTCATTGATAATAGAACTAAAAAGTCGCCAAACTGAAGAGAATGGCGACGAGCTTATTTTTCATCCAAAGTTATATTCTCATCTTAACAAAGACAAAATTGTCAGTACATCAACTGTAAACGACACCTTCAAAAGAATATTGAAAAAATATGATATTCTTGATAAATCAATGGTTGGTGCTGTTTCGCTACACAGCCTTCGTCATACCTATGCGACAAGATGTGTAGAGGCTAACATATGTGTCAAGGTGTTGCAGGTGCTGTTAGGGCACGCTGAAATCGAGACGACCTTGGACATTTATACGACCATATTTCCTGATTACAAGGACAGTAGTGTAACCATTGTTGATGACTATTTAAACGGATTGAAGCTATGCTAAAATGTTCTAAAAATGGGTGCTTTATCAAAAATCTGCAACAAAACGGGCATCAAGCAATGGACAAGCAACAAGAAATCTCAAATGAGTCCTGAAACCCTTGCAAACACTGGGCTTGCAAATCTAAATTCCGTACACCTCGCAGCCGATCTGCAATAAAAAGTGCAACAAGCAATGATCAACCAACCAATATTTTTTAATAGTTCCAACAAACCCTTACAAATGGGGATAGTTTAATATTTTAGGATGGACACCTCGACCAACGAGAGCAGGTTTCGTACCTGCTCTTTTTTGTTGCTGAAAGAGGCGAGGGTGATGTTAAATTATTTTTAACAGGATTTCTAAATTTTTTTGCATATTTTCTTAACAACTGAGTTGAATTTTATGCTATAATGAATTGTAACGCCAAAGGATGAGGTTATGATATGAAAACTGTTTATGCAAGCGAATTTGATATTCGCACAAATGAAGATATAACGAAAAATTTAATCAGGCTTTTTGATTATCTTAAAACGCTTGACGAGGAGAAAACTGTAATATTTGAAAAGGGCACATATTATATTGACAGCGAAAAATGCAGGAAATATATGCTGTATATCACTAATACTGTTGGAGATAACGAATTTTCAAAGGACGAAACACCGCATCTTAACGCCGTGCCGTTTTATTTCAGCGGTATTGATAATATCACCCTTGACGGCAGTAATTCCGTTTTTGTAATTGACGGCAAGGTGACAAACATTGCAATGGAAAATTGCAAAAATATCACCCTTAAAAATATTGAAATTCGCCACAGTCACCCGGATATGCACGAGCTTAAGGTTGTGCGAAAAGGTCTTTTCGGCGTTGATTTTGAAATTGACAGAGATACGCAGTATGAATTTGCAGACGGTAAAGCATATATCTATGCAAAGGATTACCGCTATGCTATTGACAACAAGGCGAATAGCTCTTGGTGGATTGGACTTATCAGAAAAGCTACACCGAACAAGATTAAAAGAGTTAATCATCCCCTGTTTTCTGCTTTGAAGATTAAGGATTTAGGCAATCGCAAAATCCGTGTTACATATCCAAATACATTTAGATTTAAGACTGATGACCGCTATTATCTTTTTGATGTTCGCCGTCAGTTTGCAGGAATATTTGTTAATAAATGCGAAAATGTTACCCTTGAAAATATCAAGCAAAGATTTAATTATTCCCTTGCACTTGTGGCACAGGACAGCGAAAATATCACCGTTGACTCCGTCCAATTTGCACCCGAAAAGGACTCTGCAAGAAAAATGGCGTCGGTTGCCGATTTTATACAAATCTGTATGTGCCGTGGCAATGTTTCAATTAAAAACAGCTATTTTGACGGGGCAGGTGATGACAGTCTTAATGTTCACGGCGTTCATTTTAAGATTACGGATATTAAGGATAATCAGCTAACCGTTCGCTTTATGCACCCGCAGTCCCACGGATACAATCCTTTGAGAGTCGGCGACACTATCGCATATATCAATACCGATACTCTGCTTGAGGAAGGCACGGCGGTTATTGAAAAATCGGAGCTTGTCAATGAATATGACATAAGGCTCACCGTCAGCAGTACGGATAAGGCAAGGGTTGGCAATGTAATTGAGGACATAAGTGCCTGTCCTAATCTTGATTTTGAAAGCAATACAATGACAAGAATTATCACAAGAGGCTTGCTGATTACCACAAGGGGCAGGGTTAATGTCAAGAACAATCATTTTGTCAGCACAAGTATGAGCGGTATTCTCCTTTCCGATGACGCAAAAAGCTGGTATGAAAGCGGTATGTGCCGTGATGTCACAATAGAAAACAATACCTTTGATTACTGCGGTCAAACGCCTATTCTCATTAAGCCCGAAAACAAGGTGTATGCAGGTGCGGTACATAAAAATGTTAAGCTAATCGGCAACACCTTTAAGAAGTACAACGGCTATTGCATAAGAGCAAAGGACACAGACGGAATTTTGATTAAAGGCAACAAGTTTTCCGGCAAACGCATCAAAGCAAAGAGTTGCAGCAACATAATTTCGGAGGAAGTAAAATGACAGTTAACGATTACTTAAAGCAGATTGATGATGTGATTGCTAACGGAAAATACAAGGATAACTGGCAGTCCCTTGCAAATCATAAAACGCCCGATTGGTACTACAAGGGCAAGTTCGGAATTTTTATTCATTGGGGTGTTTACAGCGTTCCTGCCTATGGCAGTGAATGGTATTCACGCTCAATGTACGATAAGAATGTTCGTGAATTTGAGTATCACAGAAAAACCTACGGCGACCAAAAGGATTTCGGCTACAAGGACTTTATTCCTATGTTCAAGGCTGAAAAATTTAATCCTGAATATTAGATAAAGGCCTTTAAGGATGCAGGCGCAAAATTCGTTATGCCTGTTTGTGAGCATCACGACGGCTTTGCTATGTACGACACTCAGTTTAACCGCTGGAACACAAAGAATATGGGGCC
The DNA here is from genome assembly GCA_964422655.1 of uncultured Bacteroides sp. Lineage (GTDB taxonomy): Bacteria > Bacillota > Clostridia > Oscillospirales > Acutalibacteraceae > Eubacterium_R. Next base: position 14,224 of record CAYRBT010000018.1, on the reverse strand, counting down.
TTGCAGGAATGTTGTCGGCGAGCTTAAATCAGAATGTGAAAAGCAGGGCTTGACCTTCTGTGCATCAACTCACAGGGCAGAGCATTATTTCTTTATGAATATGGGCAGAACCTTTGAAAGCGACATCAATCCCGATAATGAGTGGTTCGATTTTTACGCTCCTGCACATTATGAGGAAAAATTAGGTGCAACAATGACTGCAACCTGCGATATTGTTGACGAGGTGGGTGCAAGTAAGGAATGGCTTGAGGATTGGATGGTACGCACATGCGAGCTTATCGACAAATATCAGCCGAAGATTATCTATTTTGATTGGTGGATTCAGAATAAGTGTTTTAAGCCCTATCTCAAAAAGATAGCCGCATACTACTACAACCGTGCTGATGAATGGGGCGAGGAGGTAACTATTGATTACAAGCATAACGCCTTTGCGTTAGGTACTGCAACCCTTGACATTGAACGCGGTGCTTTGGGTGATATTTTCCCATACCCTTGGCAAACTGATACTGCAATAGGCAAGCATTCTTGGGGCTATCGCAAGGATAATGCATATAAATCAACCTACGAGGTTGCGACAACGCTGATTGATGTTGTTTCCAAAAACGGTATGCTGCTTCTCAACATCGGTCCGAAGGCAGACGGAACGTTTACCGACGAAGAAACAAAGGTTTTGCAGGAGCTTGGCGAATGGATGAAAACAAACGGCGAGGGTATTTACGAAACCGTGCCGTACAAATTTTATAAAGAGGGCGAAAATCAGGTTGGATCCGGTATGTTCAGCGAGGGCGAGGTTGAATACAACGAGCACGATTTTAGATTTACATATAAGTCGGGTGTGCTTTATGCTTTCCAAATGAAGCCGTCAAAATCAATAAAAATCAACTCTCTCTACACAGACAGATGCGGAATTTGTATTGAAAATGTAACCGTTTTAGGCGACAACGAGGTTGAGAGATTTGTCTGCAATAAGGACGGACTTTCAATAGAGCTGAAAAATGAGCCGACAACGGATTTACCTATCTGCATTAAAATTGAATTGGAGTAATTATGATCATACGGTACATATTTTGTGAATGATGAAAAGGAAAAAATTCTTTTTTATAACGCAAAATCATTTTACGGCTTTAGTGATTTACCCGAATGCGAAAGAATAAAAAATATGTTAGAGTAGAGGATACCGCTTACAAAATCTTATACAGGGAATACGGATGAATATAAATTCAAAGGAGAATGCTTATGCTCAAGCAGTCACTAATTGCAAAAACAGATTCAAAGGCAAACGCAAATCAGATAAAGGAAATCAGCGGTATGCGAATAACTTATTTAACCTCGCGGCTTATCCGTGTTGAAGCAGGCGGAGAGTTTACCGATCTTGCAAGCACTACCGTTTGGTTTAGAAATTTTGAGGCGGAAGGCTTTGAGGTGTATCAAAACGGCAACACGGTTACGGTTGAAACCGCAGAAATCATTTTTACAATAAAAAACAAAAAGCCGTACAGCGTTTATTTTAAAGACAGCAAAAGCACAGAGATTTTTAAGAAGCAGAAAAATCTTAAGGGCACCTGCAGAACGCTTGATATGACCTTTAAGGCGGTACCGCTTGACGACGGAATTATCACCGACGGCGGAGCATATTTGCTTGATGACAGCAAATCCATGCTTCTTGATGAAAACGGCAGATTTGTTCCAAGAAGCGATAACACAGCAAAGGATTATTATGCCTTTGCATACGGCAAAAATTACAGAGAAACGCTAAGAGCTTTTTACAAAATAAGCTCGCCCGTTCCGCTCATTCCGCGCTTTGCGCTCGGTGTATGGTGGAGCAGGTACCACGCTTATACTCAGTCGGAATATCTTGAGCTTATGCAGAAATTTTTTGATGAGGACATTCCGCTTACCGTTGCAACCGTTGATATGGATTGGCATTGGGTTAAAAGCATCAAAGAAAAATTTGGTGTTGATTACGGAGGCTGGACCGGATATTCGTGGAATACAGAGCTTTTTCCCGATTATAAGGAATTTTTGAAAAAGCTAAAGGAAAAAAATCTTCACATCACATTAAATCTGCACCCTGCCGACGGTGTTCATTCGTATGAGGATATGTACGAAAAAATGGCAAAAGCTGTCGGTGTAAATCCAAAGGATAAACAGAAAATTGATTTTAAGTGCGGTGACGATGATTTTTGGAACGCATATTTTGATGTTCTTCACAAGCCGTATGAAAGGGACGGAGTGGACTTTTGGTGGATTGACTGGCAGCAGGGCAAAAAAAGCGATGTCAAGGGACTTGATCCTCTTACCGCGCTCAATCATTACCACTATCTCGACAATGCCGAAAGCGGTCAAATGCCGATGATTTTGTCACGATATTCGGGACTCGGTGCGCACAGATATCCGCTCGGCTTTTCGGGCGACACCGCAATAAATTGGAGAGTTCTTGATTTTCAGCCGTACTTTACCGCAAATGCGACGAATGCAGCATATACCTGGTGGAGCCACGATATCGGCGGTCATCATATGGGCTATAAGGATGATGATTTATACCTGAGATGGCTTCAGTTCGGTGTATTTTCACCGATACTCAGGCTTCATTCAACAGCCGACGAGCTTCTCGGCAAGGAGCCGTGGAAATACAGAGGAGAGGTCTATGCTCAGGCAAAAAAACAGCTTCGTCTGCGACACAGGCTGATACCCTACATATTCACAATGAATCACAGGACTCACAGCGAGGGCATTGCTCTTTGCGAGCCGATGTATTATTCTTATCCAAACGAAATTCAGGCCTACAATGTTAAAAATCAGTATATGTTCGGCAGTGAGCTTATGGTTTGCCCCATAACACAGCCTCAGCACAGAGAGCTTAATATGGGCAGTGTCAGGGCATGGCTTCCCGAGGGAAGATGGACGGACATTTTCACGGGTAAGGCATACAAGGGAGGCAGAGAGGTTACGCTTTTCAGAGAGCTTGACTCTATCCCCGTGCTTGCAAAGGAGGGCGCAATTATACCGCTTTCCGCCGACGGTGGAAACAAAACCGACAATCCCGAAAACCTCGAAATTCTTGCCTTTTCGGGCAACGGCTCATTTACACTTGTTGAGGATAACGGCAGAGCTGATTTTGAAGGTCATAAGGCTTTGACAAGGCTTGAAATGACATATAAAAATAACACACTTACATTTAAGATAAATGAGGCTCAGGGCGATTTGTCGTGTTTGCCCGAAAAGAGAAATTACAGAATACTTGTTAAGGATTTGCTTGTTGACGGCAAGCCTGTTGAAATAATCATCAACGGTGCACAGGTGTCAAGAGCATATACGCAGACGGTTGAAAATGCCGCGAGGACTCAAAAATGCAGTCCGCGTGAGTACGCTATTGCCGTAATGTCAAGGTGGCAGGAAAAAACTATTGTTAAAAATACGCGTTTTTCCTTCTTCAAGGCTGTTGAAAGCGAGGAGGACTTATGCTCGTCACTCAAAAAAGCAAGACTGCCGAAAAATGTCAGTCTTGCAATTAAAGAATACTTTGCCCTATATTAAAAGGCAAAAAGCAAAACCGCTTGGATTTTTTGTCCAAGCGGTTTATTGTTATTTTGTTCTAATGCTTTTTACCGTTGACCATTTGCCGTAATATTTTGTATTGCCAAGAGTTTTGTATGCTCTAACCCTTACATAATATTTCTTTTTGCTTCTTGCGGTTTTGATGGTTTTTTTGGTTGTTGATTTGCCGACGGTAACGGTTTTGTAGTTTGATGAAAAATTCTTTGAGGTTGACCACTGAATTTGATAGCCGCTGCATACGGTTGAGCCAAGCTTAACCGTAATTGATTTTTTAGCTGAGGCGGTAAGCGATTTTACTGAAATCTGCTTAGGATTTGTAACAGTCTTTACATAGTCGCTTTTTGCTCCGATTTTATTGTTTGCAACTATTGCCACCTTGAATTTGTAAACCGTGCCCGAGGAGAGCTTTGTTACATTATAGCTTGTTTGAGTTGCGGGAACCTGTGCAAGCTCGTCGTACCTGTCTGTTGACGGATTGTATTTGTAAATAATATATCTTTCGGCGTCATTAGATTTTGTCCATTCGATTTTTATGGATTTTGTAGTTCTTGATTTTACCTTGAGTCCGCTTGCCTTGGGAACTATATAATTAGGATTTATTACACCGCAGGAGCACGCCTTTGCATTGTTTTCAAATGAGTGGGTGTGTACCGGCTGTTTGGCAATGAGTCCTTCAAGGCTCTCAAGTGCGAAAAGGCAGGTCTTTGTTGAGTATTCGCTTGCATCATCGTCTGCAAGCATATATTTGTATGAGCCTGCCGCTTTGCCCTCAAATTTACAAAGCGCATTGTATGCCCAAACGGTTTTGTCTGTGTCACCGACAGCACTGTAAGCCGCAAGAGCAAGTGCAGTTGAATCTGAGCAGGCTGTGGTGCCGTATTCTGCGTTAAAGAAGTATCCGTCATTTGTTTTGTAAGACTCAATCAGCAAAAGCGCATCGTCAATTATGCTTTTGTATGTATCGTAATACGGCGCAAGAGCAATAACGATCTGGCAAGTGTTGTCGCACGAATATCCGTAGTAATCCATACCCTTGCCGAAGGTATAGTAGCCGTTTACAAGGCTGTTTGTGATAGTTTTGATAAACGCTTTATCACATTTTGCAAGCTCAGCACCCTCAAGTGCAAGGCGGTAAAGATAAGGATTATCCTGATTGTCGGTCAAATCCATTGATGAAAATGCCGAAGCAATGTTGTAGCCGTAAAATGCGGTAGTGTTAAGACCGAGCTTGTCAAATGCAAGAATTACACCGCCGTAAAGAGCAGGACTTTCCTTTCCTGTGTAGGCAGAAATAAGCTTGCCGTTATTATCGTCAAGATTTTTCTTTACGCTCAAGGCAAATGCGTCCTTGTATGCACTCATATCCTTGCCCGAGTTAAGAGCAATAAGAAAATCACCGACATTTTGCTCGGAAAAGGTGCTGTCTGCCTTAACATAATAATCGGCAGTAGCAGAAATTTTTGCTGTAATTTCTGCCTTTTCGGGCAATTTGACCTCTGCCTGTGCACAAATGCCTGTAAAAAGGCTTGTGAAAATAAGACAAAGGGACATTAAAATTGAAGCTGTTTTTTTCATATTGATTCCTCCGTGTAAAAAAATTTATGAACAAGTGTATGAAAAAACCACTTTATCACCGTTTGAAAGCCTGTATTTGTCAGCACTTTTCGGCGGATAGGTGCCGTTGACCTTATATATCCAGCCTCCGCCCTTGGTGCAGTCCTTTTCGTCGAGGTTGTTTATTCCTGCAACATAGGTGCCGTACATTGTTTTTTGTGCGTTTACGGAAATATTGTTTTGCGTGCAAGCCGTTGAAAGAGCGTCATATGCGCTTGCTCCCGAGGACAGGGTGAGGGTGTATTCCTTTAACAAAATTCCGTCTGCGGGGACATATTCCTCGTGTCCCTCCTTGAGCGAATCCATATTGCCGAGTATAGCCGTGCACTCTATTTCGACCGTGCAGGTAAGCTCTGATGTTGTCGGCTCAGAGGACGGCTGAGTATTTTCCGTAATTGTGCTTTGAGTTGATTTGTTTGTATTTGTGATTTTTTTGGTTGTTGCTTTTTCGGTCGATTTTTTTGCGGTGGTCTTTTTTTCAGCCTTTGCCGTTGTTGTGTGAGCAGATGCTTGCTCGGTGCTCGGCTCTGTTGCAATTTTATGTGTTGTTGCAGGTATGGTGGCTGACAAAGAAGTCGAGGTTGAAGAAGTCGTACTCTCGGCATTTCCTTGCGCACAACCGAAAAGTGATATGCACAAAAGCATACATATAATGATTTTATAAATATTTTTCATAAAAAAGCCCCTGTCAACAAATGGACAGGGGAATAGTACGTACCTAAATTCCTTTGCCTTCCCACTTGCCCAAAAGCTGAAATTTTATTGCACGGCAGGTATCCCGACTTGAGATATAGCAACAAGCTGTTGCACGGCAGACGCCTTCTCGGTTTCCCAATGGCATAATGTCTGCGTTTCATCTGATACGGTAATGGCGGTTGCTCGGGATTCTCACCCGATTCCCTTTTAATTTTCCCGAACACTCGGGAAAAACCGTTAATTGTTTATTATTGAATTTTTATAATTATATCACTGCAAAAGCAGTCAGTCAACTTTTTCGTAAATACTCTTTTTGAGCACGCCGATATAAGGCAGGTTTCTGTAAAATTGATTGTAGTCAAGACCGTAGCCGACGGCAAAGGCGTTCGGAATATCAACCCCGATATAATCAGCGGTTATATCAACCTCTCGTCTTTCGGGCTTGTCCAAAAGAGTAACCACCGCAATTGATGACGGATTTCTTTTTGAAAGCATATCGTAAATGTGCTTGAGTGTTCTGCCCGTGTCAAGAATATCCTCAACAAGAAGAACATCAAAGCCTGTTAAATCCTCGCTGATATCCTTGATAATTTTTATTGTTCCGCTTGAAACGGTGCTTCCTCCGTAGCTTGAAGCCTGAATGAAATCAATATTGCACGGCAAATCAATATATCTTGACAAATCGGTCAAAAAATAGATTGAGCCTTTAAGCACACCGACAATAAGAAGCTTTTTGCCCTTGTAATCCTCGGTAATCTGCCTGCCGAGCTTTTGTACTATTTCCTTGAGCTCCTCCTCGGTCACAAGGATTTTTTCAATATCACCGTGCATATGAATTCTCCTTTAACATCTGCTTCAAGAATAAAAACCTCATCAAATGATGAGGCTTTGAATGGAGCGGATGACGAGGCTCGAACTCGCTACCTCAACCTTGGCAAGGTTGCGCTCTACCGGGTGAGCTACATCCGCAAATGCAAGAGTAATTATATATAATGAGAATTTATTTGTCAAGCCCTTTTGATAAAATTGTAATAATTTATTTGTTTACATATGAGTATTTTTTTGATAGAATTAAAAATACACAGAAAATGTTAGAGGAGTATACTGATGGAATACAGGATTTTACCGTTTGGAAATGTCTGGAGCAACGGAATTTTTAATGTTCCGAATGAGATTGCAGACAAATATCTTAAAATGGCAAGTGAATATCAGCTCAAGGCGTTGCTTTTTGTTTTAAGAAACGGCGGTCAGTCCTCGTCCTGCGATATAGCAAAGGCACTCGGTCAAACTGCGTCGGATATTGACGATTTGCTTGAATTTTGGGTTGATGAGGGAATTCTCAGCGCAGACGGAAGGGCAGTTGAGGTAATTCCCGTTAAAGAAGCTGCAAAAGCTCAAAAAAATGATGCTCCCATTACCAAAAAAGAGGTTTTGCCGCCTCCGCGTCTTTCGCCAAAGGATGTTGTTTCAATTATGCGCGAGGACGAGAAAATCAGATTTCTTCTTACAGAGTCACAGACTGTTTTGGGCAGAACGATAAGCCACGCCGAGCAGGAAATGATGATAAATATGGTAAACTACTACGGCCTTGCGGTTGAGGTTGTTTTGATGATACTTGAATTCTACCGTGCTCAAAAGCAAAAGGGACAGGCTATCAGTATTGCATATATCAATTCAATGGCACGCGACTGGTCTGAGGAGGGGATAAAAACAATCTCCGACGCCGAGGAAAAGCTGAAGGCTATTGAAAAAAGCGACAGGCTGTGGAACGAGGTTGTTGCCGTTACAGGAATCAAGCACCGCCGTCCGACAGTTAAGCAAAGAGAAATGGTTAACGAGTGGTTTGCCGATTTTGACATCACTATGATAACTCTTGCCTGCGATATTATGAAGGAAAACATATCCGAGCCAAAGCTCAAGTATATGGATACAATACTTAAAAAGTGGAAGAAAAACGGTGTGACATCTCCTGCTCAGGTTGCTCAAATGCAGGAGGAGTTTGAAAAGAAAAAGGCAGAGAAGAAGGACGGCAGACTTCAAAGCAAGCCCTCCTATGATTTGGAAAAAATTAAGCGTGACGCTATGAACAACACGGATATTTAAGGGGTGAAGAAATGTCATACTCACAAGAGGTATATTCAAAAGCGACCGAAATACTTGAAAGAAGAAAAGAAAATGCCTTTCTTGACGCTCAGGAGAGGCTTGAAGAAATAAGCGAAAAAATACCCGAGCTTGAGGCGGTGCAGAGAAAGCTTTCACAAATCGGGCTCAACATATCAAAGGTTTTTCTTTACAGTCAGGACAAGCAGGCTGATATTGAGTCGCTTATGCAGGAAAGCCTGAAGCTTCAGGAGCTTAAAAAGCAAATTCTCAAAAAAAACGGCTACGACGAGGACGCGCTTGAGGTGAAATACACCTGTCCCGCCTGCAAGGACACCGGGTTTATTAAAAACAGACGATGCAAGTGCCACAACGAGCTTTTAAAGGATATTGAAAGACAGCGCCTTGAAAAAATCGCTCCGATTGACGAGTGCACCTTTGAAAGCTTTAATGTGAATTATTATCCTGAGGAGCCGATGGATAACGCCGTATCTCCAAGACTCAAGGCAGAAAAAATTAAAAACAGCTGTCACAAATACGCCGTGAATTTTTCGCGCGGTTCGGCAAATCTTATGTTTATGGGCTCAACGGGACTCGGCAAGACGCATCTTTCTCTTGCAATAGCAAATGTTGTTATCAACAAGGGATACAGCGTGATTTACGGCACCGCTCAGAATATTCTCAATGATTTGCAAAATGAAAATTTCGGCAGGAGCGACAATATAAGATATTACGAAAGAGCTGTGCAAAACTGCGATTTGCTGATTATTGACGATTTGGGAACAGAGTTTAAAAGCGCTTACACCGTTGCCTGTCTGTATAACATTATAAATTCCCGACTTTGTGCAAAGCTTCCGACAATCATTTCTACAAACTTTACCTTTGACGAGCTTGAGGAAAAGTATGACCAGCGAATCACATCAAGAATTACGGGAGAATACAGACCGCTTATTTTACTCGGAAACGATATAAGATATATTAAGTAGGTGTATTATGAAGGAATTATTTTTAAGGTTTAAAAATTTGTCAATTATAACCGTGGTGTTTTCGGCTGTTACGGGCATAGTGCTTCTCATTAGACCTGAAGAAACGGTTAAATTTATCAGTATCCTATGCGGTGCGTTGTTAATTTTGCTTGGCATAGGTGCTTGGGCTTCATATTTTGCAAAAAGCAAAATTTTTCTGCTTCAAATTCTCGGCACGCTGTCCGTGATTGCGGGCATTGTCATTTGTGTAAAATACCAAAGCATTATTTCAGCCGTGTTATTTCTTTTCGGTCTTTTTATTCTTGTCAGCGCCGTTGTGGATTTGTTTACCTCAATACGCGCAAGGACAGTGTTTAAAAGGGGATGGATAGTGTCATTTGTGATTTCGCTTATCACAGCCGTGCTCGGACTTCTTATTGTTGTAAATCCCTTTAACAGCATGATGGTGCTTGTCAGAATTTTGGGTATAGGTCTTATTGGCTATGCCGTAGCCGATTTGCTTGCTTATATTCAGGTGAAAAAAACCTTTACCGCTGTTCAAAATGCTATTGAGGATATGACGGGTGAAATAAATGTTGACGCAAAGGAAATTGACGATTAGTGTTTAATAAAATGCAAAAATCCGACGGAGTTATATCCGTCGGATTTTTTTGTTGAAAATCAAAATTTATTTGATAAAATCCTCTGTCACCCTTGCAATGTTTTCTGCCGACAGACCAAACTGCTTAAGAAGGTCAACGGCAGGACCGCTGTGACCGAACTCGTCATTAACGCCTATTCTCTTAACGGGAGTCGGAAGCTTTTCGCCAAGAAGTGAGCAAACAGCCTCACCAAGACCGCCGATTATATTGTGCTCCTCAACTGTTACAACCTTGCCTGTTTTCTTTGCCGAAGCAAGAACAAGCTCCTCGTCAAGAGGCTTGATTGTAGCCATATTGATAATTTCGGCGCTGATACCCTTTTCTGCAAGAGCCTTGCCTGCCTCGATAGCCTCGTTAACCATAAGACCGTTAGCGATAATGGTAACATCATTACCCTCGCTGACAACCTCGCCCTTGCCGATTTCAAACTTATAGTCATCGTTATGAAATACAGGAACGGCAAGTCTGCCGAATCTGAGATAAACGGGTCCCTCGTAATTATAAGCAGCCTTAACCGCCTGCTTTGCCTCTACATCGTCGGCAGGGCAGATAACAACCATACCCGGAATAGCACGCATAAGAGCAAAGTCCTCACAGCACTGATGTGAAGCACCGTCCTCGCCCACGGAAATGCCTGCGTGGGTAGCACCGATTTTAACATTGAGGTGGGGATAGCCGATAGTATTTCTAACCTGCTCAAAGGCTCTGCCTGCGGCAAACATGGCAAAGCTTGAAGCAAACGGAACAAGCCCCATTGTGCTCATACCTGCAGCAACGCAAATCATATTTGCCTCTGCAATACCGCAGTTGATATGGCGGTCGGGATATGCCTTTTTGAAAATGCCTGTTTTAGTTGCAGCCGACAAATCGGCGTCAAGAACAACAAGCTTGTCTGCGCCCTCAGCGGCTAATTCCTTTAACGCATTACCATAGCTTTCGCGGGTAGCAATCTTTTTAATCTCTGCCATAATTACGCCTCCTCAAGCTCTGCAAGCTGTGCTTTAAGCTCAGCCATTGCCGTGTTGTATTCTTCCTCGTTAGGAGCCTTGCCGTGCCAATCTACCTTGTTTTCCATAAACGAAACGCCCTTGCCCTTAACGGTGTTCATTATGATGCCAAAAGGCTTGCCTGTTGTGTTATGGAATTTTTCAAAGGCTTCTTCAAGCTCGTCAAAATTATGACCGTCAACGGTTGCAACCTCAAATCCGAATGCCTTGAGCTTTTCGTCAATCGGCTGAGCGTTCATAACATCCTCGCACGCACCGTCAATCTGAAGTCCGTTGAAATCAATTATTACGCAAAGATTGTCAAGCTTGTAGTGTGAAGCAAACATCATTGCCTCCCAAACCTGACCCTCTTCAATTTCTCCGTCGCCGAGCAGAGTGTAAACTCTGATATCGTCTTGACCGAGATATTTTGCACCCTTAGCCATACCGCAGGCTGTGCTGATGCCCTGACCGAGTGAGCCTGTTGACATATCAATACCGGGAACGGTGTTCATATTAGGATGTCCCTGCAGGTATGAATCAATGTGACGGAGTGTCGGCAAATCCTCAACAGGAAAATATCCCTTGTATGCAAGCGCGCTGTAAAGACCGGGAGCACAATGTCCCTTTGAAAGAACAAATCTGTCGCGGTCTGGTGCTTTCGGATTTTTTGCATCAAGCTTCATCTCGTGAAAATAGAGATAAGCAAAGAGGTCGGCAGCAGACAGGCTTCCGCCGGGATGTCCTGCTTTTGCGCCGTAGGTGCTTTCAATTATGCCCATTCTGATTTTTACGGCATAAGAGGAAAGCATTTTTTTGGTTTCAATATTCATACTGATACTCTCCTTATATCATTTTGTTTGTTTTTTATAAAATGTGTCAAGCACAACCTCCATAAGCCTGTCGCTGTCAGGATAGAATTCTGCATACACATAATCCTTGTAGTCGATTTTATCGCTTTCCTTCATTTCACCCTCAAGTGTTACGGTTTCAAACTCAGTAACACCCTTTGATACAAGAAACGATGCAAGATAGGTTACATTTGAAAGAGAAATGTTTGTTGTGCTGTATTTTGAGGCGGTTGAGTAAAGCTTATTTACAACGCTGAAATCCTGCATAACCGACGGAACAAGCTGTGCCGTAAATGCTTTGATATACTGCACCTGACGCGCTGTTCTGTTAAGCGAAGCGTCAACCGTGTCCATATTTCTTGTTCTTACATAAGCCTCTGTTAAGTCGCCCTCAAGATGAATTGTATCACCCTTTTTTATGCTGTAATTCGGCAAATCGTAAAGCGAGGTGAGTGTTACTCCGCCTATAGAATCGTTAATCGGCTCAATTCCGTTAAGGTCAAGCACAAAATACTTGTTGATAGGAACATTGTATAGTATTCGGCTGAGCGAGGTTGTAACATTTGTTGCCGAGGTATCGGTTCCGTTGCCGTAGGCATAGCTCAGGCAAAGCTGCATATTTTCACTTCTGAGGAAAATACCGCTTTCGGAATAAAGGTCAACATCGACCATAGTATCTCTCGGTACAGCAATAGCCTTTGCTCTGCCCGTTGCGGTGTCAACCGTCATAACGATGTCGGTATCCGCCTGTCCTGCCGTGCCGATTACACCGTTTTCAAGCCCGAGGTCGCGCTTGTCAACTCCGATAAAGGCGATTGCGATTATATCCTCGTTATATACATAGGTTTCGCCGTTATATTCAATAACCTCCTCGTATGGAGCGGGCGCCTGTGAAACATCCTTTAAATCGTTCTTTCCCTGTGACTCAAGATAAATCAAGGTGAACACAGCGGCAAAAATTACAATAAGTATTATCAAAAATATTATCAGGGCTATTTTTGCCGCAACAGACATTTTTTTCTTCTTTTTGCTTTGTGATGAAGAACTGTGACTGTGCGAGTGACTGCCCGACGAGCCTGATGACGAATGATGGTGATGATGGTGGTGATGATGGTGCTGAGTGGATTTATCAACCGTTTCAAGTTTCATAGGTGCATTATCATTTGTGCTTTTTACTGCGCTTGCGTCATCACCTGTGAGAGTCAGCCCGTCCTTTTCCTTTTCGGCTGTATTTTCCTGCTTGTTATCGGCAGAAAAAATAGAGTCGTCTATTAAATTTTCTAAATTAGGGTCAATTGGTCTTTTCATCTTTTACTAATACTCCGCATACTAAATATCTGCTGCTTTTTTGGTTTGTAATGCAGGTTGAAAGCACAACAAGCTTGCTTGAAAGGTCTATCTGTGTATCAAGCTGAGTGCGAACATTTTTTAATGATGATGTGGGGCTTTGAACGGTGCTTTGGAAATTTTCAAGCTGAGCCGCGTCTGCAATATCAATTGAGTTAAGCAGGTGCCTGTCATCATATTTGAATGCCGAAATTATCTGGTAGGTCAGCCTTCTGTTAGGAAGATAGATGTAAAAATACGGATGATTGTTAAAAAATTCTTCCTTTTCAAAGTAATGAAGCGTTGTAAACATAGACTTACCGTAGCCGTTATGACCGTATATTACGGTGATTTTGTCGTGAAAATCCTTTGAGTTTGCAAGCTCCGTATATATTGCTCCGCTTGCGGACCACGATTTATCCTCAGCCTTATGCCTTAAATAAAAATTGTCATCGTGCTTGTTTTGAACAATAGGGTAGTCAACCTCTGTTGAGTCAATTTTTATCCAAGCATAAATCTCGTCATTCTGCTTTTGCAAAGCGTCAAAATCAATCGGGTTTTCGACAAGTGCATTTTCAGTTGTTTGCACGGTGGTTACGGTGCTTTCGTTATCGGGTGTGGCATTATGCCTGTTGTAGATATTTATTACTGTTATAACCGTGCAGAAAACCGCAACAAATACGATAATGAAGATAAGCAGTAAAACAGAATACTTTTTTTTATTGTTTTTCTTTTCTTCCAAGATAATCACCAAGCATTTAAAAAGACCTGTTTACCATAGGCAAACAGGCCTTAAAGTCAATCAATTATTCTTCGTCCTTTTTCTTTGCTGCTGCAAGAACTGCAATGCCTGCGCATGCAAGTGCAACTGTGCCTGCAAGTGCTGCTGATGAAACACCGGTGCTCGGTGACTTTGAGGATGTGTTCTTCTTTGTGGTATCGTCAACATCCTCTGCTGTTACATCATCTTCAAAATCAACTAAAGCATTTACAACAACTGTGCCTGCATTCCAGGCGTCAATAGCCTTGTTTGTGATAAAGGTTATAGTCAATGTGTCGTTGGCAACAGTCGATGTATAGTCTGTGCCGGAAACAAGACCGAGAGCGCCAAGGTTGTGCTCCCAACCTGTAAGTGTGCCTTCGCCGTCATAGGTAAAGGTGATTTCGTTTGTGTTTGTGCCGCTTGGCTTGTAGATAATATCCTGTGAATTTTCGCCGTTAACGGTTGTTGTAACCGAATCACCCTTAAGAGTAGGAGCAACAGGGCTGTTAACGGTAGCTGCGATTGCAGGGATTGCCGAAATAGCACACATTGATACTGCCATAATGGCTGCGATAAAAACTGAAAGTAACTTTTTCATTTGTAACACCTCAAGTTTATTGATTAAAATTCTAATTACTTAGGGTAACGGTAATAATCCGAACCACGGTTTAGCGTGGCAGATGTTGCCCTTACTCTTCGTTAA
>CAYRBT010000017.1:0-21640 GCA_964422655.1 uncultured Bacteroides sp. | reverse complement strand
TTGTACGGAGTTTTTTATTTGAGGTGTGTTATGTCAAAATCTATTATTCATCCTAAGGTTATCTTTCAGGAGCAGTATTTTGATTTTGCGATTGTTACAAAAGAGTAAGGAGGACTGTAATGTCGGAAATTTGGGATGTATGCGATGAAAACAGAAATATAACAGGAAAAATAATTTTAAAAAGTATAAGTAAAAATCCGCCGATCACTTAACCGGCGGATTTTTACTCAAAAATTGAATTCATTAAATTTTCATAAACCTTGTCTGGATGCTGTTGAAATTTTTCCTTAATAACCTCAGCCTGAGCCTCGCTCGGAACAAAAAGAGAAAGCACCATAAAGTCGCTGTTTTTGTCGCTTACATGAAGTGTAATCTTAAACTGATTGCCGACTCTTTCGATTTCAGCCTTGTTTTCCTTTCTGTATATTTCATTTTTAACAATTTTTCTTACAAGCTCAACGCTTTTTTCTCTTATCGTAATAGGCAAATCGTTTTCAACAAGCTCAACGGAAAACCTGCACTTGTCCGAAATACTGAGAAATCCGTCGCTGTCCTCAATGATAAAGCCCTTTTTTATCATTTTTGAAACTGCATTTGTTATTTCAAAATAATTTGCAATTTTACCCTCAACAAGAGCGTCAACTATATTTTTTGCTGTTATTTTTTCTTTGCAATTGGCAAGAATATAACAGGATAAGATTGTAATTGATGAGCTTGAACGGAGACCGCCTTCTTCAATTCCTGCGGTGAATGCGTCAAACTGAAGGTCGGGGTTGTATTCGTTTTCCAATTACATCACTTCCTTTGAGTTAATATAATAACATAAATTTATCGTTCTTGCAATAATATAATATTTATGTTATAAATATCATAGTGCAAATTATACTGCATATGAAAAGAAAATAAAAGGAGATACAAAAATGGAAATTACAAAAGACACAATTATCGGTGATGTACTTGATAAATATCCTGATACCGCACCTCTCTTTTTAGAGATTGGTATGCACTGCCTCGGCTGTCCTGCTTCAAGAGGAGAGTCAATTGCAGATGCCTGCATTGTTCACGGCACAGACGCCGACGAGCTTGTTGAAAAGCTTAACGCTTCAATAAGCGAATAATATGCAGAATTTATCAAAAAGACTTTCAGCAACAGCAGCACTTGTTAAATCGGGTGCTGTTGTTGCCGATGTCGGAACAGACCACGGATATATTCCTGTCTACCTTGTAAAAAACGGAATTTCACCGCGTGCTATTGCGCTTGATATTAACGAGGGACCGCTTAACTCCTGCAAGGAGCTTGTTAGGTCTGAATGTCTTGAGGACAAGATTGTCACAAGGCTTTCAAACGGACTTGACAGCGTTGACAAAAGCGAGTGCGACACAATAATAATCGCCGGTATGGGCGGTGAGCTTATTGCCGATATACTTTCAAGGCACAGCTGGATACGGGATAAGCATATTATTCTCCAGCCGATGACTCACCCCGAGCTTGCACGAAAATTCCTTTATGATAACGGCTTTGAAATACAAAATGATATTATCGTTTGTGACAAAAAGCATCATTATTCAGTATTTGACGCTGTTTTTACGAATGAATTTAAGCAAAGAAAACGCAGTGACTATTTCCTCGGCAATATCAAGGATTTTTCCGATAAAGAGTATTTTTTGCACCTGCTTAATTTTCTTAAAAACAAGCAAAAATCAGGCAAGGATTATTCCGATGTAATTTCAGCTGTGGAGGAAAAGCTATGACAACAGTCAAAAATATATATGATTACATAGATAGGCTTGCGCCGTTTGACACTCAGGAGGAGTGGGACAATTCGGGCTTTCTTTTGGGCGATTTCAGAAAGGAAGTTAAAAGAGTTGTTCTCAGTCTTGATGCGTCAAAAAAAGCTGCACAGTTTGCAAGAAGCGTTGGTGCGGATTTGCTTTTAACTCATCACCCTGTTATTTTCGGCGGTGTTAAGGAAATAAAAAAGGGCAGTGCTCTTTACGAGTTTGTAAATGCCGATATAGCCGTTATTTGCGCCCACACCTCGTTTGACAGGGCAAAGGACGGCATCAATTATAATCTTGCATCAATCTTAGGGCTTGAAAATGTTAAGAATATTGACACAACCTTTATTGTTACCGCTCAGCTTGAAAACGAAATGAGCATCGACGATTTTGCAGTTTATGTTGCAGAATGCCTTGACTGCCACGGACTGAGATATACGGACAGCGAAAAGATGATAAAAACCGTTGCCTTGGGCGGAGGTGCCTGCGCAGAGTACATACCTCAGGCAATGGCTAATGCAGACTGCTTTTTGACAGGGGATTTAAAGTATCACGAAATGCTTGATGCAAGCGAGGCTGATTTCCCTGTTATATCGGCAGGTCACTTTGAAACGGAAAACAAACCGTTTCTTATGCTGAAAAATAAGCTTGAAGAGATTTTTACAGATGTTGAATTTATTGAGGCACCTGTTGAAAATCCTGTATTGGAAATATAATTATGGCACTTGACGGAATATTTTTACACCACTTAAAAAATGAAATTGAGGCTTTCGCGATTGACAGTAGGGTAGATAAAATACATCAGCCCTCAAGGGATGAGATTGTCATTACCCTGCGCTCAAGAGAGGGAAGTAGAAAGCTCCTGCTTTCCTGCAATGCAGATACGGCGAGAATTCATTTTACCGATTATCCTCCCGAAAATCCCGCAAAACCGCCTATGTTCTGCCTTCTTTTGAGAAAAAGGCTTACAGGCGCGTGGATAACCTCACTTTATCAGGATAATCTTGAAAGAATACTTAAAATAAATTTCAGCGGTACCGATGAGCTTGGCGACAAGACAAGCTACACCCTTGTTGTTGAAATAATGGGAAAGTATTCAAACATAATTTTTGTTGATAAAAATAACAAAATCATAGATTCTATGAAAAGAATTGATGAGAGCAAATCACATATCCGAGAGGTTCTTCCGGGAGTTACCTATGTTTCTCCGCCTCCTCAGGATAAGCTAAATATTTTTACCGATGACTTGAATGAAATAAAGAATAAGATTTATTCAGACACAAGAGGAATTTATAAGGGCGCTATGGAAACGCTCAAGGGTGTTTCGCCCATAGTTTGCCGTGAGCTTGAAAACGGTCTTACTGTTGACGAGCTAAAAGCCTCTGCTCAAAATCCTGCTCCCTGCGCTGTTATTACAGATTCGCCGAAGGATTATTCGTTTATGAATATCACACAATACGGCTCTGTTGCACAGATAAGGCACTTTGATACCTTTTCTCAGCTTCTTGACTTCTTCTATTATGAAAAGGTCCGCCTTATGCGTATTAAAGCAAGAAGCTCTCAGCTTTTTAAAACTCTTACCACCTTGCAGGAAAGAGCGGTAAGGAAGGCTCTTAACAGAGAATTGGAGCTTGATGCGTGTAAGGATAAGGAAACCTATAAGCTTTACGGCGACTTGATTGCCTCAAATCAGTATAGGCTCCAAAAGGGTTCGCCGTATTATGATTTGGAAAACTATTACGATAACAATAATATTGTGAGAATTCCTGCCGATGTAACTCTCACTCCGTCACAGAATTCTCAGAAATATTATAAGGAATACAGAAAAAAGCAGGTCGCCGAAAGCAAGCTGATTGATTTTATCAACGAGGCAAATGCCGAAGCAAAATACCTTGATACCGTAATCGACTCACTTTCACGCGCACAGACGGACGGCGAAATTTCCGAGATAAAGACGGAGCTTGCATCACAGGGATATATAAAAAATTCTCCCGATAAAAAGAAAAATACAAGGGCGCTCAAGCCTATGCGCTTTAAAACCCGAGACGGCTTTACCGTCTATGTCGGCAGAAATAATTTGATGAACGATAAGCTAACGCTCAAAACCGCAAAGAATTATGACACCTGGTTTCATACACAGGACACCCCAGGCAGTCATATTATCTGCGAAACCTCGGGCAAGGAAATAACAGATACGGCAATTCACGACTGTGCTGTTATTGCGGCTTATTTCAGCAAGGCAAGAGAGTCATCAAATGTTGCCGTAGACTATACGCTTGTAAAAAATATAAAAAAGCCAAACGGTGCAAAGCCGGGATTTGTAATCTATAACACATATAATACAGAATACGCAACACCGACCAGACAGGAGGTTGAAGCACTCAGCGATGAATAATATTGCAGTGATATTAGCAGCAGGAAACGGTACAAGAATGAAGGCTGACAAAAGCAAGCTTCTTTTTGAAATAAACGGCAGGACGGTTATCGAAAGAACTGTTGATACCTTTTCAAAAATCAAAGATATCAGCGAAATAATAGTTGTTTGCCGTGAAGGTGACCTTGATGCCTTTGAAAAGGTTTTGTCAAAATATGAGCTTTCATACTGCTTTGGCGGTGATACAAGACAGCAGAGTATGATGAATGCGCTTGAAACAATTGACGAGTGTGATTATCTTGTAATTCACGACGGCGCAAGACCGCTTGTTACTGAAAAAGAAATTGGCGACACTCTCAAAAAAGCATATGAAACAGACGCTTCGGCAGTCGGAGTACCTGTTAAGGATACTATAAAGGTTATAAACAGCAAGCTTGAAATAGTTGATACACCCGAAAGGTCAACTCTTGTTGCAATTCAAACTCCTCAAATATTCAAATTTGATACATATGTAAAGGCGTCAGAGCTTGCAAGGGAGCAGGGAAAGGATTTTACCGATGACTGCCGTCTTGTTGAAAATTACGGCAAAACGGTAAGCGTTGTTATCGGTGAATACTCAAATATTAAAATTACAACGCCGGAGGATATTCCGATGGCTCAAAGCATACTTTCATTAAGGGGTGAGAAAAAATGAGAATAGGTCACGGCTACGATGTTCACAGGCTTGTTGAGGGAAGAAGGTGTATTATCGGCGGTGTTGAGATTGAAAGTGAGCTCGGACTTCTCGGCCACAGCGATGCCGATGTTCTCCTTCACGCAATTTCCGATGCCATACTCGGCGCGTGTGCAATGGGGGATATAGGACATCTTTTTCCAGATACAGACGACAAATGGAAGGGTGCTGACAGCCTGAAGCTTCTTGAGGAGGTTGTAAGACAGGTGAATGAAAGAGGATATATAATTGTTAATATCGACTCTACAATTCTTGCACAGGCTCCGAAAATGGCACCTCATATCAATGCTATGAGAGAAAATATTGCAAGGGTATGCGGCATTGATGTTGACTGCGTGTCAGTCAAGGCAACCACTGAGGAGGGCTTGGGCTTTACAGGCTCAAGGGAGGGTATCTCCGCACACGCAGTTTGCCTTATAGAAAAGAAATAAATCAAAATAATCACGCCTTTCGGTGCAATTATAGCATTGAAAGGCTATATTTTTTGAATAATTTATGAATATGCTTGACAAATGGAAAAATATTGCTAAAATAGTAATTAGCACTCGAGGAGTTAGAGTGCTAAATCATTACAAAATACTAACAGAGGTGACTTATTATGACAATCAAACCACTTGCAGACAGAGTTTTGCTTAAGTCCTTCGAGGCAGAGGAAACAACCAAGAGCGGACTTATTCTTGCGGCCTCCGCTCAGGAAAAGCCTGAAATGAGCGAGGTTGTTGCTGTCGGAACAGGTACAGAGGAAAATCCGATGACTGTTAAGGTTGGCGACAAGGTTATTATCAGCAAATATTCGGGAACAGAGGTAAAGCTTGACGGTGTTGAATACACCATTACTTCTGTAAAGGATATTCTTGCAGTAGTTGAGTAATCAACTGCATAAAATTATTGGAGGGAAATTGTTATGGCAAAGGATATAATTTACGGCGAAGATGCGAGAAAGGCTCTTCAGGCAGGCCTTGATAAGCTTGCTAATACAGTAAAAATTACATTAGGTCCTAAGGGCAGAAATGTAGTTCTTGACAAAAAATACGGCTCACCGCTCATTACAAATGACGGTGTTACAATCGCAAAGGAAATCGAGCTTGATGACCCGTTTGAAAATATGGGTGCACAGCTTGTTAAAGAGGTATCTTCAAAGACAAACGACGATGCCGGTGACGGTACAACAACCGCTACACTTCTTGCACAGGCGCTTGTTCGCGAGGGAATGAAGAATGTTGCGGCAGGCGCAAATCCGATGGTTGTTAAAAACGGAATTAAGGCTGCTGTTGACGCTGCTGTTGACGCTGTAAAAGCAAATTCACAGCAGGTAAAGGGCTCGGATGACATTGCAAGAGTTGCAACGGTTTCTGCCGCTGACGAGTATGTAGGCTCTCTTATCGCAGACGCTATGGAAAAGGTTTCATCAGACGGTGTTATCACTATTGAGGAGTCAAAGACTGCCGAAACAACCTGCGAGGTAGTTGAGGGTATGCAGTTTGACAGAGGCTACATTTCACCTTATATGGTAACAGATACAGATAAAATGGAAGCAGTTATCGACGATGCTATGCTTCTTATTACAGATAAAAAGATTTCTTCGGTACAGGATATTCTTCCGCTTCTTGAGTCGGTACTCAAGTCCGGACAGAAGCTTGTCATCGTTGCAGAGGATGTTGAGGGCGAGGCTCTCCAGACAATCCTTCTCAACAAGCTCAGAGGCACCTTCACATGCGTTTGCGTAAAGGCACCGGGCTTTGGCGACAGAAGAAAGGATATGCTTCAGGATATCGCAATCCTTACAGGCGGTCAGGTTGTTACATCCGATATCGGTCTTGAGCTTAAGGATGCTACAATGGCAATGCTCGGTAAGGCTCGTCAGGTTAAGGTTACAAAGGAAAATACAATTATCGTTGACGGTGCAGGCAACTCTGATGAAATCAAAAACAGGGTTAACCAGATTAAGACTGCTATTGAGGCTTCAACCTCGGATTTCGACCGTGAAAAGCTTCAGGAAAGACTTGCAAAAATGGCAGGCGGTGTTGCAGTTATCAAGGTAGGTGCCGCAACAGAAACAGAAATGAAGGAAAAGAAGCTTCGTATCGAGGACGCTCTCGCAGCAACAAAGGCGGCTGTTGAGGAGGGTATCGTAGCAGGCGGCGGTGTTGCACTTATCAATGCTATTCCTGCTGTTGAGGCTCTTCTTGATACTGATGACGCAGACTTCAAGACAGGTGTTTCAATCGTTCTCAAGGCACTTGAGGAGCCTGTTCGCCAGATAGCTCTTAACTCAGGACTTGAAGGCTCTGTTATCGTTGACAAAATCAAGAATTCCAACAAGGTTGGCTATGGTCTTAACTTTGCAACAAACGAATACTGCGATATGATCACTGAGGGTATTGTTGATCCTGCAAAGGTAACCCGTTGCGCAATTCAAAACGCTTCTTCGGTAGCTTCAATGGTTCTTACAACAGAATCACTCGTTACCGATATTAAAGATCCTGCGGCTGACGCTGCACAGGCTGCCGCTATGGCTGCTGCACAGGGTGGCGGAATGTACTAAATTCAAAAACACATTTGACAAAATTAAAATATGCTCCTATAATTGTAGGAGCATATTTTTTTGTTTTTTGAAGGATTTGTAATGAAAAATGTTACTAAAAAAATAATTGCCGTTCTTTCGGCAGTGATAATACTTGTAAGCACGGATGTTAGTGCGTCTGCGGCTCTTTTGACAACTCAGACCTTTGCCGATAAGGTTAATTATGCAACATCACTTGAACGGTTTGTTGAGTTTAGCGGCAAGGCTTCCGACGGTGCTTTTATAATACCGGGACTTAACAGCACAGTATCCTATGATAATGAATTTTCCTGCTTTTCGACAGCCTCGACCATGGTACCTCAGGCAATATGCAGTGTAGGACATTTTACCCTTATTACTGCTTATGATTCAGACGAGAGCTCAAAATCGGTAATATATGTGCTTGATTATAATAAAAATCTTGTTAAAACCTTGATTTTGCCCGATTCCTACCATGTCGGCGGAATAGCATATGATATTAACAATAAGCTGATTTTGATTACAAAGGCGTCAAGACGCTGTGTTGCCGTTATTTCTCTTGATGATTTTTACAAATATCTCAGCTTCGGCGGTAGCTTTGTTAAAATAGATTATACTGTATCACAGTCTGTCAGCAATAACCCGATAGGCTCGGCATCAGGTGTTTCGTATCATAACGGATATGTTTTTCTCTCATCATTCGGTACGGGGAATAACAGCGTTGTTTATTGCTACACTCCTGTTTACGATGCCATAAATCAAACATATACACTTTATTATAACTACAAATTCTATGTTCCTAACTATACGCAGGGAATAACAGTTACGAATTATAAGGAGCAAACACGCCTTTTCATTTCCGTTTCATACGGCAGAAATGAAAGCAAGGCAACCTATTGCTCATATCTTTATACATACATCTTTGACGAAGCAACGGGTGCAAGAACACTCGACAATATTATTGCTTGTCCGCCTATGCTTCAGCCAACATACTGCAAGGGCGGTAAGCTGTATTGCCTGTTTGAATCTGCATCGGAGATTTATAAAACGGTAAATAAAGACCCAATTGATATTGTTGTTCCGATTGATTTGAGCCGTATTTGTGATGAGGAGCAGGGTAGTAATCTTAATATAAATGTCAAAAATTCTGCAAACGGTAAGCAGATAAGTATTACATCAAATGCTCCAAACAGTAAAGTGTATTATTCATCATCGCTTCCGTATTACAGCAGAGGAAGGCTCACCTCCTCAACACAGTACAAAAAAAGCTATACAAAAACCTCAAGCGGAAGAATTTATGCTGTTGCCGTGAGCGAGGGAAGAATAGTTGCCTGCGATACCGTATATGTTGAGGTAAAGAAAGCGCCTGCACCGTCAAAGCTTAAGGTTACGGCAAAAAGCAGTAAGGCTGTAAATCTTGCTTGGAGCAAGGCTTCGGGTGCAAGCGGATATTATGTTTACAGAAGCACTAAGGCAAAATCGGATTATAAGCTTATTGCAACGGTAAAGGGTAATACAGGAAAGTTTAAGGATAAAACCGTTAAAGCAAATAAAAAGTATTACTATAAGGTTAAGGCTTACAAAAACGGATACACAAATTCATCCTATACCTCTTATGTTTCTGTAAAAACTAAGAAATCCTGACAAATTTTGTCTTGACAAATCAAATAATTAGTATTATCATATTACAAAATAAACAACGCGTTGATGAGAACAAGGTTTATTTCGGACTTGTTTAAGAGAGTTGGCGGTCGGTGCGAGCCAATACAAAAAGAAATGAATTATCCTCTCTGAGCGGTCACACCGAAAATGCAGTAAGTGTGAACGGTTGCCTCCGTTATCGGGATAGTGTATGTCAGTACATAAAGTGCGTTATTTTGTGTAACGAAAAAGAGTGGTACCACGGTATTTTATCGCCTCTTTGCCTATGGCAGAGAGGCGTTTTTTTATAGCATAGTTTAATGGTAATAATTGTGAAAGAGGGATACATATGTCAAACACAGTAGAAATCCGTTGGCACGGCAGAGGCGGACAGGGCGCAAAAACTGCTGCACTTCTTTTAGCCGATGTTGCGTTTAAAACAGGTAAATATGTTCAGGGCTTTCCCGAATACGGTCCCGAAAGAATGGGCGCGCCGATTACTGCATATAACCGAATAAGCAGTAATCAAATCAGAGTTCACTCAAATATTTATGAGCCTGATTTTGTTGTGGTTGTTGATTCCGGACTTATTGATACAGTTGATGTTACCGAGGGACTCGAGGACGGCGGTGCAATCGTTGTCAACACCTCAAAAACACCTGACCAGATTAAAGCAAAGCTTCCCGATTATAAGGGCAGAGTTTATACAATAGATGCAAAAAAGGTATCAAAGGCTTGTCTTGGAAAGTATTTTCCCAATACACCTATGCTTGCCGCTATCGTTAAGGTTTCCGAGGTTATGGATAAGGAAACATTTTTAGGCGAAATGCAAAACTCTTTTGAGCACAAGTTTTCGTCAAAGCCTGAGGTTATTGAGGGCAATATGAATGCTCTGAAAATGGCTTTCGATGAGGTTAAATAAGGAGGAGAAAAATGAAATCTGATGTTAATAAGCTCCACCTTGAGTGTAGCTGGAAGGATTTAACAGAGGGAATGCAGATTTACGGCGAAGCCACCTCTGTTGATTTTAAAACAGGCGAGTGGACATCTACCAAGCCTGAAATAAATGAAGAAAAATGTATTAACTGCCTAATGTGCGTTCCTGTATGCCCTGACAGCTGTATTCCCGTAGTTGACGGCAAACGCGGACCCTTTGATTATGACCATTGCAAGGGCTGCGGCATATGTGTTAAAAGCTGTCATGTCGGTGCAATCACAATGGAGGGGGTAAAATAATATGGCAAGAAAAGACAGACTTAGCGGTAACGAAGCAGTTGCCGAGGCTCTCCGCCAGATAAATCCCGATGTTATGGCGGCGTTTCCTATTACTCCTTCAACAGAAATACCGCAGTATTTTTCAAAGCTTGTTGCAAACGGAAAGGTTGACAGTGAGTTTATCCCTGTTGAATCCGAGCACTCAGCAATGTCCGCTGTAATCGGTGCACAGGCAGCAGGTGCAAGAAGCGTTACTGCCACCTCGTCAGCAGGTATGGCGCTTATGTGGGAGGAGCTTTATCTCGCTGCCTCTAACAGACTTCCCTGTGTGTTAACTCTTGTTAACAGAGCACTTTCCGGTCCTATCAATATCAACTGTGACCATAGTGATTCAATGGGAGCGAGGGATGCAGGCTGGATTCAAATATATGCCGAGAATAACCAAGAGGTTTATGATAATCTTTGTATGGCATACAGAATTGCCGAGCACAAGGATGTTATGCTTCCGGTTATGATTTGTCAGGACGGATTTATTACCTCACATGCTGTTGAGAATATTGTTCTCAACGAGGATGAGGATGTAAAGAGCTTTGTCGGCGAGTACAATCCCGAAAATTATCTTTTAAATTCCGAATGTCCTATGGCTGTCGGTCCTTACAGCGTTACAAACTATTACTTTGAGGCTAAAAGAGCACAGGCTGAGGCACTTAAAAATGCTAAGCAGGTAACTCTTGATGTTGCAAAGGAATATGCAAAAATCTCAGGCAGAGAATACGGACTTTTTGAAGAGTATAAAATGGACGATGCCGATTATGCCGTTGTTATTATCGGCTCGGCAGCAGGCACAACAAAGGATGCTGTTGATAAGCTTAGAAAGCAGGGTGTTAAGGCAGGACTTATCAAAATCCGACTTTTCCGTCCTTTCCCTGCAGAAGAAATTGCCGAGTCACTCAAGGGTGTAAAGGCAGTTGCCTTGATGGACAGAACAGAGTCCTATAACGATAACTGCGGACCTATCGGAAGCGAGGTTACAACAGCTCTTTACAGAGCAAGGTCTAATGCTCTTACCGTCAACTATGTTTACGGCTTGGGTGGTAGAGATGTGAAGGTTTCCGATATGGTAAATGTTTATAAAGAGCTTGAAAAAATTACTCAGGCGGGAGAGGTTACAGAGCCTTATCGCTATATGGGTGTAAGAGAATAAGGAGGGCGCTTTTATGTATAATTTTAAAGAATATGTTTCAAGAGAAGAGCGCCTTGCAGGCGGTCACAGAATGTGTGCAGGCTGTGGCGGTACTATCGCAGTAAGAAATGTGCTCAAGGCTATTAAGCCCGGCGACAAGGCTGTTATAGGTAACGCAACAGGCTGTCTTGAGGTTTCAACCTTTATGTATCCATATACTGCATACAAGGACAGCTATATCCATAACGCCTTTGAAAATGCAGGTGCCACAATGTCGGGCGTTGAGGGCGCATATAACGCACTTAAAAGAAAGGGTAAGCTTGATGATACATTCAAGTTTATTACCTTTGGCGGCGACGGCGGTACATATGATATCGGCTTTCAGTCCCTCAGCGGTGCTATGGAAAGAGGACACGATATGGTATATGTTTGCTACGATAACGGCGCATATATGAACACGGGTATTCAGCGTTCCTCGGCAACTCCTATGTTTGCCGATACAACCACAACTCCCGTCGGCAGACAGTCATCGGGTAAGCCTCAGTACAGAAAGGACCTTGCCGCAATTATTGCCGAGCATCAGGTTCCTTATGTTGCACAGACAACCTTTGTTCAAAATTTCCGTGACCTTTATATTAAGTCGGAAAAGGCTATTTACAAAAAGGGAGCCGCCTTTCTTAACATTATGGCACCTTGTCCGAGAGGCTGGAGATATAACACATACGATATTATGGAAATCTGCAAGCTTGCTGTAGAAACACGCTATTGGCCGTTGTTTGAGGTTGTTGACGGCACTTGGATTCTTAACTACGAGCCGAAAAGCTATGTTCCGATTGAGGAATGGCTTGTTAAGCAGGGCAGATTTAAGCATATGTTTAAGCCTGAAAATGAGTGGATGATAGATGCGTTTCAAAAGGAAGTTGACCGCAGATGGAACGAGCTTCTCAACCGTTGCACCGAGGTTCGCGGAGCTTAATATGTGTTAGGCTATTACTTATTTATTACAGCAGAGGTAAAATATCTCTGCTGTTTTTTATTGACACTTATTCTGTCGGAGTAAGAGGGCAGATAACCTATGATTATTTAAAGCACCTCGGCTTTAATGAGGGTATTGATGTAACAGGCTGTCCGTCGTTTGAAATGTTTGGGCCCGGTATTAAAGTCAAAGAGTAAAAGCCGCTGACAAAAGACTCCGAGGTTTGCGTCACAGGTTCAGTATCAAATTCCGTTAACTTTAAGGAATTTATGATGAAAAACCGCGAGCTTCTGCCAAATTGTAAAATAAAGCAAAAAAAATCACCGTGGAGATTATCTTCACGGTGAATATTTTTTTATTTGGTTTTCTTCTTTTTTCTGTGCTTTATCGGCTTTTGATGCAGTGCGTTGTCAATCTCGATTTTTGCAACCTCCATCAGACTGTCCGTATCGTGAATGAGCGTTTTGTCATAGCAGGCACTCATTGCCTGAGTAAGTCCCAAGAAAATGAACAGGAATATTATCTGCTTGGGAGAATTAAAAATATAGTCCGTCAAGCCAAAAAGCAGGTACATCATTGTTGATGTGAAAATACAAAATACAAGAGTAAACTTTTTGCCGTTGTTTGCATTGATTTCAAGCAGCTTGCCAAATGCACATACAATGACTGCAAAAAGAATGATTATGCCAATAATTCCGACCTCCATCCAGGTCTCAAGCACAAAGTTGTGACCGTGTGGCTTGTCGAGATTATATTCATTTAAAAGTATCTGTCCTGTTTTTTCAACTCCGAAGCCGAGTCCAATGATGAACGCTTTTGCGTGGGATAGGATGTAGTCAATCAGTCCGCTCCAGATTTGAATATGAGCCGCCGAGGACTTTTTCGCCTCAAGTCCGCCGCCGCGTGCCTTGAATATAATGCCGTATCTCGTCAGCAAAGAGGGGATGATAACGCAAACTGTCGGTACAAATATTTCAATCAGGGGCTTCCAATGCTGTTTAATGAGCACTGCAAACATAAAAATCCAGCCTAAAATAGCAATTACACAGCCTGCTCTTGTGAGTGTCGAGCTTATTCCTCCGCTGATAAGCACATTGACAAAAAAGTAAATCAGCTTGTGCTTTTTGCCGTTAGTGTTTAAAAACAGATATATTGAAATCGGATAAACAATCAGCAGGAAGGTTGCAAGAAGATTTGGATTAGAGAAAAATCCACTTGCTCTTGAATCCCACCAAAGCGTTGTGTCAATGTCAAACGGAAGCAGAGTGTATACCGCTTTGTCAAGAGGCTTATAAAACGGAGTGGTAAACACCTGCGATTTCTTTATGTATCCATATCTAAACAGAGTGAAGCTACATATCTGCATTATTGCGACAATGCCGTTTAGCGCGCCTGCCGCAGTTAATGCAGTCAGTATTCTGTCTATTCTCTTTCTTGTTCTTGCAAGGTTATAAATCATAACCTCGATCAAAAACATTCCCCACCAAAGCATAGCGGTTGCAAATGTCGAAAATTTAGTGTCCGACCAAAGTGTGCTGACAAGGGCTAATCCCATAAAAGCCATCATCATTTTGCCGAGTGTTCCGACCTTTGCCTTTTTACCCTCTCTTGTCCATTGTCTTTTAAATACAATAAACCCTGCAAAAAGTATAAACGGACTAACATACTCAGGTAAAATTGGAAAAAGAAATACCGTTGCCAAAAGCCAATACCAGCCGGGATTTTCACGGTATCTGTCCTTATAGTACATTATTTTTTCTTTCATATTCTTACCTCAAAGCGTTTGTGCCAAAAGAAGCTGAAGAATTTTGCAACAGAAAGAGCACAAACGCAATATAATCCCTCTAATGTGTTTATACAGTATACAACAATTAACACTTTTTTTCAAGTGTTATAATTTTCATATTGGTTTCTTAGAATAATAAAATAATTTGTTTAATAGAAAGTTTACATTATTTTGTTGCAATAAACTCGATATTATTGTATAATCAATTGGTATCTAAATCGTATTTAGGAGTGAAATTATGGACGAAAAAGATTTGGAAAATATTTTGAATGAGGATATGCAGGATAATACCGCACCCTCTGAAAATGACGCCGTAAACCAAGAGGACACCACTCTTGAGGAAAAGAATGGCGTTAAGTATGAAACAAACGATAACTGGGAGTTTGAGGCAAAGGCTCCTACTATCGACGACGACCTTGTTCTTGAAAATGACAAATTTGAGATTTCATTTGAGGATGACACCGCTTCTCCTTCAAAGAAAAACGAGGAAGAAACAGAGCAAGCCGAAAAGCAAGGCAAAGCTAATCAAATTGTTATAAACAAAGAGCCGTTAAAATTTATCCCTGTTGCTCTTTTTGTTGCTGTATGTATTGCCGTATTGTCTGTTTTGGGCGTAAGATATTATACCGTACCAAACGGCAAGGAGGGGGATTTAATGAATCCGGGCTCTGTTGTCGCAACGGTTGATGATACAAAAATCAGCATAGGTATGTTCAATTATTATTATTCAAGCATAGTAAGCTATTATGAGTCATATGCAAGCTACGGCTACTATGACCTTGATACCTCAAAGGATTATTCAACACAGTTTACTGTTGATGATGAAGGAAACACAGTTTCATGGAGCGAATTTTTCCAAAACGAAGCACTTGAGGAAATAGAAAATATCACAACCTACTACAATGCGGGAATTAAAGCAGGCGTAAAGCTTACTGCAACACAGAAAAAGACTATTGACGAGCAAATGGAGTCGCTCAAGTCTTCTGCATCCGAATCCGAGGTTACTCTTGATCAGTATATTCAGGCTAATTTCGGAAAATACTGCTCTGAGGATACAATCCGTCTTATGCTTGAGCAGTATTATATAACTGCAAATTATAAGGGTATGTATGCAACACAATGCAGCTTCACCGACGAGGAAATTGATAAATACTATGATGCACATTCGGATGATTTCAAAAATATCAGCTTTTCTTATCTTGCAATAGAGTGTGATACCACTGATGAGGACACTCTTGCCAAATCAGAGAAAAAAGCACAGGAATATATGAAAAAAATGACCGACGCCGATGCAGTTATCGCACTCGTTCCCGAGGTTTATAAGGAATATATTGACGCTGATATTAAGTCGATTATGGAGTCTGACGATTCACTCTCAAAGCAAGAGGCTACTAAAGAGGCTGTTAAAAACTACGAGGAAAATACTGTTGCAGATATTACCGGCTCGTCAACACCGTTTGATGAGGAAACAACAAGCTGGCTGTTCAGCGATGATACACCTGTCGGCTCTGCCGATTATTATATCGACGAAGCCTCAGGCTATATCTATATTATCCTAAAGACTGAAATGGCAAAGCTTTCAGAGGATAACACCTACACGGTAAGACATATTCTAATTACGCCTGAGTCAAAGGACAGCGACTCATCGGATACAGATCAGACCGAGTATACCAAGGAGGAATGGGCAGAGGCTGAGAAAAAGGCTAACTCAATTCTTGAAAAGTACAATAAGGGCGAGAAGACTGAGTATTCCTTTGCTTTACTTGCAGAGGAAAACAGCACAGATACTGCTTCAACCTCGGCAAGCTCAAGCGAAATGTTCGGCGGACTTTATGAGGGCGTAGCACTCGGCGAAATGGTTCCGTCCTTTGAGGAATGGTCAACCGATAAGTCACGCAAATACGGTGACACGGGAGTTGTTAAGTCCGATTATGGCTATCACATTATGTATTTTATAAATAATGCACCCAAATACAAGGCTGATATTATTACTGCAATGAGAAATGAAAAGCTTGAAGAAATGACTGAAAAAGCGGACATTAAGGTTAGAAACAGCGTTGTTGAAAGAGCCATCAGCGAAAGCAAGACCTCTGCCGATAGCGCTTCCGATGCAGAATAAAAAATAATACTTGTAATATCTGCGTGAATAGTGTAAAATACTTTTGTATTATTTAATATAATAAATAATTTAATTATTTTAGGTAGGATGAAAATATGGCAAAAAAACAGTTAGATGACGATTTGTTGACAGGAGGAAGCCTTAATTCCGACAGCGACAAATCAGCAAAAAAAGCAGAAAAGCAGGCCGCTAAGACTGCTAAAAAGAGAGAAAAGAATGACGCTAAAAGAGCTGAGCTCAAAAAGCAGATTGACGCTCTCAAGGAGCAAAAGGCAAGCATAACCGACGAAAAAGAGCTTGATAAAATCAATAAAAAGATTAAAAAGCTTTCGGATTCCTATTCTTCAGTCGGAAGCACCGACAGATTCGGCGTTGCACCGAGAACAGCAAGAATAATCAAATCCGTTGTCTGCGTTGTTTTGGTAGTTGCACTTCTTGCTACATACGTATGCACAGGTGCAGTGCGCAAGGGATTTGTTGCTTCTCTCGGTATCCCTGCACAGTATTTTACAGGTATGACCGTAACTAACGGCGAGCAAAAGGCCAAGATTAAGGTTTCAACCTATAACTACTATTTTGCAATGACCTATAATAACCTCAGATCAAGTCAGGAATCATACAGCCAGTACGGACTTGACCTTGCTGAGTATAATTTGGATGTTGACTTTGATAAGAGCTTTTCAAAGCAGACCACAAAGGACGATGACGGCAACGAGGTTACATGGGCTAAGTACATTCAGGATGAGGTGCTTGAGTCTATCGAGGATACCTACACCTATTATCTTGAGGCTGTTGCCGCTAACGGCGGTGAGGAGCCTGATATTACCGAGGAGCAGGAAACCGAGCTTAAGGATACAATTAAGGAATACAGAGATACAGCAGAGGGCTACGGCTATACACTCAGCGGTTATCTTGTTAAGGCAATGGGTAAGGGCGTAACCGAATCTGTATTCAAGACAGAGGCAAGAAGAAGCTACATTGCAGATAATTATAAGACTCAGCTTCAGGAAGAGGCTTCAAATACCGAGTATTCTCAGGATAAATATGACGAGTATAAAAAAGAGCATAAGGACGAGCTTACCTCAGTAGATATCAGAATTTTTGAATGCTCGAACGAGGATGATGCAAAGGCATTCAAAAAGGCTCTTAAGGCCGACGGCTCTAATTTCTCAGACCTTTGCACAAAGTACGCTTCCTCTGATTTTGACAAAAAGGCATATGCAGAGGACGGATACTCAACAGAATACGGTGCAACAAAATCAAATCTTCAAAATAAAGGCTATGCAATCGCACAGGCTGACGCTCACAATCACGAGGAGGGCGAGGAGCACAGCGACGACGAGGAAATGACTTATTCAGGTCTTGACTGGCTCTTTAGCAAGGACAGAAAAGCAGGCGATATTTATCAGCAGAGCACAACTGTTGTTTATGTGCTTTCTCCTGCATCAATTAAGGACAGAAAGACTGTAAATGTACGCCATATCCTTATCGCTCCCGAAACCGAGGACGAAGATACAAATGCTAAGGACGCTACCGAAAAGCAGTGGTCAGATGCATTTACAAAGGCTTCATCAATCCTTTCTCAGTGGAAGAAGGGCGAAAAGACAGAGGACAGATTTGCAAAGCTTGCCGAGGAGAATACAGAAGATACAGGCTCAGCCGATAACGGCGGTCTTTATGAAAATGTTGTTCCCGGTCAGATGGTTAACTCCTTCTCAACCTGGTGCTTTGAAAAGGGCAGAAAAGCAGGGGACACAGCAATCGTAAGATCTGACTACGGCTTCCATATTATGTATTTTGTTGGCTATGGCGATTTGAAGGCATGGGAATATACTGCTCAGCAGGAATTTGCATCCTCTGATAATGACGATAACACATCTAAGATTGAAAAGGCGTATGAGCTTAAGGTTAATTGGCTTGGCTCACGCTACTTCGAGAAGGATGTAGATATTGATAACTAAGCTTTAAAAGAGGTTGTTTTTACAGCCTCTTTTTCTCTGTATATTAAGAAAGAGTGTTTATGGAAAAAAATAGGGATATCAAAAGATTAAAGGACGAAATATCAAAGCTTATGGCTGCACTTGAGGACGCAAATTTTGAATGTCAGCGCCTTGAAATAATCAATTCAAATCTTGATTTTCAGCTCAAATCTGTCAGCCGTGAGCTTAAACAAAATATCGCCGTCCTCGAGGCAATTGAGGAGGAAAACAGCACCCTCAAAAAACAGCTTTCCGACCTAAAAAAGAATAATAGTTAAATAAAAATCCGGCACTAAAAATCGTGTCGGATTTATTAGCATTGTTTATTCAACCTTCTTTTTTATATCGTTTAAAACCTTTTTTTCAATCCTTGATACATAGCTTCTGCTGATATTGAGCCTTTGTGCAACCTCCTGTTGTGTCAGAGGCTTTTTGTTGTTTAGCCCATACCTGAGTATGATAATTTCCTTTTCCCGTTCATCCTCCATTTCGGATATGATTTTTGAAACCTTTTCCCAGCGAATTTTTGTTTCAAGATTTTCGGCTAAATCCTCAGGCGAGCTGATTGTATCTTCAATGGTGAGCGGATTACCGTCCTTGTCAACCTCAAGTGCATCGCTCAGGTAAACATCATTTGCAAGCTTTTTGCCTGAACGGAAGAACATCAAAATTTCATTTTCAATACACCTTGAAGCGTATGTGGCAAGCTTTGTTCCTTTTTCGGCATTGTATGAGTCAATTGCTTTGATTAGCCCAATCGTTCCGATACTGATTAAATCATCGGTATCATTGGTTTTGGAATAATACTTTTTTACAATGTGGCTTACAAGACGCAGATTTCTTTCAATCAAAACAGCACGGGCATTTTTGTCACCTGCATACATTTTTTCAAGCATCTTAGCCTCCTCCTTAGGAGGTAAAGGCTTAGGAAAGCTTGATGAGTTGCTGATGTGCAGAATGAAATATAAAAAATTTGCACTTAAAATAGATAATATTGCAGAAAACATATTCATCACCGATAAATTATATGATCAACTGGATGCGTTTATCATTGACATATTTGTTATTTAGTGGTATGTTTACTAAAGAAATATTTTAATATAATAATCAGAGGAAATCTAAGTGAAAAATAATCTTCTAACAGGCAATCCGATAAAAAGCATAATTATGTTTGCACTCCCGATTATGGGAAGCTCTATGCTTCAATATAATTATAGTCTTGTTGACAACATAATAGTCGGCAGATTTGTCGGTACAGATGCTTTAGCCGCTGTCGGAAATGTCAGTTCAATCGGCGGATTCATAATAGGTGCTTCGCTTGGACTTACCTCTGGATTTACCATTTCGGTTGCTCAAAGCTTTGGTGCAGGCAGACGCGATAAAATGAATAAATATGCCGGAAACAGTATAATTCTCTCTTTTCTTATCGGTATAGTTATCGCAATTGTTGCACACTTTATTTCAACGCCCTTGCTAAGACTTATTGATACACCTGATGATATCATTGGTATGTCGGCTCAGTATGTAAATGTTTTGTACTGTGCGGTACCGATACAGATGTCGCTTAATAATTTCAATGCACTTTCAAGGGCAGTCGGCGACAGTAAAAAACCGCTTTATTTCTTGATAGTAAGCGTAATTGTTAATCTCGTACTTGACCTTATGTTTGTAGGCTGGTTTAAGTGGGGAGTAGTCGGTGCTGCCGTTGCAACAATGATTTCACAGCTTACTGCGGCAATATTATCCTGCATAAGCGTTATGAGGCATAATGTTGAATATAATATAACTAAAAATGATTTGCACCTTGATTTAAAAGCTTCACTCTCGCAGATAAAGATGGGCATACCCATTTCTCTGCAATTCACAATAACCTCTATCGGCTCAATGATTTTGCAGACTGCGGTTAACGGCTTTGGCTCGCAGGTAATCGCAGGCTTTACGGCAGCAGGCAGGGTAGAACAGATCACAAATATACCTATGTCCGGACTCGGAGTAGGCACAATGACCTTTGTATCTCAAAATTACGGCGCAGGAAATTATAAAAGGATAATTAAAAGCGTAAGAAAAATATTTTTGCTTGATATTCTTGTTTCGCTTATTTGCAGTATAATTTTGATTTTGATAGGTCCGTCTGTTGTATCCTTATTTATGACGGAATATAATGAGAATATAATGTTTGCGGCAAAGAGATATATTCTCGCTATTGCTGAGTGCTACAGCCTTGTTGCAGTTTTGTTCGTGTTAAGAAATACGCTTCAGGGACTTGGATTTACTTATTCAAATATGATAGCGGGAGCAGGGGAGCTTCTCGGCAGAATTTCCGTTGCACTCATATTTACACCGCTTATCGGCTTTAATGCAATTTGCTATGCAGGTCCTGTTGCTTGGCTGCTTGCAGACATACCGTTAGTTGTGATATACTTAAAAAAGCAAAAGCAGTTTAAGCTTCTTGCACAGAAAGAGGGAGTATAGTATGTTCTATTATATTGTTTTGGCAGTCGGTGTTATTGTTTCACTTGTCTTTTGTTATCAGCGTCGTCTTGGCTTTAGTGTAAAAAATCTTTTGTTTAAATCGGTATCAAGCCTTTGCTATCTTCTTACGGCAGTTTTTGCGCTGATACATAACAGCTCTGCATATACCTATGGCTCGCTTATTATTATGGGCGGTGCGGTAGGTCTTGTGGGTGATATACTGCTTGATTTAAAGGGAATATATAAGGCTGAGGAAAAGGTCTATCTAAAGGGCGGATTTATATTCTTTCTTGTTGGGCATATCTTTTATATAAGCGCTGTGTCATATTCGATAAAAATGAACATTTTGTGGTTTTTATTATCCGCAGCTATCTCCGGACTTATCGGAATTCTCACCGTAAAAAGTGCAAATCTTATGAAGGTGCATTATGGCGCGTATAGACGAATTGTCGCTGTTTATGTAGGCTTTCTTGCTATGACGATGCTCGTTTCTATCTTTGCGGCAATCTATACTCATTTCCAAAAGAGCTATGTAATTATGGCAATAGGAGCGGTGCTGTTCCTGCTTTCCGACGCGGTTTTGTCAAATACCTTTTTCGGTCGAGGCAAGGATAAAAAAATACATTTGTTTATCAATCATTTTCTTTATTATGCAGGTCAGTATTTAATTGCCGCATCGGTAATGTTTGTTAAATAAAAGTATTGACATTAAGCCGTTTTGGTGGTATTATATCAAAGTCATTGAGAAAGACTCAACATTGAGCCTTTTTGATGAGGGCCATTAGCTCAGTTGGTTAGAGCAACCGGCTCATAACCGGTCGGTCCGGGGTTCGAGTCCCTG
>CAYRBT010000016.1:0-22834 GCA_964422655.1 uncultured Bacteroides sp. | reverse complement strand
TACCGCAGAGTCGAAATGACAAGAGGCTTTCGCAAAAACGATACAACGGGCGACAGCATTGTTCTTGATGAGTTTGAGCTTAATCTCAGAAACAGAACTCTTTCAAAAAATTCGCAGCTTATTGAGCTTACTCAGGTTGAATTTCAGATTATCGAGTATTTCTTTAAAAATCCGAATGCAGCCCTTTCAAGAACTGATATTCTCAAGCAGGTATGGGGTGCAAACTACTTCGGCGACGAAAAGATAGTAGATGTTAATATCAGAAGACTCAGAATGAAAATAGAGGATAATCCGTCAAGTCCGTCAAGGCTTGTAACAATTTGGGGACTTGGATATAAATGGATAACCGATAATCAGTAATACATAAAACAGACAGGACGCAGAATAATGAAGGAATTACTCAAGAAAAAAATAAATCTGCCAAAGGCAGAGGGCATAACACTGAGATGGCTTATAAACATTATCGGTGTTATTACAGTATTTTTTATTCTCGTCTTTGTTGTTGCTTCCTTTTCAATTAAAAATCAGTATTACTCAAATGTTGAAAGCATACTCAATTCCGGCGTGTCAACTACGGCGGTAAGCTATTTTTCGTCAAATCTCGACGCAGGGCTTACGCTTGAGCAGTCGGCGGCGGAATTTATCGACAGCTATACCTATAAAGAAAAAACAACCACCTGGATTATAGATAATGAGGGCGAGGTTGTTGTATCGTCAAGCGGATTTGCTATTGAAAAGCAGGATATGCCCGATTTTAACAGCGCTCTTGCAAGCGAGAATTTAAAGGGAAGGTTCATCGGTAAGCTTGACAGCGGTGAAAAGGTTATGGCAGTTTGCCGAATAATCACCAATTCAAGCGGTGACGCTGTCGGTGCGGTTAGAGTTCTTTCCTCGCTTGAGCAGGTTGACGCACAGGTAAGATCAATCATATTTATTTTGTTTTTCTGCCTGCTTCTTGTGTTTGGAATAATTCTATTTTCAAACCTGTTTTTTATTCGCTCAATTATTATTCCTGTTCAGGAAATCGAGGAAACGACCAAAAAAATATCTCAGGGCGACTATTCGGTAAGAATTGAAAAAAAATATAACGACGAGATAGGTAATCTCTGCGACTCTATTAACTCAATGGCAGAGGAAATATCCACCACCGATAAAATGAAAAACGATTTTATATCGACAATATCGCACGAGCTCAGAACTCCGCTTACATCAATTAAGGGCTGGGGTGAAACGCTGACTCTCGGCGCAGATGACTCTGTTGACGAGCTGACAAGAAAGGGACTTGAGGTTATTGTCAAGGAAGCGGGAAGACTTGAGGGCTTTGTTGAGGAGCTTCTCGATTTCTCAAGGCTTCAAAGCGGAAGAATGAATCTTCGCCTTGCAAAAACAGATATTTTTGCCGAGCTTGATGAAACCGTTTTCACCTTCCGAGAAAGAGCAATGCGTGAGGGAATAGAGGTAAAATACAGTATCCCCGAGGTGCCGGCGGCAGCTAACGCAGACGCAAACAGATTAAAGCAGGTGTTTATGAATATTCTTGACAATGCACTTAAGTATTCACGCGCACCGTCAAAGATATTTGTTAAAGCGGAATTTGCAAAGCTCGACGGTAAGGACTTTGTTAAAATAGCAATCGCCGACCAGGGCTGTGGTATCAGTAAGGAGGATTTGCCTCATGTTAAGGACAAATTCTATAAAGCAAATGTGTCGGTAAAGGGCTCGGGAATAGGACTTGCCGTAACTAACGAAATAGTAAATCTTCACGGCGGAAGGCTTGAAATTGACAGTAAAGAGGGCAAGGGCACTCTTGTAACAATATATCTTCCGATTGAAGCTGCTCCGAGTGAAAATCAGCTTCAAAATATTGCCGAAAAGCAGACGGATGCTGAAATCGAGCAGGGTATGGAAATGAAAGGCTGAATTATATGAACGATAAAAAGGTACATAAAACCTCTGTCGGCGGTCAGGCGCTTATTGAGGGAATTATGATGCAGGGACCAAAGGGCGTTGCAACAGCTGTCAGAAAAAGTGACGGTGATATAGTTGTCAAGGAGCACGAGGTCAAGCATATCAGAGATAAATATAAATTCTTGGGACTGCCTGTTATAAGAGGTATGGTCAATTTTGTCGAGTCGATGATACTCGGCTATAAAATGCTTATGTATAGCGCAGAGGCTTCGGGTATGGAGGATCTTGACGATGTCGAGATGAATAAGCTTGAAAAATGGCTTACCGATAAGCTCGGAGATAAGCTTATGGATATTGTAATGGGCATAGCCACCGTTCTCGGCTTTGCTCTTGCGTTTGTTATATTCTTTTATCTGCCTGTACTTGCTTTTAATAAGCTTAACGCTCTTTTTAACGGCGCTCTTACTGCTTGGCAGGGAACTATTGAGGGCGTGATGAAAATAGCGATTTTTGTAATTTATATTGCGCTTGTCAGTCAGATGAAGGATATTAAAAGAACATTTATGTATCACGGAGCAGAGCATAAGTCAATTGCCTGCTATGAGGCAGGACTTGACCTGACGGTTGAAAATGTAAAAAAATGCTCGCGCTTTCATCCGAGATGCGGAACATCATTTATCTTCGTAATGCTTATTTTCAGCATTGTAATCAGCACGGCTTTGTCAAAAATCTTTCCCGAAATAGCACAGATAAGAGTTTTGTGGATGCTTTTAAAGCTTGCATTTATTCCACTTGTTATGGGCATCGGCTATGAATTTATAAAATATGCAGGACGCCACGATAACATTCTTGTTAGAATTCTCAGCGCACCGGGCCTTTGGATGCAAAGGCTCACAACAAGAGAACCCGATGACGAAATAATAGAGGTTGGTATTGCCTCCATCAATGCGGTTATTACGGATAATCCGGAGGATGACGAAATAAAATGACGCTCAAAGAAGCATATAATTACGGTGTTTACTTTCTTTCCTGTAACGGAATTGACGAGGCAGAGTTTAAATCCCTTTGTCTTGTGTGCCACCTTGCAGGCATAAAAAACAGCGAGTATAAAATGCACCTTGATGATGAAATAATAATGAAAAGGTTTGCCGATTTGCTCTGGAGAGTTAAAAACAATGAGCCACTGCAATATGTAATCGGTAAATGGGATTTTTTTGAAAGCGAGTTTTATGTCGGAGAGGGTGTTTTGATACCACGCCCCGAAACAGAGGAGCTTGTCGAGCGTGTAATAAAAAAGGTAAAGACACTCGGCGACTGCGTGGTTTATGACTTGTGTGCAGGCACGGGCTGTATAGGCTTGAGCATTGCAAGAAAATGCAAAAATGCAACGGTTTTCCTTGCTGAAAAAAGTGTTGACGCAATGCCATATCTTTTAAAAAATGCTCAAAATGACGATAATGCAAGGGTAATATCCTGTGATATCTGCTCAAAGAATAACGAATTTGACAATATTCCAAAAGCAGATATAATAGTGTCTAATCCACCGTATATTGAAAGTGATAAAATTGCCTCTTTGCAAAAAGAGGTAACCTTTGAGCCGGCTATGGCACTCGACGGCGGAAAAGACGGTCTTGACTTTTACCGCGCAATCAACGATAATTGGGCTTGCAGACTTAATAAAGGCGGTATGCTTTTTCTTGAAATTTCCGAAACTCAGGGTGAAAGCATTGTGCCCGTTTTATCAAATTTCAGCGATATAAATGTAATTAAGGATATGTACGGCAACGACCGTATGGTTGAGGCAAAAATTAAGGAGTGATACTTTGTCTATTTTTTCATATCTCAGAACAGGTGAATACCTTGAGGCAATATTGCTTATTCTCTCAAGGTCGTTTATAGTGTTCTGCTGTCTGCCTATTCACGAGCTTGCACACGGATATATTGCATACAGGTTAGGTGATGAAACGGCAAAGTATAAGGGCAGACTCACCTTTAATCCGTTTGCCCACCTTAACCCGATAGGAACAATAATGATTTTTCTTTTCGGTATAGGCTATGCAAATCCCGTGCCCGTAAATCCTGCAAGGCTTAAGCATCCAAGAAGGGATATGGCGCTCATTTCACTTGCCGGACCTGCCTCAAATCTTATTATGGCTTTCATTTCGGGCTTTATTTTTACTGCTCTAAATTCAGCTGTTTCATCATACGGAAGTGTCCTTTGGGCAGTTGCATACTTTTTCTATTATGCCGCAATTGTCAATGTCACTCTTGCTGTGTTTAATCTTATTCCGATTCCGCCCCTTGACGGCTCAAAAATTCTTGCATCGGTTTTGCCCGATAAGATTTATTTCAAATATATGCAGTATGAAAGATATGTAATGATTGTGCTTATGCTTTTACTTTTTACAGGCTTTCTTGACAGACCGATAGGCTTTCTTGCCAATGCGGTTATGTATATTATTTTGTTTATTCCGAATTTGATTTTTTAATATGAGGTAATTATGCAGCAAATAAGCTATAAAATAGATGTTTTTGAAGGGCCTATGGACCTGCTTTTGCATCTTATTTCAAAGCATAAACTGAATATAAACGATATCCCCATTGTCGAGCTTGTTAATCAGTATGTTGATTATGTAAGGCAGATGCAGGAGCAGGATTTTGATGTTGCAGGTGAATTTCTTGAAATGGCTGCAAGGCTTATTTACATCAAAACCGTTTCGCTTTTGCCAAAGCACGAGGAAGCGGAGATACTCAAAAAGGAGCTTACAGGCGAGCTTATAGAGTACCGCGACTGTAAGATTATGGCAGGCAAGCTTTCCGAGCAGACGGACGGCTTTAACAGATTTGTCCGTCCTCCTCAGCAGGGATATGTTAATTATGATTATGAGCGCTTCCACGAGGGCGACGAGCTTTTAAACGCCTACATAAATGCGGTCGGCAGGGGAAAGAGAAGGCTTCCTCCTCCGCTTGATTCCTTTAAGGTGATAGTTGCAAAAAAATTTGTTGCCGTTGCCGAAAAGGTCAGCTCTGTAATGAAAAAGCTTTGGAGCGAAAAAAAGGTTAAGTTTCTTTCTCTCTTTTCGGATGCTCAAACAAAAAGCGATATGGTTGCAACCTTTTTGGCTGTGCTTGAGCTTGCAAAAACAAAAAAAATAACTATTGACGGAGATATGGAAAATCCGAGTGTTCAAATAGTAAACGAGGTAAACGATATTGAACAATAATAATATTTTGGCTTCTCTTGAGGCAATGCTTTTTGCGGCAGGCGACCCCGTTGAGCCTGCAAAGCTTGCCGAGGTGCTTGACATTGATGTTGAAAATGTAATAAAAATGCTCGGTCATCTTGAGGCAATGTATGACGAAAAGGACGGCGGACTGAGACTGATTCGTATTGACGGTAAGTATCAGCTTTGCACCCGTGAGGAATACAGCGATGAGGTAAGGGCACTGCTTGAGATAAAAAAGAATACACCGCTCAGTCAGGCGGCTTTTGAGGTGCTTGCTATTGTTGCTTATAACAAATCCGTCACACGCTCGTTTATTGAGCAAATCAGAGGTGTTGATTGCTCCGGTCCTGTTTCAAGCCTTATTCAAAAAGGACTTATTGAGGAAAAGGGCAGACTTGACTTGCCCGGCAGACCTCTTGTTTACGGTACTACTGACAGATTTTTAAGATGCTTTTCCTTAAACAGCCTTGAGGATTTGCCTGATTTACCCGAGGAAGCAGAAAATAATGACGATACACAGACCTCACTTTTTGAGGATAAGGATAAAAATGACGAGATTTTAACTCAAAATTCCGACGAAAACGGAGTAGAGGAGGAAGGCTGATGAAGTTTTTTCTTATAATTCTTGCCGTTTTTGCGGTGATAATTATTGCGATTTTGTCGTTGTCGGCAACCTTTACCATAGTTTACGATAAGACCTGGCAGACAAAAATCAGCATTCTTTTTTTTGAAAAGGACATTGTTCTTTCAAAGATACTTTCCTTTATCCTTTTTCCCGAGAAAAAAGCTAAAGAGGTCTCCGACAAGGATAAAAAGAAAAAAGCCGACAAAAAGGCAAAAAAAGAAAGCACGCCTGTTGATAACGAAACAGATGCACAGCCGACAGAGATATCTGAAAACGAACAGCCTCAGCAGGATACAGAGGCGTCACAAGCCGCACCTGCACCCCAAAAAGAGAATCCCATTAAAAAGCTTTGGGATAACGAGGGCATTGTCGGAATACTTTCTCTTGTGTCGAATGTGCTTGAAACTGCAAATTCTGCTGTTTCTACACTAATTAGGGGTTTACATATCCACTCACTTTATGTTATGATAATAGTCGGCGGAGGAGATGCCGATATGATTGCGCGCTCCTACGGCACGCTTTGCAAGTATTATTATCCTGTCAAGGGCTTGATACTCAGCTCAATGAAGGTTGATAATTACGATGATTACATTCAGCCTGATTTTATTGCAGACAGAACCGAATGTGAATTTCAGCTTATTGTAAGTCTGAGTGTCGGACTTCTTCTTAAGGTCGGACTTAAGGCTGTATTTGTATTTCTTAAAAATTTGATTATAAATAAAAAAGGGGATAAATAATTATGAAAGAAACTCCGGTAAACAAAATAATGGAAAATACGCTTGAAAAAATGCGCCAGATGGTTGATGTTTCAACAATCATCGGTGAGCCTATGACAACAGGTGGCACAACTCTTATCCCTGTTTCAAAGGTTTCCTACGGCTTTACCTCAGGCGGAACAGATCTTCCCTCAAAGCAAAATGCAGAGCTCTTCGGCGGTGGCGGCGGAGGCGGTATCACCATCACTCCTGTTGCATTTATTGTTATTGAAAACGGCAAGTGCAGAATGATGCAGATTAACAACTACACCTCATCGGCAGACCGTGCAATTGCTATGATTCCCGAGCTTGTTGATAAGGTTACAGAGCTTCTTAAGGCTGACAAAGCAGAAAAAACTGATGCAGAAGCTCAAGCAGAATAATATAAGCTTTAATCACCTGCATATAGTTATGTAGGTGATTATTTTGTTAAAAAGATTTGCATTTGTTTTATCGTTTTTATTTTTGATACCGTTTAACGCTTATGCAGTTGAAAATTCTGCCGCGTCTGCAATAGTTATGGACTGCGACACGGGTATAATTTTGTATGAAAAAAATGCCTATCAGGAGCGTTCTGTCGCATCTACGACAAAGATTATGACAGCGCTTCTTGCGGTTGAAAGCAAAAGGCTTGATCAAACGGTAAAAATCACAAATGAAATGATAAATGTTGAAGGCTCCTCTTTGGGATTAAAGGAAAATGACGAGCTGACGCTATATGATTTAACCTGCGGAATGATGCTCACATCGGGCAATGACTCGGCAAATGCCGTTGCCTGTTTTATTTCGGGCAGTGTTGAAGCCTTTTCTGCTTTGATGAATGAAAGAGCCGAGGAGCTTAAAATGAAAAACACTTTTTTTGTTACTCCGTCGGGACTTGATGAGGGCAATCATCATTCAACTGCCTACGATATGGCTTTGCTCACTGCCTTTGCGGTAAAAAACAAAACCTTTTGCGATATTGTTTCAAAGCAGTCTGCCCAAATTACCGTTAATAATCAAAAAAGAACGGTGTATAATCATAACAGGCTTCTTGCTATGGATTCCTCAATATTCGGTGTCAAAACAGGCTTTACCGAAAAAGCGGGCAGATGCCTTGTTTCAGCCGAGAGCTTTAACGGCAGTAATCTTGTGTGTGTTACTTTATCCTGTCCTGATGACTGGAACGATCATATCAATCTTTTAAACGAATGTGAGAAAAAATATAAAAAAATATCCGTGTCCCAAAGCATTGATATTGCGTGCGTGGGCGCAGAGCGTGATACAGTTAAATGCTCGTATTCGGGCGAATACTCTTTGCTTGAAGAGCCTGTTATTAAGGAATATTATTATCCATTTGTCTACGCTCCGCTCAAAAAGGGTGACACGGTCGGCACGGCGGAAATCTACTGCCGTGATATTTTAATAGAAAGACTGCCGATAGAGGCAGACGAGGATGTAAATTATGCCAAGCAACAATTTAGTACGACTTCAAAAGTATATGGCTGAGTGCGGTGTGGCTTCACGAAGAAAAAGCGAGGAGCTTATCGAAAGAGGAAAGGTCAAGGTCAACGGCCATCCTGCAAGTATAGGTGATAAGGTTAATCCGAAAAAGGATATTGTAACAGTCGGCGGAAAAAGAATTAACAAGGAGGAACGCCTTTACTATATCGTTTTAAATAAGCCAAGAGGATATGTCACCACGGTTTCCGACGAGCTCGGCAGAAAAACAGTTATGGATTTGGTTGATGTTGATGCAAGAGTTTATCCCGTCGGCAGACTCGATAAGGACTCTGAGGGACTTTTGATTTTAACGAATGACGGCTCCTTTGC
Organism: uncultured Bacteroides sp.; assembly: GCA_964422655.1. Taxonomy (GTDB): domain Bacteria; phylum Bacillota; class Clostridia; order Oscillospirales; family Acutalibacteraceae; genus Eubacterium_R. Next base: position 14,507 of record CAYRBT010000016.1, on the reverse strand, counting down.
CAACGCTCTCACACATCCAAAGCATAATTTTGCAAAGGTTTACCGAGTAACAGTAAGACCGTCGGTTAATGATGAAATGCTCGAAAGGCTCAGAAACGGAATAGAAATCGACGGCAGAAAAACCGCTCCCTGCGAGGTTAATGTTATCACCGAGGAGGAGGGCAGGGTTGTCCTTGAATTTATATTGCGAGAGGGCAGAAACAGACAGATAAGAAAAATGTGCGAGGCTGTCGGACTTGAGGTTGCAAGGCTTAAAAGAATTTCTATCGGGCCCGTAAAGCTCGGTATGCTCAAAACGGGCAAAACCCGACGCCTTACCGATAACGAGGTCAAAAAGCTTCTCCGCTCCTCCAACCCGTCAAGCAATGATGAATAAATCATAATACAGTAGGGCAGGGGCTTCCTCCTGCCGAACCGCAGAATACTCATAAAATCACAATTCGTAGGGCAGGGGCTTCCTCCTGCCTGTTTTATTTTAGAAAAATTTACATATAAATAAAAATAAATATTGATATTAGTTTCACAAAGTGTTAAAATCTATAATAGGCAAATTTGGAATATTTTATTTTTAGATTTGTTTTCTCACATTACAAGGAGGATATAAAAGTGAACGACTCAAAAGCACTTAAAAGACTTGTAGCACTTTTTGACGACGGCTCCTTTACCGAGATTGATGCTTATGCTAAATCTGCTGACGGTGAGGTTGAGGTTGTTGCAGGCTTCGGTACAATCAACGATTGTGCGGCATATGCGTTTTCGCAGGATGCTGTCGTTGACGGCGGTGCGGTAAGTGTTGCACAATGTGCAAAGATTAAAAAGATTTATAATCTTGCGCTGAAAACAGGATGTCCTGTTATCGGCGTATATGATTCAAACGGCGTTAAGCTCAGCGAAGGCTTTGAGGTTCTTAATGCCTACGGAGAGGTTGTAAAGGCCTCCTCGGATATGAGCGGAGTTTGTCCGCAGATTTCGGTAATTGCCGGCTCGTGCGTCGGCACTTCTGCTCTTATTGCAAATATGGCTGATGTTGTAATTGCCGTAAAGGATGCTGATTTTTATGTGTCGGCTCCGTCAGAGGTAACTGCTCAGGATAGCCTTGAAGCAGGAACGATTGATATTCTTTGTGATGATTTTGACGGTGCGGCAGAGGCAGTAGGCGATGTCATTTCTCTTCTTCCGTCAAACAATCTTTCATCTGCTCCGATTTTTGAATTTTCTGCTCCGTCGGTTGTTGCCGATAAGGCCTCCGACGCTTTAACGGTTATTTCGTCAATTGCAGACAACGCTTCTGTTCTTGAGCTCAAAAAAGGCTACGCAGACGAAAACTGCATAACCGCCCTTGCTTCTGTTCTGGGTACAACGGTTGGCTTTGTTGCCTTCAAGGGAAAGGCTCTTTGTCCTGCGTGTGAATATAAGGCAGAGGCTATGATTAAGCTTTGCGACGCTTATTCAATTCCTGTTGTAACGATTGTTGACGCAGACGGTATTATCAAGGAAAAAGAAAATCAGAGCCTTGTTGCTCTTACAAAGCTTACATCTGCATATGCAGGTGCAACCTGTCCGAAAATTTCACTTATAACGGGACAGGCTGTCGGAATTTCATATATTGTTCTTGCAGGCAAGGGTGCTAATGCGGATATGACTCTTGCTTGGGACAGCAGTATTGCTTCACCTCTCGACGCTGATGCGGCGGTTGCATTTCTCTTTAACAAAAGACTTGCAGACGGCGAGGACAGGGAAGCACTAAAAAAAGAATACCTTGAAACAATTGCTTCACCGTTTACGGCTGCTGCCTGCGGTGCAATTGACGATATATTTGCTCCTGCCGACTCACGCGCAAGGATAATCGGCGCGCTTGATATGCTTGCAGGCAAAAGAGAAAACACTTTACCGAGAAAACATTCTGTAAAATAACGGAGGATTAAGAATATGAAAAATTATACTATTACTGTAAACGGAACACCTTATAATGTAACTGTTGAGGAAGCAACAGGAGCAAGTGCTCCTGTATCTGCACCTGCACCGGCACCTGCTGCCGCTCCCGCTCCTGCCGCAGCTCCTGCACCTGCACCGGCTGCTACCGGCACTGCCGGCGGTGTAAAGATTGAGGCTCCGATGCCCGGTAACATTCTTGATGTTAAGGTTTCAGTCGGCGATGCTGTTTCAAATGGTCAGGTTCTCTGTATCCTTGAAGCAATGAAGATGGAAAACGATATCGTTGCTTCTCAGGACGGAACAGTTGCTTCAATCAATGTTACAAAGGGTGACAGCGTAGAAGCAGGACAGGTAATTATTACATTAAACTAAGAGGTGCTGTAAATGGCTAAAATCGGTATTACTGAAACCGTCCTGCGAGATGCACACCAGTCCTTAATAGCAACTCGTATGACTACTGAAGAATTCGCCGGAATTCTTGAAAAAATGGATAAAATCGGTTACCACTCTCTTGAGTGCTGGGGCGGAGCAACCTTTGATTCCTGCCTTAGATTTTTGGGAGAGGACCCGTGGGACAGACTTCGCCTTATCAGAGAAAAATGTCCTAACACAAAGCTTCAAATGCTTTTTAGAGGTCAGAATATGCTCGGCTACCGTCACTATTCCGACGAGGTTGTTGATTACTTTGTAAAAAAGAGCATTGATAACGGTATTGATATTTTAAGAATATTTGATGCGCTCAATGATGTTCGTAATCTGCAGACCGCAATCAACGCGGCAAAGAAATACGGCGGTCATGTTCAGGCGGCAATTTCCTACACAACAGGTCCTGTTTTTGACATTGAGTATTACTGCAATTACGCAAAGCAGCTTGAGGACGCAGGTGCAGATTCAATCTGTATTAAGGATATGGCAGGTCTTTTGACTCCGTACGGAACATATGATCTTGTAAAAGCTCTCAAAGAAACCGTCAAGGTTCCTATTCAGCTTCACGCTCATTACACATCAGGCCTTGCTTCTATGGTACATCTTAAGGGTGTCGAGGCAGGTGTTGATGTAATTGATACTGCAATCAGCCCGCTTGCAATGGGTACCTCACATCCTGCTACCGAGTCAATGGTTGCCGCATTTGCAGGAACAGAGTATGACACAGGACTTGACATTAAGGCTCTTACCGAAATCAGAGATTACTTTACACCGCTTCGTGAAAAGTATCTTGAATCGGGACTTCTCGACCCGAAAATGCTCGGCGTTGACGCTAATACACTTTTGTATCAGGTTCCGGGCGGTATGCTTTCAAACCTTGTTTCTCAGCTCAAGCAGGCAGGCAAGGCTGACAAGCTTGAGGAGGTTTTGAACGAGGTTCCGAGAGTAAGAAAGGATTCGGGCTATCCACCTCTTGTTACACCTACCTCGCAGATTGTCGGCACTCAGGCTGTATTTAATATCATTCTCGGCGAAAGATATAAGATGGTAACTAAGGAATTCAAGGATATGGTTGCAGGTAAGTACGGAAGGACTCCCTGCGAAATTGACCCTGAGTTCAGAAAGAAGATAGTGGGCGACGATGAAATTATCGACTGTCGTCCCGCAGACCTTATTACCGATACAATAGACTCCTTTAAGGACGAGATTAAGGAGTTCTACGAGCAGGAGGAGGATATCCTTTCATATGCTCAGTTCGGTCCTGTTGCCGTTAAGTTCTTTGAAAAAAGAAGAGACGAAAAATACGGTATTGACAGCAAGCACGCTGATATAGAAAAAAATATTCATCCCGTATAAAAATTTGTCGGTGCTTCTTGACGAGGCACCGATTTTTTTATATTATGAAAAGGGGTGACCTATGAAAAAACAGATAAAAGCAGTGCTTTGTCTGCTGACAGTAACCGTTCTTTTGTGCACGGGTGCTTTTGCAGTTTATGCAGATACCGGATATAGCTGTGACAACGCTTCACTTTTGCAGGAGGGTGATTATGATATTGCCTATGACGAGGTTTTTGCTTCGGTCAGCGATAACTCTGCAAGCAGTCTTGCACTTGCGGCAAATCATATATATAACGAGCTAAAATCCTCGGCTGAGCAGATAAGCCTGCTTACTGCCTATGCTGTAACCGTTGATACGGTCAAGGATTTGTATAGTAATGTAATAAACGATAATCCCGATTTGTTTTATGTTTCAAGCTCGTTTTCCTATTACTATTCAAACACAACGGGATATGTCAGCAAAATCATTCCCGAATACACAATGACGCAAAGCGAAATAGCAACGGCTCAGATTATTTTTGAAGATGGCGTATCCAAAGCACTTTCAAGACTTGATGATTCAATGAACGATGTGCAAAAGGCGCTTGTTCTTCACGATTATCTTTGCGACATATCAACCTATGGCTTGTATATGTCAGAGGACAAGCCGATTTATCACAGCGCCTACGGAATATTTTATGACGGAAATACCGTCTGTGCAGGCTATGCACTTACATACTCATATCTTTTAAAGCAGATAGGTATTGAAAGTGAGTATGCCACATCTGTTTCAATGCAACACGCTTGGAATGTTATAAAAATCGGCACAAGCTGGTACAATGTTGATTTAACATATGATGATGTCGGCCACTATGACCAAGGCGAAAATATCAGAGGGGGAGTTATGCACCGTTGCTTTATGAAAAGCGACGAGGCTTTTTCGGGAGAAATGGGCTTTTATCATTTCGGACAGAGTACATACGACGATACGCCCTGCACCGATACCTCATATGATGCTTATTTCTGGAATGATGTTACAACAACCATTCCTGTAATTGACTGCTCTTATTATTATGTTGATATCTCAACAAGAAAGCTTAAAAAATGCACCGCCGATTTAACGGTATCCGATTACTGCTCTGACTTTTTCTATTACGGTACGGTAACCATGACAGGTAATTACAACGATGAAAGCGGTACGACTCATTCTGTTGAGTTTAAGGACCCGCTTATTAGAGTTGCATATTTAGATAACAGATTATATATCACCTCGGCAAAGGCATTGTATTCCGTTACAGGTGACTCAAAAAGACATCTTATAGCATCATTTTCAAATTATCCTGTCGGTCTTTCGTATGACGGTGCAAACATAGTTTATCAAATTTACGGCGAGTACACACAAAATACGCTTGATAAAGCAGAATATTTCAAAAACCATATTTCAGCAAACAGCAACGCAAATTACAATAACTATCCCGATATTAACTACGATAATTATGTAAACGCCAAGGATTTCAGTATGATTAAAAATCAAATATAATAAAATTGTCTAAAATTACTAAATTTATTGACGAAAACACTTTATAGTGTTATACTTAATATGATGATTATTTTTAGGGGGGTACATTATGAATGTTCTTATTTTCGGCGGTACAGGTCTTTTAGGCTCTGCTGCTGCTCAGATTTTTATTGACAGAGGTCATAAGGTTAAGACGATTGCTCTTCCTCCTCTTCCCGAAGGAGCACCGATTCCCAAGGAAATGGAAATCGAATTCGGTAACTTCCTTGAGCTTACCGATGAGGAGCTTGAAAAAGCAATGACCGGTATGGATGCTTTTGTTTATGCGGCAGGTGTTGACGAGAGAGTTGAATTTCCTGCTCCTGTTTATGAAGCATACAAAAAGTACAATATCGATCCTGTTGACCGTTGTCTTGCAATGGCAAAAAAATGCGGTGTTAAGCGCTGCGTAGTTCTCGGCTCATACTTTGCTTGGCTTGCAAAGGAGCGTCCGGATATGAAGCTTTGTGAAAAGCATCCCTACATTCGTTCAAGAGTTGATCAGGAGGAGGTTGCTTTCAAATACGCTGATGAGAATATGGGCGTAGGTGTTCTTGAGCTTCCTTATATCTTCGGTACTCAGCCGGGACGCCGTCCTGTTTGGGTTATCCTTATTGAACAGCTTCAGAGATTTGAAAAAATGCCGTTTACAATGTATCCGGCAGGCGGAACCGCAATGCTTACTGTTCGTCAGGTTGGTGAGGCTATCGTTGGTGCGGCAGAGCAGGTTAAGGGTGCAAGAGCATACGGCATCTCCTGCTACAATATGACATGGAGAGAATTCCTCAAAATTGTTTATCGTGCAATGGACGGTATTCCTGACAGAAAGATTGTTGATGTTCCTAAGTGGACCTTCCAGGCATTCGGTCTTGTTATGCGTAAGGATTACGCAAAGCGTAATGTTGAGTCAGGTATTGACCCGGTAGGTCTTGCTGATATTATGGGTATGAATCTCTTTATTCCTACCGATGATACGAAAGAGCTCGGCTGTACTCCCGATGATATCGAGGCTGCTATCTTTGATTCAATCAAGCTTTCAAAGGCTTCATTTGAGGGCAAGGCAAAGCTTCTTGATATGAAGGGCGAATAATAAAAATACATAAAACAAAAAACGCTTTTGATGAAAAGTAATTCGTCAAAAGCGTTTTTTTAAATTTAAAATCCACCCAGCCGCCGATGGCTGAGAATAACCTGCATCCTAAGCAGGTGGGTTTCACTCTGATCACTTTGTGCTCCCAGCGTCCTCAAAAGAGGGAGGTCTGCATTCCTGTTTCACAGAAGATAAATCCCTAATTAAATCGTGTTCGGGTTACTAAAGCCGTCGGTTGTCGAGAAGGGCAGATTGTATTAAATATTATTATTGCTCCGGCTCAAAATATTCAACATCATATTTTTTCTCAACCATTGCCATAAGAATATCGGAAATCTGTTCAAATTCGATTTCGTCCTCAATTTCTGCAAGGTATTCGTCGCCGTTTTCGTCATTTTCAACCTTGAGGATAATTACCTCGTAATCACCGTCAACAATCTCCTCATCGGTTTCATAATATCTTGTTATAGCAACATATACATCTTCGTCTGTTTCATATCTTTCAAGAAGCTCGAAAAGCAGCTCGTTTCCGTCATCGTCGCTTACGCTGATAATATCAGGCTCGTAGTATTCTTCTTCAGCCATATTTATTACTCCTTTTCAAAATCATTACTAATATTATATATATTTAATCTTAGTTAGTCAATAGAAATATATGGATTTATGAATTGTTTAATATATACAAAAAAATCAAAAAAATTTCAAAAAAACTATTGACAAAGCATAAAAGCCGTGCTATTATATAGGTGAACAAAGGGAATAGATCTCAGGAAGCAAAGAGAGAATAAGAAATAAAACAAGATAAGGATTATCAAAAGCTTCTGAGATATCATATACTTGTTCAATTTACGAAGGGAGGCTTGTCCAATGGATTTTGAACCAGGTCAGACAAGCACTCGAAATGTAATCCAATAAAATAACGGATTATCGTATCGACAGAGGTAAAACGGAATTACCGGCGGATGCAGGCTTTATGAAGCTTCATTAAAAAAGTTATTAGGCAGAGTTGGCAATTACATCGAGTGCAATGACAACTGAATAATAAAGATATATATTCGATTATTACTGCCGATAATCTGTGATGTTAAATCACATATAAAATTTGATTTAAGGTGAATTCCAATGTACTAAGTAATCTATTTCATTATTATAAATCTCCTTTGATTATAGTATGAGGACAGACCAATGTACTAAGATAATAATTCAAGAAAACTAAATACAAATAGATAGCTCCCGATACAATGTGTCGGGAGCTTTGTTTATTGCTATTGCAAATTACAATAACTCTTGACAATAACGGTTTTATTTGATAATATATTTTCAATATAAAACGGCTGTGAAGAAGAGGAGTATTTTTCCGCTTGACTTCAGAGAACAGACGGTGGGTGCAAGTCTGCGTCAATGAAAAAGAAGGTAGCTTCTGAGCCGACAGGGTGAAGCCGAGTAGCCTTGTCCGTAAATCTGCGTTAAGGATTTGAGTGGCATATAATATTTATATGCAATTTGAGTGGTACCACGGAATTTTCGCTTTCGTCTCATTTTGGGGCGGGAGCATTTTTTATTATAAGGAGTTTTAATATGGCAAAGGAACTTGCAAAGCAGTACAATCCCTCAGATGTTGAGGACCGTACCTATAAATTTTGGTGTGATAATAAGTATTTTCACGCCGAGGTCAATCCTGACAAAAAGCCCTATACAATAGTTATACCGCCACCGAATATTACAGGTCAGCTTCATATGGGGCACGCACTTGATAATACTCTTCAGGATATTCTTATTCGTTTCAGAAGAATGCAGGGCTACGAGGCACTTTGGCTTCCCGGCACCGATCACGCTTCTATCGCTACCGAGGCAAAGATTGTTGAGGCTATGCGCAAGGAGGGTATTACAAAAGAGGATATCGGTCGAGACGGCTTTCTTGAGAGAGCTTGGGACTGGAAGGATAAGTACGGCTCAAGAATAATCGAGCAGCTCAAAAAATTGGGCTCCTCCTGTGACTGGGACAGAGAACGCTTTACCCTTGATGACGGCTGTTCAAAGGCTGTTAGAGAGGTGTTTGTAAACCTCTACGAAAAAGGTCTTATCTATCAGGGCAAGAGAATGGTCAACTGGTGTCCTCATTGCTGTACTACCATTTCCGACGCAGAGGTTGAATACGAGGATCAGGCAGGTCATTTCTGGCATCTTCGTTATCCCTTTAAGGATGGCAGCGGCTATCTTGAGCTTGCAACCACAAGACCCGAAACACTTTTGGGCGATACTGCCGTTGCAGTAAACCCGAATGATGAAAGATATAAGGATTTGATTGGCAAAACGCTCATTCTTCCTATCGTTCACCGCGAAATTCCCGTTATTGCCGACGAATATGTAGATGTTGAATTCGGTACCGGCGTAGTTAAAATCACACCTGCCCACGACCCTAACGACTATGAGGTAGGACTGCGCCACAGCCTTGAAATAATTGATGTTATGACCGATGACGGACATATTGCTGAGGGCTGGGGCAAATACAGCGGTATGGACAGATATGACTGCCGCAAGGAAATCGTTAAGGATTTGGAGGCAGAGGGCGCACTTATCGAGGTAGAGGATTACAGCCATAATGTAGGCACCTGCTATCGCTGTCATTCTTCAATCGAGCCAAGACTTTCTAAGCAGTGGTTTGTTAAAATGGAGCCTCTTGCAAAGCCTGCCATTGATGTTGTTAAAGAGGGAAGGGTTAAGTTCGTTCCCGAAAGATTTGATAAAATCTATTATCATTGGATGGAAAACATCAAGGATTGGTGCATTTCCCGTCAGCTTTGGTGGGGACACAGAATTCCTGCTTGGTACTGTGCAGACTGCGGTGAGGTAACTGTTTCTAAGGAAGACCCATGCTGTTGCTCTCATTGTCAAAGCAAGAATATCACACAGGATCCCGACACTCTCGACACATGGTTTTCATCGGCACTTTGGCCGTTTTCAACACTCGGCTTCCCTGAAAATACAAAGGAGCTTGAATATTTCTATCCGACAAATACTCTTGTAACAGGTTATGATATTATTTTCTTCTGGGTTGCGAGAATGATTTTCTCGGCAGTTGAGCACACGGATAATGTTCCGTTTGATACCGTTTTAATTCACGGTCTTGTTCGTGACGCACAGGGAAGAAAAATGAGTAAATCTCTCGGCAACGGTATTGACCCGCTTGAGATAATCGACGAGTACGGTGCAGACGCACTCAGATTTACTCTTGCAACAGGTAATTCACCCGGAAATGATATGAGATTTTCCGATGATAAGGTTAAGGCTTCAAGAAATTTTGCAAATAAGCTTTGGAATGCTGCAAGATTTGTTCTTATGTATCTCAATGACGATACAAAGTACAACGGACTCCCGACTGACCTTGCAGTTGAGGATAAATGGATTGTATCAAAGGTTAATGCTCTTGCAAAAGAGGTAACCGATAATCTCGAAAAATTTGAGCTTGGTATTGCTATTCAAAAGCTTTATGACTTTATATGGGATGTGTTCTGCGACTGGTATATTGAGATTGCTAAAATTCGCCTTCAGGGTGATGATGAGCAGGCTAAGAACACCGCAATCTCTGTTTTGATTTATGTTCTTACGGATATTCTCAAGCTTCTTCATCCGTTTATGCCGTTTATTACTGAGGAAATATATCAGGCTATCCCTCACGATGAGGAGTCAATTATGATTTCCAAGTGGGTCGAGTTTGACGAAGGCCTTTGCTTTACTGCTGAGGAAAACGAGATGGAAAAGCTGATGTCTGCAATTAAGGGCATCAGAAACAGACGAGCAGAAATGAATATTCCGCCAAGCAAAAAAGCTACCGTTTATGTTGAAACGGCAGATAAGGCTGTTTTTGAAGCAGGCGCCGAATTCTTAAAAAGACTTGCCTCTGCAAATGAGGTTTATGTCGGCGAAAGCTTTGACAATCTCGGAAATACAGTTACAATTATCACCGATGATGCAAAAATTTATATTCCTCTCGGCGAGCTTGTAGACTTTGAAGCAGAGCGTAAAAGACTTGAAAAGGAGCTTGCGCAATGTCAGGATAAGCTTGATTTCATCAATAAAAAGCTTTCAAATCCCGGCTTTGTAAATAAAGCACCCGAAAAGGTAGTTGAGCAAAACAGAGCCGACGCTCAAAAGCTCGAGGAAAAAATCGAAAACATAAAAAATTCTATTGAAACCCTCGGTAAATAAATGACTTACGATGATGCATTAAAGATTATAACAAAAAAGCAAAGCCTCGGCATTATGCCGGGGCTTAGCCGTATTTCTGCACTGCTTGAAATGATGGGAAATCCTCAGAACAGCCTAAAAATAATTCATATTGCCGGAACCAACGGTAAGGGTACTGTTTCAGCCTTGATTGCAAATACGCTGACAAAAAACGGATATAAAACAGGTCTTTTTACATCACCTTGGGTAGATGACTATACCGAGCAAATCCAAATTGATTCAAGGTATATTCCAAAGGAGATATTTGCAAGGTATGTTGAGGAGTACTCAAAGTATGATGCAACCGAATTTGAGCTTGTCACCGCAATTATGTATAAGTATTTTTTCGACAGCGGTGTTGATTATGCGGTAGTCGAGTGCGGAATGGGCGGTCTGGGCGACTCAACAAATGCAATAGATTCACCCGAAATTGCGGTTATAACCTCTGTGTCATTAGACCACACAAATTTTTTCGGCAATACATTGCAGGATATTGCGCGAGAAAAGTCGGGTATAATCAAAAAAAACTCCACGGTTGTTCTTTATCCAAATGCAAAAGCTCAATCTGTTTTTGAAGATAAATGCACTCAAATGAATGCACGATTGATTAAGGTTGATGATGCTGAGGATTATATGCAAAACAATATCAGTACCGCAAAGGCTGTTTTAAGGGAGCTTGGAATAAAAGATACGCTTTGTCCCGTAAGCCTGCCTGCAAGACAGGAATATGTTAAAGAAAATATTATGCTCGACGGTGCACATAATCCCGACGGCGCAGGCGCACTTGCAAAAAATCTGCCTGACAGGGAAATCATTGCTGTAATAGGTATGATGAAGGATAAGGATGTTGATGCTTATTTAAGCATTATTGCACCAAGATGTAAAAAAATTATCACAACCACACCCTCAAACAGCAGAGCGATGAGTGCCGATGAGTTAAAGACGCTTGCAGAGAAATACTGCTCTGATGTTACAGCCGTTTCAAATCCACGGCAGGCAGTCCGGCAGACCGATTACGATTTTCTTTTGGTTTGCGGTTCGTTTTATCTTGCAAGAGATGTAAGAAAAGAGCTTTTGTGATACAAAATTTGATAAAATATTTAATACCAATCTGTTACTATGTCAGCAGATTGGTATTTTTTATTGGAGTGATATAAATGAATGTAACCATAGAAGCAAGCAAAAGTGTGGTCATAGCATATCTGATAGGCGAGATTGATCACCACACGGCAGGAGCCGTTAGAGAAAAAATCGACAGCGCAATAACATATAAAAAGCCTGCTCACCTGATAATAGATTTTCGTAATGTCACCTTTATGGACTCGTCGGGAATAGGACTTGTTATGGGACGGTACAGGCTTCTTCAAAGCGTAATGCCCTCAGCAACCATAGAAATAAAAAATGTAACCCCTCAAACCAAAAAAATTATGGAGCTTGCAGGACTTGGCAGAATTGCAAGCATTAAGGAGAATGAAAATGAAGAAAATAAATGAATTCAAATTGACGCTCGACAGTAAAAGCGTTAACGAAAGCTTCGCAAGAGTTGCTGTTTCTGCTTTTGTAACACCGCTTGACCCTACACTTGAGGAAATAGCTGATATCAAAACTGCTGTCAGCGAAGCTGTTACAAACTGCATTGTCCACGCCTATAAGGATACATACGGAAAAATCTTTATTACAGGAATATTATATGACGATAATACCGTAAAAATCACAATCAGGGACAAGGGCTGTGGTATTGATGATGTCAGTCAGGCAATGACACCGCTTTTTACAACAGGCGGAGGTGACAGATCGGGACTCGGCTTTACCGTAATGGAAAGCTTTTGCGATAAAATCAAGGTTCGCTCTGTCAGCTCAAAGGGCACAACCGTCACTCTTGTCAAAAAAATAGAGGGAAAAACTAAATGGTGACTGATACCAGAGAAGAAATGATTAAGGATAATATCGGACTTGTTCATTCAATAGCAAACCGATTTCGAGGCAGGGGAGCCGATTATGATGACCTTTTTCAAAGCGGATGTATCGGTCTTATCAAGGCTGTTGATAATTTTGATAAATCAAAGGGCTTTGCCTTTTCAACCTACGCCGTGCCTGTAATAATGGGCGAAATTCGCAGAATTTTCCGCGACGGTGGAGCAATAAAGGTTAGCCGTTCGCTTAAAGAAAAGGCAATTAAGGCACAGGCGCTCAGAGAAAAATTTATAAATGCTAATCTCCGTGAGCCTACCGTCAGTGAGCTTTCCTCGATGCTTTCCTGCTCTGCTGAGGAAACTGCGGAAATCCTCAATGTTATCACACCTATGGTCTCTCTTAATTCCTACGGTGAGGATGGGGAGGATACCTTTGATATTCCCGTCGACGAAAGCGAACGGCTTTTTGACCGTCTTTCCGTCAGTCAGCTTATGTCGTATCTCAACGAAACAGAAAAAGCGATAATTGATATGCGCTATTTCAAGGGCTTTACCCAAGCAAACACCGCAAAGGCACTCGGCGTTTCACAGGTGCAAATCTCACGAAAGGAAAAATCAATCCTACTCAAGCTTCGTAAGCTTATGGAATAATTTATAATAAACAAAAGGCAGGGAAATCCCTGCCTTAAGCTTTAAACATAATTATAATAATTATAATGTACTTAAATCATACGGTGTTTTCTGATATACAAAATAATTAAGCCAATTTGAGAATATGAGGCTCGCACTGCTTTTCCAATTCATTTTCGGCACAAGTCTTTCATCATTTTCAGGGAAATAATTATACGGTACCTCAATATCAAATCCTTTGTTTTTATCCCTGAAATATTCCTTTGCAAGAGTGTCACGGTCATATTCGCTGTGCCCTGTCACAAAAAACTGCCTGCAATCCATATCGGCAACAATGTGAACTCCTGCAATTTCGCTGTAAGAAAGTATCTGAAGCTCTTTAACCTTCGCAATATCCTGACGCCTGATTTCCGTATGCCTTGAATGAGGAACATAATACACATCGTCAAGCCCTCTCATAAGCGGATGCGTCACATCAAGCGAGGAGTGAGGGAATACACCGAACATCTTTTTATTAAGCGGATATTTTTTTATTCCGTAGTGATAGTAAAGACCTGCCTGCGCACCCCAGCAAATATGAAATGTGCTGTAAACATTCTTTTTGCTCCATTCCATAATACCGCAAAGCTCCTGCCAGTAGTCAACCTCCTCGTATTCAAGGTGCTCAACAGGCGCTCCGGTAATAATCATACCGTCATATTTGTTTTCTTTGATTTCATCAAAGGTGTTGTAAAACTTGTCCATATGACTTTTTGAAACATGCTTTGATGTGTGGCTCTTAACCTGAAGAAAATCTATATCAACCTGAAGAGGCGAGTTGCTCAAAAGCCTCAAAAGCTGTGTTTCCGTTTCAAGCTTTGTCGGCATCAGGTTAAGTATAATGAGCTTAAGAGGTCTGATGTCCTGCATATCAGCCCTTGTATTGCTCATAACAAATATGTTCTCGATTTCAAGACTTTGCTTTGCCGGTAATTCGTTGTCTATTCTGATAGGCATATTATCAGCTCCTCTCTGTAAATTGCTAAAACATTATATCAAATGTATAATCAAATTTCAATATAAATATTTTAGCCGGTTTGTCAAATTGCTTATGCAGTAATATAATGTAATAATATACTATATATATTAAAAATATTACAATTTGATACATCTTATCATATATTGTATCATTTTGATGTAAAATATGTACTAAAATTCTCTAATAGTGTTGAATTTTCTGTATCAATTGTTAAAGGATTAAAAAATTGAAAAAAACTTGAAAAAAGTTGTTGACAAAGTGATTTTGATGTGATATTATTTATGAGCACTCGCGAGAGAGCGGGTGAGAGAAAAGGACCTTGAAAATTAAACAACGACAAAAGTAAGGAACCCGATAAGATTCAAAAGAGTTTTATCTGTACTCGTATCTAAA
>CAYRBT010000015.1:0-27846 GCA_964422655.1 uncultured Bacteroides sp. | reverse complement strand
TTGTCAAAAAGATTATCCACATAGGATGCCACATTGAGTAAAAAAGTCCGCATATAAGATAAGCAATTGCTGTCAAAAGCGGATAGCAAAACAGCGCAGGTCTTTTTCGCTGATATGCCTCAACCGCCGAATAAAAGAGCGGAACGGTTAAAAATACAATCCAGCCGTACGCCCAGCCCATCGGCGAAAGCATAATGCCCAAAGCGCAGTAAACGATTGCCGTAAGAACGAAATAAAAGGCATAAAGCCGAGTCTTTTTAGCGTTTTTAATTTTAGGCACAGAGGGTAGCTTTTTATCGGATTTTTTAGGCTCTGCCTTAACGATTTCACCCTCCGCCTCGCCTGTAACTATTGAATCTATTGAAACATTAAAGTAATCGGCAAGCTTTTTAATATTTTCAATGTCGGGAGCAGAATTTCCCTGCTCCCATTTTGATATTGATTGTCGGGATATTCCCAAAATTTCGCTGAGTGCGTCCTGACTGAGCCCGTTTTTTACTCTGAGCTGCTTTAAATATTCACCCTGTTTAATTGACATATTTACCTCTATTCCTCGCCCTGTGCCTTGAGCTTTTGTGCTGTATCGGCAGTAATTAAAGCGTCTATCATTTCGTCAAGGTCGCCGTTTAAAAACTGCTCAAGTCTGTAAATGGTAAGTCCTATTCTGTGGTCGGAAACTCTGCCCTGCGGATAGTTGTAGGTTCTTATCCTCTCACTTCTGTCGCCTGTGCCGACCTGCGATTTTCTTTCGTCGGCAATTTCGGCGTCGTGCTTTGCCTTTTCCTCGTCATAAAGGCGGGCGCGCAGAACCTTGAGTGCCTTTTCCTTGTTTTTGTGCTGGCTTCTCTCGTCCTGACACTCAACCACCGTGCCTGTCGGGATATGTGTAATTCTGATAGCCGATGAGGTCTTATTGATGTGCTGACCGCCTGCACCTGAGGAACGGAAGGTGTCTATCTGCAAATCCTTGGGGTTGATTTCAAAGTCAACCTCCTCTGCCTCGGGAAGAACCGCAACCGTAGTTGTCGAGGTGTGAATTCTGCCCTGACTTTCCGTTTCGGGAACACGCTGAACTCTGTGAACGCCCGATTCAAACTTAAATCTTGAATAAGCGCCGTCGCCCTCAACAAGAAAGCTGATTTCCTTAAATCCGCCGAGTCCTGTTTCGTTAGCGCTCAAAACCTCTGTTTTAAAGCCCTTTGCCTCGGCATACATAGTATACATTCTGTAAAGCACGCCTGCAAAAAGAGCACTTTCCTCTCCGCCTGCACCGCCTCGAATTTCGATAATAACATTCTTATCGTCGTTAGGGTCGCGCGGAAGAAGAAGAATTTTAAGCTCCTCGCTGATTTTTTCCATATCAGCCTTGCTCTGCTCAAATTCGTCCTTAACCATTTGGGCAAAATCTGCGTCCATTCCGCCCTCGTCAAGCATTGCCCTTGATTCATTAAAGGCTTCCTCTGCCTTTTTGTATTCTCTGAACTTTTCCACAACGGGAGTGAGGTGCTTTAGCTCTCGCATAAGCTTTGTGTATTTTTCCTGGTCGGATACGATTTCGGGATTGCATACAAGCTCATTGACCTCTTCGTATCTTTTTTCAACCTCGTATAATTTTTCTAACATCTTTATTCTCCGTTTGATTTAATGTCCTTAATGCTTTTTTCAGCTTTTATTCTCGGAATCATTACCTCTCTGCCACAGCCGGTGCACTTTAGCTTGTAGTCCACACCGAGCCTTGTGATTTCAAATTCTCTGCAACCGCAGGGATGAGGCTTTTTCATTATAACGATGTCACCGAGCTTTAACTCCATATTATCACCTTGTTTTACATAATTTCACCTATATAGTAATTATAATCTAAAATATTATATCACCCACAGCGAAATTTTACAACACCGTAAAGCAAATCTTTATTTTAAAATATATGAATTTAAGCAGATTTTCTATCATATATTTAGTGAGAGTGACTTTAAAGCCACACATACTAAAAAGAGAGTGATGTTATGAATTATTACCCGGAGGGGAAAAACGAAGCCTTGTCAAGGCGCTTTGACTCAATCGACGAGCTAAAAGAGGCAATGATGAGAGGTGAGGTGCTTGAGTCAAGGGTTTTGCTGTGCGACAGAGAGCATAATTTGCATATTGATTTGGGTGCCGTGAGAGGAATTATTCCGAGAAACGAGGGTGCAATCGGAATTGATGACGGAAGCGTCAGGGATATTGCATTGATTTCAAAGGTAAATAAAAATGTATGCTTTACTGTTTTGGGCTTTCAGCGTGATATTTATGCAAACACCTGCGCTGTTTTGTCACGCAGAGCCGTGCAGATAAAATGTATGAGCGAGTATCTTGATAAGCTCAGGGAGGGAGATATAATTCCTGCTTCTGTTACACATCTTGAAAGGTTCGGAGCTTTTATAGATATAGGTGCGGGAATAAATGCGCTTATACCGATTGATATGCTTTCCGTTTCAAGAATAAGCCACCCGTCGCAGAGGGTGAGCGAGGGACAGAGTATAAGAGTTGTGCTTAAAAAAAGAGAGCCTCACAAGCTCACCTTTTCTCTCAAGGAGCTGTTGGGAAGCTGGGAGGAAAACGCAGAGCTTTTCTCGGCGGGAGAAACGGTTACAGGCGTTGTCAGAAGCATTGAGGATTACGGCGTTTTTGTTGAGCTTATGCCTAATCTTGCAGGACTTGCCGAGCTTCAGGACGGTCTTTTTGAGGGACAGCAGGTTGCGGTTTATGTCAAATCCATAATTCCGTCAAAAATGAAGATAAAGCTTGTTATCGTTGAGGCATTCGGCAAGGAGGAAAAGCCGTTCGAGCTTACATATTTTGAAAAGGGGGAGCATATTGATTTTTGGCAGTATTCGCCAAAGGATTGCCAAAAGGAAATATACACTCAGTTTAACTGCGAAGCATAGCTATTACAAAAATGTACAATTAGGGACAGTCCCTGATTGTACATTTTTTCACTTGAGGTTGATATAAGGATTGAAATATGCTAAAATAATATAATACTATACGATAAAACTATACGGCAGGAAAAGAGGTGAAGCCGTGAGAAAATACAATTATTTTGATGACGAGCAGGAAAATGAGGCAAACGATTTTTCCAAAAAGCTCAGCGAGCTCAGACAAAAAATCAAAATAGAGGAAAAGGAAGAAAGCATTAAGCGCAGGCTTGATGAAATTACTCACGGTGAAACCGCGCAGGAGATAATGTCCTCTCCCGACAGGCAGATTAAGGCGCTTTGGATTTCTGTTGCAGTCATATTTGCTGTCGCTCTTTTGCTGTTTATCATTATTTTTTCTCATTCGGTTAAGAGCGAGGCAAGAAAATCGGAGCGATTTGAAAAGGACGCAGGCGAGGTTTGTCTTAACTATATCACCGAATACGGTGCGGCTAAGTGGGAGGCGCTCAGCGAGGAAAAATACGGCGAAAATCAGGCAAGGCTTCTCGGTCTGTGCTATGTAAGGGAAATGGATTTTGACAATGACGGCACCTCGGAGCTTATGCTTTGCTACTGCAACAAAAATGTTTATTATCTTGAGGTGTGGGGTTACAGCAAAAATGAATTTATCCAGCTTTACAGCGACGAGGCTAATTCCACCGATAAGCAAGCAGACGGCAGCAGAGTAGGCTTTTACCGCAAAAACAATAAATACTACATCTGCAAAACCGATAAAAGCAAGCCCGACAAGGTTAAGCTTTATGCGCTCAAGGGCGACAAATTTAAGCAAAGGGGAAGCTGTTCATACGATTTTTCAACCGACACCTATTCAATCAAAGGCAAGGAAAATACCGAGGATTTTGAAACCATCAAGCTTTCCGTATTCAGAAAATCAAAGGCGGATATTATCGTTGAGCTTGTAACAAAAAATATTGACAGCTTCGGCAACATCACTGCCGCCGCATTAAGCCGGAAAAAGCCCGAAAGCGAGCTGAAGGCACAGGCTTATTACGAAATTATCAAAAAGAAGCACGAAAAATATTCAAAGGCTAAAATCAAAACCGAAAGCGATTATTCATATATCGACGGTCTTGCTTTCGTAAGGCTTATAGATTTTGACGGCGACAACAACGAGGAGCTGTTTATTGCTTACAGAAGATACAAAAGTATGAGCAAATACGACAGCTATTCGGGTGAGTATATTTACTACGATGTGCCGATGTACGGTATGGAGGTTTACCGCTGGAACGGCGTTTCGGCAAACCGTATTTTCAGCAAGGAAAGCATTTCCTCCTGCCTTATGGACGAGAATGAAAATGTATTCTACATTCTTTTGAAAAAAGGCGAAAAAGCAACTCACATCTGCAACAATACCTACTCGTTTGAAAACGGATACAGCTATACCGCCTCGTCAAAAATATATAAGCTTAAAAACGAAAAGTTTGAAACGGTTTACAGTGCTAAGCTTGTAAATAATTACGGCTATAAGCAGTATTATGTTGATAACGAAAGACTGTATAGCTCCTATGATTTTGAGAAAAAGGGACACAATGTTCCGCTTTTTCTTGACGATGACGGCACCTATGATAAAAGCAAATATTCTCTGACCTATCTTTCGGGCAGGGAGGAGGAAAAATTTGATGATATTGTAAATGAAACCGTTAAAACAATTCAGCAAATAAATCCAGATTATGTCCCCGGTGACAGTGAGGAATAAAAGAAAACGCTTGAGTAAAACATACTCAAGCGTTTTTTGTGCCTTTATGTGCCGATTATTTGATAACTGTACCGATTGTGTTCGGTGCCATACCTGCCGCATTTGCCTCGTCTGTATCAATGTGCATTGCAAGCGCGTAGCTGTCCGATACTCTTACAACAACATCGCCGAAGGTGAGGCTTCTGCCGTTTGATGTAGGAATTTCAACAGAAACGATTTCGCCGTTTTCAAGTCCCATTTTCTCTGAGTCGGCAGTAGTTGCGTGGATATGTCTTTTTGCCGCAATAACACCCTTTGAAAGCTCAACCTCGCCGGCAGGACCGACAAGCTTGCAGGTGCCTGAGCCCTCAAGGTCACCGCTCTCTCTTACGGGAGCGTTAACACCGATTGAACGAGCGTCTGTGAGTGAAAGCTCAACCTGAGTTTCCTTTCTTACAGGGCCGAGAATTGAAACAGCGGGGAATTCGCCCTTTGTTCCGATAACCTTAACTCTCTCGTTGCACGCATACTGACCGGGCTGTGAAAGCTCCTTTTTTACTGTCAGCTCGTAGCCGGCGCCGAAAAGTGTTTCAAGGTCCTGCTGTGACACATGAACATGTCTTGCAGAAATTTCAACTAAAACTTTGTTTTCCATATGTAAATCTCCTTAATAATATTTTACTTTCATATTTTATACCTTTATTCATTGTTTTTCAACAGTAAATTTGATATAATGCTTTCGGTGATGAAAATGACTTTAGATGAGCTTGAACTCAAATGTAAAAATTGCACACAATGTGAGCTTTGCAGGGGCAGAACAAATCTTGTTTTCGGTGTCGGCAAAAAGGACGCCGATATTATGCTTATCGGCGAGGGACCCGGCGAAAACGAGGATTTGCAGGGTGAGCCCTTTGTCGGCAGGTCGGGACAGCTTCTTGATAAATTTCTTGCAAGCGTTGACCTCTCACGCGATAAAAATGTTTATATCGCAAATATGGTCAAGTGCCGTCCGCCCAAAAACCGCGACCCCAAGCCCGAGGAGCAGGATATGTGTATTAACTGGCTCAGAGAGCAGTTTAAAATCATTAAGCCTAAAATTGTAATCTGCGTCGGCAGAATTTCTGCCCAAAGGCTTATTGACAAGGATTTCAAGGTGACAAAGCAGCACGGTGAGTTTATTGACAAAAACGGTACTCTTTTTATGGGCACCTACCACCCTGCCGCAATTTTAAGAAATCCAAACAATAAGGAGCTTGCTTTTTCCGACTGGCTAAAGGTTAGGGAGAAAATTAACGAGCTGGGTATTGACATATAAACCATAATTTTTACCACTTCTTTACTATTTCTTTGTGCCGATTTTGAAATTATATGTTGTAATATGTGTATCGGACAGGGGAATTTGATGAAACGGAGAAAAGATATGTATAATGTTTTAGTTTGCGACGATGACGAGGCGATTTTGGAGTCGCTTCGTATCTATCTTGACAACGAGGGCTATAATGTCACAACTGCCTGCGACGGTATTGACGCGCTTGAAAAAATCAAAAACGGCGATATTCATTGTGTGGTGCTTGACATTATGATGCCAAAGCTTGACGGACTCAAAACCACGCTCAAAATCAGAAAGGAATACAATTTTCCTATCATTCTGCTTTCTGCAAAGAGCGAGGACACGGACAAAATAACAGGTCTGGGCTTCGGTGCCGACGATTATGTTACAAAGCCGTTTAATCCGCTTGAGCTTGTAGCAAGAGTTAAGTCGCAGATAAGACGCTATGTAAATCTCGGTAGTATCACGGTGACAAAAAGCCAGCTTGTAACAGGCGGAATTATCCTTGATACCGACACAAAGGCCGTTACCGTTGACGGCGATGAGGTAAAGCTTACCCCCATAGAATACAAGATAATGGAATATCTTATGAAAAATATGGGCAGGGTTTTGTCCTCGTCGCAGATTTACGAGGCGGTGTGGAACGAGCCGTCATTTACAAGCGAAAAAACCGTAACCGTACATATCCGAAATATCCGCGAAAAAATCGAAATAAATCCCAAGGACCCGAAATATCTAAAGGTGGTGTATGGTCTTGGATACAAATGCGAAAAAATTTAAGTACAGTACATTCAACAAAATTCTGTGCGTTATTATCTGCCTTGCAACCTTTGCGTGCTCGGCAAAGCTGATAACGGGCGAGGTGATGTCGTTTGTTTATGACGAAAAGCCGATTTCAAAAAGCAGTCAGACAAAAGATTGGACATCAACAACAACATTTAGAAATCTGCTCGGAAATGACCTTAATAAAATTTATGAAATAACAATAAGCTCATCCGAAAGAGCAAGGCTCAAAAGATTAGGCGAGCAAAAAAAGGATGAATGTATCAAGCAAGCCCTTGCCTACAAGGAGGCATTGCTTAAGGAGAGGGAATTAGAGGGCGAATATGACGGCTACGATCCCTATCTCGGTAATTATGAATATGATCTTGGCGAAATTACATTATGCTTATCGCTTAATTCCGATGATGAACAGGACCTCTCGGAATTATATGACACGGAGCTTGAGA
Organism: uncultured Bacteroides sp.; assembly: GCA_964422655.1. Classification (GTDB taxonomy): domain Bacteria; phylum Bacillota; class Clostridia; order Oscillospirales; family Acutalibacteraceae; genus Eubacterium_R. Next base: position 20,637 of record CAYRBT010000015.1, on the reverse strand, counting down.
GCAGAATTGACGAGGCGTTTGAGTGGGGATCCTATCATATTGATACGGTGTCAAAGGACCTCAATTTTTATTCCGCTTTGGATTCAAATGCGATAGCCTCCAGCCTTTCGGAGTCGGAGGAAAAGGATTTTGACGAGTCGCAGGTTAAAGATTATCAGCGTTATATTATCATAAAAAATTCCAAGCTTGCCGAGTGCAAGGGCATTGACGAGGATATTGCAAATACCGTTTTCGGCTGGACATTTACAAATACGCTTTACAAAAATGTTGATATTTATATGTTTTTCAACGACGTTGATTTAAGTAAAAATCTTTTTGATTATATCAGCTTTGATGACAGCAAAATCAACAGCTATTCACAGCTTCGTGCGTTTGACGGCTATGCAAGAGATTGCAGAAATATGGCAGTTATATATTGTCCCGTTGCCGCTGTGCTTCTTTTAATCAGCTTTGCCTGTGCCTTTTACTATTTCAGCATCAGCGGTAAAAAGGATAAGGATGATTTTGCAAGGCTTCGCTTTACGGATTATCTGCCGCTTGAGCTTCAGCTTCTTGCAGGCGTCGGCATAGGCTTCGGTGCAATTTTACTTGCGGCAACTGCGTTTGAGTATATGCTTTATAACGAATATTCGCTTATAATTGTGTGGGGAATTACGCTTGTTGCGATAGTAATACAGATTGCGGTATTTTGCATCTACTCGGCAAACGCAAGATATGCAAAAAGCGAAAAGAAATATTATAAGCACCTTATTTTGTACTGGATTTTCTTAGGCTTGTGGAAATTCTTGGTGTTTGACTTCAGGCTTCATAAAAAGCTTTTTAAGAAAATGAGAGCAAGCGCAAGGCGTACATCGGGTGCGTTTAGATATAAGCCCCTCAAATTCAAAAAAAATGTGATTGCCCTGACAATAATCTATGCAGTAGTAAATGTTATTTTATTTGCATTTATTGTTTTATTATTCTTCATATTCGTTGATACAATCGGTCTTTTAATACCCTTTATTCTTGCGGTAGGCGATTTGGTCGGCAATATTTTAATTCTTCGCAGGGTGCTTGAGTACATAAAAAATCTTGACATTATTATTAACGCAAGTGCAAATCACGAGGATATTCCGCTTGATGCCGACGCTCTGCCCGAATCACTCAAGGTGCTTGCACAGAGTATGCGTTATACTAATGCAGAACTTCAAAGTGCAGTCACAAAGGCAGTCAAGGACGAGAGGCTTAGAAGCGAGCTTATCACAAATGTTTCGCACGACCTTAAAACTCCGCTCACATCAATTATCACCTATGTTGACCTGCTTTCAAAATGTGATATTCAGGACGAAAAGGCAAGAGAATATATTGGTGTGCTTGATGACAAGGGCGCAAAGCTCAAACGCCTTATTGATGATTTGATAGAGGCGTCAAAGGTAACCTCGGGTAATATCACGGTCAATCCGTCGTTTATGAATTTGTCCGAGCTTTGCCTTCAGGCAACGGTTGACGCACAGGCGGATTTTGAAAAGTCAGGACTTGAGCTTATTGTTAAGCAGGGCGAAAAGCCGACAACCGTTTTTGCCGACGGTACAAAAACCTTTAGAATTATCGAAAATCTTTTGTCAAATGCAAGAAAGTACAGTGCCGTTCATTCGCGTGTTTATATCAGCGTTTATGAGGAAAATAACTGCGGTGTGTTTGAGATTAAAAATATCTCAGCAGAGCCTCTTGATATTTCACCCGACGAGCTGACGGAAAGATTTGTCCGCGGTGACAAGTCAAGAAATAAAGACGGCAACGGACTCGGACTTTCAATCGCAAAGGAGCTTTGCACCCTTCAAAACGGTACTCTCGATATTTCCATCGACGGCGATTTGTTTAAGGTAAAGGTTAAACTGCCAAAGGAATAATAACAACAAAACGGACAGCGAAAGCTGTCCGTTAATTTTTACAAAAATCACATCAAATTTTATCAAGTGCCTGCTGAATATCTGCAATAATATCATCTGCATTTTCAATACCGACGCTGAAGCGAACAAGGTCGGGGCTTACTCCGCACTCCGCAAGCTGTTCGTCGGTAAGCTGGCGGTGAGTGGTTGATGCAGGGTGCAGACAGCAGGTTCTTGCGTCTGCCACATGGGTAACGATAGCGGCAAGGCGAAGCGAGTCCATAAAGGTTGTTGCCGCCTCTCTGCCGCCCTTGATACCAAACGAAACAACACCGCAGGTGCCGTTTGGCATATATTTTTGAGCAAGCTCGTACTGGCTGTCATCGGGGAGCATAGCACATTTTACCCAGTTGATTTTTTCGTTGTTTTTAAGATATTCTGCAACCTTTTTTGCGTTTTCGCAATGCCTTTGAACTCTCAAATGCAGTGTTTCAAGTCCGACATTGAGCAAAAATGCGTTCTGCGGAGCAGGGATTGAGCCCAAATCTCTCATAAGCTGAACGGTTGCCTTTGTGATGTATGCCGCCTCTCCCATATCGGAATAGGTGATGCCGTGGTATGATTCGTCGGGTTGGGTAAGTCCGGGGAATTTGTCATTCTGTGTCCAGTCGAATTTGCCCGAATCCACGATTGCACCGCCGATTGTTGAAGCGTGTCCCTCCATATATTTTGTTGTTGAGTGAGTTACAATGTCAACGCCGAATTCAAAGGGACGGCAGTTTATAGGTGTTGCAAAGGTGTTGTCAACGATAAACGGAATACCATTTTTGTGAGCAACATTTGCAAATTTTTCCAAATCAATAATGTCAAGGCTCGGATTTGAAATCGTTTCGCCGAAGATAGCCTTTGTGTTAGGCTTGATAGCCGACTGAATTTCCTCCTCGCTTGCCTGCGGGCTTACAAAGGTAAAGTCAATGCCGAGCTTTCTCATCGTTACATTAAAGAGGTTAAAGGTGCCTCCGTAAATAGCCGACGAGGAAACAATGTGGTCGCCTGCCTGAGCGATGTTGAAAATAGCATAAAAATTAGCCGCCTGACCGCTTGATGTGAGCATACCTGCCACACCGCCCTCAAGCATTGTAATTTTTGCTGCGGCAAGGTCACAGGTCGGATTTTGCAGACGGGAATAGAAATATCCCGTCTTTTTTAAATCAAACAAATCGCCCATTTCCTCGCTTGAGTCATATTTGTAGGTTGTGCTTTGAATAATAGGGATAACTCTCGGCTCGCCGTTTTTCGGCTGATAAGCTCCCTGTACGCAAATTGATTCTATATTCATATTTTTATCTCCTGTTCAGTCCTCAAGAAAATGCTTCATTATGCTCGGACCGTGTTCAACAAAATTGCCTGATTGCTTTGCGGTTTCCTCGTTGATAGTATCAACACCCTTGATTTCCTTATTCTTGTGATAAATAAGATACGGAACGGGGTCGCTTGCATGAGTTCTTGTAACAATCGGTGTGGGGTGGTCTGGAAGAATCATTATCTTGTAATCATCATATTTTTTGAGTCCGTCAAACAAAATCGGCAAAACTCTTTCGTCAATCATTTCGATAGCTCTTACCTTGTTTTCCGGCTCGTTTCTGTGACCGCACTCGTCGGGTGCTTCAAAGTGGATATACACAAGGTCGTTTCTTTCAAGCAGGTCAAGTCCTGCCTGTGCCTTGCCCTCAAAGTTTGTGTCAATATATCCTGTTGCGCCCTCAACCTCGGCAACCTCCATTTTTGCACAACCGCCTATGCCTTTTATAAGGTCAACGGCAGATACAACAGCGCCCTTGATGCCGTAGATTTCCTCAAACGGTGAAAGTGCAGGTCTTTTGCCCTCGCCCCAAAGCCAGATTGAGTTTGCAGGTCTTTTGCCCGCCTTTTTTCTTGCGATATTTACAGGGTGGTCCTTGAGCAAATCGTATGATTTTTTCATCATTTCGATAAGCGGTCTTGCGTTTTCGCTGTCGGAAAGATACTCGGTTATAACCTTGCCCGTAATATCGTGAGGCGGTGTCATTTTGCCCAAATCGGTTGTGCCGTTGTCCCAAATAAGACAATGGCGGTATGATACTCCGGGATAAAACTTAAAGGTATCGTTTCCGAGCCTTTCGTCAATGTATTTAATAAGAATATCTGCTTCCTCGCTTGAAATATCGTCGGCACAGTAATCCTCAATCGTTTTTTCCTCGTAGGGCAAATCATCCTCTGAAAGTGTAACAAGATTTGTTCTGAGCGAAACATCACTCGGCTTCATATCAATTCCGATAGATGCCGCCTCAAGCGGACTTCTTCCCGTGTAATATTTCATCGGGTCAAAGCCCATAACACTCATATTTGCAACATCGCTTCCGGGCTTAAGACCGTTTGCAACTGTTCTGATAAGACCTACCTCGCTCTTGGATGCAAGCATATCCATATTCGGCTTTTTTGCACACATCATCGGCGTTTTGCCGTCAAGCGCAGGCACGGGATAGTCGGCCATACCGTCGTATAATACAACTATATACTTCATTTTGTCCTCCCAAATTGCGTTCTTTTTCCGCAATACTGCGTTATCGGCAAAATTAAGCCGAAGCTTTGTCTTGCGAAAAAATCCGTCAATTTTATATATCGTAATATTATTTAAAATAATTTACTCCGCTTTCAAATATCTTCATATCCTTTTCAAACGGAACATTTGCATAAAGGTCTGCGCCCTTTCTCTCGCTGTGTCCCATTTTACCGAGAACTCGTCCGTCGGGAGAGGTGATACCCTCAACGGCACATACCGAGCCGTTAGGATTAAACGGCATATCAGCCACGGGCACACCCTCGGGATTAACATACTGTGTTGCAACCTGTCCGTTTTCGATAAGCTTTTTCATTACATCGTTGTTTGCAACAAATCTGCCCTCGCCGTGACTTATCGGAATTGCAAACATATCGCCTGCGTTAACACCGCTCAGCCACGGAGATTTAACGCTTGATACTCTTGTGTATGCCATTGAAGAAATGTGTCTGCCGATAGTGTTAAATGTAAGCGTCGGGTCATCCTCTTTAATCTGACGGATTTCGCCGTAAGGAACAAGACCGAGCTTGATAAGAGCCTGAAATCCGTTGCAGATACCGAGCATAAGACCGTCACGGCAGTTGAGAAGCCTTGTAACAGCCTCCTTAACTCTCGGATTTCTAAAGGTTGTTGCGATAAACTTACCCGAACCCTCCGGCTCGTCACCGCCGCTGAAGCCGCCGGGGAGCATAATAATCTGCGAGCTTTCGATTTCCTTAACCATTCGGTCTATTGTTTCGTTGATAGCAGATGAGGAAAGGTTGTTAACAACAAGCACCGATGCCTCTGCGCCTGCCTTTTCAAAAGCTCTTGCACTGTCAACCTCGCAGTTAGTGCCGGGGAATGCAGGGATAAATACCTTAGGCCTTGCAACCTTATTCTTTGCAACGAATATTGAACGGTCCTTGTAAAGCGGTACATCATACGGCATTTTTGCCTTCTTGCCCGAATCGGTAGCAAATACCTTTTCAAGCTTGCCTGTCCAAGCGTCGATAAGCTCGTCAACAGTCATTACCTCGCCGTCGATGATGAATACTCCGTTGTCGTTTGTTGTACCGAGTGTTATACCGTCAAAGCTGTTTTCGTCTGCAAGCTCAACAACAAATGAAGCCTCCTTTGCAGCAAAAAGAGTTTCCTTGTCAAGTCCCTGAGCAAAGGTGAAGCCGAACTTGTTGCCGAATGCCATTTTGCATACGCAGGCAGCAGAACCGCCCTCCTTGATAACAGATGCAGAAAGGATTTTGCCGTTTCTCACTCCCTCGTAAACGCTTACCATAAGCTCCATAGCCTTGTCATAAAGCGGAAGCCCTGTGCTCTCGTCAACGGGAAGAGGAAGAAGCTTAACGGTTGAACCTGTTCTCTTGAACTGAGCGGACACGGTTTTTGAAGCCTCGCTCATACCGACTGCAAAGGATACGAGAGTCGGCGGAACATCAAGCTCATTGAATGAGCCGCTCATTGAGTCCTTGCCGCCGATTGACGGACATTTATATCCAACCTGTGCCGTGAGTGCACCCAAAAGTGCGGCAGCAGGCTTGCCCCATCTGAGAGGAGCGTCATTAAGTCTTTCAAAATACTCTTGGAAGGTGAGCCTTGCCTTAGCAGGATTACAGCCGACAGCCGCAAGCTTTGCAAGTGACTCGGATACGGCATATGCGGCAGAATGGAACGGTGACCAGCGTGAAAGCTTGGGAATAAAGCCGTATGCCATAACGGTTGCCGTGTCTGTTTCTCCCTCAAGCACGGGGATTTTTGCAATCATTGCCTCCTCGGGCGTGAGCTGATATTTGCCTGCGTACGGCATAAGCACGGTTGCCGCGCCGATTGATGAGTCAAAGCGCTCAACAAGTCCCTTTTGCGAGCAAACCTCAAGTCTTGAAAGATTTGCCTTGAGAGCACTTGCATTGTCAAGACAAGCAAGACATTCGGGCACCTGCTTTGTGTAATCCATATCACCGTCAACAGTTTCAATTTCAGCCCTTGCGTGCTGTGTTACGCCGTTTGTGTTAAGAAAATCTCTGCTTATATCAACGATTTTGTCGCCTCTCCAGGTCATTTCAAGGCGGTTAGCCGAGGTTACAACCGCAACAGGAGTAGCCTCAAGGTTTTCTTCGTTTGAAAGTTTGATAAATTCGTCAACATCATTCTTGTCAAGAACAACAGCCATTCGCTCCTGTGACTCGGAGATGGCAAGCTCTGTTCCGTCAAGACCGTCATATTTTTTAGGTACTTTGTCGAGGTCTATTTTAAGTCCGTCTGCAAGCTCGCCGATAGCAACCGAAACACCGCCTGCACCGAAATCGTTACAGCGCTTAATCATTCTTGCTACCTCGCCCTTGCGGAAAAGACGCTGAATTTTTCTTTCTGTCGGGGGATTACCCTTTTGAACCTCTGCACCGCAGGTTTCAATAGATGATGAATCGTGAGCCTTTGATGAGCCTGTTGCACCGCCGCAGCCGTCACGCCCTGTTCTTCCGCCGAGAAGAACAATGATGTCGCCCTCCTCGGGACATTCGCGGATAACATTATCCTTTGGTGATGCGCCGATAACAGCGCCGATTTCCATTCTCTTTGCAACATAGCCGTCATCGTAAAGCTCTGTAACCTGACCTGTTGCAAGTCCTATCTGGTTGCCGTAGCTTGAATAGCCTGCGGCGGCACCTGTTGTAATTTTGCTCTGCGGAAGCTTTGCGTCAAGTGTCTTTTCAAACGGAGTTGTCGGGTCGCCGGCGCCTGTAACACGCATTGCCTGATAAACATACGCTCTGCCTGAAAGCGGATCGCGGATAGCACCGCCCAAGCAGGTTGCCGCACCACCGAACGGCTCAATTTCCGTCGGGTGATTGTGTGTTTCGTTTTTAAACTGAACAAGCCATTGCTCCTCTTTTCCGTCAATAACAACGGGAACCTGAATTGAGCAGGCGTTTATTTCCTCGCTTTCGTCAAGGTCGTTGACAAAGCCTCTTTTTTTGAGCACCTTTGTGCCTATGCACGCCATATCCATAAGGCATACGATTTTATCTCTGTCGCCGTAAACCTCCTTGCGAATATCAAAATACTGCTCAAGGGCGTCATTTATAGCCTTGCTGTATTTGCTTTCGTTGATTTTGATTTCGTCAAGCTCGGTTGCAAAGGTTGTGTGACGGCAATGGTCTGACCAGTAGGTGTCAATAACCTTGAGCTCTGTAAGGCTTGGGTTTCTGCTTTCGTCCTTTTTGAAATAATCTCTTACCCAGCACAAATCGGCAATGCTCATTGCAAAGCCCATAGCCGAGTGATACTCTGCAATTTCTTTATCGCTCATATCAATAAATCCGTCAATTCTTGCAATGTCGGCAGGAATGTCCGAACGCATATCAAGAGAGTCGGGAAGCTCCATGGAAGCAACTCTCGATTCAACGGGGTTGATTATGTAGGACTTGATTTTTTCAAATTCATCGTCGGTGATGCTGCCCTTAACCGCAATAACCTTTGCAGATAAAACATCGGGTCTTTCACCTGCGGTAAGAAGCTGAATACACTGTGCGGCAGAGTCTGCTCTCTGGTCATACTGACCGGGCAGATACTCTGTTGCAAAATATCTCCAGCCCTCATCAATATCAAGCTCGCTGTAAACATTATCAAGGTTTGGCTCGGAAAGGATTTCCCTGACAGCAATTTCAAATTCCTCGTCACTAAGCCCCTGAGCGTCATAGCGGTTGATAAGCCTTAAATCCTCAATCCCCGTTATGCCGACATTGTCCTTAAGGTCAGCCATTATCTGACCTGCTTCAATGTCGTTGCCCTTTTTCTTTTCAACAAAAACGCGGTAAACCTTTGCCATATTTTATTCTCCTTAAAAAGAAATTAAAGTACATAGAGTAATTATAATGATATATTCTAACACAAAATACACGGCTTGACTATACCAAAATCGCATTTTTTAAAATTTATTTTTTATTCACATTATCCGTATAATTTGTGCTATAATTGAAATAGAGGGAATAAATATTTTGTGATATACCGTAAAGGAGGAATTTGAGATTTACAGCAATAAAGAAGAGGACCTGTACGAAGTTGAATTTATGAATGTTGTTGTTGACAAGGCAGACAATCTCAGGGTGCTTGATTCAGACAGCCATTTTTCCGATTTTGCAGGTGTTCATCCTTCAAAAATAAAGCAGGGAAAGCTGTTTTTGCACGATGTAATAAAGCCCGTTTACAGAGAAGAGGTTATGAAAATTCTGTGCAAAAAGCAGTCGCCGTATGTCTATTTCGGTGCGGAATTTACCGACAGGGATTCAAACGATGTTTTTGTTTATTGCACAGGGCAGAATTATGAAAATTCAAGCATCTGCCGTCTTACTCTTGCCGATGTATCAAAATCGAGAGAAAAACAGCAAAGGCTTGAGCAGGAAGCAAGGGATATGAATTATCTTATCGACCTTGTTACAGGCGGAGTTTGTCTTTTCAAGGTCACACAGGATATGCACATTGAGGCGATATATCTCAATGACGGTGCCCGCCGTCTTTTTGCAACAACAAAAACCGCCTACGAAAAGCTGCACGACCGCCTTGACGAGCGTATTCATCCCGACGATAAAAGCCTTGTTTTTCAGGCAATCGGAAGGGCGATGGCAACAGGCTGCGAGGTTGATATTGAGTTTCGCGTGACGGTACATAAAAACGAGTTTATTTGGTGCAAATTCAATGCCGCCATTCAAAAATATGACGAGGATAATACCCCGATTTTCCACGCAATGATTACCGATATAACAAAAATTAAGGAAGCCGAGGAAAAGACCGACAGAGTTAACGATATGCTCGTCGAAATGTTCAAAAATATGCCCGACCCGATTTTTTGTACGGACACAAAGGAGCTTTTCAGGCTTCAGCTTGTCAGCGAGGATTTCATTAAATTTCTCGGCTATTCACGCTCTTATCTTTTTGAAGAGCACGATGGCAGGCTTGATGATTTTATCTATGAAAGAGAGAAAAAATATGTCGAGGCAACCATAAGAAAACAGCTTGCCGAGGGTAAAAATACATCGGTAAAATATTCGATAAGAACAAAAAGCGGAGTCTTTTTTGTTGTTGAGGATAAGCGAAAGCTCGTTACTCAGCAGGACGGCTCGCAAACGCTTTTGTGCAGGCTCAGAAATGTTACCAAAAAATATGCAGCAGACGAAATGTAACGCTCAATATTTTCTAAAAAAGCGACACTTCTTTAAAAGAGTGTCGCTTTTTTTGTCTATTATATACAATCGAATTGTGAAAATTTTGTAAAAAATAACGGCGGATTTGCAGTTGAAAAATAAGGATTATAATATTATAATAATAGTGTGTAACTATATTCAACAGAGCGTATATTATCTTCGCATATTTTTATGCAGTAAGGAGAGATTGATATGAATAAAACAACAAAGAAAAGGATACTCAGTCTGCTAATGGCAATTATGGTTGCACTGACGGGCATCTTGCCTGCTTCCATGGCATTTGCCGGCGACGGTGTAGAGGGATATTATGATATTGAGCTTTTCTATAAGGAAACAAATACCATTATTCCCACATACATCGACGACACCGTTCCCGAGGAGGAAAGGCAGACCTATATCGAGTATATGCACGAGGGCGACGAGCTGGAGCTTACATATAATCTCATTGATACCGAATTTCCGAATAACGGATATGTTAAGTGGTACAGCGAAACTCCCACTCTCGTTGATGTAACTCAGGAGGGCGTTGTTAAGGCGTTCGACTCCTCAAAGGGTGCCGTTGTGCAGACGTGGATTGATAACGAGGTAAAAACCATTCCTCTTGTCGGCAAGATTATGGCTACGGCAATTGAAAAGGCTCTTTTCAATGAGTATGTTGATGTAAATACAATGGACACAGAGGAAATTGTAAATATTGTTGAAGGACTTTTCGGCGAGGGCTCTATTCTTGATGAGTATATAGATTCGTACAAGAGCGACCTTATTGATTCTCTGCGTTATTATCTTGATAACATCAATTCAAATATTCACATTCAGCTTTTTGACGCAAACGGAACTCTCCTTGACGATGACTTTGTGCAGATTTGCGTGCTTAAATGCGAGGAGTGGTATGCAAACTTCCTGCCAAACGGAACTCATATCACAAATAAATCACAAATTCCGACCACAGTTGCAGTCGGCTCATCTGTTCAGATTTATGCCGTTACCACACCGCTCAGGCTTCATTACGGCTGTGTTTATTCGGTAAAAAGCTCATCAATATTTGAGCAGGGCAAGGTTGTTGCAACGGTTAATGACAGCGGTCTTGTAACCTTTAAAAACAAGGGCAAGGTTACAATAATGGTATCTCCCGATACTGAGCAGATAGTTGAGGGAATACTGAAAATGGTAAACTATTTCTATACTCTTGAAAATACGGGAACGCTCGATACTGACAAAATCGCGGGAATTCTTATCGACTATGTCGGTATTGATATGAACAGAACCGTGCTTGCCGGAATTCTTGATGTGTGCTTTGCAATCAAGGATATTGCAGGCGATACGGCAGACCCCGTTCAGCTTACTGCTACTGCGGTAGAGCTTATCGGAAATCTCGTTCTTCAGTTTGTATATAATGACACAATTACATTTGAGGTTGTTGACGCACAGCCGTTAAGCGATTTTTCGATTGACGGACCTAATTCGGTTAAAGAGGGAACACAGGTTCAGCTTGAAATTACAGATATTCAGCCGACAGCAGGTGATGTAACAGATATTATATGGCGTTCGTCTGACCCGTCAATCGCAAGCGTTGACCCTGAAACAGGCGTTGTAACAGGTCGTGACGCAGGCGGCTCACTTGGTAATCTTTCAAACCAAAAATGTACTATATATGCCGTTTCGGCGGCAAATCAGGTGGAGCGAAGCTTCACTATTACCGTAACGGGCAAAACCGGTAAATATTTGTCCGATGTTGAAATTGTCGGAAAAAATATCGTCAATATGGAGGAGGAAACAAATTATTCCTACACCGTTTATCCGTCAAGAGTTGCCGAATCGGACAGCCTTTATATAACCTGGGGTATGGTTACCGATGAGGACGAGGAAGGCAACCCGATATACACTTGGGCAAGCGCCGACTCTCCTGTTACCGACGGAATAGGCACGATTGATTCAAGGGGACACTATACGGCGACTGCCGGCGGATACTGCACCATTGCGCTCAAGGCACAGACAGGATATTATCTGTCAAACGGTGATTTTTATGAAATATCCTCATTTATCAGAACCTTTGAGGTGTTAAACGGTATTCCGGTTGAAAGCATACAGATTAACATTACTGACACCGCGTCAAACGGTACCTTAAATAAGGTCAACACGGTAACAATTAACGGCAGAGATTATACATATGCAACAATTCACAAGGAGGTAATTGAGGGCTATTACGGCAACGGTGCGGTAGTAAGTGCTTCAATTTATCCTGCAAATGCAACAAACCAGACGCTCAGATGGGTTGTTGACAACGGCTATTACAAAAGCGAGGTTTCCGGCGATACTCACTCGGTAACGGTTACACAAAAGTCAAATCATGAGGTTGCCGATACATTTAATGTATATGCAGTTTCCGAGGACGGAGAAATTGCTTCAAATGTTATTACTGTCTGCATAACAAGAAACTATGCAACAACAAACACAATCGACCAAGAGTCAATCGAGCTTATAAACGGAAAGCAGATTGACGCAACACATACAATCGGCTTTAAGGGAAGCTGGACAGGTACGGCTTATGCCTGCTACAAGTGTAACTGGTACTCAAGCGACGAGGATGTATTTACTGTTGAAACAAAGACAAATGACAACAGAGATGCAAGAATTACCGCACACGATGTCGGAAAGGCAACGCTTTACTGCGTTTCTGCCGACGGCGGTATCGTTGATACCTGCGAGGTAACGGTATATCCCGACAAGGAATATCTCGGCAATATTATCAGTCTTTGTGATAAAACGGTTATCAAACGAACAAGCGAAAACAGAGCCGATTATAATGTATATATGAGAAAGCTCGACCTTGCTTATACTATTTATTATGACGAGCCGTTTGCTTCTCAAACTGTTTGCGACACCTATGCACGCGAGCTTCTTTATGCATTTTCCAGACTCGGCGGATTTATCGGAATAGCAGGCGTTGATATTCTTTCTTCGTCAAACACCGAGCTTGACAGTAACCATGTTACCGTTAAGGTCGGCTCAACAACAAACTATACAAAGTACAGCTATGATTTCGGCTACAAAATTCTTCCTGCAAACGCAATGTATAGCAGTATCAAGTGGGAATCATCAAGCCCAAGCATTGTTGTTGACAAAAACGGCAGGTGCACACCTGCGTCAAACGACGCGTGCACAGCCAAGATAACCTGCACGGTTACCGACTATCTCGGAACGGAAACCTCGGACAGTGTTTATCTCACCTTTGCCCGCAAGCCTGCAACAGGCGTAACGCTTGACACAACTAATATTGTCGGCGGAAAAATAGGCGAAACACAGACGCTCAAGGCAACGGTTTCTCCGACAGGAGTAAGCGGTGCAAGCTGTACCGATGTTTTGTGGACAACAAGTAATCCCGAGATTGCAGTTGTTGATTCAAACGGTGTAGTAACCTTTGTTGAGGGCGGCGACTGCGTAATTTACTGTACCACATATGACGGTGGCTTTACGGCACAGTGTGCAGTAAATGTTGTAACAAACTACACACCGCTTACACTTCTTGTTCAGCAGTACAGAGACCTTTCTCTCAACGAAGCAAATTATTTCCCTGACACCTGGCAGGTATTTATTGACGCTATGACCAAGGCTCAGGCAATGATAGACAAGGGCGGACACTCTCAAAACGAGGTTGACGCAATGTATGCCGAGCTTGAAGCGGCATATAACGGCCTTAAAAAATACAACTATATCCAAAAAGTAGAGCTTTATCTTGACGGCGAGCCAACTAAGGAATTCTATCAGTATGACCTTAGCCTTCTTTCGGAGGGTATCAGCTATAAGAATGCTGTGCTTGACCTCAATGTAAGACTTTATCCAAACAACGGCTCATACGCTTCTGTTGAATGGAAATCATCTACCTCCGATATTTCGGTAACAAGCGACGGTAAATGCTCACCGACAATAAATTCAAGCTGCTACGGTATGATTACATGTACGGTAACAGACCATTTCGGGAATAAATTCACCGATTCGGTATGGGTATCATATTCATATTATCCTGTAACAAAGCTTGAGCTTTCCGAAACGAATATTTCAGGCTTAATCGGAGAAACACATCAGCTTGCCTGCACCGTATATCCGACAGGCACATCACTCACCCATATCGGTGCCGCAAGTATTCAGGATTATTTCTGGGAGTCAGACAATCCGGCAATCGCATCAATCGACAGCTCAACAGGACTTGTTACCTTTGTCAGCGCAGGCGCAACAGTAGTTCGTGCCGTATCATATGACGGCGGTGTATCTGCTGAATGTGTTGTTTCAACAGAGGGTGACAGAAGCTATCTCAAGCAAAAGCTTGATGAATACAAGGATGTTGACCATACACAATATGCATATGATTACGGTATGACCTTTGTTGCCGCAAAGCAGCAGGCAGAGGCGGCAATGACCGATAAGTCACTCTCGCAGGAGGGTATTGACAGTGCTGCCGAGGCTCTTGTAACGGCTTATGAGCAGATGATTCTTAATCCGTATATCAAGGCACAGAGCATTGACCTCAACTATACTACCTATAAACGAAACCTTGTAGGCTCTTCATCTTCGGTAGCAAGCGGTAATATCGGCACAAACGATGCACTTTCAATAAATCTTTCATCGTCATATTCAAACTACAACGATTATAACGATGTAAAAATAAATGCTGTTGCAAATCCGTCAGATTCGATGTATAAATCAATTGTATGGACCGTTGATGATTCAAAATATATGGATTCATCAGTAAGCAACTCTGCGATTACTCTCACTCCGACCTCGTCGGCAAGAGATAAGGGCGCGTGGGCACAGCTTACTGTTACTATTACAGACGATTACGACCGTACGATTTCAAGAACAATTTCGGTTGTTATGGCAGACAGCATCTGCACGGGCTTTGACATTACAGAGTCAACAAAATCCGTTTATGCAACCGATACAAATGTTCAGATTGCTTATACGCTTTCGGGAAGCACCGATTTTACCGGCGTAAAATGGACCTCATCTGATGAAAGCGTGCTTACTGTTGATTCAAACGGCGTGGTAACACCGATTGAAAAGGGTACTGCAACTGTTACGGGTAAAACTGTTGACGGTGGCTTCAGCGATTCAATAGCAATAACTGTTTATACAGATTTCAGCACTCTTGCCTCAAAGCAGAACGAGTACTACAACCTTGTTCAAAATGTTAAGGATTCCTTTACTTACACAGAGGATTCACTTGATGTTCTCTCACAGTATGTAGCAGAGGCACAGACAATAATTAACGAGGGTAAGGCAACTCAGGCAGAGGTTAATCAAATGATTGAAAACCTCGACAATGCTTATAACTCGCTTGTACCTTATATTCCTGTTAAGGGTGTAAGCGTTGGATATAACACAAGTGGCGGCGGAGTTACCGAGCCAAACACCGGCTTCATTCGTTACACAGGCTCGCTTCTTAACGGCAGATATGTTAAGCTTCAGCCAAGGCTTGAGCCGGAGGGCTCCTTCTATACCACAATCAGCTGGACCTCATCAAATCCGAATATTACGGTTGACGAAAACGGCGTGCTCACAAACAATGTTTCAAACGCGGGCGTAACAGAGGTTACCTGCACGGTACAAAATATCCACGGCGAAATTTACACGGCTTCGGCATATGTTTCGTTTGTAAGATACGGCACAACCTCTGTAAGCTTTGCAGACGAAAGAGTATTCGGTGCTCCTGCACAGACCGTTGCACTTAAACCGACAATTACAAATTCAAACAATTCAAATGTTCTGTCGGCAATTGTTAAGGATTGTGTTTATGAATCAAGCAATCCCGAAATTGCAACAGTTGATGAAAACGGCGTTGTAACCTTTATTTCTCAGGGTGAGGCGGTTATTACCGCTACTGCGCTTGACGGCGGTTACTCGGCAACAATCAATGCGTATACCACTTGGGATACAACCGCACTTAAAGCGGCAATCGACACCGCTTCAACAATCAACTACAAGGATTACGCTTATGATTACGGTACTGCATTTAACACAGCCTACCAAAATGCCTTGACTGTATATAATAATGTATACGCAACTCAGGCAGAAATCGACGAGGCTTGTACTGCGCTTACCGAGGCAACAACAGCACTTGAGGGACACGATTTCATTGCTCCTGTTGTAAATATTGCTCAGGATACAAGAACTCTTGCAAATACCGATGCGGTTGAGGTTGATGTTCAAACACAGACGGCAACGGTAAGTCTTGCACTTAATGACGGCGCAATGGTTAAATCCTCAGTTATTACAGTATCCGAGGCAGTCGGTGTAACGGCAACAGTCAACGGAAATGATGTTGAAATTACAAAGACAGAAGACACCGGAAGCCTTAAAATCACAGTTGCCGTAACAGACGATTACGGAAGAACAACTACAAAGAGTTACTCCTTGAGTGTAATCAACGAGATTATACCTGTAACCTCAATCGTGCTTACTGCCGACGGCGCACAGCTCACATCGAATACGCTTATGCGCTCGTGCGGAGGCACATATACAAACTTCAAGGGACTCACAATAGGCTATATTCCGACACCTTCTGATGCAAATGCAATCAAGAGTGTAAGCTATACCTCGTCTGCATCAAATTACATCACGATTGATTCAAACGGTTTAGTTTTACTTACAATGGCGGGCAGGCTTGCATCATCAAATTCTACGGTAATAACCTGTACCGTAACAAATACCGACGGCACAACCGTTTCGGCAACTCTTAACCTTACCATTACAAGAGCATAGGAGGAGTGAAAGTGAAAAAGAATACTAAAAAGCTAATCTCACTCCTGCTTGCACTTGTGCTTGTGCTCGGCTCCTCCTCGGCAATTGTAGCGTTTGCCGAGGATTTGGTGGCAATCAACGAGGCAAATTTTACAGACGCGGTATTTCGTCAGGTTGTTAGTGAATACTATGACGACAACGGCGACGGATATTTGAGTGCCGATGAAAGAAATGTCACATCAATGTCCGTTTCGGGTATGATTGATACAAGCACACAAAAGATTAAAACACTCAAGGGAATAGAGTTTTTCTCCTCTCTCAAGATACTGCGCTGCGGCGGTATCGGTCTTGAGGCGCTTGATGTGTCACAGCTTGCAAATCTTACCTCGCTTACCTGTCAGGGAAACAGGCTCACCTCGCTGGATGTTTTCAATAATACAAATTTGACATTGCTCAATTGCTCGGATAATGATATTTCACAGCTCAGCCTTTCAAACAATATCAATCTTAAAACGCTTTACTGCTATGCAAACAGTATTACCGAGCTTAACGCACAGTATCTTGAAAATCTTGAAAGTTTGAGATGTGACCAAAACGAGCTTACATCACTCGATTTGACTAAGAATACAAGACTTATCGAGCTTAACTGCTCGCAAAATCATTTCACATCACTTGATTTGAGCAGTAATACCCTGCTTACAGAGGTAACAAACTATATGATAGGCGACCAAAGTATTACTCTTACGGCAGGCCTGAATAACGGAGCGATAGTTGTTCCGTTTACAAATCACGGTCTTGACCAAAGCAATTATGTTTCGTGCTCGCTTGATGAGTACGGTGACGGCTCGTGCTTTGAATATGACAGCTTTGTTGCATATGATGTTGCCGAGATAAACAACGGCATAGATTATTACTGCTATCCAAAGCTTGAGGGCAGTGAAAATATGAAGGTGCATATCAATGTGATAAGAGATAGCTTCTGTCAGGTTGATTTCTATTCATCATCGGATATGACCGAAAAGCTCGGCAAGAGCATTGTTGCTGTCGAGTCGGATGCGGTAGCACCTGTCATTTCCGAATATCCGCAGTGCAAAACACTCGGAGGCTGGAGTGACAGCATTACCGCCGTTACCGAGGATAAAAGCGTTTATGCTATTTGGGCAGACGCTCACTCATATGCGCTTACTGCCTTTGACGGAGATTTGGCAACATTAACCTGCTCAGCCTGCTCTCAAAGCTATACCGTAAGCTTTAAGGCTTGCATAAATGCAAAATCGGGCGACAGTAATTTTGACCAATATCTTGATGTGCATAGCGACGGATATATCAACGCAAAGGATTATGCAAAGCTTATCAAAATGTTTTAATTAAAATAGAATACAATAATAAAAACCGCTTGGATTGATTTCAGCCCAAGCGGTTTTCTTTTTATTGCCTATTAAATTATACTTCCTTTTTTGTTGTTTTCTTTTCGTCCTTTTTTGTTGTTTTGTCCTTGTCCTTTTCTTTGTCTTTTTCCTTATCCTTTTTTGTTGTTGTGGTTTTCGGCTCTGCATACTTGCTGTATGTGGTGTAGTTTACCTCGCCGTCAACCGTTCTTGTCAGCTTGTAGCTTTTGCCGTCCTTTTTGATTTTAACCTTAAGGTCCTTTGGCTTTATATCCTGTGTTGCATATACTGTGCAGGTCAGTGTTCCGTTATTTGCGATAACCGACAGTCTTATGTCAGCCGGGGAGCTGTTTACAAACTGAAAATCCTGTGAATTCCATTGCACCGTGGCGTCGCCTCCAAGCGGAACATAGCTGATTTTAAGCGAATGGCACGCGCGTATTTTTATTTCAAGATTTGCCCTGAGCACCGCCTGAAAAACAGTTGAGCTTACCTGACAAATTCCTCCGCCCAGACCGTCAACAAACTCGTCGCCCTCAACAACCTTTGCCTCCTCGTAGCCTGCAAGCACGGTGCGTTTTCCTACCGTTTGATTAAAGGAGAAAACCTTGCCCGACGGAATTTTAAGTCCGTCAAGCTTGTCAACGGCGTTGTGTATATTCGTTGTTCTTGTTGCGTTTGAGGATTGATAATATGTTGTGTAGCTTGCAATTTCGTACGGATATTCACCGTTTTTATCCTTTGAAAGCGCAGGGTAAATTTTGTTTGTCTGTGCCTCTTTAAAGGTAGTGGACAAATCCTCTGTTGTTCTCATTGTGGTGGTTGTTGCTTGAGTTGACGCGTCTGTTGTGGTTTCGTTTTCCTTTTCAGCCGTTTTGCACGCGCTGAGGGTACAGCACACAACCAACAGAATTAAAAATACTGCCGTGATTTTTTTCAATTATTATTTCTCCTTGTAGGGCTTGTTATCGTTAACCCAGTTTTCTTTTATCACTTGTCTTGCCCTTGCGATTGCAAGAGAGTTCTTTTCAACATCATCTGTAATTGTTGAGCCTGCGGCAATGTATGCGTTATCTCCCACCTTTACGGGAGCGACAAGATTTGTGTTACAGCCGATAAACGCATTGTCGCCGATAACTGTTTTGTGCTTTTCCCTGCCGTCATAATTGCAGGTTGCGGTCTGACAGCCGAAATTAACGCCCTTGCCGACCTCGCTGTCACCGATATAAGAGAGGTGAGCGCACTTTGTTCCCTCGCCAAGCTCTGAATTTTTGATTTCAACAAAGTTGCCGATGTGAACACCGCTTTTGAGCCTTGCTCCTGCTCTTACCTTAACAAAAGGTCCTGCGTCAACATCGCTTTCAACCGTGCTGTCAAGAATTTTGCAGTTGTCAAGAACAACCCTGTCACCTATCTGCGAATTGTCTATATATGTGTTCGGGCCGATAGTACAGCCGTCGCCGATAACTGTGTCGCCGAGTATAATTGTGTTTGGCAAAATAACGGTTGAATTGCCGATTTTTACATCCTTGCCTATCATAACACCGTCTGTGCAGGGAATATCAACACCGTTTATCATATGACGGGTGTTGATATTTTTTCGCATAATTGTATTAAGGTCGTTTAACTGCTTTCTGTCGTTTGCACCGAGGATAACCTCGCTGTTTTCAACAACATAAGCGCCTGCATTTTTGCCCTCGTTAAGAAGAATTTCAAGAGTGTCCGTAAGATAGTATTCGTTTTGAGCGTTGTTGTTTGTGATTTTTGAAAGAGCGTAAAGCAAATCACCGCCGTTAAACCAGTAACAGCCTGCGTTTGACTCGTTGATTTTTTTCTCCTCGTCATTTGCGTCCTTGTGCTCAACAATTCTCAAAAGAGTTCCGTTTTCATCTCTTTTAATGTGGCCGATACCGTTAGTGTCCTCAACAATTGCGCTGATAAGCGTGATTGAATTGCCGTTTTCCTTGTGGTATTCGTATGCCTTGTTTATCGTTTCGGCGTCCATAAGCGGACCGTCGCCGTTTAATATAAGTATCTCGTCATCGGTATGAGCCTTGATAAATTCCGTAGCCTGCATAACAGCGTGGCCTGTTCCGAGCTGTGGATTTTGCAAGGCGGTTTTTATATCGCCTTCAAGATATGCCTCAACCTCCTCGTGCCTGTAACCCGTGATAACACAAATGTCCTTTGCTCCTGCCTCCTTTACGGCGTCAACAACATAGCTTATCATCGGCTTAAACAGCACCTCGCACATTACCTTAGGGCAATCTGCCTTCATTCTTGTACCCTTTCCGCCTGCAAGAATTATCGCACACTTCATAGAAATGACCTCCAAAAAAATATCTCTGTTTATCAATTATGCACTAAATTTTATAATTTTTCAAGATAAATAATGATAAAGTCTAAAAATTAACAAAAAATGTTTGTAATTTGCTTTTATCTATGATATAATTTTTAAGCACTATACTGAGAAAGTATAAGTTTACCAAAATTGTATAAATTTTTAGGAGGTATTCCCAAATGGCAAACAAGTATTGCTACCTCTTCTCAGAGGGTAATGCTAACATGAGAGAGCTTCTCGGCGGTAAGGGTGCTAACCTTGCTGAGATGACCAACATCGGTCTTCCTGTTCCTCAGGGCTTCACAATCACAACAGAGGCCTGCACACAGTATTATGAGGACGGTCGTCAGATTAACGACGGCATTATGGCTGAAATCAACGAGTACATCGGTAAGATGGAGGAAATCACCGGCAAAAAGTTCGGCGATAAGGAAAATCCGCTTCTCGTTTCTGTTCGTTCAGGTGCAAGAGCATCTATGCCCGGTATGATGGACACAATCCTCAACCTCGG
>CAYRBT010000014.1:0-32577 GCA_964422655.1 uncultured Bacteroides sp. | reverse complement strand
TGTTAAAATACTCGTTAATCCGAAAGGATTAACTGCGTTTTGTGCCTTGCCTAACAAAAAATCCGTTTCATAAAAAATCTGCGACCCAAAACGGAATTGATTTTAATCAGATTTTTGCTTTGAGGAAGCAGTTAGGCTGGTGCCTTACAATGACGAAAAGCGAAAAGATGCCGAAAGCAAGCCGTTTTAGGCTTGTTTGGATTTATCTCGCTTGCTTAAGGAGGTAAAGTATGAAAAAAATAATATCGGTTTTTATGGTGCTATGCTTGTTTACAGGCATAATATCCGTGTCAAATCTTGTTACCTATGCTGCTTCAAATGATAATTATAATTATTTAGTTAAAAACTCAGAGGTAACTATCAATAAATATATAGGCAGTGAAAAGGATGTTGTAATTCCCGAAACAATAGATGGCTTGCCTGTTGTCGCAATCAATCAAAGTGCATTTTACAGTAGTCGGATAACAAGTGTTGTTATGCCTGATACCATAAAGACAATTGGAAAAGACGCCTTTCAGTTTTGCAACAGCTTGGCGAGCGTTAAATTCGGAGATAGTGTAGAAAGTATCGGTGACTACGCTTTTTATGAGTGTATTAAGCTTAAGGAGCTGGTTCTTCCAAAATCACTCAAAACAATAGGTGTGGACGCTTTGGTGTGTTCTTCTTCTCTAAAATATTTGTTCATTCCAAGCGGAGTTACAAGTATAGGGAAAGAGGGCGTCGGATTTAAAAGATTGTTTGTATATGAGAATGAAAATGACCCGTTTACAAAGGCTATTGATGGCTTTGTAATATACGGATATTCAGGCGGTGCGGCGGAGGAATATGCTTTGGCAAACAGCTTTAAATTTGTTGATGCTTCTGATGCTTTTAACACAGCGGCAAACGGTGTAACCTTAAGAACGACCAAACCGGGTATGCGATTTGGATTTCAATTAAACAGCGTCGACGCTCCGACATTTGATAAGCTTTATGAATTGGAGCTGGGATTTTTATACACATATACAGGTGATTCATCAAATTTGACTATCGACAACGCGGGTAAAAACGGGGTTTACAAAAAGGTTGCTTCAAATTCAGTGATAAACGAGAGCAATATTAGCTACAATCTCGTTTTTACAAATATTCCCAAAACCGAATACAATACAAAAATTTCTGCCTGTGCCTATGCGATTGTCAACGGCGAAATATATTATTCTCAGGCAAAAACATACTGCCTTAATGATGTGTTGAATTTAGTTTTGGAGGATGATGGAATAGACCAAAATACAAAGGACAGTATTAAATCAAATTTTTTATAAGAAAGGAGTATATATGAAAGAAAAATACATAAAGCCTCAAACTGTTGTGGAAAGGTTTAAAACGATTAGTGTTATAACAACAAGCTCCGGTGATGACATTGACCCCGGTGACAATGATATTGAATGGGGCACATAAGAATTTGGAAATCCGCTGAAACAATTGCGTTTTGGCGGATTTTGTGTTATTCTAATACTATGAATAATGAATTACCGAAAAGAAAACCAAACAGGTTAAATCATTTTGATTATAGCCAAAACGGAGCGTATTTTGTAACAATATGCACAAAAGACAGAAAATGTGTTTTAAGTAATATTGTAGGGGGAGGGTCTCTGTGCCCTCCCGAAAATTGAATTAACAACAATAGGAAAAGAGATTGTTGATTCAATAAAATACATTAATGAAAATTATGAAAACATTTTTATTGATAATTATGTTGTTATGCCAAACCATATACATTTAATTGTTGTGATTGATAACAAAACGGGAGGGCACGGAGGCCCTCCCTTACAAAAAATTATTGGACAAATAAAGTCATATACAACAAATAAATACGGAATGATTTTGTGGCAACGTTCATATTATGACCACATAATCAGAGATGAAGACGATTACATCAATATATGTGAATACATAAATAACAATGCTCTAAAATGGCAGGACGATAAATATTTTAACGGAGGTAACAATAATGGCTGATATACATTCATTTGAATCAATGGCGGCACTTGACGGTGACGGAATACGCTACGCGGTATTTTTCACAGGCTGTCCGTTGCGATGTGCATACTGCCACAATCCCGACACTTGGTTTAAGTCGGGCAAGGAGTGGTCTCCGCAGCAGCTTGCAGACAAGATAAAACGCTATAAGCCCTATTTTAAAAACGGCGGGGGAGTTACCTTTTCGGGCGGTGAGCCCTTGCTGAATGCTCATTTTATCAACGAAACCGCACCGCTTTTGAATGAACAGGGTATTAATTATGCAATTGATACCTCCGGAAGTGTACCGCTTACCGATGAGGTAAAAAAGGCTCTTGACGGTGCAGACCTTGTAATACTTGATGTAAAATTTTATGATGAAGAAAAATACAAAAAGTACACAAAAGGCAATTTTGAAAGCTTTATTGCAATAGGAAAATACTGCACGGAAAAGAATATCCGCCTTTGGCTTCGCACGGTTGTTGTGCCCGATATTAACGATACCGAGCAGGATATGGATAAATATGCAGAGCTTTCAAAGCAGTTCAAATTTGAAAAATACGAGCTTTTGGCTTTTCACACAATGGGATTTTTTAAGTACGATAATTTAGAGATAGACAATCCGCTAAAGGATACACCGCCTCTTGATAAATCAAGACTTGATGAGCTTCAAAAATATCTTAACGCAAAAACAGCAGAGAATTGACTCTGCTGTTTTTCGTGTATATAGGGTTGTTACACTTGTTTATGAGTTTGTTAAGAATTTGTCAAAGTCTACGAAAGTGTAAAAAAGTAGCACAAAATAATTGTGAAAAAAATGTCATTTTTATCATAATCGCAGAAAATATATAAAATGTATTGAAAAGATAAAAATAAAAAGATATTATATACACGGTCAAATCGTTAATAATTTAACAATTCAAATATATTTTACGGAGGACACGAAAATGGCAAAAGAAATTATTGACAGTGTTGAAAAGCTTGAGCAAGAGCTTGCAAGAGTGCGTGCGGCTCAAAAGGAGTTTTCAACCTACACTCAGGATCAGGTTGACAAAATCTTTCTTGCTGCTGCAACTGCCGCAAACAAGGCAAGAATTCCGCTTGCTAAAATGGCAGTTGAGGAAACGGGAATGGGTATTGTTGAGGATAAAATCATCAAAAACCATTATGCCGCTGAGTACATCTATAATGCATATAAGGACACAAAAACCTGCGGAGTAATCAGCGAGGATAAGGCATACGGCACAATGAGAATTGCCGAGCCTATCGGTGTTATTGCGGCTGTAATACCGACAACAAACCCAACATCAACAGCAATTTTCAAAACACTTATTGCTCTTAAAACAAGAAACGGTATCATCATTTCTCCTCACCCGAGAGCAAAAAAATCTACTGCCGAGGCGGCAAGAATAGTTCTTGAGGCGGCAGTTGAGGCGGGTGCTCCCGAGGGCATTATTTCTTGGATTGACGCTCCGTCACTTGAAATGACAAATCTTGTCATGAAGGAGGCTGACATTATCCTTGCAACAGGCGGTCCGGGAATGGTTAAGGCGGCTTATTCAAGCGGCAAGCCGGCACTCGGCGTAGGTGCAGGTAATACTCCTGCAATCATTGACAAGTCTGCCGACATTCTCAAGGCTGTTAACTCAATTATCCACTCAAAGACCTTTGACAACGGTATGATTTGTGCTTCAGAGCAGTCTTGTATCGTTGATAAGAGGATATACAAGGAGGTTCGTAAGGAATTTGAGGACAGAGGCTGTTACTTCCTTAAGGACGACGAAATTGAAAAGGTTAGAAAGACTATCATCATTAACGGTGCTCTCAATGCAAAAATCGTTGGTCAAAAGCCTGTAACAATCGCCGCTCTTGCAGGTGTTAAGGTGCCTGAGGAAACAAAAATCCTTATCGGTGAGGTTGAGTCTGTTGACATCAGCGAGGAATTTGCTCACGAAAAGCTTTCACCTGTTCTTGCAATGTATAAGAGCGAGAATTTCTCGGACGCTCTTGCAAAGGCTGAACAGCTTATTGCAGACGGCGGATACGGTCACACATCTAGCGTATATCTTAACGAAACAACCGAAAGGGCAAAGATTGATGAATTTGCCGCTCGTATGAAAACCTGCCGTATTCTCGTTAACACTCCGTCATCATTCGGCGGTATCGGCGACCTTTACAACTTTGATCTTGCACCGTCACTCACGCTTGGCTGTGGCTCTTGGGGCGGTAACTCGGTATCAGAGAATGTAGGTGTAAAGCATTTGCTCAATATCAAAACCGTTGCAGAAAGAAGGGAAAATATGCTTTGGTTCAGAGCTCCGGAAAAGGTTTATGTTAAGAAGGGCTGTTTGCCTGTTGCTCTTGATGAGCTTAAAACAGTTATGAACAAGAAAAAGGTATTTATCGTTACCGACTCGTTCCTTTACAATAACGGCTACACAAAGGCTATTACAAAGAAGCTTGACGAAATGGGAATTACCCACACGACCTTCTTTAATGTTGCACCGGACCCGACTCTTGCCTGTGCAAAGGAGGGTGCCGCACAAATGGCGGCCTTCCAGCCTGACTGTATTATTGCTGTCGGCGGTGGCTCTGCAATGGATGCAGGTAAAATTATGTGGGTACTCTACGAGCATCCGGACGCTGATTTCTTCGACCTTGCAATGAGATTTATGGATATAAGAAAGAGAGTTTACACCTTCCCGAAGATGGGCGAAAAGGCATACTTTATCGCAGTTCCCACCTCGGCAGGTACAGGCTCGGAGGTTACTCCGTTTGCCGTTATTACCGACGAGGTAAGCGGTGTTAAGTATCCGCTTGCAGATTATCAGCTTATGCCGAATATGGCAATCGTTGACGCTGATATGATGATGAATGCTCCAAAGGGACTTACCTCTGCATCGGGTATTGACGCAGTAACCCACGCACTTGAGGCATACGCTTCAATGATGGCAACTGATTATACAGACGGTCTTGCTATTGAGGCACTCAAGAATATTTTTGAGTATCTTCCAAGAGCATACGACAACGGTCCTAACGATCCTGTTGCAAGAGAAAAAATGGCTAATGCGGCTACAATGGCAGGTATGGCTTTTGCAAATGCCTTCCTCGGTGTATGTCACTCAATGGCTCACAAGCTCGGTGCCTTCCATCACCTTCCTCACGGTGTTGCCAACGCACTTATGATTGACTATGTGCTTGAATTCAATGCTGCAGAGGTTCCTGCAAAGATGGGCACCTTCAGCCAGTATGACCATCCGCACACACTCACTCGCTATGCCGAAATTGCCGATGCTCTCGGCATCAAGGGCAGAAACGACGAGGCTAAGCTTAAGGGACTTATCAAGAAGATTGACGAGCTTAAGGAATACTGCGGAATTAAAAAGACAATCAAGGATTACGGTGTTGATGAAAAATATTTCCTCGATACTCTTGATGATATGGTTGAGCAGGCATTTGATGACCAGTGCACAGGTGCAAACCCAAGACTTCCTCTTATGAGCGAAATTAAGGATATGTACCTCAGAGCATACTACGGAAAGTAATCTCTTGAATATGATTTAATATTCAAGTATAATATACAGGGGGTGTCTTTATGGCAACAATTAAAGAAAGAGAACATAAAAGAATTTATCGCGACGGCGACAGACTCATTAAAGAATTTGACGAAACCTTTACAAAAGCGTCTGTGCTTAACGAGGCACTTAACAATGCAAGAGTTGAGGAAACAGGACTTAAAATTCCTAAGCTTCTCAATGTTTCAAAAACAGAAAACGGCTGGGCAATTACAAGAGAGTATATCGAGGGAAAGAGCCTTTCCGAGATAATGGCAGAAAATCCGGAGAAGGAAGACGAATATCTTGAAATATTTGTAAATCTTCAGCTTGAAATTCATTCAAAAAAATGCCCTCATCTCAATAAGATTAAGGACAAAATGCACGCAAAAATCAGTGCTTCGTCTTATGAGGCTACTCTGCGCTATGATTTGCACAATCGCCTTGAGGGTATGAAAAAGCATACCAAGGTGCTTCACGGCGATTTCTGTCCGTCAAACATTATTGTAACTCCCGACGGCGAGTATTACATCATTGACTGGTCACACGCAACACAGGGTAACGCTTCTGCCGATGCAGCAAGAACATATCTTGTTTTTACCTTAAACGGTCAAAAGGAGCTTGCAGAAAAATATCTCAATTTGTTCTGCAAAAAGGCTGATATTGCAAAACAGCTTGTTCAGCAGTGGATGCCGATAGTTGCCTGCTCACAGAGCACAAAGGGTATTGCCGAAGAAAAAGAGCTTCTCGATTCCTGGGTAAATGTTTTTGATTTTCAGTAAAATATTTTAAAATCGTAGGGCAGGGGCTTGCTCCTGCCGTTTGATTGAATAAAACAAAAAGGAGCAGTTTAATACTGCTCCTAATTTTTTTCTTATATTAAAAATTATGTTCTCAAAACAGCAAAGCCGAGGTCAATAACTCCGCCGAGAATTCTGCTGGTTTTTTTCATATTAAGTGTTTCCGTAAACCAAAGAAGAATAAGTGCAACCAAAATTGCAATAATTAAAGTTTTTTCTGTCATAAAACGACCTCCCTTGTGTTAATAATATTATATACTATTTTCCAAATAAATCAAGTAATTTTATATATTTTGACGGAATTAAAAAATTTCACTTTTTTCGTTGAAATATACTATAATATGTTCTATAATAACAATAACATTATTAAAATGGGGGAATTTGTAGTGAGTCCAATTTTATTAGTTGCGGACAGAAGTGCAATGTTTACTACAACGGTTGTAGTAGCAGGTGTTTCTATTGTATTAGGAGTGCTTTTGCTGTTGATTTTAGTCTTTCAGCTTTTTGGCTTTATTATGTCAAGACTTGCCGGCAAAAAGAAAAAAACGACCGCTCCGAATCCTGCACCTGTAAGAACCGATGCGCCTGTTCCGGCGTTAAGGAATTCTGCTGCATCTTCATCTTCATCTGCACCTGTTGCTTCACAGGGAATAAGCAATGAGGTGGTAGCGGCAATTACGGCTGCTGTTGTTCAGATGGACGGTGACGGCGCTGTTGTCAAATCAATAAAACCTGTCAGAAAAATTGAAAGAAAAGATGTTCGTTCAAGAAATCCTTGGGCAATGGCGGCGATTTCTGACAATACAAGACCGTTTTAGGAGGCTTTCATACTATGGAAATTATTCAAGGTGTTTGGCAGGTAATTGTTGATATATTTGCCAATTCCGGCTATGCTTATTTTTTTACGGGTGACGGTTGGAAAAACGCAGTAATGCTTTTAGTTTCGTTCGTATTTTTATGGCTCGGAATTAAAAAGGGCTTTGAGCCTTTGCTTATGATTCCGATTGCATTCGGTATGCTTCTTGCAAACATTCCCGACGCAAATCTTGCCGTTCAGTATCATGATCTTGCAGGCTTTAGGGATTTGCTTGCAGGCAGGGGAGAATTTGTCGGTGCAACTCCCGGACTTATGGATTTCCTTTATTTCGGCGTTAAAGCCGGTATATATCCACCGCTTATTTTCCTTGGCATAGGTGCTATGACAGATTTCACTCCGCTTATAGCTAATCCTAAAAGCTTTATTCTCGGCGCTGCCGCTCAGTTCGGTATTTTCTTCACATATGTCGGTGCTATTGTTTTGGGCTTCCAGCCAAACGAGGCAGGCTCAATTGCAATCATAGGCGGTGCAGACGGACCTACGGCGATATTTGTAACATCAATTCTCGCACCTTCGCTTCTTGGTACGATTGCAGTTGCGGCATATTCGTATATGGCGCTTGTGCCTGTTATTCAACCCCCGATTATGAGAGCGCTCACTACCAAAAAGGAAAGATCGGTTGTTATGGGCAATCTTCGTCCCGTATCAAAGCTTGAAAAAATACTTTTCCCGATTATGGTAACTGTTATTGTTTCGCTTCTTCTCCCCGACGCTGCTACGCTTGTCGGTATGCTTATGCTCGGTAATCTTCTCAAGGAAAGCGGAAGAACGGAAAGAATTGCAAAGGCTGCTCAAAATGAGCTTATGAATATTGTTACAATAATGCTTGGTATATCGGTAGGTGCTACAACCTCTGCCGAAACCTTCCTTAATAAGCAAACAATTTATATTGTTGTTCTCGGCTTGATTGCTTTCTGTGTAGGTACTGCATTCGGTGTACTTTTCGGTAAGCTTATGTATATCTTCACAAAGGGTAAGGTTAATCCGCTTATCGGCTCGGCAGGTGTGTCTGCTGTTCCTATGGCTGCAAGAGTAAGCCAAAAGGAAGGACAGAGAGAAAATCCGTCAAACTTCCTTCTTATGCACGCAATGGGACCGAATGTTTCCGGCGTAATCGGCTCAGCGGTTGCGGCAGGTATACTTCTTACACTTCTCAGATAATACAAACCTTTTAGGGCGGCATATTGTCGCCCTAATTTTAACCGTTAAATTTGCAAAAAGTTTGGAGAAAAAATTATGCCACTTAATGAAATGCAGCAGCTTGCTGTTGATACAACCGAAGGACCGCTTTTAATCCTTGCCGGTGCAGGCTCGGGAAAAACAACCGTGCTTGTCAGCAGGGTTGAGCATATTATCGAAAGCGGACTTGCTCAGCCATGGCAGGTGCTTGCCATTACCTTCACAAATAAAGCGGCAGGTGAGCTTAGGGAAAGGCTTATTAAGGCAATCGGACCCGAGGCAGAGAGCATTTGGGCGCACACATTTCACAGCTGCTGTGCAAGAATACTCAGACGCTTCGGCGACAGGCTTGGCTACTCAAATCATTTTACGATTTATGATACCGACGATTCAAAAAGGGTAATGAAGCAGTGCCAAAAGCACTTGGGTATAGAGGATAAGTTCATAAACCACAAATCAATCCTTGCCGAAATCAGTAGGGCAAAGGACAGCCTTATTGACCCGCAGGAATACACGGCCACCTCGTCAAACGATTTCAGAAAGGCTAAAATTGCGCAATGCTACGAGCTTTATCAAAAGGAGCTTAAAAAGTCGGATGCAATGGACTTTGACGATATTATTTTCAATACCGTCAAGCTTCTTAAAGAAAATGACGATGTCAGAGAGCTTTACCAAACGCAGTTTAAATATGTAATGGTAGACGAGTATCAGGACACAAACCACGCTCAGTATGTCCTTACCTCGCTTCTTGCCGACAAGTATAAAAATATCTGTGTTGTCGGTGATGATGACCAGAGTATTTACCGCTTCAGAGGTGCAACCATTGAGAATATTCTGTCCTTTGAAAATCACTATAAGGGCGCTAAGGTCATTAGGCTTGAAGAAAATTATCGCTCAACACAAAATATTCTTGACGGTGCAAATGCAGTTATTTCAAATAACAAGAACAGAAAGGGAAAAACTCTGTTCACGCGAAGCGGTGCAGGTGAAAAAATAATACTCAATACCGCTATGAGCGAGTCGGACGAGTCCGCGTTTATTGTTGATGAAATACTCAAAAATGTTAAAAACGGCTATAAGCTCAGCGACCACGCAATCCTTTATCGAATGAATGCACAGTCAAGAAATATTGAGGTTATGCTCACAAAAAGCGGAATATCCCACAAGGTAATCGGAGGTCACCGCTTCTTCGACAGAAAGGAAATCAAGGATATTATTTCCTATTTTGCAATTATCAGCAATCCTGCCGACAATGTAAGGCTTCAGCGAATTATCAATGTGCCAAAGCGTTCAATCGGTGACACCATGTTTGCGAATGTTATGGAGATAGCAACGGGACTCGGTATTTCCGCATTTGAGGTGTGTCAGCGTGCAGATGAATTTCAAAAGACCGCAAGAAGTGCCTCAAAGCTTATGGGATTTACGGCGATGATTGAGCATTTTCAAAAATGCGTTGAGGAAAAGATGTCGATGAGCGACCTTTTGCAAGAGGTGCTTGAGGTTACAAAATATGTTGATTATCTCAACGAGGACCCCGAAACCTTTGAGGACAGAATGAATAATATCAAGGAGCTTTCTTCAATGTTTATCAAGTATCAGGAGGAAAGCGACGAGCCTGATTTGGCTGATTTTCTTGAAGATGTTGCACTTATTTCGGATATTGATTCGTATAACGAGGACGAGGACAGCGT
This sequence comes from uncultured Bacteroides sp., assembly GCA_964422655.1. Classification (GTDB taxonomy): domain Bacteria; phylum Bacillota; class Clostridia; order Oscillospirales; family Acutalibacteraceae; genus Eubacterium_R. The sequence continues at coordinate 22,478 of CAYRBT010000014.1, read as the reverse complement.
TGTGCTTATGACTCTACACTCGGCAAAGGGACTTGAATTTCCTGTTGTTTTCATACCCGGTATGGAGGAGGGTATTTTCCCCGGAAGCCAGTCGATGTATAGCGAGGAGGAGCTTGAGGAGGAGCGCCGTCTTGCATATGTAGGTATTACAAGAGCAAAGAAAAAGCTCTATTTGATAAACGCAAGGCAGAGAATGCTTTACGGTACAACATCAAGGAATATGGCATCAAGATTTTTGCGTGAAATACCTGTTTCTGTAACGGAGGATTTGTCAACCGATACATATTCGGTATCATCCGGCAGATTTTCAAAGACAAAGACGGCGGTAACCTCGTCAAGCAGTACGGCGCATAAATTCGGCCAGGCAGGCAATACCGCGGCCGCTTCAAAGACAGACTACAAGGTGGGCGACACCGTGCTTCATAAAACCTTTGGCACGGGCACAATTTTAACGCTTCAGCCCATGGGCAACGATACTCTTATGGAGGTTGCCTTTGACAAGGCAGGAACTAAAAAAATGATGGCAAACTTTGCAAGGCTTGAAAAGGTGCAGTAATAACAAATTATATATTATATATGAAAATGACGGTGCTTCGATTGTTGAAACACCGTCATTTTGCTGTTATAAAAGTTTTTCAAGTCCGTCGGTTGAATATTCCTTGCCTTGCCTTTTTTTGACAAGCTCGCTCATAAGAAGATTTACTCTTTTTCTTGTCATTGGATAAAACCAAAGTGCAATAAGACAAACTCCCAAAAACGCCGCCGGGATAACGGTTGAAATATTTTCCATACCGTTGATGATTTTCGGGTCTGTCACAACTGTTATCAGGGATTCCTTGCCGGCAATATCCTTTGATGAGTCATAGCCGTAGGCTGAAAGCAGCTGACCGGCAAGCAAAATGCCAAAGGCTGAGCCGAATTTTTGTACAAGCTGTGGCAGAGCTGTTATAATTGACTCTCGTCTTTTTCCTGTTTTGAATTCGTCAAGCTCTACAAGGTCGTATCCCATTGAATAGAAAAGCGTCCAAAATGTTCCAATTCCGATACCCAAAACAGCTGCACACACAACAGACATAATCTTAAATCCACCGATTTGAGCGTCAAGTCCGACAAGCTTGCAAATTACCTCGCCTGCAAGCGTGATAGAAAGGAATATCAGGCAGGCAAGACGCCTGTCGGTTTTCTCCGCTGTCTTTTCAACAATGGGAACAACAATTCCCATAGAAAGCACCATTGATATTATTACATAAACAATTCCTGTGTCGTAGTCCATTCTTATGCAGTCAACAACCATATATGTAAGGTTTGACTGTATCATTGATGAAGCGGTTAAAAAGAAAAACACGAAAATAAGAAATATTCTTGCAGGTCTGAGCCTGAGTATATCCGAAAAGGATTTAAAGGTGTCCTTAACGGTTATTTTTGCCTCATTCGGATTAACGGGCTTTGGAGTATAAACTCCCTCAAGAGATTTTACACAAACAAAGCCGAGAGCAACGGCAAGTATGCTTATTATTGCACCGATTACTGCATACGAATTGCTTGCGTATTTTTCAGTAAGAAGTATTGCTACTGTCGGAACAAGCGCCGGCAGAACATTTCCTATTCCAACAGCACCTGCATTTAAAAGCGAGGCGGTTGAACGGATGCTTGTTCTCTCGTCATAGTCCTCTGTAAGCTCTGCAACAACCGCATAATACGGTATGGTATACATCGTATAAAACACCCAAATACACATTGAAATTATCGTGTAAAGCAAAATTTTTGCTGTTTGAGTAGTAAAGCCTGCACCGATTGATGTCCACGCAAGAACAAAAACAATACCGAGAGGCAGGATTGAAAATTTCATAACCTTTCGCTTGTCAACACCGCCACGGTCAGTATAATTGCCGATAATCGGGTCGGTTACAGCGTCCCAGGCGATGGAAATGAAAATTACTATCGAGCTGTATTTCGGCGAAATACCGACAATTTCGTTTAAAAATGTTAGGTAATATGTATAAAACATATTATAAATCAGCGATTCGGTGAATATACCGAAGGCATAGCCGATTTTTTTCTTTTTAGTTAGTGCTGATGCCATATTCTTCACTCCAAAAATCAGATTATATCGGCAAGAGTTTTTGACGACAAAAAGCCTTCAATAACATCGTCAAGCTCTTTCCATAGCGCATATGTTTTACAGCAGTGTGCATTTTCACAGTTGTCTGTTTCTACACACGCAACGGGAGCAAGACTGCCCTCGGCAAGATTTAAAATTGATGATATAGTGTATTCCTCCGGCGATTTGTTCAGCTTGTAGCCGCCGTTTTTACCTCTTACGCTTTCGAGCAGTCCGCCCTTGTTAAGTGACGCTACAATGATTTCAAGATATTTTATGCCGATGCCCTCTCGCTGAGCAATATCCTTGAGTGAAACGGGACCGTCCTGCTGATGAACGGCAAGGTCAGCCATTATACGCAGGGCGTATCTTCCCTTGGTTGAAACCATCATTTTTCATCACCTCCGAAAAATGCCTTTGCAATTCTTACGCTTTCCATAGCGTCCTTTGCGTAGTAGTCCGCATCAATCATTTTTGCATATGATTTTGTCAAAACCGCTCCGCCTACAAGAGTCTTTGCATCGGTATTTTCGTGAATTAGGCGGATAGTTTTTTCCATATTTGAAACAGTTGTGGTCATCAAAGCGGAAAGTGCAACAAGCTTTGCTTCATGCTTTATTGTTTCTTCAAGCACTCTTTCGCATTTAACATCCTTACCCAAGTCAATTACATCAAAGCCGTAGTTTGAAAGAAGCACCTTTACAATATTTTTACCGATGTCGTGAATATCTCCTTCAACGGTTGCAATGATTATTTTGTTTTCACTTTTTTCCTGCTTGCCGCTTAATGTGAGGTGTTCCTTGATAACATCAAAGGCCTCCTTTGCAGAGTCGGCGCTCATAAGAAGCTGAGGCAGAAAGAGCCTGTTATTTTCAAAGCCGTCACCGACAACATCAAGCGCAGGAATAATATATTCGTTGATTACCTCCATTGCCTGACGGTCCTTTAAAAGCTCTCTTGCACAGCTGCCTGCGTCCTCCTTGATGCCCTTGATGATTGCCGTTTTCAAATCGGAGACGGTTGACTGAGTCTGTGAAACGGCAGAAGCCGTAACCGACTCAATATACTCACCGCAGTTATCGTCATATCCCGACAGAGCGTTAAACGAATAATATGCGTTCATCATTGCTTCACTCAGCGGATTGATTATTCCGGCGGAAAGACCGTTTTCAAGCGCAAGAGTAAAGAAAGCAGTGTTGATTGCCTCACGCTTCGGCAGACCGAAGCTGATGTTTGATACACCCAAAACCGTGGCAACGCCAAGCTCGTTTTTGATATAATTAACAGCCTTGAGTGTTTCAACAGCGTTATCCTTATTTGTTGAAATGGTCATAACAAGTGCGTCAACAACAAGATCCTTTTTATCAATTCCGTAGCCTTCGGCTGTGGAAATTATTTTTTTTGCAATATCAATTCTGCCCTGTGCGGTTTCGGGAATTCCGTTTTCGTCAAGGCATAGGCAAACAACAACACCTCCGTATTTTTTTACAAGCGGAAAGATTTCGTCCATAGATGATTTTTTGCCGTTTACGGAGTTAATCATAGCCTTTCCGTTATATATACGCATAGCGTTTTCGAGTGCCTTGGCATTTGATGAATCAAGCTGGAGGGGAAGGGGAAGCACGCTTTGCAGATTATAAACCGCATCGCTGAGCATTTTTACCTCGTCAATTTCGGGCAGTCCTACATTGACATCAAGAATGTGCGCACCCTTGTCCTGCTGTGCAATTCCTTCCTTTAATATATAGTCAATATTATTGTTTCTCAAAGCCTCTTTAAAAAACTTTTTACCTGTCGGATTTATTCTTTCGCCGATAATAACAGGCTTATTTCCTATCGTTACGGCTGTGGAATACGAGGAAACAACAGTTTCATTTTTCTTTTGCGGAATACTGTCGGGGATGTCCCTGCAAAGCTCAATCATCTTTGAAATATGCTCGGGAGTTGTTCCGCAGCAGCCACCGAGATATGACACACCTATTTCTGCAATTTCACGCATATTCTCGGCAAATTCCTCGGGAGAAACATTATATACCGTTTTGCCGTTAACCGATTCGGGAAGTCCTGCGTTCGGCATAACAATAATCGGAAGCGAGGTACATTCTCTCAGTTCCTTTAATATCGGTATCATCTGCTTTGGTCCGAGTCCGCAGTTAATTCCTATAACATCTACTCTGAGTCCCTCAAGCATTGCACACGCACTTTTAACATCGGCACCTGTAAGAAGCCTGCCCTTGTCATCAAAAATCATAGAAGCGATAACGGGCAGAGTGCTGTTTTCCTTTGCGGCAAGAACAGCGGCTTTAAGCTCGTAGGTGTCGCTCATTGTTTCGATAATTATGACATCTGAGCCGTCCTTTCCGGCATTAACAACCTCTGCAAAAAGCTCAACTGCTTTTTCAAAGTCAAGCTCGCCCATAGGCTTAAGCAGTTTGCCCGTAGGACCTAAATCAAGCGCAACACTTTTGCCTGCTTTTTTTGCAAGCTCAACACCTGCCTTTACAATCTCGTCAACATTGTCGTATTTGAGAGAGCTTGCGCCAAAGGTGTTCGTGGTAATAAACTGCGCACCTGCCTGAGCGTAAGCCTTGTGAACGGCAAACACTTTTTCAGGCTCGGTTATATTAAGCTTTTCGGGAAGCTCGCCTGCCTTGAGATTGAGCATGCTTCCCATTCCGCCGTCAAAAAATTTAATCATTTTCAACACCTATAAATGCCGTAACGGACTTTGTCGGCACCATTTGACAGGTGTCCGTAAGTGTAAGCCCGATACGCTTTGTTAAATCTATCAGTTCAAATATTTTTTTGTTTTCTGTAATATCAAGGTCAAAATACCCCGGTGAGTATCTCTGCCTGAGGCTTATTCCCTGAGCTTTAAGCTCGTCCTCAAGCGAGTCGCACACCTCTTCAATCTTTGATGCAAGGCAAGCCTGAAGCACCGCTGTTTTTGTTATATCGGTAGGTGCATATGTCCTTAAAAGTCTGTCGCACTCGGTACCGAGTGTTGCACCGAAAATGCAAACTCTTTTGCAACCGTTCAAATTTTGGGCAAGCCTCTTGCTTTCAAATACAAAGCCCTCGACCTCAACCGAAGTGTCAGTTACCGTGCAGTCAAATATTCTGTGAAGTGTTTTGGGCCTTACGCATCTGTTAACCTCTGCACAGCATTCGTCTATTAGTGCAAGCAGACGGCTGTCATCGGTTTTTGACGAGGTTCTGAGATAGCGCAGAATTTCATCTCTGTTCATTTATAATTTGGGACAGTCCTTCCATTATTTTGTGGGCAACATCGGGCTTGTTCATTGTGTAAATATGAATGTTGTTAACACCGTTTGCCATCAAATCTATAATTTGGTCTGTTGCATAGATTATGCCTGCCTGCTTCATAGCATCGGGGTTTTCTCCGAATCTTTCCATAATTTTGAGGAATTTTTTAGGTACGGAGCAGTTTGAAAGCTCAATGCTTCTTTTTATTTGATTTGCATTTGTGATAGGCATAATTCCTGCAATTATCGGCACATTGATTTCCTTGATGGCACACATCTCGCGGAAATTATAAAACATATCATTATCAAAAAACATCTGTGTGGTGAGAAAGTCAAGACCGCAGTCAACCTTTTCTTTAAGATGGGCAATATCCTCAACCCTGTTTTTTGATTCGGGATGAATTTCCGGATAGCACGCTCCGCCGACGCAGAATTTGCCTCTTGCTTTTATTTCTTTAACAAGCTCAAAGGCGTGATGATAGTATAAATCCTCGCTGACCTCAAAGCCCTTCGGTATATCTCCTCTTAAAGCAAGAATGTTTTCAATGCCATTTTCCTCAAGCTCGTCAAGCACGCTGTTGATTTTTTTCTTAGTCGATGTAAGACAGGTTAGGTGAGCAAGAGGTGTCACACCGCCCTTAGCAACTGCGTTTGCAATCTCGGTAGTATATCCGCTTGTTGTTCCCGCGGCACCGTAGGTTACGCTCATAAATGCAGGCTTGTCCTTAACCATTTCGCTGATTACCGCCTTAGTGTCAACGAGCTTTGCCCATTCCTTAGGCGGAAATACCTCAAACGAAACCGTTACTTTATTATTTTTTAAAATATCACTGATATACATAATTTAAAACCAATCCTATAACAAATATAGTTGTATTATACTACTACTTTGGTAGGAATTCAAGCAATATTTATATTGTCGGTATTATTAGAAGAAGTATCATTGATTTTTCGGCAGGCATTGTTTCCGGCGGCAATAGTTGCGATCGAGTCGCCGAGCTGATTGAAAAACACGGCAAGGAGTGCCAGCTCCTCTTCGCTTTTGCCCTTTGCTATTGCGCAGGCAAGTGCTGAAATCGTTAAATTTAAGGAGCAGCCGTCCGTTTTCATCACCTCATTTGATAAATAATAAATTAGTAAACAGTATGAAAAAACGAGAAAAAATGAGTATTTGTAAGAAACATACCTTATAAATAAAATTATTTCAAAAAATTTATTGACTAATAATCTCCTCTGTGTTATTATATTCCGGCAAAAGAAAAAAGGACCGTGTATTCGGTCAAATAATTTATCGGAGGATATTGATTATGTCAACATTTATGCCAAAAGCTGACGAAATCGAACGCAAGTGGTATGTTATTGATGCTGCAGATAAGCCTCTCGGACGCGTAGCTGCCGAGGCTGCTGTTCTCCTCAGAGGAAAGAACAAGGCAATCTTCACACCACATGTTGACTGCGGTGATTTTGTTATTATCGTAAACACAGATAAGGCTGTTCTTACAGGCGACAAACTCAACAAGAAGCTTTATCAGCACCACACAGGTTACATCGGTAACCTCAAGGAAGTTAAGTATGGCACTCTTATGCAGAATAAGAGCGATTTTGCTATGCAGCTTGCTGTTAAGGGTATGATTCCCGATACAACACTCGGCAGAAAGCAGCTCACAAGATGCCATATTTACAAGGGCGCAGACCACAAGCACGAGGCTCAGAAGCCTGAAGCTTGGGAATTTTAATAGGAGGTATCTGAGTTATGTATGAATCAAATCCATATTTCTACGGAACAGGTAGAAGAAAAGAATCAGTAGCTCGCGTAAGAGTATACGCAGGTACCGGTAAAATCACAATCAACGACAGAGATATTGACGATTACTTCGGCCTTGAAACACTCAAGCTCATCGTTCGTCAGCCTCTTAATCTTACAGAAACAACTGAGAAGTTCGACATCGTTTGCCGTGTAAACGGCGGTGGCGTAACAGGTCAGGCAGGTGCAATCCGTCACGGTATTGCAAGAGCTCTCCTTCAGTATGACGAGGCTCTTCGTCCTGCTCTCAAGAAGGCAGGCTTCCTCACTCGTGACCCGAGAATGAAGGAAAGAAAGAAGCCAGGTCTCAAAAAGGCTCGTCGCGCACCTCAGTTCTCAAAGAGATAATCTTTCAACTGTATATATGTATGAAAAGCGTCGCTGTTCTCAGCGGTGCTTTTTTACTGAGGGTCCTCGTGGCACAGCCACTGCGGTCAAAGCTAAAAACAGTCCACCGGACTGTTTTCTAAACGCTTTGACAGTTCTCAAAGAGATAATATCTCAACTGTATATATGTATGAAAAGCGTCGCTGTTCTCAGCGGTGCTTTTTTTACTGAGGGTCCTCGTGGCACAGCCACTGCGGTCAAAGCTAAAAACAGTCCACCGGACTGTTTTCTAAACGCTTTGACAGTTCTCAAAGAGATAATCTTTCAACTGCATATGTTTATCAAAAGCATCGCCGATTTCAGCGGTGCTTTTTTTGTTCGGTGAATGAAATTGCAAAAAACAGGAATGCACAATCGTGCATTCCTGTTTTGCTTTTTATCATTATTCGGCAGATGCTTCGGAAATTACCTTTTGAGCAATATGCTCAGGTGCTCTTTCGTAGCGTGCAAACTCTGTTGTAAATGAGCCTCTGCCCTGTGTAATCTGTCGCATCGAGGTTGAGAAGGTGTTCATTTCTGCATCGGGTACCTCTGCAAGAATTTCCTGTGTGCCGTCTGCATTAGGAGTCATACCGAGAACTCTGCCTCGTCTTCTGTTAATATCTCCGATGATATCGCCCATAGCGTCATCGTTAACGATTGCTTTAAGTGTAACAATCGGCTCAAGGATAACAGGCATAGCATTTGAAATACCTTCCTTAAAGGCAAGAGTTGCTGCCATTTTAAAGCTCATTTCGCTCGAATCAACAGGGTGATATGAGCCGTCATAAAGCGTTGCCTTAACTCCTACCATCGGATAGCCTGCAAGCACACCCTTTTCCATACACTCGTTAAGTCCCTTTTCAACAGCAGGGAAGAAGTTTTTCGGTACAGAGCCACCGACAACTCTTTCTGCAAAAACAAGCTTTTCTGTATCAAACGGCTCAAATTCAATAAATACATCACCGAACTGACCGTGACCGCCGCTCTGCTTTTTATGTCTGCCCTGAGCTGAAACCTTGCGGGTAATTGTTTCTCTGTAAGCAACCTTAGGTGCAATAAGCTCTGCTGTTACACCGAATTTATCTTTAAGTCTTGATACTGCAACATCAATCTGCTGTTCGCCAAGACCTGCCAAAATCTGCTGATGAGTTTCGTTGTTAACCTCAAATTTGAGTGATGGGTCCTCCTCGCAAAGTCTTGCAAGTGATGAGGCGATTTTTTCCTCCTCGCCCTTCTTTGTTGCAGAAATTGCCGTTTTGTATGTAGCAACCGGAACAGCAATGCCGTCAAGCTTAACAGGATTTGAAGCACTGCAAAGCGTGTCGCCCGTTGAAAAGCCCGAAAGCTTTGTAACCGCACCGATGTCACCTGCACAAAGCTCTGCTGTATCAATCTGCTTTGCACCGAACATCTTAACGATTTTGCCCATTCGTTCCTCGTTTCCTGTGCTTGCGTTATATGCGGGAGTAGATGCGGTGATTTTACCGCTTACAACCTTAAAGAAGCTAAGCTTACCGATAAACGGGTCGGCAACAGTTTTAAAGCAAACAGCCGCAAGCGGTCCGTTTTCGTCTGCCGTGAGTTCAATGGGTTCCGAATTTGCGTCTATTGCATATTCGGATGACGGAGCAGGGCACACATCAGCTACGAAATCAAGAAGCATATCACAAGCCTCTCCGCTTAAGCCTGAAAGAGCAAAAACAGGAATTATGGTTCCGTCGGCAACACCGATTTTAAGACCCTTGATTTTTTCGTCCCTTGAAAGCTCCTCGCCCTCAAAGTATTTTTCCATAAGCTCTTCGTCGGTGGAGGCAACTGCCTCGGCAAATACTGCCTTGATAGCCTCAAATCTTCCTGCGTCATCATGTGTGCAGTCAGTTTCCTTTTTTGCTGTGCCGGTGTATTCATATGCCTTGTCATCTATCATATTGTAGTAAGCCTTAACCTTGCCGTCCTTGATTACGGGAACAACAATCGGGCATACCTGAGTGCCGAATTTTGCAACAATTCCGTTAAAGCTCTTGTAGAAATCTGCTCTTTCATCATCCATTTTTGTTGTTACATAAATTCTTGAAAGACCTCTTGATCCTGCATTCTTAAACGCTTTTTCTGCGCCTACTGCAAGACCGGAACGAGCCGAAACAACGATTATTGCGGTGTCTGCGGCGCGAAGTCCCTCGGCAGAGCCCATTGCAAAGTCAAAAAGACCGGGAGTGTCGACAATGTTTACTGTCTTGCCTTTATATTCCGCAGAAGCAACTGCGCTGTTAACGCTGACCTTTCTCTTTTTTTCCTCGGCGTCAAAGTCTGTTACCGTGTTACCGTCGGCAACCCTTCCCATTCTTTCCGTAGCGCCGGCAACATTTAAAAGTGCTTCGCAAAGAGTGGTCTTGCCTTTAGAAGCGTGACCGACAAGTGCGATGTTTCTTATATTTTCCGAACGAATACTCATAATAATTTCCTTTCTGCAGATACAAATAATGCAATTTTCATAGTTTAGTTTTGCATTATTGAACAGTATCTGACTATCCTTTGTGCATATTGTATAATAATTTTAAACATTAGTCAATAGTATACATATAATTTTAACATAATATTTTAATATGCTAAATTCCAATACTCTAATTTATATCAATCCAAAACAGAAAATATTCGCAAAGATAGATAAAAAACAGCAGCACCGCAATATCACGGTGCTGTTGTTTATTGTCCCTTAATTCTTTTTAAAGCATTTTTTTCAAGTCGGCTTACTTGCGCTTGAGATATGCCGACCTCTTTTGCAACCTCCATTTGAGTTTTGCCCTGCATAAAGCGTAGGTACATTATGTTGCGTTCACGCTCATCAAGCTTTTTGATTTCGTCCTTTATCATTATTTCGTCTATCCAGTCGGAGTCGGTATTGCTGTCGCCCACCTGATCCATAACATAGATTGTATCGCCGCCGTCGGAGTACACAGGCTCATAGAGGGAAACAGGGTCAACAATTGCCTCAAGTGCAAGAACAACATCGCTCTTTTTCATATCAAGCTCCTTGGCAATCTGCTCCACCGTCGGCTCCTTGCCGTATTTGTTTGTGAGCTTTTCCTTAACCTGCATTGCCTTGTATGCCGTATCCCTCATTGACCTTGAAACCCTAACCGCGTTATCGTCCCTAAGGTAACGGCGTATCTCTCCGATGCACATCGGTACAGCGTATGTGGAAAATTTTACATCTAAATCCAAATTAAAGTTATCAATGGCTTTTATCAAACCGATTACCCCTACTTGAAAAAGGTCGTCCATATTTTCGCCCCTGTTGGAAAAACGCTGAATTACAGACAAAACAAGGCGAAGATTACCCTCAATCAGTTTGTCGCGCGCCTGCCTGTCACCTGCGTGTGCCTTTTTTAAAAGCTCCATTTTTTCGCTCTCTTTTAATACCTTGAGCTCGCTTGTGTTAATTCCGCATATTTCGACCTTACTGTACTGCAAATATATCATCCTTTATATACATTATGTAAGGTCGGGCAAAAAAAGCTCCCTGCTATTATTATGAGCAGGGAGTATTTGTTTTATAAGGTGTTGATTTTATTTTGTTTTATATTTGATACCATTTAATTTCGTTTGCGTCGAGATGTAGCTCAAAGCTGCTGCCGTCACCGATATAAACGGTTGTATCCTGAGGCTCATAGGTGTTGTTTACAACGCAGTATTTACCGTTTTTAACATATGCGTGAACCTCAACATTGTAGTTTGTCGAATACCATCGGTTAAGCTCGTTTTCAGCGTGAGATGACCAAAGCACTGCACGGTAAAGCACACGGCTGTTTTTGAAGCTGTACGGAAGGCCACTTATATACACGCCTCTGCCCTTGCCAAAGGATTTAACTGCCATTTGAACCTCTGCCTCGTTTCTGACCTGAAACGGAAGAGGAGTGCAGCTTTGAACAAGAACCTCTGTGTCATTGAGTGCAACAATATTCTTTTTGCCCTCGCCGAAATCAATTTCGCCGTCTGTGTCGGCAAGAATGAAATGGTCCGGATTCGTTTTTGTGTTATATCTGTCTGTATTGAGAGCAAATCCGTTTTCTTTTTCAACGCCGAGAATATCGTCAAGCTGGAAGAACTTTCCCTGCCATTGATGAGCAGCGGGCTCGCCAACACCGATAAAGCCACCGCCGTTATAAACAAATTCCTTTACAGCGGTAACAATTGCTTCGTCAATCCAGTTTTCGCCGCCTGACTGAGCAGTATCGGCGTCGCCGACATTGATTATTACATCAAAATTCTTTAATAAATCCCTGTTTTCGCGAATATCGTCAAAGCTGATAAACGATACATCAAATGGCGCACCGCTGAGAGCCTCGATAACTCCGAAATAGGAGTAATTCTGTCTGTAATAAAGACCGTGATGAACCATATGGTTGCCCCAGGAACGCATTTTGCCCCAGCAGTTTAAAACTGCAACCCTTTTAACGCAGTATGGGGTAACACCCTGAATGTTATCGTAAAGGGTGCGAAATTCCTGACATACCTCTTTGATATATTCAACAAAATCGGGGAATTTCAGCGCAAGCTTGAGGTATCCGCCGTAGCCTATTCTTTGAATGGGGCTTCTGAGAATTGCTCGCCTTGCCGTCACCCAGTTAACCTTTGCCTCCTTAATCGGATCTCCGCCTTCATAGAAGGTGTCCGGGAAGAAATAGGGGAGAAATCTGCCCTCTGTGTATTTAACATTTTTGATATCGCTGAAAAGTCTAAGGGTTGCGCCGTTGCCAACACTTCCTACAACAGCGTCAAGACCGATAGAAGCAAACTCGTCCATAAACGGCTCCATACCGATCCAGTGGTCGCCCATAAACATCATAGCTTCCTTGCCGTATTCGTGAACGATATCAACCATTTCCTTGGCAAGCTTTGCAACCTCACGCCTTTGGAAAGCCTGAAAATCCTTAAATTCCTTTGACGGAATTCTGTATGTATTGTTCATATATCCCTGGTCGATGATGTACTCGGGACGGAAGGGATAGCCAACCTCTTTTTCAAATTGCTCTAAAATGTATGGGCTTACCGATGCCGAATAGCCAAACCAGTCAACATATTTTTCTCTTGCAAGCTCGTCAAAAACAAGGGTAAACTGATGAAAGAAGGTTGTAAATCTGACAACATCAACATATTCGTGCGTGTCAAGAAAACGGCGCAGACGCTCAAGAGAATGAGCCTTTGTTTTAGGCTGTCTGACATCAAAGGTTATTTGAGGCTCAACATCCTTCCACTCGTTTACAACGGCGTTATACATATGTACCGGATCCCACATAATGTAAGCAAGAAAGCTTACTGTGTATTCGTGAAATTTCTTCGTCTTAGATATTACAACATTTCCGCTTGCTTCGTCGTATGTCCATTCGCCGTAGGGCAATGCTTCACCTGTTGTGCGGTCGATAACCTCCCACCATTTTTTTATGTCATCTCGGGTGTTTACCTTGAGCATATCGGGATAAAGGTGGTCCATAAGGTGAATTTCAAGATTATCATCGACCGCTGTATGAAAGGCTGTCATAATATACATCTGCTGAATTTCATCGGGATTAGCCTTTGCCCACTCGTTGTCTTTTCTTGTTGTGTAATATGTGGCATAAATCTTGGCACCCGTGTCCTTTAGCTCCTGCGGAAATTCAGTACCGTCGCAGTCGCGGATGGCATCGGCGCCCCATTCGCCCATAATTTCCAATGTTTCCTTTACAACATCTGTATCGGTGGGTATAGTTACTCTTCCTTTTTTGTTTTCCATAAAGCTTTACCTCAACTGTTTATTTGTTTTTTAGAGTTGTTATTTCATTGTTTTCCAAGGTGACCTTTCCGCTCTTCATTCTTTTGCGCTTGAAGGGAACACCCTCGCGGATATAAAAATGATTGTTTGCGATATATGCGTCGGGATTTTTTACAGGGCTGATAATACCGCCCAAATCGTCATAGCTTATGTTGTTTTTAAATGTGTTGTGAATTGCCTGTTGCATACAAAACATTATGCAACCGCCCTCGTTTTGTCTGCTGTAATTATATTCATAGACCGTACCGTCGCCTGAATCTGCATCGTAAGCCATACCGTCTTGATTAAGCTTTGTATCATATACCTCGTTATATCTGAACAAGGCATCCTTGCATTTCCACGGCCATATTGCCGCTGCAACCTTGCCCATACGCTTTTCGGGTTGAGAGTAAATACGGTCGTTCATTTCAATTGCACAGGAATCCGCCAGATTATGCTCAACCAAGGGTCTTAGCGCATACATTGGTGTAATTGCGTCACCGCCGGCATATTTTACATAATTGTTTGTCATCAAAATATTTTCGTTGCCGTATTTTTTGAAGGCTATTTCTTCAAGCTCGGTTGATGCAAATTCTTTGTGGTGATATGTATAGCCAACCGCAATGCCCCATCTGCTGACATTTTGAACAAAGCAGTCCCTGACTGTAACTCCGTCATACCTTGCCACACCTGTGGCCTCTTCATTGTCAGGCTTGAAGGCAGTCAAATAAATACCGCCGTTGTTCATATGCTTGTTGTAAACATTTCCGCTTACATCGTGAATGTAAAGATTGTTCAGCGTGATGTTGTGAAGTGTACCGCGGTTTTTTGCAACACCTGCAACTCCCGTGCGGTCAAGCTTATGCGGTGCAGAATATGCCTGCGGCGTTGTGTATTCCTCGTAATTGGTTATTTCAATATCGTGAATTAAAATGTTTTCTGTATCATAAAGCAAAATTGCCGAGGATACATCGCCCTTGTAGATGTGGCCGGAAAAATCAAGAGTTGTACCATAGTCCTGATACCAAATTCCGTTTCCGTCAGCGTCAATGCGGGGCATATCATCTCCTTCACCGTATGCTCCGATTTCAATTACATCCCCTTCGTAATCTCCGCAGTTTTTTATGTGAAGATACTGCCCTTTGAAAACCGAGCCTTTTTCAAGCAAAACCTTATCGCCGGGGGATAGGGATATTTGGTTGATTTTGTCAAGAGTGGCAAAGGGAGCTTCGGGAGTTAATCCGCTGTTTTCGTCATTACCTGTCAGCGAGCTGACATAATATATTGTTGATTTCATTTTCATACTCCTCCTCCCTTATTTTCTTTTTGATAATCATTTTGACCTCTCTGTAGGTAAAACGCTCGCCGTTGTATCTTGTGAATAAATCCCTGTTATTTTTGTAGTAAGCCTTTGTGTCCCTGTCGGAGATTTCCTTGTAATTATATTCTTTTTTAATTTTCTCGTTTTCCGATACAAAGTCAAGCCTAAACCGAGTAAGCTCGTGCTGTAAATAGGCGGGAAAGGAAAAATGTGTCAAGCCGTAAAAGATTTCTCCGTCTTTTTGCTGAGCCTCTCTTTTTTCATTTTCGGCTTCGCATCTTTTTTTGACGCCCTCAAGGCTGTCATCATCAATCAACCCGAGCTTTTTTGCAAAAGCAAGGCAAGCCCTTGCATAATGCTCGTTTTTTTCATTTGTAAAAGAATTGTTTTTCATATTGTTCTCTCCGCAATATCATTTACTTTTCGACAATACAATATTTGGTATTCAAAATACTGTAATTATATAATACTTATTTTACAGCTATATTGCAAGTCTATTTTTGCAGGTGGGATTAAACAAAATGATATTGTTATAGTTTTGCAGTCTGACTTAAGAAATAATAACTATTTTGTATTGATATAATAAAAAAAATTTGATATACTGTAAATTGGTAAAAATTTAACAATCTTTGCAAAACGAGGTCTTAATATGGAGAGAAAAGCAAAAATTATTGCGGTAGCAGGAAAAGGCGGAGTGGGAAAAACTTCGGTTTGTGCGACTATTGTCAAGCTTCTTGTTGAAAAATATCCCGACAAGCGTATTCTTGCAATAGACGCAGACCCTGCCGTCGGTCTTTCTACTGCACTTGGAATTGATGTAAAGCTGACTATTGACGACATCAGAAAGGAAATCGTTGAAACCGTTGAGGACGGTCAGACTAAAGCGGCTATTGAGCTTTTAGGCGACGCAAGGTACAAAATATTTGACGCTCTTGTTGAGAATGACGGCTTTGCATTTATTGCGGTCGGCAGACCCGAAAGTGCAGGCTGTTACTGCAAAATCAATTCATATCTTAAAGAGGTTATCAGCCTTATTTCAAACGATTTTGATTATGTTGTTATTGACGGAGAGGCAGGCATTGAGCAGATTAACCGTCGAGTTATGGAAAAGGTTACACATCTTCTGCTCATAACAGACGCAAGCAAAAAGGGTACGCAGGTTATCTCAACAATAAAAAGCGTTGCAGACGAGCTTGTTATGTATGAAAAAATCGGTGCAATAGTCAACAGAATACCTGACGAAAGCGTAATTAAGTTTATTGATATAAAAGAGGTTCCTGTTCTGTCGTACATACCGTCCGACTCAAGCCTTGCGGTGTTTGATATTGAGGGCAAAAATATTATGGATTTGCCCGAAGGCTCAAACATAGTATGCGGAGTAAAACAGGCACTTGAAAAAATTGAGATAATTTAGGAGGTACTATGAAAGATTTAAAATACCTTTACGAATTTGAAAATCTGCTTCAGGACGCAAACAACGACCTTGTTAAGCAGGCAAAGGCCGAGGGCAAGCTTGCCATGGGCTACACCTGCTATCATGTGCCGGAGGTTTTGCTCAACTGCGGCGACTGCTTTTCGGTCAGATTAAGAGCCCCCAGAACAGGCTCTCTTGATATTGCTACATATTATATGAGTCCGTTTTTATGCGGATACTCAAAGGCTCTCGTTGAAAGAGGAATTGAGGGCGGTTATAATTTTTTAAATGCTCTTTTGGCATCTGAGTCCTGCTCCGAAATGAACAGGGCATTCGAGCATTTTGAGGTTTTAGGTCTTGTAAATGACGAAAGATTTTTTGTGTCATTTATGGATATTCCCTTTAAGGTTGAGCCTCATACCGTTAAGCACTACGCAAAACAGGCAAGGATGAAAATTCTTGATAAGCTGACTGAGGTTTACGGAATTGACACCTCCGACGAGGCTTTGCTTAAAGCCGTAGAGGAGCATAACGAGGTTTGTCGTCTTATGACTGAAATCGGCGAGTACAGAAAAGAAGAAAATCCCCGTATCACAGGGTACGAGTACCATATTTTAAATCTTGTAACCTACTGCTGTCCAAAATATCTTATTTTGGATAAGCTTCGCGAAACAGCCGAGGAGCTGAAAACAAGAGTTCCCGACGAAAAGAAGAATTACAGAGCAAAAATTGTTGTGGTCGGCTCTGAAATGGACGACCCTGAATTTACAAAGCTTATTGAAGAAAGCGGAGCATTAGTCGTTGCCGACAGATATTGCTTCGGTGCACTTCCCGGCAGACAGGAAATCAATCTTGTTGAGGGCGAGGATATTCTCACGCAGATTTGCTATCACTATATGAAAACCTGCCAGTGTCCCCGCTATATGAGTCAGGAAAAGGTGAAGGGCAGACGGGATTATGTTAAGGAGCTTGTGGAGGAATACCACGCTGACGGTGTTCTCTACGAGCAGTTAAAATTCTGTGAATACTGGGGCTACGAGCGTGCGCTTGCTTCAAAGGTAATGAACGATGAATACGGTGTGCCGTCTGCATCGGTTGACAGGCAATATACCGCATCTGCATCAGGTCAGCTGAGAACAAGAGTTCAGGCGTTTGTTGAAAGCCTTGAAATCAAGAAGATTGCAAAGGAAAGGCAGGCGAGAGAGAATGCGTAAGATTAAGCTTAGCGATATAAAGGAAAAAGCATTAAAATTTAAGGATTATGCTGTTGATATGTTTAAAAAGCCTGACGGTCTCGGTGATTTATATAAGGACAATACCGCTGTGTTAAAGCACCGTGAATGGCGAGGTGTTAAGGACACAGCCTATGATTATTACAGGTGGCTTGTCACCTGGAAGGATATGATTTTAATGGTGGGCAAGGCTCCCGTTTCAACGGTTAAGGGCTTGTGGAGATATCGCTGGATGGCGTCGTATCTTTCCGCTCCTGCTTTTGTTGACCGTCATGTTGCAGGGTTAAGAGGTCCGCAGCTTCGTATGGCTCATTTGCACTACAATATGATTGTTAAGCACACAACAAAGCTTATCAATATTTCATTTCGTGCAGATGAAAAAATCAATCCGAATAATAAGCTTTCAAAGAAAATTGTTCTTATGGATGAGATTGTACCAAACGAGGTCTTTTTAGGCTTTCCCAATCTTATTCCGATGCCTTTGCAGACAATTCCTATTTTCCTTTCATCAATGGTTGACCAAATGATTACTCCTCCTTATCTTGAGAGCGTTGAGGCATACGGCGTTCCTGCCGATGCTTGTCCGCTTCCGAGTGCCGAGGCAGGCGTTGCCGTTGATGACGATTATCCAAAAATGGGATGCTGCTTAATTTCAACCAATATGCCCTGTGACGGCTCAATTATGAATACATCATTCCTTGAAAGACGACTTAATTTGCCGTCACACTATTTTGGAGTTCCGCTTCGTTATGACGGAGAAGATGTTCAGGAATATGCCGTTGACGAAATCAAGTCACTTATTAAGTTTATCGAAGACCAAACAGGTGAAAAATTTGATTGGGACGCTTATTTTTCAAGAATGAAGGATTATAACAAGCAGCTTGAATATGAGCTTCAAAAATGGGATGTAAACAAAACTCCGTATCCGCAGATGACAGGTGCTTGCTTTTGGCTTTACAGAATTTTTTATTTTAACCTTTCCGGCGGTTCAAATGAAAAATTCCTTAAGGTTGACAAAAAGGTCAACAAAATAATGATGAAGGCATACGAGAATAAAACCCCTGTATCAAAAGAAATGCGCCACAGGGCAATCGTTTGGTCCTGCCCTGCAAATTATTACACAAGCTTTGCAAATTGGCTTGAAAATTGCTGGGGTATCAATGTTGTAATGGATATGGAAACAATGATTTCATATCTTGAAATTGATGATGAAGATAAAGAGCAATCCATCAAGGATTTGGCAAAAACCTATCAGCGTTCAATTATGCGTAAGCATACTAAGGGCGGATACAGACATGTTGTTGACGAGCTTTGGCGAATCGTTGAGGAATATAATGCCGACACGGTAATTATGTACGACCAAATTTCCTGCAAGGGTATGGACGGACTTAACGGCATTTTTGACGACCAAGCAAGAGAAAAAAATGTTAATTTCATTTGGGTTAAGCAGGATCTTATGGACCCGAGAACAATTTCACGCCGAGATATGCGTGAGCAGGTTAATAAGTATATGCAGACAGTTCTTCAGGAGGAGCCTGTTGATCCGACGCTTGTTGATTTTGAAGACGATATGGCTTGGTAATATAAAAGGATAAGGAGAAAATTTATGAAATATTTTGGCGGATGTGATGTAGGCTCAACCTACACAAAATGCGTAATACTTGATGAAAACGGAAAAATCGTTTCCGATGTTACAAACAGAAGCAAAATCAACCCTGTTCAGTCTGCCGAGATTGCACTTAATGACGCAATAAGCAAGGTTGACGGCTTGAATTCGGCAGAGGAGCTTACATACCTTATCGGTACAGGCTACGGAAGAAACAAGGTGCCCTTTGCCGATGAAAATATTTCGGAAATCAGCTGTCACGCAATGGGTGTTCATGTAACAAATCCAAGCGTTAAAGCGATTATCGACATCGGCGGACAGGATGTTAAGGGTATTTCAATAGATACCGACGGCACGGTAAAGAACTTTGCTATGAATGATAAATGTGCCGCAGGTACAGGCAGATTTTACGAGGCTATGGCTAATGCCTTTGAAATGTCTTTGCCCGAATTTTCAAAGCTTTCACTCAATGCAAAAAACACAATTCCCATTACTGCACAGTGCACCGTTTTTGCAGAAAGCGAGGTAATTTCACTTGTCGGCGAGGGCAAGCCTATGGATGAAATTGCCGCAGGTATTCAGCTTGCAGTTGCAAAAAGATGCTTTGTTATGGCTAAAAAAGCAGGTGCAACAGACAGCATAACCCTTACAGGCGGATGTGCAAAGAATGACGGACTTAAAAAGGCTATTGAAAAGGTGCTTAAAATTAAGGTTGTTGAGCTTGATACCGATCCTCAGCTTATGGGTGCCTTGGGTGCCGCCGAGTATGCAAGACAAAAGGGGCTTGCTAAAGCATATTAAGGAGAAAAGATATGGCATTTTTTAAAATAATAACAAAGATTTTAGCTGTTGTTCTTGCTCTTTTCGGTGTAACCTTTACAATTTACTGGTTTAACCTTGATATGAAGCTTGTAAATAAAATTTACTTTATGCTCCAAAAGCACTATGACAATATGAAGAGAGATAAAAAACTGTAATGAATTTTTTTGATAGCTTAATTGATGATTTTTATAATTGCGTTTCTTCGTACGGTTATAAAGATTATTCATATAACAGCAAAAGCAAATGGCAGGATTTAGGTCAAAGCGAGCTTGTTATGCAGAGAGAGTCGGCATACGAGCTTGACGGAGTCGGATTTAATCTCGTTACATCAAAAGCCTTTGACGATAAGATAACCGTAATCGGAGATGACCTTGCTCAAATTAACGGCGACAGAAAATTTGCAAGAGTTTCCGTCATTTCCATTGACGATGTTGATGACGAGCAAAGGGCATATGATTTGATAAGAAAAATTGAATATGTCAAATATCATTTTTTCCCAAAGGGTTATATGATAAGAACCTCCTCCAGAAGTCATAAGGAGGTTGTAAGGCTTTCAAAATCGGCTTTAAAACAAGGTGCTACCTTTGAAAAAATCGGCAACCTTCTTATTGATAAATATAAATCCAACCCTGCGATTAAAGCTGTTCACACCTTTTTTGTTACCGAAAAAAGCATTGATTATAAAATGCTTGAGGCTCTCGCTGTTAAAAATCATTCAATAACAGAAACCTTAAATCACATAATGAATAATGTGAATTTTGACTGCTCAAGCTGCAATCTTAAGCCTATATGCGACGAGGTCGAAGGTATGCGTGAGCTTCATTTCAAATCTGCCGAAAAACAGGGAATGTAAAAAATGCAGAGGTAATACCTCTGCATTTTTTTATTTATCAAAGCCGGGGTTTGTGGCGTAATAATTCTTGCTGTCAAGCCTATCAGTAACAAGCCTAAGACCTTCCCATCCACATCAATCCTGTAAAAAATAACATAGACCGATAACTCAAAATTATAATTCATAAAAACAATATACATATGAAAATATTCATTTTTATTGACAAGAACAATATAAACAAATATCAAATAATTATGAAATTTTGAAATAAAAGTTAAAGCCAAGTCTGCATTTGAGCAAACTTGCTTTTTGTTGTTAAAATGAATGTAAGCAAATTCAGCTAATTACACATTTTTTGAAGAAGTTTTAGTCTATGTACATTTTTATCTTGTCACAGTAGTCAGCCAATGACTTGTCTGCTTCATTAAATTCTTCTGTAAAGGATTGTAAGCTTCCGGTTGGATTAATTACCAAGCTTGAAAAATCATTATATTCGTCATACAATGCCAATAATGCTTTATAAGCATCTTTATGTTTTGATGGTGGATTTTTCATTTCTTTCATCATATTAAGAATGCTTTTTTGTTTGATTTGGATATTGGCTACCTTTTCTGTAAAATCTTTATCGTTATATAGGTTATCCAGTGAGTCGTTGAAATCTTCGTTAAATTCGTTATTTTCCTTTGTGTATTTGTCAGTATCTTCACTAGATTCTTTAAAAATAGTATTATACCATACATCATGTATCAAATTGCCACATTCTTCTGCTTCAATACCACTTGATATTATTTCATAACATATTGCATTTAGATTTTGCTGGTATGTATATGATTTATATTGGTTGACACCAACCCAAATCAGTAATGCTGCAATCACCAATATCACTAATACTACAATTGGATTTTTCTTTTTTTTAGACTTCTCGGCATAAATGTTTTCATATTTAATTATAGGACAACCACAGTTAACGCACTTATTGGCATTATCACTGATTTCTTTTCCGCATTCAGGACAATTGATTAATGCCACAATAACATCTCCTTTTAATCTTCATCGTCTTCCCATTGCTGAATCCAATTATAAACATTATGAATTGATTCAAGATAAAGAACGAATGACTTCTTGTTTTTATCTTTATTTTTGTTTTTTAATTTAAGATATTCGTCCCTTATCCAATTCCAGCCATTTTCATATTCACGAATTATATTAAGTTTCCAATCAATATTCTGAGAAGGCTTTCTTAATTCAAAAGAATATTTACCATTTTTCCAGTTCTTAAGATAGTAATAACCATCATCAGGATCATCACTTGCATAGTAGATGATTGCTAAATCACAACCATATGTTCTTTTTTTATTCTTTCTATCTATACAAGCAAAAGTCAGTGCAGAAGTAGAATCTTCAGGGCAATTAAATCTTGTGCCTTTAACCGCCTTGTTAAAAGCATTTTTGAAATCTGAGTTTACAACATCAGGCAAGTATTTATAACCTGGTTCAGGAGGCTCAATTATAAGATTATAGTCAAAATCGTAACCTTTATTACCACCCTTGATCCGTGTAATCAAGTGTCTTCGACCACTGCCAATCAATTCAAAATAAAATGGAGTTTCATATTTTTCTTCCATAATTATTTGAGCTCTTTTGATAACGGATTCGATTTCGTTTTTTACTGGGCTATATTCAGCGCGAGTCACATATTCGTATTTTTGCATAAAAACCTCCTATAACCCCAAACCGTCCAATTAGTATCATTACTAAATCATATCAGTATAACATAATTTTTGATTTTGTCAATATGATAAATTCATTTTATTTATAGTTTGTAACACATCTATTGTAAACCTATACTAAAAACATTTCTGTTTATGTCATTTTTATTGACAACAACTCGCTAATAAAATATTATATAGTTATGATTAAAAT
>CAYRBT010000013.1:0-37885 GCA_964422655.1 uncultured Bacteroides sp. | reverse complement strand
TGTAGCTCAGTTGGTAGAGCAGCTGATTTGTAATCAGCAGGTCAGGGGTTCGAGTCCGTTCACCAGCTCCAAAACGACTCTCCTCTTTGCAGGGGAGTCGTTAAGTTAATATGGAAGAGTTCCCGAGCGGCCAAAGGGAACAGACTGTAAATCTGTCGGCAATGCCTTCGGTGGTTCGAATCCACCCTCTTCCACCAGTAAAATACGGATACCATTCGGTATCCGTATTTTATTATTATAGAAAAAAGGCTGGATTCGAACCACAAAGCTATCAATGCGATGGCTTGCGAAGCAAGCGAACTCTCGAGCGAAGCTCGAGTCCACCCTCTTCCACCAACAAAATACGGATACCGTTCGGTATCCGTATTTTGTTGTTATAGAAAAAAGGGGTGGATTCGAACCACATACCACCCAAATTCAAATATAATAATCAACAAGGAATATCCGCTGCTTTTTCGGACAAAATAAATACCGTATAACTATTCGGGAAGTGGTATTACGGAAAGAAGAGAAGGGTACGACACAATTATTGTCGGTGCAGGATTTGCAGGATTGTCCTGCGTTGTCAAGGATTTGAAAAGCCTTTCGGTAAATCTTGAAGGGCACATAAAAAATGTTCGCAAGGTGTGCGAGCACCACGAGTTTTATTCTCTCGACAAGGGGAGTCAGCGGCTTCGCCCAAATCAAAAAACATCAATAAAAGGACTGACGCTTGCAGGGGATTACACCCTAACATCATCATTTGCAACAATGGAGGGTGCCGTTAAATCGGGAAAGGCGGCGGCAAAGACAGTGTTAAAGGCTCTCAAAAGGAATAGTGCACAAAATAATTTTTGATATTTATATAAAAAACTGCAAAATTGCTATTTTATTGCGACCTTCTTTCTGTTATAATATTTCCGTCAAATCAAACAGTAAAGCGAGGAAAAATAAATGGGCGGATTTTTTGCGGTCGCTTCTAAAGAGGATTGCGTTTTTGATTTGTTTTTCGGTGTGGATTATCATTCACATTTAGGAACAAGAAGAGCAGGTATGGCTGTTTATCAGGAGGGCGAAGGCTTTGATAAGGCTATACACAATATTGAAAACGCACCGTTTAGAACAAAATTCACTAAAGAATCAAATGAAATGCACGGCACACTCGGTATCGGCTGTATTTCCGATTTTGAGGCACAGCCTATTTTAGTGCGTTCTCATCACGGCACCTTTGCCATAACAACAGTCGGCAAAATCAATAATGCCGATGAAATTGTTGATGAAATCATCAAAACAAATGCACACTTTTTTGAAATGCACAACGGCGACATTAACCCGACAGAGCTTGTTGCCGCAATAATAAATCAAAAGGAAAACTTTATTGACGGCATAAGATACGCTCAGGAAATTATCGACGGCTCAATCAGTATGCTCGTCTTAACTCCAAAGGGTATATACTGCGCAAGAGATAAAATGGGCAGAACACCTGTTGTTATCGGTCAAAAGAGTGACGGCTTTTGTGCAAGCTTTGAGAGCTTTGCCTATCTCAATCTCGGCTATACCGATTACAAGGAGCTCGGTCCCGGTGAGGTTGTTGTTATGACTGCCGACAGCGTTAAGACGCTTATTGCTCCCGGTGACAAGATGAAAATATGTACTTTTCTTTGGGTTTATTACGGCTATCCGTCATCGTCATATGAGGGTATAAGCGTTGAAAAAATGAGATATAACTGCGGTAGGGCACTTGCAAAAAGAGATAATGTTAAGCCGGATATCGTTGCCGGAGTTCCCGATTCGGGAATTGCCCACGCAATCGGATATGCTAACGAGTCAGGTGTTCCTTTCTCCCGCCCGTTTGTAAAATACACTCCCACCTGGCCACGCTCATTTATGCCTACAAATCAGAGCAAGCGCAATCTTATCGCCAAAATGAAGCTTATTCCGATACACGATTTGATTGACGGCAAGAGCCTGCTTCTTATCGACGATTCCATTGTAAGAGGCACTCAGCTTAGGGAAACAACAGAGTTTCTTTATCAAAGCGGTGCAAAGGAGGTTCATATTCGTCCTGCCTGTCCTCCGCTTGTTTACGGATGTAAGTATCTTAATTTCTCACGCTCAACCTCGGAAATGGAGCTTATCACAAGAAGAGTTATCAAAGAGCTTGAGGGCTGTGACCCCGACGAAAAAACACTTGAGGAATACACAAATCCCGACAGCGAAAAGTATCAAAAAATGGTTGATAAAATCTGTGAAACACTTAATTTCACCTCACTTAGATATCACCGCCTTGATGATATGATTGAGTCGGTTGGCATTGACGCCGATAAGCTTTGCACATATTGCTGGAACGGTAAGGAATAGAATATAAAATAAAAAAAACAGAGAGCAGTTCAGTATTAGCTGTTCTCTGTTTTGTTATGTTAAAACAATTCCTTTTTTAGCTCAATAGCATCATCATCGGTTATTTGTCTGACAACTCTGCACGGATTTCCGACTGCAAGGCAGTTGTCCGGTATATCTCTTGTGACAACGCTTCCTGCACCGATAACACAGCCGTTTCCGATTGTAACTCCTCCGATTACGGTTACATTGCTTGCAAGCCAGCAGTTGTTTCCGATTTTAATAGGCTTTGCATATTCGTAATCGTAAAGCGTTCCGTCATCTCTCATTTTTATATTTCTGTCCTCGTATTTCAGAGGGTGAATCGGTGTAACAAGCGTAACATTAGGTCCTATTAAAACATTGTCGCCTATTTCGACAGGACATATGTCAAGCACGGTGAAATTGAAATTGACAAAGCAGTTTTCACCGAATGAAGTAAAAACTCCGTAATCAAAGTAAATAGGTCCTTGAATATAAACTCCGTTTTTTCGTTGAGGAAGAAGCTCGTTAAGTATCTCTTCTCGCTTTTCCTGCTCATCATCAAATGTGTCGTTAAATTGCTTTGAAAGGCGATGAGCCTTAATTCTAAGCTTCTCAAGCTCGTTGTCGCTCGGGTCATATATTTTGCCTGCAAGCATTTTTTCCTTTTCAGTCATATCTTTCTCCTGATTTGTGATAAAATTTATATTATAAATTGATTATACAGTAAAATCCGGTTTTTTTTCAACAAAATAAAAAGCCGCTTAAAAAGCGACTTTTCTTTTTGGCGGAGTGGGTGGGATTTGAACCCACGGGTGCAAAGCACACGATGGATTTCGAGTCCATGCCGTTATGACCTCTTCGGTACCACTCCATATCTCGTGAAATAGATTTTAGCATTTTGTGTTGCTTTTGTCAATATCAATATAAGATTATTGCAAGTTGCAAAAATTTGTGATAATATATTTCTATTACAAACAAACGGAGAGCATTATGGTTGCAATTATTGATTACGGCGCAGGTAATCTTTCGAGCGTGAAAAAGGCACTTGATTATCTCGGCGCAGAAAGTAAGATTACGCAGGATAAAGACGAAATTTTGTCTGCCTCGCATGTTATTTTGCCCGGAGTAGGCAGCTTCGGCGACGCTATGAGCTCTATGCGCGAGCGCGGACTTGTCGAGGTTGTTAAAGAGGCAGGAAGAACAAAGAATTTTCTTGGCATCTGCCTTGGTCTTCAACTGCTTTTTGAGGGCAGTGAGGAAAGTCCCGATGCAGAGGGATTGGGAATTTTAAAGGGCAGGATTGTAACAATCCCGAGGGATATGGGACTCAAGGTTCCTCACATCGGCTGGAATTCTGCACAGCTAAAGCAGACTGACGGTATATTTAAGGATATACCTCAAAACAGCTACTTTTATTTCGTTCATTCCTTTTATCTCAAGGACGCAGACGAGGATGCAGTTGCCGCAACAACACAGTACGGCGTTGAAATAGAATGTGCCGTGCAAAAGGGAAAGCTGTGTGCAACGCAGTTTCATCCCGAAAAAAGCAGTAAAATCGGTCTTAAGCTTTTACAAAACTTTTTGGATATGGAGGGCTGATTTATGTATGCTAAAAGAATTATACCCTGTCTTGATGTAAAAAACGGCAGAGTAGTAAAGGGTGTTTCATTTGTTGATTTAAGGGATGCAGGTGATCCTGTTGAATGTGCCGCCGCTTATGACATGCAGGGTGCGGACGAGCTTGTGCTTCTTGATATTACTGCCACTCATGAGGGCAGAAGCACTATGCTTGACATTGTAAAAAGAGTTGCCGAAACCGTGTTCATTCCGTTTACCGTTGGCGGAGGAATAAAAACCGTTGATGATTTTAAGGAGCTTCTTAGGGCAGGAGCGGACAAAATTTCCGTAAACTCCGCCGCTGTCAGAAATCCGGATTTAATCAACGAGGCTTCATATAAATTCGGTGCACAGTGCGTTGTTTGTGCGATTGACGCAAAAAGAAAGGCTCAGGGAGGCTGGGAGGTTTACCTCAACGGAGGAAGAATTCCTGCCGGAATAGATGCTGTTGAATGGGCAAAGGAAGCAGAAAAAAGAGGTGCGGGAGAAATCCTTTTGACCTCTATGGACCAAGACGGACAGAAAACAGGCTACGATATTGAGCTGACAAGGACTGTTAGCGAGAATGTCGGTATCCCTGTTATAGCGTCAGGCGGTGCCGGCAAGGCAGAGCATTTTTATGACGCCTTTACTGAAGGCAAGGCTGACGCTGTGCTTGCGGCAAGCCTGTTTCATTTCAATGAGCTTCCCGTTCCCGAGCTTAAAAGGTATCTCAACGAAAGAGATATTCCTGTAAGATTTTAAACTATTTCCGACTGATTTCAGTCGGAAATTTTTGGTTTTATGATATTTTGATTGATAATAGCACTATATGATGTTATAATTAACTTGAAAAAATATGCGGAGATACAAAATATGGCAAAGGATGATATAAAAACAAATGACAGCCTTGTAATAGGCAGGAACGCTGTTACCGAGCTTTTGAAAAGCGGACGAGAGGTAGAAAATGTCCTTATCGCAAAGGGCGAAAGAGAGGGCTCGATTAACAGAATTATTGCAATGTGCAAGGAAAGAAAAATTGTAATAAAAAATGTTGACAGAAAAAAGCTTGATTTTATGTGTGCAGGTGCAAATCATCAGGGCGTTGCCGCAAGCATTCCGGCTCACGAATATTCAACCGTCGATGATATTCTCGCCTATGCACAGGAAAAGGGCGAGGCTCCTTTTATAATTATCTGTGACGAGATAGAGGACAGCCATAACCTCGGTGCAATTATACGAAGTGCCGAGGCGAGCGGTGCACACGGAGTTATTATTCCGAAAAGAAGAAATGTCGGGCTCAATTTTATTGTTGCAAAAACCTCCTGCGGTGCGCTTGAATATATGAGGGTTGCGCGTGTGGGCAATCTGGCGTCGACTATTGACGAGCTTAAAAAGAAAAATATTTGGGTTTACTGTGCGGATATGGACGGCCAATCCTGGTGCAAGACAGATTTTTCCGGCGGTTGTGCGTTGGTGGTTGGCAGTGAGGGCAACGGAGTCGGCAGACTAATCAAGGAAAAATGCGATGTTACGGTAAGTCTGCCTATGTGCGGAAGGGTTAATTCCCTTAACGCATCCGTAGCAGCAGGAATTATTATGTACGAAATTGCAAGGCAAAGACTTGGATTATAGTGGTGAATTATGAACGAGAATTTATCTATTGATGAAATTATTAGGCAGGCAGAGGAAATAAGAAAAAAGACTGTAAAAAAGGCTCAGTCTGCACTTGAGGAGATTAACACAAGTGCTCAGGAAATCACCCAAAAGGAAATTGAGGTTCCAAAGCTTGATCCCGAAAGCATTGTGATTAAGACGGATAACAAGCCGAAAAAGGCAGAAGCACCCAAAAATGACAGTCTTGAAAAAACGGTTATTGTTGACAAAAAGCATCTTGCCCAAAAGGAAGCACCGTCATCAGACGATAAGACAAGGGCAGTTTCTATCAATGACAAAACAGGAGTCATTGCCGATGTTAAGGAAATAAAGAAGACAAAAAAGAGCTTTTTTGAGGCTGGGCAGGCGCAGGAGCCGTTGTTTTCAAAAACACCTCCCGAAATAATTGAAAGACCTGCTACAATCAAGAGTAAATCACGCTTTGACAAAACCTGTGACCTTGAGGAAATTCCCACAATAGTTGCCGTCGACGAGCTTGAAAAGACAAGGATTTCTTTTTCAAGACAGAGTGATAATGAAAAAGCTTCCGATACACAGGAGGAGGAAGAGAACTGCCAGATTATCCTTGAGGGCTTTGAGGATTCTACCGAGGATATTTCCAAGAT
Source organism: uncultured Bacteroides sp. (assembly GCA_964422655.1). Taxonomy (GTDB): domain Bacteria; phylum Bacillota; class Clostridia; order Oscillospirales; family Acutalibacteraceae; genus Eubacterium_R. The sequence goes on along the minus strand of CAYRBT010000013.1, from coordinate 31,664 downwards.
TGACGAGGAGCTTGCGGAAAAGCAGCTAAAGGAAAGGCGCAGGGACAAGGTTAACAAATTCCGTCTTTTCAGTCCGGACGATATTGACGAGTCGAGAGCACAGGCAAAAATAGTAGGAAACGATTATGAAAGCGAGGACGAAACGCAGGGCTTTTTCGACAAGCTTAACAAGTCAAGAGATGCAGTAAAAATAACCGTCATAATTACTACGGTTATAACTGTAATTCTCGGACTTTTGACCTTTTTGCGTGATAGCTCGTATCTGCCCTCATTTCTGCTTGAAAGCACACCGTATTTTGTAACAATGCTTGTGCTGTATGCAGGACTTATTGCAGTTAACTACAAAAGCTTTTTCAGAGGCTTTAAGCTTAAAAACGGAATAAACAGCGATTTTCCCATATCTGTTTCGGCGCTTGTTGTTTTGATACATACCGTGCTTCTTATTGTTGACAGCGATTTGCTTATTGATGATGGCTCGCCGTATACCTTTGCGATAGGCTTTGCATTTTTTATGAGCACAGTCGGTAAATATACATTGCTTTCAAGAATTCTTGAAAACTTTGACTTTCTTGTTTCACAAAAGGAAAAGCACACCGTTGAAACAATTTATAACGAGATTGACGCCGCGATTATAAGCAGGGGATTGCTTTCGGGTGAGGCTAATCTTAAAACAAGCATAAAGACGGATTTTTCAACAAAGTTTCTTGATATCGGCTGCAGCGACGAGCCGGCTGATTTTATTGCAAAAACAACAGGCTCTGTTATGCTTGTGCTGAGCTTGATTTTGTTTGCGGTATTTTCAATAATAAATTCAAGCTGGCACATTGGCTTTAATGCCGCGGTATGTGCACTTTGCATTTCCGTGCCGTGTATTTCTCTTTACAACACCAACAGCGCATTGCTCGGTGTGTCGAGAGCGCTTGCAAGAAAGGGTGCAATGATTAACGGTTTTGAGGGTGCAAGAGTGGTTGATGATGCAAACGCAATTGTCATTGAGGCTCAGGATTTGTTCGGCCCGAGAAGCTGTGAAATTCACGGAATAAAGACCTTTAACGGTGCAAAGGCTGATGATGTTATACTAAAAACCGCGGCGGTTATTATCAATACGAAAAGTCCGCTCGCATCTGTTTTTGATGATGTAATTATTGGCAAGCAGACCATTCTTCCCGAGGTTGACGGCATTGTTTACGAGGACAGGCTCGGAACATCTGCTTGGATATATAAAAAGAAAATTCTTGTCGGAACAAGAGAGCTTTTAATCCATCACGGAGTAACTGTTCCAAAAGAGGAGTTTGAAAAAAAATACACCCGAAAGGGAAGGAAGATACTTTATCTTGCCGTAACGGGAAAGCTTATGGCAATGTTTGTTGTGTCATATAACGCACGACCTGAGCTTAAAAAGGTTCTTAAAAGACTTGAAAAAAACGGCATTACCATTCTTGTAAAAAGTGCAGACCCGTTTATCAATGATGAAAGCATTGCAAAGCTTTTTTCACTCCCCGACGGCTTTGTAAGAGTTATGAACACCTCAAATGCAAGAGCCTTTGAAAAGTATTCCGATATGTGTGTGGAAAAATCACCTGCATATGTTGTTCATAACGGCTCGGCGCTCGGCTTTGCTTCGGCTATGCACGGCGCCGGCTATCTTGAGGAAATAAAAAGGCTTTTGTGCGTTTTGATTTCCTTTGGCTGTGCACTCGGATTTGGAGTTGTCACTCTGTTGTGTGCGATAGGCGGATTCAATCAGCTTTCGGCTGTAAGTGCTGTTGCATTTCAGGCAATTTGGTGCATATTTATGGAAATTGCGGTAAAAATAAAAAGGCTTGGAATTTAATTTATGTTTGGAGTGAGCCTTTTTGAAGGAATTACAGGGTACTAAAACACAGGCAAATCTTATTGCTGCCTTTTCGGGCGAAAGTCAGGCGAGGAACAAATACACCTATTATGCCGAGGAAGCGAGAAAAAGCGGCTTTGAACAGATAGGCAGTATTTTTGAGGAAACGGCTAACAACGAAAAAGAGCATGCAAAAATATGGTTTGACCTGCTTCACGGTAATGGAAATCTGACTGATGTTTCGGCTAACCTAAAGGACGCCGCGGCAGGCGAGCACTTTGAATGGAACGAAATGTATAAGACCTTTGCCGAGGAGGCAAGAAGCGAGGGCTTTGATCATATTGCCTTTCTTTTTGATGAGGTGGCTAAGATCGAAGCAGAGCACGAAAAACGCTTTCTCAAGCTTTGCGAAAATGTTGACGGCGGTCTTGTTTTCAGCCGTAATGAAGATAAAATGTGGATTTGCTCAAACTGCGGTCATATTGTTTTCGGCAAAGAGGTGCCGAATGTGTGCCCTGTTTGTAAGCACCCTAAAGCATACTTTGAGCTGAAAGCGGAAAATTATTGATGTAACTAAATTGTGTCTTTTTCCGTTATGCTGCGTTATTGGCAAAATTCCGCTCGGTCACATACACTGCGTATGCTCGAGTCGACGAAATTTTGCCAAAGCCTTGCCTAACGAAAAAATCCATCAATTTATTAGAATGTTTAATTGTAAAAATCGTAGGGCAGGGGCTTGCTCCTGCCGAATTGCAGATTAGCTCATAAAACCACAATTAAAGCAGAAAAAACGGATGAGCATATGCCCATCCGTTTTCTTGTCTAAATCTAATTACTTTTTAATTTTACCGCTCTTGTTTGCACTGTATTTTACCTTACTGATTGTAATTTTGCCAACCTTTTTTGTAAGGTAAATGCCGTGCTTTTTATTTTTTTGCACTTTAACATTTTTAACAGAGCCCTTTGCTTTATTTGTGAAATAAATACCGTTTGAGCCGTTTGATGCAACTGTGCCGCCGTTAATATCAGCCTTTGATTTTTGTGTTACATAAATGCCCTCTTTTGTATTTGACGCTGAGGTGCACTTGGAAATTGATGCGGACGACGACTGGGTAAGATAAATGCCGTATTTCTTGTTTTTCTTTACGCTTTCCGATGTCAGCTTTGCTTTGGATTTTTGAAGTGCAATGCCGTACTGCTTGTTTGATTCAACCTTATCCTTTTTAAGCGTGCTTTGGCTTGAGCAGTTAACAAAGAAAATTCCGTGCTTTTTGTTGTTCTTTACAGTATTTGATGAGGTTGTAATCTGAGAAGAGTTGTAGCAAAAAATACCGTTTTGACCGTTTGAGCTTACGGTATTTGAATTGAGTGTTGCCTGAGATTTTGTGTTAATGCTGATACCGTTTTCCTTAGCCTTTGAAATTTTGTTTGAGGATATTGTTATCTTCTTTGCTTTGTCGGTAATAATTCCGTTTTTAACATATGAGATGTTGTTTGCGTTAATTGTGTTACCCTTAACGGTAATGCTGTCTGCACTTTCAATTCTTATTCCGTGACATTTTTCACTTGAGCTTGTGCCCGAAATATAGTTTATTGTATTTGATGAAATCGAGTCGTTCTTGGCGCCGACAGCCCAAATACCCATTGCACAGCAGGAAATATTTATCGTATTTCCTTCAACGGCAACATTCTTTGCTCTGTAATCTCCTGCACTTAGCGTTCCGCCGTTTATCGAAACGGGAGATTTAACATTTTCGCCGTAAATTCTGATTCCGTATGGGAATTGATTGTACTGATTATCGGGAGATTTAAAAATATTGATTGTATTGTTTTTGATAACAGAGCCGGGGTCTGTTACAGGCGCGGAGCCATACGCATAATAATTTGAATATTCTGGAATTATGCTTCTGTAATATATACCCGAGCCGGCACTTTCGATAACATTTCCCGTAATTGTCGCACCGATAAAGTTTGATGTGATTATCGCATAGCCCTCAATATTCTTGAAATAATTTGATGTGATTGAAACATTGCTTATATATCCGCCGGCAAATGCACTGTGAGCACCGACGCCTCTGTCAACATTATCAAACACACAGCCTGTTATTACAACATTTTGGCTCATTGTGCCGTCATAGCTTCTATCCATAAGGTCTGGGAAATGCGATTTTTCAAGAATGTCAAGCTGAATAGCCTCCATATTATTGTCTGCATTGCCTGAGGTTGCGTAATGTCCTGTAAGGGTACAGCCGTATATTGTAACATCCTTACAGCCTGCAAAGCCTATGTGGTGACCGTTACAGCAGTTTTTTAATGTAACATTTGAAATGGTAACATTCTGTGCGTGAGCAAAGTTGATAATGCTTCCCGTTTTCTTTCCCGAAGCACCGTCAGCGTCAAATGTACCGCCGTTTACCGTGATGTTTTTGTAGCGATATCCTGTTGCACCGTCAGAATTAAAGCCTATTGTTATCATTGTTCCCTTGTTATAAGCCTTTTTAAAATAAGCGCCTGTGCATTCAAGATACATATCGTCAAAAAGAATGATGTGGTCGCTGAGTGTGTAAGAGCCTGCCGGAACAATAAGCTTGTATGCGTTTGCATCTAACCCTTTTTCACGGTTTCTTTTAATTTCGTAAATCGTGTTTTGAATTGCATCCCGAGCGTCTGTACCTGACTGAACATCAATTATTTTTTCAACATAGCTTGGTGCTGCAAATGCACTTGTGCCAAAGCAAAGGCACGAGCTGATAAGCATAAGCGTCGCCAAAAGGATTGATAAAGCCTTTTTCATAAAATGCACCTCTTTAATATTTATACCTATATTATATCATTAAAGCTGTATGGTTTCAATATAATTATCTGTGTTGTAAATTATAAATATATGTGATATTATATGCTTAGTAACAATGTATTAGAGGTGCGCTATGAAGATTTATAATGTTATGCAGTACGGTGCAAAGGGCGACGGAAAAACCAATGACGCCTTTTCAATTCAGCACGCTATTGATGACTGTGCAAAAAACGGCGGAGGACAGGTTGTTCTGCCGAGCGGATATGTTTTTTATTCCGATTCAATCAGACTGAGGTCAAATGTTGATTTGCATATTCAAAAGGGTGCATCAATTAAAGCGACATCAAATATCGACGGATATATCAGACCAAACAAGCTTATCAATGACCCCAAGACCGCTCTTATAGGAAATCCCGTTACAGGTAAGCCGAGCTTTGTATTTATATACGCATACGAGGCAGACCACTGCACAATCAGCGGTGAGGGTACAATTGATGCAAACGGTCACGCGTTTGTTCAGCGCAAGGATAAGTATTATGTAACAGGCGACTTCTATCCGCGCCCGACAGTAATTTATGTCGAAAAAAGCAATCATATCACCTTTAAGGAGTTTACCGTTGTTGACGCTCCCTTCTGGACACTTCATCCGGCGGGATGTGATGATGTTCTTATCGACAGAATAAGAATTCTCAACGACCTTGATGTTGCAAACAGCGACGGAATAGACCCCGACCATTGCTCAAATGTCAGAATTTTGGGCTGTCATGTGACCTGTGCTGACGACTGTATTTGCCTAAAGGCTTCAAAGGGCAACAGCGAGTACGGACCGTGTGAAAATATTGTTATTGACGGCTGTACCCTTGTTTCCACCTCTGCGGCAATAAAAATCGGAACTGAGGGTGTCGGCGATTTCAAAAATGTTATTGTTTCAAACTGCGTAATAAGCCGTTCAAACAGGGGACTTTCAATTCAAATCCGCGACGGCGGTTGCGTTGAAAATGTTACCTACTCAAATATTATTATTGAAACAAGGCGCTTCTGCCCTGACTGGTGGGGTACTGCCGAGCCGATTGTTATTACCACCTTTAACCGCGATGAAAACACAAAGAGCGGAACAATCAGGAATGTACGCTTTTTCAATGTTACGGCAAAGGGCGAAAACGGTGTGCTTATTCATGGCAATGCCGATAATATTATCGAGGATATTACCTTTGAAAGCTGTCAGATAACTCTTACCAAAACAAGCAAATGGCAGTGCGGTCTTTACGATTTGCGTCCCTGTCTTGATTGGGGAGTGGAAAGCTATGACAACTCTGCTTTCTTTATCAGATATGCAAGGAATGTAACTATCGAAAAGACAAAAACCCGCTGGGGCGAGCTTTGCGACAGCTACAAGCACGCTATTGATGCAGAAAATGTTGAAAATCTTGAGCTTGTCAGATTTGATGGACACAGTGCTCAGGGCGGTATTCAAGACTATAAATTCAATAATGTTAAGGTAAAGGAGTGTTAATTATGGTAGAGCTTAAAGGATACAAGGTAAACCGTCTTGAAATAGAAAATAAGGCGGCACCCGGCACACAGCTCAAGCTTCAAAATCAGCTTAAATATAATGTGAATTATATGGACTCGGAAAATAAATGTATAGGCTTTATGGAGCTCAGAATAACCGATGCCGATATGAATCCGTTTGAACTGAAGATAGAAATGGTTGCAGAATTCACCTACGGAATCGAGGACGAAAAGCCCGATATTCACACAACATCATTTGATCAGCTTTTTCCGTTTGCAAGGCAAATAATCAATACGGCAACCTCGTTTACGGGTATGCCCGGACTTTTCATTCCGATTATGAGATTAAACAAGGATAGCGTTAAGGTGGCAACACCTGCGAATAATGAAGAAAAATCACCCCTGAATTAAATTATGTCTTTTTCTGTTATGCTGCGTCTCGTCAAAACAAAATCCGCATTTAAACAAATTGCTTCGCAATTCGCAACAAATGCTTCGTTTGTTTTTCCTCTTCCCAAAAAGCAAATACTTTTTGGGAGCCCTGAAAAAATTCCGCTCGGTCACATACACGGCGTAGCTCGAGTCGACGAAATTTTGCCAAAGCCTTGCCTAACAAAAAAATCCATAAATTTATTAAATAACAAATCAAATATAAAAAAATACGGCGGGGATAATCCCCGCCGTATCTCTGTTTATATTACAATCTAAAAATTAAAATTGTTATATCCCCAATGGTCTATTTCGGTATATTTTACATAGACTCTGTCGGGATTGATTGAAAGCGTTTTTTCTGCAACTGAGCAGATACGCTTTGTCAATTCGTCATATGCGCTGTCCGACGCATTGCCGAAAATTGCAACCTCAAACATAACACAGGGAGCGTCGCTTCCCTTAAACCACATGTCAAACTTATCCTCAAGCTGAATCATAAGCCAGCCTTCGCTTTTGCCGGGGATAGCAGTAATTGCTTCACCGAGCTGTGATTTCAAAAGCTCCTTTGTTGCCTGAGCGTCTGTATTTGTTTTAACATTGATAAAAGGCATATAAATCTCTCCTAATTATTCTACTGTGATACCCTTTGCCTTTCTCTGCTCGGCAAGCTCCTTTTCCATTCTGTCCTTAAATTCGCCCGTAAGGTTGTAGAAGAACATCGGAATAATGCACACAAGCAGGGAAATTGCAGGAATAAGCGAAACGATACTGAACATACCTGTTCTCACGCTTTGGCTCATTTCAAGCGGATTTGCCGTAACCTTTGCGCTGATTGAAGCAACATCGAGGTCAACGATTATATACATAAGAATGATAAAGGATGTGCTTATAGCGTTGCCGAATTTTGTAACAAAGCTCTGAATAGCAGAGCCCATACCCGTAAGCCTTGTACCTGTTTTCCATTCCATATAATCAAGGCAGTCGCCTATCATTGCAAAGGCGCACACATTTATTGCTCCGCACGGAATTGTCGACAAAATAAGACAGGGAACACACGCCCAGAAATTCTCGTATCCTATAAACCACATTGCAAGGCTTGCAACAGCACCGATAAGCGAGGTTACTATTATTATCTGCTTATAGGTGAATTTTTTAATAAGCGGAGTAACTGCGAGCATAGTGCCCATCATACCGACTGCCGAGGCAACGGAAAATACAGTTGACACCGTAGAAATATTTGACTGAAGAGCACTCTCAATTTCAGCAGGCGAAAGCCCGTTCAAATCCTTGCCTATATAAAACGAGTATCTTGCAACATGAACCGCACCCGCCTGATACATATATCTTGCGGCGGAAAGGATACCCATAAGCGCCGTGAGCATAAGGGGCTTGCAGGTGAAAATCAGCTTGAGTGCAGACGGCTCGTTCTTGTCCTTTTTAGGCGGAATGGGGATAACCACTCTTTCCTTGGTTTTAAAATAAACTCTTATGAAAAGCAGATTTCCGATTATTGAGCTGACAAGCGCCATAATAGTGTACTTTGTCTGCTCAAGCTCTGTTCCCGAAAGATTGAACTTTGGCAAAATAAAGCCTAATACCATAAATATTGCCATAGGCACGGCAGAGCCGACGCCGTTTGCCGTTCTTGCCTTTGATATTACCGAGCCTCTCTCGTCAGCGTTTGGAGTGAGTGCATTCGGCAGACTCCAAAACGGAACATCCGATGCGGTGTATATCATTCCCCACAGAACATATGTAATTCCTGCATAAATCATTTTGTTTCGGTCGCTGATGTCAGGAGCATAAAACAAAAGCATTGTAAGAATTGCAACAGGAATAGGTGTGTAAAGCAGGTATGGCTTCATTTTGCCCTTTTTGGGATTAAGTCGGTCAACTATGTATCCCATAATCGGGTCGTTGATTGCATCCCAAACTCTTGCAAAAAGCATAAGAAGAAGAACAAAAAGCGGTGTCACCTTGAGTACATTAAGATAAAAATCCGAAATATACGAGCTCATTATGGCATAAACCATACCCTGCCCTAAGGCACCTATGCAGTATGCCATCCATTCTTTTTTCGGAATATGATTTGTTTGAGTCATAATAATACCTCACTGCTTATTCGATAATATCGGGATTTGGATAATATCTGAATTTAACCTTGCCTATAATCTTTTCTCTTTTAACGAACTTGTTTGTCCAGTAGCGTGAATCCCAGCTTTCATTTCGGTTATCACCCATAACAAAATAGCTGTCCTCGGGGACTATATAAGGACCGAAATCACCGATAGGCTCGCCCATTGTGATAAATTCGTCGTCGGTTTGTATTGTTTCGCCGTCAGTCTTGGTAACATAAACAACTCCGTTTATAACCTGTACGGTTTCGCCCGGCAGACCGATAACTCTTTTAACAAAGCATTGAGTTTCGTCATCGGGAAAACGGAAAATAATAATGTCATATCTCTCGGGGTCATTGTTGATATATGCAAGCCTGCTTGCAATAATTCTGTCCTTTTTTTGTATTGTGTTTAGCATTGAGCCGGTGGGCACAATCGCATTTGCAAAAATAAATGTTTTTAACAGTATTGCGATAATAACTGCCGCCACAATGGGAATAAAAAATTCAACAGCCTCTCGTGTTTTGCTTTTTTCTTTTTTATTCGCATTGTCATCTTTTATGCTGTCATTTTTGTTCTTTTTTTCTTTTTTTCTTCTTTTGCTGTCAGCGGTTTCTGTCTTATCAACCCTTGCTTCAACTGCTGCTTTTGTATCGCCTTTTGATTGCGAGGCGGTGCTGTCGATTGAGTCGATTTCCTTTGTCGGACTTGTGATGTCGTTAACTTCCACCTCGGTGTCAAAAATTACGGCACCGCAGTTTGGACATTTGTACCAGTCATCAGCTTTAATCAGCGCATCACATCCGCATTTTTTACATTTTAAGCTCATCTTTTCTTTTTCTTACCAACCTTAGCTAAAATTTCCTTGAGTGAAATGATTTCATCATACGGCGTCGCCCTTTCGATAACCTTAAAGCTCGGGGCGTTGCCTGTTAACTCTGTGTTGATTATCGCCTTTGCACGCCTGTCAAAGCCACACGCGTCAAGCGATTTGTCAATATAAATCTTGAGAGCCTTGTTCTTTTCTCTCACGATAGTGATTTTGTGATTGTTTCCGCCGATAAGACTGTTTGAACGAAGATGGCATCTTCCGCATTTGACATTAACATAGCTCTTGTCAACCGAAATTCTTATGTCATCATTTTCTGCTATCAGGATATTTTCTTCGCCCTGATATTCAAACGAAATTGTAAATTCCGTTGACGGCTCAAGATTGTCAAAGCGTCTGTCCTCTTTGCCAAATTGGAAAATCTTGACCTCAAACGGCCTGAGTGTTAAATCAATTTTGTCACCGTAGGAATAGCTGTCATAGCTTTCCTTGTTTGTAACATTATAAACATTATATCGCTTCACATCACTCAAATTCTCGGGACAACCCATAAGCTTGTTGAGCGTAAGTGTAAGCGAGGTTTTTTCATCTGTGGGATTTCTCAAGGCGATAATTCCGTCGCCCTTTTCGTTCCAGCTGAAATAACCGTAAATGTTGTTGTCATCGGGCTTGCCGCCGATAAACATTGCATTTTTGAGAATATCGTAATTGCTTTTTTGCCATTTGATAACCTTTGCAAGAGTGCGCCACTTTGATTTGTTCATCATATTGTAGCTAAGGTGAAGCTCGTTGAGTGCCTGACCTCTGCACGCATCAAAGTAAAGATACTTTTCAAACTCCTCGTCAGTGTATTCAACCTTTGCCGTGTTGCCGTAAATCGGCTCGTGGTTATAAATGTTTTTGAGTGGCATCTGCGCCGCCCTTGTGCAGAGAAGATTGTAATATCTTGAATCTCTGTATGTTATTTCGGCATCAAGCTGTGACTGACCAGTGATGTTATCGGCAAAGCCTATGTCATTGCTGTTTTGAAGCCATATGCTGTTGACATACTGAAGCCACCACGGAGAAGGGTTGACATAACAGGTCATATTTATCCATATGCCCTTGCCCTGCTTGCGCCTGAGCTCTCTGAGGTGTGTAAAAATGTCTATCCAGCCCTGCCACATCTCAGTGAAATAGTACATATTGTTTTCACCGCCGACGATATGGTTGTGGTTTTGACTCTTACACGGAGAAAGGCAGAAGCCGTCAAATTTCCAGTAGTTTATATCAAATTCCTTTGTGGTTTTAAGTATGAACTGCTCGACATTCTTTTGATATGTTTTGTCGGCAACACAAATATCCCTTGCCTGTGCGTTATAAGCACCAAAGCCCTTTTTTTCCATTCTTTTTGCAAAGGTAGACTGATAATTGTATCCGCCCCTCGGACCCAACCAAAGACCGAAGCTTGATGCAAAATTCTTTGTAAGCTGAGTGGAGTCGTAAAGCTGATTTGGAAATTTTTTGTTAAAGCTCCAAAACGGTGCCTTGTAATCGTTCCAGCCGTCGTCAATAACATATGCGTCTATCGGCTCAACACCGTTTGATGAAAGTGCCTTTTCAATCTCAAAGAAGGATTTTTCAATATTATCTGCATCAATATTGAGCATATGGTCATACCAGCTGTTATACTGCAAGCGAAAGTCAGTCGGTGTTGCAATGCTGTCAATGTAATTAAAAAATGCCTTTTGAACATCTGTAAGCAGATTACTTTTTGCACCGCCCACAACAGTAACAGGGCAGTCAAATTTTCCGTCAATTTTTTTGCCGAGAAAATACTTGACCTGACCTATACCGTATATGATGATATTTTGCGTTGCAGGAAATTCACAGCCAAAGAAAAGACTGTCAATATAAAACGGCTGACCAAGAGAGGAATGAAAACCGCTGAGCTCCGGTCCCTTTTCATCGGTAGGAACGGTGAAATGTGTTTTTGAATTAACTATTCCTATATGCTCAAGCATAATATAGTCGATTGTTTTGTCGCTTTTTTGAACAAAGGAAATCTGCTTTTTAAGCGTGTTGCCGTCATCGCCCGCCCAAAAAGAGAGCGTAACGGTTATTCCCTGAGTTTCTTCAAAAACAAAGCTGAGCTTGCTGTTTTCCTGCTTGGTTTCGGTAACCTTGAGTCCCTTCGACGAGAACTCGCTTGAATCGGTAAAACGGAATAAAAATTCAACGCTGTTTCCGTCAGGAACAAAATCCCTGCCAGAAAGAACATTTCTAATCTGCGATGCGTAAAGTATTTCCTCGTGAACAACAAATTCACGCTGAAGTATTTTGCTTTCAAGCCGTAACATAATTTAACTCCTCAATTTATAATTCTTCTTTTATCTGTTCAAGAGCCTGTGCAAGCTGGTCGGGGCAGGAGCTTTGCTTCATACCGCATTTAATTCCACGCAGCGATGCAATAACCTCGTCAAGACTTTTGCCCTTTACAAGAGCCGCTATACCCTTGAGGTTTCCGTTACAGCCTCCGAAAAAGCTGACCTCGTTGATGGTTTCGTCGTCGTTTATATCAATAGTAATCTGCTGAGAGCAGACGCCGACAGGTCTGTATGTGTAAACCATAATTATTCTCCTTATAATAGTCTAATTAACATAATTATACATCTAATTATAGTTTATTGCAACTTATAATTACTTTTATACAAAATATTTACAAATGTTAAAATCTATTATTGAATTATACAATCCATTATGATATTATTGTTTTGAGTTTAGCACTCTTACAAATTTTTTACAAAAGAGGTAAAATAAATGGAAAAGCTTAAAGTCGGTATTATCGGTGCAGGCCGTATCGGTCAGGTACACGCAAAATCAATTACTTACCACATTCCTCAGGCAGAGATTGTTGCAATTTCGGACATCTATGTTGACGGTGCAAGGAAGGTTGCACAGGAGCTTGGTATCCCGAATTATTATGAGGATTACCATGAGATTCTCAATAATCCGGAAATTACAGCAGTTCTTATCTGCTCATCAACAGACACCCACGCCGACATTGCCATTGAGGCAGCAAAGGCAGGTAAGCACATCTTCTGCGAAAAGCCTGTTGATTTGACAATTGCAAAAATCAAGGCTGTTATCGAGGCTGTTAACGAGGCAGGTGTTAAGCTTCAGATAGGCTTCAACCGTCGTTATGACCACAATTTTGCTTATATTAAGGACCTTGCAAACAAGAGCAAAATCGGTGAGCTTCAGACAATCAAGATTACTTCCCGTGACCCTGAGCCGCCTCCGGTTTCATATGTTAAGGTATCGGGCGGAATATTCCTTGATATGACTGTTCACGATTTTGATATGGCTCGCTTTATCGGTGGCGAGGTTGACGAGGTTTACGCTAACGCGGCTGTTACGGTTGACCCTGCAATCGGCGAGGCAGGAGATGTTGATACTGCTCTTGTTGCACTTAAATTCAAAAACGGTGCAATCGGTGTTATAGACAACTGCCGTAAGGCAGCATACGGCTATGACCAAAGGCTTGAGGTGTTTGGCAAAAAGGGTCAGGCAAGTGCGGCAAACGACACTCCCACAAATGTTGAATTTATCGACGAAAACGGTGCCGTAACAGACAAACCGCTTTACTTTTTCCTTGAAAGATATATGCAGTCATTTACAGATGAAATGACAGAATTCATCGACTGCGTAATCAATGATAAAGAAACAAAGACAACTGTTTATGACGGACTTGAGGCGCTTCGTCTCGGACTTGCGGCAAAGCTTTCCGTTGCAGAAAACAGACCTGTCAAGCTTTCGGAAATTGAGGCTTAATAATTATGAAAAGAGAAAGACTTACAATGTCACAGGCACTTGTTAAGTTCCTTGACAATCAGTACATAGAATGTGACGGAGTTGAAACAAAATTCGTCAGCGGAATTTTCGGAATTTTCGGTCACGGCTGTGTTGTCGGTGTCGGTCAGGCTCTTGAGCAGGGCGGTCACGGACTCAAGTTCTATCAGGGCAAAAACGAGCAGAATATGGCTCTTGCCGCTGTTGCTTATGCAAAGCAGATGGACAGAAAGGCAATAATTCCCTGCGTTTCATCCATAGGCCCCGGTGCAACTAATATGGTTACTGCCTGCGGCTGTGCTACTGCTAACAGAATTCCGCTTCTCGTTCTTCCGGGCGATACCTTTGCGTGCCGTCAGCCCGACCCTGTTTTGCAGCAGGCTGAATTTTTTGACGGCTACGGCAGAACGGTTAATGATGCATTCAAGGGCGTTTGCCATTATTTTGACAGAATTGTTCGTCCCGAACAGCTTATGACTGCCTGCCTTAACGCAATGAGAGTTCTCACAGACCCTGCCGACACAGGTGCGGTTTGCCTTGCTATGCCACAGGATGTTGAGGGCGAGGCTTATGATTATCCCGAGCATTTTCTTGCAAAAAGAGTTTGGCATATGGACAGAAGACCGATTTCCGCTTCTCAGCTTGAAAGAGCATCTCAGCTTATCAAATCGTCAAAGAAGCCTCTTATTGTTTGCGGAGGCGGCGTAAGATACAGCGGTGCAGAGAAGGAGCTTCTTGAATTTGCAGAAAAATATAATATTCCTGTTGCGGAAACTCAGGCAGGAAAGGGACTTATTGACTGGAAGCATCCGCTTAATGTCGGCGGTATCGGTGTTACAGGCGGTAAGGCGGCAAATGTTGTCGGCAAGGACGCAGATTTGATTATCGGTGTCGGCACTCGCTTCTCGGATTTTACTACCGCATCAAAGTGGCTTTTCAACGAAAACAGAAAGGTTCTCGGCATAAATGTGTGTCCGTTTGACGCATATAAGATGGACGCAGAGGCTATTGTTGCCGACGCTAAGGAGGCAATTACGGCACTTATCGGCGCCTGTGATGGCTATAAGAGTGAATACAAAAACGAAATTGCAGACGCAAAGGCTGATTGGGACGCTATTGTTGACGAGTATTATTCAACAGAGCTTGAGGGCGGTCTTAATCAGACTCTTGCACTCGGTATCATCAATGAATTTATGGACGATGATGCGATTGCTGTCGGCTCGTCAGGCTCTCTTCCGGGTGATATGCAAAGACTTTTCAGACCTAAGGACAGAGGCACCTACCATATGGAATACGGTTATTCAAATATGGGCTACGAGGTTAACGGTGCGCTCGGCGCAAAGCTTGCAAAGCCCGAGTCAGAGGTTTATACCTTCTGCGGTGACGGCTCGTTTCTTATGGGACACAGCGAGCTTTATACAGCATTGCAGGAAAATCTCAAGATAAATGTGTGCCTGTTTGATAATCTTGGCTGGGGTTGTATAGAAAATCTTCAGAATAATCAGGGAACAGACACCTTCGGTACTGTTTTCCGTGCAAGAAATCCCGAAACAGGTATGCTTGACGGTGAAGATATGACGGTCGATTTTGCAAAAATTGCAGAGGGCTACGGCGCAAAGGCATACACCTGCCGTACCTCCGACGAGCTTCGTGCCGCTCTTGCAGATGCTAAAAAGCAGACAAAATCCTGCCTGTTTGATATAAAGGTTCTTCCAAAGACAATGACACCCGGCTTTGAGTCATGGTGGAGAGTAGGCGTTGCAGAGGTTTCAAAATCAAAAACCGTTGCTGCTGCTTACGAGGATATGCAGTCGCATATCAAAGATACATTCGACTATTAAAATGAAAGGCTAATGGTAATTAAAATGCTTGATTCAAACAAAGTAAAACTTGCTATTGCACCTATCGGCTGGACTAACGATGATATGCCTGATTTGGGTGCCGAAAACACATTTGAGCAGTGTATAAGCGAAATGGCGCTTGCAGGCTTTAAGGGCTCGGAGATAGGAAATAAGTACCCGTCGGATCCCGATGTTTTAAAGCCGTATCTTGACATCAGAGGACTTCAGATTTGTAACGCTTGGTTCTCGTCCTTCCTCACCTCAAAGCCTTATGAGGAAACAATTGAGGCCTTCAAGGCTCATTGTGATAAGCTTTATAAGCTCGGCGCAAGAGTTATCGGAGCGTCGGAGCAGGGCAATTCAATTCAGGGCTGTCTTGATAAGTCAATCCTTGATGAAAAGCCGTATTATACCGACGAGCAGTGGGAGATTGTTGCAAAGGGCTTTAACGAAATGGGCGCTTATGCAAGGTCAAAGGGTATGTATTTTACCGTTCATCATCATATGGGCACAGGTGTGCAGACGGTTGAGGAAATTGATAAGCTTATGGAGCTTACCGACCCTGAGCTTGTATATCTTCTTTTCGATTCGGGACACCTTACCTTTGCAGGCATCGACCCTGTTCCTGTGCTTAAAAAGTATATTAACAGAGTAAAGCATGTTCATCTTAAGGATGTCAGACTTGATGTATATAACAATCAGGTTGTGCCGAAGCATATGTCCTTCCTTGATGCAGTCAGAGCAGGTGTGTTTACTGTTCCCGGTGACGGAGATGTAGATTTTAAGCCGATATTTGACATTCTTGAGGAAAGCGGATATGAGGGCTGGGTTGTTGTTGAAGCAGAGCAGGACCCTGCAAAAGCAAATCCGTTTGAATATGCAGTAAAGGCAAGAAAGTATATCGCAGAAAATACAGGACTGTAATAAGCAAAAATAAAAATCCGCTCAATTTGAGCGGATTTCAGACTGCGACAAAGTGGTCTGAACCGTGCCTAAGTATACTTAGGCGGTGTACTTTTCGTAGGGCAGGGGCTTGCTCCTGCCGTAGCATAAATTATATCAGCTAACATTTTAAAAGCGGCTTGGACATCGAATCCAAGCCGCTTTTAGGCACTTTCCGCTTTTTGCGATAAAGCGGTACCATCGTACAGCAATTATCGCAATAAAGCGAAATTCAGTTCCATTTCTCGAAGTCTGCCGGCGCGTAGAAAAAATCCCTGCAAGAAAGTTGTTTTATCAGCATACATATTAGTGGTGATAAAATGAAAAAGCTGAAAGTTAAAGAATCAAAAAAAGAGAAAAAGAAAGTAAAAAAAGAACCGTTTGACTATTATTTCGGCAAGCCCCGTATAGAAATGGCTGGAAGGGAATGTCTTGTTGACGGGCTTGAGGGAATAATCGAGTATTCAAGTGAAAAAATACAGGTGAGTCTTGGCAGCCAGATAATCACCTTTTTCGGCGACGATTTAAAAATAAATTCCTTTACCCGTGAGGGTGCGGTTGTCGAGGGAAATATTATTTCAATGGAGTTTTCATCGTGATTTACCTTTTCAGACTGCTTTTGGGCTATGTGGAATTTGAGTTTTCGGGCGGTTTTCACGAGGATTTTATAAATGAATGCTTTGAAAAAGGAATTGATATAAAAAATATCAGCCTTTGCGATAACGGTTTTAGGGCAATATGCAGTATAAAAACCTACAAAACGCTTCATCGTGTTGCATTTTCACACGCAGGCAGGGTTAGAATTATAAAAAAGCACGGACTGCCGTTTCTTCTTCATCCGCTAAGGAACAGGTTCGGCTTTTTAGTCGGTGCGGTTTGCTTCGTTTTTATAATCTCATTTCTCGGAAGCTTCGTTTGGAGCGTTGAGCTGAAGGGAAACGAGCGCGTCAGCGATACGGTGCTTTATACCTATCTTGAAAACAACAGGCTTAAACAGGGTACAATGTGGGGCAGTGTTGACAGGGATAAGCTTAGCTGGCAGATGATGAGCGATTTTGAGGATTTTGCCTGGGTGCATATCAACAAAATCGGCACCACAGCTCTTGTCGAGGTGAATGAAACACGCCAAAGGCCTCAGGAAAAGGACGAAAACAAGCTCAAGGGCAACAGGGTTTTTAGAAAGGAGCTTGAGGCGGTTGCATACCGAAAGCAAAGTAAAATGTCTGTAAAAAGACAAAAATCATACACAAGCCTAACATTTTTTACGCTGAAAATACCTCTTTATTTTGAAATAAAAAAAGGTGACACCGAAGCCGTTTTCAGCAAATATGCGACGATAAAAGATAAAGCACTTCCGATAGGATATACCGTAAAAACGGAGAGCTTTTATCAAAGTGAGCCGAAAATGCTTGATGACAGGGAGATTTTGGAGCTTGCAAAAAGAAAGCTGTCATATAGCGAGCAAAAGGAGTTTGACGGATGCGAAATAATCAACAAATCCTTTGATTATGAGCTTGACGAAGAAAAATGTATTGCCAAAGGAGCATATGTTGTTAAAGAATAATTAAATTAGTAAGTTATATCTTGCAAGGTTAATTATCTTGTGATAAAATTAGTGAGAAATAACTTACAAGGAGGTAACTTTATGCAAATGACTTTTCGTTGGTTTGGCAAGGATAAGGACACAGTCACCCTTGAACAAATCAAGCAGATACCGTCAGTTAAGGGCGTTGTTCCTGCTCTTCACTATCTTCCGGCAGGCGAGGCTTGGGAAATGGAAGATGTGCAGAAAATGTACGACGAAATTACCGCTGCCGGTCTTACAATGGAATGTATTGAAAGCGTAAATGTTCACGAGGATATCAAGCTCGGTCTTGATACCCGCGATAAGCTTATCGAAAACTACAAAACCTCTATCCGCAATCTTGCAAGGGTTGGCGTTAAGGTTATATGCTACAACTTTATGCCTGTTTTTGACTGGACAAGAACAGACCTTTATATGCCTCTCCCCGACGGCTCCACCTGTCTTTGCTATGACGGCAAGCAGGTTGAGGGCAAGTCGCCTGAGGATATGTTCCGCGAGATAGACGATAATTCAAACGGCTATGCAATGCCCGGATGGGAAACCGAAAGAATGGGCGAAATCAAGGAGCTTTTTGAAAAATACAAGGGTATTACCGAGGATGATTTGTGGAATAACCTCAAGTATTTTCTTGAAGCGATTATGCCTGTATGCGAGGAATGTGATGTCAAAATGGCGATACATCCCGATGACCCGCCGTGGCCGATTTTCGGACTGCCGAGAATTATCACGGGCAAGCAAGCAATAGAAAGGCTTCTTAATATGGTGCCAAGCAAGTACAACGGCATCACCTTGTGCACCGGCTCACTCGGTGCAAGCCCGAACAACAATATTGTTGATATCATCAAAGCAGCAGGCGACAGAATTTATTTTGCTCATTTGCGCAATGTTTCAATCAATAATCAATGGTTTAACGAAACTGCTCACGAAAGCGAGGCAGGCTCGCTTGATATGTACGAGATTGTTAAGGCTCTTCAGGAGGTTGGCTTTGACGGCTATGTTCGTCCCGACCACGGCAGAATGATTTGGGGCGAGGTTGCCCGTCCCGGCTATGGCCTTTTTGACAGAGCACTCGGTGCCGCATATCTTAACGGACTGTGGGAAGCAGTTGAAAAAAGCAGAAAGGAAAACTAAGATGTTTAAGCACGATAATTTAAAGGGCAGAGTTGCTGTTGTAACAGGCGGAGGCGGAGTTCTCTGTGCCGCTTTTGCAAAAACTCTTGCACAGCAGGGCTGCAAGGTTGCAGTTCTTGACCTTAACGAAGAGGCGGCACAGCAATGTGCCGATGAAATTAACGCCGAGGGCGGACAGGCTATTGCAGTAGGATGTAATGTTCTTGAGCTTGAGTCAATGGAAAATGCAAGAAAAATCATTAACGAAAAGCTCGGCACCTGCGATATCCTTTTAAACGGCGCAGGCGGAAACAATCCTAAGGGCTCAACAACTAAGGATACCCTTGAAAAAATCGACCTTGTTCAAAAGGACGAAAATATCAAAACCTTCTTTGACCTTGACCCTAACGGAATCAGCTTTGTATTTAATCTTAACTTTCTGGGAACACTCATTCCCACTCAGGTTTTTGCAAAGGATATGGCTGAAAAGGAAAAGGGCACAATCATTATGGTAACATCAATGAATGCGTTTCGTCCTCTTACCCGTATTCCTGCATACAGTGCGGCAAAGGCGGCTGTTAAAAATTTTACAGAGTGGATGGCAGTTCATTTTGCACCGCTTGGAATTCGTGTAAATGCGATTGCACCCGGCTTCTTCTCGACTAAGCAGAATAAAACTCTCCTTTGGAACGAGGACGGAACTCCGACAGCAAGAACAGGCAAAATCCTTGCGGCTACTCCTATGGACCGCTTTGGTGAGCCCGACGAGCTTTCGGGTACACTTTTGTTCCTTTGTGACGAGGAATATTCAGGCTTTATCACCGGCGTAAATATTCCTGTTGACGGCGGATTTAACGCATACTCAGGTGTATAAAATATCAAAATATAATGCAAAAAAGTCAGGGTACAACACCCTGACTTTTTGTGTCTTAAATTGTTTGAAGCCTTGCCTCAAGCCTGTAAATAGGATAACCCTGCGACGAAAATTTTTCCTCGTATTCGGTAACTATGTTTCCCTCAAAATCGCTGTTGTGCAAATCAAGAGAAATGTTTTCAAGCTTAAATCCGCAGGAGGAAAATGACTCGATAGAATACTCAAAAAAGTGCATATTATCTGTTTTTTGACATATTACACCGTCGTCCTTAAGAATTCTTTTGTATATTTCAAGAAAGCGCGGATTTGTCAGCCTGTGCGCTATGTGTCTGTGCTTTGGAAACGGGCAGGAAAAATTGAGAAAAATCTGCTCTACCGATTTCGGTGCAATGTATGACGGCAGATATTCCGCCGTTCCGCACAAAAACATTATGTTTTCAAGACCTAAGGCTCTTGCCGATTCAATAGCAAGGATTAGTACATTTCTGTTTCTTTCAACGCAGAGTATGTTTTTGCTTGGATTTTGCTTTGCAAAGGTGCAGGCAAACTGCCCCTTACCGCATCCGATTTCAAGTACAACGGGCTGCTTGTGCTTAAACACCGTGTCAAAATCTATTATATGATTTTCGTTGACCGCATCCTTGTAATTGAGCGAGTCGTTTTTCATTTCCAAAAGGTAATCCGACGAGGCAAGAAGCCTTTCGTCAAGATTTTTCTTTCTTTTCATTCTCATATTGTTACCTCTTAATGCTCGTCGCCGAGAACTGCGTGGGCACATTTTACTCCGTCAACTGCCGCCGAGATTATTCCTCCCGCGTAGCCTGCTCCTTCTCCGCAGGGATAAACACCGCGGATATTGCATTGAAGCAAATCGTCACGCAGAATTCTGACAGAGCTTGATGAGCGTGTTTCGGGTGCCGTGAGAACAGCGTCATAAAGATTGAAGCCGTTTAGCTTTTTATCCATTTCAACAATTGCGGATTTCATTGTAGCCGAAACCTTTTGAGGCAGGCACTCGTCAAGATTTGTAAGCGTTACACCTGTAGGGCAGGTGGGCTTGACATTACCAAGCTGTTTACTCTCTGTTCCCTTGAGAAAATCGCCGACAAGCTGTGCAGGTGCCTTGTAATTGCTGCCGGCAAGTCTGTATGCCGTGTTTTCAATTTCACGCTGATAATAGATGCCTGCAAGCGGGTGCTCGCTTGGAAAATCCTTTGGCTCAATGCCCACAAGCAAAGCGGAGTTTGCGTTTTCTCCGTCACGGGCAAGAGAGCTCATGCCATTGACGATAACCCCTTCCTTTTCGCTTGCGGCAGCAACAACCGTACCGCCCGGGCACATACAAAAGGTGTATGCTCCTCTTTCGTGCAGACCGTGACAGGCAAGCTTGTAATCGGCGGCACCGAGCTTTGGATGGTCGGCAAATTTGCCGTATTGTGCGGTGTTGATAAGCTTTTGCGGATGCTCAATTCTTGCACCGACAGAAAACGGCTTTTGCATAATATCAACGCCGAGGTTATAAAGCATTTCAACCGTGTCCCTTGCGCTGTGACCGATTGCCATAATAACGCTGTCAGTTTCAATGTCCGTCATTATGCCATTGTGCGAATATGTCAGTCCGTGGACAAAGCCGTTTGCACATATGAGCTTTTCGAGCTTGCATTCAAGCTTGACCTCTCCGCCCAAGGCTTCAATTTTCTTTCGTATGTTTTTTACAACAACGGTAAGCCTGTCCGTTCCGATATGAGGCTTTGAGGAATAAAGTATTTCCTCGGGTGCGCCTGCCTCGTAAAGCTCCTGAAGTATTTTTTTGATGAAAGGACTTTTAATTCCCGTTGTAAGCTTTCCGTCGGAAAAGGTACCTGCTCCGCCCTCGCCGAACTGAACATTGGATTCTTCGTTAAGCTCTCGCTTTCGCCAAAACCTTTCAACATCCTTTTGCCTTTCCTCAACCCTTTTGCCTCTTTCGAGAATAATCGGCTTAAGACCTGACTGAGCGAGTATAAGACCGGCAAACATTCCTGCCGGACCGAAGCCGACAACAACAGGTCGAAACCTGCTTATTCTTTTGTTTTCGGGAAGCTCGTAGATATAAGGCTTCACAAGAGAAACCTTGTTCGACTTGCATTTGGCGGTGATTTGCTCCTCGTCAAGAGTTATTGTCACATCAACCGAGTAGGAAAAGTGAATATCGTCCTTGTGACGGGCGTCAACGCTTTTTTTGAATATGCTAAGCTCCTTGATGTATTTCTCGTTTATTTTTAAAATCTTTGCCGCCTTTGCTTTTAAAAGGATTTCATCCTCGTCAAGCGACAGCTTAATTTCGTTAATTCTTATCATTGCATTATCCTTGCTGTATTTATTATATACATTATATTATGTTGCTTTATTTGCCTGAAATTGCATCGGCGGTTTTTATTCCGCTGTAAAAGGCAAAGTTCAAATTGTAGCCGCCGCAGGGGAATTGCCTGTCAAGCACCTCTGCGCAGGCATAAACGCCGTCAAGCTTTTTTGACTTGAAGCCGTTAAAATCGTTCAGGTCTGCTCCGCCCTTTGTAATTTGTGCAAAGTCAAAGCCCTTTGTACCTGTAATTATAAGTTTCCAGCTTTTTGCAAACTGAGCCTGCTTTTTAGTATCTCCGTTTGCCTGCTGACTGATAATGCTCGAAAGCCTCGAGCCTAATATTCCGAGCAGAGATCCGAATTTTTCAATATGCAAAATCAGGTCCTCTTCACTCATTTCGGGCACAAGGTCAATAACCGCATGGCAGTTTTTCGGATTTTTTAGTGCAAAATTTTCGCTTACAATTTCGGACAGATTCATCGTTACTATTCCCGAAAGACCGTATTGGGTGAACAAGACCTCTCCGTATTCGCTTTTTATCGCCTGTCCGTCAAGCAAAATCGTCATATTGCATTTTGCTCGGTGGCCTTTGAGCTTACCCGGATATTTGCTTGAGGATGTAAGTTGAACAAGAGCAGGAGAGAGTGGAGTTATTTTGTGACCGATTGATTTTAAAAGCTCATATCCGCTTCCGTTTGAGCCGAGAGCACTCTGTGCCTTACCACCCGTAGCTACGACCACATTATCCGCCTTAAAATCACCGCAGGTTGTCTTTACGGTTAAATCCTTTTCTATTTTAAGTGCAGTACATTCCGTTATGATTTTAACTCCGAGTCTGTTGCAGGAATTTTCAAGGATTTCCAAAACGGTTGAAGCCTGATTTGAGTATGGGTAAATTCTGCCCTCCTCATATCTTACCTCAAGACCTAAGCCGTTAAAAAATTTAACAACCTCATCACTGCTTTCGGCAGAGGTGTTTGAAAGGTTGCACCGACCGTTTCCCGTTGCAAGAATTTTTTTGCCTGCCTGTGCCAAACGCTCAAGAACTATGACTTTTGACTGAGGATTATTCTGTTTTAGCCTGATTGCACAGGCAAGTCCGCCTGCACCTGCACCTATAATAATTGTGGTCATATGAATCTCCGAATACAATATATTTGATTGCTTTCACTATAATAATATAAATTTATCATAAATGCAAACTTTTTGCAAAAAATGCTTGACTATTATTGACCGCTGTGATATATTAAACCTACCTCGTAGTAGGTTGAATGAGCCGACAGGCCTTATTTTTTTGCCTAATTCGCTTTGCGTGGCGACGAGGGAGATTATTTATCGAAATTTAAACGGAGGTGCTATTTATGAGAGTTAAGATTACCTTAGCTTGCACTGAATGCAAACAGCGCAATTACAACACAATGAAAAACAAGAAGAATTCACCTGACAGATTGGAAATGAACAAGTATTGTCGTTTCTGTAAGAAGCATACTCTCCACAGAGAGACAAAGTAACAGGAGGAAGACTGATGGCTGAAGAAAAAAAGACTTCAAAAAAAGCCGAAAAGGCTGACAAGCCAAAGGATAAAAAGAAGTCAAAGAATAATCCTTTTAAATCCATTGTGTCATTCTTCAAAAGCGTCAAGTCTGAGGGCAAAAAGGTTGTTTGGGCAAATGCAAAGGATGTGCTCAGAAATACCGTTATTGTTCTTATAGTTGTTACAGTAGTAGGCGTTTGTATCTACGGCGTTGACTCTCTTCTTTCTCTCGGAATGAAGGGTATCAAAAACCTCGCAGAAACAACAACTGCAGCTTCAACAACACAGGAAGCAGAAACAAAAACACAGGCTACCCTTGACGAATTAACACAAGAGGACAATACAGCCGAGGCTGAAACCACAAAGGCAGCCGAATAATTATTAGATTAAACAAAACATAACTAATACTAATTCGGGAGGCTTATTGATGGAAGAAGCAAAATGGTATGTTGCACACACATTCTCAGGCTATGAGAATAAGGTTGCAAGTAATATTTTAACTGTTGTAGAAAACCGTAACCTCCATGATCTTATTCACGAGGTTGCAATTCCTACCGAAACGGTTAAGGAGCTTAAAAGCGACGGCACAGAAAAAGAGTATCAAAGAAAGCTGATGCCGGGCTATGTATTCGTAAAAATGGTTATGACTGACGAAAGCTGGTATGTCGTAAGAAATACAAGAGGCTGTACGGGCTTTGTAGGTCCTGAGGGCGAGCCGATGCCGCTTACCGACGAAGAGGTTAAAAACAACAGCCTCGAAAGAGTAAGCGTTCAGGTAAGCTATGAGGTCGGCGATCTTGTTAATGTTATCGACGGTCCTCTTGAGGGCTTCTCGGGTACGGTTGATGAAATTGATATTCCAAACAACAGCGTTCAGGTAACCGTTTCAATGTTCGGCAGGGAAAACACTGTCGAGTTTGAGCTTGACCAGCTTGAAAAGGTCAGCGAGTAATTCAATAATTCGCAGTATATCTGCTTATTATCATTGTTTGCGGACTCGCCGGTTCGTAAATAATGGTGGGAGAAGCAAAGCGCTTCGCCATTTACCACAATATTAGGAGGAAATTATTTATGGCACAGAAGGTAGTAGGTTTAATTAAACTTCAGATTCCTGCCGGCAAAGCAACTCCGGCACCGCCCGTTGGTCCGGCTCTCGGTCAGCACGGCGTAAACATTATGTCATTCACAAAAGAGTTCAACGAGAGAACAAAGAATGACGCAGGTCTTATCATTCCTGTTGTAATCACAGTATATGAGGACCGTTCATTTACATTCGTAACAAAGACACCGCCTGCAGCAGTTCTTATCAAGAAGGCTTGCGGTATTGACAAGGCATCAGGCGTTCCTAACAAGAACAAGGTTGCTACAATCTCTAAGGCAGATATTCAGAAGATTGCAGAAACAAAGATGCCCGACCTTAATGCAGCTTCACTTGAGGCGGCTATGTCAATGATCGCCGGTACAGCTCGCAGCATGGGTATAGTAGTAGAAGACTAATTCCCTTGTGGGAGGAAAAATCCGATTAACCACTGGAGGTAATTTATATTATGAAACACGGAAAGAAATATACAGACGGTGCAAAGCTTATTGACCGTACAAATCTTTATGATTCAGCTGAGGCTCTTGAGCTTTCAGTTAAAACAGCAACAGCAAAGTTCGATGAAACAATCGAGGCTCATATCCGTCTCGGTGTTGACTCTCGTCACGCTGACCAGCAGGTAAGAGGCGCTGTTATCCTTCCTAACGGAACAGGTAAGGATGTTAAGGTTGCTGTATTTGCAAAGGGCGACCTTGCAAAGGCTGCTGAGGAGGCAGGCGCTGATTTTGTCGGCGATGCAGACCTCGTTACAAAAATTCAGGGCGGCTGGATGGACTTTGATGTTGCCATCGCTTCACCTGATATGATGGGCTTTGTCGGCCGTTTAGGTAAGGTTCTCGGACCGAGAGGTCTTATGCCTTCACCAAAGGCAGGTACAGTTACAATGGATGTTGCCAAGGCTGTTACAGAGGCTAAGGCAGGTAAGATTGAGTACCGTCTTGACAAAACAAACATCATTCACTGCCCAATCGGTAAGGCTTCATTCGGCACTGAAAAGCTTCTTGAAAACTTCAATGCTCTTCTTGACGCTATCATCAAGGCTAAGCCTGCATCAGCAAAGGGACAGTATATTAAGTCGGTAGCAGTAGCTTCTACTATGGGCCCCGGCGTTAAAATCAATCCTAACAAGGTTGGTACTGTTACTGCAGCAGAATAATTGCAGTAAAACAATTTAGGTATTGACAAGGAGCAATCCTTGTGTTAAAATACAGTCGCTGTTCAGCCAAAGACAGCAGGTGCCTATACGGCGTAAGTTTACCGCCTGCCGAGGAATGGACATTCAGATAACTTATTTGTTATTATGTAATGTTATGTGCATTCCGAGGTTCTCGGAGTGCACTTTTTGTTATTAGCTAAACAGCCTCTAAGTCCGCCTTGGCGGCAAATAACAATGGAGGTATAATAAATGCCAAGTACAGCAGTTCTTGAAAAGAAAAAGCAAATGGTTGCTGACCTTTCGGAAAGAATTAAGAATTCTTGTGCCGGTGTTGTTGTTGACTACAAGGGTATCAATGTTGAAGATGATACAAAGCTTCGTAGAGAGCTTCGTGAAGCAGGCGTTGAGTACACAGTAGTTAAGAACTCAATTCTCGGCAGAGCAGCACAGGACGCAGGTCTTGAGGGTCTTGATCCTGTTCTTGAGGGTACAACAGCAATCGCAACATCAGTTGATGACTATGTAGCATCAGCACGCATTCTTCAAAAGTACGCTGACAGCCACGATAACTTCTCTCTCAAGTCAGGTTATCTTGACGGCGAGGTTATCTCATTGGAAAAGCTTATTGCTCTTGCAAAGCTTCCTTCAAGAGAGGTACTCCTTGCAACTGTTTGCAGCGTATTCAACGCACCTATCGCAGCATTTGCCCGTGCAGTTCAGGCAATCGTTGATAAGGGCGGAGTTGAGGCTTGTGCCCCGACAGAAGAAGCAGCAGAGGCTCCTGCAGAGGAAGCACCTGCAACAGAAGAGGCTCCCGCAGAGGAGGCTCCCGCAACTGAAGAAGCTCCTGCAACAGAGGAAGCTCCTGCAGAAGCACCGGCTGAAGAAACAGCTGAATAATTAAAAATAACTAAAAAATAACTTTATAACGGAGGAAAATAAAATGGCATCAGAAAAAGTTACAGCAATTGTTGAAGAGCTTAAGACTCTCACAGTTCTTGAGCTTTCAGAGCTCGTATCAGCAGTAGAAGAAGAATTCGGCGTAAGCGCTGCAGCAGCAGTAGCAGTAGCAGCACCTGCAGAGGGTGGTGCAGCAGCAGCTGAAGAGAAGTCAGAGTTCGATGTAGTACTTACAGATTGTGGCGCTACAAAGATTCAGGTTATCAAGGCTGTTCGTGAGGCAACAGGTCTTGGTCTTAAGGAAGCTAAGGAAATCGTTGACGGTGCTCCTTCAACTGTTAAGGAAGCAGTTCCTGCAGCAGATGCTGAGGCTCTCAAGGCTAAGCTTGAAGAAGCAGGCGCAAAGGTTGAGCTTAAATAAGTTAACTTTTACACAAACAAAAGGAACGGTTTTAACCGTTCCTTTTTGACTGTCGATAAAGTGGTCTGAACCACGCCTAAATCAAGTGGTTTTGTATTACTCGTAGGGCAGGGGCTTGCTCCTGCCGTTTGTGCAAATTTAGTTTTGATATTGTAAAAGCGTCTTGGATTTTATATCCAAGACGCTTTTGGCGTTTTTCGTTTTTTGCGATAAAGCGGTACCATCGTACAGCAATTATCGCAAGAAAACGAAATTCAGTTCCATTTCTCGAAGTCTGCCAGCGTGTAGAAATTTGTTATTTGGACTTTTTCTACACGCTGAAGGAACGGTATTAACCGTTCCTTTTTTGTTTGCCGTAAAAGCATAATTGTTGTATTATTTTACATTCACTGCTTTAACGCTCGACCATTTGCCGTAGTATTTTGTTTTGCCGAGAGTTTTGTATGCTCTCACTCTTACATAATATTTCTTTTTGCTTTTTGCAGTTTTTATTGTTTTTGATTTTGTACCTGAGCCTACTGTGACGGATTTATAATTCTTGGAAAAGTTCTTTGTAGTTGACCATTGAATTTGATAACCGCTTGCACTTTGAGAGCTCCATTTTACAGTTATTTTCTTTTTTGAAGAGCTTTTTGCCGACTTTATAGAAGTCTTTTTCGGCTTGGTTACAGCCTTGAGATAGTCGCTCTTTTTACCCTCGTATCCGTTTTTGACAGGGCTTACTTTGAATTTATATGTTTTTCCTGCCGAAAGACCGCTGACAAGATAATTGTTTGTATTGCCTTTGGTCTGTCCGTCCTTGATATAGCTCTTGGTTTCGGAATTATAAATATATACAATATAATACTGAACGTCGGCAAGCTTGCTCCAGGTCAGTCTTATTTCAGAGGTTGAGCGTGATTTTACCTTTAATCCCGTTATGCTGTTGCCTGTGGTGTATGCATTGAGCCCCTGTGAATAGTCACCCCATACAGTAACGCCTGACGCATTCTTGATTCCTGCGCAAACATACACGGTATAATTATTTCCTGCGGTCAGATTGTTAAGCGTACAGGTGCTTGATGTGACGGTTTTGCTAAATGAAGTCGAATATGTATTGTTAGTTACATAAATCCTGTATTGTGATGCGTATGGAGAGGGTGTCCAGCTTAAGCTCAAGGAGGTATTTGTTTTGCCTGTCAAGGTGACTCCGCTGACAGGATAAGGTGTTATTTTAAACCTGTATTTAGCGGTAAAGCCTGTATAGGCGTTAATTCCCGTTGCCGTTATTGTTGCCGTGCCCGGATAAATATTGTTTGTGTATGTAAGAATGTAATCAATACCGTTTGTCAGCACAAGGTCGCCGTAAATAACCGTCGGCACAGGAGTAATCGGTGCACCCGTGAAATACTGATTTTCAAGCTCAACGGCATTGCTGTTAACATACCAAAAATTCATATCAACTCTTGAGCTTATTCCCGACACAGCTCCGCTTGAGCTGTACTGCCAGTAATCGTAATCTCCTGCATATGATGTTTTGGTTGTGTAATGAGCAAGCCAAACCTTATAAATCGCTGAAATCTGAGATGCGTTAAGCTTATCCTTTAAAAAGCTTGCGTTGGCATATAAGCACGCATCGTATCCGGCAGACGAAACAGTATCAAGAAATGCCATGGCATTTGCCGTCATTTTTTCCTTTGACAGATTTGCGCTGTCGAGTCTGCCAGCCGATGTTCCTGCAAATTCGTAGTCGAAAACAACAGGCATTGTTATGTTGTAGCCCTCAATTGCAGTTAAAAGCTTACCTGCCTCTTGAACTGCCTCTGATGTGGTGAGTGCCTGTGAATACCAGTAAACTCCGACCTGAAGCCCTGCATTTATTGCATCGTTAAGATAGGTTTTGTATTTTGTATCATAGTTTAAGGAAAAGGACGATTTTGTGTAGCCTGTGTATCCGACGCGGATAAATACAAAATCAATTCCGTCTGCCTTAACCTTTTTGAAATCAATGCTTCCGTTGTGCTGAGAAACATCAATGCCGTTGATTATGTCGTATCCGTCAAATCTGTCTTGGTGTGTATAGGTGTTGCCTGTGTATTTGCTGACTGAGCTTGATTGTGCAAACGCAGTCAACGGCACTTGAATAAATACCGCAAGTGCCAATATCAAGGAAAGAATTTTTGAGATTCTTTTCATTTTTTGCTATCTCCTTTTGTACCAGTAGTTCAGGTCGGTGTATTTACTTTTAACTCCGTTAATTTCTCCTATGTTTGAATATTGCCAAATATCATATTTTGTATTTGTGACAGGCTTTTTATTGTAATCTGCAACCCATATTGCAACAGAGGAGTCGATATCATCTGTGTTGATGTCATTGTTAATAACATTTGATGAAGCGTAAAGACCGGGAGTGTATCCGCTTTTTTCAATCCTTTCGCAAAAGGCGTTGATTATTTTTGTGCTTTCATCGGCGGTAAGGCGTGCTTCAAACAGCCTTCCTGTATGATAGCCCTCCTCGTCGGTCGGGTATTCAAAGTCAATGACAACCGGAAGCTGAGGCTTGTATTTTTTGATTATGCCTGCAACAAAGCGAGCTTCGGCACGAGCCTCCTCAGGAGTGATTGCCTGAGAGTAGAAGTAAACGCCAAAGGGTATTCCTGCCTTTTTTGCGCCCTTCATATTTTTTACTGCGTATTTATCCTCGCATATTTCTCCCGAGCCGTAGCCTCTGTAACCTACTCGGATAAATGCAAAGTCAATTTCATTTTCACTTTTTACTGTCTGCCAGTCAATTTTTGAATTGTGCTCGGAAACATCAATTCCCTGCGCAACCTTTTTGCCAAAATCGTAAAGCTCGGCAGGAGGCTCCTTTGAAGCGAGCGAAACAGACAAAATTATTATTGCAACGGCAGTTGCCACGGCAACAGCAATTGCAAAGATTTTTTTATTATTAAGCCGTGCGCCGACCTTTAACGACATATGCCTACACCTACCTGCAATTTTGTATATTTTATCATAAGACGAGCTTAAAATCTACAATCATAACACAAAATTCATAATTTTGGGATATTTTCACATTTTGCAGTATTTTGTGTTGACAAATGTTTTTTGCTTTGTTATAATAACAGCAACACTTATCCGCTTTAAAGCGATAAAGTGCATTGCTTTAAAGTGAACTATTGACATAGTTTAATTTAATACTATAATTATTGCAGGTGATAAAAATGGATAATATGAAAAACACAAATTTTAAAAGAAAGCTCCCCGTACCTAAGGATGTCAAGGCGGAAATGCCGCTTTCTAAGGAAGCAGAGGAAATTAAGGTAAAAAGAGATGAGCAGGTTGCAAAGGTATTTAAAGGTGAGAGCGACAGGCTTATTCTTGTAATCGGTCCGTGCTCTGCCGACAGACCCGACTCTGTTCTTGATTATATTCACAGGCTTGCAGATGTTCAAAAGGAGGTTGAGGATAAAATTATCATCATTCCTCGAATTTATACAGGCAAGCCGAGAACAACCGGTGCAGGCTACAAGGGTATGCTTCATCAGCCCGATCCTGATAAAAAGCCCGATATGCTTGAGGGCATAAAGGCGATCCGTGCTCTTCACAAGGATGCTATCGAGCAGACAGGTCTTACCTGTGCTGACGAAATGCTCTATCCCGAAAATCACAGATATCTTTCGGATTTGCTTTCGTATGTTGCAGTGGGTGCACGATCTGTTGAAAATCAGGAGCACAGGCTCGTTTCATCGGGACTTGATATTCCTGTAGGAATGAAAAATCCCACAAGCGGCGACCTTTCAATTATGCTTAATGCTATCAAGGCAGCACAGGGCGACCACACCTTCCTTTACAGAGGCTGGGAGGTTGAATCGTCAGGTAACGAGCTTGCCCACGCAATACTCAGAGGAAGTGTTGACAAACACGGAATAAATCACGCAAATTATCATTATGAGGATTTAAGACAGCTTCACGATTTGTACTGCAAAGGCGGCTTCAAAAATCCTGCTGTTGTTGTTGATACCAACCATTCAAATTCGGGCAAAAAGTATCTTGAGCAGGTAAGAATTGCCAACGAGGTGCTCCACGCAATGCGCCACAGCAATGATATCAAGAATATGGTTAAGGGCTTTATGGTTGAGTCTTATATCGAGGACGGCTGTCAAAAGGTTGAAGAGGGCGTTTACGGTAAATCAATTACCGACCCTTGTCTTGGCTGGGATAAGACAAAGGAAATGATTTATACAATAGCAGACCAATTGTAAATTTTAATAACTGATTAAAGGGCAGTAAAAGGATTTTTCTTTTTACTGCCATTTAAAATTATATTGGCAAATATCTATGTGTTGCATATAATGTATATAGATAAACATCTATGAAAGCGATAAATCAATATGGATGAAAATAAAACAGGATAAAAATTTTAAGGCTTTTGAGGTTGAAAAATTGATTGCAAAATAAAAAATGATGCGAAGAATGAACTGCCCCAAGTTGTGCAGACAGCACAAAAAAGCAGGTCTATGGCAAAAT
>CAYRBT010000012.1:0-39538 GCA_964422655.1 uncultured Bacteroides sp. | reverse complement strand
TAATATCTTAGTTTAAATAAAACGAAAGGGCAGACGGCTTATGCTGTCTGCCCTTTTTGTATAAATAAATCACCGCTCAAATTTAATTCGGGCGGTGATTTTTATATCTTAATTATTCGTTTTCCGAAAGCTTTTGTCCCATAAGAACACCCATAACGCTTGCCATCATAAGACCCCTTGTCCAGCCTGAGCTGTCGCCGAGGCAATGAAGTCCTTTGATATTTGTGTTAAGGTTTTTGTCCATTCTTACCTTGTTGCTGTAAAACTTAAGCTCGGGACTGTAAAGCAAGGTTTCTGTCGATGCAAAGCCGGGAACAACAACATCAAGCATTTTGATGAATTCAATGATATTTGTCATAGCTCTGTACGGCATTGCCGCTGTGATGTCGCCTGCAACGGCGTCCTTGAGTGTAGGCTTGACATTGCTTTTTGAAAGCTCGTGCTGCCATGTCCTCTTTCCGTCGAGAATATCGCCGAAGCGCTGTACCATAATATGACCTGCACCAAGCATATTTGTAAGCTCGCCGACCTTTTGCGCATATTCAATCGGCTGGTTAAACGGCTCTGTAAAATTGTGGCTTACAAGAATTGCAAGGTTAGTGTTTTCGCTCTTTTTGTCCTTAAAGCTGTGACCGTTAACAACTGCAAGGTCGTTGTCGTAGTTTTCCTGAGCAACAAATCCGCCGGGATTTTGACAGAAGGTTCTTACCTTGTTTTTCCACGGTCTTGGGTATCCGATAAGCTTTGATTCATAAAGCGCCTCGTTAACCTTTTCCATTACCTCGTTACGACATTCAACACGAACACCGATATCAACCGTACCGGGCTTGTGAGCGATTTCGTGCTCTGCACAGAGCTTTTCAAGCCAATCTGCTCCTCGTCTGCCTGTTGCAATTACAACCTCGCCTGCGGTGAGCTTTTTGCTTTCTCCGTTATCGTCAATTATAACACCCTTACAGATTTTATCCTCGATAATGATGTTCTTGCACTCGGTTGAAAACATCATTTCCACACCGTTGTCAGCAAGGTGGTTTTGTATTCTGAGATAAAGCTCCTGCGCCTTTTCGGTGCCTAAGTGACGGATAGGGCAGTCAACAAGCTTCAGTCCTGCCTTGATAGCATTCTTTCTTATTTCCTTGATTGCTTCGCCGGTGTTAATACCCTCAATTTTTGTATCGGCACCAAACTCAAGATATATTTTATCCGTGTAGTCGATAAGCTCCTGCGCAAAATCACTGCCGATAAGGTCGGGCAAATCTCCGCCAACCTCGTAGCTGAGGCTGAGCTTTCCGTCAGAGAAAGCACCTGCGCCCGAAAAGCCTGTTGTTATCGCACAGCTTGGCTTGCAGTTAACGCAGTGACCTATTTCATTTTTAGGGCAATGACGCTTTTCAACAGGCTTGCCCTTTTCTATAAGCAAAATTTTTCTTTTTGTCTTTCTTTTGATAAGCTCAAGCGCTGTGAAAATTCCCGCAGGACCGGAGCCCACAATTATCAAATCGTAATCCATAAATATCTCCCTTGTCGCAAAAAAATACACCCGAACCGCAATAGCTCGGGTGTGCATACATCACTTTCTATTGCACACTATATTATCACATTTTTGACGATTTGTCAAATCGGTATTATTAGATTTATTTCAGTTGCAATAGTGAAAATTATCTGTTATAATAAATTGCTAATATTATATATTTACACGGCAAATCGGAGATGACTATGGAAGAAAAGTCGATAAAGGAAATACTTGATACATACGGCAAGTACACAGGTCTTACTATGGGCACATCTATGAAACCGCTTATTCATCAGCAAAGGGATAACATAATTGTGCTGAAAAATACCGAAAGATTAAAAAAGTATGATGTAGCTCTTTATGTTACCCCGCAGGGTAAATATATAATGCACAGAGTTGTTAAGGTCTGCGATGACCATTATGTAATCGTCGGTGACAATTTGCTCAAAAAGGAATATGTAACTGATGATATGATTTGCGGTGTGCTTGTAGGATTTTATAAAAACGGAAAAAGATATATAGATTGCAAAAATTCAAAGCTTTATATGCTTTATTCAAAAATTTGGGTTGCTCTGCTTCCGATAAGACCTCTTATTTTTCTTGCTCCAAGGGGTGCTTCGTGGATAAAGCGTCATATTTTCAAAAGAGGTGAAAATGCACTTGAAGAAAAGCAGATTTGAAAGCGGTAGGTCTGACGCACAGATATTAAAGTGGATATTTACAATTTGCAAAAAGCAGATACCTATGATGCTCCTGCTTGTTTTTCTTAATGCTTTTTACGGAGTTATTTCCGTGTTTTATGCAAAGTTTTCAAAAAGCATAATCGACGGTGCAACGCAGTATAAGGATATCAATGTTGTGGCAAAATTTGCAATAGCAATGCTTTTGCTTGTGATATTCCAAATGATGTTAAATATTTTTAAAAATTCCCTGTCGGAAAGATGCAGTGCCCGCCTTGAAATGAGCTTTAAACGGTATCTACTTGATGCCGTTATGAAAAAGGATTATATGAAAATATCCTCATATCATACAGGCGATCTGCAAAACAGAATGTTCAACGATGTAAAAATTGTTACCGACGGCTTTACAACAATTATTCCCGAAACGGTTTATTTCGGTGCAAAGCTTTTAAGCTCGCTGATATATTTAATTTGCATCGACAAAATATTTGCATTTGTATTTTTAATCGGCGGATGTATAGTTTTTTTGACTACACAGATATTCAGAAAAACCCTTAAAAGACTTCACAAGGCAGTTCAGGAAACTGAGGGAAAAACCCGTTCCTTTATTCAGGAGGTTATATCAAGCCTGCTTGTAATCAAGGCATTTTCTGTTGAAGAAAAGATTGATTTACATACGGACGAGCTTCAAGAGGAAAACTATAAGGCGCGAATGAAAAAGAGAAATTTCAGCATTTGTGCCAACTGCGGTCTTAATTCCGTGTTCAGCATAGGTACTGTATTTGCAGTTACCTTCGGTGCTTGGAGCATACTCAACAACGGTATGACCTACGGTACGGTGACGGCTATCATTCAGCTTGTTAATCAGGTGCAGACGCCGTTTGCCTCGCTGTCAAATGTTATGCCGAAGTATTTTTCTCTGCTTGCCTCTGCCGAAAGACTTATTGAGATAGACCTGCTCGATGATGAGGAGGGAATGAACAGAGAGGAGCTTGATATCGCAAGGGTTTATGATGAGCTTTCAGCTATCAGCTTTGAAAATATCAGCTTCAAATATGACCGTGATGTTATTCTTGATTCGACCTCACTTTCAATCAAAAAGGGCGATTTCGTTGCAATTATGGGAATATCCGGAATAGGAAAGAGTACACTTTTAAAGCTTCTGCTCGGCGTGTTTAATCCTCAGCAGGGTACTATTTCACTAAAGCTCAGCGACAAAGAAATTCCCGTAGATAAATACACAAGACGACTTTTTTCGTATGTTCCGCAGGGTAATATGCTTATATCCGGAACAATCAGAGAAAATCTTACCTTTATCAACAGTGATGTTACCGAGCAGGAGATTGAGCAGGCAATAAAGATAAGCTGTGCAAAGCAGTTTATCGACGATTTACCGCTCGGACTTGAAACCGTTATCGGTGAAAAGGGTATGGGACTCTCGGAGGGACAGGTACAAAGGCTTGCGATTGCAAGAAGTATTTTGTCAAAGGCTCCCGTGCTTCTTCTTGATGAGGCAACCTCTGCTCTTGATGAAGCTACCGAAAAAGAGTTCTTAACCAATTTAAGACAGCTTGACGGTGTGACCTGTATTATCGTTTCACACAAAAAGGCTGCGCTTGAAATTTGTAACAAGAGAATTCAGATTATTGAAGGAAAAATAATCAGCGAGGGATAATTATGCTATTAACAAAGTGGGGAAAACAGCTTGATCGCAAAAATCCGCTACCCGAATATCCAAGACCTCAGTTTGTCAGGGATAGCTACATAAATCTAAACGGTATTTGGAAATGCACATTTACAAGCGGTGATATCGTTCCGCTGAAATTCAGTAATTTTATTTGTGTTCCGTTTTCGCCTGAAACAGAGCTTTCCGGCGTTAACAGAAGGCTCAAGGCGGGCGAGTATTTAAAATATGAGAAGGATTTTACTCTTCCCGACGGCTTTAATAAAGGCAGAGTGTTTTTGCACTTCGGTGCTGTTGACCAAATTGCCGAGCTTTATTTAAATGGCAAAAGGGTCGGCTCGCATATGGGCGGTTACACACCGTTCAAGTTTGAAATAACAGACTTTCTTGTTGAGGGTACTAACCGCATACTTTTGTCGGTACAGGATTTTACCGAAGAAAATGAATTTTCAAGAGGTAAGCAGAAAACCGACAGAGGCGGTATTTGGTATACGGCACAAAGCGGAATATGGCAGACGGTATGGCTTGAGTCAACTCCTGTTAAATTTCTTGAAGGTGTAAGGATTACTCCCGATTACGATAACGAGCAGGTTAAGTTTGAATATTTCGGAACAGATGAGGTAGAGGTGCTTGTCTATGACGGTAATGATTTAATTGCCGACACAACCGATACCGTTATAAAAATTCCCGATTTTAAGCCGTGGAGTCCGGAAAGTCCGTTTTTGTATAATGTGGTATTCAAGGCTCACGGAGAAAAAATAAAATCCTATTTCGGTATGCGCAAGTTTTCTGTCGGAGAAGACGAAAACGGCATTAAAAGGCTTTTCCTTAATAATAAGCCGTATTTTCACAACGGACTGCTTGACCAAGGTTATTATCCCGACGGCGGCTTGACTCCTCCCTCATATGAGGCAATGCGTGAGGATATTCTTTTTGCAAAAAAATCAGGCTTTAATATGCTGAGAAAGCACATTAAAATCGAGCCTCTTTTGTGGTATCATTACTGTGATGTTAACGGCATACTTGTTTGGCAGGATATGGTAAACGGCGGTGGCAATTACGGTGCGGAGGTTTCGGTTATCCCGTTTATAGGTGTAACTCTTGATGACAGCAATTACTCTATCTTTCACAGGACATCAAAGGCTGCAAGAGATTTGTATTATCAAGAGCTTGAGGATACTGTTAACCTTCTCTATAACTCTCCCTGCGTTGCAATGTGGGTGCCCTTTAATGAGGGGTGGGGGCAGTTTGACAGCCCAAAGGCTTACGAAAAAATACGCGCTCTCGACAAAACAAGAACGATAGATACAGCGTCAGGCTGGCACGATATGGGCAAAAGCGATGTAATATCAAAGCATATCTACTTTACTCCTATAAGGGTGAAAAAGGGCAATAGACCTTATGCTCTTTCGGAGTTCGGCGGACTCGGACTGAAAATTGACGGACACACCTTTAATAATAAAATGTTCGGCTACAAAATATTCTTCAGCCGTGAAGGTCTTGCCAAGGCATATTCAAGGCTCTTTAATAAGACTATTATTCCACAGATTAAGGACGGTCTTTCTGCAAGCGTTTATACTCAGCTTACCGATGTAGAGGACGAGCTTAACGGTCTTATGACATATGACAGAGAAATTTGCAAAATAGATACGGATACATTAAAAGAAATTAACGAAAGGGTTAAATTATAATATGATTAAGGCAACTATTAAAACAAATAAGGGTGATATGAGCTTTGAGCTTAACAGCGAGGCGGCACCCAAGGCAGTAGAAAATTTTACAACTCACGCAAAAAACGGATATTATGACGGCTTGATTTTTCACAGAGTTATAAAGGACTTTATGATTCAGGGCGGTGACCCGACAGGCACAGGCTGTGGCGGTGAGTCCATCTGGGGCAAGAGCTTTGAGGATGAGTTTACCATTGATGCAAGAAATTATTACGGTGCGCTTTCAATGGCAAACAGCGGACCGAACACAAACGGCTCTCAGTTTTTCATTGTTCAGGCAAAGACTGTTGACAGCTCGCTGCTTGCTCAAATGGAGGGACTCAAGGACAGAGGCTATCCGCAGGAGGTTATTGATAAGTATAAAGAGGTCGGCGGAACACCTTGGCTTGATTTTCACCATACTGTTTTCGGTCAGCTTATTGACGGTGCCGATGTGCTTGAGGACATTGCCTCAACAAGAACAGGTGCAGGTGATAAGCCTGTTTATGATGTGGTTATTGAAACAATTGAAATAGAGGATTAAATGTGACAAATTAACCCCTCTGCGTTGATTATAATGTAATTGACGCAGGGGGGATTTTTTGGTTATATATGTTGATGTTTTGTTTGTGATAAACTTTTTTATTACATATCTTCTGCTGCTTTTCACATCTGCATTGTTAAAGCAAAAGGCAGGTATGGCAAGAATGCTCTTGGCTTCATTAGAGGGAGGCTTGTACTCGCTTGTGATACTTGCCGAGTCGTTATCGGTTTTTACAACATTAGTCGGAAAGCTTGCAGTATCTCTTTTGATTGTTTTTACTGCATTTGGATTTAAAAGGTTGCTTGTTTTTGCAAAAGCTACGGCACTTTTTTATTTTTCTAATATGCTTTTTCTCGGAATAATATCTGCGCTTATGCTTGCCTTTAAAACAAATGCAATAGCCGTTGAAAACGGCGTTGCTTATTTTGATATATCTGCCAGGATACTGATTATCAGCGCTGCAATAGCGTATATAATTTCTATTGCGGTAATAAAGCTTTATAACCACACAACAGGCAAAAATGAGATATATTCGCTCACAATTATTAAGCAGGAAAAGGAAATTCATCTTTTTGCCTTTGCCGACAGCGGAAACAGGCTTACAGAGCCGTTTTCGGATTACCCCGTAATTGTTGCCGACAAAAGTAAGGTGAGCTTTGATACGGAAAGGGTAATTCCTTTTAATACAGTTGCAGGGGAGGGAGTGCTTCAGGCGTTTAAGCCAGATAAGGTTATCATATCAAACGGGAAAAGAAGTTTTGAAACAGAAAAGGTATATGTGGCAATGTCCAATATTGATTCAAAGGATTTTTCTGCGATTTTAAATCCGCAGCTGTTAGGGTAATGATAATAAACCGCGGTTCGGATTATTACCGTTACCTTAGGAATTTGAGGTGTGAAATGATTAAATTTTTTAAAAAGCTATTATTAAGATTATTCAAAAAACAAAAGTGCTATTATATAAACTCTGCCGAAACGCTTCCGCCACCGCTTTCTAAGGAGGAGGAGCAAAAAATAATGCAGGAAATTGCAAACGGCAACGACGAAAACAGAGAACTTCTGATAGTCCGCAATCTTCGCCTTGTTGTTTACATAGCAAAAAAATTTGAAACCAAAACAACCTCCACCGAGGATTTGGTTTCAATAGGTACAATCGGACTTATGAAGGCTGTAAAAACCTTTAATCCCGAAAAAAATATAAAGCTTGCAACCTATGCCTCAAGATGTATAGAAAATGAAATTCTTATGCACTTGAGAAAGGTTAATAATATGAAAAGTGAAATATCATTTGACGAGCCGCTTTCAATAGATTGGGACGGAAATGAGCTGACGCTTCGCGATGTTCTCGGTACAGAGCCTGCGGATGTGTACGAGGAAATAGAGTATGATGACGAAAAGCGCGTTCTTTTAAACTCAGTTTATGCCCTTCCCGAAAAGGAAAAAAATCTTATGATTATGCGCTTCGGTTTAAACGGCGAAAGGGCTCTCACCCAAAAGGAGCTTGCAAGCAAGCTTGGTATATCACAGTCATATATCAGCCGTCTTGAAAAAAGAATACTTGAAAAGATTAAAAACGAAATGCTCAAAAGAGCAGTGTGATTATCTTAAAACAAAAACGGCAAGGAAATCCTTGCCGTTTTAAATTATAAAAGTAACAGTAAAAATTATTCTTTTTCTGTGTTGATTGCGTGAGCCTTTTCAAAGTCGTAATCTTTTCCCGGGAAAACAGCGTTGAGCACGATACCTGCAAGTGCCGCAATTGCAAGTGCAGAAAGTGTGATACTGATTTTGCCGATGCTGAAGGATGCGCCGCTGCCAAGACCGAGTGCGCATACAAGAATAACTGCCGCAATGATTGTGTTTCTCGGCTTTGAGAAATCAACATGATTTTCAACCATATTTCTTACACCGATAGCAGAAATCATACCGTAAAGAACGAATGAGATACCGCCAACGATAGCCGCAGGCATTGAATTGATGAGTGCCGCAAACTTCGGTGAGAATGAGAAGATGATTGCAAAGTAAGCCGCAATTCTTACTACTCTCGGGTCATAAACCTTTGAAAGAGCGAGAACGCCTGTGTTTTCGCCGTATGTTGTGTTAGCAGGACCGCCGAAGAGTGAAGAAAGTGTTGTTGCAAGTCCGTCACCTGTAAGTGAACGGTGAAGACCGGGGTCAGCAATAAAATTCTTGCCGCAGGTTGCGCTGATTGCAGAAATATCGCCGATGTGCTCCATCATTGTTGCAAGTGCGATAGGCATAATTGCGATGATAGCTGTTATAGCCTTTGATGAATCGTGAACACCGCCGAATACGGTTGAGCTCCACTCAATCGGGAAGCCAATCCAAGCAGCCTCTTTAACAGCGGTAAAGTCTATTGCAAAGCTTTCAACACCGATGATGTTACCGACAACACCTGCTACTGCGTATGCACCGAGAATACCTAAAAGAATAGGAATAATCTTTGCCATACCCTTGCCGAAGATGTTGAATATAACAACAAGACCTAATGCGATGAGTGCAAGCCACCAGTTGTTTGAGCAGTTGCTTACAGCGGTTGGAGCAAGACCGAGACCGATTGCAACGATGATAGGACCTGTTACAACAGGAGGGAAAAACTTCATAACCTTGTTGATGCCGATAAGTTTGATGATTGCGGCAAGTACAAGATAAACAAGACCTGCACAGGCAACACCAAGACAAGCATAAGGAAGCATTTCCTTGTTGGGAGTTCCGTCATCAAGCATAGGTGCGATTGTTGCATATCCGCCGAGGAATGCAAATGATGAGCCTAAAAATGCAGGAACCTGAAACTTTGTGAACAGGTGAAACAAAAGTGTTCCCAAGCCTGCCATAAGAAGCGTTGTCGACATATCAAGTCCTGTAATGAGCGGAACAAGTACGGTTGCACCGAACATTGCAAACATATGCTGGAAGCCGAGAACAACCATTCTTCCTGCGCCAAGCTTTCTTGCGTCATAGATACCGTCGGTACCTACGGTGATTTTTTCTTTTGCCATTTTATTACCTCTTTTCTTAAAAATTTCAATCCATAACGGTATTAAACCGATATTTCAAAAATTATTTTGTGCCGAAAATTCTGTCGCCTGCATCGCCGAGACCGGGAACAATATAACCGTTTTCGTTGAGATGCTTGTCCATTCCTGCACAGAAGATATCAACATCGGGATGAGCTTCCTTCAATGCCTCAAGTCCTTCGGGAGCGGCAATGATGCAAAGAAATTTGATTGAACGCGGATTTCTCAGCTTTATCTGAGTGATTGCGTCAATAGCCGAACCGCCTGTTGCAAGCATAGGGTCAACAACAAACACATCTCTTTCACCGATATCGCCGGGTAGCTTGCAGTAGTACTCAACAGGCTGAAGTGTTTCTTCATCTCTGTAAAGACCGATATGTCCTACCTTCGCGGCAGGTACAAGCTCAAGAGCACCCTCAACCATTCCGAGTCCTGCACGAAGAATCGGAACAAAGGCAAGCTTTCTGCCTGCGATAACCTTGCAATCTGCAACACCGCAGGGTGTAGTAACCTGTTTGTCCTTTAATGGCAGGTCCCTTGTTGCGTCATAAACCATAAGCATTGCAATTTCATTTACAAGAGCACGAAATTCCTTTGTGCCTGTGTTTGTGTCACGAAGAATACTAAGCTTATGCTGAATGAGCGGATGGTCCATAATTACAACTTTTCTTGACATAATTCTTCCTCCGTTAAATTTTATCTTTAAGAGTTTATCACAAAGCGACATTTTTCACAATAAAGGTTACATTATTGTAATCAATTTTTTTATTTGTAAAAATACAGGTATTGCGTTTTATAGAAAAATATCATATAATATTCTAAATGCGAAAAAATAGGTAAAACAGAGTAGGTAGTATGTTATGGATAAATTTAAACTCGTCAGTAAATATAAGCCCACGGGAGATCAGCCACAGGCAATTGACCGTCTTGTAAAGGGTGTTTTAAACGGTGACAGAGAGCAAACGCTTATGGGTGTTACCGGCTCGGGCAAGACCTTTACTATGGCAAATATTATTGAAAAGATAAACAGACCGACGCTTGTGCTTGCACACAATAAAACTCTTGCAGCACAGCTTTGCAGTGAGTTTCGTGAGTTTTTTCCCGAAAATGCGGTTGAGTATTTTGTATCATACTATGACTATTATCAGCCTGAGGCATATGTTCCCACAACAGATACCTATATCGAGAAGGACTCTGCAATAAATGAGGAAATAGACAAGCTTCGCCATTCTGCAACTGCGGCTCTTTTTGAAAGACGGGATGTTATAATTGTTGCGTCTGTGTCGTGCATTTATTCAATCGGTGACCCGATAGATTATAAGAGTATGGTAATTTCCTTGAGAACGGGAGCTCAAATCAGCAGAGATTATTTAATTGAAAGGCTTGTTTCAATTCAATACGAGCGAAATGATATAAATTTTGTAAGAAATAAGTTCAGAGTTAGGGGAGATACTGTCGAGATATTCCCTGCAGGCTCCTCGGGAAATGCAATCAGAGTAGAATTTTTCGGCGACGAGATAGACAGAATTTCCGA
This sequence comes from uncultured Bacteroides sp., assembly GCA_964422655.1. Lineage (GTDB taxonomy): Bacteria > Bacillota > Clostridia > Oscillospirales > Acutalibacteraceae > Eubacterium_R. Next base: position 28,836 of record CAYRBT010000012.1, on the reverse strand, counting down.
AATTCAGCCTCTCACGGGTAAGGTTGAGGGAATTTTGTCCCACGCGTGCATATATCCTGCGTCGCACTATGTTGTCGGTGCTGAAAAAATGAACAGGGCAATCGACAAAATATATAACGAAATGGTTGAACGAGTTGCTTATTTTGAAGAAAAGGGCAAGCTTCTTGAAGCACAGAGAATTAAAGAGCGAACAATGAATGATATTGAAATGCTCAGGGAAACAGGCTTTTGCAAAGGAATAGAAAACTATTCGGCGGTTATGAGCGGACGCAAGCCCGGTCAGGCACCGTATACGCTTATAGACTATTTTCCCGATGATTTTCTGCTTTTCTGCGATGAAAGCCATGTTATGCTTCCGCAGGTAAGAGGAATGTATGCAGGTGACAGAGCAAGAAAGGAAAGTCTTATTGAGTACGGATTTCGTCTGCCCAGCGCGCTTGATAACAGACCGCTGAGATTTGACGAGTTTTATAACAAGGTTAATCAGGTTATCTTTACCTCTGCAACACCCGGCGATTTTGAAAAGGAAAACAGCACACAGATTGTTGAGCAGGTTATCAGACCTACCGGACTTCTTGATCCGATTATTACCGTTAAGCCGACAGAGGACCAGATGGACGACCTGCTTTCCGAAATCAATATCAGAGCAGAAAAGAAGGAGCGTGTGCTTGTTACAACGCTCACTAAGGCAATGGCAGAGGATTTGACAAAATACCTTGAGGATTTCGGTGTTAAGGTAAGATATATGCACCACGATATTGATACAATCGAGAGAATGGAAATCATCAGGGATTTAAGACTCGGAGAATTTGATGTTCTTGTCGGCATCAATCTTCTTAGAGAGGGACTTGATATTCCGGAGGTGTCACTTATTGCTATTCTTGATGCGGACAAGGAGGGCTTTTTAAGAAGCGAAACCTCTCTTGTTCAGACAATAGGAAGGGCTGCACGAAACGAAAACGGACAGGTAATTATGTATGCCGACAGCGTTACTCCGTCTATGGAAAGAGCTATAACCGAAACCGTAAGACGAAGAGAAATACAGGAAAAATACAACGCTGAAAACGGCATTACACCGCAAACAATCAAAAAGAATGTTCATCAAATTATTGAAATTACCTCAAAGGAAAAGCTCGAAGGAAAAAAGAAGAAGCTTACAAGAAAGGAAAAGGAGCTTCTCATAAAAGAACTCACAAAGCAAATGAAGGAGGCAGCAAGGCTGCTTGAATTTGAGCACGCGGCATTTTTGCGTGACCAAATAGCCGAGCTGGAAAATAAAGGATAATGTCAAATTTTTTAAAGGATAAGGGCTTTTGGAAAACGGCAGTAAGGCTTGCTGTTCCCGTTGCCTTGCAAAATATGCTTACAAGCTCGTTTTCGCTTGCCGATACGCTTCTTGTAAGCAATCTCGGAACCGTTGCACTTTCTTCGGTAGGAATGATTGGTCAGTGGACCTTTCTTATGAATATGGTGCTTGTAGGCTTCTGCTCTGCAACAACGGTGTTTATTTCTCAGTTTTGGGGAATAAAGGATATTAAAAAGATAAAGCATATCAGCGGTATATCGGTTTTGTTTGCACTTGCCGTGTCGCTTGTTTTCACGGCTATCAGTATTGCCTTTCCGCATCAGGTTATCGGAATATTCAACAAAAATTGCGATGTGCTGTCAACAGGAACAGAGTATTTGAGAGTTGTTGCCTTTTCTTATACAGCGGTTGCGCTCACAAATATTCTTGCATCAATACTCCGTGCGGTAGAAAATGTTAAGCTTCCTATGTACGCCTCTGCATTTACTACGGTTTTAAACATTTTTCTCGATTACTGTATGATTTTCGGCAAATTCGGATTTGCAAAAATGGGAGTACGCGGTGCGGCGCTTGCTACATCCGTTTCTGCTTGGCTCGGCGTTTTGATTATAATTGTTATATCTGTTTTTCAAAAAAACATTATTATCGGCAAGCCGTCGGATTATTTCAGCTTTAACAAAAATGAGCTTTTGTCCTATCTTCAAAAGGCGGCGCCCGTTGTCTTGAATGAGGGAATGTGGGGCGGAGGAACCTTTGTATATAATGTCATTTTTGCCAATATGGGCTATGAATATTTTTCTGCCGTAACCATTTTAAGAAGCTTTGAAAACATTGCATTTGTATTGTTTATAGGAATATGCAGTGCAGCTTCGGTTATGATAGGCAAATCAATAGGTCAGGGTAAAATCGAAAGAGCAATAGTTGATTCAAAGCGCTTTTCGGTTATTGTTCCCGTGCTCGCTGTATTTATGTCGGTGATTATAGTTATATTCCGTCATCAGCTTGTCGGTATATTTAATATGGGAAATAATATAAGTGAATTAGCACTAAAGACCGCTGTAACTCTTATGCTCATTTATGCCGTTGCCTTTCCGTTTAGAATGCTTCCGTATCTTCAAATTGTCGGGATTTTCAGGAGTGGCGGAGATACTGTGACAGGCGCAAAATTTGAGCTTTTATCTCTTTGGGCACTCTCCGTTCCCGCAACGGCATTTGCCGTATATGTGCTCAAGGCTCCGTTTCCCGTTGCTTTTGCGGTAATGTATATATTTGAGGATATACCTAAAAATATTTTCAGCATAAAGCATTTTATTTCAAATAAATGGATTAAGCCTGTCACAAAAGAGGGTAGAGCAGGACTTGAAAATTTAAGGTTGAAGGAAGAAAACGCAGATGAATAAGAGTATTGTAATTAAGGGTGCAAGAGAGCACAATTTGAAAAATATTGATATAGAAATTCCGAGGGATAAGCTTGTTGTGTTTACAGGTCTTTCCGGCTCGGGAAAATCAAGTCTTGCCTTTGACACAATTTATGCAGAGGGACAAAGGCGTTATGTTGAGTCGCTTTCCTCATACGCAAGGCAGTTTTTAGGTCAAATGGAAAAGCCGGATGTTGATTATATCGACGGGCTTTCTCCCGCAATTTCAATCGACCAGAAAACCACAAGCAGAAATCCTCGTTCAACAGTCGGAACTGTTACGGAAATATACGATTATCTGCGTTTGCTCTATGCAAGAATAGGAACACCGCACTGCACAAAATGCGGCAGAGAGATAACACAGCAAACTGTTGACCAGATTGTTGACAAAGTTATGTCGCTCGAAGAAAAAACAAGAATTCAGGTTATGGCGCCTATCGTAAGAGGGCGCAAGGGCGAGTATGCCAAGGAGCTCGACGGTATTCGAAGGTCGGGCTTTGTAAGAGTGAGAATTGACGGCTCAATTTATGACCTGTCAGAAGATATAAAGCTTGATAAAAACAAAAAGCATAACATTGAGGTTGTTGTTGACAGGCTTGTAATTAACGACGAAATCAAGTCAAGGCTTACCGATTCCGTTGAAACTGCAACACATCTTGCAGAGGGTAATGTCCTTATTGATGTTGCCGGCGGTGAGGAGGAGCTTTTTTCTCTAAATTATGCCTGCCCCGAGCACGGTGCGGTTATTGAGGAAATGAGTCCGCGTATGTTCTCGTTTAACAATCCCTTCGGAGCCTGCAAAAAATGCTCGGGACTCGGTTCATACAGAGAGGTTGACCCCGAGCTTGTAGTGCCGAATAAAAAGCTTTCTATAAATCAGGGTGCAATAAAAGCGTCGGGATGGAATATTAAGGAAGGCTCTATTGCAAGAATGTATTTCGAGGGAATTGCAAAGGAATACGGCTTTTCACTCGATATTCCCGTGGAAATGATACCGAAGGAGGGATATAATGCTCTGCTCTATGGTACAAACGGTAAGAAAATAACAATGCAAAGAGTCACAAGCTACGGCTCGGGAACATACAAAAATGACTTTGAGGGTATAATACCTAACCTAAAAAGAAGATACGCCGAAACTACCTCTGAGTATTCAAGGGCTGATATTGAAGCGGTTATGAACACCTGCGTTTGTCCCGACTGTCACGGCTCTCGTCTTACTCCCGAAATAATGAGCGTAACGGTGGGCGGTAAGAATATTTACGAATTTTGCTCAATGCCCGTAAATGAAGAGCTTGAGTTTATCAACAGCCTTGAGCTTACTCCAAGACAGGAGCTTATCGGAAGACTTGTTATCAACGAGATAAGAGAAAGGCTTGAATTTTTAAACAGCGTCGGACTTGACTATCTCTCACTTGCAAGAGAGGCGGCAACGCTCTCAGGCGGTGAAGCGCAGAGAATACGGCTTGCAACACAGATAGGCTCCTCGCTTATGGGCGTGCTTTATATTCTTGACGAGCCGTCAATCGGACTGCATCAAAGGGATAACGACAAGCTTCTCGGCACGCTCAAGCATCTTCGTGATTTGGGCAATACTCTTATCGTTGTTGAGCACGACGAGGACACTATGCGAAATGCCGACTATATTGTTGATATTGGTCCCGGTGCAGGTGTGCACGGAGGTGAGCTTATAGCAGCAGGAACGGTTGAAGATATTATAAACTGTGAAAAGTCACTGACGGGTATGTATCTCAGCGGTAAGCGTTCAATCCCTGTTCCCGAAAAGAGAAGAAACGGAACAGGCAAAAAAATCACCGTGTATTCGGCATCTGAAAACAATCTGAAAAATATTGATGTTGAATTTCCGCTCGGAAAATTTGTTGCCGTTACAGGTGTTTCGGGCTCGGGTAAATCAAGCCTTGTTAACGAGATACTGTATAAATATCTTGCCAACAAGCTAAACGGCGCCAAGAAAAGACCGGGTAAATTTGAAAAAATAACAGGTGTTGACAATCTTGACAAGGTAATAAATATCGACCAGTCACCGATAGGCAGAACACCGCGCTCAAACCCTGCAACCTATACAGGTGTGTTTAACGATATAAGAGAGCTTTATGCCCTTACTCCCGATGCAAAGCAGCGCGGATACAAGGCAAACAGATTTTCCTTTAATGTTAAAGGCGGAAGATGCGAGGCTTGTGAGGGTGACGGTATAGTTAAGATTGAAATGCACTTTTTGGCAGATGTTTATGTTCCCTGCGAGGTGTGCGGCGGAAAAAGATATAACCGTGAAACGCTTGAGGTTAAGTTTAAGGGCAAGTCTATTTTTGATGTGCTTGAAATGACTGTCGACGAGGGAGTGGAGTTTTTCGAGCAACAGCCAAAAATTTACAAAAAGCTGAAAACACTTCAGGATGTAGGCTTAGGATATATAAAAATAGGACAGAGCGCCACTACTCTTTCGGGCGGTGAGGCACAGAGAGTTAAGCTTGCTACCGAGCTTTCAAAAAGAAGTACGGGAAAAACGATTTATATTCTTGATGAGCCTACAACAGGGCTTCATACTGCCGATGTTCACAGGCTTGTTAATGTTTTGAATATGCTTGTAGATGCAGGAAATACAGTTGTTGTTATTGAGCATAATCTTGATATAATTAAGACTGCCGACCATATCATTGACCTCGGTCCCGAGGGAGGAAAGGGCGGTGGAACCATCGTCTGCACGGGTACTCCCGAGGAGGTTGCAGGCTGTGAAAAATCCTATACGGGACAGTATTTGAAGCCACTATTGAAATAAGATGATATTATGTGATACAATATAAATAAGGGGGATTGATTTTATGAGAAATCACGAGGTTGTGCAAAGAGATTTGCTCTTAAATCCCGACGGCTCCCTGCGTGAGCCGGGCTGGAGTAAGAGCCTTGTTCAGATTTACGACAGAAATCAAATTAAAAAGAGAAAAACAAGAATTAAGGAATGGGATTACTACTATGTAATGTCAAATAAGAATAATTTTGCTATCTGCTTTACGGTGTCCGACCTCGGTTATCTTGAGCTTGACAGCGTTAATTTTCTTGATTTTTCAAAGCCTGAGGATAAAACCGATGTCTATCTTGCCCCGTTTCCTATGGGAAAGCTTAATATGCCTGCGACAAGCGAGAGCGGAGATGTAAGAATTAAAAACAGCAGACTTGCAACAGAGTTCTTGATTAAGGGCGATAAGCGTATAATCCGTTGCGATTTTCCTTCATTTGACGGCGGAAAGGGACTCAAGGCCAATATTGTTCTTGACAATTTACCGCAGGATTCAATGGTAATTGCTACTCCGTGGAAGGAGGATCCGAAGGCCTTTTACTATAATCAAAAAATCACCTGTATGCCCGCAAGCGGAAAGGTTCAGTACGGTGATAAGGTTTATGAGCTATGCCCCGAAACTGATTTTGCAGGGCTTGACTGGGGCAGAGGAGTTTGGACCTACGATAATGTTTGGTACTGGGGCTCAGGCTCGGGAACTGTTGACGGTCACCGCTTTGGCTTTAATATCGGATATGGCTTCGGCGATACCTCAAGGGCGTCTGAAAATGTTATTTTCTATGACGGAAGGGCGCATAAAATTGATGATGTCACATTCAATATAAGCGATAACTATACAGACCCTTGGACCTTTACATCATCGGACGGCAGATTTGAAATGGACTTTGCTCCCATTATTGACAGAAGTGATTTGACGAATGTTATGAATATCATTTTGACCGATCAGCATCAGGTTTTCGGCAGAATGACAGGCAAAGCAATCCTTGATGACGGCACAGTAATTGAGATAAAGGACTTTCTCTGCTTTGCCGAAAAGGTACATAATAAATACTGATATTTAACACAAACATTTTTTAAGAAGGGGATAATATGGCAAAAAGCAATTGGTATAAGGAAGCGGTGTGCTATCAAATTTGGCCGCGCTCCTTTTGTGACGGCAACGGTGACGGAATAGGGGATTTGCAGGGCGTTCTTTCTAAGCTTGATTATCTTAAAGAGCTTGGAATAAACTGTATTTGGTTTTCTCCTCTGTATTGCTCACCAAATGCGGACTTTGGCTACGATATATCCGATTACAAAAATATTTCCTCGGACTACGGAGATAACGAGCTGTTTAAGAAAGTGCTTGACGAGGCTCATAAAAGAGGTATGAAGGTCATAATGGACCTTGTTGTTAATCACACCTCAGATGAGCACCCGTGGTTTAAGCAGGGAATTGACAAAAGCAGTCCCTACCACGATTATTACATATGGAAGGACGGAAAAAACGGCAGACCTCCTAATAACTGGTCATCTCTTTTTGAGGGAAAGGCATGGGAATATAATTCTCAAAACAATCAGTACTATCTTCATCTTTTTGCCAAAAAACAGCCTGATCTTAATATGGATAATCCAAAGGTCAGAGAAGAAGTTAAAGACATAATGCGCTTTTGGCTTGATATGGGCGTTGACGGCTTCAGAGAGGATGTTATCACCTTTATTTCAAAAAAAGAGGGCTTGCCAAACGGCTTTCCTATTCCTCAGGCATGCGGTATGGAGCACTATATGAACGGTCCGCATATTCACGAATATCTAAAGGAATTCCGTCAGGTGCTCGATGATTATGACTGCTTTGTTGTAGGCGAAGCACCTATGATGAATGTAAAAACCGCATTGTCATATATTGAAGAAAAGCCCGGACAGGAGCTTGATATGATGTTTCATTTTCAGCATATGGGAGCAGACTGTCTGTTTACGGAATTTCTTGAAATGCCGTTTGATTTGCGTAAAATGAAAAAAGCCTTTACCACTTGGCAGACAAAGCTTTACGGCAAGGCTTGGAACGCACTTTATATGGAAAATCACGACCATCCGAGAATAATTTCACGCTACGGCAGTGAAAAATACAGAACCGAGAGCGGAAAATCAATTGCAAATTCCTATTTTCTTCAAAGCGGTACTCCCTTTATCTATCAAGGGCAGGAGCTTGGAATGACAAGCATTGATTTGCCTGAGCTTGAGGATTATCAGGATGTTTTCTCGGTAAATAACTACAAAACGCTGCGTTCTCTCGGTGTTTCGGATAAAAAGGCAAGAGAAAGACTTAAAAGAGTGAGCCGAGGCAACGCAAGAACTCCTGTTCAATGGGATGACAGCGAATATGCAGGCTTTTCAACAGCTCAGCCGTGGATGCCTGTAAATCCAAATTATAAGAAGGGCGTCAACGCAAAGGCAGAGATGGAAAACCCATATTCCGTTTTTAATCACTATAAAGCGTTGATTAAATTCAGAAAGGAAAACCCGATTGTCCTATACGGCGATTATAAGGAGCATAATGCCCAAAGTAAACAGCTTTATGTATATGAAAGAAATTATCAGGGCAAGCGAATGCTTGTTATTTGCTCATATACTGAAAAGCCTGTCGTGTTTAAATCACCTAAGGGCTTTGACCTTGATAAGGGTAAGGTGCTTCTTTACAATTACAGCGACACTCCCCAAACCTCAAATATGTTTATTACAAGACCGTATGAAACAAGGGTATATCTGTTTGAATAAATATTTCGGTGAATTTAATGGAAAACAAATTTAAGATTAACGAGCTTGAAAGGGTACTTGAAAACGAGCTTGATTTTGATTTTAGTGTAAGTGAAAAAAACATAAAAACAATCGAAGAATTTAACACCCTTTTGATGAGTGACTTTAAAAATGGGAAACGAAAAATTTTTTACAGGGGAGAGCGAATTAACAGTACAAGCCGACCGCTTGTCCCTACTATGTTCAGGGACAGAAATGCCTTTTTCAATTCGTCAGAGCTTTTTGTTACAATTGATTGCAACTACCTTTTGGATTATTATAAGTCACACGGTAATTATTTTTCATTCTATAATTACGCTTTCGGCAAGGCTAAAAGGTATAGATTATATGAGTTTTGTGCCTTTTCTCAGCATTATTTTGATTTGTCACCGTTTATTGACTTTACAAAATCAATATATGTGGCGCTTTCCTTTGCACTAAAAGGAAAGAAAGAATTTGATGACGATTGCGTGATTTATACCGTTGAAATCAATGATTTTGACAATTACACAAATGATATTATTACCGCTGAATGCTGGCTCAATAATTTTTCCGTCAATGTGTATAATTCTCCTGAAAACATTTCAAAATCAGTTGGCTTTGTGTCGCTAAAGGCGATAAGAGAGGCTGTTGAGCTGAGCATCAAAACCTCATCTCCTAAGGCAAAATTGATAGATATTCCCACAAATGACCTTATGAAATTTCAGCAGGGTGTATTTCTTCTTTTAACCGATTACAGTCTTGTCTATAAATCATATCTCACAAAAAATATACGAAATGATTTTAATGTGACAAAGTATGTTATCAGCAAGGATATTTGCCCGTATCTTGTAGACTTGATTAACGAGGAGGCACCTTGGTACAGCTACGATTGCCTTCTTGATGTCAAAAAAGGTATTCAAAGAGCTTCAAATAACAATATGTGAAAAAATATCTTCAATTATTGACTGTTTAAATTTAAAGTAATATACTTAAAAAGTAATTTTATTTATCGGTGATAGAAAATGAGTTTAAAATTTGAAAATTTAAAAAACAAACAGATGCCAAAGTTCAAATATGAAAAAAAGGAACGCCTGACGATTGCAGCTCTTACCTCGCTTGCGGTTACATTTGTTTATCTTTTGTACGGACCAATTGATATTTACGCAAATAATAAAGAGGAATTTGCGTTTGCTTTTTCTGATTTGGCGTTGCCTGTATTTTTAATTTTTGCGGCTTCTTTTGTTGTGCTTAGTGCCGTGTTATATCTTTTTAAGGGCAAGGCAATAAATGTAATATCATCTGCTCTTTTGTCAGTTGTGCTTTATATGTTCTTTGACAGCGCATTTCTTAACAAGGTTTCCTTTGTTTCCGGTGATGTTGTTACAAACGGCTACGAAAAGGAAACAATTTCGGCCGTATTATGCGTTATGATTATAAGTATAATGACTTTTGTATCAATGGCAATAGGAAAAAAGTGGAAGGGTGTTGCTGTTTTTCTTGCCGTTTTAATTCTTGGAATGAACGGCTCGGGACTTGTTTCGGATTTTGCAACAAAAAACCTTTTTAGCGATAATTCAATCAACTGCGATTATGTTTTATCTGAAAAAAATCTTCTTGAGGTTTCGGAAAAAGAGAATGTTGTTTATTTTCTTTTTGACCGATTTGATACCGATTATTTTGATGAGGTTGTTAATGACAGCCCCGACTATTTTGACTCACTTGAAGGCTTTACATACTATAACGGTGCAGTATCAAAATACTCAAGAACCTTCCCCGGTGTTTCATATATGATTACAGGAGTTGAGTTTGACGGAAAATACTCTCCAAAAGAATATTTGACAAAAGCATATGAGCAGTCGGATTTTTTAAAGGATTTAAAGAAAAACGGATACAGCATAAATATTTATTCATCAAGATACTATACCTACAATGATGCAAAATCACTTTGCGGTATCGCTGATAATGCTCAAAAGGTTGATGGATATGATGTTGATTACAAAAAAACCTTAAAGTATTTTTACCGAATGGCTTTTTCGCGAAATTCATCATATCTTATATCAAACCTAATGATTCAAAATGCAAATAACGGTGTAGAATCAAAGCTTTCAAAAATCACCTGCGAGAACGGCACTTTTATACCGGACGACGAGAGTTTGTATAATAAAATTACTGCAAACGGATTAAAATATTCCGATAACGACAAGAATTATACCTTTATTTATATGAAGGGCTGTCATTCTCCGTTTACCCTTGATGAAAATTGTCAAGCAAGCGAAAATTCAAATTCAGTTAAGCAAACAAAAGGCGCTTTTAAAGTAATATTTGAGTATATAAATGAAATGAAAAGGCTAGGAATTTATGATAATTCAACAATTATTATTTCCAGCGACCATGGTATTCCTTATAGTGATACTATCTCAATTGAAGAATTTCCCGAAAAAGACTTTACCAATAAAGGAATTACAACCTCTATCCTAATCAAGCCTAAGAATGCAGATAATGCCAAGCTTAAAACCTCAACGGCACAGGCTTCGGTTGAAAACATCATTCCCTTTATTGTTAAGGATACCGGAATTAAAACAAATAACGATTACGGAATTTCAATCACCGATATTGATGAAAATGAAAACTGTGAAAGAATTTATTATCAATCAATGTATGACAGCTACGATTATAAGCTTGTATTAAACAAATTTGTCATTGACGGAGATGCACACAGTCTTGATAACTGGAATTCGACAGAGAAAATACAAACAGAGTATTCTTGGTACTAATCTTCGGGGAGAATTATGGAAGCTATAACAACACCGCTCGGATATGTAATGCGCTTTTGCTATAATTTGGTGTCAAATTATGCTTTTGCAATAGTTTTGTTCACGCTTTTTACAAAGGTCATTTTATTTCCGATTTCACTTTGGACGCATAACAATTCAATAAGGCTTGTCAAAATCCAGCCTCAGCTGAATTTTTTAAAGGCGAAGTATTACGGAGAAAAGGATAAGATTTCCGACGAACAGCTTGCACTTTACAAAAAAGAAAAGTATCATCCCTTTGCCGGAATGATACCTATGATAATTCAGGTTGTGCTTTTGATGTTTGTTATCGAGATTATATATAATCCGTTAACCTACATATTGCATATGGATTCGTCGGTAATATCTCAGCTTATAAATGATGCGTGCGCTCAGTTTAATCTTAATGCACAGGATAATTCAATTCAGCTTTCTGTTGTTAAGGAAATTCAAAACGGCTTTCAAGCAGGCGGATACGATTTGTCTGCCGTTAAGGCGCTTAATATGAATTTCCTCGGCTTTGATTTGGCGGCTATTCCGTTTAAGTCAACGGGTAAGATGCTTCTTGTTCCTGTTTTTGCAGGTGCAAGTGCACTTTTGCTTTCTGTATTTCAAAGCAAAATGAATCCGCTTCAGGCTGAGCAAAATAAAGGCGAGCAGGCAGTTACCTCTGTAATTTCTGTCGGAATTTCACTTGTTCTCGGCGGCTTTGTTCCTGCAGGTATAGGCTTTTACTGGATATGCTCCAATCTTTTTGCAATGCTTCAGCAGCTTCTTTTAAATCTTACAATAAGCCCCAAAAAGCACATTGATTATGACGCTCTTGAAAAAAGCAGACAGGAGCTTGCAAAGCTCGACAGCTTTGCAAAGGAAAACAGGTCGGAGTACAATTCCAAAAACAGAAAAAGAGAAAGAGCCGATTATAAGCGCTTTTTCTCAGTTGCGAATAAGCACTTTGTTATTTATTCGGAGGGTAGCGGTTTTTACAGATATTTTGAAAAGATAATTGATTATATTCTTAAAAATTCCAATATCGTAATTCATTATATCACAAGCGATCCAAATGATAATATTTTTAAAACAGCGGAAAATAATCAAAGAATAAGAGCGTATTATCTCAGCTCTAAAAAAATGATAACCGTGTTTATGAAAATGGACGCGGATATCGTTTTGATGACAACTCCCGACTTGGAAAACTATCAGTATAAGCGCTCATACATACGAAAGGATATTGAGTATATTTATACCCTGCACGGTTGTATAAGTACACATATGACTTCAAATAAAGGCTATATAGACCATTTTGATACAATTTTTTGTGTAAATGAGCAGCATATCGACGAAATAAGAAAGCAAGAGGAGCTTTATAATCTTCCTCCTAAAAATCTTGTGGTATGCGGTTATGGCTTTCTTGAAACGCTTCAGGAAAAATATGACGCAATGGAGATTAAGGAAAATGATGTTAAAAAGATTTTGATTGCTCCCTCTTGGCAGGAAAATAATATTTTAGACAGCTGTATTGATGAACTGTTAAATGTCTTTTTGGGTAAAGGATTTAAGGTGGTTGTCAGACCGCACCCTGAGTATTCAAAACGATACGCACAACGACTTTCTTCAATTGTTGAGAGATATAAAGATTATGACGGCGGTGATTTAGAGTGGGAGCTTGATTTCAGCACAAGCGAATCGCTCTATAGTTCCGATATTTTGATTACTGATTGGTCGGGCGTTGCATATGAATTTTCTTATGTAAGCCTCAAGCCGTGTATATTCATTGATACTCCGCCTAAAATTTACAATCCCGATTATGAGGAGCTTGGTATTGAACCCATTGAGCTTAAACTGAGAAATGAAATAGGCAAGAGCTTTGCAATGAATAATTTTGACACTATGCTTGAAGAGGCAAGGAATATGATTGAAAACAAAAATGATTATTCCGATAAAATCCTTTCAATCAGAAATAAGTATATTGCAAATTACGGCCACAGCGGAGAAACAGCAGGAAAATATATTATCCAAAGGCTTATCGAAAAACAAAAATCTAATAATAAACAATGATAAAAAGACTGCGGAAACGGCGTTACAGAATACCGATTCCGCAGTCTTTATAATTTAATTTCTTATTTCATATCTTTCATCAATTTTGCAAAGCTCATCAAAGGTGTCAATTTCTATCGTGTCGTCAAAGCTGCATTTTCTGACATATATTTCGGAAATATCAGGGTAGTAATGACAAAGAACATCGTCCCAAAAGCAGTCCTTTCCGCCCGGCGTATGAAGAAATACAGACTCAACCTTATCTGCAAAGAGCTTTCCTGTTTCTTCGTCATAATATGAAATTCCAAACATATGAAAGCAGTTTTTACCGCCTTTGTGAAGGTCGATAATTTTTTTGCTTGAATCGGTATCAAAGCACCAGTCGGCAGTTTCTTCAACCGAAACGGCAAGATAATTGCTTTTGTACTGATACTTTGTAATGAGCTTTTTATTTACTAAATAAATATCAGATTCAAAGATATATGAACCGCCGATTTTATCACGCACAAGATACGCAGAGGAAATGTTGTTGTATGTAAGAAAATTAGGATTGTCAACAAATTTAATGTTCGGGTATTTGTATTTTAGCTGGTCAAAAAGCTCTTTAAGATATCCTCGCACAACAATTATCTCCTCAATTCCTGCCTCAATACAGGCGTCAATCAAGGTGTCAATTATTCTTATTCCGTTAACCCTTACAAGCGGCTTGGGAGTGTTAATCGTTATGGGCATCATTCTCGAGCCCATTCCTGCGGCAATAAATATTGCTCTTTTTACTCGGTAAGGCTCAAGCGCTTCAAGTCCCTTGTCTGTTATCTTTTTATCCTTGATGAATCCCTTGTCTTCGAGATTCTTAATTTCGCCTTGTAATTTTTCAAACGAGCCCTTTATCTTGCATGCAAGCTCTTTTGGTGAAATACCGCTGTTTTTTTCAAATTCGGTAAGTATTTCAAATTCATTCTTTGTAAGCATATCTGTTCTCCAAATCAGTTACTAAATCAATATTAACATTATTAAAAAGTAATGTCAATAATGTCGGTATTTAATTGATTGACAAAATAAGTGCAAAATGTTATTTTATATTTATGATTATTTAGTTTGACTATAAGGAGATGGCTTATGAATATAACGGTTGCAGGAGGAGGAAATATCGCAACGCAGTTTGCCGTGCATTGTGCCGATAAGGGTAATTGTGTTACGATTTTTACTTCTAAGCCGGATAGCTTTTCAAAAAATCTTCAAATAGTAAATAAAGACGGTGCAGTTCTCTTGAGTGCGCAAATCAGCTGTGCAACCTCCGATGCTGAAAAGGCGTTTTCAAAAGCGGACTTGATTTTTGTATGCGTTCCTTCTCTTTGTATGAAGGATTTTGCCGAAATAATTGTTCCGTATGTTAAAAAAGGGTGCGCGATAATTCTTGTTCCCGGAAGCGGAGGAGGAGAATGTGCATTTAAAGAGGCTCTCGGTAAGGGATGTACTATTGCAGGACTTCAGCGTGTTCCGTCTGTTGCCCGAATAATCGAATATGGCAAAAGCGTGCGTGCGACAGGCTACAGAGATGAGCTTCATTTGGCGGCAATGCCAAATAAGAATACGGCAAGCATCTGCAAAATTGTTGAAGGGATTTTTGATATAAAATGCACACCCCTGCCTAATTATTTAAATCTTACCCTCACACCGTCAAATCCGATTTTGCATACAACAAGACTGCGGACTGTTTTTAAGGATTACAGCGAGGGCGTTGTTTACCCAAGGCTTCCTCTTTTTTATGAGGAGTGGAGCGACGAAAGTTCGCGTCTGCTTCTTAAATGCGATGAAGAGGTGCAGAGCATTTGCAAGGCGTTAGTTGATTTTGATTTGTCTTATGTAAAGTCACTCAAAATTCATTATGAAAGTCCGACTGCCGAAAAAATGACAGAAAAAATAAGCAGTATTGAGGGCTTTAAGGGACTTAAAACACCGTACAGGGAGGTTTACGGAGGCTTTATTCCCGACTTAACATCAAGATATTTCACGGCTGACTTTTCGTTTGGATTGACAATTATTAAGCAGATTGCCGATTTCTGCTCGGTCAGTACCCCGAATATAGACGAAACTCTTGATTGGTATGAAAAAATCTGTACTGTTAAAAATTCCTTCAGCTTTGCTGATTACGGGGTATTTAACTATGATGATTTTGTGAAATTATATAAATTGTAAAATTAAGGAGAATAAAAATGATTACATTATACATTGACCCGTCAGTAATGACATATGCTCTTCAAATTGTGGTAGGTGCCGTAATAACAGTCGGTGCGGTTTTGGGAGTAGTGTTCAGAAAGGCAAAGAAAAAGGTTAAGAAAACTCTCAACATCGAAGAAAAAAAGGAAATAGAGGAAGACATCGTAGATTATACCGAAACTACAAAATAACATTACAGTAAAGCAAAAAACTCCTGAAGCTCAGGAGTTTTTTTGTTTTATAAGAATGTAATTATCAAACCATTTCTTCGGGGTGGAAGACATCGTCAAATTTTTCCTCTGTCAAAAAGCCGAGAGTGACGCAGGCTTCTTTGAGCGAAATATTGTTTTTGTAGGCGTATTTTGCAGTTTTAGCCGCGTTTTCATATCCGATATAGGGATTGAGCGCAGTAACAAGCATAAGTGAATTGTGAAGATTTGAATTCATTTTTTCCTTGTTTGCCTTAATTCCTACCGCACAGTTATTGTTAAACGAGATAATTGACTCACTTAACAGTCTTACCGATTGTATGAAGTTATATATAATAACAGGCATAAATACATTAAGCTCAAAGTTTCCCTGACTTGCGGCAATACCGATTGTTGCATCATTGCCCATAACCTGAACTGCAACCATAGTAACTGCCTCACATTGAGTGGGGTTAACCTTTCCCGGCATTATTGACGATCCGGGCTCATTTTCGGGAATGGTGATTTCTCCGAGTCCAAGACGCGGTCCGCTTGCAAGCCATCTTATGTCATTTGCAATTTTCATCATATCGCAGGCAAGCGCCTTGAGAGCACCGTGAGCAAAAACAATCTCGTCCTTTGAGGTTAATGCGTGAAATTTATTAGGTGCGGTAACAAAATTCTTACCCGTAATGACAGATACTGCCTTTGCCACCTCGGTATCAAAGCCGTCGGGAGCATTAAGTCCCGTGCCGACCGCTGTACCGCCGAGTGCAAGCTCGCTCAATTCCTCAACACTTTTAAGAAGAAGCCTTTTGTCCTTTTCAAGCGAGCTTCTCCAGCCGCTTATTTCCTGAGAAAATTCTATCGGAGTTGCGTCCTGCAGATGTGTTCTTCCGCTTTTGACAATCCCTTTGTTTTCTTCCTCTAATCTTAAAAATGTTTCAATAAGACTGTCGATTGCGGGAATTACTCTGTCTTCAATTCCGATTACCGCCGCAATGCTCATAGCGGTGGGGAAGGTATCATTAGAGCTTTGACTCATATTTATATCATCATTAGGGTGGAGGAGATTTTTGCCTGCAAGCTCGTTTCCTCTGCCGGCAATTACCTCATTTGCATTCATATTTGATTGAGTGCCTGAGCCTGTCTGCCAAACTACAAGAGGGAAATGGTCATAAAGCTTACCCAGCATTATTTCGTCGCAGGCTGTCGATATTGCCGACAGCTTTTCGTCTGTCATTTTTTCTTTTTTCAGCTTGTTGTTTGCAATGGCGGCAGCCTTTTTTAATACGGCAAAGGCGTAGGTTATTTCTCTTGGCATTGTTTCAATATCTGCGCCGATTTTAAAGTTGTTTCTGCTTCTTTCCGTCTGCGCTGCCCAGTATTTGTCTGCGGGTACCTTTACCTCGCCCATTGAATCGTGCTCAATCCTGTAATCCATTATGAGTCCTCCTGTTTTTTTGTTAGGGTAACGATAATAATAATATACTATTTTTTTTATTTCTTTTCAACAAAATATTGATTTTCTTGACTGAAAAGCACTAATGGTTTATTATATACTTAGTTAAAATATCTATTTTGCTTGGAGTGTTTTTATGAAATTTAATAGCGACGGCAAATTTAAAATAATGCAGATTACGGATATGCAGGAGATTTATAATACCTCTCCCGATACCCTAAAGCTTCTTGAGGCGGCTGTTTGTGCCGAAAATCCAGACCTTGTTATATATACGGGCGACCAGATAAAAGGCTACGGTGTCACATATAAGGGTATGGGAAGCGAGCTTGTAAATAATGTTTCAAAAACCATAAACAAGCTTCTTGAACCTGTCACCAAGAGGAATATTCCCTTTGCCGTTACCTTTGGAAATCATGACAGGCAGGTTGGTATAAGCAATAAAGACCAGTTTGAGAAGATATATAAAGCGTTGCCGAACTGTATCGGTGAGCAGGCGCAGGGTATTGACGGTGCCGGCACCTGCAATATCGTGATTAAATCATCTGACGGTGAAAGAGATGTGTTTTCCCTCTATCTTTTTGACAGCGGTACCGATAAAAAGGGCGGAGGCTATGAGGAGTTTGATACCGCAATAATTGAGTGGTACAAAAAGACAAGAGAAGCGCTTAAAGAAAAAAACGGACACTATCTTCCGTCACTTGTTTTTCAGCATATTCCGCTTTTTGAGCATTACAATGTGCTTAAAAGAGTTAAGAAAAATGAAAAGGGAGCAATCCCTGCTTTTCGTATTCATAAGGGCGAGTATTATAAAATTGATGAGAAAAAATGCGTTGAGGGCTCGGTGCTTCTTGAACCGCCGTCAATTCCCGATGTTAATACGGGTGAATTTGAAGCCCTTAAAGAAAAGGGTGAGGTGCTTGGTGTTTATGTAGGTCATGACCACAAAAATTCCTATGTAGGAAAATATGAGGGGATTGACTTGGGATTTACTCAGTCAAGCGGTTTTAATGTTTACGGAAACTCAAAGCAAAGAGGCGTTCGTTGCTTTATTCTCGATGAAAATAATCCTAACGAATATCAAACCTACACAAGAACATACGAGCAGCTTTGCGACGGTAAGCTCAACAAGCCCTTGCTTGATGCAATTATGACAGTTGCACCGACAACTATGGATATGGCAAAGCCGATGATTGCTAAGGCTGTAACGATACTTGTCGCTTTGATTGCAATAATAGTCTTGCTCATAAAATTCTTATAAAACGGAGGTCAATATGGAAAACAAAGATAACGGCTTTAAAAAATTCACACAAAAGCACGCAGAAATATGGAAATTCATAAAATTTTCAATCGCAGGCGGAGGCTCCTCTGCAATTGAGCTTGTGGTTCATATGCTTTTGCTCAATTTTGTTTTTAAATCACTTACCGATATTGCCATAACAAACAGTACGCTCAATATGATAGGTATTACATCAAAGGGATATCTTTATACTTATCTTATTTCGACTACCGTTGGCTATGCAATTGCGTTTATCTTAAACAGAAAAATCACCTTTAAGGCCGATGCAAACCCGACGGTAAGTATGATTTTGTATGTGATAATGGTTGTGTTCACAATTTTTGCAAACGGCTGGATAGGCTCTGCAATGACAACCTTTGCTCAGTCACATTCGCTTACAGGTAATTTTTGGGATTTGGTAATAAAGCTTGTCGGAATGGCTATTCCTACTCTTTGGACATATCCCTGCAACCGTTTTATAATTCACAGAAAAAAGAAGCCGACGGCAGAATAATTTTAGGAGGTACATTATGAATATTTGGCATGATATATCGCCAAAAAGAATTAAAAAAGACAGATTTTATTCTGTTATAGAAATATCAAAGGGCGGAAAAAACAAATACGAGCTTGATAAGGAAACGGGTATGCTCAAGCTCGACCGCGTTCTTTTCACATCAACGCATTATCCGGCAAATTACGGATTTATTCCCCGTACATACGCAAGCGACAGGGACCCGCTTGATGTTCTTGTTTTGTGCAGTGAGCAAATTCAGCCTATGACTATTGTTGAATGCTCCCCGATAGGTGTTTTGATAATGCAGGATAACGGTGCAAAGGACGAAAAAATTATTGCAGTTCCCGTTAATGACCCAAACTATAACTGCTATACGGATATTGACCAGCTTCCAAGCCACCGCTTTGATGAAATAAAGCATTTCTTTGAGGTTTATAAAACTCTTGAGCACGATAAGCCCACTGATGTCACCGAGGTTGATAACAGAGAAAGAGCAGAATCAATAATTGAAGAATGTATGAAGGAATACATCAAAAATTTTCAAATGTAAAATAATTAAAAATAAATCAGAAGAGAAGAAGGCTTTTTGTCTTTCTTCTTTTTTTGCTTTCTTCCAAAAGATACTTAGTATTAAAATTTTTTTATAAGAAAAAATATTAAGAGTATGGAAAAGCAAAGAAAAATTATTTTGAAAAAGAGAATATTGTCGCTGATGCTGATTGCTCTTGTGATACCGAATGTTTTGTTATCATACGGCTTTTCGGTGTCGGCGGTCGAAATAAAAAATGAATATTCAAAGATTGTCAAAAGCTATTATTCCTCAAAAAATATAACCTCTGCACTGAAGACGGCACTTGATTATACAAGAAAGAATGCAAGTGAAAAAAATCTTCTCACAATATCTTTGCTAAACGGTACCTATGAGGTTAAAGAAACACTTCACCTTACAAGCTATACGGTTATAGATTTGAACAACTCAAAGCTGATTAACACAAACAGAGAAAGGGGAAATATATTTAAATCGCCTGAGGATAAGGAATATCCGCAGTACAGCTCGCTTACTCAATGCGTAATAAAAAACGGAACGCTTGACGGAAATTACAATCAAAACAAGTCCTGTATTTTAAGGCTTTGCCACAGCGAAAATGTGATTGTTGAAAACATTTCGTTTTTAAACAATTATTTTTCCCATCACGCAGAGCTTGCCGCCTGCCGTAATGTAGTGTTTAGAGGCTGTACCTTTAGGGGACAGGTGTCAAATCTAAATGTCAGCTCATCAGAGGCAATACAGATTGATATTCTTGATAGAATCCATTTTTACGGCTTTACATCATACGACAATACAATGAACGAAAGAATAACCGTTGAAAACTGCTATTTCAAAAATGTTTACAGAGGAGTAGGAACACATAACTATTTTAAAGGTCTATACCACAATGGCGTAAACATCAACGCCTGTGTTTTTGAAAATATAACCGATTGTGCTGTATCAGCGGTTAATTTCAAAAATGTATCAATTAAGAATAATAAGTATATAAATTGTAAATATTCTGTTTTTTGGCGTGATAATGGCAAATAACACTTGTTAATTTCGTTTTGATGTTATATACTTTATAACAGATTTGGTAGGTGATTATATGCCGATTTCAGTAATGCTCAAGCCTGCGTCGAGTAACTGCAATCTTGATTGCAGTTATTGCTTTTATCATTCTCTGGCAAGTGAGAGAAACGAATTTTCAAAGGGTATGATGACAACGCAGACAGCACACCGCGTAATCGACAGTGCTTTTGATTTTGCGCAGGGCAGCGATGTGTATTTTACATTTCAGGGCGGAGAGCCTTTGCTTTGTCCTCTTGAATTTTTTGAGGATTTTGTCAGCTACGCCAAAGACAATAATTCTCAAAACAGCCAAATTCATTACTGCTTGCAAACAAACGGTACGCTGATAACAAAGGAGCACGCACAGTTTTTTTATAGCAACGGATTTCTTGTCGGTGTATCTCTTGACGGTGACAGAGAAACAAATTATTACCGTGTGTACTATGACGGAAAAGAAAGCTTTGATGATGTTGTCAAGGGTATTGAATTGTTAAAGGAATATAAGGTCACATTCAATGTTCTTTCCGTGCTGACAAAAAATACGGCTTTAAATTTCAGGCAGGCATACAGATTTTTCAAGGAAAATAACCTCAGATATCTTCAATTTATCCCCGCACTTAGACCGCTGAAAAGCGAGTATGACGAAAATATGTTTATGAGCTGTGAGGATTATGCTTATTTCCTGAAAAGAGGCTTTAATATTTATTACAATGATTGTCTGAGAGGGGATTATGTTTCAATCAGAAGCTTTGACAATTATGTTTCTCTTGCTAAAAACGGCAGAGCAGAGCAATGCGGTATGAACGGTACTTGCTCTACTCAGTTTGTTGTTGAGGGCGACGGAAGCGTTTATCCCTGTGATTTTTACTGCACGGACGAATGGTATCTTGCAAATATCAGTGATACATCATTTAAGGAAATGTATAATATGCCCAAAACGGTTGAGTTTTTAAAGGACTCCTTTAAGCTTGATGAGGCTTGCAAAAGCTGTGATTATTTTTATCTGTGCCGTGGCGGAGGCTGTAAAAGAAACAGGCAGGATAAGAATTACTGCGACGCTTATAAGGAATTCTTTTCTTCAAGCGAATATAAAATAATGAATTTGAAAAAGTAGGTGTTACATAATGAAAAGGACAGCTTCGCTGATTTTATGTCTTGTGCTTATATGTACTTCCTTTGCAGGCTGTGGCGCAAAAAAGGCAAATAACAATAATTCGACAGGTACCGAAAATACTGATATTGAGCTTAAAATCACTGTTGATTCTCACTATGATGATGTTGATGAAAGTACTGTGCGTGCGTATGAAAAGCTCTGCACTGCAGTTATGAACTATGAAACAGAAATTAAATTCAATACGGCTCTTACCGATCGGGTCAATCAGCTTTTTTATACAAGCTTCCCGCTATATTCTCTTGTAGAGGGTATAGATTTTCTTGATGATAACTCAGGCGTAACAATAAGCTATGTCAATGAAAAGGAGGCTCATCTTGCCAAGGTTGCCGAGTTTAAAAAAGCAGTAAGCGATATTATGATAAACTGCGGTTACGGAAAGGTAACATCAAATCTTTATCTGCTAAATCTCTATACTTATATCGCAACTAATGTTACCATAGACAATTCCGTGCTCTCGGAGATGGAAACAATACTCACCAAAAAGGGTATAAATTCCACAATATCGGGTATGTTTGAATATCTTTTGCTTCAGGCAGGAGTTAAAGCAAGCCATGTTATGAATCTTAATACCGATTCAGTTGCAACAATGATATCAATGGCTCAGCTTAACGGAAAATGGTATTATTTCGACCCGACTGCAGAAATTAAGGAAAACTCGGGCGAGGGACTTATGTTTTTTGCAATGGACGAAATTAGAGCACTTAATTCAGCATCATCCGCAGCCTTTGTATATACCGATAACTCGGCACCGGAGCCTGCTGAGGATGATTTCTTTGAACCGCTAAAGGATTGTACCTCATATACCGTTGAGGGAAATACGGTGAGTGCAAAGCTAAAGGGCGGAAAAAGCTTCGAATTTGAACTAAATCAATAAAAATTTGACAGTCTTAACAAAAAAGGTGCAAATAATTGCACCTTTTTTGTTGTAATTATTAGAGAAGTGTGGTACAATGATTTTATCAAACAAAAAAGGAGAATGTCTATATGGCGCAAACCGGACTCAAATCCAAGGTTCAAGGTGTAGTAGATCAGGTTAAATACTACTGGACTGAACCACCTAAGGGCAAATGTATGCCCTTCAAGGAAATTGCTTCCTATTCCTTTGGCGGTATCGGCGCATATCTCATAGTTTGTATGAGTATGACCTGTCTGCTCGGCTCTACTAATGTATTTATTACAGGTACTATCGGTATCGGACCTACCGATATGTATATTATGTATGTAATTGCTGTTCTTGCAGGTATTCCGCTTACGGGACTAAGAGCAAATATCATTGATAACACAAGAAATAAAGCGGGTAAATACCGACCGTACATACTTAAAATGGGTATACCGACAGCACTTTTATTTGTGGGTATGGTATGGTTTCCGTATGACAAGCTTGTTTTACTCGTAGGACAGGGCGAAATTTTCGGAAAAACGAGAGAATATATTGCAAAATGTGCAGTTATTCTTATTTTTAATCTGCTTCTTCAGTTTATTTATTATTTCTTCTATGACGCTTATGAAAATCTTATTCACGTTCTTTCTACAAATTCACAGGAAAGAGCCGATGTTGTATCAATCAAGAGCGTTGTATACTCACTCGGACCGTCAATAGTTAACCTTTTGATGCCACTTGTTGCTCAAAATGTTTTCCACACAAATCAGACGGATGTTCGTGTTTACAGACTTGTATATCCTATTTTAAGTATACTTGGTATTGCACTTTTGATAATTGTTTATGTAAATACACAGGAAAAGATTATTCAGGCAAAAACGCATGTTGTTCAGATTAAGTTTATGGATGCCCTTAAGGCAGTTGCCAAAAACAAATATTTCTGGATTATTTCTCTTGCAGGCTGGATAGGCTTCCTTGAAATTGCATATAACAATATTCTTTATTGGGTATATAACTACGGCGGTGCATGCTCCGGTAATGTTTACGGTATTATTGTTACATTAAACGGTAATGCGGCTTTGTGGGGTATGATTTTAGCACCTATCTGTATTCGTAAATGGGGTAAGAAAAAGGTACAGATAGTAACTAACCTATTTAATATTCTCTTCATTATTATGATGCTGCCGTTTGTAAGTGCAGGTACTGATGCGTCAGGAAATCTCAAATCATACATAATTTGGTGTGTGCTTTTGTGCTTATATCTTAATGGTATTGTCGGTGCTTTTGCTCATATTCTTAATCCGTCAATTCAGGCAGATATTCGTGACTATCAGCAGTATAAAACAGGTGAAAGAATTGACGGTATGTTTGCCGCAGTAACAGCTATCGGTAACATTATTATTCTTTTAACCTCCGGCATTCTTCCGGCACTTCAGGAGCGCTTCGGTATGACCGTGGCAAACGCAAAGCTTGTAACCTCAAATGCGGCTTTAATGGCTCGTAAGCTTCCGGGAAATGAAAATACTATCGGTCAAATGCTTCAGGAGCAGGTGAAAAACGGACAGGATTTGTTCAATCCGTCAAATGCCCTTTACGACATTAACGGAACTCTTATTCCTCTTTTAAGAGTTTTGATTATTGTTGCTGCAATAGGTGCTGTATTAAATGTTATACCGTTCTTCTTCTATGATTTTACCGAGGATAAGCAAAAATCAGTCGTTCGAGTTCTTAAAATCAGAGCATTGTTTGAGGATTACAGCAATAATGCTTTAAGTGATAAGGAGCTTGTTGAAACCATTGATCTTGTTAACAACGCAAGAAAAATGGCAAATGAAACGCCAAAAGAGGTTTCAAAGAGTGATTATAAGTCGATAAAAGACAAGGCAGAAAGAAAGCTTGCTAAAAAAGCCTACAAGCAAGCGCTTGAATTTAATGAAGAAATCGGCATTTCAAAATTTGTTTGTGCCGAGCTTGATAAGTTTGAGTCGCCTAATGTTATGCGTCAGGTTGAGCTTTATTCAAGTGTATACGCACTCGGTCTTGAAGGAATCAAAAATATTGATGTAGCCGAGGTAAAAAGAGAGCTTGCAGCTGCTAAAAAGCTTCCAAAGAATACCGAGGAAGAAAAAGAACTCAGAAAAATCGAAATTGAAATTGCAAAGAAAAAGCTTTCTTCTCACAAAAACTTTGAAAAGTATTTCGGTACAACATATGATTTTGTTGAGCCTGACTTTAATTTGATTGAAGATTACTTTAGAGAAGAGGACGAGTGCGACGAGGCACTTATCCGTCTTAACAATGAGCTTCACACCGCAAAGAAGGAAAAGGACGAGGAAGCTGTTCAGGAAATCAAAAAGCAGATTACCGAATACGGAAATAAGCGTAAGGAAATCAGAAAAGCATCAAAGCTTGAAATGGACAGTCATGCCAAGTTTAACCGTGCGGCAGATGTTTATCAAACTGCTAAAAAGCTTCTTACTCAGCAGGAAAACTTCTCTCACTTTGACGAAATCGCTGCAATGTACGATGAGGCAAAGATTAAGGCTGAGGAAGAGGAAAGACTTAAAAGAGAGGCTGCAGAAGCAAAGAAGAGGGAGCTTGAGGAAGAGCTTGCTCAGCGTAAGGCGGCAAAAAAGAATAAAAAATAATATAATTTTTTTCAAACCGCGGAATGTAAATTCCGCGGTATTTTTTTGTAATGATTACCAATTAAAGCATTTTCGGCATACAATAAAGTATGTAATGAAATGAGGTAGTTATTATGACTTTATATATAAAGGTGGGTTCTGTAACAAATGCTCAAAGAGGGCAGAGGGCTCTTCGTTCAAAGGGGTACAAGGCGCAGGTTTCAAGGGTGGACAGTATAGGTGCAAAGGATGGTTGCGGCTGGGCGCTCAGCGTAAAAAGTGATGACAGCGAGCCGATTAGAATTCTTGAAAATGAGGGGATAAAGATACGGGGTGTTGAAAAAAGATGATTTATTTTGACAACAGTGCAACAACAAATCCCAAGCCTCCTATTGTTATAAGCAGAGCAAACAGAGCAATGCTTCAAAACAGCTTCAACAGTGGCAGAGGAGGCTATAAGGAATCTGTTTTAACCTCTGAGTTAATCTTTGACACAAGAGAAAAAGCTGCAAAAATGTTTGGCTTTCCGTCACAGAATATTATTTTTACTCCAAACTGCACAACTGCGCTTAATCTTGCAATAAAGGGCAGTGTAAGGCAGGGCGATCATATTATAATTTCAAATCTTGAGCATAATGCGGTTTTAAGGCCTGTTGCTTCGTTGGCTCAAAAGGGAATTATAACCTATGATACGGCAGACTTTTCCTATGATGCCGAACAAACCGTAAAAAGCTTTGTGAATCTTATTAAGCCCGAAACAAAGGTGATAGTATGTATGCACGCTTCTAATGTTTTCGGCTGTGTTTTTCCGATTAAGGAAATAGGTGAAGAAGCAAAAAAACGCGGAATAAGATTTATTGTTGATGCGGCGCAGACGGCAGGCGTAATTGATATTGACGGAAAGAGGGACAATATTGATATTCTTTGTATGCCGGGGCACAAGGGACTTTACGGGCCTATGGGCACAGGTATTATGGCACTTGCAGACAATGTAAGTCTTGATACAATTATTGAGGGTGGTACAGGCTCGGCATCACTTAATTTAAATCAGCCCGATTTTACTCCCGACAGATTTGAATCAGGCACTCTCAATAACAGCGGTATAATAGGACTCGGAGCAGGCATGGATTTTGTCAACAATCACGGCGTAAATAAGATATATGATCATGAGCTGAGTCTTGTTAATATGCTTTATTCCAATATGGAAAAAAATCCAAAGGTGTCACTTTACACTCCCAAGCCTGTTAAATTTGAAGCTGCACCGATATTATCATTTAACTATGCCGATTATTCGTCTGAAAAAACCGCCTCTCTGCTTGCGGACAGGGGGATAGCAGTCAGGGCAGGCTACCACTGCTCAATGCTTGCTCATCAGTCATTTAAAACAACGGATAGAGGTACCGTAAGGATAAGCCCGTCGGTATTCAGCAAGAGAAGGGAATGTGAAATTTTTTTAAACTATTTAAAAAAACTGTAATATTCACTTTATTTCTTGTTTTTTCTGTGTTAAAATGATATTAGATTAAAAATAAGGAAGTTAATTATGCTTAGTCAAATTACAGAAACCTTCAACAGAATATTAAGTGTTTTTTCAACCTTTAGTGTTTCCGATTTTCTTGATATAGTTATGGTTGCCGCTATTATCTATATCTGTGTAAGAATTATCAGAGAAACGAGAGCTATGCAGCTTGCAAAGGGTTTTATTTTTGTGCTTATAATTTACGGTGTGGTAAATCTTCTCGGAATGGAAGCGTCGGGATTTATATTCAAAGCAATATTTTCAAATATCCTTATTATTCTCGTTGTGCTTTTCAGTCCTGAGCTCAGAAATATTCTTGAACAGGTTGGGCACAGTACATCAAGCAAGAGCTTTAAATCTCTTATTCACCCGGGCGTTGCAGTTGATATTGCGGAAATATCCGATGCAATCGAGTCAGTCTGCAAGGCTTGTGCAAATATGAGTGACCAAAAGGTGGGTGCTTTAATCTGCTTTGAAAATAATACCTTACTCGGAAATGTTATTTCTACGGGTACAGAGATTAACGCAAAGGCGTCAAGAGAGCTTGTTGAGAATATTTTTTATCCTAAATCTCCGCTTCACGACGGCGCAATGGTTATTCGCGATGCAAAAATATATGCCGCAGGCTGTATTCTTCCTCTCACCAAAAAAACCATTTCCTCTGCGCTTGGTACAAGGCACAGAGCAGGTATAGGCTTAACCGAGGAAAGTGATGCAACTGTTGTAATAGTCAGCGAGGAAACAGGTGCTATTTCCGTTGCCAAGGGCGGTATTTTGCAAAGGGATATTTCTTACGGTGATTTAAGAGATATTCTCACAACGGAATTTCTTCCTACCGGCTCGTCATCTGATGACAAGATTATTTCTAAGCTTGTAAGGAGGATTAAAAAATAATGAACGGCAAAAATAAAGACGGCAAAGCGAAAAAATCAAATTTTTCCTTACGAAAGCTTATTTATAATGATAAATACCTGATTATATTTTCAATCGTTTCGGCTATCATTGTTTGGATTATTGCGTCAATGAGCCTGTCACCTGAAACGACAAAAACCATAACTGTTCCGGTGAATGTTGATTTCAGCAATTCCGCCGCTGCTCAGCTTGGTATAAAATGCTACGGTGACGAATCAATAGATGTTGATGTCACAATTAGCTGTAAAAAGTATATTGCTAAGGACATTACTGCAGAGGATTTAAAGGTTTCTCTGCAAACTAACACTGTAACAACAAAGGGTAACATTGAAGTTCCTATTAAGGTTGAAACAGGCGACAACGCCGATTTTAATATCAAAAGCTACTATCCGACGGTTTATAAGGCTTATTTTGATGTTGAGGATCAAAAGGTTATGGACATTGACATCAATTACGATAATGCCGATTTTATTGCCGAGGGATATGTTATGGGTGAGCCTCTTTTGACTGTTACAAATGCAAGGGTAATCGGTCCCAAAACATATGTTACTCAGGTAAAGCAGCTTGCTGCAAATGTTTCCTTTAGCGAGGAAAAGCTAAGTGCTACAAAATCTGTTGATTTAAAGCTGACTCCTGTTGACAGCAACGGAGTTACAGTTGATTATGTAAAGGTTGATACTAACGGAGAAAACCCGACTCTCACAATTCCTGTTCTTAAGGAAATGAACCTGAATGTTGCGGTGTCATTTACAAACAAGCCTGACGGTGTAGATGTTAACGATTTCAATGTTTCATACAGCGTAAACAGGGTTAATGCCGCGGTGCTCGAGGAAGCGGGAATTAAAGAGGCTAATATCGGAAACATAGATTTTTCAAAGCTTAAAACAGGCAGAAATACCTTTACATTTGATGTTTCAACGCTTGAGAGTATGGTTATTCTTGATGATGTTAAGCAAATAACAGTAACGGTATATGTTCCGTCAAAATTCACGCAGAAGAACATTAAAATTGCAAGGTCAATGGTTACTCTTGCAAATGTTCCTGAAGGATATGAGGCAGTTGTTAAGGGGCTCAATACCTCTTCTATGACTGTTATCGGTAATAAGTCGGAGCTTTCTGCCGACGATATAAATGTCGGTCTTGTGGTTGATTTGTCAGCATATGAAAACAGTATTCAGGAGGGTACCTCCGAATATGCAGTTACAAATACAGTTGAAGGCAAGAAAGCCTGCTGGGTTTACGGAGATTATACTGCAACAATTACAATAACTAAGAAATAAGAAAGAGCTGTCTGAACTGCCCCAAGTTGTGCAGACAGCACAAAAAAGCAGGTCTATGGCAAAAT
>CAYRBT010000011.1:0-47586 GCA_964422655.1 uncultured Bacteroides sp. | reverse complement strand
TTCTACCATAGGGGGTGCTTTTTTTCTATTGTCCATTTTTACTGGACTTGTTCATTTTGTTCAAGCGGTGTTTTTCTGTATTTAATAAGCTTATACGATACCCTGTGCCATCATAGCGTCGGCAACCTTCATAAAGCCTGCAATGTTTGCACCTACTACAAAGTTGTCCTCAACGCCAAACTGCTCGCAGGCCTCCTTCATATGATAATAAATGTTTATCATAATGCCCTTGAGCTTTGCGTCAACCTCGTCAAAGGTCCAGCTTGAGCGGATTGAGTTCTGTCCCATTTCAAGAGCAGATGTAGCAACACCGCCTGCGTTTGAAGCCTTACCGGGAATAAAGAGCACCTTGCTGTCAAGGAATACCTGTGTAGCCTCTGCGTCTGTCGGCATATTGGCACCCTCGCATACAGCGTAACAGCCTGAGTTAACAAGCCTTTCTGCCTGCGCCTTGTTGATTTCGTTTTGAGTTGCGCAGGGAAGAGCAACATCGCAAACAACATTGTCCCAAATAGAGCCTTCGCCGTATACAGCGTTTGGATGATCATTGAGATATTCCTTAATTCTCCTTCTGTCAACCTCTTTGATTTGCTTAACTGCTTCTACATCAATTCCGTTTTCGTCGATGATGTAGCCTGTTGAATCCGAGCAGGAGATTACCTTTGCGCCGAGCTGAGTTGCCTTTTCCATAGCATAGATGGCAACATTACCCGAACCCGAAACAGCAACTCTTGCGTCGGCAAGGTTTTTGTTGTGGTCCTTGAGAAGCTCCTCGGTGATGTAAACAAGACCGTAGCCGGTAGCCTCTGTTCTTGCAAGCGAGCCGCCAAAGCTGAGTCCCTTACCGGTAAGAACACCCTCCGAACGGTTTGTAAGCTTTTTGTACTGACCGTAGAGATAACCAACCTCTCTTGCACCTGTACCGATGTCACCTGCAGGTACGTCCTCGTCAGCACCTACATATTTATAAAGCTCGTTCATAAATGCCTGACAAAAACGCATTACCTCCATATCACTCTTGCCCTTGGGGTCAAAGTCAGAGCCGCCCTTTGCTCCGCCGATTGGAAGACCTGTAAGGCTGTTTTTGAAAATCTGCTCAAATCCAAGGAATTTGATGATGCTGAGGTTTACGCTTGGGTGAAGTCTAAGACCGCCCTTGTAAGGACCGATAGCAGAGTTAAACTGAACACGGTATCCGCGGTTAACATGAACCTCTCCCTTGTCATCAACCCAAGGAATACGGAACATAATCTGTCTTTCAGGCTCAACAAGTCTTTCAAGCAGACCGTGCTTTTGGTATTTCGGGTCGTTGTCAACAACAGGAGCGAGTGCCTCAAGCACCTCTGTTGCTGCCTGAATGAATTCCGGTTGGTCAGGATTTTTTGCTTTTAAATCCTGCAAAACCTTTTGTGAATAAGTCATATTATTTTCCTCCCTTATGACTGTAAAGACAAAATAAGTAACAGGCTTTGCGAAGTGCACAAATCCTGTTAATAAACATCGTCGCTGATGCTTGAAAGAATTATATCAGCATTGATTTAATATGTCAATTAAAATGTGAATATTTATACATTTCGTGTATATTTATCTCCTTTCAAGCTGTCATTCGGTGCTATTATATGTAATATGTATTGCATTTTTTTGCTTTTTTTGTTAATATTCATAATAGTAAATATAAAGGAATGTCAAAAATGTTTGTTGATATAGCAAAAATAAAAATTAAAGCAGGTGACGGCGGTGCAGGTGCCGTTGCCTTTCACAGAGAAAAATATGTTGCAGCAGGCGGACCCGACGGCGGTGACGGCGGCAAGGGCGGAGATGTTGTTTTTGTTGTCGACGACAATCTTGCCACTCTTGCGGATTTTCGCTATAAGCGCAAGTATGCCGCAAAAAACGGCGAAAACGGAAGAGGCTCAAGACAGTACGGCAAAAAAGCTCCCGACCTTGAAATCAAGGTGCCCAGAGGTACGGTTATCCGCGAGGTAAACTCAGGTGCTGTTATGGCAGATATGAGCAAAACCGACAGATTTGTTGCCGCCAAGGGCGGAAAAGGCGGTTGGGGCAATATGCATTTTGCCACACCAACAAGACAGGTTCCGCGCTTTGCAAAGCCGGGTATGCCGGGCGAGGAATGGGAAATCTCTCTTGAATTAAAGCTTCTTGCCGATGTCGGACTTTTGGGCTATCCGTCGGTAGGTAAATCAAGCCTTATTTCCGTTGTCAGTCAGGCTAAGCCAAAAATCGGAGATTATCATTTCACAACGCTTGTTCCCAATCTCGGTGTGGTTTCAATGGGAGAGGGAAGCTCGTTTGTTATTGCGGATATCCCAGGACTTATTGAGGGTGCAAGCGACGGCGTCGGTCTTGGCCACGAATTTTTGCGCCATATCGAAAGGTGCAGGCTTTTGGTTCATATTGTTGATGTCAGCGGACACGAGGGCAGAAATCCGATAGAGGATTTTGAAAAAATCAATGAGGAGCTTGTGAAATTTAATCCCGAGCTTGCAAAACAGCCTCAGATTGTCGCAGGCAATAAAATTGATATGGCTGAGCCTGAGCAGATAGAGGAATTTAAGAATTATGTTGAGGCAAAGGGCTACGAATATTATTCAATATGTGCGCCTATTTGCGAGGGAACGCAGGAGCTTATGAACGCAGTGTGGAATAGGCTTCAGACGCTTCCGCCGATAAAGGAATATGAAACAGAGGAAATACCGCTTGATGCACTTGTTAAGGACGATAAGGGCTTTAAGATTACAGTTGCCGATGATAATTATTATATAGTTGAGGCAAGCTGGTTTCCAAAGGTGCTCAAGGGCATTGATGTAGAGGATTATGAGGCACTTCAGTATATGCAAAGAGTGCTTGAAAAAAGCGGAGTCTTTGACGCACTAAAGGAAAAAGGAATTCAGGAGGGCGACATCGTTTCAATATATGATATTGAATTTGAGTATGTTCCGTAAATTACTATGAGATTTGTTGATAAAGAGGTAAACGCAAAACAGCTCAGCCCTCTTAATCTTGCGTTTATTGGCGATTGTATTTATGAAATACTTGTTCGTGAAACGCTCGTTTGCGATGCCAACCGACCTGTAAATGACCTGCATAAAGAGAGCGTTAAATATGTGTCGGCAAAAGCACAGACACAGGCATACGAAAAAATCAAGGACGCCTTGACCGAGGATGAGCAGGCGGTTTTTAAAAGAGGCAGAAATGCAAAGGTCGGACACTCGCCTAAAAGTGCAAGCGAGGGAGAGTATCATTGCGCTACGGGAATTGAGGCGCTTTTCGGCTATCTTTATTTAAAGGGCGATACCGATAGGATAAAGGAGCTGTTTTCAAAAATAAACACTTGACAATCAGCCGATGATGTTATATAATAAGTGACGCTGATGGGAGCATAGCTCAGCTGGGAGAGCATCTGCCTTACAAGCAGAGGGTCACAGGTTCGAGCCCTGTTGTTCCCACCAAATAAAAAGAGATACCTTGTGTATCTCTTTTTTATTTTATAGAATGTACTTGGCTCGAACCTGTGACAAGCTGATCCGAATTCGGCGACAAAAGGAGCAGCGAATTCGGGAGAAACAGTCCGGTGGACTGTTTCGTAGCAGGTTAGTTACTTTAAGAGCCCTGTTGTTCCCACCAAATAAAAAGAGATACCTTGTGTATCTCTTTTTTATTTTATAGAATGTACTTGGCTCGAACCTGTGACAAGCTGCTCCTCGTCGTCACAAACTCCGTATCGTTTTCAATAACTTTTTTCAAAAGTAATTGACTCACTCACTTCGTTGCTCCTCCTCTCCCCAAAAAGTCTTTGGACTTTTCGGGGACCCCGAATCGAATGTTAAAGCCCTGTTGTTCCTTGTTTCAATTTTTTTACAACAAATCGGCTATAATTTTAAAAATGGTATAAAAAATTGAAGGGATAGGATGAATATGAATCTCTTTTCAACAAATATGGCAAATGTGTATCAGGTCGCAGGCAATAGCCTTGACAATGACAATATTCTCGGCGAGCCGGAGGCTTGCACCCTCAAAGAGTACGCCGTTGAGGGCTTTTCAAACAAATTTAACTTTACCGTGTCAAAATATTCTGCAACGGTAATAAGAATTAAAAAAGGATAATAATGTCGGGCAGCTTAGTTGATTGTTAAAAAATTAACTATAAGAAAAAGAGTAATCCTCTATCTTTTTGTGTAAAGTGTAAAATTTACATTTTTTTCTTGATTATCGGGGACAAACAGTATAAAATAATAATGCATAAAAGCAATAAAATAATTTTATATTTTTCGGAGGTAATTCCAATGGTTAAAGTTGCTATTAACGGATTTGGTCGTATCGGCCGTCTTGCTTTCCGCCAGATGTTCGGTGCAGAGGGCTACGAAGTAGTTGCTATCAACGACCTTACAAGCCCAAAGATGCTTGCTCATCTTCTTAAGTATGACTCATCACAGGGTAAGTATGCTCTTGCTGATACTGTTTCAGCTACTGATGATTCAATCATCGTAGACGGTAAAGAAATCAAGATTTATGCTAAGGCTGACGCTTCAGAGCTTCCTTGGGGCGAGCTTGGTGTTGATGTTGTTCTCGAGTGCACAGGCTTCTACTGCTCAAAGGAGAAGGCTTCTGCTCATGTTAAGGCAGGCGCTCGCAAGGTTGTTATTTCTGCTCCTGCAGGAAATGACCTTCCTACAATCGTTTACAATGTAAACCACGATACTCTTACAGCTGACGATACAGTTATTTCAGCTGCTTCATGCACAACAAACTGCCTTGCTCCTATGGCAAAGGCTCTCAACGATTATGCTGAGATTCAGAGCGGTATTATGTGCACAATTCACGCTTACACAGGTGACCAGATGACTCTTGACGGTCCTCAGAGAAAGGGCGACCTTCGTCGTTCTCGTGCAGCTGCTGTTAATATCGTTCCTAACTCAACAGGTGCTGCAAAGGCTATCGGTCTTGTAATTCCTGAGCTCAACGGCAAGCTCATCGGCTCTGCACAGAGAGTTCCTACTCCAACAGGCTCAACAACAATTCTTACTGCTGTTGTTAAGGGTAAGGACATCACAGTTGACGGCATCAATGCTGCTATGAAGGCTGCTGCAACAGAGTCCTTCGGCTACAATACTGACGAAATCGTTTCTTCAGACATCGTTGGTATGAGATACGGCTCACTCTTTGATGCTACTCAGACAATGGTTCTTCCTATCGGCGAGGATCTTTACGAGGTTCAGGTTGTTTCTTGGTATGACAACGAGAACTCATACACCTCACAGATGGTTAGAACAATCAAGTACTTCTCAGAGCTTGGTTAATCTAAAAATATTAAAAGGCTGTCTTTTGACAGCCTTTATTTTTTACCTTTTTGATTATTTTGTTGCGTTTTTTGACCTTATCATTTCACACATTGCCCTTGAAAGCTCGGGCTTGTTGAAATTCGGCAACGGCTCCATAACCGCGTCGATACAGCCGGCGATTGCAAAGGTGATTGATGTAACCTCATAATAGTTTTCTTCAAGAGTAAATCCGTTACTTTTGGAAATCGAAGCCACAAGCTTTTCCTTGAGTACCTTGATGGCGGGACCGCAGATATTGCTTGACTTAAATCTGTAAAGATAGTCGCTGTTTTTTTCAACCTCGTCGAGAAAACGGTTGATAGCAGACTCGGGATTGTTCTTTATCTCGTCATATTTTATGAGATTGGAAATCTCCACAACTCCGTCCATAACAGCCTCAAAGCATTTTTGCAGGCAATCGTCCATACTCTTATAGTGAAGATAAAATGTGCTTTTGTTAATATCTGCTTTTTTGCAAAGCTCAAGAACGGTTATTTTGTTTGTTCCCTTTTCTATCATAAGATCAAGAACGGCACCGAAAACCGCTGTTCTTGTTCTTTTTATGCGTCTGTCCATAGATAATTCCTCTTTTGAAATAATCAGGGTAAAACACCTTATCGGTTATTTTAACACAAACGACAAATTATTTCAATTGAGTACAGTATATTCGTCAATATTCCCAAATATGATAGGCATTATTTGGTTAAAATGATATTTGTATTTTTAAAACGCATATTATTGAGGAAAGATTTTACTTTTTAACAAATAATTTATAAATAAAAATATTGTAAAGTTTGTATTTCTATTGTATAATATCACCGATTAGAAATGTTATCAGCTTAGGGGGATAAATAATATGAGTGATTGTTGTAAGGCAATTGGCGGTGACTGGCTCAGCGGAAAAACCGTTATAGTAACAGGTGCTTCAGGCGGAATGGGCGCAGGTATTGCCGCTACTCTTATCAAAAAGCACGGCTGTCGTGTAGTAGGTGTTGCAAGAAGCGAGCCTAAAATGCTCAAATTTATTGAGGAGTTAGGTCCTACATATGCAGAGCAGTTTTCATACAAGCTTTTTGATGTGTCGGTTAAAGAGAATTGGGAAAATTTTGCAAAGGAGCTTGAGGAGGAGGGAATCATACCTTCTGTTCTTATTAACAACGCAGGTATTCTTCCGAAATTCAAGAGATTTGACAGATATTCATACGAAGAAATTGAAAGAGCAATGAACATCAATTTCTACTCCTGTGTTTACAGCGTAAAGACTCTTCTTCCTGTAATTATGAAGGAGGACGATCCGGGAATTATCAATATCGACTCATCTGCCGCATTGATGACTCTTGCAGGTACATCAATGTATAGTGCGTCAAAGGCTGCACTCAAGGGCTTTACCGAGGCACTTAGAGTTGAGTTTAAGGGCAAGTGCTATGTCGGACTTGTATGCCCGGGCTTTACCAAAACAGATATTTTCCGCGACCAGCAGAATGAGGGCGGAAAGGGTCAGAAGATTATGGATATGATTTCTACCGACTGCGACCGTATGGTGAAGATGATTATGTTCGGCATCGAACACAAAAGACCGCTTATGATTCACGGTCTTGATGCTCACGCAATGTCAATATTCAACAGAATGCTTCCTGTAATGGGCTCAGAGCTGTTCTCTGCGGTTATGAAGGCGGCGGATATTGATTTGTTCAGCGAGGTATTTAAAGACTAATATAGATTAAGAGAGGGACGGGACTGCTCCTTGAGCGGTTTCGCCCTTTTACGCTTTGAGGAGGCAATATAATGGAAGAAATCACAAAGCAAAAGCACCTGAATTTTAAAGAAATTGCGGCATATTCGCTCGGTCTTTTCGGATTTCAGGCAATAGTGGGACTTCTCAATTCATATCAGGCTGAGTTTGACGGCTCTGTTTTGGGCGGTTATGAAAATATGGCAATTGATGTCGGCATTGTCGGAATACTTATTCTTATTGCAAAAATCGTTTCGGCAGTTTTTGACCCGATTGTAGGTAATATGATTGACCGCTCAAAGAGCAAGAGGGGAAAGTTTAAATCAATGATTTTGTATTCTCTTGCTCCGCTTCTCATAATGACTGCGGTTGTGTTTTTGCCGATTAACTTTAAGGGCAACAACATTCTTTGCTATGTATGGATATTTGTAACCTATCTTATTTGGTCGCTTGCCATGACAATGGGTGATGTTCCGTCGCAGGGTATTGCCTCTGTGTTGACACCAAATCCCACCGAGAGAACAAATATCGTTTCAATATCAAATACCTTTAAGCAGATAGGCTTTTCTGCCTGCGTGGTAATCGTTCCGATAGTATGTCTTATTATTCCCAACGGCTCACAGGTTTTCGGCTTCGAGGGTGAAACCGATACTCCTATGATAGGCACGGAATATCTCGGTACGGCAATTCTTACAGCAGTTCTCGGCTGTGCTTTGTTTGCACTTATTCCTATGCTTAACAAGGAAAGAGTGCCGTATGTCGCAGGCGAAAAAACAACTGCCAAGGATATGATAAACGCGCTTAAAAATAATAAACCGTTTATGCTTGTTATTGTTTCGTATTTCCTCGGCTTCGGCAGACAGATGGCAATGGGTATTCAGGTTCAGGCAGCTACCGTTCTTTTAGGCTCGCAAAATCTTGTTGCCGTGCTCGGTATCGTCACTGCAATCGGCTCAATGATCAGTATGGCGCTTTGCCCACTGCTTATCAAAAAGCTCAATGAGAGAAATGCTTATCTTCTTCTTTCAATTTATGGATTTGCTGCTTCGATTTTCTCATTTGTAATCGGTCATTTCTGGTTCCAAAATCCTAAAAATGTTATTCTCACAGTATTGTTTTATGCTTCGCTCTTCCTTATCGGCTTGCAGTTTGGCGCAGTAACTCTTATGCCTATGATTATGACAGCCGATTGTGTAGATTACTACGAGTACGAAACAGGCAAGAGAATGGAGGGTGCCGCATATTCAATCCTTACTCTTACTATTAAGGTTTGTCTTGCTCTTGGTACTGCTGTCGGACTTATATTTGTTCAAAAATCCGGATATTATACAGCCCTTGCAAGCGGTAGCTTTACAAATAAAACAAAGGATATAATCTTCTTTGCTTATACCGCTTTGCCGGGTATTCTTGCTCTGCTTTCAATTCTTCCGATGTTCAAATATGACCTTGTAGGAAAGAAAAAAGAGGAAATTTCAACAGCACTTGCACAGAGAAGAAATAAATAATTATCTGTAAAATATTAACAATGCCGAAGTACAGTTGTAACTTCGGCATTGTTATGCTATAATATAAAAAAATCAAAATCGGTGATGATATGAAAAAGACCTTGTCTTTATTATTAGTATTTGTGTTTGTTTTTACAATTGCATTTGGCAGTATGGGAACAGTATATGCTCAGGAGTCGCAGACCTTTGATTGCAATGAAAGTATTACTGCATATTATGATGCACAGACAAAGACTCTGACCGTTGATTCCAAGGACACGGCAGAGCACAATATGCCCGATTATGATGCAGATAATCCTCCGCCGTGGAATGACTGTGACATTGAAAGCGCAGTTATTTCTGCTAAGGTCAGCTCAATCGGAAATTTCTCGTTTTATAATAATACGGCATTAAAATCCGTGCAAATTCAAAACGACAACTGCTTTGTAACAAGCTTTGTAACAACCTTTGGTGTCAATACGGATTTGTGTATTTATGTTTTAAATGACGAAATGCTTAATAAGGTAAAAGCCAACGGCTATAATGCCGATTATCTTTATGTTATTACATTTATAACGGCAGATGGTGCAACAACTGTAAAATATTGCCCGAATAATACAAGGGCAGAGGATATTGAAAAGCCACAGCTTACAATAGCACCCACTCCCGATACGGAGTATACATTCTATCTTCGTCACACCTGCGGAGTGTGGGAGCCTGAGATAGCAGATGTATCATCAAATGCTACATACACGGAAAAATCAAAGAATAAGCCCTGCTTCCTCTCGGGCACTACTCAAATGGTGATAACACCTGCGACATGTACCTCGACGGGAGTCGCAAGGAATGTGTGCATATGCGGACGAGTTGACGAGGACGAAATAATCAATATTGATATTGACCCGAACAATCATTCCTTTGCAGATAATGCAGAGTATTGTCTTAACGGCTGTAATACAAAAAATCCAAGCTACAAGACTACAACGACTACTACGACTACTACAATTACTACAACTACTACCGCAACCACAACCTTGCCGAATAATACAACAGCAAAGACTACTGCTGCTTCAAAAAAGCCGAAAATCAAAAAAGCTTCAATTTCAAAGCTGAAAAAGGGAAAAAAGCAGCTGACGGTTTATTGGAAAAAGCTCAGCTCGGTATCAGGCTATCAGGTGCAGTACAGCACATCAAAAAAATTCTCCAAGAGCAAAACAAAGACTGTTACAATAAAGGGCAACAAATCAAAAAAGCCTTCAAAAACAATCAAAAAGCTCAAATCAAAGAAAAAATATTATGTGCGTGTAAGGGCGTATAAAAAGGTAAAGGTCAACGGCAAAACCAAAACTTATACAGGCAGCTGGTCAAAGGTTAAAAGCATTACAGTTAAATAAATAAAAAACACCCGAAAGATAAAATCTTTCGGGTGTTTTGATATCCTTATTAAATTACTGCTCAACAGGATAAACAGAAACCTTTTTTCTGTCCTTACCCATTCTCTCGAACTTAACTGTACCGTCGATAAGAGCAAAAAGAGTGTCGTCCTTACCGATGCCTACATTATTGCCCGGATGAATGTGAGTTCCTCTCTGTCTGTAAAGGATGTTTCCTGCAAGAACAAACTGTCCGTCAGCTCTCTTTGCACCAAGGCGCTTTGACTCTGAGTCACGACCGTTCTTTGTAGAACCCATACCTTTCTTATGAGCGAAAAGCTGTAAATCTAACTTAAGCATTATTACACCTCCGATAAATCACTTTTATGTTTTCGGGATATTCCTTTTCAAGCTCCGTAAGATGAAGCTTAAGTCCGTTCAAAATATCCTGAGCCTTTGCGGAATTTTCCAAAATCATCAGCTTTAAATATCCGTCGTCAGACTGAGCGTCTGCGTCAAGCCCGATAATTTCGGTAACGGTGTTTGCAGTCATAAGACAAGCGCTTGAAACAAAGGCGCATATAATATCCTCTCCCGAGTCTGCACTCATTGAATGTCCCTGCGCTTCAAAACCGCACAAGCCGTTGATACCGCTGTAAAATTCAATCTTAATCATTACGCATTGATTTTGGTAATCTCAACCTTAGTATATGGCTGACGATGACCCTTCTTGCGCTTCTCGTCTTTCTTCGGCTTATAGGTGAAAACAGTAATTTTCTTGCCCTTGCCGTTCTTAAGAACCTTTGCAGAAACAGTAGCGTCTGCACAATCCTTGCCTGCCTTGAAGCTGTTGTCAGCTCCTACTGCAAGAACGGTGTCGAAGGTTACAGCCTCGTCTGCCTGAGCGTTGAGCTTTTCGATGTAAAGAACATCGCCCTCAGAAACCTTGTACTGCTTTCCGCCTGTTACGATAACAGCGTACATAGTTATTTTTCTCCTTACATAAGTCTCGCTACGATAGGCGAATACCTGCGTATTTCTTAAAGCCCATAATATGCGGCTTAATTAAAATAACATAATAAGCAAATAAAGTCAACATTTTTTTGCACGAGTTAATATTATTTTTTTGCATACACTATATATTGCGTTGATATGAATAATGAATACTATTCAAAAAAATTGCTTTACAAATTAAATATAATGTGTTATAATCTGTTTCGCTTAAGGAATTACTCGGTTTCAGGCATACGCTGCAAGGCAGAAGCACCACTACCTGCTACTGTGTATTCCATAAAAAGCGAAATTCTATAAAGAGGTGAAAATTATGACACAGGCAGAAAAGCAGGCTATTATTAAAGAGTATGCTACACACGAGGGCGATACAGGCTCTCCCGAGGTACAGGTTGCTGTTCTTACAACAAGAATTAACGAGCTTAC
Organism: uncultured Bacteroides sp.; assembly: GCA_964422655.1. GTDB lineage: Bacteria > Bacillota > Clostridia > Oscillospirales > Acutalibacteraceae > Eubacterium_R. Next base: position 36,221 of record CAYRBT010000011.1, on the reverse strand, counting down.
AGAGCATCTCAAGGTTCACAAGAAGGACCACCACTCAAGAAGAGGTCTTCTCAAGATGGTAGGTCACAGAAGAAACCTTCTCGTTTATCTTTACAATAAGGACATCGAAAGATACCGTACTCTCGTTAAGAAGCTCGGTATCCGTGATACTCTTGACAAATAATGAGTCAATCAGGCAAGCAGGCTTATACTGCTTGCCTTGTTTACTTTTTTGTTTGGCAAATTCGTAATTTAAGGAGGGGCAGACAATAGTAGTAAATTGAGCCTATAACAGACAGTTGTCGGCTGAACTTATTACTATTGCACCTCCTTGATTAAATAAATTTAAGAAATGAGGTACAAAAATGTTTTTCAAGAACTTTAAGGTTTGGGAAACAGAGCTTGCAGGCAGAAAGCTCACTCTTGAAACAGGCAAAATGGCCGGACTTGCAAATGCCTGCATTATGGCTCGCTACGGCGAAACAGAGGTTCTCTGTACCGTAACAGCTTCCGCAAAGCCGAGAGAGGGCGTTGATTTCTTCCCTCTTTCAGTAGACTATGAGGAAAAAATGTATTCAGTAGGAAGAATCCCCGGCTCCTTCCTCAGAAGAGAGGGACGCGCAAGCGAGAAGGCTATTCTTACATCTCGTTGCATTGACCGTCCTATCAGACCGCTTTTTCCAAAGGATTTAAGAAATGACTGCTCGGTTGTTGCAACGGTTATGTCTGTTGACCCCGACTGCTCTCCTGAGATTACAGCAGCTATCGGTGTTTCGGCAGCTATTGCAATTTCGGATATTCCGTGGGACGGTCCGATTTCTTCTGTAAATGTCGGTCTTATTGACGGCGAAATCGTTATCAATCCGACTCTTGAGCAGAGAGAGAAGACAGAGCTTGTGCTCACAGTTGCTTCAACTGCAGACCTTGTTGCCATGATTGAGGCAGGCGCAAACGAGATTGACGATGACACAATGTTCAATGCTATTATGGCCGGCCACGAGGAAAACAAGAAGATTGTTGCATTTATTCAGGGTATTGTTGACGAGATTGGTAAGCCTAAGTTTGCTTATGAGTCATCGGATCCGGATCCGGAAATAATGGCAGAGATTGAGGCTTTCTGCATTGAAGATGTTAAGAAGGCACTTGACACAGACGATAAGCTTGTTCGTGACGAGGCGTTGCTTCCGATTTATGAGGCAGTTCACGAAAGGTTTGACGAAAGATTTGAGGGCTGTGAGGCTAAGCTTGACGAGATTATGTATCTTGTTCAAAAGCATGTTGTACGCGCTTGGCTCAAGGACGAGCACAAGAGAGTTGACGGCAGAGGCATTGACGAAATTCGTCCGCTTAATGCAGAGGTTGACCTTCTTGCAAGAGCACACGGCTCAGGTCTTTTCACAAGAGGACAGACACAGGTTCTTTCTGTTACAACACTCGGTCCCATGAACGACGCACAGCTTCTTGACGGACTTGATGAGCAGACAGAAAAGAGATATATCCACCACTACAATTTCCCGTCATACTCAGTTGGCGAAACAAAGCCTTCAAGAGGTCCGGGCAGAAGAGAAATCGGTCACGGTGCTCTTGCTGAAAAGGCACTTGTTCCGGTTCTTCCGTCAGTTGACGAGTTCCCGTATGCAATCCGCGTTGTATCAGAGGTTCTTTCTTCAAACGGTTCAACATCACAGGGCTCAATCTGTGGCTCAACACTTTCACTTATGGCAGCAGGTGTTCCGATTAAGGCTCCCGTTGCAGGTATCAGCTGTGGTCTTATCACAGGTGACGAGGGTGTTTACGGCGACTTTATGACAATGGTTGATATTCAGGGACTTGAAGATTTCTACGGTGATATGGACTTTAAGGTTGCAGGTACAAAGAAGGGTATTACTGCAATTCAGATGGACCTCAAGGTTCACGGTCTTACTCCCGAAATTATCAAGGAGGCCTTTGCAAAGACTCACAAGGCAAGAAATTATATTCTTGATGAGGTTATGCTTCCTGTTATCAGCGAGCCGAGAAAAGAGCTTTCAAAGTATGCTCCGAAGATGTTTACTCTTACAATTAATCCTGACAAAATCGGCGATGTTATCGGTAAGGGCGGCAAGGTTATTCAGGAAATTCAGGCTGACTACGATGTTAAAATCAACATCGAGGAGGACGGCAGAGTTTATATCAGCGGTATCGATGCTGAAAAATGTCAGGGTGCCTGCGAGATTGTTAAGCTTATCGCAACAGACCCTGAGGTGGGCTCCTTCTATAACGGTATCGTAACAAGAATTATGAATTTCGGTGCATTTGTCGAGATTGCACCGGGCAAAGAGGGACTTGTTCACATCTCAAGACTTGATGTTAAGAGAACGGAAAAGGTTGAGGATGTTGTTAATATCGGCGATTCAATTGTTGTAAAATGTATTGAAATTGACGATCAGGGCAGAATCAATCTTTCAAGAAGAGATGCTCTTATCGAGCTTGAGGGTATGACTCCGGAAAATGATATTGACGAGGCTCCGAGAAAGCCGAGAAGAGATAATCATAATCGTCCGAGAAGATAATTCAAATATAAGCTATTAAGGCACCGCAATCATCGGTGCCTTATTTTAATATTATGACCAAGCTATCGTAGGGCAGGGGCTTGCTCCTGCCGATTTTAATATCATAAAACAAAAGAAAAAACGCTCCCGTAATGGAAGCGCCTTTTCTTTTAAGGGGTAAAATTTATGTGAAAACGCAATTGGTATATATAAAAAGGCCGGACATAACATCACGAGCCTTGTTGGCTATTTTGCGGATTTGAGCGTGGCTGCTTTAATTGTGCGCGAGCTTTGATACTGCACAGCTTCAGAAGGCTTTAGATTTTTAAGCATAGCGCCCTTAATCATAAAGAAAGCCACATCCTTGCTGATTTTTTCGTAATCAACATTAAATATCTTAGCGGATACATTTTTATTAAAGAAATTGATGAGCGGCCCCATACAAAAGGCAGTTATTACGGTGCCTATGCCGATGTTTTTGACATTGGCAAAATCGCCGTTAAGCATAGCGGTAAATCCACCGCTGACAACAAGTCCTATCAAAATTACGGTAACATCGGTGATTACTCTTACCCATTTGTGTTCAAGCTTTATTCCTCTGCTGAGCATAAATCCCAACGCATCGTAAGGGCCGACTCCGACATTAGCTGTAAAGAAGAGCGAACATGCAAAGCAAAGAGTAATTATACCCGCAATAAGAAGGGGTAAACGAATTGCCAAGGTATAATTCTCTTTAACCATAGGCTCAAAAATACTCTGGAAGAATTCACAGGTGTATCCGCATCCAACCATATTGAATACGGTACCGACTCCTACCAAACCTCTGTGAGCCACAATAATAACATAAAGGAGAATGACAAAATTCACAATGAGCTGGTAGGTTCCAAAGCCTAAGCCTAAGGTGCCTGCAATATTCATATTCATAGAGGTGAAAGGATCGACTCCGAATCCCGAAATGGAAAAAAGCGAAATTCCAAAGCCCATAACGATGATACTGATAAGGGAGAGAACCACTCGCTTCACCATATTGTGCTGAGCGAACATATCTTTTATGTATCCGTATGCTTCTTTTTCAAAATGCTTCATAACGCGCCTCGTCTTTGTCTATCATTTCCTCTCTTTGACAACATTATATGCGTACGAAATCAAAAATCAATACTTTTATGCCACTTTCTACCTATGTAACACATTGCACAAAACAAGTGTAAACATTTTGTGCAAGTTGAACAAACGATTATTCCATTTGCTTGCCAAGAAAGGCTGCCGCAACCTGAACAAGCTTGATATCCGTTTCGCTTGGCAATGTGTGGTTTTCGTCCTCAATCATAGCAACCGCACCGCTTACATCACCGCCGTAAATTATCGGATAAACAACATTTGCCTTTCTGCTGAAGCCCTCAATAGCGCTCATGCTCGGTATAGAGTCGCTTGCGATGTGTATGGCTCTGTTTTCCATCAGCTCCTCAAGGCTTTTGGTAACTCTGCGCTCAAGTATTTCTCTTTTGCTGACACCGGAAGCGGCAATTACATGGTCGTTGTCCATAATTGCAATTGGCAGTCCTCCGTTTTTGTGGAGCACCTCGGCATATTGATTTGCAAAATTTGAAAGCTCGCCGATAGGGGAATACTTTTTGAATATCACCTCACCGTCTGCATCTGTAAATATTTCAAGCGGGTCGCCCTCTTTTATGCGAAATGAACGGCGAATTTCCTTTGGAATAACGATTCTGCCCAAATCATCAATTCGTCTGACAATTCCTGTTGCTTTCATAAAACATTCTCCCTTGTAAATTTCTCATAATTATTTCTGTAATATTTTGCACATATTAAACCTCTATATACCGAAAAGAAAATGTGATTTTTTGGAAAAAAATAAAACTGTCCTGCAAATTTGCAAGACAGCTTTATTAGATATTTTACTTTTTAATTTTTTATTTATTATTTTCGATATTATAGAGCACATCGGGATAGTCTGTCATAATGCAGTCGGCACCTATATCTATAAGATACTGCATATCGTCCTCGTCGTTGACGGTCCAAAACTGTACCGCCATATTATGCTCGTGAGCGTAATTCATAACCTTTGCTGTGGCAATATTCAGACCAATTGTTGTATAAGGCGCGCAGTACGGAATTTGAAGAACATTGCACGGCGGCTCGTATGTGTCGCTGTTCGTGAGCGCCGCTTTCCAAAATTCAAGCACCTCTGAAATGGATGTGCTTCTTGTCATATCGGGATACTTTTCGTCAACATATTCGCTGACCTCCTTGTGAAATGTTCCGAATATAACCCTGTCAACAAGATTTCTTTCGACAAGTATATTATGAAGCAAATCAACGCCCTTTTTTCCGAGCTCGCCATCATTTTTTATTTCAATTATATATTTATAGTCGCCTTGTGACATCAAATAGTCAAGAGCATCCTCAACACGAAGAATCTTTAAATCGTCGCTGACCTCGTCTTGTGTTAAATCGGCATAGGGAGCTTCACCGTCATCTGTTTCAAATTTTGCGCCCATATTGAGTGTTCTGAGCTCTTCATATGTCTTGTCCTCGGGCTTGATGTCCTTTTCGCCGAAAACCTCCTCGCTGTTTGAGGTTCTGTCAAGCGTGTCATCGTGCAAAAGAACAAGTACTCCGTCCTTTGTAATATGAAGGTCAAATTCAAAAACATTGACAGAAAAGCTTTCGTTTTCCGCACAATTTTTAAATGCCATCATAGTTTCTTCAGGAGCGATACCTCCACCGCTTCTGTGACCGGATATATCGGTTTTTTCAAGAATATACGGATTTGTGGTGTTATAATCCTTAACATCTGCGGGGTCTGAATGGTAATGACCTGTAAGCTGAGTTGCTGTTATAATAACCGCGATAACGCAAACAAAAATTGCAATTCTTTTGATTTTCTTTTTCATTTTGCCACCCTCTCTTATAGAGTATAATATTGCAAAAGGCAATAATTGTCAATATTTATGAATTTTCTTTGCAAGGTATTGACAAAGAAAAAATAAAGGCTATAATATAAATTAGCACTCGAACATCGAGAGTGCTAATTATTAAAGCGAAGGTGACATTTATGAGAAAAAAACAGTTCAAGGCAGAGTCCAAAAAGCTCCTTGATATGATGATCAATTCCATTTACACCCACAAGGAAATTTTTCTTCGTGAGCTTATATCAAACGCAAGCGACGCGATAGACAAGCTTTATTTCAAGTCGCTTACCGATGACAGCGTCAAGCTTTCAAAAGATGATTTCAAAATTGAAATTGAGCTTGACAAGGAAAACAGGACAATAAAAATCACCGACAACGGTATCGGTATGACAGAGCAGGAGCTTGAAAACAATCTCGGAACGATTGCAAAAAGCGGCTCGCTCAACTTCAAAAAGGAAAATGCCGACGACGAAAACTCTCAGGACATTTCCGTTATCGGTCAGTTCGGTGTCGGCTTCTATTCGTCATTTATGGTTGCAGACAGGGTAGAGGTTGTCTCAAAGGCATTCGGTGAGGAGGTTGCACACAAGTGGCAGTCCTCGGGTGCAGACGGATATACTGTTGAGGAATGTGAAAAGGATACTGCAGGAACGGTTATCACCCTTTATATTAAAGAGGATAACGAAAATGAGCAGTATTCAAAGTATCTTGAGCAGTATACCATTGACGAGCTTGTTAAAAAATACAGCGATTACATCCGCTATCCTATTCAGATGGAAATGAGCCATCAGGTGCCCGACCCCGAAAAAGAGGGCGAGTATATCACCGAGCTTTCCGTTGAAACGCTTAATTCAATGGTTCCGCTTTGGAGAAAGTCAAAGAGCGAGATTAAGCCCGAGGATTATAACGAATTTTATAAGCAGAAATTTATGGATTACACCGACCCGCTTGCTGTAATTCACACAAAGACAGAGGGACAGGCAACCTTTGATGCACTCCTCTTTATTCCGGAAAATGCGCCCTACGATTTCTACACGAAGGAATACGAAAAGGGACTTCAGCTTTACTCAAATGGTGTTTTGATAATGGACAAGTGCGGTGATCTGCTTCCCGACTATTTCAGCTTTGTAAAGGGACTTGTTGACAGCGCAGACCTCAGCCTTAACATCAGCAGAGAAATGCTTCAGCATGACCATCAGCTCAAAATTATTGCAAAAGCAATAGATAAGAAAATTAAAAATGAGCTCAAAAAGATGCTCACAAATGACAGAGAAAAGTACGAAAAATTCTTTAAAGCCTTTGGACTTCAGCTTAAATACGGCGTTTACGCAAACTACGGTATGGAAAAGGACAGCCTAAAGGATTTGCTTCTTTTCGCTTCCTCAAACGGCGACGGCTATACCACTCTTAAGGAATATGTAGACAGAATGGCTGATTCACAGACGGATATTTACTATGCCTGCGGTGAAAATGAGCAGAAAATTGCGCTTCTTCCTCAGCTTGACGCAGTTAAGGCAAAGGGCTATGAGGTGCTTTATTTCACCGATGAGGTCGATGAATTTGCTATCCAAATGCTTATGGAATATGACGGAAAGCATTTTGTAAATATTTGTAAGGACGACCTTGATTTAAGCACAGAGGCAGAAAAGGAAGCCATCGCAAAGAAAAATGAAGAAGAAAAGGAGCTTCTTGATAAAATGAAGGATGCTCTCGGCGATGCGGTTTCATCTGTTAAGCTATCAAATAAGCTTGGCTCACATCCTGTATGCCTCTCTGCCGAGGGCTATGTTTCTCTTGAAATGGAGAAGGTTTTAAGTGCAATGCCCGGTGCAAATCAAGGCGTAAAGGCGCAGCTTGTGCTCGAGATTAACTCAACTCACGAAATTGTCGAAAAGCTCAAAAATGCCGACGAGGAAACGCTTAAAAAATACACAAGGCTTCTTTATTCCTCGGCACGCCTTATTGCAGGACTTGATATTGAAAATCCGACGGAGTTTTCGGATATGCTTGCGCAGATGATGTAGTAAAATCATAAATTATCAGCAAAAAACCGCACAGGAAACTGTGCGGTTTTTGTATATCAATATTAAAATTAAAGGTGGAAGATAATATCGTCGCTTTTCCAGTTGAAAAAGAGTATTCCCACAAGCAGGGTTGCAAAGGAAACTACTGTTGCATAAAGCAGAAGCTTTCCACTCATTATATATCCGTATAAAACACATTGCCTAAAAAGCTCTATCATTGAATAAAGCGGATTGATTTTTATAACTAACACAATCCAGGGTGTAGTGATTTTTTGAAGCGGATAAATAATCGGAACCATATAAAACAGCAGTGTGCAAAGTACATCCCAAATATACTCAATATCTCTGAAATATACGGTAACTACTGACAAAATCAAGCCGACGCCCGTGCTGAAAACCAATAGCAAAAACATAGGAACAAAGCATAATAGCGCATACGGCGTTATTGACAGGTCGCTTCCTCCCTGCAATCCGGTAAGCTTAAAGAATATCCATACGCATACAAGACACAGTATTGATATTGCAAAGGTCACAAAATTTGAAAAAATCGAGGAAAGAGGGTACATATATTTAGGCACATATACCTTTTTAATAATTCCGGCATTTCTTCTGAATGCTGTCATAGCCTGCTTTGTTGATGAGGTAAAGAAGCTAAAAAGCAGGCGTCCTGTAAAAATAAACACCGGATAACACACGATATATTTGCTGTGTCTACCGAAAATGTTGCCGAATACAACAGAAAGAACTATCATATTGAGTAGTGGCTGAATAAAGCTCCACAGTACTCCCAGCCATGAATTTCTGTACTTAAGCTTAACATTTTTTGCCGTTAGCTCTTTAAGCAGGTTTTGATACTTATTAAACATTTCGACATCGTGGTCGAGCTCTTTATTTTTTATTTTTTTCATAAAACACCTCTTTTTTGCCAAATGGCAAAGGTTTGCGCTTTAGATATTATTCTACTTCAATGTTTCAACATTATATCACAGCATGCTTCATTTTTCAACTAATATTATTTTAACACTTACTTATTTGAAGCTTTCTGCAATAGTCATAGCAGTTTTTCTTGCAGACATATTTCCGTCTACAACAAGGTCTGCGGCGCTGAGATATTTTGATTTTCTTTCGTCATAAAGAGCCCTTGCCTTTTCTCTGTCCTGAAAAAGAGGCCTTGTTGAAGAATTGCCTATTCTGTCACAAATAACATCAAAATCAGCGTCAAGAAAAACAATTTTTCCCGTATCCTTGAGTGCATCAACATTTCTCTGAAAGGTCATTGCTCCTCCGCCTGTTGACACAACACAGTTTTTCATTTTGGCAATTTGCTTGCAGCATTCGTGCTCAAGCTCGCGGAAATAGTCCTCGCCGTGAACTGCAAAAATTGCCTTTATTGCAACACCCTGTTGCTTTTCAATAAGCTCGTCGGTGTCAATAAATTTTCTTCCCATAATTTTGGCAAGCTCACCGCCGACAACCGTCTTTCCGCTTCCCATAAAGCCGCAAAGAATAATATTCATATCTTTTCCATTTCTCTTTCAGTTATTTTGATTACATTTTTTATATCTTCAACCGTGAATTTGACATCAAACCAAATTTCCTGTGCAACTGCAGCCTGCCATACAAGCATAGGAAGTCCGTTAGAGTATTTGATTCCTGCCTCCTTTGCATATTGCAAAAGCCTTGTTTCCATAGGATTGTAAACAGCGTCAAAAACGGCATTGCATTTTTGCACCTGCTCCTTAGGCAAAACACAGGCGTCTGTGTTAGGAAACATTCCCACGGGAGTTCCGTTTATCAAAACATCGTATTCCCCCGAAGCCTCGCTGAGCCTTATAACCCTTGCACTTTTTGAAAGCTTGTCCTCAATTTCCTTTTTGATAAGCTCGGCAGCCTCAATATCGGCATCTCGTACGGCAATGGTCAAATCAGCACCTGCAAGTATGCTCTCAAATGCAAACATTCTTGATACTCCGCCGCTGCCGCACAAAAGCACCCTGCCTTTAAGCTCAATGCTTGCCATTTCGAGCGCACGCAAAAAGCCGAAGCAGTCGGTGTTATAGCCTTGAGCCTTGCCGTCTGTCACCTTTACGGTATTTACTGCACCGAAAAGCTCTGCTCTTTGAGATAAATTATCAAGCATAGGAATTATTTGAGTTTTGTGAGGAATAGTAACATTAAATCCGTCAAATGACTTTAATATGTCAAATCCGTTTTTTAAATCCTCGGGGCTGATTTCATTTAACTCATATGAGGCGTCTGCACCGCTGATTTTAAACAACTCTCTGTGAATAACGGGCGACATTGAATGGCCGAGCGGAAAGCCCGTTAGGCAAAATCTTTTCATTATTTTAACCTCTTTGAAAATTATTTATTGACAATTCAATAAGAATTATATAATATGATAATAACATAACAAATCAATATTAACAACATTTTTTTGAGGTGGAAATTTTATGGTATTTGAAAAAATCAGGCAATTACTTTCGGAACAGCTTGACATTGACGAAGACGACATTACTCCCGACAGCCTTATTGTTGATGATTTGGGCGCCGACAGCCTTGATGCAATAGATATTGTTATGTCTGTTGAGGACGAGTTCAAAATTGAGGTTCCCGATGAAATTATCGAAAAAATCGAAAGCGTTTCAGACATTGTAAATTATGTTGAAAACAATATTTGATTGTTTTTTAATTTAAAAGCAAATTTTCTTTTAAACTTTTATACATTGGTTGACATTTACTGTTAAAAGAATTAAAATTAAAGCAGGTGAAAAGCCTGCTTTTTGCTTTTTTAAGAGAGGGGTATCAATATGTCTGAAAAGTACATTATGGCTCTGGATCAGGGAACCACCTCCTCCCGTGCCATTATTTTTAACAAAAAGGGCGAAATAGTCGCAAAGGCTCAAAATGAGTTTACTCAGCTTTATCCCGAAAACGGCTGGGTTGAGCACGACCCGATGGAAATTTTGTTTTCACAGATAAGCGCCGTGCTTACCTGTCTGCGTCAGGAAAAGGTTAATCCAAAGGATATTGCAGGAATAGGAATTACAAATCAGAGAGAAACTACAATTGTGTGGGACAGGAAAACAGGTAAGCCTGTTTACAATGCAATTGTATGGCAGTGCAGACGAACTGCTCCCACCTGCGAGGAGCTCAAGGCAGAGGGACTTTCCGATTATATTAAGGAAACAACGGGACTTCTTATTGACGCGTATTTCAGCGCGACGAAAATAAAATGGATTCTTGATAATGTTGAGGGTGCAAGAGAGCGTGCGGAAAGAGGCGAGCTTCTTTTCGGAACGGTTGACACTTGGCTTATCTGGAATTTAACAAACGGCAAGGCTCATGTTACCGATTATTCAAATGCCTGCCGAACAATGCTTTTTGATATCGAAAAGCTTTGCTGGGACGAATTTTTATGCGAAAAGCTGGGCATACCTATGAGTATGCTCCCCGAGGTAAAGCCGTCAAGCTGTATTTACGGCGAGGTTGCAAAAATCACAGGCATTGAGGATATCAAGGGCGTTCCTATTGCAGGTGCAATCGGCGACCAGCCCGGTGCCTTGTTCGGTCAGAGCTGCTTTGAGGTCGGTCAGGCAAAGAACACCTACGGAACAGGCTGCTTCCTGCTTATGAATACAGGAGATAAAAGAGTACGCTCAAGGTCAAATCTCCTTTCGGGCATAGCTTGGGGAATAGGCGATAAAATAACTTATTCTCTTGAGGGCTCTGCATTTAACGCAGGCTCGGTTATCAAATGGCTTCGAGATGAGGTTGAGCTTATTAAATCTGCTCCCGAGTGTGACAAGCTTGCGGCAATGGTAGAGGATTCAAACGGACTTTATTTTGTTCCTGCCTTTACGGGTCTTGGTGCTCCGTACTGGGATATGTATGCACGAGGAATTATGGTAGGACTTACAAGAGCCGTAAACAAGAAGCACATTTGCCGTGCCGTTCTTGAAAGTATCACATATCAGATGACCGATTTGCTTGAGGCTATGATGTCGGATTCAAATATAATGCTCAAGGATTTGCGTGTAGATGGCGGTGCTTCGGTATCCGATATTATGATGCAGATTCAGGCTGATATGACCGGAGTTAATGTTAACCGTCCCAAGAATGTTGAAACTACGGCTCTCGGTGCCGCATACTGCGCAGGACTTGCAACAGGTGTTTGGGACAGCCTTGAAGAAATTGAGAAAAACCGTGCAGTTGACAAAATATTTATTCCGTCAATGGATATTGATGTGAGAAATAAAAAATATTCTGACTGGAAGCGTGCTGTTGAACGCTCACGCAACTGGGAAAGATAATTTAAGATAAGGAGTGTTTTTATGGGTAAGGTAGTATGTCCTTGGGATTTAATAACGAATTTTGTTACCGATGCATTTATCGGCTACGGTATTCCCGAGGAGGATGCAAAAATCTGCACAGATATTTTGCTTGAGTCGGATAAGAGAGGTATTGAAAGCCACGGCTGTAACAGATTTAAGCCGATTTATCTTGACAGAATTAAGGCAGGCATACAAAATCCTGTAACTGATTTTGAAATTATTAAGGAAACACCGACAACCGCTGTTGTTGACGGTCACGACGGTATGGGTCAGGTAATAGGCTACAAATCAATGCAAATGGCTATTGATAAGGCTAAGCAGTACGGTATGGGTATGGTTGCGGTTCGTAATTCCTGCCACTACGGTATTGCAGGCTATTACGCAACTATGGCAACAAAGCAGGGCTGTATCGGTATGACAGGTACAAACGCCCGCCCGTCTGTTGCACCTACCTTCGGTGTTGAGGGTATGTTCGGCACAAATCCGCTCACAGTCGGAATTCCTACCGACGAGGAATTTGATTTTGTAATCGACTGTGCAACCTCAATCACACAAAACGGTAAAATCGAATATTACGAAAGAATAGGTGAGGAGGTTCACCCCGGTACTGTTATCGGTCTTGACGGCGAGCCTATCGAGGGCGACGCAGGAGTTGCACTTAAAAAGATTAGAAACGGCGAGGCTGCACTCACTACCCTCGGCGGTATCGGCGAGGCTCTCGGTGGATATAAGGGCTACGGCTATGCAATGATAATTGAGCTTCTTTCTGCAATTCTTCAGGATGGCGATTACGGCAAGAGTCTTGACGGTAAGGACGAAAACGGAAATATCAGACCGTATCATCTCGGACATTTCTTTATCGCTATTGATACAGACCACTTCCTCGGTGAAGATGTTGTCAGAAAAAAGGCGGGAGAAATTCTTCGTTCTGTAAGAGCTTCAAAGAAGGCTCCGGGCTGTGACAGAATTTACACCGCAGGCGAAAAGGAATGGCTTGTATGGCAGGACAGAAAGGACAGCGGTGTTCCGATTAACGAGTCTGTTCAAAAGGAAATGATAGCCGTTCGTGACGAGCTTGGATTGACACAGTATAAATTCCCTTGGGAATAAGACACTATAACATATAAGAGGTATAAACAATATGGATTATCGTAAGGAATCATTAAGATTACACGGAGAATGGAAGGGCAAGGTTGAGGTAACTGCAAGGGCAAAGGTTAACGACAGGGACGCTCTTTCTCTTGCATACACCCCCGGCGTTGCCGAGCCGTGTCTTGCAATTAAGGATGATTACAATAAAAGCTGGGAGCTTACAAGAAGATGGAATATGGTTGCTGTTATAACAGACGGCACGGCTGTTTTGGGACTCGGTGATATAGGTCCTGAGGCAGGTATGCCTGTTATGGAGGGCAAGTGCGTTCTGTTTAAGGAATTCGGCGATGTTGACGCGTTTCCTCTTTGCGTAAGAACAAAGAATGTTGATGAGTTTGTTGAAACTGTTTATAACATCAGCGGTTCCTTCGGCGGTATCAATCTTGAGGATATTTCAGCTCCCCGTTGCTTTGAAATTGAGGAAAAGCTCAAGCAAAGATGCGATATTCCGATTTTCCACGATGACCAGCACGGTACGGCGGTGGTTGTTTCTGCGGCTCTTATCAATGCGACAAAGCTTACGAATAAGGCTCTTTCGGATTGCAAGGCAGTAATTAACGGCTCAGGTGCAGCAGGCATTGCTATTGCAAAGCTTCTTATGACTCTCGGACTGCGTGATGTTATTCTTTGTGACAGAACCGGTGCAATCTATGAGGGCAGAGAAAATCTTAATCCTTCAAAGGAAGCTATTGCAAGGGTTACAAACAGAGAAATGACAAAGGGCTCACTTGCCGATGCGGTAAAGGGAACGGATATTTTTATCGGTGTTTCCGCACCCGGTGTACTTACTCAGGATATGATTAAAACAATGAACGCAAATCCGATTGTTCTTGCTATGGCAAATCCGACTCCTGAGATTATGCCTGACGAGGCAAAGGCGGCAGGAGCAAAAATCGTCGGCACAGGCCGTTCCGATTTTCCGAATCAGATTAACAATGTTGTTGCTTTTCCGGGAATTTTCCGCGGTGCACTTGATGTAAGAGCAAGTGCTATTACCGAGAATATGAAGATTGCCGCCGCATATGCTATCGCTTCTCTTGTTGATGACGACAAGCTTTCGGAGGATTATATTCTTCCTTATGCTTTTGATGAAAGAATTAAGGATACTGTTGCAAAGGCGGTTGCCGATGCAGCAGTAAAAGACGGCGTTGCAAGGGTATAATTGTGACAATTTAACAAATCAATACTGATAAAATACAAAAACCACTCGACAATACGAGTGGTTTTTGTATTATAATATACAGTTGTCCATAAAAAGACAAGATTTTGTCAAGGGAAAAGGGCAAATTTTGTGTAATTGTTACAAATGTTACAAAATAGTTACAAAATCCTTGTGACGATTTGCCATAGATTACAAATATGCAGGTGTGTTAGAATTGCAGGCGATGTTGAAAAGGAGGCATAACTATGACAAAGATATTTAAAAACAGCCTGATTACTGCATTATTTGTCCTTATCATTCTTTCCGTTTTCCCAACAACAGCATTTGCGAAAGATTATGAGCCAAGACTTGAGGCGCCAAGCGGCGAGCCGTATTACACAAGAGAGCTTAATGTGTATAGCCAAACAGGCTACGGTATGCCAAACTGCGTGGCATATGCCTACGGCAGAGTTTACGAAATGAACGGCACAGCTCCGAAAATTAAGGGCGGTGACGCTTCAAGCTGGTATTTTATTAACAAAAGAAACGGCTACTACGATTACGGCTCTGAGCCAAAGCTCGGTGCAGTTGCCTGCTGGTCAAACCATGTTGCAGTAGTTGAAAAAATTGACGCTGACGGTACTGTAACCGTTTCAGAGTCGCATTGGCGCGGTAGATATTTTAATACAGTAAGGTATTCAAATGTTTACAGCCATTACGGACAAGCCTTTTACGGTTATATTTACACCTATGATGAAAGCAAGGCTTCAGCCGAAAACGCCGCATACAAAATGGAAGAACAGCATTTTGAGCTGCAAAAAAAGGATTGCTTTACCGCACTTGAATTTGCGCAGAGTGATAATAAGATAATGAATCCAAACAACAACTTTATATTAAACAAATAATTTTAACATCACGAAAGGGAGTGCATCTGCACTCCCTTATTATTTTGCCTTGTCGAAAGAATTATTTTTCAACCGAAAATCTGAATTCCGTAACAGTTGTGAATTTTTTGTTTGGCTCAACATATTTAAACGGGAAATTAGAATGGTTTACGCTGTCTGGATAAAACTGTGTTTCAAGTGCCGCACCGCGTCTGAAGCTTACGGCCGAGCCGTTTTTGCCAATAGTGCAATCCCTGTCAAGCCAGCCGCCGCAGTAAAGCTGGATTCCCGGCAAATCCGTCCAAACCTCAAGCCTTCTGCCCGAAGCCTTGTCTAAAAGAATAGCCGCCTGTGCCATTTTTCCTATTTCGTTATTCCTTAGGCAGTAATTATTATCATAGCCGATTCCGTCAATAATTGCTCTAAAGGGCTCGTCAATTCTGTCACCGATTTTGTGCATTTGTGCAAAGTCCATCATTGTGCCTTTAAGCTCACCAAGCTCGCCTGTAGGAAGCTGAGAGTCATCGGTTTCGGTAAAGTAATCTGCATTTATCTGAAGATAATGCTCCTCAACCGTTTTGGAATTGTCACCCGAAAGGTTAAAATATGTATGATTTGTCGGATTTGCAACAGTCTTTTTGTCTGAAAGCACTGAATATTCAAGACGCAGGGTGCTCTCCTCGGTGAAGATATATTTTACCTCCATAGTGAAATTGCCCGGAAAGCCGTCCTGCATATCGGGAGAAAAGAAGGAAAAGGTAATGCTGTTATCGGTTGTTTCCTTAACCTCCCAGATGTTAAAGCTGAAGCGTCCTCCTCCGTGAAGGGTCCAGCTTCCCTGATTTTTAGGTGTGTTGTATTCAACACCGTCGATGCTGAATTTTGCATCTCTTATTCTGTTTGCGTATCTTCCTACAAGCAGTCCCTGATAGCCAAGGTCGGGATTGATATAGTGCTTTGGCTCGTCAAAGCCCAAAACAACATCGGCAAGCACACCGTTTTTGTCAGGAACCTTAAGTGACTGAACGCCTCCGCCGAGAGTCATAAGCGATACACAGGCACCGCTTTTGTTTGTGATTGTATAAAGCTCAACCTCTCTGCCGTCGGGAAGAGTGCCGAACAATGATTTTTCCATGCTCATAAATTTTTCCTCCAAAAAATTTCTAATATAAGTATATTCTAAAATGTAAACAAATTCAATAGCTTCTTGACTTTTAAGGTGTATCAAAGTATCTTATTAGTATATTAAAAATTAAAATTAAGGTGGGAAAGTATTGGATACATTAAATTCCTTGTTAACGGGAGGCTTGCGTTATGTGCTTCCTGTTTTAGCGTTAATAATTCTTGCAAGATGTATTATTTCTCTTTTCAGAAACAGACCGCGCCTTCATAAGCTTGCACAGCTTGTTGACGAAACCAACGGTTCCATTATTGATATTGACAGATGGGAAACCTCAATCGGCAGAAGCAAGTCGAATGATATTGTGCTTGCTATTTCGAGCGTGTCAAGGTATCACGCGGTAATTGCGAAAAAGCGAAAGGAATGGATAATAACCGACACCTTTTCAAAAACAGGAATTGAGGTCAACGGCAAAAGGGTTGACGGTAAGGCTGTGATTGAGGACGGGGATATTATTTCAATAGGTGCCGTAAAATTCAAATTCCTTTGTGCAGAGGCGCTTTCGGCTCAGTCAAAGTCGCAAATGAGAAGCGTTGCGGCTCAGCCTGTTCAAAGCAGTAATGTTGCGTATGCCGTGCTTGTTGATGTAAAAACTCACAGACCGATTTATTTGAGAAAAAAAGATGTTTTGATAGGCAGGGACGATAATGCCGATATTCAAATCAATCTTGACACGGTAAGCTCTGAGCACGCAAGAATTCATCTCACCTCAAGGGGCTGGGCACTTTCCGATTTAAACAGTCACAACGGTACAAAGCTAAACGGAAGATTTATCACACAGCCTCAGCTGATTTTTGATGAGGATACCATCACCTTCGGTGAAAGAGTATTTGTATTTTATGAAAAATAAGGAGGAGTGCATATGACTCAAAAAATAAAAAAAGCACCAAATATTAAGCCTGTAAACAATTTTGCACTTCTGCTTGTGCTCTCTGCTTTTCAGCTTATAACAGGCTTTGCCGCCGCTTCGGCAGGCAAGGAGTTTTCCTTTAAGGCACTTTTGTCAATCGGTATTTTAATTGTTGCAGAGTGGATATATGTTACCGTTTTTTACACAATAATGCACAGAAGAAATTTCGAGCTTGAGTTTATCGCATTTTTCCTATCGGGAGTCGGACTTGCCGTTATCGGCTCTGTTGACCCCGACGCATGCTTTAAGCAGCTTATTATAGTGCTGTGCGGAGTGGTTGGGTATACAATACTCGTATTCCTGCTCGGAGAGGTTGATTTGTGTATGAAGCTTAGAATGCCTGTTGCAGTTGCGGCAATGCTTTTGCTTGTGCTAAATCTTGCTCTTGCAACGGTCACTCACGGCGCAAGAAACTGGATAACTCTCGGCGGTATAACCTTTCAGCCGTCGGAGTTTGTTAAGGTTGCATTTATATTCGTAGGTGCCGCCACGCTTGAAAAAATACAGACCTCTAAAAATATAATCAAGTTTATTGCGTTTTCCGTTTTGTGCGTTGGAACACTCATTCTTATCCGCGATTTCGGAACGGCACTTATATTTTTTGTTACATTTTTAATCATAGCATTTATGAATTCGGGAGATATCAAAACAGCAGGGCTTGCAGTTGCGGCTGCAGGACTCGGAGGTGCTATCGTAATAAAGTACAAGCCTTATGTTACTGCAAGATTTTCCGTTTACCGTCATATTTGGGAGGACCCTTACGGCAAGGGATATCAGCAGGCACATATTTTAACGGGAATGGCGTCGGGCGGACTCCTCGGACTCGGAATAGGCAAGGGGAATATCAGAAACTATTTTGGTAATTATCTTGTTACAACCGATGATGTGTTCGGCGTTATATGTGAGGAATGGGGATATATTTTCGGCCTTATTTTAGTTTTGTCCTTTGTTGCAATAGCTGTTTCGGCACTTGTTAATTCAATTGCGGCAAGGTCAACCTTTTATTCAATAGCGGCGGTTGCAGGCGCAGGAATGCTCCTTTTTCAAACTGCACTTAATATTTTCGGTATTACCGATGTACTGCCGCTTACGGGTGTTACGCTTCCGTTTGTCAGTCAGGGCGGTAGCTCTATGCTCAGCTGTTGGGCAGTGCTTGCGTTTATCAAAGCGTCAGATGTGCGCACCTACAATTATATCGGAGGTGTGAAGAAGAAATGAAAATGATAACAAAAAGAGGAATTTTTCTCTGGATTTTGGTCATTGCCTTTCTCGGCGGACTTGTTTTTATGACTGTCAGCCTTGTAAAAGACGGCGACAGCTGGGTAATGATGCCGTATAACAGCCACCTTTATGACAACGGCGAGCTGACAGGAGCCGGCAAAATAACAGACTGCAACGGCAGAAGCCTTGCCGAAACCGTTGACGGAAAAAGAGAGTATAACGATTCACTTACAACAAGAAAGGCAACGCTTCACACCGTGGGAGACACAAAGGGCTTTATCTCAACAGGTGTTCAAAGGGTTTATAAAGCAAAGCTTACGGGATACAGCGTTCTTTCGGGAATATACAGCGTAACAAAAAACGGCAGTGGCAACGATATGCAGTTGACCGTAAATGCAGATGTCTGCGATGTGGCATACGAGGCTCTGTCAAATTACAAGGCAGGCTGTGTCGGAGTTGTTAACTACAAAACCGGTGACATTGTTTGTATGGTGTCAACACCGAGCTTTGATCCGCAAAATGTTCCCACAGACCTTGATACAAACAAGCGATATGAGGGTGCGTATATTAACAGGCTTCTTTCAGGTCTTTACACCCCCGGTTCAACCTTTAAAATTGTTACGGCTATTTGTGCAATTGAGAATATTTCGGATATAGACAGCAGAGAATTTAAGTGTAAGGGTGAATATGTTCCCGAAAGCGGAAAGCCAATTGAGTGCAACGCAACTCACGGCACAATTACCTTTAAAGAGGCTCTTGCAAAGTCCTGTAACTCTGCATTCGCCGAGCTTGCAATAGAGCTCGGAGTGCAAAGGCTTGCTGAAACCGCTAAGGAGCTTGGACTGACATCAAGTGTATCTGTCAGCGGAAATATTCAATCGTCAACAGGCAGATTTTTTCTTGAAAAGGGCGACGCCGACGATTATATCGGCTGGACGGGTATCGGCCAGGGTGATACTCTTGTTTCGCCTATTGCAATGCTTCGGCTTGTCAGCGCAATAGCAAATGACGGCAAGGCTGTTTCGCTTAATCTTGTCGAGTCGTTTGCATCAAAGGCAGGCAAGGCGCTTGAGCTTGATGTCACCTCAAAGCAGACTCCTCTTTTGAGCAGTGAAACCGCTTTGAAAATGAAAAAAATGTTGAGATATAATGTAGAGGAGCAGTACGGGGATTATAACTACAAGGGACTTAACCTTTGTGCAAAATCGGGAACAGCGCAGATTGATGAGGTCAACGCTCACAATACGGCGTGGTTTACGGGATTTATGGACGATGACGAAAATCCGTATGCCTTTGTTGTCCTTGTTGAGTACGGAAATTCCGGCTCGCAGACAGCAGGCAGAATTGCAAACAGGGTTTTGCAGGCTCTTGTCAATGAAAAGTAATGAGTGAAAAGCATTATGGCATTAGGTTTAGTTAATGAAGAAAAAAAGGAACAGGCGCTTCTTATCGCTGTTGATACGGGCGAGTATGATGCCGAGGTTTCCATAAACGAGCTTGAGGAGCTGGCAAAAACCGCAGGTGCGCAAACAGTCGGGCAGATGATACAAAAAAGAGATACTGCCGACGGCGCTACATTTGTAGGTAAGGGACGGCTTGAGGAAATCAGCGAGTTTTGCAGGAATAATGATGTTGATTTGATTATAGCCGACAGTGAGCTGAGTCCCGTTCAGGTGAGAAATATTGAGGATATAACAAATACG
Organism: uncultured Bacteroides sp.; assembly: GCA_964422655.1. Lineage (GTDB taxonomy): Bacteria > Bacillota > Clostridia > Oscillospirales > Acutalibacteraceae > Eubacterium_R. Next base: position 16,229 of record CAYRBT010000011.1, on the reverse strand, counting down.
GCGGTGGTTGACAGAACAACGCTTATTCTTGATATTTTTGCAGGCAGGGCAAGGTCTAAGGAGGGCAAGCTTCAAATTGAGCTTGCTCAGCTTAAATATTCTCTGCCCAGACTTTCCGGTAAGGGAACAAGCCTTTCAAGGCTCGGTGGCGGTATCGGCACAAGAGGTCCGGGCGAAACAAAGCTTGAAACCGACAAGCGCCATATCAGAAGAAAGATTAAATATATCAGGCAACAGCTTGACGAGGTCGAAAAAAGGCGCGACCTTCAGCACAAAAGAAGAAAAAAGAATTCTGCGATTGCCGTCGCAATCGTCGGCTACACAAACGCAGGAAAATCAACGCTGATGAACAGACTGACAGACGCAGGCGTTCTTCAGGAGGACAAGCTTTTTGCTACGCTTGATCCAACGGCAAGAAAGCTTATTTTGCCAAACGGACAGCAGATAATGCTTATTGATACGGTTGGCTTTATCAGTCGTTTACCGCACGAGCTTGTAGATGCGTTTCGTTCAACTCTTGAGGAGGCGACATATGCAGATGTTATTTTGAATGTGTGCGACGCGTCTGACAGTGAATGCTATAATCATATCAAAACAACCGATGAGATTTTAAGGTCGCTTTTTAAAGACGGAATAATAGATGTCCCTGTTATAAATGTTTTCAACAAATGCGATATAGCAGAAAGCACTCAGGATATCGACCTTGCTTCAGACGGACTTGCCGTTGTAAAAATAAGCGCAAAAACAGGCGAGGGCATCGAAAATCTTTTGACTGAAATTGAAAATGCGTTGCCGCAAACAAGAAAAAGGGCAAGACTTCTTATTCCGTTTGACAAGGGCGGTATTATTTCAAGGCTCAGAGAAAACGGAACGGTTTTCTCTCAGGATTATACCGCCGACGGCATTGCCGTTGAAGCAGAGGCGGAAATTTCATTTTTAGAAACGGTAAAAGATTATATTATTTGATTTTGCTTCATAAAATTATTTAGGTGATTTTATGAAGATGTTAACATTAAAGCTCAGACCAAAGACGATTTTCGGAATACTTTTGACGCTGACAGGGGTTATTGTTATTATTTTGACCTTTGCTTCAAATCATATTGAGAGCGCAAAAAGCGTTTCGTCGGTAATAAGCGCTTCGACAGACGAGGAAAGACGGGCGTATCTTGAGGGCTTCGGCTGGAGCCTTGACGAAGAATTTGAAACAAAGGAGTTGACAATTCCTGAAAAATGGAACAAGGTGTATCTGGATTATAATGATATTCAAAAAAACCAAGGCTTTGATTTGAGTGAATACAAGGGAAGAAAGGTTACTCTTTACACATACAGGGTTAACAATTTTGAAGGTAATTCAAAAGGAATTGTTGCCGATATGCTTGTGTGCGATGGTGTGCTTATCGGAGGCGATTTGTGCAACACCTCGGCAGAAAACGGCTTTCTTATAGGCTTTAACGGAGAATAAAAAATGGAAAGAATAGACAAAATCATATCCTCGGCAATGAATATTTCGCGCTCGCAGGCAGGTGCATTGATTAAAAAAGGTCTGGTAAGTGTAAACGGAATTGCCGTTAAAGGCACGAGCGAGAAATTTGATGAAAACAGCGATGAGATTGTCTGCAACGGCAAAAGGCTTACATATGATAAATATGTATATATTATGATGAACAAGCCAAAGGGTGTTATCAGCGCAAGCGACGGCAAAAGAGATACGACGGTTGTGGACATTCTGCCAAAGGAATTTAAAAGAAAAAATCTTTTTCCTGCCGGACGGCTTGATAAGGACACAACGGGCTTTGTACTGATTACCGATGACGGCGATTTTGCACACAGAATATTGAGCCCGAAAAGACATATACCAAAAACCTATATTGCCTCCTTGGACAAGCCGTTTGATGAAAGCATAAAAAAAGAATTTGAAAGCGGTATGATGCTTGGCGAGGACAAATGTATGCCCGCTCTGCTTGATGCTGTTGACGGTGATTACAAAACCGCTCAGGTTACAATAAGGCAGGGAATGTATCATCAAATTAAGCGTATGTTTAAAAAATTCGGAATAACCGTTGTTGAATTAAAAAGAATAAAAATGGGCAATCTTTGCATTGACGAGTCACTCGCAGAGGGCGAATGCCGTTTTTTGAGTAAAAAAGAGTGTGAGCTTGTCGAATGTTTAAATAACAATAGATAGATGATTAAAATTTTGATTAACAATATATTGTGTATTTGAAAAGAAAATATTTTTTGCTTTATGCAAGTAGCACAAAAAAATAGATTTTTTTTGTCAAAAAGGTTGCAAAATGGTTAACTCTCTTGTATAATATTACCAAGTAAGGTGCTTTCTTTTTGTGCAACATTTTTTTGCAGGGCGCCTGCTATAATGAGAGGTGAATGTAATGCCAAACAGATTATTTCAGGGAATTATCAATCAAATGCGCGACGCGGTTGACCGCACTATCGGTGTTGTAGACGAAAACGGTACCATTATTGCGTGCAGTGAGCTTGAGCTTATCGGCGAAACACGAAAGGGTGTTGTTGCGGCAGGAGTGTTTAATGCTTCACAGACCTGCGTTGATAATGCAACATACACAACCTTTGATGTGCTTGTGCGTCCCGAGTATGCGGTTTTTGTTGACGGAACAGACGAGCTCAGCCGTCGTTATTCGCAGATTATTGCTGTTGCGCTTGACCAGATTAAGCAGAATAATGACGAAAAATTTGACCGTTCAAACTTTGTCAAAAATGTAATTCTCGACAATATTCTTCCCGGCGATATCTATATCAAGTCAAGAGAGCTTCATTTTAATAATGACGCTTCAAGAGTTGTATTTCTTATCCGCACAACTCAGGAAACAGAAATTTCCGTATTTGATATTATTCAAAATTTCTTCCCCGACAAAAGCAAGGATTTCGTCATCAATGTTAACGAAAGTGATATTGCTCTTGTCAAAGAGGTTAGACCGAATGTGGATATTAAGGACCTTGAAAAGCTTGCGCGCTCTATCAACGACACGCTTCTTTCCGAGTTCTACTTTAACGCAACCATCGGTATAGGCACCTGTGTAACGGGAATTAAGGAGCTTGCACATTCCTTTAAGGAGGCGCAGGTTGCACTTGAGGTCGGAAAGGTATTTGATACCGAAAAAACCATTGTCAGCTACGAAAATCTCGGCATTGCCCGCTTGATTTATCAGCTTCCGACAACACTTTGCGATATGTTTCTTAAAGAGGTGTTCAAAAGAGGCTCGATTGATTCTCTTGACCAGGAAACTCTGTTTACAATTCAAAAGTTTTTTGAAAACAACCTTAATGTTTCCGAAACCTCGAGAAAGCTTTTTGTTCACAGAAACACTCTTGTTTACCGACTTGAAAAAATCAAAAAGCTCACCGGTCTTGATTTGAGAGAATTTGACGACGCTATCGTGTTCAAGGTAGCACTTATGGTTAATAAGTACCTCGCCTCAAGCCCTGTAAAATATTGATAAAAATTATTTTGTTTTGTCGAAAAAACCGCAGTAACAACGCCGATTGATACTGCGGTTTTTAATTTTTGTAACGGTTCGTTTACAAAAGAGTTACAGAAAAAACTTGATTTATCTTATAAGTTGATATATTATATATGTTGGTAATATGTATAGGTGCGTATTTTTAACACCTGTACCAAATTTGAAAACAATTTTAAGAGGTAAAAATCGTGATTGAATTCAGAAATGTATCAAAGGTTTATGACAGCAACGGTACTCACGCTCTTTCAAATTTCAATATCAAAATTGAGGACGGAGAATTTGTATTCGTTGTAGGCTCATCGGGTGCAGGTAAGAGCACCTTCCTCAAGCTCATTATGCACGAGGAAAAACCGACTGAGGGAGAAATTATTTTTAACGAATATTCTTCTGCCACTCTCAAGAAGAAGATGGTTCCTTATTACAGAAGAGATATGGGAATTGTTTTTCAGGACTTCCGTCTTATTCCCAAAATGACCGTTTATGACAATGTTGCATTTGCAATGCGTGTAATCGGTGCAAAGGAAAAGGAAATCAGAAAAAGAGTTCCTTATATTCTTCAGCTTGTTGGACTTTCACAAAAGGCAAGAGCGCTTCCAAACGAGCTTTCGGGCGGTGAACAGCAGAGAGTATCACTTGCAAGAGCACTTGTAAATAACCCAAAGGTTATTATTGCGGACGAGCCCACCGGTAATGTTGACCCCGAAATGAGCCACGAAATCGTAGGACTTTTAACAAAAATCAATAACGCCGGTACAACCGTTATAATGGTTACTCACGAGCACGACCTTGTTCGTTCCTTCCAAAGACGAGTTATCGTTATCAAAAACGGTGAGGTTGTTTCCGATACTCCCGACCCGACGCACGCTCAGTTTACGGGTGATAACCCAAAGGCAGAAACAGATATGTTCTTCTTTGACGAGAATGTTGCGATTAACGATGTAGAGCTTAAAAACAGCGAGCAGGACGATATTTTTGATAATCTTGAGGATATCGTTTCCGACTCCGACGAAAAGCTTACTGCACAGGGAGGTGAGGAATAATGACAGGCGCAAGCTTAAAATATCTTATAAAAGAGGGCTTCAGAAACACATGGACAAACAGAATGATGTCAATTGCGTCAATCTGTGTACTTATGAGCTGTCTTGTACTTATCGGCTCCGCTTCGATGATATTCCTCAATATAGATTCTCTTCTTTCAAGAATTGAGGAAGAAAATGTAATTATGGTTTATGTTGCAGACGGTACAACAGACGAGGACATCGCTGCAATGGACGCACAGATTAAGGCTATCGGCAACATCAACAAAACAGAGTTTGTTCCCAAAGAAACCGCTTGGGCTGAGCAGCTTGCAACAATGGACGATGCAGAGGCAAAGTTCTTTACCGAAATCAGCACGGACATTCCTCTCCCCGACGCCTACAAGGTTACTGTTGAGAATTTGGATTTGTTTGATGAAACCGTGTCACAGCTTAAACAGCTTCAAAACATCGACACAATAAGAGAAAACAGAAATCTTGCACAAAAGCTTGTTGCAATCAGACAGGGAATTACCGTAATTGCGATTGTAATTATTGCGGTGCTGTTTGTTATTTCTCTTTTCATTATTTCAAACACAATCAAGCTTACCGTATACAGCAGAAGACTTGAAATCAGCATTATGAAATCAGTCGGTGCTACAAATTCGTTTGTACGGCTTCCGTTTGTTGTTGAGGGTATGATTTTAGGTGTTACCTCCGGAGTAATCAGTCTTGGTCTTGTATGGGGACTTTACGAGCTTGCAATAACTCAGTTTAAAGACCTTATTGAGTCTCTCGGACTCAAGGCACTTTCCTTTGCCGATTATGCGCTTGCAATGCTTGGAATTTTTGTTGCAATCGGTATCATAAGCGGTGTGGGCGGTTCTCTCATTACTATGAGAAAATACCTTAACAAGGAAGGCAGTGAGATTAGTGGAGTTTAAATTTGTAAAAAAACTGCTCTGTGTTTTTATGAGCCTTACACTTGTTACGGCGACGATGTCGGTAACACTTACAGCTCAGGCAAAAACAACCTCTCAGCTTAGAAGCGAGAAGCAGAAAATAGAGCAGGAAATCAATAACGCACAGTCAAAAATAAATTCTCTTGCGGCTGAAAAAGCAAAAAATCAGGAATATCTTAATGCTCTTCAGGCAAAAATAGATTTGCTTCAGGATAAAATTGATACACTTGAGGACAGCAAATCGGCACTTCAGTCGGAAATCAATGCCGTAACAGAGAAAATCACAAGGACTGAAAATGAAATAATTCAGGCGCAGGCAGATATTGATAAAAAGCAGGCTGAGTTTGACCAAACCTATGCTATCTACTGCCAAAGACTCAGAGCTATGTATGTATCGGGCTCTGCGTCAACGCTTGAGGTGCTTTTAACCTGCCCGGATATGAGTGCTATGCTCACGAGAGCACAGATGATTAAATCCGTTTCACAGCAGGACAGTGCTATCCTTGACGAGCTTATGACCAAAATGGAGGAAATCGAGGCTCAAAAGCAGGCGCTTGAAATCAAGAGAAATGAGCTTGATGAGGACAGGCAGGCTCTTGAGGACGACAAAAAGGAGCTTCAAAAAAGCATAGATGAAATCGACTCGTCAAAGAGCGAACTTGACAAAGAGGCGGCTGAATGTAACGCGATTATAAGAAAGCTTGCGTCACAGACCTCGGAGTATATGGAGCTTATTGATACAAACCGTGAACAGCTTCAGCAGGTAGAAAATCAAATTCGTGCGGCGGCTATTGCGGCGTCGGGCGGAAACGGCTCTATTGCCGGCTCAACAGGCTCAGGATCGGGAAGACTCGGTTATCCTACCGATTCAAGAAGAGTATCCGCAGGATATCCGAACTATTCTTCGGGAAGATACCACGGCGGAATAGATTTTTCAGTACCGACAGGCTCAAATATTTATGCTGCGGCATCAGGAACGGTAATTCTTGTTCAAAGACTCAGCTACAGCTACGGTCACTATGTAGTGGTTGACCACGGTAACGGTCTTTCAACGCTTTATGCGCATAACAGCAATATTCTTGTAAGCGTTGGACAAAAGGTTTCAAGAGGACAGATTATCGCAAAGAGCGGTTCAACGGGTAATTCAACAGGACCGCACTGTCACTTTGAGGTGCGTGTGAACGGTGGCAGAGTTAATCCGTACAACTATCTTTAATACTTAATTTTATTTGATTATATGTGATGTCAAAAGGGGTGAAGTCAATGAAACAGCGTGGTTTTGCAAAAAGGTTGGTTGCTGTTTTGTTGGCTTTATGCTTTTTTACGGCTTCCTTTGCAAACAGCATTTCTGTATTTGCGACAGACGGCTCGGCTAATGACGAGTACGCAGGTATGACCGCTGAGGAAAAGCAGGCTCTTATTGAACAGAAGCTCAAGGAGGTCAACGAAAAGCTTGATTCTCTCGGCGAGCAGTCAAAGGAAACAGAGGAGTACATCAACACCCTTGATGAAAAGATTAAATATCTAAAAAAAGAGCTTTCAATGTCCGAGCAGGAAATAAGCTCATCTCAGCAGAAAATTGAGGACTTGAAGCAGCAGTATAAGGACAACGAAGAGCAAATTGCTCAAATGGAAATTGATATTGCCGACCTTTCAATCCAAACAGAAGAATTGCAGGTCGAGTTTGGCAAAAATCTTGAGCTTTATAATCAAAGGCTCAGGGCAATGTATATCAGCGGAAGCACAAGCGTTCTTGCTATGATTATTACAAGCCCCGATATTTCAACGCTTTTCACCCGCCTTGAAATGATTAGAAGGGTATCTAATTCAGACAGACAGCTTCTTGAAAGCGTTAAAACCGAGGCCGATGAGCTCAGCACGACAAGGGATGAAATGCTCAAAAAGCAGACAACTCTTTCCGAAAATCAAAAAACACTTTTGCAAACAGAGGAAAATTTGACCGCATCTATTTCTCAGCTTGAAACACAGCAGGTGTCGTACGAGGAAAAGCAGTCTGCATATGAAAGCGAAAAGAAGGAATCCGATGCTCTTTTGAAAAAGCTTCAGGACGAAACGCAGACATACAGCGAATACAGAAATCAGGATCAGGCAGAGCTTGAGGCAGTCAATGCCGAAATCGCAAAAGCGGCAGAGGAATTTCGCAAAAAAATGGAGGCACAGACTACTACCTCAAAGCCTTCGACAACTCAGAAAAATACAACAGAAAAAACTACATCTTCAAGCAATAAAAACAGCACAACACAATCCACAACACAGTCTACAACTCAGACAACAACTAAAAATCCAAACAGGCTGAATATGACATATCCTGTTCCCAGCCAGACAACAATCACCTGCGACTACGGAAGTGCCGGCTATGACGGACACACGGGCGTTGATTTCTCCTGCCCGACAGGCTCGACTGTTGTTGCTGTGGAATCGGGCTATGTTTTCTATACAAAGCAGCTTAATTACAGCTATGGATATCATATTGTTATAATGCACGATAAGACAGATTCCGCAGGTAATTTTGTGTATACTTTATATGCGCATAATTCACAGCTTCTTGTATCAGAAGGTCAGTATGTCACAAAGGGACAGACGATTGCAAAGAGCGGTTCAACAGGTAATTCAACAGGACCGCATTGTCACTTTGAGGTAAGGACGCCTACTGCGGCGTATGCCGATTGCGTTAATCCAAGATTATATTTACCGTAAGGGAGGATTATAATTGAAAAACAGAATAATGTCCTTCCTTATGGCTGTCACTATGACTGCTGTTTCCTTAATGCCTGCTACGGCATTTGCCAAGGATACTGCAAAGCAAACAACAGCACCAAGCACTACTACGGCAGGACAGATAACAACTGTATCAGACGGCACGCAGCCTGTTACAGACCCTATTACAGGACAGGTAACAGCCGACGGTGCGGAGGTTCAAAAATCGCTTGAGGAACAGCAAAAGGAGCTTGAGGAAAACCTAAAGCTTGTTGAGGAAAAGCTTGCCGAGCTTGAAAAAAGCTCAAAGGGAACTCAAGAATATATCGACACCCTTGACCGTAAAATCGGCTATATGAATAATCAGCTGACTGTTCTTGAAAGCCAAAATGAAAAGGTTCAGGCTGAAATTGACGAGCTTATGCCGTCGATAGAAGAAAACGAGAAGCTGTTAAGCAATCTTAATAACGAAATAGAAATAGCTCAAAATGAATATGACGAGCTTGAAAACAGATTTCAAAGCACCTATGAGGCTTATTGTTACAGACTCAAGGTGATTTACATAAGCGGTCAGTTTAATATTATTTCGGCATTGATTGGCTGTAAGGATTTGTCGGGATTTTTAACAAGATACGAAATGATTAGGTCTGTTTCCAAAAGCGACGCAAGGCTTCTTAAAGAGGTTAGCGCGAAAATGGAGGAAATCACCACCAAAAGAAACGGACTTAACGAAAAAAAGACTGAATTTGAGTCTAAAAAAGCAGAGCTTGACGAGCAAAAAAAGGAGCTTGTTTCAAAGCAGAAAAATATAGAAAAAAACACTCAGTCAATAGCAGATAAAAAGGTTATGCTTGCAAAGGACAGAGCAGAAAGCGACAGGCTTCTTGCCGAGCTTACCGCACAGAACAAGCAGTATACCGAGTACAGAAATGAGGACGAGGAGCTTATCGCCGCAGTTGAAAACGAAATTCAGTTGCTCATTTCAGGCATAATTACAACCGAGCAGTCCACAACGGCACCCTCATCTAATAAAGATAAAAACAATCCGGTAATAAAGGACAGCGATTCCGATGTTTATTCAAAGTCAGACGCTGTTTTGAATATGACCTATCCCGTGCCGTCGCATCACTCCGTTTCGGCAGGCTTTCCGAATTATTCTTCAGGCAAGTATCACGGCGGAATAGATTTTCCGTGTCCGACCGGCTCAAAGGTTGTTGCGGCACAAAAGGGTATTGTTATCACGGTTAAGCGTCTTGATTACAGCTACGGGTATTATGTTATGATTTATCACGGAACCGATGCTTTGGGCAGGTCTGTTGTAACCCTGTATGCTCACAATTCGTCAATTCTTGTTTCCGTCGGCGAGAGCGTAAAGAAGGGGCAGACAATTGCAAAAAGCGGTTCAACGGGGAATTCAACGGGACCGCATTGTCACTTTGAGGTAAGACTTGACGGAACAAGATTTAATCCGAGGAATTATTTAAGCTAAGATGAACAAAATAAATTATCAAAAAAAGCTTGATGAAATTATTGCACAAAACAAAAGAGAGGACCGCCTGCCCTCTCTTTTGCTACATAGCTGCTGTGCGCCGTGCTCAAGCTATACGATTGAGTATCTGTCAGAATATTTTAATATTACTGTTTTATATTATAATCCTAATATTTCACCGCTTGAGGAGTACGAAAAACGCAAGGCAGAGCAAATCAGACTTATTGATACAATGAAAACCAAAAACAAGGTCGAATTTGAGGACTGCGACTACTCAGGTACGGATTTTGAAAAAATAGCCGAGGGCTATGAAAATTGCCGTGAGGGCGGTGAAAGGTGCTTTCGCTGTTACAGGCTGAGGCTTGAAAAAACCGCACAGCTTGCAAAGGACAGGGGCTTTGATTATTTTTGCACGACCTTAAGCATCAGTCCGCTCAAAAACTCGCAAAAAATCAATGAAACAGGATATGCGCTTGAAAAGGAATACGGTGTCAGCTGGCTTCCCTCCGATTTCAAAAAAAGAGAGGGCTATAAAAGGTCAATAGAGCTTTCACGCGAGTACGGACTTTACAGACAGAATTTCTGCGGATGCGTGTATTCAAGGGAGAATAACAATGAATAAACCACTTGCCGACAGAATAAGACCGACTGCGATTGAGGATGTTGTGGGACAAAAGCATCTTCTTGCAACGGGCAAGGCGCTGAGAAATCTTATTGACAGCGGTGACATTCCGAACTTAATATTTTACGGGCCGAGCGGTGTCGGCAAAACCACTGTTGCTTCAATAATCGCAAGCAAAACGAACAGGGCACTTCGAAGATTAAACGGTACCACCGCTTCAACACAGGATATAAAGGATATTGTTTCCGAAATAGGAACCTTCAGTGCGCCAAACGGAATACTCCTTTATCTTGACGAGATACAGTATTTCAACAAAAGGCAGCAGCAAACGCTTCTTGAATACATAGAAAACGGAAAAATCACGCTTATTGCTTCAACAACGGAAAACCCTTATTTTTATATCTATCCTGCAATACTTTCGCGTTCAACGGTTTTTGAGTTTAAGCAGATAGAAGGCGACGAAATAATCCCTGCCGTTGAAAGAGGCTTTGATATTCTTTCGCAGGAGCACGACATTAAGCTTGAAATCGACGAGCAGGTGTGCAAAAAAATTGCGTTTTCCTGTGGCGGAGATGTACGAAAAGCACTCAATATCACAGAAAACAGCTTTTTCGCTTCCCCCACACAAGACGGCAAAAAGCATATAACTCTTGAAACGGCGAACGAGCTGACGCAGGGAAGCTCGGTAAGATATGACCGTGATGCAGACGAGCATTACGATATTATTTCGGCTTATCAAAAAAGTATGCGAGGCTCGGATCCCGACGCTGCCGTGCATTATCTTGCAAGACTGCTTGAGGCGGGCGATCTGCCCTCAGCCTGTAGAAGACTTATGGTATGCGCCTGCGAGGATGTGGGGCTTGCCTATCCGCAGATAATTCCTATTGTAAAGTCCGCTGTTGATATAGCTATGGCAGTAGGACTTCCCGAGGCAAGAATTCCTCTTGCCGACGCAGTAGTTCTTGTTGCAGCTGCACCCAAAAGCAATTCGGCATACGAGGCAATCAACGAGGCTATGCAGGATGTTGAAAAGGGAAATTACGGTCCTATTCCGCGTCAGCTTCAAAATAAGCATTTTGACGGCGAGGACGCTCAGGTCAAGGGGCAGTTTTACGAATACCCTCACGCATACGAAAATCATTGGGTTGACCAGCAGTATCTTCCCGATAAGTTGAAGGATAAAACCTATTACCGCTTTGGCCAAAATAAAAACGAGCAGGCATTTAAGGCATACTGGGATAAAATCAAAAACAAAGAGGAGTAAAGCCATGAAAAAAATCAAATTCGGTGAGTTTACCGTTTCACAGATTATTTTAGGCTGTATGAGAGTCGGAAATAAAAGCGAAAGCGAAGCGGTAAAGCATATAAAATCGGCATATGATATGGGAATTAACTTTTTTGACAATGCCGATATATACTGCAAGGGCGTCAGCGAGGAATATTTCGGTAAAGCGATAAAAGGCATTGACCGCGACAGCATTGTTGTTCAGACAAAGTGCGGTATAAGAAAGGGCTTTTATGATTTCTCAAGGGAGCACATAGTTTCAAGCGTTGAAAATTCACTCAAAAGAATGGGGCTTGATTATATTGATGTCCTTTGCCTTCACAGACCCGATGTTTTGATGAACGGCTACGAGGTGGCAGAGGCATTTGACGAGCTCAGGGACAGAGGTCTTGTCAAAGCCTTCGGTGTTTCAAACTTTAATTCAATGCAGCTTGAGCTTCTCAAAAAATATGTTGACGAGCCTATACTTACAAATCAGCTCCAGCTCGGACTTTTCCATACGGGAATGATTGATTCGGGTATGTGCGCTAATATGAAAAATGATTTTGCAATTGACAGGGACAACGCAATTCTTCCTTATTGCAGGCTCAATGATATGACAATTCAGGCATGGGGACCGATGAGAAGTCAAAACGGATTTTTCCCTGATGACGAGGACTTAGCCGAGCAAAATGCACTCCTCGAAAAGCGTGCCTCGGAAATGGGAATTACAAAGGAGGCACTTGCAATAGCGTGGCTTATGAGGATGGATTTTGTTCAGCCTATTATCGGAACAACGAACACAAAAAGGCTTGAGCAAATGGTTAAGGCTGACGAGGTTAATCTCAGCCGTCAGGAATGGTACAATATTTACAGTGATATAGGAAACAGAATACCGTGACGAAAAAAGAAAGAGTATTAAAAATAATTGAAGCACTAAAAATTGAATATCCTAATGCAGAGTGCTCGCTGACAGCGTCAAATCCGTTTGAGCTTTTGGTGGCTGTAAGGCTCTCTGCTCAGTGCACCGACGCAAGAGTTAATCTTGTAACCCCTGCACTTTTTGAAAAATACAAAACTCTTGACGATTACTGCAACGCCGATTTAAAGGATGTTGAGGAATTGATAAAAAGCTGTGGCTTTTACAAAAACAAGGCGTTGTCAATCATCGGTATGGCACAGAAAATAAGAGATGATTTTGACTCTAAGGTGCCGGATAATATCGACGATTTGATAACACTTCCCGGTGTAGGCAGAAAAACGGCAAATCTTATTGTCGGCGATGTTTACGGCAAGGAGAGTATTGTTGTAGATACTCATATGATAAGAATTTCAAACAGGCTCGGTCTTGTTGATAACAAGGACCCGAAAAAAATTGAGCTTGCTCTGAAAAAAATCATACCAAGCGAGGAGGGCTCTGCCTTTTGCCACAGAATAGTTCTTTTCGGTAGGGATACTTGCTCGGCACGAAAGCCGAAATGCGACGAGTGTCCGCTCGCTGATTTGTGCAAAAAGGTCGGTGTAAAAAAATGAATTCAAACATTATTCTTATCGGTATGCCGGGAAGCGGAAAATCAACCTGCGGAGTTGTAGCCGCAAAAATGCTTTTGAAAAACTTTTTCGACACCGATTTGCTAATTCAAAACATTGAGGGCAGAAGCCTGCAAAGCATCATTGATACCGACGGAAATGAATATTTTGAAAAAGCAGAGGAAAATGCGATACTAAGCCTTGACATCAAGGGTACCGTTATTGCAACGGGAGGCTCTGTAATATATTCCGACAAGGCAATGGAGCATCTTAAGAGTCTCGGAAAAATAATATATCTTCATTTAGGCTATGAGCAGATGTGTGAAAGAATAAGCAATCTTTCTACAAGGGGAGTTTTGCTAAAAAACGGAAAAACTCTCAAGGATATGTATGACGAAAGGCTTCCGCTTTACAATAAGTGGGCACAGGCTGTTATTAGCTGTGACTCAAATACCGTTGAGCAGACCGCGAGTGCAATAGCAAGAGCCGCAAAATAAAATACCTGAAATAAAAATTCTTAGCTGTAAAAAAATACTTGAACACACTTGTAAAAAGTGTTATTATAGTAAAAATATTTTTAAAATATAAATTTTTGTGAAATACGGAGGGAATTTTAATGAGTGAATACGGTGCAAAATTTGTTAAAGAAGGACTCACCTTTGATGATGTGCTTCTAATTCCTGCCAAATCAGATGTAACTCCTGATAAGGTTCAGCTTCAGACAAGACTTACAAAGGATATTACACTTAATATCCCTGTTATGACTGCGGCTATGGATACCGTTACAGAGTCAAGAATGGCGATTGCCATTGCAAGAGAGGGCGGTATCGGTGTAATTCATAAAAATATGACTATTGAGGAGCAGGCAACTGAGGTTGACAAGGTTAAAAGGTCTGAAAACGGTGTTATTACCAATCCGTTTTTCCTTTCACCCGAGCATCTTGCTTCCGATGCAGAGGCTCTTATGCACAAGTATCGCATAAGCGGTGTGCCTATCTGCGAGGCAGACGGAACGCTTGTCGGTATTCTTACAAACCGCGATATGCGTTTTATGTCTGATTACAGCGTTAAAATTTCTTCTGTTATGACTCCCAAGAGTCAGCTTGTAACAGCTCCAAAGGGAACAACTCTTGAAGAAGCAAAGAAAATTCTTATGCACTCAAAGGTTGAAAAGCTTCCGATTATTGATAATGACGGCAAGCTTTGCGGACTTGTTACAATTAAGGATATTGAAAAAAGCGTAAAATATCCAAACACCGCAAGAGATAAGGACGGCAGACTTCTCTGCGCAGCAGCTCTCGGTGTAACAAACGATGTTCTTGACCGTGCAAAAGCACTTGTTGACGCAGGCGTTGACGCATTTGTACTTGACTCGGCTCACGGACACAGCCTTAATATTATGAAATCGGTTGAGCTTGTTAAAAATGCTTTTCCGCAGATTTCTCTTATTGCAGGTAATGTTGCAACTGCCGATGCAACAGAGGACCTTATCAAAGCAGGCGCAGATGCCGTTAAGGTAGGTATCGGTCCCGGCTCTATTTGTACCACCCGTGTGGTTGCAGGTATCGGTGTTCCTCAGATTACCGCTATTTACGATTCTGCCGAAAGAGCAGATAAATACGGCATTCCTGTTATCGCAGACGGCGGTATCAAGTACAGCGGTGAAATTGTTAAGGCAATCGCCGCAGGCGGCTCGGTTGTTATGGTCGGCTCACTTGTTGCAGGCTGTGAGGAATCACCCGGAGATTCGGAAATCTTTCAGGGCCGTCAGTTTAAGGTTTACAGAGGTATGGGCTCGCTCGGTGCAATGAACAAGGGCAGTGCAGACCGTTATTTCCAGAAGGGCTCAAAGAAATTTGTTCCCGAAGGCGTTGAGGGCCGTGTTCCTTACAAGGGACCTCTCGGCGATACAATTTATCAGATGATGGGCGGACTTCGTTCCGGTATGGGCTATTGCGGTTGCCATACTATTGAGGAACTTCGCACAAATGCTAAATTCATCAAGATAACAGGTGCAGGTCTTGTAGAAAGCCATCCTCACGATGTTTCAATCACTAAGGAGGCGCCAAACTATTCGGGCAGCACTCAGGACTGATAAAAACAAATCAATAGGGCGGTATTTCTCATACTGCCCTTAAGCTTTTTTAGAAGGGTTTTTTATGACTGAAAAAATCTCAAGATGGACTAAGTTCAAAAGATTTTTAAAGCGGAATATGACGCCGACTTGGGCAAAGCATTTTTCTTATCAGGTTTTTTCATTTTGTGTTTCTGTTGCAATGATTATCGGCGTGGCAGACTACGCTGTTACAAAATCGTATGATGAAAGGAAGCTGATTTTTGTGGATAATTTTACAATTACGGCACATACCGGTGCTTACGGTACGGCAATGAATTCTGTTGATTTTGTCAAAAAAGCATTAGAAAATAACGCAAGCGTGATTGAGCTTGATATAAGGCTCAGACCTGACAAAGCTGTTGTAATGAGTCACGATTTGGTTGTCACAAATAGCGACGGGACCTTGCTTGAGGATGTTTTGCCGATGCTTGAGCAAAGCGAGGTTAGGATAAATTTTGATATTAAGGAAACAAAAGCACTTAATCCGCTTTATGCTCTACTTGTTGAATACAATCTTGTCAGCCGTTCGTTTCTTACCGGAATTGAAACGCTTAATGTAAAGGCTGTTAAAGAGTCGGACTGTGCCTCTATGGATTACTACCTTAATTATAAGCCCTCAAAAATCAAGATTTTTTCCGATGATTACAGACAGAAAATAATCAAGCTTCTTGAGGATACGGGCGCAGTAGGACTTAACTGCAATTATAAGTATGCAAGCTCTCAGCTTTCAAGCCTGTTGCAGAAAAAGGGCTACAAGCTTTCCGTTTGGACAATAGACAAGGAAAAAACGGCAAAAAAAATGCTTGTTATTCATCCTGATAATATCACAACAAGGGACCCTGATATGATACAATCCGTCATTGATAACTGGGGCGGCAGAAAATAAAAAAATTGTAAAAAACTCTTGACTATGCTATAAACTTATGATATATTATTAAAGCGTTGGAGATAAGCTGGTGTAGCTCAGTTGGTAGAGCAGCTGATTTGTAATCAGCAGGTCAGGGGTTCGAGT
>CAYRBT010000010.1:0-47679 GCA_964422655.1 uncultured Bacteroides sp. | reverse complement strand
AATTCAAGCTTGCAGGTGACATTGATTATGTAATGACGCTTGCAGGTAACAAGCAAGATTTTATTAGCCTAATGAATAAATTAGGCTACGATGTGCTATGGTCAGATGATAGAAAGTACATTACTTACTCTATCATAGGCACTAAACTTAAGTGCAGGGACAAGACCTTGCACGAGGAAAAATATTTAAAGGAGAACATGGAAAATGAGTTCAAATTACGACAATCTCAAGAGCAAGAATTCATCAGCTCGGCAGGTTCTGACTCAAGGAGCAACCGTTACGGTAGTAGACAAAGCTCAATGGAACGCACTGCTTCAGGTATTGGACACCAATGCACAGATGATAGACTCAGCCAACAATATGTTAGAGAGCACTGCGAACAAGAAAACAGTCAAGGACCTATCAACACAGGTTGGGAATCTGAGCGACAAGATTACTTCATTGGACAAGTCGGTCAAAAGCAAGACAAAGGAATCTATGATAAAAGCGTCAGTGATAATGTTAGCGATTCAAATCATCAGCAATCTAATATCAGTGACTTGGATATTCCATCAGCTGACATCATAGATGAAGAATCCGATGATCCGGAATTAAGAGAACGCCAACGCATAGCAAAGCAAAACGCAGATGCTATTGCTTACGGTATGGACGAGCTTGCAAGACTCATTGAAAAAAGCAAAAGCAATTCCACCGATTATGATGAGGATAATTATGATTACGAAGATGATAATCAAGGTTGGGGTCCTGTAATGGGTGGAATGTAACTAAAACTAAAAAGTCCCGGCGAGGAATCGTCGGGCAGAAAGGAAATTAAATTATGACAACAAAAAATATTTCAGTAAAGGCTTTGGCGTTGGCTGAGGTCTAAAGAGAGGGGGGCGTATAGAAAACGAATAAAATCAGGTGAGGCTTATGCCTCACAACAACAAAAACAACTTAATAATTCAAGATAACATAAGGCGTGTTGAAATTCATTACAATGGCAATGAAAAGCAATTTGATGAGTTCCTTAGATCCATTATCAAAAACTATATATTCAACAATACGATTGAAAGCGGTGATAATTATGATTAGTTTAATTATTCGCTGGATATTAAATACTTGTTGTGATATGTTGTGTTTGCAAATCGTAACAGAAGGAGAATTGCTATGAAAGTATGGTTATATTCAAGGCTGTCCCGTGATGAAGATGATGAATTAAACTCATTAAAAAATCAGCAAAACATCATTAGAGAATATGCTGAAAAGAATTGCTACACTATTGTCGGTGAATCCTTTGATGACAATGTCAGCGGTATGCATTTCAATCGTGAAGGTATCAACAAAATTTACGAAGCCGTTGAAAACAAACTGATTGATGCGGTTATCGTTAAGGATATGTCACGACTCGGCAGACACAAAACTCAAACCGCACTGTTCATTGATTATCTGCGAGAAAATGATGTTAAGGTATTATCCGTAACCGAAAATCTTGACACAAGTAATGAAAATGATGATTTGATTATTGGATTCAAAGGCTTGTTCAATGATATGTACGCGAGAGATATTAGCCGAAAGGTTCGTGCCGGATTTCTGCAAAAACAAAAAGAGGGCTTGGTTATGATTCCGCCTATGGGCTACTTCAAAGACAAGAACACAGGTGAAATTCTCATAATGAATGAGCCTGCGAATATCGTCAGAAGAATATTTCAAATGTATCTTGACGGATACGGTCTGAAAAACATTGCTCACAAATTGAATGATGAAGGATTGAAAACACCGGCATATTATCAATTAAAATATCTTAACAAGCATCAAGGCTACAACAAGCCTGAGATAACAACAAGATATTTATGGAACGGTACGGCGGTAAAAAGAATACTCACAAATGAATTCTACTGTGGCAATCTAATAAACCATAAATATATGCTTGATAAAATAAACAGGCAGAGAAAAACCTATTCAACAGATGAACAAATCAGGCATGAAAACGCAGTACCTGCAATAGTCAGCAAAGAGGATTTTGATAAAGTACAATTCCTACTCCAAAGCAAGAAAAAGGATAATGTACGAGCAACCTTTGATAAGCCATACCACAGATACACCGGCTTGATAAAATGCGGTGACTGCGGTGCATCATTCTCCTGCAAGATACGGAAATGGAAGGACAAGCCCGACAGAATTGAGTATGTCTGCAACAGCTATCACCGTTATGGAAAAGAGCATTGCTCACCACACAGAATAAATGAAACTGTACTTGATGAAATAATCTACGCAGAATTATTAAACATAAGAAATCAGGCACAGGAAAAATTCAAGCAAATTGATGCAAAGTTGAATATTTGGAAGCAAAACAAAAGTCTTGCTCAAAACAACATTGAGCAACTTAACAAAGAACTATCTCAAAGGAAATTAGACCAACAGGAAATTCTGCTTGAACGATTGAGAGACAAAGAACGAGCAGACATATACACCCAAATGCTTGAAAAATGCGAAAGTGATATTGAATCATTATCAAAGAGAATTGCCGAGCTTGAAGATATGGATGCAACAATTAAAAAGCGTAAGGAAGAAATATCAAGCAGTATTGAGATATTCAATAAGATTATTGATGATGGTACGATATCCGATTCGGATTTGAGGATGCTGATTGATAAAATTGAAATATCCGAAACCGACGGCAAGCTTGATATTAGCATTACACTTAACGGTAAATTCAAGGAACACAGCTTGAATTACAATGAATTCAAAACACTAAATTTAGTATCTTGATAAAGCAAAAAGCAAGCCGTAAAAGGCTTGCTTTTTGTGGTGCAGGTAACAGGACTTGAACCTGCAAGGATCGCTCCACTAGATCCTAAATCTAGCGTGTTTGCCAATTTCACCATACCTGCATTTATTCAAATCAGGCTCGTTTGAGTCTGATTTTTTCTATATTAAATTTTTAAACCGAGGTATCGCTACCTAAATCTAGCGTGTTTGCCAATTTCACCATACCTGCAAATGTTGACTGAGATATAATAACACTAAAATCAAAATATTTCAAGTAAATAATTCAATTTCTTTTTGTAATTGCCAATACCCCGCAATATACGGCGGAGGCACCGTAGATTTTGAGCATTTTTGAACATTCATTGAGCGTTGAGCCTGTTGTTTTGACATCATCTATAAGAAGAATTGCTTTATCCTTTACAAATTCCTTGTCTGTAACATCAAATGCGCCGTAAAGATTTACCTTTCTCTGCCGTGCCGACTGCTTCTTTTGCGGCTTGGTTTCCTGCGTTTTAATCAGTAGGGTGCAAAAAGGAATATCAAGAATTTCTGCAACCTCCTTTGCAAGAAGCATCGACTGATTATATTCTCTTTCACGCGTTGACCTTTTCGTCATCGGTACATATGTGACTGCGTCAAAAGATATTTCGGAAAAATTTTCTTTGACGCTATCGGCAATATCCTTTGCAAAGCGTTTTGAAAGAAAAAGCATATAGCTGTCTTTAAATCGGTGAACGGCAGTAACAACATTATCTTTATAATAATACGGTGCGGTTATTGCTTTATATTCATTTTTCCTTTTATTACAGCTGCAATCATCCTTTGAAGCGCCGCAATACTGACAGGCAGGCAAATCAATTTTCGGCAATGCTTCACATTCCTTACAGACTGCTTCCTTAAACTCAATTACCTCTCCGCAAAATTCACACCTATTCGGAAAAAGTGCCTTTGACATTCTCTTTAAGGCATAAACAAAATCATTCATACTGTAAGATAAGGAGAAACCTTTTCATATAAGGCGTCCCCTATTCCCTTAATATTTTTTATCTGCTCAACACTTGTATAGCCGCCGAGATATTCTCTGTACTGTATAATAGCGCTCGCTCTTGAATCCCCTATTCCGCTGATTGTTTTAAGCTCCTCTGCGGTACAGGTGTTAAGATTGATTGGATAAGATATTTCAGTTGACGACGATGCGGTATTTTTCTTTGATGCAGTTGTCTGTACTTTCACAGCACTGTCATACCTCTGTGATTGACTTAATGCAGAAGCCTGAGTTGCAGAGTAATCCGACTGCTCAAGGGTAGTGCTAATATACACCTCGGATTCATCGTCTATTTCGCTGACTCTCGGCTGAGAAAGTGCATAATAAAGCAAAATGAATGATACAAGAATCATTGAAAAGCCTATGATGAAAAGGCTTTGTCTTTTGCTTTTACTCATCTTCTTTTTCCTCTGCTTTTTTGTGGTTTACGGCTTGATTTATTCATATTATCTCTGCCGTTATTCTTAGGTGACGCAATAGGTCTTACAAGGCATTTGCTGTCATATCCGATAAGGTCATAGCGCTTTGCTTTCTTTAACGCTTCAATTACAAGCCTTTGATTTTTAGGATTATAATACTGCAAAAGTGCTCTTTGAAGCGCCTTGTCGTGCTCTGACTTTGCAACATAAACCTCTTGCATTGTATAAGGGTCAAGCTCTGTATAAAACATACAGGTTGAAATAGTACCGGGTGTAGGATAAAAGTCCTGAACCTGCTCGGGTCTGATATGGTTTTTCTTTAAAAAAAGTGCAAGCTCAATCGCATCGTCAAGCGTAGAGCCCGGATGCGAGGACATAAGATAAGGCACAAGATACTGCTCCTTATTCACCTCTCCCGTGTACTGAAAATACCTTTTTGAAAACTCGATATAGGCTTCAATATGAGGCTTGCCCATCTTATCAAGAACGGCTGCCGAGCAATGCTCGGGAGCAACCTTTAGCTGTCCTGAAATATGATTTTCAACAAGCTCCTTAAAAAATGTATCGTCCTTATCCTCAAGCATATAATCATATCTTATACCGCTTCTGATAAAGACCTTTTTTACGCCGTCAAGCTGTCGCATACTTCTTAAAATATCAAGATATTCGCTGTGATCAACCGAAAGATTTTTGCACGGCTTTGGCGCAAGGCACTTTTTGCCCTTGCAAAGCCCGTGCTCCTCCTGTAGCTGACAGGACGGCTTTCTGAAATTAGCAGTCGGACCTCCGACATCATGTATATACCCCTTAAAATTCGGCATATTTGTAAGCTTTTGAGCCTCGATAAGCAGGCTCTTTTTTGAGCGCGAGGTAACATATCTGCCCTGATGAAAGGCTATTGAACAGAAATTACAGGCACCGAAGCAGCCTCTGTTATGAGTAATTGAAAACTCTACCTCTCTGATACCCGGAACTCCGCCGAGCTTTTCATAGGAAGGATGATAAGCTCTTGTGTACGGCAGGGAATAAACTCTGTCAAGCTCCTTTTGAGTGAGAGGAGGCATTGGCGGATTTTGCACAATCATGGTTTTACCGTGCTTTTGCTTAATCAATCTGCCTCTTATATGGTCCTGCTCATCCTGCTGAATACGGCATGACTTTGCATACTCCTTTTTGCTTTGACAAACATTTTCAAAGCTTGGACATTCAACGCCTGCATAAGGTGTTTCACTTGTAGGACAGGCGTAGCAGGTACCCAAAATATCTCTCATTTCGGATATACTTTCACCGTTATTCAGCCTTTGAGCAATCTCGGCAGTCTGCTTTTCGCCCATACCGTAGGAAATCAAATCAGCCCTTGAGTCAATAAGAATACTCGGTCTTATTTTATCGTCCCAATAATCGTAATGAGCAAACCTGCGAAGCGAAGCCTCAAGACCTCCGATAATTACAGGAGAGTCGGGATAAATCCTTTTGATTATGTTTGAATAAACGATTACTGCCCTGTCGGGTCTTTTTCCCGCAACACCGCCTGCCGTATAGGCATCATCACGGCGAATGCGCTTAGCGGCAGTATAATGAGCAACCATTGAATCAATATTACCGCTTGTAACAAAGAAGCCGAGCCTCGGTTTGCCAAACTGCATAAAATCCCTGTCGCTTTTGCAGTCGGGCTGGCTTAAAACCGCCACCTTATATCCAAGACTTTCGAGAACTCTTGTAATTATTGCAGCACCGAAGGAGGGGTGGTCAACATAGCTGTCACCCGTAACATAAACAAAATCGACCTCACTCCAGCCTCTTTCGAGCATTTCTTTTTTACTGATAGGTAAAAACTCATTCATACTGCTTAATTGTCCTTGCTTGTTTTATTCTTCATCATCAAAATCTTCATTTGACGAGTTAAAATAATCAGGCTGATTATCGTTAATTACCAAATCGTCGTCAGGCTCCTCCTGATTATCAATCACAACATCATCATTTGAATCAAAGCTCATTTGAACTGTATTCTCCGCAGTAAATTCACCGTTAGATGAATATGCCTGCATTTCAAGCCATTGCTGTCTGTTAATCAAAATTTCTCTCGGCTTAGAGCCGTTTGCAGGACCAATAATGCCCTTTTCCTGAAGCTGATCCATAATCTTGGCGCCTCTTGCATAGCCGACTGAAAGCTTTCTTTGCAAAAATGATGTAGAAGCAGTACCTGTTTCAAGCACAACATCAACTGCCTTTTCAAACAACGCGTCAAGCTGTTCGCCGTCACCCTCATCCTCAAACGGCGACTGCTTTTTATCCTGAACGGCCTTTGCTTCAATTTCCTTTTGAATTGATTCGTCATACTGACTTTCGCCCTGATTTTTAACAAAATCGCAAAGCTCCTCTACCTCCTCGTCGGAAATAAAACAGCCCTGAACACGAATCGGCTTTGTTGCACCGATTGGAGAATAAAGCATATCGCCACGACCGAGAAGCTTTTCTGCACCTGAGGCGTCAAGAATTGTTCTTGAGTCAATCTGCGAAGAAACGGTAAGTGCAATTCTTGAAGAAATATTTGCCTTAATCAAGCCGGTAATAACATCAACCGAAGGTCTTTGCGTTGCAATAACAAGGTGCATACCTGCCGCACGCGCCATCTGTGCAAGACGACAAATCGAATCCTCGACCTCTTTTGGCGCCGCCATCATCAAATCGGCAAGCTCGTCGATGAAAATACAAATTTTCGGCATCGGCTCCATATCGTCATGCTTTTTTACATATTTATTATATCCCTCAATATCTCTGACACCTGTCATTGAGAACTTTTGATACCTTTGAAGCATTTCGGATACGGCCCAGCCA
Source organism: uncultured Bacteroides sp. (assembly GCA_964422655.1). GTDB lineage: Bacteria > Bacillota > Clostridia > Oscillospirales > Acutalibacteraceae > Eubacterium_R. The sequence goes on along the minus strand of CAYRBT010000010.1, from coordinate 40,626 downwards.
AGCGCACCTGCCGCTTTACGCGGGTCCGAAACAACGGGTACCAAAAGATGCGGAATACCGGCATATTTTGAAAATTCAACCTGCTTTGGATCAATCATTAAGAATTTTACCTCGTCAGGCTTTGCTCTGTAAAGAATTGATACGATAATTGAGTTCATACAAACAGATTTACCTGAGCCTGTTGTTCCTGCAATAAGTAAATGAGGCATTTTTGCGATATCGCAAAATACACACTTACCTCCGATATCCTTACCGAGTCCTGCAGAAATAATTGATGACTGCTCCGAAAATTCGGGTGTATCAATTAACTCGCGCATTGAAACCGAGTTCTTAACGGTGTTAGGCACCTCGATACCAACCGCCGCTTTACCGGGAATCGGAGCCTCAATACGAACATGAGTTGCCGCAAGATTAAGTGCAATATCGTCGGATAGATTTGTGATTTTTGATATACGGATACCTGCCGCCGGTTTAAGCTCATATCTTGTAACGGTAGGTCCTCTTGAAATATCGGTTATAGTAGCATCAACATTAAATGAATTTAGTGTTTCAATAAGACGCTGAGCATTCTCCTTAAGCTCACCGCTTATATCCTTTGTTGACTTTTTCTTGCTTTCTTTAAGAAGCTCAACAGGAGGAAGCTTATAATCTGCAACCGATGATTCCATTGCCTTTTTTGAAACGGTAAATTCCTCGACCTTTTTAACAGACTCCTTAGGCTTTTCCGCTGAAGCGTCCTGAACTATCTCGTCAATTGTCTTTTGCTGCTCGTCAGCATTTTCTCTTGCCTTTTTATTTCTTGCAGTTGCCGCATTTATTTCGTCGATTATATCCTTTGGCACACTTGTTTCATCAGTATCCAAGCTATCCTTATTTCTTTTTCTTGACTGCTTTTTGCTGTCCTCTGAGGGCGGAAGTGTGTCAAGCGGAACATCAATTGCAGACTTATTCATTCTGCGCTGTTCAATCTTTTCTTCAATAACGGGAGCAACCTTTTCATATGTAGCCTTTGCAGGCTTTGCCGCAGTTGAAAAAAACTGAAGAATTGTAAGTCTTGTTATAAGAAGAAAATCCACTAAGAAAAGAACGATGCTCAAAATTATTGCCGGAGCCTTTCCCATAGTGAGCAAAAGCCAGCCTATCAGCGCACCGATAAAGCCGCCGTTAAATGTATATGGTGCAGAATTATAGCTGTCAATCAAAGCCTCCTTAAGCTCGGCTGACGGCTGATTTCTGACTATATGAACAAAGCCTGCAATAATGAAAACCATCACAATTCCTTCTATGATTTTTGCAACAAAGCCTGACTTGTCATCGGTACCCTTTGCGGAATAAAAGATTGTTACAACGATTGAAATTAACGGAAGTATACAGGCTGCCATAATCCCGAATACGCCCACATAAACTCCGTGCAGAACATTCCACACCCCGTCACCGCTTATTACTGCAAGGCAAAAGAATATTACACATACAGCCACGATAACGATTTCCGTAACTCTCATTTTGTCTGCATCATTGCTTGTTCTTTTGGCAGTAGTCTGTGCCCTGCCTGTTTTTTTTTGCGTTTTTGCGCTTGTTTTTTTATTTGCCATAACTACCTCTTACTTTACCACACTTTCAAACACGCCGATAACAAAGCATATAATACCGATTACAGCATCATATACAGCGAAATATTTTATCGACTTATTTTTTATAACATATATAAGTATCTTGACTGCAAAAAAGGAAATCAAGACAGAAATTATAAGAGCGATTATTGCACTAACGGCGCTTAGCTTTGTAACGCCTATGCAAAGCTCAATTATTCCGGCAGTTATCAAAACCGGAACGGACATTGTAGCAGAATACCTTAGAGCACTTTTTTCACTCATACCGACAATGATACCGACAAACAATATTCCGCCCATAAACGAACAGCCTGCAAACGGCAGGGCTAAAAATGCTGTTATTCCGAGTATTACTGCCTGAAGAATATACGGTATCTTGCCCGTTGTCTTATTAACCACCGCACAGGAAGCTATAATCAGCGCACCTGTCAGCGCCATGCAAATTCCCTCACCGATTAAATTGCCGTTAAACGAGGTTCTGTGAAACAGCATAAACAAATTACCGCCGGCACCTGACGGTATAAGATAAAAGACAAAAAATGCAAGAGATAATATTGTCATATACATAAATCTTCTCTGCGGTGAAGCACCCTTTACATCAAGCCTTTTATGAAACAAATCATTAAAGCCTGCAAAGAAGTTTTTGAACAAGCCGAAGAAAAGCCTGTAAAACGCAATAAAAATACCTATTGCTATACCGATATGTATTATGCCTGTCAGCTGTGAGCAGGCATTTGTATATCTCCCCGAAAAGTCGTGGAATATTGCGGAATGACCGCTTTCAGACACCGGAAGCACCCAGGTCAGAGCCTGTCCTATTGCCTGAAATATTGCTGTTAAAATCGACATTATCATTACCTCCGAACATAGAAGCATTATCTAAAAAATAGCCGTCTCTTATATAATCATAAGGATTACTCGACCTTACCTTTAAAGAGCTGTTGACTGATATTGACGGAGAATAAAAAATGTCTGCCTCGTTAATTATTGACCAGAGCATGCTTCCCTCTCCTCAATCATCGAGTTAAGAAAATCAAGAGCGTCACTAAGTCCTCCGAGCTGGTCGATAAGACCGCTTTCAACAGCGCCCTCTCCGTCAAGAACTGTTCCGACATCCATAACAAGCTCCCCTGTTTTCATCATCAGTCTTTTAAAATCATCACGGCTTATTTTTGAATTGTTTGAAACGAAATTCACTATTCTGTCCTGCATTTTTTCAAAATATGACAAGGTCTGCGGAACACCGAGCACAAGTCCGTTCATACGAACAGGATGAACTGTCATAGTGGCACTCGGAACAATAAAGCTTTTCTTACAGCTTACTGCAAGCGGAACACCGATCGAGTGCCCTCCGCCGAGAACAAGAGATGCTGTCGGAGTTTTCATGGTTGACAAAAGCTCGGCAATTGCAAGCCCTGCTTCAACATCACCGCCGACTGTGTTAAGAATAATGAGCAAGCCGTCAATTTCCTTGCTTTCTTCGATTGCAACAAGCTGAGGAATAACATGTTCATATTTCGTCGTTTTGTTCTGGCTGGGTAGAATATAGTGTCCCTCAATCTGACCGATAATTGTCAGACAGTGAATAAAATGCCCATCCTTTGAAACAGTAATGGAGCCCGTTTCAAAAACAGACGGCGAGGAAGTATTATCTTCAGCCTCGTGGTTTTCGTTTTCGTTTTTTTCATTGTTTTTTTCGGACATAAAAACACCTCGGTTTTATTTATGTCCACAGTTTCCCAATATAATATCTTATTTTAGCATAATTTTTGTTTTAATTCAATAATTCTTATAATAAAATAAATTATTTATATTATTGTCACAGAATTGTCATTGACAGAGCGATATATTTGTACTAAAATATTGATTGATAAATTTGTTAACAATTAGGAGGATTTTTTATCAATGGGACTTACTCTCGCACAAAAGCTGATTAAATCTCACCTTGTTGAAGGCGAAATGAAGGTCGGCACTGAAATAGGTCTTAAAATTGATCAGACATTGACACAGGATGCCACAGGTACAATGGCATACCTTGAATTTGAAGCAATGGGAGTTGACAGAGTTAAAACCGAAAAATCTGTTGCTTACATTGACCACAACACACTTCAAACAGGCTTTGAAAATGCAGACGACCACAGATACATTCAGTCTGTAACTAAAAAGCACGGTATATATTTCAGCCGTCCGGGTAACGGCATCTGCCATCAGGTTCACCTTGAAAGATTCGGAAAGCCCGGCAAAACCTTAATAGGCTCTGACAGCCACACCCCGACAGGCGGCGGTATCTGTATGCTTGCAATGGGTGCAGGCGGACTTGATGTTGCTGTTGCTATGGGTGGCGGCACATACTATATTCCTATGCCGAAAATGACAAAAATCAATCTTACCGGCTATCTCAAGCCTTGGGTATCTGCAAAGGATGTTATCCTTGAGGTGCTCAGAATTATGAGCGTTAAGGGCGGTGTAGGAAAAATTATCGAGTACGGCGGTGAGGGCGTTAAAACACTCAGCGTTCCCGAAAGAGCAACAATAACAAATATGGGCGCAGAGCTTGGCGCAACAACCTCAATCTTCCCATCCGATGAAATCACTCTTGCTTTTCTTAAAGCACAGGGCAGAGAGGAAGATTATGTTGAAATTCAGCCTGACGCTGACGCAGTTTACGATGAAGTAATTGACATTGACCTTTGCTCACTTACTCCTATGGCTGCATGTCCGCATATGCCCGACAATGTTAAAACAACTGACGAAATCGGAAAAATCAAGGTTGATCAGGTTGCAATCGGCTCCTGCACAAATTCATCATATGTTGATATGATGAAGGTTGCCGCTATCTTAAAGGGCAAAACAATTGCACCGTCGGTATCACTTTGTATTGCACCCGGCTCAAAGCAGGTGCTTAATATGCTTGCTCTCAACGGTGCTCTTTCGGATATGATCAGTGCAGGTGCAAGAATTCTTGAATCCGCCTGCGGTCCTTGTATCGGTATGGGACAGTCACCAAACTCGGCAGGTGTATCCCTCAGAACCTTTAACAGAAACTTTGAAGGACGCTCAGGCACAAAGGACGGTCAGATTTATCTTGTTTCACCCGAGGTTGCCGCTGCTTCCGCACTTACCGGATATCTTACAGACCCAAGAGATTTGGGCGAGGCTCCCGATATCACAATGCCGGAAAGATTTATTGTTAACGATAATATGGTAGAGGCTCCCGCTTCTCCCGAGGAGGCAAAGAGTGTTGAGGTGCTTAGAGGACCAAACATCAAGCCCTTCCCGAAGACAGAGCCTCTCCCCGAGGAAATCACGGCTAAGGCAGTTTTAAAGGTTGAGGACAACATTACAACAGACCACATTATGCCTGCCGGTGCTAAAATACTCCCCTACCGTTCAAATATCCCTCATCTTTCACAGTACTGCTTTGCAGTATGCGACGAAAGCTTCCCCGAAAGAATTAAAGCAGAGGGCAAGGGCTTTATCATCGGCGGTGCCAACTACGGTCAGGGCTCATCAAGAGAGCATGCCGCACTTGTTCCGCTTTATCTCGGTGTTAAGGCTGTTATTACAAAATCATTTGCAAGAATTCATGTTGCAAACCTTGTTAACGCAGGTATTCTTCCCTTCACCTTTGCCGATGAATCGGATTATGACAAAATTGACCAAATGGACGAGCTCTCACTCCCAAATATCAGAGAGTGCATAAAAGAGGGCAAGCCTGTTGTTCTAAAGAACTTAACCAAAAACGAAGAATATTCTCTTGATTCATCACACCTTTCCGACAGACAAAGAGCAATGCTTCTTTGCGGCGGATTGCTTGATTACACAAGAGAAATGAACAAATAATCAAAGGAGAAATAATATGTCAGACGAAGCAAAAATCATTGACGAGGCTGTTGAAAAATTCCGTTCACTTATGGAATCACAGCTTGCGAGAGCAAAAAAGATAAAAGAGGACAAGGATTTTACTGACTACGACGCACTTGATACAATTGTTATAGGTATCTGCGGCGGTGACGGTATCGGTCCCGTCATCACTAAGGAAAGTGAAAGAGTGCTTGCCTTTCTCCTCAAGGACGAGGTTGCAAAAGGCAAGGTTGCATTCAAGGAAATCGACGGTCTTACAATCGAAAACCGTGCCGCCTGCAACAAGGCAATTCCCGATGATGTACTCGAGGAGCTCAAGTCCTGTCATGTAATTCTCAAGGGACCTACAACCACTCCGAGAGCCGGCGACCCATGGCCGAATGTTGAGTCGGCAAATGTTGCTATGAGAAAGGAGCTTGACCTTTTTGCCAATATGCGTCCTGTTAAGGTTCCCGAAGAAGGCATTGACTGGACCTTCTTCCGTGAAAACACTGAGGGCGGTTATGCTATCGGCTCATACGGAATGAACATCACAGATGACCTTGCAGTTGACTTTACCGTTGCTACTCAGGAGGGCTGTGAGAGAATTGCCCGTCTTGCATACGAATACGCAAAGAAAAACAACAAGGGCAAGGTTTCAATCATTACAAAAGCAAACATTATCAAAACAACTGACGGAAAGTTTCTTAAAACCGCACAGAAAATCGGTGAGGAATATCCCGACATTGTTACTGATGACTGGTATGTTGACATCACAACCGCTAAGCTTATCGACCCTATGAGAAGAAAGGATTTCAAGGTATTTGTTCTTCCTAATCTCTACGGCGACATCATCACAGACGAGGCGGCAGAATTTCAGGGCGGTGTCGGTACTGCAGGCTCTGCAAACATAGGCAAAAAATATGCTATGTTTGAGGCTATTCACGGCTCTGCTCCGAGAATGATTAAGGAAGGCAGAGGTCAGTATGCAGACCCGTGCTCAATGCTTCGTGCATCTGTAATGCTTCTTTCACATATCGGATATCAAGAGCAGGCAAACGCGCTTGAAGCAGCACTTGACAAGTGTATGTTTGAGGAAAAGAAGCTCACAATCACAGGCAGAGATAACGGCTGTACCTGCAGTGAATTCGGCGACTATGTAATGGAAACAATAAGCAAAATGACAAAATAATTTTTTGAGAGAGGGATAATAAAATGGCAGGTAAAGAGGATATATCAATATCTGTAATTAAAAGACTTCCCAGATACTACCGCTTTCTTCAATCTCTTAAGGAAAACGGAATTATAAGAATAAGCTCAAAGGAGCTTGCCGCAAGAATGGGGCTTACTGCGTCTCAAATAAGACACGACTTTAACTGCTTCGGCGGCTTCGGTCAGCAGGGATACGGCTACAATGTTCCCGAGCTTCACGCAAAAATCGGTGAAATTCTTTGCGTCAACAAGGAAATCAAAACAATTCTTATCGGTGCAGGTAATCTCGGAAAAGCCGTAACCAACAAGATTTTTTCAAAAAACAGCGGATTTAAGCTCATAGGTATATTTGACAAAAACGAGGCTCTTTGCGGAAATATGATAAAAGGTATTCCTGTAAGAAGCATCAATTATCTTGAGAATTTCTGCATTGATAATCAGCCTGTTTGTGCAGTTACCTGTATTCCGTCAACGGATATGAGAGAAATAACCGATTTGCTTGTAAAGCTGGGTATAAAGAGCTTTTGGAATTTTTCAAATTTCGATATTGCAATGGCTCATCCCGAGGTACTTGTTGAGAATGTTCATCTCACCGACAGCCTTTTAACTCTCGGTTATCTTACTAACACTTCATTCGGCGAAGCGGAGGACTAAGCGGTGCAGTTAATCAGTACAAAAGAAATTGTTGATATAATTAAATATGATGATAATTCCGCAATAATAGTCGAAAAACTTCCTTTGCCTAACGCTAATCAGTACAAGGCTCAGTATTCGGTTGTAAACTTTTTAACAAAGAGCATTGATGTTGTTACAAAAAGTGCTTATCTGTTAAAAAAATTCGGTGCAAACTTTAACCGAATAAGCCAAATCATACCAAACTTTGTCCAGTGTGATGCGGCAGTTCTTTATGACAGGCGTGTGCTTGCAATTTATCCAAACGGCGAAGCAGGTATTTTTGACCGTGAGGGTGAGCTCGAGTGGAGCGGAAGATACGATTACCACGAAAAGACAGTTAAATGTCTTGCGCTTGAGGGTAAATATTATTGGAGCATATGCCCTGAGGAAAACTGTGTTATCAGATATTCATGCCAAAATATGAAGGTTGATTTAAGAATAGGCGGGGTTGACGCTCCCACATTTCCAAATCCGACTCATATTAACTTTGACAACGGCGATATTTTTGTATGCTGTGATAATAACAAGGTAAGAAAGATTGACGGTAATAACTATACCGTATCGGATTATCTAAACTTTACTGACAGCATCAAGCAGTATTACAAGTTCGGCGATTACGCTTTAGCAGTAATGTCATCGGGTACATATGTTCTCGAAGATAACCAATAAAATACTAAACAGGCTTGATTTTTCAAGCCTGTTTTTTATATCCCTATTTCCTCCTTCATTTCAAGAAGAATATTGCAGGAATTTTCAAAATTCTTTTTTTCCTCGTTGCTAAGCTCCATTTCAAGAATTTCTCGGACGCCGTTTCTGTTAACAACAGACGGCACACCGATATAAACTCCTTTTTTTCCGTACTCGCCTTTTAGATATACCGACACGGTGAAAATTGAGTTTTCATCAAAAAGAATTGCCCTTGTAAGTCTTGCAAGAACCATACCTATTCCGTAATAGGTTGCCTTTTTAGCCTTAATAATTTCGTATGCCGAATCTCTGACATCAACAGCGATTTTTTTCATATCATCCATTAGAGAGGGATTTTTCTCTGCTAAGGCTGACAGCGGCTTGACGGATATTGCCGCATTGCTCCAGGCAACAAATTCCGAATCTCCGTGCTCGCCTATTACATAAGCGTGAACATTTCTCGGATTAACCTTGAAATAGTCGCTCATCATATGACGAAGTCTTGCAGAATCAAGAGTAGTTCCGGAGCCAATCACCCTGCCTGACGGAAAGCCGGAAAGAGAATAAACGGCATGAGTCATAATATCAACCGGATTGGAGGCTACGAGGAAAATGCCGTTAAAGCCGCTTTCAATAACGGGATTGACAATTGATTTCAAAACCTTATAGTTTTTTTGCAAAAGGTCGCGCCTTGTTTCTCCGTTTTCCTGCGGTGCGCCTGCACATATTACAACTACATCTGCATCAGCACAATCCTTATACTCACCTGCGTATATGGACATTGAGCTTGGGGCAAAAGGAAGACCATGACTTAAGTCAGCCGCTTCTCCCCTTGCACGCTCTTTGTTAATATCAATAAGCACAAGCTCGTCGCAAATGTTTTGGTTTAAAAGAGCATAGGCATAGCTCATTCCTACCATCCCCACACCGACTATTACAACCTTTTTATTATCCTTAAACATAAAAAATCACCCGAAAGTATTATAACCATACTTTCGGGTGATAATCTTATTTAAAGAATAAGGGCAGCTTTTCAAGGAAAATAATATCATCACGCTCAGCAGCATCTCCCTCTGCAAGAGGCGCACACGAGGCAACAATATCACCGTCAAAGGCTTTTACAAGTCCCTGAACTGATTTAAGACTTTCCCCTGTTGAAATAACATCATCAACAATCAAAACCCTTTTTCCTTTAAGCAAGTCGCCGTCCTCGTGGCCGAGATAAAGTGTCTGCTCCTTTTGAGTAGTAATGCTTGTTACCGAATAAGAGAGTGGATTGTCCATATAAACCTTAACGCCCTTTCTGGCAACAATATACTTTTTACCGCTGATCCTGCTCATTTCATAAGCAAGCGGAATTGACTTAGCCTCAGGAGTAACTATGTAATCAAATTCAGGACACTTTTCAAGAAGCGCCCTTGCGCACGCTTCTGTCAGCTCGACATCGCCAAAAAGAATAAATGCTGCAATATCAAGACTTTCGGAAACTGAAAATCTTTTAAGCTGTCTTTCAAGACCTGCTATTTTTAAGGTATAGAATTCGTCACTCATATTATCTTCTCCCCTAATTTTGTACCGCCGATGAGGTGGAAATGAAGATGCATAACCGTCTGTCCTGCGTCCTCGCCGCAATTATTGATTATTCTGTAAGACTCAACACCCTGAGATTTAGCAATTTCGGGCATTTTTTCAAATATATGAGCAACATATTTACTGTTTTCTTCATTAACGCCGTTAGCACAACAGATATGAAGCTTAGGAACAACAATAATATGAACAGGGGCAACAGGATTTATATCCTTAAATGCAAGTATCATATCGTCCTCATAAACCTTTGTAGACGGGATATTACCGTCAATTATTTCGCAAAAAAGGCACATAATATCTCTCCTTACTTAATCATTGACTTAACTGCTTCTTCAACGGCAGAAATTGCGTCATCAAGCTTTGACAGGTCCTTAGCTCCTGCCATAGCAGAGTCAGGTCTGCCACCGCCGCCGCCACCTGCAAGCTTTGCAATCTCGCGAACAAGGTCACCGGCCTTTACGCCCTTTGCAATAGCATTTTTACCGCATACAGCAACAAGATTTGCCTTGTCACCGTTTACACCTGCTATAAGTGCTACCACATTGTCACTCTTAGCCTTAATATCATCTCCCATTGAGCGAAGCGCATCGGGAGTAGTGCCGTCAACCTTAGCAACATAAAGCTCAAGTCCGTCAATATCAACAGGCTTTGCAAACATATCCGCACTCTTAAGCCTTGTAAGCTCGGCATTAAGCTTTTGAATTTCCTTATCCTTTTCCTTATTTTCTTTAATGATTGCTTCAACTCTCTGCTCAATTTCGTTTTCACCGCTCTTGAGGAAGGACGAAACCGTTTTAAGCAAAAGCTCATTTTCTTTAACAATAGTAAGAAGACCCATACCTGTAACGGCGGTAATTCTTCTTACACCTGCAGCAACAGATGCCTCTGAAATAATCTTGAATAATCCTATCTGCCCACTGTTTGAAACATGAGTACCGCCGCAGAATTCAGTTGAAAAATCGCCCGCCTTAACAACTCTTACAACATCACCGTATTTTTCGCCAAAGAGCATCATTGCGCCCATTTTTTTAGCTTCCTCAATCGGCATTTCCTGCATAGATACTGCCTGAGCCTGCATAATAAAATCATTAACAAGATATTCAACCTTAGCAATTTCATCCTCAGTCATCGGATTAAAATGAGTAAAGTCAAATCTTACCTCATTTTCATTAACAAGCTGACCAGCCTGCTCAACATGAGTGCCGAGAACTGTTCTCAAAGCAGCCTGAAGAAGATGTGCGGCAGTATGATTTTTCATAATAGCCTGACGGCGAATTTTGTTGATAGATGCATAGACATTGTCGCCAACGCTGATTATTCCACGCGAAACCTCACCGTTATGGAGGAAAATGCCGTCAGCATTTTTAGCGGTATCTGCAACAATAAACGCATTTTCATCGGTATTACTTATAACACCGCTGTCGCCGACCTGTCCGCCCGAAAGAGCATAAAACGGTGTTCTGTCAAGAACAACTGTTCCCTGCTCACCTGCACCGAGCATATTAACAAGCTCACCCTCAGAGTTGACAATAGCAAGAATCTTTGCGTTACAATCAAAATCTGTATAGCCTGTAAAATCTGTTTTTTCAACTTCAATTTTAACGGAATTACCCTTCCATGCATCTGCACCGGCGTCCTTACGGGCAGCACGGGCTGTTGACTTTTGATTAGCAAGAAGAGCGTTAAACTTATCCTCGTCAACGGTTAATCCCTTTTCCTCAAGAACATCCTTTGTCAAATCAAGCGGGAAGCCGTAGGTATCGTTGAGCTTGAAGGCGTCTTCACCCGAGAAAACATTACCGTCCGTCTTTCTGATATATTCATCCAAAAGAGCAAGTCCTGCATCAATAGTTTTGCCGAATGACTCCTCCTCTGCGAGAATAACCTTAGTAATAAGCTCCTCCTTATCCGTAAGCTCGGGATAAGCGGTTTTATTTTCTTCAATTACGGTTTTGCATACCTTATAAATAAACGGCTCGTTAACTCCTAAAAGTCTGCCGTGACGGCAAGCTCTTCTGATTAAACGGCGAAGAACATAGCCTCTGCCGTTATTTGAAGGAATAACGCCGTCGCCTATCATAAAGGTTGCGGAACGGGTATGGTCGGTAATAACACGAAGAGAAACATCCTTTTTGTCATCCTCGTGGTAATTTACTCCTGCAATTTCGGATATTTTTTTCATAATATTCTGTACGGTGTCAACCTCAAAAATATTATCAACACCCTGCATAATGCAGGCAAGCCTTTCAAGTCCCATACCTGTATCAATATTAGGATGGTCAAGCGGTGTATAGTTATTATTTCCGTCATTATCAAACTGAGTGAAAACATTGTTCCAAAACTCAGTATATCTGTCGCACTCACAGCCGGGTCCGCAGTCGGGACTGCCGCAGCCGTACTGCTCACCTCTGTCAAAATAAATTTCAGAGCAGGGACCGCAGGGACCTGAGCCGTGCTCCCAAAAATTATCCGCCTTGCCGAGTCTTACAATATGACTCGGGTCAACACCGTTTTGCTTTGTCCAGATTTCATAAGCCTCGTCATCATTTTCATAAATGGTAACATAAAGCTTGTCCACAGGCATTTCAAGCACCTTTGTGCAAAACTCCCAAGCCCAAGCAGTAGCCTCCTTCTTAAAATAATCACCGAAAGAGAAATTGCCAAGCATTTCAAAAAATGTACCGTGTCTTGCAGTCTTACCAACACATTCAATATCGGGTGTACGGATACATTTTTGGCAGGTTGTAACACGCTTGCGCGGAGGAGTTACCTCGCCTGTAAAATATTTTTTCATCGGAGCCATACCCGAATTTATAAGCAAAAGGCTCTTGTCTGAGTTTGGTACAAGAGAAAAGCTTTCAAGCCTTAAATGCCCCTTGCTTTCAAAGAAAGAAAGATATTTTTCTCTTAAATCATTAAGTGATGTCCATTCCATAATCTATACCTCAAATTAAGTGCAAAAGCACATATTTGTAATTCATTAAAACAAAATTTCAAGGGCAACAAGTGGTTTGCTGCCCTTTTAATCAGATTAAAGCTTTTCAGTAAGCTTAGTAAGCTCTTTAATCTCGTCAACAGTAAATGTAAGACCCTTGCTCATCTTTGAGTGGTCAGGTGACCAGTCTCTGACATCAATCTTGGGCTCACGGCCGTTCCAGGAAATCATATTAACCTCTCTTGTCCAACCTCTTGCTGTTTCAGAAATAACACCGAGATGCTCTGTTATCTCATACTTGATTTCAGGCATGACGCTCCTCCTTTACAATTATATTATAATAAATTTATTTTAAATTTTTAACAATTTCTGCTGTATCACGAGCTATTGTAAGCTCCTCATCAGTTGCAAGAATGAATACTCTTACTCTGTCATCAGGGTCAGTAAGCTCAGCCTCTGCGCCCTTAACGGTTGACTGATTGAGTGCCTCGTTAATATGTATACCCATATATCCGAAATACGAGCAAATCTTTGAACGAAGCCAAAAGCCGTTTTCACCGATACCTCCGGTAAATACGATTGCGTCTACGCCGTTCATTGCAGCAATATACGAACCGATAAACTTAGCAATTTCATAAGCCTGCATTTCGTGGGCAAGGATTGCTCTTTCGTTACCCTCTTTTTGTGCGGCACAAATATCTCTGTCGTCTGATGAAATGCCTGAAATAGCGTTAACACCGGATTCTTTATTAAGAATCTTATCCATTTCATCAGGGGTTAAGCCGAGCTTTTTCTCAATAAATGTAACAACCGAGGGATCAACACCGCCCGAACGGGTACCCATCATAAAGCCGTCAAGAGGGGTAAAGCCCATAGATGTATCAACTACCTTGCCGTGATTTACGGCAGCAATTGACGATCCGTTTCCGAGATGGCAGGTGATAATTTTTAAATCCTTAATATCCTTTCCCATCTTGTCTGCAACTCTGTGAGAAACAAATTTGTGAGATGTGCCGTGGAAGCCGTAACGGCGAACGCCGAATTTTTCGTAATATTCATAAGGAACAGCATACATATATGCCTTAGGAGGCATTGTGCTGTGGAATGCAGTATCAAAAACAGCAACCTGCGGAACATCAGGTCCGACAACCTCAAGACAAGCCTTGTATCCTTGAAGGTTTGCAGGATTGTGAAGCGGTGCAAGAGGAGAAAGCTTATCAATAGTATCGGCAACCTCATCTGTAATAAGCACGCTCTTTGTGTATTTATCGCCGCCCTGAACAACACGGTGACCTATTGCATCAATTTCGCCAAATGAGTCAATTACCTTATGCTCGCCTTCTGAAAGAATGTACTTTACTTCGTTGAAGGCATCTGTATGAGTAGGAAGATATTTGTCATAGGTAAACTTATCGTCGCCTATCTTGACAATAACATTTTCCTCTCCGCCTTTGATTTCAAGACCGATTCTTTCGATTGCACCTTTGCAGAGGACAGATTCGTCAGACATATCCATTAACTGATATTTGAGAGATGAACTGCCGCAGTTAATTACAAGTATTTTCAAAATTATTCCTCCACATTATTGAAATTATATTATTTATTTAGTATTATAATAATATATATAATAACTTATTGTCAAGAACTTTTGAGGATTTTTTATGAGTGTAGGCATAATTTGTGAATTTAATCCCTTTCATAAAGGGCACAGGCACCTGATTGAAACGGTAAAAAACGATAAAAGCATAGCCGATAATACTGTAATATGTGTTATGAGCGGTAATTTTGTGCAAAGGGGCGAATTTGCGATTTGTGATAAATTTACCCGAACAAAAGCCGCCATTGAAAACGGTGCGGATTTGGTTATTGAGCTTCCCTGCATATATTCCCTAATGTCTGCCGAGGGCTTTGCAAAATATTCCGTGCAGATTTTGGAGGCAACAGGTGTTGTTGATATGCTTGCATTCGGTGCAGAATGTGACGATATACCAAAATTAAAAGCAACGGCAAGGAAAATTGAAAATAAAAAAGACAAAATAATTAAGGAAATGAAAAAAGGTATATCCTATCCCAGTGCCAGAAAAAATGTTATTTCAAGCGACATACTTGATTATCCGAACAACATTCTCGCAATAGAATATCTTAAGCACACCGCTCTTCCCTGCAAGGCGATAAAAAGAATAGGCAAGGGACACGATACCGATGACGAGATATACAGCGCATCGGCAATAAGAGGTCAGATGAGCCTTGATGATATTTGCTCGCTTAAAAACTGCGAAAAGGCTGTTCTTGCAAGGCTAAGAACAATGAGCCGTGAGGATTTTTCAAATATCGATGATGTTACCGAAGGACTTGAAAACAGAATTTTTGAAGCCGTAAAGAATTCTTTATCACTTGATGAGCTTTATAACAGCATAAAAACTAAAAGATACACTCACTCAAGAATAAGAAGAATTATTCTAAAAGCATATCTCGGCATAACCAAGGAATACGCATTTGACGCTCCTTACATTAGAATTTTAGGCTTTAACTCAACGGGCAGAGAAATTCTGAGCAAAATGAATAAAAGTGCAAAATTACCGATTATAAGCCGATATGCAGATATCAGCAGACTTGATGAAAACGGAAAAAGACTTTTTGAGCTTGAATGCAAATGCACAGACCTTTATAATCTCGGATACTCAAAGCCTCACCCCTGCGGTACAGAGCAAACATCACAAATATTTATTTCGGAAAATTAAACTAACATTAAAACAGCCGTCTTGCTTTTGCAGGACGGCTGAATTATTATAAATCACTATTACAAATTGAGTACAATTCATCTTTAGTCATAGAAGAATTAAGATATGACAAAAACGAGGAGGTTGAAAGAAATTCGGGTAAATCAAGTCTTTTCAACAATTTAGCCTTTTTTGTTTTAGAGTTACTGCCACCGGAAATTCCGAGATAAAACAAATCATAATTTGTTATTGGATTATCCTTTTCAACTGTCTTAACATCAACATCAGCCTTTTCAAAAAGACTTAAAAGAAGCTCGGAATTTATACCCTCAACACCGATTTTGCCCTCCTTTGAAGGCTCTTTTTTTCGCCTTTCCTTGCCGTAAACATCGGGTATATAGATATGCTTGATTTTGCTTTTATCTATCGAAGAAGCAAGATAATTTCTTATTTGAAAACCGCTGTGGTCCGAATCGGTAAGAATAATAATTCCTCTGTCATCGGCAAGGCGCCTGATGAAATTCATTTTTTCTTTATCCTTAAATATTCCAAAGCCGTTTGTTTCAATTATAAGAGTGTCAAGAATGTTTGAGAGCTTGAGCTTATCATATCTTCCCTCAACAATTACAGCCTCTTTTATTTTAAGCATATTTTACCTCTTTTGCTATAAGAATAAGCTTAACTATCAGCTCTTCAATAAGTAATTTCTTATCAACTGCCGTGCTTTTAAGCTTAATATCCGTATCGGTTATTGCGTCAAGTGATCGCCTTAGCTGATTTTCAGTTAACGAAGCACAGTCACGAGTTGCGTTTCTTAGTGCAAACTCCCTGCCCTTATAATTATAATACTTTGCAACATCATCATAGCCAAAGCCTGCCGTTTTTGCACATTTTACCCTATACATATCAACATACACACCGCTGATAACAGAAAGGATTATAACCGGCTCCTCCTTCATCGCAAACAAGGTGTCAAGCACGCTGTATGCCAAGTCGGAATTACCCGAAACAACATATTTTGACAAATCGTAAATTCTTGCCTGAAGGCATTTGGTTGCCATATTGTCGATAATGTCCTTTGTTATTTCTCCCCCGTTTACAAAATAGGAGAGCTTGTCAAGCTCATTCAAAAGTGTTTTCATATCATTTCCCGAAACGGAAATCAAATAACGGGCATTTGCCGCATCAAGCGTGCAGCCTCGTTTTTTTGCACCGTTTACAAGAAGCTTTGCAACATCACTTTCGCTTCTTTTGTCAAGCCTGACAACACAGGCATATTTGTCAAAAAGCTTAATTACATTTTTAAAGCCTGTGTTTTTTTCGTCAGCCGGTATTGCATCATACCAAAAAACAAGCACGGTGCTTTCCGGACAGTCCGTTAAATACTCCTCAAGCAGTTTAATATCCGACTTTGTCTTTTCTATCGGATAATCACGCACAAGAACAAAATTATATTCGCTCATCATAGGAAGCATTTGTGCATCCTTCAAAATATCATCAAGTGCCGTATTTTTTCCGTCAAAGCTGTGAAAATTAAATGACTCAAAGGTTTTGTCAACTATTTTCTCCTTAAGCTGAGATACATAGTATTCCTTGAGATAATCTTCCTCGCCGTAAATTAGATAGGCATTTGAAAATTCCTTGGATTTAATCTGCTGTCGTAATTCGGTTTCCGTAAATTTAGCCATAATCAATCATCCTGACTCGGATATTTGAATTCTTTTTAAAGATAAATTCATAATCCTTGTTTTCTGAAAATTTAAAATAAATGCCTCTGTATGCGCAAAAACCGTTAGAAAATACATAATCCTCGGTAACAAAAACCCTTTTGCCGTATATAGAAACATCTATACCGTTTTGCTTTGATTTAAAGCTTATATCCTCTCCTGAATAATTATACGATGAATTTGAATTTACTGCAAGTACCTCGCCGTTAAAAAGCTCGGCAAGTTTTTCGTTATTGTAATCACAGTCTAATAGATATACCTTCTCGCTGTTAAATCTGTTTTGGCAGTTTTTAACAGCATAATATGCTTTACTGCTGTCTGCGTCAATAATCACGGCTTCATAGCTGTTGCTGATAATAACACAGCCTGTTTTGTCAACAGTAAGCTGAGTTGTATTAAATGAAACACTCATCGAAAGCATTGTTGCAGTAAACATAAGCATAATTGCAGAGAGTGTAACCGCCTTTAATCGAAGCTCCTTAAACGCAATCAGCGAAATGCCAATAACAAGAAATATAAACGCCATTGCCATTGCAAAATATTCACTCGAAAAATCAATATACAAAAAGGAAAGTCTGCCTGCACAAAACTCCGTTATTTTAATGAATAGGTGTGTAAGATTATTAACTAAAAATGCTAATGCTTTTGATATAAACGGAATTTTATACACAACAAGAAAAGCAAGTGCAAAATATATTACCAGCTCTGCAATAAGCATTAAAACAACATTTAAAAATACAGCCATTACACTGATATGTGTAAAAAAGAGCCACACGGCAGGCATACTCGAAAGCAGGACAGAAAAGCTGACTGCAACAGAATCCAAAACATAATCAATAACCCTGCCGAATTTTCTTTTAACTCTGAGCTTTGGGAAAATCACGGTTATCCCGATGACAGCACATACTGTCAGCACCGCACTCGGATCTGTAACCGCAAACGGATTAAGGCACATAACAAATACCGCAAAGCCAAGAGAATTAAGCGCATCGCTTTTATCACTGATTATTCGAGAAATCAAAAAGATAAACAGCATTATTACTGCTCTGACAACAGATTTTGAAAAATCGGCAATTCCCATATAAAGCAATGCCGTCACAGCGGTGATAAGACAGCGAGGTAAAAGATTGATGCCAAGCTTTTTCATCAGCATATAAAGCCCCATACAAATAACGGCGGTATGAAAGCCCGAAACCGCCATAATATGAGTTGCACCGCACACATTGATATTATTGATTACATCGGTGCTTATTTCACTTTTATCTCCTGTTAAAAAAGCAAGTGTGAGCCCTGCGCTGTCTTTATTTAAGCCATCTGTTAGAATATCCTTAATTTTTTCTCTAAGCTTTAGTATATGATAATGAAACGGCTTTTCGGGATTTTTCTCAACCTGTTCATTGCTAAGAACACCCCTCATAAAAATACCGTTGCCAAACCTGCCGTAAGAGTCAAATCCGTTTTGCGAAACCGAGGTAAGCTCAAGACAGCCGTATATGTTATCATAGTAATCTGCTTCAAGTTTATTCTTCGTGCTGACAAGAAGCTTTATATTCTGCACACTGCCCTGTCTGTCGATGGATTTTGTCTTAACGGTATAATTATAGCCGTAATCTGTTTTCTGTGGTATATCAACAATTTGAAGCTCAGCATACACGGCTTCACCGTCAAGAGCCTGTTGAGGCACAACAGTATTTTGCACGGTAAAAATAAATGCACACGCCGAAAATATCACAGCGCCCAGAACAATAGGTATTACCATACCGTCTCTAAAATTTTTTATCAGCAGTGATACTGAAAAAAGTATCACTGCTGATAACAGTAAATATCCGGCAAAGCGAAAAGGTAAAGTATTCAAAATCAAAAGCGTTAACGCCGATGAAAAGCCTATAAAGGCGAATACCCTTTTCATTACTTTTTAAATATAGGAGTAATCATAAAGGAATACTCGTATTTTGTGCCCTTAGGCATTGTATATGGCTCACGGACAAACGCCTGTCCCGGCAAGTCACCGCCGACACCGAGCTGTCTGTGGTCGATATTTACGGTAGTGATATCCTCGTAAGGTATATCATTGATGTGAGTAGCCCTTTCAAGACCGTCTGTTGTGTAATGATAAGCTGAGAAGTTAATCGGATTATCAAAGTAGCTGTCGACTCTTATTCCGTTGCCCTTCTTATCGGTAATCGTAAAGTATCTGACATCAGCGCGGTTTGATGACTCCTGAGGACGCATATAGCGGTATTCAAGGTCTGTTACCGTTGACTTATATTTATCAATCTTGGCACCGCGTTTTCTGTCAATATAGGTTGCCTGCGGACCTCTGCCATACCACTCAACATATTCCATTGATTTGTCAAGCGTCATTTGATAACCGAATCTGAGCATATTTTTTCCCGCAACAGCAGAATGGAATACATAAAGTCTGCCGTCGGGATACACCTTATAGGTTGCAACGGAATTTTTCAGTCCGTTTGTGGAAAGAGCAATATGCACATCAACGGAATTTTCAGCCTTAATAACCTCTGTCTTAATTGACTTAGTGTGCTTGGTAGCCCTTTGCCAAGCATAAAACGGATGGAACTTCGCCCATTGCGGAGTAAAGTTAAGAAAATCAATATCATTATCCGTAAGTGCTCTGAAATAGTTTGGCATAAGAGGTGCACAAAGAAGCTCTTTTCCGTCTATTGCATAGCTTATAACCTTGCCATCATCTATTTCAACATGCACTTTTTTATTTTCTATAACAACGCCTCTGCCGTCGGCAGTAAAATCAAGCTCACCTGAGCACTCGGGCTCTTCGGGTTGCTCAACCTCATTTAATATAAACTGATCCCAAGCAATTTCAAAATTACTCTTTAAGCCTAAGGTCTTTTTCTTTGTAAAGAAAGAAACCGTAAGAACAACCTCTTTATCCTGCGGAATTTTGTCAAGGCTGTACGATACTGTTATAAAGGTTTCGCTAAGAGGCTGACATTCCACCTTGTCAAGCTCTCCGCTATCTATTAGCTCGCCCTCTGCCTTGACCTCCCATTTGCACTTAAACGATGAGGTGTTTGTGAAAAGGAACTTATTTTTAACTCTCAGCTTACCTGCCTTGATATCAAAATCCTCAATGCTTATATTCTGATATCCCTTTTTTACCTCCCAAATCTGTGGGTGAGGCTGTCTGTCTGCACCGATAATTCCGTTTGCACAGAAATAAACATTACTGCCCGTCATCGCAGTGGTATTGGGAATATCAATCAGCTTATGAGGCTCCATTCCCTGAAAGTCTGTTCCGTAAAGATAATTATCGTTGCCGTTTTCATCCTTAACATGAAGTGCCTGGTCAACAAAATCCCAAATAAAGCCTCCGCACATATTGTCGTATTTTTCAAAATCGTCAATATATTCTTGGAAATTTCCGAGGGAATTTTCCATACTGTGAGCATATTCGCACAAAAGAATGGGCTTGCCCTCGTACATTTCGGGAGAAATCGGCTTACTGTCCGCAGCGAGCTGATTGGCAATATTATCGTAAAGCGAAATGGTTATTGCCTGCTTGTTTCCAAGCTTTTCCATTATATCCTTTGTCGGATACATACGGGAGATAACATCACTCTTTTTAAGGTCGAAATCACCCTCATAATGAAACTGCCTTGTATCGTCAAGCTTCAAAGCGGCCTTTTTCATTTCCATAAAGTTATCGCCGTCGCCCGCCTCGTTGCCAAGTGACCACATAAAGATACACGGGTAGTTTCTGTCCCTGAGCACCATTCTTTCCATTCTGTCAACAACAGCGTCAGTCCATACGGGATTAGAGCCGGGAACGCCCTTTCTTCTTACACCGTGTGTTTCAAGCTCGCACTCATCCATAACATAAAAGCCGTACATATTACACATATCGTAAAAATACGGGTCGTCGGGATAATGAGAGGTGCGTATTGCATTGATATTATTCTGCTTCATAATATCAAGGTCCTGAGTATATCTTTCTCTCGGCACTGCCCAACCGCAGTCACAGTCAAAATCGTGGCGGTTAACACCCTTTACCATAAGAGGCATACCGTTGAAATAAATCTTTTCGCCCTTAATTTCAACCTTTTTAAAGCCTACTTGGAAGGTCTTGACTACAACTGCTTCGCCGTCCTTAGATACAGTCATTACAAGAGTGTAGAGATTAGGCTCCTCTGCCGACCACTTTTTAGGTGATTTAACAGTAGTGTTAAAGGTAATCCTTTCTTTGCCTCCTGTTAGCTTTCTTTGCTCCTCGCCGAGAGGTATTTCCTTACCTGTCTTTGAAATAAGCTTTGCACTGATATTTGCTATGCCTGTGATGTTTGCATAGTTTTCAAGGTACATTTCAAGAGTTACATCGGAATCCTTGTAATCAACATCAAAATCTGTTTTTATGTAAAAGTCACGAAGGCAAAGCTTTGTTTCGGCGTAAAGATAAACCTCGCGGTAAATTCCGCAAAGCCACCACATATCCTGATCCTCAAGATATGAGCCGTCACAGTAACGGTAAAGCTTTACACAAACGGTATTTTCGCCCTTAACAAGCAGCTTTGTTACATTGAATTCGTGAGGTGTCATTGAGCCCTGCGAATAGCCGGCAAACTCGCCGTTAACATACAGCTCAAGCGCAGCCTTTGCGGCACCGAAATGAAGGAATATCTCCCTGCCGTCAAACGCTTCATCAAGAACAAATTTCTTTCTGTAAAAGCCTATTTCCTGCATATTATGGTCAATTGAAGGAATTTTCGCCTTGCTTCTTGAAAAAGCCTTGGGAAATGTGCTTGCATAATAGTAAGGCACGGAATAGCCCTCAGTCTGCCATACGGACGGAACCTTTATCTCGTCCCAATGTGAATCGTCAAATGATGTAAGCTCAAATTTTTCGGGTTGATTTTTGAGTCCTCTTTGCCAATAGAATTTCCACATTCCGTTAAGCGACTGCTTATATTTGCAATCCTCAGCGGAAAGTGCCTCCTCTTCGCTGTCATAAGGAAGCATCAAGGTATGCCCGTTTTCCTTATTGATTTTAAAAATGGAGGGATCCTCCCACCTGAATTTTTCCATAATTTTACCCCTTAAAATAATATTTTATTATTTATATAGTAAACTATATTTATAAAAAAGTCAACCGACACAGATATAGACAAACTGTTATTATTTTGGTATAATTAGTAAAAACAACTTATTTTGGAGTAATTGCAAATGATAGTTCGAGTAAACAGCGAAAACATTAACGAATACGAGGATTTTATAAAAAGGCATCCTAAGGGACTTTTTCAGCATTCATCAAAATGGGCAAGGGTTAAAAGTGCGTGGAAATTTGAGGCAATTATGCTCAAGGATAAAAACGGCGAAATAAAAGGCTCCGCCTCTGTTTTAATCCGTTCAATTCCCGTAATTAAATATTCACTTATGTACTGCTGCCGCGGTTTTGTGTGTGACGAAAACGACTTTGACACCTTTGACGAGCTATTTGAGGGACTGCTTGAGCTTGGCAAGGAATATAAGGCATACTGCCTGAAAATAGACCCCGAGATTGTGATTGAAAACAAGGAATTTAAAAATCATCTTATCAGCAAGGGATTTACAGAGCTTAATCCCGGCTGTATGGATTTTGAAAATGTTCAGCCGAGATTTGTTTACTGCTTTGACTATAACGGTATGAACGAGGACGAGCTTATGCTCACCTTTAAATCCGATTACAGAAACAGAATAAGAAAAGCGCCTAAAAAAGGAGTTGAGGTTAAAATCTGCGGTAAGGAGGCACTCATTGATTTCATTAGGATAATGAATGAAACAGGAGAAAGAGACGGTTTTTCAACAAGACCCAAGGAATATTTTGAAAAGATACTCGACTGTATGACCGACGACGCAAGGCTTTATATGGCATATTATAACGGCGAAGCAATAGCAGGTACTCTTGCTATTAAGTGGGGGCAGAATGTTATGAAGTATCAGTACGGTGCCTCATCTAACGCTCACAGAAATGTTTATCCAAACTATGCTTTGCAGTGGGCAATGATGCAATGGGGTATGGAGTGCGGCTGCAAGGTGTACGATTTCGGCGGTATTTCGGGCGACTGCCAAAACCCCGACAATCCGCATTACGGACTTTGGAGATTTAAGCACGGCTTCGGCGGATATATGAAGGAATTTGTCGGTGAATTTGATTATGTAATAAACAAGCCCGTATACAATTTATATAACATTGCTACTAAGGTACTTGAAAAAATCAGATAGGAAAACAAAATGAGCAGATATATAATTGACAAAAAGCTACTTGAAGAAAACATTTCTTTAATAAAGGAAAAAGCAGGTGTTCCCGTTATAGGAGTCGTTAAGGGCAACGGCTACGGCTTCGGTATTTGTGAATTTGCAAATATTTTGAAGGACAACGGAATAAAGACCTTTGCCGTAACCGAGGTTGACGATATTCCTGTTTTAAAAGAGGTTCTTGATGACGAGGACATTTTTGTTATGCGTTCAACAGGAATTGAAAATGAAGCAAGGATTATCGCACAAAACGGCTGTATTGCAACCATCGGCTCGCTAAACAGTGCCGAGGTTATGAACAGAGTTTCAAAGGAGCTTGGAGTAACAACAAGGTGCTATTTAAAAATAGACACAGGTATGGGAAGATACGGCTTTATGCCGAGTCAGGTTGAGGACGCAATAAAATGCTACGATTATGAGAGCCTTGAATTTATCGGCGCTTACACGCATTTTTCGTCTGCCTTTACAAATACAGAGCTTACAAGGACACAGCTTGAGCTTTTTAAGGACACAATAAAGCAGATTGAAAAGGCAGGAAAAAAGGTAGGCATTATTCACGCCGCAAACTCCCCTGCTCTTTTAAATGTTGAGGATGTTTGCCTTGACAGCGTGAGAATCGGCTCGGCATTTACGGGCAGAGTTATTACAAGAAGCAAAACAAGGCTCAACAGACTCGGCTCACTTGAAGCAGAGGTTATTGAAACAAAGACCGTGCCTGCCGGTTATTCCATCGGATATAACGGCTTATATAAAACCAAGCGAGAAACGAAAATAGCAATCGTTCCTATAGGTCATTATGACGGATTTGGACTCACAAAGGAAAAGGAAATTGCAGATTTACACTCGGTTTTATCACAGCTTAAAAGGTACTTAAAGAAAACGCAGATGTATGTAAAAATTGACGGCAGAATGTATAGCGTTATCGGTGAAATAGGACTTTCACACACAGCAGTAGATATTACAGGAAGTGATGTAAAGGTCGGCGATACGGCTTCGGTTGACATTTCACCGCTTATGGTTAATCCGAGAATACCGAGAATATATAAATAGCAAACAAAAAAGTCTCCCGCTTGGGAGACTTTTTTAAATTTCTATAAGCCTTTTAAGCTCGCTGACCTTTAAGCAGTCTGCTGATTTGAGCAGCTTTTTGTATCTGTCCATATTGTATTGAGAGTGCTCGGTTTCCTTACTCCAAAGGTGAATCGTCCAGCTGTCCTCACCAAAGTATGTAACAATGAGCACACCAATTACTGCCATTTTTATTTTCGAAAGCACATCGTAATCATAAACCGCCTCAAGAAAATATTTGAAAATAAAATAGGACAAAATATTTTCATTGAAAATCTCATTTGAAACAGGCTTAACAGTACCGTTATCAACCCTTTGTGTCCACTCGGGATTTATCAGCTCGGGATTTTTGAAAACATCAAAAAACGGTATTTCATCGCCACCCTCGGCATATTCCTCCAAATCCTTTTGAACATCGCAGGCAAAATCAAGAAGCTTTATCAGTCTGTCCTTGATTTCCAAACTTCTGTCCTGTGCTATTGAAAAGGCATTTTTTCTTGCTTTAACAAGATAAAAATATGTCTGTGCGTCAATCTCATTAAGCTCGGGAGGCAAATCGTTTATTTCATCGCAAAACGACATAGGCTCCTTGAGATTAAACATCATATCACAAGCAACGGGGCAGGAAAAGGAAACTCCCATTTCTCTTGTTGCGCCGTAATTGTTGATAAATCTCGGAAACATACGGCAGGTATAGGGTGTATGCTCACCGCCTATTGCAATGTGCATATCGCAAAGATTTTTGCTGTTTAAAAAGGGACAGCGCTTCTTTTCTGCAAGGCGAAAGATAGTATTGCCAAACTCATCCTTATCAAGCACGCTGTCAATGCGTTGTCTTATTTCGCCCGACAGAGTTTTATAGTATTCAAGAGATTTTTCGTCTGCATCAACCTCCCACCCCTGACAGCAGGAATCGGGGCAGTCACCGGCAATACATTTAAAATCCTTGTAAAATTCAGGTGTTCTGAGTATCATTTTGCCACCTCAATCATTCTCAAAAAGCGGTGTAGAGAAATATCTTTCAGCCGTGTCGGGAAGGACAGTAACAACGGTTTTACCTTTACCGAGCTTTTTTGCAAGCTTTTTTGCGGCTGCAACATTTGTACCGCTGCTGATACCGCACATAAGTCCCTCAAGCCTTGCAAGGTCCTTTGATGTTTGAATAGCCTCGTCGTCGGTGATGATGCAAATGTCCTCGTAAATCCTTTGATTAAGAATTTCGGGAATTACACCGTCGCCGATACCCATTTGATTATGAGTACCAACAGTACCTCCGGCAAGAATTGCGGCATTTTCAGGCTCAACCGCCCAAATTGTAATATCGGGATTTTGTGCCTTGAGCACCTCGCCGATGCCCGTAATAGTACCGCCTGTGCCTATACCCGAGCAAAAGCCGTCAATTTTTCCTGCAACCTGCTCAAGAATTTCAAGCCCTGTGTGATGACGATGAACCATAGGGTTTGCAGGATTTTCAAACTGCTGAGGAATATATACATTCGGGTTTTCCTCTCTCATTCTGAGTGCTGTATTAAGGCATTCCTCAATGCAGTCACCGATATTGCCGGCATCGTGAATAAGAATCACCTTTGCACCGTAATGCTCAACAAGAAGCCGTCTTTCCATACTTACGGAGTCAGGCATAATGATAATTGTTTCATATCCCTTAACAGCACCTACAAGTGCAAGACCTATGCCCTGATTTCCGCTTGTTGGCTCAACAATAATGGTATTTTCGTTGATATAACCTTTTTCCTCAGCGTCGCAAATCATATTGAATGCAGTTCTTGTTTTAATTGAACCACCGACATTAAGCCCCTCAAATTTAACAAGTATCTGTGCGCTGTCCTCATCAACCATTTTGTTAAGCCTTATCATAGGTGTGTGACCTATAGCTTCTAAAACATTATTATATACCATAACAATAACCTCTCTAAATTATAGGTTATATTTTACACGCTTATGACGAAAAAGGCAATAGAAAAAGCAACAAATATCTGAATTGACATTTGTTGCTTTAAATTTCTGTTTAAAAGTAAGAGACGGGACTTTCTTCTCAACTATCGAACAGTCCACTGGACTGTTCTCCCAAATTTGCCCAGCAAGGCATTGCACGGCAAATTTGGAGTTCGTTTCAAGTCCCGTTATAACAATGAAAAAGCGAAATACCCAAATGGGTACTTCGCTTTTTTGGTGCGAGAGACGGGACTTGAACCCGTACGAGTCGCCCCACACGCCCCTCAAACGTGCGCGTCTGCCGATTCCGCCACTCTCGCGTCAACGATATGAATTATAGCAGAAGTGACAATGTTTGTCAACACTTTTTTTAAAAAAGTTTTGATATATATTCGGGCTTATCAATAATAACAGACGGAGCCGCTGTCATAAGACATTCAAAGCTTCTAAAGCCCCACGAACAGCCGACACTTTCTACCCCTGCGTTCTTTGCGGTAAATACATCAACATCGCTGTCACCGAAGAAAATTGCATCGTTTGGAGAAACACCGAGCTTATTTAAGGTTTGAATTGTTGTATACGGGTCAGGCTTTTTTGCGACCTTCTCGTCAGCACCTGTAATAAGGTCGAAATATCCCTTTGAAAAAAAGGCTTCTACCATTTTAACAGCGGATTCGTGAGGCTTGTTAGTAACAACTGCAAGCCTAACCCCTTTACTTTTGATTATATCAAGCTGTTCTTTAACTCCATCATAAACATAAGCGTTATCAAGGAGAATTTCGTTATACTTAATCTTAAAAATATCAAGGGCTTTGCACAACTGTTGCTCGTTTAGTTCTCCCTCAAAGGCTCTTTCAAGGAGCTTTTTTGCACCGTTTCCAACAAAGGATATGTAATCCTCCCTGCTCCACTTATCCTCTCTGCCAAACTGCTCAAGGACATACCCTGCTGCTCTGCCCAAATCGTCGGCAGTATTTACAAGGGTTCCGTCTAAATCAAATATTGCACACTTAATCAATATAAATCACTCAAATCCTGCTCTTTTTTCTTTCTTGAATTTCCGACTGCCTTAATCGAACAAACAACTGCAACTGCACCGAGAAGAACGGCACAGGTGATATAAATATTTCTGTCCTGCTTTTCACTGTCTGATGAAAGCTTACCGCTTTTAATCTGAGTCCACAGATTATTCTCAAGCTCGATTATGTTTTGAGGCAGATTTTTAAAGTACTGAGTTTTGATATTTTCAGGATATATAACCTCTCTGCCATAAAGAGAGCTGTCCTCGTTTTCTTCAACAGTTACATTTGCAGAACGGTAATAGATATATTCCGTGTTTTCAAAGGCAACCTGAGGCTCATGCATAAAATTGATAAATGCTTCGGCACCCGCCTTGTTCTTTGAGCACTTCGGAATACACATTGCATCGTAAAACGCATTTACTCCCTCTTTTGGAAAGCAGTAGTCCAAATCCTCGTTATTTTCAACCATAAGCAGATAGTCGCCCGCATAGTAAACGGCAAGTGCATACTCACCGCTTTCCATAAGGTTGAAAACCTCGTCCATAACATAAACGGGATTTACGGCATCCTTTTGCTTTGCAAGAAGCTCGGCACAATCCACCCAATCCTGCTCTCTTGTTGAGTTAAAGTCCTGATTAAGCATTGCCTGAGCAATTGCAAAGGAATCACGGGGATTATTAAACATAAGAACCTTGTCCTTATACTGCTCATCCCACAAAACGCTCCAGCTGTCCGGTGCCTCGTCAAAATACTGCTTATTATATATCATAACAGTAGTACCGACATTGTAGCACACAGAATATTTTTGCTCGGGATCATAAAACAGATTAAGACAGTCCTTGCTGATATATTTCATATTGGGGATATTACTGTAATCGAGCTCTAAAAGCATATCCTCATCAATGAGTCTGTCTATCATATAGTCGCTGGGAATTATCACATCATATGACACTCCACCTCCCGTAAGCTTTGAATACATATTCTCATTAGACTCAAAATTAGTATAATTAACCTTACAGCCTGTAAGGCGTTCAAATTCGGATACTACATCCATTGAGCCCTCGCTTCCGTCAGAGATATATTCTCCCCAGTTATAAACATTTACGGTAGTACCCTGCAGACCGAGATTTTTATAATAGCTAATTTGCTCTTCGTCAAAATACTTATCCTCAGCCTGTGCCGTAACAGGAAAGGCTGTAAGCAGTAAAGCAAAGGCTAAAAGTGATAAAACAATCCTTTTCATTTCGCTTCACTCTTACCCTTGCTGTCTGCTCGGTTTTGAGCAATATTCATAAGTATAAGAAGAACAAGAATTGCTACAAACATAAGCGTTGAAAGTGCAAACATATCCGGCTTAACTCTCTTCTTTGTCATAGAGAAAATATAAATCGGAAGAGTCTGAAAGCTCGGTCCGTTTGTAAAATAGCTGATTATGAAATCATCAAGCGAGAGAGTAAAGCTCATAACGCAGCCTGTAATAATACCGCTGAATATTTCGGGCATAACCACCTTAAAAAATGCGCTTACAGGCTTACAGCCCAAGTCAATTGCCGCTTCATAAACATGAATATCAAACTGCCTGAGCTTAGGCAAAACATTAAGTATTACATAAGGGAGTGCAAAGGTTATATGAGCAATGAGCAAGGTCCAAAAGCCGAGAACATCACTTTTTCTGACAAGCGTTCCTGCAAATACAAATAAAAGCATCATTGCAATACCCGTGACTATCTCGGGGTTCATCATAGGAATATTAGTCGCAGTCATCATTGCTCTTTTATAAAGCTTGTTTTTTGAGTTAAAAAGACCGACAGCCGCAAGAATTCCCAATACAACGGCGCACAATGCCGTGCATACAGCAAGCAAAACAGAATTTTTGAGTGCCTGCATAGCGTTTGCATCCTTAAACATAACGCTGTACCAATGAGTAGAAAAGCCGCTCAGGGTATAGGTGCTTGTTGTTGAGTTAAATGAAAACAGCATCATTACCGCAATCGGTGCATACAAAAACACAAATATCAAAGCAATATAGAGCTTTGAAATAAGAGAGGTCCTTTTTTTCATATCAAAACACCTCCGTCATTTTCATCATCTGCGCCAAAATAATTCATTACGCCAAGACAGATAAGTATAAGCACCATCAAAACGAGCGAAAGTGCCGCACCGAGATTATAGTTATTGGCGCTTTGAAACTGTGTTTCAATGACATCACCGATAAGAACAACCTGTCCGCCGCCGAGCTTTTGTGTGATATAGAATGTAGAAACGCACGGAACAAATACCATAGTTATTCCGCTGAGTACACCAGGCATTGAAAGCGGAAAAATAACTCTTTTCATTATCTGTATTCTGTTGGCGCCCAAGTCCTGTGCCGCCTCAACAAGAGAGTTGTCCATCTTTGACAAAACCGAATAAATGGGCAAAATCATATAGGGCAAAAAGTTATATACCATTCCCAAAATGACTGCACCGCCTGTATTTATCATCTTAATCGGATTAAGCCCTATTGCTTCAAGAACAGTATTGATGATACCCGAGTCCCCTAAAATAGTCATCAGGCTATATGTTCTAATTAAAAAATTCATCCACATAGGAAGCATTACAAGAAGCACCATCGTCTGCTGTCTTCTTTTGCTGAACTTGGAAAAAATATAAGCAAACGGAAATCCGATTACAAGACAAATAGCCGTTGCAACAATACCATACAAAACAGAAAGCAGAATAGTGGGGATATATGATGAAATCTGACTAATACTATCAAGAGAAAAGGCACCGCTTCTGTCTGTAAGGGAATAGTAAACAACCATAAGAAGCGGAGCGACAATAAACAGCACAGTCCACACAAGATACGGCTTATCAAGAAGCCTTGCAGAAAACCTACTCCTCATCTTCTTCCTCCCAATTATATGAAGCGTCTGAAATATGCTCCATTTCGTCGGAAAAATATGAATAGTCGCCGAATTCACCGCTGTATTCACTTCTGTTCATAATGTGAATTGCATCAGGCTCTATATACATACCGATTTCTTCACCGACCTTATGATGCTCGGTGGTCTGAATCATCCATATAAAGCCTGCAACATCAACAAGTATTTCAAAGTGAACGCCCTTAAAGGTTACACTTGTAATTCTGCCGGGAAGAGAAGCCTTGCTTCCTTTTTTAACAATCTTGATATCCTCAGGTCTTACAACAGCTTCAACAAAAGCATTTTCGCCAAAGCCGGAGTCAAGACATTCAAAGGTTACGCCGCCAAAGGAAACAAGATAGTCCTTTATCATAACTGCGTCAACAATATTTGACTCACCTATAAAGTCGGCAACAAATGCATTCACCGGCTCGTTATAAATATCCTCGGGAGTGCCTATTTGTTGAATTTTACCCTTGTCCATAACAACAACGGTATCAGACATAGAGAGCGCTTCCTCCTGGTCGTGAGTAACATAGATAAAGGTTATTCCAAGCCTTTTTTGTATTGCCTTTAGCTCGGTCTGCATATCCTTTCTCAGCTTTAAATCAAGTGCGCCAAGAGGCTCGTCAAGCAAAAGAACGTGCGGATTATTTGCAAGCGCTCTTGCAATGGCAACTCTCTGCTGCTGACCGCCCGAAAGTGAGTCTATTCTTCTCTGCTCAAAGCCCTTGAGATTTACAAGCTCAAGCATTTGAGCAACCGTTTTTCTTATTTCATCCTTAGGCTTTTTTTGTATTTGAAGCCCGAATGCAATATTTTCATACACATTTAAATGCGAAAAAAGAGCATAACGCTGAAAGATAGTGTTGACCCTTCGCTTATAGGCAGGAAGATTGTTAATCACCTTACCCTCAAACACGATTTCGCCCTCGTCAGGCTCAATAAAGCCTGCAATACATCTGAGAGTAGTGGTCTTTCCACAGCCGGAAGGTCCAAGCAGCGTTATAAACTCTTTTTTGTTTATATAAAGATTCAATTTATCAAGCACAACATTATCGCCGTATTTAACGGTGATATTCTTAAGGTCAATTAACTTTTCCAATATACACATCCTCATTTTAACCCGATTTGGCACATTGCCATAGCTATAATATACAGAATGTAGAATGAAAAGTCAATATATTTTCTTCATTATTTCTTTACCTTCATTTGCCTGCTCAATCGCTGTGCATACCTGAGAAAAATCACAAACCATTGACTTTGGCTTCATAATGCAGTTATCCATACCAAAAGGAACAAAATAATAGTTTTTATAGTTTAAAAGTGCACCAATGTTCTTTGCCGCCGCACCGAGTGCATCGTTTGTTGAAACGCCGATAACAACAGGTCTGCTGTTTCTGATATGGCTCTTTGCCGCCATTGTTACCGATGTGTCGGTAATGCCGTTTGCAAGCTTTGCAAGTGTGTTACCCGTGCAGGGAACTATTGCAAGCACATCAAACATCTTTTTCGGTCCGATCGGCTCAGCCTGCTCAATTGTATGAATAATACTGTTACCTGTTATTTCAATAAGCTTATTTTGTATATCAACCGCATCGCCGAATCTTGTGTCCGTCGAATATGCGGTTTCACTCATTACAGGAGTAACATTATGTCCGCGCTTTACAAGCTCTTCAAGAGCATTGAGAGATTTTTCAAATGTGCAAAAAGAGCCTGTAAGACAATACCCTATATTCAAATCAGTCCCCCCTTTATCATTTCGTCAACTGTCTTTCCTATAAGTGTTCCGGCAGATTTTTTTGAATACCTTGACGGAAGTCCTCTGCCGTCAACAAGCCTTATTTTTTTGTGCTTTGCATAGTGCATATCAATTCCGCCCGGAAATGAAGCAAGCTCAAAATATACTGTATTACTGTCAAAAGCGTCAATTTCCTTTTTTGTGAACACAACGGCAGGTACGGTATTAAATACGGCGTCATAGGAGCCTTCTCTATCAAGCTCATCAAAGCCTATACACCGTGCACCGTTTTTTTTGGCAAGCACCCTGCTTTCGTCACTTCGAGAGCACACCGTTACATCTGCACCGAGTGCATTAAGAGCCTTATGAAGCGACTGAGCAATTCTGCCATATCCGACTATAAGGATTTTTGCATTATAAATTGAAATATCGCAGTTTTCTTTAAAAAGAGCTATTGCCCCCTCGCTTGTAAAAAAAGCATTTTGAAGCAAAAAGGCTTCGTTTTTGTTATAGTCATAGCCGTCATAATTACCACAGCCATAAAATACTGTTTTACCCTCAATCCCCTCAAGCATATAATTTTTAACAGGTATGGGCAAAACAACAAAATCTGCTTTTTCGGCACTTTCCACACTCTCATATCCCTTTGATATAAGATATTCGCCTGCATATATCATTCTTTCATCTTCCGTATACGGAATACAAAACACTTTAAATTTCACAATAACACTCCCATAAGGTCTTTTTATATAATATGAGATAAAAAAATATTAGTTAATGATAATAAGGTGTTTATTTTTTTTGCAAAAGGTTGTATAATATTATGAAGACAACTAACGGAGGTAACTCTTATGACCATAGATGATATATTGAAAAAAGTAAAAAGAATTCATTTTATCGGAATAGGCGGTTCGGGAATGTGTCCGCTTGCGGAAATACTTATTTCTCTCGGATACGAGCTTTCGGGCTCCGACAATAATGATACAGAAACCTTCAGAAGAATAGAAAAAGAGGGTGCAAGGGTCTTTCTCGGTCAGGTTAAAGAAAATCTTACCGACGATATTGAGCTTGTAATCTACACAAATGCCATCTTGGCAGGAAACGAGGAGCTTGAATACGCAAAAGAGCATTTTCCGTGCTTTGAAAGAGCGGAGCTTTTGGGCGCAATGAGCAGAATTTTTTCAAACTGCATCGGTGTTTGCGGTACTCACGGAAAAACAACCACAAGCTCAATGCTGACACAGGCTTTGCTTGAGGCCGGTCTTGACCCGAGTGCCGTTATCGGCGGAAAGCTACCTGCTATTGACGCATACGGAAGATATGGAAAAAGTCAGAATTTTGTTTGCGAAAGCTGTGAATTTAACAACACATTTTTAAAAATGAATCCGGATATCGCAGTTATTCTCAATATTGACGAGGACCATCTTGACTTTTTCAAAAACCTTGACAACATTAAAAAAGCGTTTAGAGAATTTGCAGAGAAAACCACAAAAACGATTATATATAACGGTGACGACGAAAACACCGTTGACACTCTCAAGGGCATTGAGGGCAAAAGGCTTATAAGCATTGGCAGGAGCGACGGCTGTGAATGGACTGCAAGAAATATTGATGTTCCCGGCGGCTTTCACTCCTCCTACGATGTTTACCACAACGATGAATTCGTTACAAGGGTTGAGCTTTCCGTTCCCGGCGAGCACAATATTCTTAATTCTCTTTGTGCATTTGTTGCCGCATACGAAAGCAAAGCCGATGTAGAAAGCATTTGCAAGGGCTTAAAGGCATTTAAGGGTGCGGGCAGAAGATTTGAGCTTCTTGGAACCTACAAGGGCATAACCTTTGCCGATGACTATGCACACCACCCTGCCGAATTAAAGGTAACTCTTGAAGCAGCTATGAAAATGGGATATAAAAATGTTTGGGCAATACATCAGCCTTTTACCTATACAAGAACATCGCTTTTGCTTGATGACTTTGCAAGGGTTTTGCAAATCCCCGATAAATGCGTCATA
Organism: uncultured Bacteroides sp.; assembly: GCA_964422655.1. GTDB lineage: Bacteria > Bacillota > Clostridia > Oscillospirales > Acutalibacteraceae > Eubacterium_R. The sequence continues at coordinate 6,661 of CAYRBT010000010.1, read as the reverse complement.
TCTGAAATCATGGGAAGCAGAGAGGTAAATACAATCGGAATTAAAGCAAAGGACCTTGCCGACAAGGTGCCAAACAGCATACAGCTTGATACCTTTGAGGAAATTTGTGATTATGTTACTGCAAATGCCAAGGAGGGTGATTTGGTTATAACGCTCGGCTGCGGTGATATATACAAGGTTGCACGAATGATGGTCAACAAGTTAAAGACAGAATAAACAAAAACCGCTTGAATTAAATTCAAGCGGTTTTCATTTCAATGTTATTTAAAAATCTTCTTAATTCTTTTTTCTATTTTCCTTTTATACAATACAGTAACAGATGATATCAGTCGATCGTAAACAAGAAAAAGCAAATTCATCAAAAAAGCAAATACTGCGATAAACCATTTTCCCACACCCTCGTCAAGAAAAGGAATTGAAAAAACATAAACAAGTATAAGCTGACAAATCGCAAGCATTGCATTAAACACAGCAAGCTTTAATAAAATACGGACAGGCTTAATTTTGATTTTATCAACATACGGCTTTATAATAGGATAATATCCGAAAAACATAACATACATCAGCATACATTCCTTATCATTAACAAGAATGAATGACAATCCGGAAACTGCGGCATATGTAATCCAAGCCGAAGAAGCACCGAAGGTTGAAGAAAGCATTATCATCAGCAATCCCACAAGCATCGGCATTGCATATGCAAGTACAAAGGTTATACCGCCCAAAAACAGCAAGACTACCGAAAGTGCGGTTACTATTGAGCAAAATGCTATTCGTTGTGAATTTTTCAAGCAATCACCCGCTTTTGTTTTTATTTTGCAATCCTATTATTATATAAATATTAGTATAAATAATGTAGATAGTGTGAACAATGAGTTAAAAATTTGTTCATATTTAATAAATTCTATTTACAAATCAAGTCTTAAAATATATAATTTATTTTGCAAAACAATGCGATGGGGTTTAAGAGGTGTTTAATTTGAGAAAAAGCATTTTAATTTTTATTAGTGTTATGGTTCTTATTTCAATAATATTTACCGCTTGTGCAACAAAAAATGAAACAGAGGACACTTCAGGTGCTGATACTTCAAGCACAGAAGGTCTTGAAGCGGCAGATAACTCCGAATACGGATTTGAAACGGAAACAGTAACCGACGAAGACGGTAATAAGGTTACAACCGAGGTTGCCGTTGTTTATAAAAAGGATAAAAAAGGAAATGTATATGCCCAAAAAATTGATGAATCGGGCAAGGAGATTACTGATAAAAAAGGTAATCCCGTCACAGTAAAAGCAAAGCAGACTACAACTAAAAAGCAAACTACAACCAAGCCGATTACTTCTAATTCAACACAAACAACCACAACAGAAAAGGCTACGGCTACAACCAAAAAGAATATTGATCTTACAAAGGACAGTCAAACAACAAAATTTGACGGAAGCGAGGTTGTACCCAAGACATCAGACAAAGGCACTCCCGTAAGCTTTTCTGCCGCTGACCAGCAAACAATAAGCAATATGCTTGAGGTTCCATATTTATATACTAAAAGCTATGAAAACTCAGACGGTGTTCCCATTGAAACTGCGGTTTACACAGCAGTATGGATGGCTCAGCACAACGGCGGAAGCGACGGTATTTATCCTGCAAGTCCGGTAGTTTTGAACCTTTTCAAGTTCTACGGACAGACAGTAGTTAACTTTAAAACCAAGTGTAACGGCGTTGAGGACTCCCCTATTCTATATGATAAGAGCAATGACACCTTTACCGTAAGCTCTTATCCGGAAAAGAAGCAGTCTGTAACAATTACGGATATTGAAGATTTAGGAAACAATAATTTTTATAAAATTACAGGCGATGTTAAAGGTGCTAAGGGTGTTTCAAGGGTTGTTGCAATAGTTCAGAAAAACAGACTCGACCCCTCTCTCGGCTTTTCAATAAAGGCTCTCAAGTGGTCATAACAATTACATACAAAAAACCGCTGACGATTTAAAATCATCAGCGGTTTTTATTTATAAATCAGTAAAGCTTTTCGCCGGCTTCAATTGCCATTATCTGATCAACTCTTGTTTGATGTCTTCCACCCTCAAACTCGGTATTTAAAAAGGCGTCAACCATTTCTATTGCAAGTCCTGCACCGAGCACTCTTGCACCCATACAAAGAACATTTGCGTCATTGTGCGCTCTTGTGTACTTTGCACTGAAATAATCAGAGCAACAGCATGCACGAATACCCTTCACCTTATTTGCCGCCATTGAGATACCGACACCTGTTCCGCAACAAAGAACAGCCGATGTGCACTCACCGCTTACAACCTTGTCACAGGCCTTTTGCGCGCTTATTGCATAATCAAATCTTTCAGGTGAAAAGCATCCCACATCAATATAATCAATTTTCTTTTCATCAAGATACGCTCTTATTTCCTCTTTAAGCGGAAATCCGGCGTGATCACTGCCTATTGCTATCATTATTATTCTCCTTTATCTCTCTTTAATTTTAATTCCCTTTCAGCCTGACTGAGCCTGAGATAAACAGGCATAAGTGACTGAGGTGGGATTTTTTCTTTATTCTGTGCCGCTCTTGATACTCCGACGGCATTTTGATAAACCCTGTCATTATCTGCAATGCAGGTGTTATCAAGCCTAATATTATCGAAGCAAAGCCTTGCACCGTCGCCCGCTATAATTACGCGGTCATAGTGCTTTATATTCTCTCTTAAATCCTCGAGTGATATTGCTCTGTCATCGCAAAGCCTTGTTATTCTGCCGTTTTCAGCCTTGAACAGAGCGTTATAAAACTGCATTCTCCTTGCATCCATTACGGCACATATAATACAATTTTCATCTGTGAAATTATAAGCAATCGCTTCAAGCGTTGAAACGCTGATACACGGCAAATTGTCATTGAAGGCAAGCCCTTTGACAGTAGCAACGCCTATTCTTACACCTGTAAAGGAGCCGGGACCTGCAGTGACAGCAATAGCATCAAGCTGTGAAAAAGAATATCCCTGCATAACCCTTTTTATCATAGGCAAAAGCGTTTCGCTGTGAGTAAGACCTGCATTGACAAATTCGCTGTTTATTATCCTGTCACCGTCGGTCAAGGCGGCTGATGCCGTTACCGCCGATGAATCAACTGACAAAATCATTTAATATCCTCAATCATTTTATAAATCTTAAATTTCCTTTTATTATCTCCAAGGCTTTCTATCTCAACAACTACCGTGTCATCGGGCAGAGCGCCGTAAATATTCTCACTCCACTCAACAGCAATATAAGCGTCGGTATCAAGATAATCAAAAAAGCCTGTCGAATACAAATCGTCCCAGCCGTCGACTCTATACATATCGTAATGACACAGCGTGTTTTCGTCACCGATATAAGTATTACAGATTGCAAAGGTCGGCGAGGAAACATCTGCATTTATACCAAGTCCTTTGGCAAGACCTGTAGTGAATGCAGTTTTGCCCATACCGAGACCGCCGATAAATGCGACAACACTTCCCTTTTTGAGCGTTTTTGCAAATTTTTCGGCAAGCTCTACAGTCTGTTCATAGCTTTCTGTTACAAAAACATCCATTAGAAAAGACCTACCGTATCACCGTTTTCGTCGATATCAATGCTGTATGCCGCAGGCTTTTTTGAAAGTCCGGGCATTGTCATAATAGAGCCTGTCTGACAAACAAGGAAGCCTGCACCGTTTGAGAGGCTTGCAGAGGAAACGGTAATTCTGAAATCCTTTGGTCTGCCCAGCTGAGCAGGATTATCTGAAAGGCTGTACTGTGTTTTCGCCATACAAACAGGAATTTTATCAGCACCCAAGGCAATAAATTCATCAATGCTCTTTTTTGCCTCTTTTGTATAATCAACACCGTCTGCGCCGTAAATTTCCTTTGCAATTTTTTCAATCTTATCGTAAACAGGCATATCAATATCGTAAAGAAAATCAAAATTATTTTCCTTTTCGCAGGCCTGAACTACCTTTTCGGCAAGGTCAACGCTGCCCTCTCCGCCTTCGGCAAAGCATTTTGTTACTGAAAAATCAACGCCCTTTTCTTCGCAAAAGCTCTTAACAAATTCAATTTCCTTATCGGTATCGGCATAAAAATGATTTATTGCCACAACAACGGGCACACCGAATTTTTTAAGATTATCAATATGAGCCTCAAGATTGACGCTACCCTTTTTGAGCGCCTCAAGATTTTCCTGTGTGAGCTCTGTTTTTGGCACACCGCCGTTATATTTCATTGAGCGAACGGTTGAAACAAGAACAATACAGGAGGGCTTAATACCGGCAAATCTGCATTTAATATCGAGGAATTTTTCTGCTCCCAAATCCGAGCCGAAGCCTGCCTCTGTTACACAGTAATCGCCGAGCTTAAGTGCAATTTTTGTAGCTCTTATTGAGTTACAGCCGTGAGCAATATTTGCAAATGGACCGCCGTGCATAATTGCGGGCGTATTTTCAAGAGTTTGAACAAGATTAGGCTTGATTGCGTCCTTGAGCAAAACAGTCATAGCACCGTCTGCTTTAATATCCTTACAATAAACAGGCTCTCCGTCATAGGTATATGCAACAAGAATATTGCCGAGCCTTTTCTTTAAATCAAACAAATCGCTTGCAAGGCAAAGAATAGCCATTACCTCACTTGCAACTGTAATGACAAAATGGTCCTCTCTCGGTACACCGTTAAGCTTACCTCCGAGTGAGCAAACAATGTTTCTGAGTGCTCTGTCATTCATATCAAGACATCTCTTAACAAGCACTCTTCTTTGGTCAATACCAAGCTCGTTGCCCTGCTGAATATGGTTATCAAGAATAGCACACATAAGGTTGTTTGCGCTTGTAATTGCGTGCATATCACCTGTAAAATGAAGATTGATGTCCTCCATAGGAACAACCTGTGAATAGCCGCCGCCTGCGGCACCGCCCTTTATTCCGAAAACAGGGCCGAGTGAAGGCTCTCTGAGTGCAATGACTGTCTTTTTGCCTATTTTGGACATAGCCTGTCCCAAGCCGATGGAAACGGTGGTTTTGCCCTCTCCTGCCGGAGTGGGATTGACAGCCGTTACAAGTACCAGCTTGCCGTCCTTTTCATTCTTCAATCTGTCAAACACAGAATCGGAAATCTTTGCTTTATAATGACCGTACGGCTCAATCTCATCAGCGTTAATTCCTATTGACTGAGCAATTTCGGTAATTTTTTTCATTTGTGCACGGTTAGCTATTTCAATATCTGACAACATATAAATCTCACCTATTTCTGTTAGTAATTATCAAGCTGTTATTTAAAATCTATTATATCATATATTATAGGATATTCCAACACTTATTTTTAACATAAAATACATAATTTTATCCTTGACTTACTGTCGATAATATATTTTAATATAATATAGAATTTGATGTTGTGAAAGGAGGCTGCGATGAAGCAAAAAAGAATAGGATTTTTCGGCGGACTTGATTTTGTCACTCTGCTTGCCGCTCTTGCAGGCTCCGCATACGGCTTAACGCTTGTTTACAGCGCAACCTACTCAACACTTACCGACGGACGAATAATATCGTCGGATATAAGAAGCATGCTTGTTTCCGTTACAGGCGGAGTTATAATAGCCGTGCTTGTGTCAAACATCGACTACGAAATAATATCTAAGCTTTGGCCGCTTATAGCAGTAGGCTGTGTCGGGCTGATGATATTTACAATGTTTTTCGGCGTTGCACCCTCAGCACGACAGGACGCAAGATCTTGGCTTGATTTAAAAATTTTCTACTTTCAGCCGTCGGAATTATTAAAGGTTGGCTTTATCATTTCCTTTTCATATCATCTTGATATGGTAAAGGACAAAATTAACAGAATTAAAACAATCATTCCACTGGTTATTCACGGAATGATACCCATTGCTCTTGTTGTTGCAACAGGTGACGCAGGCTCAGCGCTTATTTTCCTCATAATCTTTATCGGAATGCTGTTTCTTGCAAAGGTACATATCGGCTACTTTGTTGCAGGAATATGCACACTTGTTGTCGGTTTTATTATCGCATGGAAAACAAACATCATTGACGGTATCCAAAGAGAAAGAATTACGGCGTTGTTTTATCCCGAGCAGTATGCAGATGTACTTTATCAGCAAAATAACGGAAAAATTGCTCTCGGCAGCGGCGGATGGTTCGGCGAAGGCTTTTTAAACGGCAGTATGACACAAAGCTCAAGCGTTCCCGAAAATCAAAACGATATGGTGCTTACCGTTGCAGGAGAGGAATTTGGATTTATCGGCTCACTTGCAGTTATTTTTATTCTTCTTGTTTTGGTTTTGAGAGTAATGTCAACGGCTCTTAAAGCAAGAGATAATGTAGGATACCTAATGTGCAGCGGTATTGCCGTTATGCTATTTGCTCAGGTATTTATCAATATCGGTATGGAGCTTTCACTTCTGCCTTGTATCGGTATTACACTTCCGCTCTTCTCGGCAGGCGGTTCGTCGTCGCTTTGTATTTATCTTGCTCTCGGAATTGAAATGAGCATTTTCAGATTTTCAAAGCCACAAAGAAACGCACTTTTTTATACTTAAATATTTATCAAAAAAGAGCTGTCTTATGACTGAACAAGTTCAGTAAAAATGGACAATAGAAAAAAAGCACCCCCTATGGTAGAATGAAATAACTA
>CAYRBT010000009.1:0-70917 GCA_964422655.1 uncultured Bacteroides sp. | reverse complement strand
AGCCTTCATACTGATTATTTTCAGTAATCTGCTATGCTTATATTGTACCAACAATTAAATAAGTATATGTCAATTTTTATATCGTTGTTATTAGTCATAAGTTGACAAGGCAAGATCATTCTTGCCTTGTCAACACTCATATAGTATTAATGACCTCATGATTCACAATCTCTCTTGCACGATTTGCGATGTTATTCATTCGTTGTACCCAAAGCATTTGGTTTTCGGCTTTGAGTTGTTCGGTTATGCCTTCTTGTTCTGCAATTTGTTTTACGAGGTTTTCATACATATTTTTTGCTCTGACATCTACATCGTGAAGGTATGAGTTGAGTTTGCCCTGTGTCAGCAAGTTATAATACATCAGCTTGTGGTTTTCTTTTAGGTACCCTTTATGCCTTTGTCCCCAAATGCCGATTGGGTAATTGGTGTCTGCTGAGACAAGGTTTGGCAGATAAACATCGCCTACAAGTGTATAATCAATTCCTGTTTTTTCGTCTATAAAATTCTTTTTCATAGTAAATCTCCTTATCTATAATAATCATAATATCTAACTTTTTGTTTATGCTTAATCGCAAAACGTTGATGTTGCAGGTTTTGTTCTGCCCTGATATTTTGCTTAATTATAGGGTTGTCCTCAACGATACTTTTTGCGGTCTTAATATCTCTGCGCATACGCCTTATTACTGACGTGTAGTCTTTTCTTTTTGAAATCAGTTCGGCTTTTGTATCTTCGTCCGTACACCTGCGGAGCTTGTTATAAATGTGCTTTCGCTCATTGTCAAGCATTTTGATTTGCTCGGCTGACTTGTCAATAAAAACATTTACATCATCAAGCGTGTTCAGGTGTTCCTTGTATATCAGCGTTATCTGCTGTGCATAACGATCTAACTTTCTAATAGCCTCACGCATTTCCGGTGATAATGGTTTATGTGGCTTCTTTTTAGGCAAATAGCCTAACCGATAGCAATAGTAAAGATACAACGCCCTTAAGCCTGTTACCTTTTTCGTTTTTGCAAAACTGCCATTGAAAAAACATCTCTTAGGCTGAACATATTTCTGCTTGGTAGTTTTGATATAAGCGTTATAATTTGCACAGACTTCCCACACATCATTTTCTTTCATCCTGCGAAAAATATGTTCTCTGTCATATTCCTCGCCTAAACGATGAAGTCGAGTGTTTCTTTTATCATTAACAGAGCAAATCGTTGCATATTTTAGGTCAGGATTTAAATTAACAATATATCCTTGTTTCTTTAGCACACGAATAAACTCCGTTGGAGAGTAGCTAATACTTAAAGCATAATCAATGGCAAGACGCATCAAATTATACTTTGTAGGCTCACCATTCTTTTCTGCAAAATACATACTCCTTGGGGTTTTACCCTTTGGATTTTTGATTACCGTCAGTTTTTCCTTTTCGCACAACTCATCGGATAAATCCCTTAATTTGTAGTACGCTTTTTTATTACAATCAAACTTTTTACCGTTCCACATATTAACCGAATTGATAACAAAATGGTTATGATATGTGCCTGTATTGAAATGTGTTGCAACCAGCACTTGATAGTCTGTACCCCACATTTTCTTTGCAAGCTCAATGCCTATTCTGTGGCATTGTTCAGGCGTAACCTCGCCCGTTTTAAAGCTTTGGTATGCATGATAAGCAACATTGCCTGTGCATTTGTTGTACCTTTTTTGAACAGAAATCATTTCATCAAAAGCTGTTTCCGCATTGCAATTTATGCCTGTAACATAGCAGATTTTTTCATCCTCATCAGCAGTTTTGTTTTCGTTTTCTGCATAGTGAATAACCTTTTGCAAGTCGGAATAAATTGTTTTGTCGGGGTTGGCGGCATAGTCAACAACTCGTGATAGGCTATCCTTTATTGCCCATATTTTTGTTACTGCCATTAGCCTGTATCCTCCCCGTAATATGCTTTGAGAAGCAAGTCTTTAACCTTGTCTAATCTACTGTCATTCATATTGCAAATTAGCTGATACGCTTGGTGCAAATGCTCACTTGGGGATGATGTTATCCTTTGATTTAATCCTGCTTTTAGCAAATATGCAGATAAAGATAACCCTGATTTTTTAGACAAATAAAGTAGCTTTTTCTTCTCTTCCTCCGTTACACGAATGTTGATAGATTTGTTTCTTTCTCTCATATTTTCCCCTCCTGATTATCGGGGTTAAAGGGGTTGCCCCTTTCGGCTTTGCCGTCCGGTTTTGGAGCTGTGGCTTTACAAAACCTATGCTCGCTACAGTCTGCGACTGCAAATATATCCCTACTATTTTGACTGTTGCAAATGCTATCTTTTTCGGTTATAATATTAGTGCTATTTATTAGTGGCTGCTTTTCATCTGTTGCCGCAGATGAGTTAAAAGCAGTCTTTTTTATTTGCCCGTTTGGCTTGTTACATTTCATTCCGCAAAGCGTTTGGTTAATCAAATTTATAGTTACGAGGAGTTCATCAGAAGGGTTATTTTTATCTATTGCTTTTAATTCATTTAACACTTGCTCAAGTGATTTTTTCAAAGCAATATATACCTTGGGATTTCCGTTGACTATAATTTCTTTTTCCAAAGCTCTGTTGATGAGATATTCTTGCTTTGTCAGTCCTGATAATTTAACTCTAATATCAAGCTCATCATTTTCCTGCGGTGACATTCTAAAAGCAACCGTCTTATTCCTCCATCGACCTTTTGAATCCAAAGATTTTACCGACAAATAATTTCACTCCTTTCACATTCAAGTCTGCTTGCCATTTCGTCCTGCCTTGACGGAAACATGTGAGCATAATGATATGTTATGTCAATGCTTTCGTGCCCCATTCTGTCGGCAATTTCCACTGCTGAAAATCCCAAATCAATAAGCATTGAAACATGAGAATGTCTTAAATCGTGTATTCTGATTTTTTGAACACCTGCTTTTTTGCTACCGATTTTCATCGCTCTGTATAAAGCACTTTTTGAAATAGGGAATATCCTTGTGTTCTCATCAATACCATAGAGCATACCGATATAATCCTGCATTTCGTCGCAAAGGAACTTTGGCATCTTAATTGTCCTGATACTCTTTTGTGTTTTCGGGTCGGTGATTATATCCTCACCGTCAATGCGCTGATAGCTCTTGTTAATCCTTACTGTCTGTTTGTCAAAGTCAAAATCAGCAGAAGTCAAAGCTAACATTTCGCCCTCTCTTATTCCGCACCAATAAAGCATTTCAAAGGCGTAATAATGTATCGGCTCTTCCATCATAATTTCAGCGAATTTTGAATACTCCTCTTTAGTCCAAATCAGCATTTCCTTATCGCTTTCTTTTTTGCCCATAGCACCGGCTTTTCTTGCCGCATTTTCTTTAAGACCGTAATACCTGACTGCATAATTAAGTATCGCACTCATTTGGTTATGAATGGTTTTGAGGTATGTTTGAGAAAAGGGCTTTCCGTTTTCATCCCTCATATTTATAAGCTCATTCTGCCAGTTGATTATATCGGTTGCTTTAATCTCATTGATTTTCTTATCAGAAAAATAAGGAAGAATTTTGGTTTTGAAGATATGCTTTTTACTGTTTATGGTATTAAGCTTAAGCCTTCCGCTTAGTGCTTTAAAGTACAAATCAACAAACGAGCCGAATGTCATATTGCATGCACCCTGCAGTTTTGTTAATTGTTCCTTCTCCCAAGTCTTTGCTTCCCTTTGGGTAGAAAATCCACGCTTTTGACTTTGCTTTCTTTCGCCTGTCCAGTCAGTATATCTAAATACTGCTCTCCAAGTATTTGTTTTTGTGTCCTTATATACAGACATAAATTAACCTCCTTCTGTTTTGTTTATATAATCTAATCTTTCATAAAAGTATTTTCGGTTCACTCTGCCGGAAACAACAATTTTGTTCTTTTCGGCAAGTTCTTTATTTAACTGTTTCATAATCTTATATGCGTAAGACTCCGAAACATCAAGAACCTTTGCAACCTCGTCTACTCTCATAAAGATAGAATTGTCTGCCATATTAACACCTCCTTCAACAATTTGAACAACAATAACCGTTACAAATATGATATTTGTATTCTATTTTCGTAACAAATATGTTACGACTTTATATTAACACTCTGTTTATCACTTGTCAAGAATAATTTCAAAATTATCGTTACTATTCTGATAATTTTATTTGACTTGTCGTAACATATATGATACAGTATTATTGAGGTGATACTATATGGCAATAGGCGAAAGAATACGATTTATCAGAAAAAAGCATAATATGACGCAAAAATATTTAGGTCTTAAACTCGGTTTCGGAGAAAAGAACGCCGACTCCCGCGTAGCACAATATGAAAACGGCAGACGTGAACCAAGAGAGGATATGCTTGTTGATATTGCAAACATTTTGCAGGTATCAACACTTGCTCTTGATAACCCAAATCTTGATAATCACATAAGATTGATGCACACACTGTTTGCTATTGAAGATATATACGGATTAACTATTGACAGAATTAACGGCAAGCTTTGTCTTGTTCCTGATGAAAGCAGACCTGAATGTTTTACGGGCTTATTCGGTTGCCTTAATGAATGGAATGAAACAAAAGAAAAGCTGAAAAGCGGTGAAATAACGGAAGGGCAATATGATAATTGGCGATATAACTATCCCGAGGACCTTGCCGCAAACTTAAAGAATACTCTTGACTATTGCTGGGACAAGGCTCAAAAGGAAAACAAAAAACGAGGCAAGAATTATAACCCTTACGACGAGCCACAGGAAGATTTCTTGACAAGGGTTGAACAAATCAAAAAAGAGCATTACGAAACAGAAAATAAAAATGAATAAATAATTTAATTGGCAAAGAGTATTTTAAATTTATATAAACTATGGAAAAATATTTTTATCATGTTGTTACTGAAAAACCTATGTATGTAGGTCAACATATAGTTTTTGACGAAAATCATCATAACGGAGTATGGCAACGAGTAAATGAAAAACTTGATATTGTCAGCGATATTTATAATAATCCGGAAAAATACAAGGATATTGAACTTGAACACCACACTTCAGTAGCTTTGAGAGAACTTGCGTTGGAGAAAGTAAGAGTTGAAAAATATCCAAATTATCCATCAAGAATGGCTTGTTTGTATGTGTCTAAAACATTAGAAGAGTCAGAAAAATGGTTTGATTATTTTGTAAGCTTAGGCAGACCGACATTTCAAATTGTGAAATTAAAAGTCAACGGCAATATGTTTTACGGTGATGCCGAAAAATGCTTTGACGGAAAATTAAGTAAAAAAGAAAATCTTACCCTTGCGGAAAAGTATTGGAAAAACTCAGATTTTAATGAAAACTCTATTATTGAAATGCTTGTTGACGGTGATATTGAAGTCATTGAAATAGTAAAGGAATTATGAAATGATTAGTTATATTGAAAACAAAAAGGATAAGGAAAAAATCTGTAGAAATATATTAAACCAATTATCAGAATGGTTTGGCAAAAAAGATGGGATAACTCAATATATCAAAGAAAGCAAAGCGTCTCATCTATGGGCATATATTGAAAACAATAAGCCTATCGGTTTTATTATGATGAAAGAAACCAGCCCTTTCGCTGTTGAAATTAGCGTAATGGGTGTATTAAAGGAATACCAGAGAAGAGGTATCGGTGCCGAACTATTCAAAAGCTTTTATGATTTTGCCAAAAATAACAACTATGAATTTATTCAAGTCAAAACAGTCAGAAGCGGTGAATATGCTTCCTATGATATAACAAACTCATTTTATAAAAAGATAGGGTTCAAAGAATTAGAGTGCATAGAAAACTTATGGGATAAAGACAACCCTTGCCAAATTTATATTATGAGTATAAATACGAGTAAAGAAAAAAGCTGATTGACGATTTGTCAATCAGCTTTTGTTATATATTGTTGCCAAAATGTTGCCATTGTGGGTTTAAAATCTCTGAAAATCCTTATAAATAAGGCGTTTTCAGAGCTTGTGTCGTTATTCCCACTCGACAGTGCCGGGAGGTTTGGAAGTGATATCGTACACAACTCTGTTTATGTGCTCGACCTCATTTGTAATTCTGTTTGATACTCTTGCGAGGATATCATACGGGATTTTTGCCCAATCGGCAGTCATAAAATCATCGGTCGTTACTGCTCTGATAGCTACAAGATGGTCGTATGTTCTGTGGTCGCCCATAACGCCTACGGTATTAACGCCGGGAAGCACGCAGAAGAACTGTGAAAGGTTCTTTTCATATCCGTTTTTAGCCATTTCGTCGCGGAGCACCCAATCAGCCTCCTGCAAAATTTTGATTTTTTCGGCTGTAATTTCGCCGATAATTCTTACTCCGAGTCCCGGACCGGGGAACGGCTGACGCCATACAAGCTCCTTTGGAATACCGAGCTTTTCGCCGACTTTTCGTACTTCGTCCTTAAACAAGTCACAAAGGGGCTCGATAATGCCTAAAAATTCTACATCCTCAGGCACCTTAACTCTGTTGTGGTGAGTTTTTATTACATCGGCGTCGCCCTTTCCGGATTCAATGCAGTCAGGGTAAATAGTACCCTGAGCAAAGAAGCCAAGCTCGTCCTGTTCTCTGATTTTATCCCAAAAAACATTAAAGAATTCCGTGCCGATGATATGTCTTTTTTTCTCGGGATCTGTAACGCCCTTGAGCTTTGAAAGGAAAATATCGGCGCAGTTTACTCTGACAAAATTCATATCAAAAAGGGAGGTAAAGGTCTTTTCAACAAAGTCGCCCTCGTCCTTTCGCATAAGTCCCTGGTCAACGAAAACGCAGGTAAGCTGTTCACCAACCGCCTTTGAAAGCAGTCCTGCGGCAACAGAGGAATCAACACCGCCCGAAAGACCGAGGATTACATTTTTGTCGCCTATTTGCTCGCGGAGCTTTTTAACTGTATCGTCAATGAAATTATCCATAACCCAGTCGCCGCTGCATTTGCATATTTCGTAAAGGAAATTATAGAGCATTTGCGAGCCGAAAACCGAATGAGTTACCTCGGGATGAAACTGAACGGCATAAATACTCTTTTCAACATTCTGCATTGCTGCGCAGGGGCAGTCATCGGTTGTTCCGATGATTTCAAAGCCCTTAGGGGGAGTGGCTATATAGTCGGTATGGCTCATCCAAACAACAGATTTTTTGTCAACATTCTTGAAAAGAGAGGAGGACTTGCCTGAAGTAAATTCAATTTTTCCGTACTCGCTTTTGGGTGCAGTTTTTACCTCGCCGTCGCCCATCCACGCAATTAGCTGACAGCCATAGCAAATGCCCAAAATCGGCACGCCCAAATCAAGAATATCCTTTGTGTAATGAGGAGAGGACATATCAAATACGGAGTTTGGTCCTCCCGTAAAAATGATACCCTTGTAGCCGTTTTCGCGAATTGTTTCAATAGGTGTTGTGTAAGGCAGAATTTCAGCATAAACCTTGTGGTCGCGCACTCTGCGTGCGATAAGCTGATTGTACTGACCGCCGAAATCAAGAACAAGAATTTTTTCCATACCGTTTCTCCCAACAGAACTAAATTATATTAAAGTATTATATATTATCATTTTGCTAATTTCAAGATGTAAAATCAGTAAAGATTATGTCATTTGCTTTTTGATGTAGTCGCAGTATTTTTTAATAATATCGATGTCCGTTTTGGAATATACCATTCGTGCACCGACGGTGTCCTCAATTTCGTTAAAAACAAGATGACCGTTATTGAAGATGAAGTCAATCCCGATATAATCAAAATCAACAAGACTGATGATTTTTTCGACAAGCGCGGTTTCCTTTTGGCTCATTTGATAGGGAAAAGCCTCACCGCCGAGGCAGAAATTTGAGCGAAAATCCGTTTTGCTCACTCTTAAAATTGATGTAACAATCTCGTTTCCTATCACCCACACGCGCAGGTCCTTGCCCAAGGTGTCGCACGGCTTTTGATATACAAAGCCGTTTTGGTGCTCCTGTGTTTTGCCAAGCATTTTAACACCCTGACCGCCGTGCCCCGAAGCAGGCTTTTTTATACACGGAACACCGCAGTAACGAGTTTGCATTATTTCCACCGAGTTTTTTTGCATAAAATCGTAGCAAAGCTGTTTGTCATTGGCAATTTTTGAAAGGGCAGAGGGATTAAAAGCCCGTATGCCTTTTTTTTCAAAATATTCGGCAATTTTGTAATCGTTTGTTCTGTTTATTACAAAATCGGCCTCACCGCGATAGCTCTCGTCAACAAGCCTTATATCAAGATTTTCTCTGAATTTTTCTATTGCAAAGGCATTTCTTTTTGCCTCGTTTTCGGTGTAAATTAAAATCCCGCTCATTTTGCCTTCCTCAAAATTTCTTCAAAAATCAGCGGAGCGATATCTATACCCGTTGATTTCATTATATTGATGATATGAGCATTTGAGTTTACCTCGCACACGCTTTCGTCGGCAAGTATATCAACACCGCCAAAGGTAAGACCAAGCTTTTGACAGGCTTTAAGAGCGATTTTCACCTCATTTTCGGTTGGCTCGCACGGAGTCATTTCACCGCCGTTTGTAACATTCGAGCGAAAGTCGTTATTGTTTTTTCGCTTTACGCAGGCAACGCATTTGTTGCCCACAATTTCAAGACGCTTGTCCTCGCCACAGCTTTCACAAACAAATTTTTGCAAAACAAAGGGTCTTTCGCCGATGTGACTTAGTATGTCTTCAAGGCTGTCACACAAGAACACCTGCTCGCCGAATGAGCCAAAGCACTCCTTGAACACAAGCGGAAGCCCTAAAATTTCTATTGCTTTTTTTGCAAATTCACTCATATCCGATTTGAAATAGCATTTGGGCGCAATCAGGGTTTTTGGCTGAGGAACAACACCGTCAAGCTCGATGTAGGTACGCGCCTTGTCGTCGCATTTTGCAATTGCGTCGGCGCTGTTGAAAACCGGAACACCTTCAAGCTCAAGGCGTTTTGCAAGGTTAATGTCCTTGTCCCAAAAAAGCACAAAATCCGTATTTATTTTCTTTAGCGCAAGGCTCAGGTTTGTTTCAATTTTTAAATCTATGTCCATTTTTTCAGCCGTGTTAAGCAGATGAGCGTGAAGCTCATTGAATTTGTCGGTATTCAAAAAATGGTTTACTGCTAAAATTCCGTTCATATTATTATCTCCGCAAGCCTATTGTATCATTGCTTCTTGCTTTTTTCAATGCAATGGTGTAAAATATATATCTATTTTATTATAAATATACCATTGATTAAGAAAGAGGGAAGAATATGACAGAATATAAGCTTAAATACGGATGCAATCCTAATCAAAATCCTGCAAGAATTCATATGGATGGAAGGGAGCTTCCGTTTGAAATATTAAACGGCTCGGCAGGCTACATCAATCTTCTTGACGCATTCAATTCGTGGCAGCTTGTTAAGGAGCTTAAGGAGGCAACAGGTCTTGCAAGTGCCGCTTCCTTTAAGCATGTATCTCCGGCAGGAGCAGCAGTTGCTCAGCCGCTCAGCGAGGCTGACCGCAGGGTTTGTATGGTGCCCGACGGCATGGAGCTTTCACCGATTGCACAGGCATATGTGCGTGCAAGAGGCTGTGACAGAGTATCGTCCTTTGGCGATTTTGCGACTCTGAGCGATGAATGCGACGCGTCTGTTGCACAGTTTCTTGTTAAAGAGGTCAGCGACGGTATTATTGCACCGTCTTATACAGATGAGGCTCTTGAAATTCTCAAGGCAAAGAGAAGAGGAAATTATCTTATCATCAAGGTTGACGCTGACTATGTTCCTGAAGAAACGGAAACAAAGCAGGTTTTCGGCATAAAGTTTGAGCAAAAGAGAAATGACGCAAAAATCACAATGGACCTGTTCAACGATATGCCCACAAAAATCAAGGATATTCCCGAGATTGCCAAAATCGACCTTCTTATTTCAATGATTACACTTAAATATACTCAGTCAAATTCCGTTTGCTATGCAAGAGGCGGACAGACTATCGGCGTCGGTGCAGGTCAGCAGAGCAGAATTCATTGCACAAGGCTTGCAGGCAACAAGGCTGATAATCTTTGGCTCAGATACAACGAAAAGGTTATGAGCCTTCCGTTTATTGAGGGCATACGCAAGTGCGAGGCAGACAATGCTATTGACCTTTACATCTCCGACGAGTGCGAGGAGCTTTTAAAGGACGGAGTATGGCAGAGATACTTTACCGAGTGCCCTGCACCCTTTACAAAGGAGGAAAAGGCAGAGTGGCACAGCAAAATGGACAATGTTGCACTTGGCTCGGACGCATTCTTCCCGTTTGAAGATAATATCGAAAGAGCAGTTCGTTCAGGCGTCAAGTATATTGCACAGCCGGGCGGTTCTGTAAGAGATGAGGCAGTAATTGAGTGCTGTGATAATTTCGGTATTGCTATGGCAATGACAGGAATTCGCCTTTTCCATCATTGATTTATCGGGTGTGAGAATATGAAATTTATTTCTTGGAATGTTAACGGCTTGCGCGCCTGTATGGGCAAGGGCTTTGAGGAGTTTTTCAAGCAAGCGGATGCAGACATATTCTGCTTGCAGGAAACCAAGCTTCAGCAAGGTCAAATTGACTTTGCACCCGATGGATATAACTGCTTTTGGAATTATGCCGAGAAAAAGGGATATTCGGGTACTGCCGTTTTTTCAAAGCAGGAGCCGTTAAATGTGCTTTACGGTATGGGAATAGAAGAGCACGACAAAGAGGGAAGAATGATAACCCTTGAGTTTGACAGCTTCTATTTTATAACCGTTTATGTTCCTAATTCTCAAAGAGAGCTAAAAAGGCTTGATTACCGTATGCAGTGGGAGGACGATTTCAAAAATTACATTCTCACTCTTGAAAAGAAAAAGCCTGTTATTTACTGCGGTGATCTTAATGTTGCACACAGTGAAATTGATTTAAAAAATCCCAAATCAAACAGAAACAACGCAGGCTTTACCGACGAGGAAAGGGCAAAGCTTTCAGCCGTGCTTGAAAGCGGATATACAGACACCTTTAGGCATTTTTATCCCGAGGCACAGGGCGTTTACAGCTGGTGGTCATATATGTTTAAAGCAAGGGAAAAGAATGCCGGCTGGAGAATTGACTATTTTATTTCCTCGAAAAGGCTTAATGACAGGCTGACTGACGCAAAAATTCACACCGATGTTCTCGGCTCCGACCATTGTCCTGTTGAGCTTGATATAAATATTTAACGGGATAAGGATATACAGAAAGGGAATATGCAAATGGACAGCCTTTGCGAAAATTGCTGGTATAATGAATATGACGAGCAAGCAGATGAGAGCTTTTGCTCGCTTGTTCTTGACGAGGACGAATATGTTAAAATGATGCAGGACAAAAACAAAACCTGCCGTTATTTCCGCCCCGACGGAAATGAGTATGATATTGTCAGAAAGCAGAATTAAAAAAATAAGACGGATAGCTTTTACGCTATCCGTCTTTACTTTATTTTTATTATTTAGTCTTTTTCTTTTTCATAAGATTTGCAGCGTTGAAATCAAGAACAAGGCTTAATGCAACAACAGCGGCAACTGAAATAGCGGCCTCGACTGCCATATATGAGCCGTTGTATGCGGCGCTGTACTGCCAAACTGATTTCCAGCCGTCTGCATAGTCGCCCCAAATTGTAACACCTGAAACAAAGTGGCATACAAATCTGAGTGCACTTCCTGCAAAAGCACCGAGTGCAAGAGCAATAGTTTGGTTCTTCATCTTTTTAAACATTCCACCGCCAAGACCGAGAGCCATAAATGCGAGCACATAGTCGGCAAGGATAAGTACAAGATAAGCAACAATACCCTTAACATATGCAAAGTTGCCGAGTCCCTGAAGAAGCATTTCGAGAACACCGTAGATGATACCTGTTGAGATACCCCACTTTGCACCGTAGCGGTAGCCGATAATGATAATCGGAACCTGACTGAAAAGAGTTATCGAGCCACCCATAGGAAGCTCCATAATTTTCACATACGAAAGACCTATTGCAAGAGCAAGCATAATTGCTGTTTCCGTAAGTCTTCTTGTCATTTTGAGTGATGATGTTTCTGTCATTTTTATTCTCCTTTCCTTTTATTCCTAACAAGTCAAAATAAAAACCCCTGTCAAAAACAGGGGTATAATTATACATAACTATATCGTCTTTGCCGTTCGTACTAACGCACGGTTCAAAGGGTATAATCTCAGCCTTGGAACATCAAATTTCCAATGCACCCCTGACTTATTAAGTTACAAAGATTATATTATGTTTTTATGCTTTTGTCAACAAATTATTTCTTGTTTTTCTTTCTTAGCTCAACAAAAAAATCGGACAATATCTGCGAGCATTCATTTTCAAGCACACCTGCGGTGATTTCGGGCTTGTGATTGTAGGGCACGCTGTTAAAATCTATTACAGAGCCAAACGAGCCTGCCTTGCTGTCCCTTGCGCCGAATACCACGCGCTTTATTCTTGAATTTATAATCGCACCTGCACACATAGGGCACGGCTCAAGCGTAACATACAAATCGCATTGCCACAGCCTCCATCCGCCGAGAGCTCTGCAGGCGTTGTTTATCGCCTCAAGCTCGGCGTGGCAGAGTGCATTTTTTTCAAGCTCGCGCCTGTTTCTGCCGGTGGATATGATTTCGCCGTCCTTAACAATCACGGCACCGACGGGCACCTCGCCCTCATCGGCACTCATTTTTGCAAGGCGCAGAGCCTCTTTCATAAATGCTTCGTCCATATTATATCCTTTTAACCGTTGTGACAGTAATCAGTATCAGCAGGAAAAACGGAACTATCATTCCGGGAAAAAGGAAAGCGCTTATCTTATCTCCCGTTGAAAGAATTGATGAAGAGATGTCCTGTGATTTTTTGAATTCCCTGTTAATCATAAGCAAAATTGCGCAGACAACACCCAAAGCAATCCATGCGATAAACATTACCACCAAAGCATCCTCGGAAGCATCCTCTCCTGCATAAAGCTTTACAATATCCTGCACGGCAGACATTCCGTTATTGAGCAAATGTATAAGAATTGCAGGCACAATGCTGTCTGTTTTTATTGTAACATAGGCAAGAACAAGTCCCACAAGAAATGCAAATACAAACTGAATAACATTGCCGTGAAGAAGTCCGAAAACAACGCTTACGGCACATACCGCAAAGCCCTTGCCGTAATTTTTGAGAAGCTGAAGTGCACAGCATCTCATTGCAAACTCCTCGCATATGGCAGGAATAATCGCAATTGCAATTACACACATTATGCAGTCAATCAGATTTGTCGGCTTGAGCGAGTCACCCTGAGTAAGCTCAAGGTGAAGAAATGTTTTAAAAAATACTATTATATAGCTGACAATTATATTTGCAAGTATGCAGCAGCCCATGCCAAAGCATACCCATTGAAAGCATTTTGATGCCTTAATCGGCTTGCTTGGAAAAACGGGGCTCTTGTACTTGCCTTTGTTTATCAGCGCAAATATTCCAAAGGGAACAGCCACCGACAAAACAGAAACAAAAATAACATTAAAAGCGTACTGAAAAACCGCACTTTCCTTATACAATGAATAAAGCTCGGAATTTTTTGCCAAAGCCATTGAAGCGTAGGTTTGTATTACAAGGTATATTATTATTGCAATACCAAGCCCAATGCTTATGGTTCTCAGCTCCTTTTTTTCCTGTTTAATACGAAGCTGTAATTGAAAATTTCTCCTCATCTGTTCATCTTCGTTATCGGTGTTTGCGAAGGGGTTATAATAGTATTGAGGCATTTTATCAGTCCTTTGTGTTATCTATGAAAAGCTCTTTGAAATACGGAAGCTGTTCAATCCAATCACAGTATTTGTGCCATTCGTCAAGTTTGTGATTTTTTCTTGCGTAGTAAATGTTGCAAAGATTTTCGTAATTGAGAGTGCAGGTACGCATTTGGTTGTAGGAACTCGGAAGAAGCTGGATAATTGTGTACCACAGCTCCTTGTCCTTTGTTTCAAGATATTTTAATCTCAAATCCTCAAGAGCTTCGACAACCTTTTTCATAGCCTCGATACCCTCGTCGTTCATTTTATCAACCGAAAAATCATCAAGCTCAAAGGGCTTTGATGTAATTTTGTGCATTGTCGAGGTCGAGTTTGCAACAGTTGAAATCTTATAGGTGTCATATTCCTTCCACCAGTAAAGAGGCGCTGTTACATCAACGCTCACAAATATCATTCTGACAAATTTTCTGTGGTCGGTTCCTGCACTGCAAAGACGCTTTGCAAGGCTCAAATCATTTTCGCCCAAAACGAAATTGCCGTTTTCGTCAAACGAGGAATCGTATCTGCTCCAAGAGTTTAGCGGATTTCTCGCTCCTCTCATAGCATTGTCAAAATTCATAACGCTTGTGCGTTCAAGTTTAATCATAATCAGTCAATATCCTTTGCAATTTCCTTAAGATAAGCCTTGAGCTCATCCTTAGTTTCGGGATGCTTTAAGCCAACCTCAATGTTAGCCTGAAGAATACCGAATTTGTTACCCATATCATAACGGGTCCCGTCATAGTCAACAGCAACAACACCCTTTGTCTGTGCAAGAGTTCTCATAGCGTCTGTAAGCTGAAGCTCGTTGCCTGCACCGAGAGGAGTGTTTTCAAGAATGTCAAAAATCTCAGGAGGCATAACAACTCTGCCGAGGATTGAGAAATTAGACATAATTTCCTCAGGTGACGGCTTTTCAATCATATCTGTGCAGTTATAGCAGTTGTTTTCAAGCGGATCAACTGCAAGTGAGCAGTATTTAGTAATAGCCATTCCCGGAACCTCTTTAACACCTACTACGCCCTTTCCGTACTTTTCGTAAGCGTCGCAAAGCTGCTTTGTAACAGGCTCGTCGGAAATGATAACATCGTCACCGTAAAGAACAGCAAAAGGCTCGTTACCGACAAAGCTCTTTGCACACAATACTGCGTGGCCAAGGCCCTTTGTTTCCTTTTGACGAATGAAATAGATGTTGCCGAAGTTTGAGCAAGCCATAACATCGTCATAAATCTTCTTTTTGCTTTCGTTGCCCTCAAGCTTTGCTTCAAGCTCAAAGGCGTGGTCGAAATGGTCCTCGATAGCACCCTTTCCTCTGTTTGTGATGATGAGAATGTCCTCAATTCCCGATGCAAAAGCCTCTTCAACTATGTACTGAATTGCAGGCTTGTCAACAATGTTGAGCATCTCCTTGGGTACTGCCTTTGATGCAGGAAGAACTCTTGTTCCCATACCTGCAGCAGGAATAATCGCTTTTTTTACCTTCATAACATTTTCCTCCTAAATTATAGCTTTGAAATTATTGATGTAATTATATCAACGGCAAAATATGCCATTATAGGTGCAAATATACTTGTTCCGCCCATTTTTGACAGATAAAGCGTTCTCATATCCTTTTGAGAAAGCTCAACGGGAGAGGCGGTAAACGGCTGGTCAAACATAGCGCCCTCGTCAAGCCGTCTGTCAACATTGTCGATAATTTCGCTGACTCTCTTTTTGTAAAAGCCGTCGGCAAAAATTGCAATGAAAACCGACAAAATAAGATTTGCGACGCCGACTATTATGAACATAGGATAAAGCGCCTCGCAAAGAACGGTAAGCTGATTTATAAGCTCGTTTGACGCGCCCTCTCTGATTGCATCGGTGTTTGATGTAACAAATCGCATCAAATCTGCATATTCCTGTGCATAAATTCCCTGCGAAACAAGGCTGATGATAAGCCTTATCGCCATAAAGATTATGCCCTGCTTATACATTTTTCTGAAAAACATATAAAACGGACCGAAGAAAAATGCTCCCCAGTTCCAAGAGGTCTTTTTGCCGCTTTTGAATTTTTCGATAAATCTGCGGGCATTTGTTCTTATTACTGCGGCAATATCCGCAAGGCTTTTGCCGTCAATCTGTTCTGTGGAGTTTTGATATTCTCCCTGCACCGCGTTGTGCAAAAATTGAATTTCGGGTGCGGTGTCTGTATCGTCTTTATATTTTTGTTCGGGATTAAAAAAGTATTTTTCGTTATTTAATACGCCTTGCGTGTACTCGGAGTCATTTTCTTTATACACATTGATTTTATATTCAAAGCCTGTGGAGTGCTTATCCCTGTTTACACAATGGCCAAGCGAATGATAGCATTCCCTGTGGTGCGGAGTTGCGCATTTCGGGCAAACCACTATTTCGTCGCCGTCAACAAATTTTTTGTTGCAGACGGGGCATTTTTCGTTTTCATACAAAGGCATAATTTTTTCCTTTCCGTTAACAATAAATGCTAATCAATTTATTATAACCAAAATATCACAATAAATCAATCTTTATATTAAAATAATATGAATGTATTTTAAACTTGAATTATAATGCCGTTTCGTATATAATAATATGAATAAATTTGACAGGTCTAATATATATTTGTTATGGAGCAATAATATGATTGAATATGAAGAATTGAGATTCAGGCTCCTTGAGTCTGAAAAAACAGTAGAAAATTTAAAGGAAGCGCTTGCTATCGACACGCTCAAAAAGGAAATTGCCGCTCTTGAGGAGCAAAGCAGTCAGCCGAATTTTTGGGACGATATGGAAAACAGCCAAAAAATTATGCAAAAAATCGGATCGCTCAAGTCAAAGGTTTCCTCCTACGAGGGTGTAAAAAATGATTATGACGACGCGCTTGTGATGATTGAGCTTGCAAACGAGGAGGAGGACGCAGAGCTTCTTGAGGACTGCACGGCTTCCGTTGATGAGATTGAAAAAAGGCTTGAGTCGCTCACGCTTTCAACTCTTTTGAGCGGTGAATTTGACTCAAAAAATGCGCTTTTGACCTTCCACGCAGGTGCGGGCGGAACAGAGGCTCAGGATTGGGCCGAAATGCTTTTCAGAATGTATAACCGCTGGGGTGAGCGCCACGGCTACAAGGTATCGACGCTTGATTATCTTGACGGGGATGTTGCAGGTGTAAAGAGTGCAACAATTCTTGTTGAGGGTGAAAATGCCTATGGCTATTTAAAGGGAGAAATGGGAATTCACCGCCTTGTAAGAGTATCGCCGTTTGATTCGTCGGGCAGGCGCCATACCTCCTTTGCATCTCTTGAGGTTATGCCCGAAATTGACGATGATGTTGATGTTGAAATCAGAGATGAGGACATCAAGATGGATGTTTACCGTGCCTCGGGCGCAGGCGGACAAAAGGTTAATAAAACCTCGTCGGCTGTAAGGCTTACGCATATTCCTACGGGTATTGTTGTTTCCTGCCAGATTGAAAGAAGCCAGCACCAAAACCGTGAGGTTGCAATGAGAATGCTCAAGTCAAAGCTTGTTGAAATTAAGGAAAGAGAAAACCTTGAAAGAATTGAGGATATCAAGGGCGACCAAAAGGAAATTGCGTGGGGAAGCCAGATACGCTCCTATGTCTTTATGCCCTATACTATGGCAAAGGACCACAGAACAGGCTTTGAAATGGGCAATATCAATGCCGTAATGGACGGCGAAATAGACGGCTTCATTAACGCTTATCTTAAAATGAAATCGGTTGAGGAGGCAGAATAAAAATTGCTTGAATTGTTTGACATAACAACGATTTTGGGCTTTTCACTTAGGCTTGCCATTGCCGTATTGCTTGGCTTTTTCGTCGGGCTTGAAAGGCAGTACACAAAGCATCAGGCAGGAATACTTACAAATGTTATTGTCTGCGTAGGCGCGTATGCTTATTCTGCTTTTTCATATCTCGCATTAGACGGTGATGTTGATGTCACCCGTATTGCAGCACAGGTTGTTTCGGGCGTCGGATTTCTCGGCGCAGGTCTTATTCTGCGCGACGGAACAAATGTAAGAGGACTTTCAACCGCTGCAACAATATGGACCACCGCCGCAATCGGAATTCTCTGCACATTGCCGAATGTTGCTTTTGCAATAATTGTTGCGACGGCTGTTGTGCTTCTTCATCTTGTGCTTCATCCGTTTTCCTCGTTTGTTGACAGAAAAACCCATTACGACAACGATAAAAAGGACAGGGCAGAGTGCTTTTACAAAATTTCCGTAATTTGCACCGAAAGTGTGGAAATGGATGTCAGGGCACACCTTGTTAAAACAATACGAAGCAAGAATGATGTTCTGTTGCACAATCTTGAAAGCAATAACACCGATGACGGTAATGTTAAAATCCGCGCATATATAACGACAGCTAAGAAAAACGATGATGTTGTTGAAAGCCTGATTGTTCATATGGGCAAGGATGAGGGAATTATTTCGGCAGGCTGGAAAATCACCGACTAATTACCAATTATAATTATTAACCCCCTGACAAAAATATAGTCAGGGGGATTTTTTTATGAAAAAAATAATTTTATCTTTGCTGTGTATAGCATTTCTTTGCGGCTGTACTGCAAACACAAATAACAGCACAAGTGAAGACAACACCTCTTCAACTGCA
The DNA here is from genome assembly GCA_964422655.1 of uncultured Bacteroides sp. Lineage (GTDB taxonomy): Bacteria > Bacillota > Clostridia > Oscillospirales > Acutalibacteraceae > Eubacterium_R. Next base: position 52,493 of record CAYRBT010000009.1, on the reverse strand, counting down.
CAGACAGAGGAAAAAAGCACAACAAATGTTGCACAGACAACGGTTGAGGCCGATGCGCTCAACGCTCAAGGCTACTCAACGGAAAAAATAATTTGGGGACCGGGCAGAGAAGAAAATCATCAACAGCCACGCGAGCCTCTTTCGCTAAACGAAAAATATAAAAAGCTCGGTGCAAGCTTTCTGCTTGATGATGCAAAAAGTGTTTGCCTGACCTTTGACGAGGGATACGAAAACGGCTTTACTCCGTCAATTCTTGACACCCTCAAGGAGAAAAAGGTCAAGGCAATATTCTTTGTAACCTATGATTTTGCAAAGGATAATCCCGACTTAATCAAAAGAATGATTGATGAGGGGCATATTGTCGGAAACCACACCTACCGCCATTATACTATGGACGAAATCAGCCTTGAAACCGCTACCGAGGAGGTTATGCTTCTTCATAGCTATATTAAGGAAAATTTCAATTATGAGATGACGCTTTTCCGCTTTCCAAAGGGCGAATTCAGCGAAAGCTCGCTTGCTCTCGTAAATGATTTGGGATATAAGAGCGTGTTCTGGTCGTTTGCATATGCAGACTGGGATACACAAAATCCGCCGGATAAGACCGAGGCGCTCAAAACGATTTGTGATTACACACACGACGGCGAGATATTACTGCTTCACGCAGTCAGCGCCACAAACGCTCAAATCCTCAGCGATGTTATTGATGATATAAGAGGAAAGGGATATAAATTTACTGTTGCACTTTAATAAACAAAAAAAGGAGAGGCATTGCCTCTCCTAAAACATTTTCAATACGGTTATTTAATAACTCTTACCTTGATAACACCGTCGATTGCTTCAATGTCTTTTGCGACCTTATCCGACGGAGCTGTATCAACATCAATGATTGAATATGCTGTTTCACCGCGGTTTTTATCCTCAAACGACGCAATGTTAATTCCGTCCTTGCTGATAGTATCTGTGATGGTAGCAATCATATTCGGCTGATTGATGTGAATAACGGTAATTCTTGCAACACCTGTTTTTGCCATTGATACGGCAGGAAGATTTACCGAATTTTTAACATTTCCGTTTTCAAGGAAATCAATAAGCTCCAAAGCGCCCATTGATGCGCAGTTTTCCTCGCTCTCAGGTGTAGAAGCGCCAAGGTGAGGAATTGCGATAACGCCGTCAACTCCGATAAGCTCGGCAGATGGGAAATCTGTTACATAGGCAGCCATTCTTCCGTCCTCAAGAGCAGAAACTATATCAGCGGAATTTGCCAGGTCACCTCTTGCAAAGTTAAGAATTCTGACAGTATCCTTCATTATGTTGATTGTTTCTGTGCAAATCAAATTCTTTGTTTCGGGTGTGAGCGGAACATGAACGGTCAAATAATCAACAACGGGGAAAATCTCGTCAAGATTATTATTGATTGTGATACCTGCCTTGAGCTGAGCATCAGCCGGAAGAAACGGGTCATATCCGATAACTGTCATACCGAGGTCAACAGCCGCCTCTGCAACGAGTCTTCCTATTGCACCAAGACCGATAACGCCAAGGGTTTTTCCTTTGATTTCGGGACCTGCAAAGGCGCTTTTGCCCTTTTCAACGGTCTTGCCGACATTGTCGCCCTCGTCCTTAATTGTTTTGCACCAGTCGATTGCCTTTGTCACCTTACGGCTTGCAAGAAGCATACCGCAGATTACGAGCTCCTTAACTGCGTTTGCGTTAGCACCGGGAGTGTTGAATACAACAATGCCCTTTTTTGTGCAGTCGGGAATAGGAATGTTGTTTACACCTGCACCGGCTCTTGCGATTGCAAGGAGTGATGACGGCATTTCCATATCGTGCATTGACGCACTTCTTACCATTATTGCGTCGGGATTTTCAATATCGTCACCGCAGGTGTATTTTGCTGTGTCAAACTTTGATAATCCGACATTTGAAATTTTGTTAAGTGTTTTAATGTTAAACATATCAGTTCTCCAAATTATATTATTACCGTTACCCTAAAAATTTTACGAATTTGCTTTTTCAAATTCCTTCATAAATTCAACGAGCTTTTCAACGCCCTCAATCGGCATAGCGTTATAGATAGAAGCTCTCATACCGCCGACTGTTCTGTGGCCCTTAAGGTTAACAAAGCCTGCCTCGGTTGCCTGAGCGATAAATTTCTTTTCAAGCTCATCGTCGCCGATAACGAATGGTACATTCATAAGCGAACGGTCCTCGGCAACAACTGTGCCCTTAAACATCTTTGAGCTGTCAAGGAAATTATAAAGGATAGCAGCCTTCTTTTCGTTTCTTTCCTTCATAGCCTCGAGTCCGCCGATGTCATTTTTAATCCACTCAAGCACAAGCTTGCAGATATAAATCGTCCAGCACGGAGGGGTGTTATAAAGTGAGTCTGCGTCTGCCTGAATTTGATAATTCATCATTACAGGTGTGATATCTCTTGCCTTGCCGAGAAGGTCCTCGCGGATAATTGCAACAACAAGTCCTGCAGGAGCAACATTTTTCTGTGCGCCGAAATAAACAACGCCGAATTTGCTGATGTCAAGCGGCTCTGAAAGTGCACATGAGGATACATCTGCAATAAGCACCTTGTCGCCAACAGGAGGAAGCTCCTTGTAAACTGTTCCGTAGATGGTGTTGTTCATACAGATATATACATAGTCTGCGTCGTCACGGAAATCCTCGGGCTTTGTTTTCGGAATATAAGAGAAGGTTTTGTCGGCAGATGAAGCGGCGGCAACAACATCGCCGTATTTCTGTGCCTCCTGAAATGCCTTTTTAGCCCACTGACCGGTGATGATATAATCAGCCTTGCCCGAGCCGTTCATAAAGTTGAGCGGAATAGCCGAAAACTGCGCCGAAGCACCGCCCTGAAGAAACAGAACCTTGTAGTTGTCCGGAATGCTGTAAAGCTCTCTCATAAGAGCCTCTGCGTCCTTAATGATTTTGTCAAACACCTTTGAACGGTGGCTCATCTCCATAACGGACTGACCGCTACCCTGATAATCCATCATTTCTGCCGCAGCCTGCTCAAGCACCTTTTCAGGTAAGGTTGAGGGGCCTGCGCTAAAGTTGTAAACTCTTGCCATAGTTTTATCTCCTTAATAAAAATTATTTTGCATTGTAAAAATTTAGTGCTATTACATTATAGTATTGTTTATGTTTTTGTCAATGATTTATTGCAAACTTTGTTAAAAAAAGCAATAGATTGACAATTTATTAACAATATCATTCAAAAAATAAGCAGATATTGACAAAATCGGCTCTTGCGATTAAAAATCGGGCAAAAAGAAAAGCCGCCGGAGCGACTTTTTTGGCGTCCCCGGCGAGATTCGAACTCACGGCCTTCCGCTTAGGAGGCGGACGCTCTATCCTACTGAGCTACGGAGACCTGTATTAAAAAAGACACCTTAACGGTGTCTTTTTGTGGTGACCCGGACGGGAATTGAACCCGTGTTACCGCCGTGAAAGGGCGGTGTCTTAACCTCTTGACCACCGGGCCGTTGGTGGCTTTAACTGGATTCGAACCAGTGACACTGCGGGTATGAACCGCATGCTCTAGCCAACTGAGCTATAAAGCCATATACACACACGCAAAGCCTAATCGCTTTAAGTGCAAGCAAGATTATATCTTATAAATTAAATTTTGTCAATACTTTTTTTGCCGATTTTGATGTTTTGCTGATTTTCGCTTTGTTTTGACATATTTTTACCCATTTATACAATTATGTGCACAAATGTTTGACTTGCTTTTTATATGATGTTATTATAATCTTACAGTAATATTCTCGGAGGAATTATGGAAAATATAAATGAAAAGCAAAGGGAAATTTTTGAATACATTAAGGAAAAGCTTGCTCAAAACGGCGTTGCCCCGTCGGTCAGAGAAATAGGCGAGGCGGTAGGATTGAGGTCGACCTCATCGGTGCAGTACAACCTGAATGTTCTTGAAAATGCAGGATATATAGTCAGAGATGCTAATTTAAAGCGCACAATCCGTATCGCAGGCTCTGCTAAAAGCGTTGCTCATATCCCGCTGATAGGCACGGTTACGGCAGGTCTGCCGATACTTGCAACTCAGCAGATTGAGGATTATATTGCTGTTTCGGGAGTGTCGGGCAATTCCCTTTTTGCGCTTCACATCAAGGGTGATTCGATGATAAATGCAGGTATATACGACGGCGACATAGTTATTGTTGAGCAATGCCCTGTTGCAAATAACGGAGAAATAGTTGTTGCGCTTGTGGGTGAGGAGGCAACTGTGAAAAGATTTTTTAAGGAAAAAGGTCATTTTCGTCTTCAGCCCGAGAATGATAAGTACGAGCCGATAATAGTTGAGGAATGTCACATCCTCGGCAGAGTAAAAACGCTTATCAGAAACTATTGATATTTCCTTTATCATATGATAAAATTATCTACTGCAAATTATAATTAAAAATTAAAAGAGGTCAAAATAATGAGTGAATGTAACCACGACTGCTCGCATTGCGGTCAGGACTGTGCTTCGGCAAAGGCAGGCAAAGAGGATTTTCTCAAGCCTATGAATAAATATTCCAAAATCAAAAATGTTATCGGAATAGTCAGCGGAAAGGGCGGAGTAGGAAAAAGCCTTGTTTCGTGTATGCTTGCTTCAAAATGCGCAAGAGCAGGCTTAAAGGTGGGCATACTTGACGCCGATATTACAGGCCCGTCTGTTCCGAAATCCTTCGGTATTACCGAAAGAGCAATGCAGGACGGCGAGTGCCTGCTTCCCGCAGTAACTGACGAGGGAATAAAAATAATGAGCGTTAATCTGCTTCTTGAGGATGTCAATTCTCCTGTTGTGTGGAGAGGTCCTGTTATAAGCGGTGTGATTGAGCAGTTTTGGAGCGATGTGCGCTGGGGCGAGCTTGATTATCTTTTTGTTGATATGCCTCCCGGAACGGGCGATGTTGCGCTGACTGTTTTTCAAAGCCTGCCGATAGGCGGAATAATCATTGTTTCAACTCCTCAGGATTTGGTTAAAATGATTGTCAGCAAGGCATACAATATGGCAAAAATGATGAGTGTGCCGGTGCTCGGTCTTGTTGAAAATATGAGCTACTATGTCTGCGAGGATTGCGGAAAGAGGATTAACATTTTCGGCGAGTCGAAAATTGATGAAACAGCAAAGGAGCTTGGCGTGCCCGTGCTTGCAAAGCTTCCTGTTAATCCTCAAATTAACAGGCTTGTTGACGAGGGAAAAATCAGTCAGATTGAGCTTTGCGAAATGGATGAGCTTGTAGACGCATTAAAGGAGTAAAATATGGCTAAAAGAAATGATTATATCAGCTGGGACGAGTATTTTATGGGTGTTGCAATTCTTGCCTCTCAGCGAAGCAAGGACCCTAATACTCAGGTCGGCGCCTGCATTGTAAATGACGACAACAAGATTATGTCGGTAGGCTACAACGGATTTCCGAGAGGATGCAGTGACGACGAGTTTCCGTGGGAGCGAGAGGGTGAGGTTGACAGTCAAACGAAATATCCGTATGTCTGCCACGCCGAGCTTAACGCCATTCTCAATTCGGGAACAAATAACCTTTTCGGCTGCAGGATTTATGTTGCTCTTTTTCCATGCAACGAATGTGCAAAGGCTATCATTCAGTCGGGAATAAAAGAGGTTATTTACATAAGTGATAAATACAGAGATACCGACCTCGTGAAAGCAAGCAGACGAATGCTTACAAGCGCAGGCGTTAAGCTCACACACTTTAAGTCCGACAAGAATATCGTAATTGATTTTAACGAGGAGGACATCTGAGTGCAGATAGATATTTATGATTTTGACAAAACGATAGTGCCGTTTGACAGCGGCTCGCTTTTTTGGGGCTACTGTATATTGCATTATCCTTGGATTTTGTTTTTAATTCCCGTTCAGCTTGTCGGTATAATTCTTATGCTTTTAAAGATAATAGATTTTACCGCATTTAAAAGAATTTGCTTTTCCTTTGTTCCGTTTGTTCCGCTTGAAAGGGCGGTAAAGGGCTTTTGGGACAGACACGAAAAGCAGGTGCACGAATGGTTTTTTGAAAGAAAAAGGCACAGCGTGGTAATCAGCGCATCACCCGATTTTCTTCTTGGTGAAATACAAAAAAGACTCGGCTTTGATGACCTTATTTGCACAAGGCACAACGCAAAAACAGGTGCAATAATAGGAAAAAACTGCCGTAATGAAGAAAAGGTAAGAAGGCTTTTTGAGCTTTACGATAAGGACAGCACGGAGGTTGTTGATGTTTATTCAGACTCTCTTAAGCACGACCGCCCGATTTTCTCACTCGGTCAAAGCTGCTATCACATCGTAAAGGGAAAGAAAGTGCCTTTTAAATTCAACGAAATTTATAAATGAGAGATTTATTAAATGAAATATTTTGTTAAGGTAATTATAGTTTTGCTTATTGCAACAATTGCTGTTTTTGCATACTCCTATCATTACAGACAGGAAAAAATATCGCAGGATATTGTTTTGACAACACAGAATATGAATACAAAAAGGACTACGCTTGAGCAGACAGACGAGCTTATTGTAGAAAATAAGGAGAGCGGTTATCGTTTGCTCAAGCGCGGACAGAGCGTTGTGCTTTCCTATGAGGGAATAGAAAAGGAATTTCCCAACTGGTATTGGTCCGTTAATCAGGAAAAGCCGATGCTTTATTACAAGGACTATGACGGCGACGGCGAAAGCGAGCTTCTTATCAAGCTTGTTAACAGCCTTTCAAATTACAAGGAGGCAGGCAAATATATTTATTCTCTGTTTCTTGTAAAGGCTGTTGAAGCCGAAGACGGTAAAACGGAGTTTAGTATAATTTCCGCTGACAAGAATACCTGGAAGGCTCCGTTCGAAAAGGCAATAAAATGCGAAATGACAACTATCAAGAGAACGAATAAGTTCCTTCAATTTGTTATGGACGACGCCGACGAACCGTTGTATTATGACGAACAGACCGGATTGTCAAAAAATAAATATGTTTCATATGCAAGAGCCTTGAAAAAAGGAAATGAATACCTGAGATTTTCAAAATGGAGCAAGGGATACGGTATATACAATGTTGATGACAACGGAAATATAACGCTTGATATTCAGGTGCTTGTATATTATGACGGCATAGAAGAGCCACAGTATGCCGGAAATATTCACAGCGATGTCGGTATAAAAAAAGGCAAGTTTACAATGATGCCAAATACTATCCGCTTCAATCCAACCTCGGATTATTTTGCATATGACCCAAATCTTACTGCTGAATCAAGTTGGTCAAGCGTTATCAATAACAGTGCAGATGCACCTGTAATTAGAAATGACAACAATACTATTGATTGGATTGAAACAATTTTTGAGCTTCAGACGGATTTTACCGAAACATCTGTTTCCTTTGCAGGAAGAAGCAGTCAGATAAAATGCGTTGAATCCGTTAAAATTACCGAAAGCGAGCTTTCCTTTACTGCGGCTGAGGGATATGCTTTTTCACAAAAAGCAGTTGACGAAGGAAAATACTCTGCTACTGTGAATCCCGGTACGGTTATGCCTGTTGATATTTCGGAAAGATGCGAAATAAAAAATATTAACGGTAAAAGTGTATTAACAATGAAATTTGACAAAACCTATGACAGAGAGGCCTTAAAGGGAATTTTAATAAAATTCGGCGAGTAATTATTAAATTTGATTTATATTTAGGACACAAGTTGATAATTTGTACTATATGTGATATACTGTCCGATTGAAAGGTGAGATTTAATGAAAAATGTTACTATTGTTGCGGATTCAACTTGCGACCTTCCGATTGAAATAATAGAAAAATATGATATTAAAATAGTTCCTCTTTCGGTTCTCCTCGGCGAAGAATCATATTATGACGGAGTAAATGTTTTTCCTGAGGATATTTATAAGTATGTCGAGCAGACCGATACCCTGCCCAAAACTGCAGCAGTAACACCTGCACAGTATTTCGAGATATTTGAAAAATACACAAGTCAGGGTAATGCGATAGTTCATATAGGCTTGTCCTCGGCTATTTCATCAAGCTATCAAAATGCCTGTGTTGCGGCATCTGAGTTTGAGGATGTTTACTGTGTTGATTCAAAAAGTCTGTGCACGGGTATGGGGCTTCTTGTTCTCAAGGCATGTGATTTCAGAGAAAAGGGCTTTGATGCAAAAAAGATTGCAAACAGAGTTAATTCTCTTGTTTCCAAGGTCAGCACAACCTTTGTGTTAAACAGTCTTGAGTATTTGCACAAGGGCGGTAGGTGCTCCTCGGTTGCAAAGTTCAGCGCAAATGTTCTCGGAATTAAGCCGAGTATTGCCGTTGATTCTAAGCAGGGAACGCTTGATGTTGCCAAAAAGTACAGAGGCAAAATGGACATTGTTTATAAGCAATATATCAATGACTGCTTAAAGAATGTTGATAAGATTGACAATTCCCGTATTGTTATTGCAAACAGCGGAGGAATTGATCCCGAGATAATAAGCTATGCAAAGGGCGTTATCGACAGCAAGGGCAATTTTGATGAGGTTATATGTGCAAGGGCGGGATGTACGATTTCATCACATTGCGGACCTAAAACGCTTGCAATTTTTTACATTAAAAAATAACATTTATAAAAATAAAATGCAGGAGAATTCTCCTGCATTTTCTGCATTTTATGATTTTCTATTTGTTTTTATTAACATTTTGCTTAATCCTGTCAACAACATCAAAAAAGATTTGCCTTTTCTCAGGCTCTACACCGTCAAAAAGCTGATTTTCAAGCTCCTCAAATGCGTGTGCACAGGCGGAATTTATCAGCCGTGCTGTTTCTGTCGGAACAACCTTTTTCAGCCTTGCGTCGCTGAGCACGGATTTCCTTTCAATAAGCCCCTGTGACTCAAGCTCCTTTAAAATTGTAGAAACGGTGGAACGGCTTAGGTTAAATTCCTTTTCAATATCACGCTGAAAAATATTCGGCTTATCAGATTCGCAAAGATAGGTAATAATATAATCATAGGTTGACGCAAGCTTTTTTGGATAAATTTCCTTTTGAATCATGGCTGATTTGTGAAATATATAATTTGCAAGCGACATTAAAGACATTCTGTGCTGCTTGTTATTGTCCATATCTTCATTCCTCCACATCTATACTATTTTAATATTCAAAGGATAATTTGGCAAGAAAAATTATTACTATGTAATAAAAACTTAATATTCTTTATACTCCTTGATTTATTGACAATTATATTTTTTGCTGATATACTTATGGGGTAGAAATATGTCGATTGCTGATATGAAGGTGTAAAATTATGAACAAAAATAAAGTACAAATAAAAATCGGTGGCGCAAGCTATACAATCGTTACAGAGGATGAGCCCGAATATGTAGAAAATCTTGCTGATTTTTTGAATAATGAAATTAGACTTATCTGCAATTCAAATCCATCTCTTTCAATGACTCAGGCCGCAGTTCTTGTTGCGCTTGACCAGGCAGATGCGTGTAAAAAGGCGACTGCTTCGTCAGACAATCTGCGCGCACAAATCAAGGATTATCTTGAGGACAGCGCAAGGGCAAGGATGGAGGTTGATGTTGCAAGACGAGAGGTAGAAAGACTCAACCGTGAAATTTCTCAGCTAAGAAATAAGCTTGCAGGACAGTAATACAGTATGAATTTTGAAATTTTGGCTCCGGCGGGAAGCATGGAGTCGCTGATTGCCGGTGTGCGAAGCGGTGCAAATGCAGTTTACCTTGGCGGTAAGCTCTTTAATGCCCGACGCAATGCCGGCAATTTTAATGACGAGCAACTTAATGAAGCAGTAAAATACTGTCATCAAAGGGGTGTTAAGGTTTACTTAACGCTCAATATTCTTGTGTCCGACAACGAGCTTGAGGATGCTTACAATGCGGTAAAGGCTGCACTTGAGGCAGGTGTTGACGCTTTTATTGTTCAGGATATCGGTGTGGCAAAAATTATAAGAGAGCATTTTCCGCAGGCAAGGCTTCATGCTTCAACCCAAATGAGCGTTATGACGCCCGACGGTGTTAAGGCTTGTGAGGAAATGGGCTTTTCCCGCGTTGTGCTTCCGAGAGAAATGAGCCTTGAGGAAATAAAGGAAATTCAAAGGAGCACCTCGCTTGACCTTGAAATATTCGTTCACGGTGCACTTTGTATGTCTGTTTCGGGACAATGCTATTTGTCCTCGATGATAGGCTCAAGAAGCGGTAATAGAGGCTTGTGCGCCCAGCCGTGCCGTCTGCCGTTTACCGCAGGAGGCAAAAGCACGCACGCTCTTTCTCTAAAGGATTTGAGCCTTATTAACGATTTAAGCGAGCTTGAAGGCTTTTTCAGCCTTAAAATAGAGGGGAGAATGAAACGCCCCGAATATGTCAGCGCCGCAGTCAGCGCGGTTAAAAAGGCAATACACGGGAAATATACACAAGATGACGAATTTCGTCTGCGTTCTGTTTTTTCAAGAAGCGGCTTTACAGACGGCTATTTTAAAGCACAGCTGACAGGCGATATGTTCGGCACAAGGCAAAAGGAGGATGTAACGGCGGCGACGGCTGTTTTGAAGGAAATAAGCCACGCATACGATAACGAAAATCCGCTTTTGCCGATTGACTTGAGCTTTTACTGTAAAAAAGATGAGAAAAGCTTGCTCACGGCAAGTGCGCTTGGAAAAACGGTTACGGTTGAGGGTGAGGTGCCCGAAACGGCAATCAACAAGCCTATGACGGAGGAGAGCATTGCTCAGCGTCTTGCAAAGCTCGGCTCTACTCAGTTTTATGCTGATAAAATTGATATAGCTCTCGATGACGGACTTATTATTCCGGCATCAAAAATAAATGAAATGCGCCGAAGTGCAGTTGAAAAAATCAATGATTTGGCTTGCGAAAGCACGGAAAAAATAATTTCCAAGCCGATTAGTGTTATAAAACCCGCAAAAAAGGACAATACTCCTTATCTGACAGCATCGTTTAAAAGCACTTCGCAGATTCCCGACAGGCACCCGTTTGAAAGAGTGTTCATTCCGATAGATTCTTCACTTGAGGATTTTGTTGACAATCGTGCAGGTGTTGTAATTCCGAGGGGTCTATTCGGTATGGAAAATGCGCTTGTCAGCAGTCTGGAAAGGCTGAAAAGGGCGGGCGTTAAAAAGGCGTTATGCGGTAACATCGGAGCATACAAAACGGCTTTGGATATGGGCTTTGAGGCTTACGGCGATTTCGGGTTGAATATTTTCAACAGCGAGAGCGCAAGCTTGATTAACTCACCCATACTCTCCTTTGAGCTTTCGCTTGAGCAGGCAAACAGCATAAATGCAAGGGATACGGGACTGATTGTTTACGGTAAGGTTCCGCTTATGCTGACAAGAAGCTGCCCCGTAAAAAATGATATCGGCTGTGCACGATGCGCAAAAAACGGCTCTCTCACAGACAGAAAGGGCTATGAATTTCCCGTGATATGCTCAAAATATCCTTGTGTCGAGCTGTTAAACAGCGTTCCTGTTTATATGCTTGATATTATGAGCGAGGTTAAAACGGATTTTGCACATTTTTATTTTTCAAATGAAAGCCAAAGAGAAATTGAAGAAATAATCAGGCTTTACGAGGCAGGGGAGAAGCCTGATTTCAAATACACAAGAGGCTTATATAAAAGAGGTACATTTTAATGCTTATACTTGCGTCACAGTCACCAAGAAGAAAAGAGCTTTTGTCGCTCATAACAAGTGAATTTACGGTTAAGTCGGCAGATGTTGACGAGACTCTGCCCGACGGTATTTCTCCGCAGGAGGCGGTTGAATATCTTTCCAAAATAAAGGCTTTGCCGTTTAAAAATAACGGTGATATCGCAATCGGCGCAGATACGGTTGTCTGCCTTGACGGTTTAATTCTCGGCAAGCCTAAGGATGAAAAGGACGCTTTTGATATGCTTAGGCTTTTGAGCTCAAGGGAGCATAGCGTTTTTACGGGCGTGACAATTCTTTCTGCCGAAAGGGAAAAAACCTTCAGCGTTGAAACAAGAGTTAAATTTTTTGAGCTATCGGACGAAGAAATTAACGCTTACATAAAAAGCGGCGAATGCTCTGACAAGGCAGGAGCGTACGGTATTCAGGGTTTGGGAAGCCTTCTTGTTGAAAGAATTGACGGCGACTATTTTAATGTTGTGGGCTTGCCTGTCAGCAGGCTTAACAGAGAATTATCTTATTTTAGACAAAATCAGTCGAGATAGTATTTTTTGCAATAAAAAAAGCAGGATTGTCTTAAATTTTAACTTGAAAAAATTTACAATTTGTGTTATTATTAAATTCGAGAATTGCATAATGAATTTCTTGTATATTTTTATATCCGGGCAGAATATTAAATGTGAAAGGAGCTTGTTATGGCAGCAGATTTACATTGTCATACAAAGTTGAGCGACGGTTCAGTCGGTATAGAAGACCTTATTGTAATAGCACAAAAAAGCGGCATTGATACTATTGCCATAACAGACCACGATTGCCTTGCCGGCACAGTAAGAGGTCAGGTTATCGGCAAACGCTACGGAGTTAATGTTATTCCGGGCGTTGAGCTTTCAGCCTTCGACAGCGAGGCAGGTAAAAAGGTTCACATTCTCAGCTATCTTGCCGACAAGCCGGACAGGCTTGAAGGAATTTGTAAAAGAACATCTGTTGCAAGAAAAAGAGCAGGGCAGATTATGATGCTCAAGGTTGCGGCGCGTTTTCCCGTTTCTACCGATTTTATTATAAGTCACGCGTCCGGCTCAACAAATTTGTTTAAACAGCACATTATGCACGCTCTTATGGACGCAGGCTACACAAGTGAAATTTTCGGTGATTTGTATAACGCTCTTTTTTCAAAAGAGAGCGAAACAAATCTTCTTGCTCCGACAAAATATCCCGATATTAAAGAGGTTATTGATGAGGTGCACGGCGCAGGCGGTATTGCCGTTCTTGCCCATCCTGCCTTTTATGACAATTTTGACGAAATTGAAAAATATATCGAAATGGGAATTGACGGTATTGAGGTTTGGCACCCGTCTGCAAGCGAGGAGCAGATAGAGGCGCTCAGCAAGATTTGCAAAAAGCATAAGCTTTTGATGACGGGCGGATCGGATTTCCACGGAATTTACGGCGGTAAGGCAATAACCCTCGGCACCTGCACAACACCCGACGAGCATATGGACAAGCTTATGGGCTATAAGGCAAAGAAAAAGCGTGCACAGAAAAAGGCAGAGAAAGAGGCTGCCGCCGCACAGGAATAAAGTGTTAACGGACAGGTTGAAATATCTGTCCGTTTAATTTTTTGAAACAAACCTTCAATTAGGTTGAAAAATAACAATTATTATTGACACCTGATTTTTATTATTATATACTGAAAAAAATCTTGGGAGGTAAAATTATGCACAGGAAAATAGCAAAAACGGCTCCTATGGGCTGGAACAGCTGGGACTGCTTCGGCGCAGGAGTAAACGAAAAGCAGTTAAGAGAAAATGCCGACTATATGGCAAAATATTTAAAGCAGTACGGCTGGGAATATATAGTTTGCGATATTCAGTGGTACGAGCCAAAGGCAAAGAACAATGATTACAATAATTTCACCGAGCTGAATATGGACGAATACGGCAGGCTAATTCCTGCAGAAAACCGTTTTCCTAGTGCAAAAAACGGAGCAGGCTTTAAGCCGATTGCCGACTACTGCCACAGCTTAGGACTGAAATTCGGAATACATATTATGCGTGGTATTCCCCGTCAGGCAGTTCACGCAAATACCCCAATTAAAAACAGTAAATTCACTGCAAGAAATGTTGCACATCATTTTTCCGTTTGCTCCTGGAACACGGATATGTACGGTATGTATAACTGTCAGGGTGCTCAGGATTATTACAATTCTATTTTCGAGCTATATGCCGAATGGGGCGTTGATTTCATCAAGTGCGACGACATCTGCGTTACCGAATTTCGCCAATGGGATACTCCCTATTCCGCTGATTATGAAATAGAAATGATTAGGAAAGCTATTGATAATTGCGGCAGGGATATGGTGCTTTCGCTCTCTCCCGGACCTGCGCATATTGAAAATGCAGACCACCTTGCAAAGAATGCAAATATGTGGCGAATGACGGGCGACTTTTGGGACAAGTGGGATAAGCTTCACGAAATGTTTGACAAGTGTCTGCTTTGGCAGGACAAGGTTAAGGTAGGAAATTATCCCGACTGCGATATGCTGCCTCTCGGCAGGCTTTCAAAAAACGGCACCTGCCACGGTCCTCAAAACAGAATGACGCAGTTTACAAAACCCGAACAGCTTACTATGATGAGCCTTTGGGGAATATTCAAAAGTCCTCTTATGTTCGGTGGAAATCTCCCTGAAAATGACGAGTGGACATTATCTCTCTTGACTAATGAAGAATATTTGAAAATGCACAGGGAGTCGTCAGGTGCTCATCAATTTTACAGAAATGAAAAGAATAATAAGGGCGAAATTATTTGGATTGCAAACGGTAAAAAATGCAAATACGCCGCTCTATTCAATACCGACGACAAGGAGAGAAAAATTAAACTGGGCCTTGCAGATGCTCTTATGCCCGATGAAAAATATGAAATATATGACATTTGGAATAAAGAGAGCCTCGGTCGGTTTAAAAACAGCTTTTCACAAAAAATAGCACCTCACGGAGCAGGCCTGTATAAAATAACATCGTATAAATAAACAAAACGGACAGCTTTTGGCAACACCACATAAGGAATTATTTATGTAAAAAACATGATGTGCATCGTATCTTACGATGATACACCATGTTTTTTGTTTCCGGAAACTGTCCGTACAGTTTCCCTGCTTGTTACAGTATGCGAAAATCACAAAATCACATCTCATTCAGACAGTCATTAAGTTGTTAAAGACAAGCGGTGTTTAATTACCCTCTCAATAAGTTGACAGCGAGTAGGACAAAACCCAACCTTAAATATGCTTATCAGTTCTTTTTCGTAAGAACATCGAAATTTGTTGAAAAATTGTTGACATTTACGTATAATGAGTATATACTAATACGATTTAGATTCAGTAAAATCTATTTGGGCGGCTTGGGATAAAAGGAGATATTATGATTATGCACGATTTCGAGTATGTTCCAAAAGAAGAATGGAAACCGATTAGAAATGAACTTTTTGAAATTATCCACAGATTACAAAATGAAGTCAGAGATGATTTTACTTTTCAATATCATTTTGTGGGCAGTAGCAAACAAAAGATGATAACCCGTGACCGAAACTCTAACACCGGTTTTGACTTTGATGTGAATATTGAAGTAAATGACCCCGACGAAGATTATTCTGCCGAAGAAATACGAAACATTCTTCACAAAGGTCTCGATAAGGTCACTAATCCTTATGGGTTTTCGATTTTCAGATATGATTTCACCGAAGATTCCACCCGTGTTCTCACCATCAAAGTAAAGGATAGAGCCAACTCTTGTATCTTGCATAGTTGCGACTTTTGCATTATTTATGAATGCGGCGATGGACGGCAACAATATATTCGCTATAACAAAGAACAACATAGTTATTCGTGGGAATATCAGCCCAAAGGATATTATGATCTTCCTGTCAAAATTGAATGGATTAAAAAGCATAAACTGTGGCAGCAGGTCAGAGATAATTACATAGACAAAAAGAATACAAACGCCGATGATAATAAAAAATCCAGATCAATTTTTGCTGAAACAATTCATCAAGTCTGTCAGCAAAATGGGTATTATCGATAGCAAAAGCGGAGGATAAGTTTTTATGTATTGTAAAAATTGTGGTAAAATTGCAGATGATACTTCATCATATTGTAATAACT
This sequence comes from uncultured Bacteroides sp., assembly GCA_964422655.1. Classification (GTDB taxonomy): domain Bacteria; phylum Bacillota; class Clostridia; order Oscillospirales; family Acutalibacteraceae; genus Eubacterium_R. Next base: position 36,669 of record CAYRBT010000009.1, on the reverse strand, counting down.
GCGGAGCACGGATCGATAATAAGTTCAATGCAAATGTTTCTGAAGATAGTTCAAATTTTGGGTTTGCTATCTTGGGATTTTTTATTCCGATTGTGGGCTTAATTCTCTTTCTCATATATGAAGGAAAGAAACCTAAACGAGCCAAGTCGGCAGGTAAAGGCGCCTTGATTGGCTTTATAACTAAAATCGTTTTATCTATTATTCTTGTAATTCTGTATGTCGTTTTTGCTGCTTCACTTTTTAGTAACATATCAGATGATATTGAATCTAATATACCTGCTATTGGTGATGTATTTAGAGAAGAAACGACAGATGAAATTTTAGAAAAATATGTTGACGTTTCTTTTGGGGAATCCAAAGTAACTAATAATGGATACTTCTCTGAAACATCCCTTGATATTACAGTAAAAAACAAAGCTGAAAAACAATGCACTTATTACATAACAATTGAAGCAGTAGATGCAAACGGTGCAAGAATTGAAACAGATATGATTTACGCTGATAGATTAGGTTCTGGACAAGAGATATATTTGAAAGCTTTTGAATATGTAGATCAAGAAAAATTGAATCAATTCAAAAATGCAACCTTCAGAGTTTTAGATATAAACAAATATGATTATTAAATTTTCAAGCGAGGTGCTATATGAGTAAGCATTTTTTTGATTTCGAGGACGGCGATTTTGCTCATTCTATCTCTGACAATATGGCAATAGATTCTGACGGAGATTTATTGATGAGAATGGGAGATAATATGGCAATGGATATGGATTCAGGCGAATTACATATTATATCCGGTTGGTCTAACGATGATGATTAAAATAACGGCGGCAAGGAGAACTGCTCTCCATGCCGCCGTTTTCTTATGCGTATATTATTTCTTTATTTTCAATCATGCTTTCAAATTACTTCCTTATGTGGCGTTAGCCTTTGCTGTCCGTTTTGTTTATTTCTTATTTGGCTTTTTTATTTTGTTGAGCGAAGCGTTGAGTGAGAGTATTTGCTCCTTTGTGAATTTTCCGCCAAGCATCATAAGTGCTCTTTTGATTGAAAAGCCCTTTACAAGGTCAATCATTGTTCGGCTGACGGTAATTCCCATTACGCTTAAGCCCTTGGACTTTTTCTTTTTGCCGTCCTTTGTTTTTGTTTCCTTTGGTGAATCGTTTGAAAGCGCCGATTTCATAATCAAAAGCATTTTAAGGATAAACAGCTTTCCCTTAAAGGTTGAAAGAATATCGCCGAAGGTGTCGTTTATCGAAAAATATCCGACAGGTGTATCAATCTCAAACCAGTTGATAACCGCGCCCTCCTCCTTCATTCTGTATTCCTCGTTAAAGGTATCGACCTTTTTAATAATGGATTCGTCGCTACATTCTCCTGCTTTAGCGGTAAGTGTGGTTTCGCCCTCGTTTTTAACCTCAAAATAGAAGAATGGATATTTCCCTTTCTGCTGTTTGCCGATGCTTTCTCCGTTTGCAAAAAGCTCAATCTCGCTTTGATTTGAATAAACGGTTATTTTGGTGACATCCTCTACTCTGTCGACATATCTTTTACCGCAGATGTGAACAAACGGCTCGTCCGACAGCCATGCCTTGTAGGCGTAAAAGGAGTCCTTTTTGTATTTTCTGTCAAAGGTCACAAGTCCCTTGTGGTTCATACCGTTTTCTCCGCCCTCGCTTCTTGCGTCTGCGGCAAAGTCAAACATATTCCACACATGAGTTGCCCAAAGATACGGTCTGTCGGCAATCTGCTTGATAAGCTCCTCGTGATAATAAGCCTGATATTCCTCGGTGTAGTCACCCTGTTCAGGCTCGGAGGTGTGCCAATTAAGTGCCTCACAGCCGTATTCGCTTATACCGATAGGCTTGTTCGGATATTTCTTGTGAAAATCGTCAAACCAAGGGCCGTACATTGATGTGTTTCCGCCGTACCAGCCAAAGTAGTGGTTGTATGAAACAATGTCGGAAATATGCACATATTCCTCGTCGGGTGAGCACATAGTTACTACTGCAACAGTGGTAGGTCTTGTTGAATCAAGAGAATGTGCAAGATCATTTAACATTTTGTGGTTTTTAACGAGAGTGGGATCGCCTGCACCGTTCATAGTGATTTCGTTTGAAAGTCCCCAGGTGACAATGCACGGATGATTGTAGTTTTGACAGATGAGCTCTGTCATCTGCGACCTTGTGTTTTCCTCGCCGTTGGGCATATGCTTTGAAATATAAGGAATTTCTGCCCAGATAACGAGTCCTTTTTCGTCGCACAAATCATAAAAATACTGATCGTGCTGATAGTGAGCAAGGCGGATTGTGTTTGCACCCATTTCGCAGATTAACTCAATATCCTCCCTGTGATGCTCGGGCAGGAGGGCATTTCCTATCTCGGGTCTGTCCTGATGCCTTGACACGCCTCTGAGTGGATATTCCCTGCCGTTGAGAATAAAGCCCTTTTGCGAGTCTATCTCAAAGCTGCGACAACCGAAGCGAGTTGAAATCTCGTCAATTTCATTGCCGTTTGCGTCAATCAATATTGCACAAAGAGTGTAAAGGTGGGGGTCCTTTGTTCCGTCCCAAAGATGTGCATTTTCAATAACAACATCTGCCTCGGTGTTGTCGGCAGATGTCTGTGCCTGCAATATTGCCTCGCCGTTGTCAAAAATCCTGTATTCTATTTTGCAGTCCTTCGCGTTTGATACAAAGGATTTGATGTTTACCTCTGCGTTATTTCCTTTAACAATAGGAGTAACCATAACTCCGGGTGCACCGTAATAATCAAGGTCAAAGTGCGCTTTGCTTACTCCGATAAGTGTTACATTACGATAAATTCCGCCGTAAAAGGTAAAGTCTGCAACCTGAGGATAAACAAAATCGTTCGGGCTGTTGTCTGCGCTAACAACAAGCAGGTTGCTTTCCTCAATATTTTCAAGCTTTACCCTGAAGGTTGAGTAGCCTCCGTGATGAGTTGCAAGCTCCTTGCCGTTAAAATAAATTTTTGCCGTGGAGTTTACACCGTCAAACTGAGCATAAATCTCGTCGCCATCGGGCAAGTCTGCTCTTGAAAGCTCCTTTGCAAAAAAGCACTCTGCACGGTAATAATCGTTTCCGCCGTCCTGTCCGTCCTTTCCGTTCCAGGTGTAAGGCAGGTCGAGTTCCTTCCAATCCGTAGGAGGAGTGGTTGGTGCAGACTGAGCCTCCTTTGAAAAAAGCCAGCCTTGGTTGATATTTTTTATATTTCTCAATTTTATCCCTCCGCTTTTATTTATATATACATTATATAATATTTCCTCCGCCCTTTCAATGAATAAATTTTTAATTATGACGGAATAATGAATTTTTTTCTAATTTAGGAAAAAACTATTGACAAATTAGCAAAACGGATATAATATTATAACAGAGTTAGCACTCGGGCACTTAGAGTGCTAACATCAAAAACAGTTAAGAGGTGGAAAGGATGATAAGCGAAAGACGCCACGCAATTTTAGGTCTTATTATTGAGCATTATTTGCGCACGGGCGAGCCAATCGGCTCAAAAACGCTTTGTCAGCTTCTTCCTTATTCTGTTTCAAGCGCCACGATAAGAAACGAGATGGCATATCTTTCACAGCTCGGTTTTCTTGAACAGCGCCACACAAGTGCAGGCAGAGTTCCGACAAAGGCGTCTTATAGGTATTATGTTGATTCGCTTATGAAGGAAAATCCCGTGTCCGATTACGAGGCACAAAAAATCAGCGAAATCCTGTCGGTTAACTCGGGTGACCCCGAAAGACTTTTGTCAGACGCCTCAAGGCTTCTTGCAGAGTATACGCATTGCGCTTCATTTTGCTGTATGCTTGAGGATGAAAACGACTGTATTCAGGGTGTTGACCTAATACCTGCCGGCAATTCAAAGGCAATGCTTGTTATGCTCACAATGGGCAGTAAAATCAAGTCCTCGCTGATAAATTTGCCATGCGCGTTAGACGATAGCTTCAGATATACATTTTATAATGTGGTTAACAGCTATTTTATCGGCACACCGCTTTGCGAGGTAAATCTTGCACTCATTCAAAGCTCGATATCCGTTGCCAAGGAAAGAATTTTTGATTTGCTTCCTGTTTTGAGCTCGCTTTGTGCCTTGTGTGCCGAGGCTTCACAGAGTAAGCTGACGCTTGAGGGTGAAACAAATCTGCTCTCGCATACAGAGCTTGGAAGCGGAGTTTACAGGCTCCTTTCATTCCTTGCCGAAAAAAAGCAGCTAAAGGCTTTAATTAAAGAGTTTGACGCTTCTTCACCAAAAAGAGCACTTTTTATAGGTGACGAAAATCCGATTTACGAAATGAAAAACACCGCAACGATTATTTCAAAGTTCACCTACGGCAACAATCAGCACGCGGCAATCGGAATTGTAGGCTCGCTCAGAATTGACTATGCCGACATAATCCCGAGAGTTAAATATATAATGGATACCGCAGACAAACTTTTATCAGGAGGAGGTACGGTATGAGCAAAAATAAAAAAGAAAAAGAAGATGTTAAGAAAGAGAATACCGATGTTGAAGAAAAAGCAGACACTAAGGACATAGAGTCCGAAGAAAAGGAGTCCGAGCAAAGCCCGCTTGAAAAGGAGCTTAACGATACAAAGGATCAGCTCCTTAGGGTAACTGCCGAGTATGCAAATTTCCGCAAGCGCTCCGAAAAGGAAAAGAGCGAAAGCTTTAATTTTGCGATAGCTAAGGCGGTTGGCGAAATTCTTTCGGCTGTTGACAATCTCGAAAGAGCGATTGCAAACGAGCAGGAGGATTATGAGGGGCTCAAAAAGGGTGTGCAGATGACCTATGACGGTTTGATGGCATCTCTTGAAAAATTAGGCGTTACGGCTTACGGCGAGGTCGGTGAGCAGTTTGATCCGAATTATCATAATGCAGTAATGCATATTGAGGACGACAGTCTTGACGCCAATGTAATCACAGATGTATTCCAAAGGGGATATAAAATAAATGAAAAGGTTGTCAGACCTGCAATGGTTAAGACAGCAAACTAATTGAAAACAAACTTAGGAGGAAAAAGTTATGTCAAAGATTATAGGTATTGATTTAGGTACAACAAACAGCTGTGTAAGTGTTATTGAGGGCGGCGAGCCGGTTGTAATCGCTAACGCAGAGGGTGCAAGAACTACCCCATCGGTGGTTGCTTTCTCAAAGGACGGCGAGAGAATGGTCGGCAATGTTGCAAAGCGTCAGGCTATCACAAACCCCGACAGAACAATCTCGTCAATCAAAAGGCATATGGGCTCCGATTACAAGGTAACAATCGACTCAAAGGCTTATACACCTCAGGAAATTTCTGCTATCATTCTTCAAAAGCTTAAGGCAGATGCAGAGGCTTACCTCGGCGAAGCAGTATCAGAAGCGGTAATTACCGTTCCTGCTTATTTCACAGACGCACAGCGTCAGGCAACAAAGGACGCAGGTAAAATTGCAGGTCTTGAGGTTAAGAGAATTATCAACGAGCCTACCGCAGCGGCACTTGCCTTTGGTATTGATAAAGAGGACGACCAGAAGGTTATGGTTTATGACCTCGGCGGCGGCACCTTCGATGTATCAATCATCGAAATGGGCGACGGTGTTCAGGAGGTTCTTGCAACAGCAGGTAACAACCGTTTAGGCGGTGACGATTTTGATAAAAAGGTTATGGACTGGATTGTTTCCGAGTTCAAAAAGGATACAGGCATTGACCTTTCAAATGACAAGATGGCTATGCAGAGAGTTAAAGAGGCTGCCGAAAAGGCAAAGATTGACCTTTCGGGTATGACAACAGCTCAGATTTCTCTTCCATTCATCACAGCAGATGCAACAGGCCCAAAGCACCTTGAAACAACACTTTCAAGAGCAAAGTTTAATGAAATGACAGCAGACCTTGTTGAAGCAACAATGGGTCCTGTCCGTCAGGCAATGAGCGACTCGGGTCTTTCAATGAACGATATTGACAAGATTCTTCTTGTCGGCGGTTCAACAAGAATTCCTGCTGTTCAGGAGGCCATTCAAAAGTTCAGCGGTAAAGAGCCGTTTAAGGGAATTAACCCCGACGAGTGCGTTGCTATGGGTGCCGCACTTCAGGGCGGTGTTCTCGGCGGTGATGTTAAGGGACTTCTTCTTCTTGATGTTACTCCGCTTTCACTCGGTATCGAAACAATGGGCGGTATCAACACCGTAATCATTGAAAGAAATACAACTATCCCGACAAAGAAGAGCCAGATTTTCTCAACAGCAGCCGACAATCAGACCTCGGTTGAGGTTCATGTTCTTCAGGGTGAAAGAGAGTTTGCAAAGGATAACAAAACTCTCGGTATGTTCCACCTTGACGGAATTCTTCCTGCAAGAAGAGGTGTTCCGCAGATTGAGGTTACCTTTGATATTGACGCAAACGGTATCGTTCATGTATCTGCCAAGGACCTCGGCACAGGCAAGGAACAGCAGATTTCCATCACCGCTTCATCAAATATGAGCAAGGAGGATATCGACAAGGCTGTTAAGGAGGCAGAGCAGTTTGCTGAGGAGGACAAGAAAAAGAGAGAGTCCGTAGACCTCAGAAACAATGCCGACCAGATGGTTTATCAGACAGAAAAGCTTCTCTCGGAGGAGGGCGACAAGTTCTCAGCCGATGATAAGTCTGCTCTTGAGTCAAAGCTTGAAACACTCAAGGAGGCTCTCAAGGGTGACAACGAGGAGGCTATCAAGTCTGCTCAGGAGGATTTGACAAACAAGTTCTATGAGGTTTCACAAAAGCTCTATGAGGCGGCTCAGCAGGCAGCAGGCGGTGCTCCAAACGGTGCAGGCTTTGACCCGAATGCAGCAGCAGGCGGTGCAGACGCAGGCTATACAGATGCAGATTATACAGAGGTTGACGATAACTAATCGGTATTAACTTAATATAAAAATCAGGCCTGCTCCAAAAGAGGAGCAGGCTATTAGTAAGGGGGCAGAATATGCCTGAGGGAAAAAGAGATTATTACGAGGTTCTCGGTGTCAGCAAGGGTGCAAGCGAGGACGAAATAAAAAAAGCATACAGAAAAACCGCAAAAAAATATCACCCCGACTTAAATCCCGACAACGCAGAGGCTGAGGCAAAATTTAAAGAATGCAACGAGGCATATGAGGTTTTGTCCGACCCTCAGAAAAAGGCAAGATATGACCAGTTCGGCTTTGCGGGAGTTGATCCCAACTACGGTGCAGGACAGGGCGCAGGCGGCTTTGGCGGCGGCTTCGGCTTTGACGGTGATATTGATTTGGGAGATATTTTCTCCTCCTTTTTCGGCGGTGGCTTTGGCGGCGGCGGAAGAAATCCGAACGCTCCGACAAGAGGCCGTGATACGCAGGCACAGGTTACACTTACATTTGAGGAAGCGGCAAAGGGCTGTAAAAAGACCATTGAAACCATGCGCGTTATGGATTGCAGCGAATGCGGCGGAACAGGTGCGGCGAAGGGAACAAGCCCGACTGTATGCCCCGAATGTCAGGGCAGAGGTGTAATCACTATTCAGCAGAGAACACCGCTTGGCGTCATGAGCACTCAAAGACCGTGCACACGCTGTTCGGGAACGGGTAAAATTGTTACCAATCCGTGCCAAAAGTGTAACGGGAAGGGAAAGGTTCGTACAAAGAAAAAGATTGAGGTTAATATCCCTGCAGGTATTGACAATAATCAAATTGTCAATGTCAGAGGCTATGGCAACGCAGGTACAAACGGCGGTCCGTCGGGCGACCTCAAGGTTGTTGTAAATATTAAAAAGCACCCATATTTCAGCCGTGACGGTTATGATGTTTGGGTTGACAGGCACATTTCAATTGTTGAGGCAACGCTTGGTGCGTCGGTTGATGTTCCTACGCTTGACGGCGATACAAAGCTTCATATTCCTGCCGGTACTCAGCCGGGCGAAATCTTTACGCTCAAAGGCAATAAGGGTATTGCAAGGCTCAACGGTATGGGCAGAGGTGAGGAATATGTCAGAGTTATCGTTGACATTCCAAGGAATGTGACAGAGGAACAAAGCCGTATACTTAAAGAATTTGATAAAACCTATGTTCCGCCTAAGAACAACGGTAAGGAAGGCTTTTTTGATAAATTTAAAAAGAAATAGATATAAAAATCCCCCAAAGGTTAAAGCCTTGGGGGATTGTCATTTTATTTTGCCGTTAACATTTTCCTTTTTCTCATTATAAAGAATGCTATAAAGAAGAATACATATATTGCTACCCAGCAGTAATAGCTTCTGCTGATATGCTCGCCCGATGCAAGATAAACTGCAATAACGCAAATTCGTCTTGCCATATTCACGCAAAGGGCAATCAGCGTATATTCGCAGATAAGCCTTGCGCTGATGCTGTTGCAGATTGAGGCATACCAAAGCGTGATGATAAGCGTTGCACTGTAAATGGCGTATCTTGTGAAATAAATATAAAGCATATTGCCGTTGCAGTAGGGCAGTATAAAATTGCACACGGTATCGGCAATCTCGTTAGTAAACGGTACTGCAACAAGCAGGCACAAAATCGGCAGAGGCTTGATTTTTCTCGGGTAGCCCTGTGCGTCATAAAGCTTGATGATTGCAAAGGCAAAAATCACTATCGCAGCCTTGCCCACTATGTAATAAAGCATTTGTGCAGGTGGGCTGAATTCGCCCAAATAGGTGATTTGCGCAGGCATCATTCTAAGCCCGATTATAGCAATCAGTATGCCGTAAAAGGAATCCTTTGAACGAAGAATAAGTAAGTATGTAACAAGTATGAGCATACTGAACAAGATTGCCTCACACAAAAGAATTTCTCTTTGCGGTTGCAGGCAAAGCGTTATCATACGCTCCGTGGCATAGCACCCGATTATTATTACTGCCGAAATAATACAGTAAATATTTTCCTTTGTTATTCTATTGTGTTTCATAATTACACCCTCAAATTCCGATAAATCGCTTTATCAGTTTGTCGAATAGTAAACATAGTTTGCAATGTTTACGGGATTTAAGCGGTAGACAAGGCGGAAAAGCTGTTTTTTAAGCGGTGCTTTTTTGTATTCAATATTGTTTGCACACATCAGGCTGTAATTTCCGATGTCACCGCCAAGCTTAATTCTCTTTTTTTCATTAGGGAAGAGAGAAATGTAGTTTTCTTCAAGTGCCTCGTCGCACTCAACAAACACCTTGTATGCAAATGTGTTGCACTCAAGCTCAAGATATCCGTCCTTGATTTGCGACTTAATCTCTGCCCTGTTAAGCTTGAGCCTGCTGGGAGCGTCAAATATTTCTACGATTTCATTACCGTTAAAGCTGATTTTCAGTACGGTATTTTTTTTGTACTTAAATTCGTCAAGCTTTTTGAAGCTGTTGGGCTCAAGTGATACGGTAAATTCCTTTTTCTCAAGCATTTTTCCGTCAAGGGAATAAAGCTGTGTCGAAACATCAAGTTCAGCTCTTTCAAGAGTATCATTGTGTGCAAAGATATATGCTGTGCCCTTGTCCTTTTTGCAGGTGACTGTAACAGGTGCAAAAAAGTCCTTTGACGCATATTGAAGCGCCTTTGGTATTCCCTCAAAGTCGACCGATGACCAGCTCGGACAGTTCCAAACATCATTAAACTGCCAAAAGAGAGAGCCATTGCATCTGCCCTTGTTTTGACGGAAATGAACGGTCGCATTTTTGATACATTCGCTTTGAACGATGCCGGTCATATACGGCAGAGTGCTGAAATCCTTTGGAAAATCGAACATCTCTGTAAGATAAAAGAGCATTTTCTTATTTCCGCCAAGGCATTTTTGATGAGCGTTGAAGCTCGGCGAGGTAATGTCGTATTCATCAGGTCTTGCAAAGGTTTTGATAGCCTTCATTGACGGAAGTGACTCAAGACCGAATTCCGACAAAAAGCGCGAATATCTTTGCTGGTAGTAGTCGAGCTTTTTAAGTCCGTGCCAAACATTCCACATATGCGTGTCGCCGTAGGCATCGGCGCTGATGTCCTTCATATAGTCGCTTCCTATCGGCGAGGTGGGAATGTAGCAGACCTCGGTTAAATCCTTGATGTGAGCAGGCAGAGTGTTGTAGAAGAATTCATAATATGCCTTCATAAGCTTATGAGTTTTAGGCATATATGAGAACATGGTTTCAATCTCGTTGTTTCCGCACCAAAGCGCAAGGCAGGGGTGCGTGTTCATTCTTGTAACATTTGCAGTTACCTCATCAAGCACATTCTGCTCAAAATCCTTTTCATAAAACGGATAAAGCTCACACGCAAAGCAAAAGTCCTGCCAGATAAGAAGTCCTTTTTCGTCGCATTGCTCAAGCAGATAGTCGCTTGCATAGCTTCCTCCGCCCCAAATTCTCAGCATATTGAAATTTGATTTGAGTGCAAGGTCGATATAATAATCAACTGTGCTGTTGTCGCTGTCCTCGTAAATTGCAGAAAACGGAATAACATTTGCACCCTTTGCAAAAATTCTTTCGCCGTTTAAGACAAAACAGAAATTGCTTCCGTATTCGTCCTGCGACCTGTCAAGGACAAGGCTTCTGAGTCCGATTTTTTTTGTAATGCTGTGCTCACCGTTTTCAAAAATTACTGAGTAAAGAGGCTGAGTGTCCCTGCCCGAAAGCTCCTTTGTGTACCAAAGCTCAGGATTTTTGATTTCTGCCCTGCCGTTTTCAAATTCAATCCTTTCACCGATTGGAGATACAATATAAATTCTGTCGGCATTGTCGGCAGAGGCGGTAATTACGGAAAGCTCCCTGCTCGTATTTTGACTGATTTTTATATTTTCAATCCTTGTGTTAAAGCACTCAAGGCTTATGTCGCCGAGTATTCCGCAGTAGGGAACACACGGACCCCAGTCCCAGCCAAAATGACAGCCGGGCTTTCTGATGTACGGGATACCGTCAACGCCGTTGTTGTTTTTCGGTAAAGCGTTTTCCTTTTGCCTTTTTACAATATATTTGTATGCCGAATAAAAGTGAAAAACAATTCTGTTTTCACCCTCGTGCAAAAATTTCTTTACATCTTTGTCAACGGGAACATAAGCGTTTTTGCCGTCAAAGGCCTTTTTGCCGTTTATGATGCAGTCAAACAGGGTATCAATGCACGGGCAGGTGATATGTATTTTGTCATATGCCAAGGCTTCGCTGTCAACGGTAAAGGCTCTTGAAAATTCGAAATCATTTTCTGCTGTTTTGAGCGCCTCCTCCTCTATTCCGGAAATAAGCGGATTTTTTATAATACCGTTTTTTATGAGTGCTCCGAAATCACTGCCCGGAACGCAGGCAGAAGTCTCTGTATTATCCGTACAGTTTTTCAATATCCATTCGCCGTTAAGGTTGAGTTTTTTCATAAAAGTAACCTCGCCGCTTTGCTTTTTTATTTTATTGTAGCATAAATTACCAAAGTATGCTATACTAAAATTATATTAAAGGAGAGCTTGCTATGAAAATTAAGGCAAAAATTGAAAAATCAATACAAAATGTTATTGACAAGGTGACTAACAGCGGAGTTTCTCAGGAGGAAAACCGTGCATACGGCGAAAGAGAAGTGTTTGGCAATATGCCCGAGCTTATCAGAAAAGCTTCTGCCGAGAGCATAGTTTTGCTGAAAAACAATAACACTCTTCCGTATAACGAGCAGACAAGGCTTGCAATTTTCGGAAGATGCCAAATAGATTATTTTTATGTTGGCTACGGCAGCGGCGGTGATATTCACGCACCGTATGTAATCAATCTTGCCGAGGCTATGAAAAATAACGGCGCTGTTCTTAATGAGGAGCTTTTGTCGTTTTATAAAAAATGGTCTGCCGAAAACCCCGTAAATCACGGCTTTTGGGGACATTGGCCTATGTGCTATGAGGAGGCGGAGCTTGACGAGGCTCTTGTCAGCCGTTGTGCTCAGGACAGCACCGATGCGCTTGTTGTAATCGGCAGGGCAGCAGGCGAGGACAGAGAAAACAAGCTTATTAAGGGAAGCTATTATCTTAATGACAACGAAATTAAGCTTCTTGATACAGTAGTTAAATATTTCAAAAAGGTTACCGTTGTGATGAACTGTTCAAACATAATTGATATGTCGTGGACAAAGAGATACGGTGACAGAATTACTGCGATTGTGTATGCTTGGCAGGGCGGAATGGAAAGCACAAATGCGCTTAGTGATGTGCTTTACGGAAGGGAAAATCCGTCGGGCAGGCTTGCCGATACGATTGCCGTTAAATACAGTGATTATCCCAGCGCAGAAAATTTCGGAAAAAGAAGCTATAATAATTACTCCGAGGATATTTTTGTCGGTTACAGATATTTTGAAAGCTTTTGCAGGGACAAGGCACTTTATCCGTTTGGATTTGGCTTGAGCTATACGGATTTCAGCCTTGAATGTACCGAATATTTTAAGGGAAAAGATTTTGTTAAAATTAAAGCAAGGGTTAAAAATATTGGTGATGCCGCAGGAAAGGATACGGTGCAGATTTATTTCAGTGCACCTCAGGGCAAGCTGTCAAAGCCGAAGCTCAGCCTTCTTGCCTTTGGCAAAACCAAGCTCCTTGAAAGCGGCGAGGAGCAGGAGCTTGAATTTGAAATACCGCTTTACAGCCTTGCATCCTTTGACGATATAGGCAAAACGGGTAATAAGTTTTCGTATATTCTTGAGCAGGGCGAATACAAATTCTTTGCAGGCAGAAATGTCAGAGAGCTTGTTGATGCAGGTGCGTTCACGCTTCAAAGCAGTATTGTGCTTGAAACTCTTGACGAAATCTGTGCAGTTCAAAATCCGTTTGAAAGAATTACCGCAAGGGTAAGCCACGGCGAGCTTATTCCCGTTAAGGAATGGGTTGACAAATCTCAGCCGTATCTCAAAAAGAGAATAGAGGAAAATCTTCCTAAGGAAATAGGCTTTAAGGGTGCAAAAAATTACAATCTTCAGGATGTCGCCGACGGAAAAATAAGCCTTGATGACTTCATCTCTACTCTTACAAACGAGGAGCTTGAGGCACTCACAAGAGGTCAGGGATATATGGACAGCGAGCTTGGAGTGTCGGGCAATGCAGGAGCCTTGGGCGGTGTTATTCAGTCGCTCAGGGACAAGGGAGTACCGCCTGTTATCACAACCGACGGACCTGCCGGCATAAGAATTAACAGCTACACCTCGCTTCTTCCCTGCGGTACTGCTCTTGCGTGCACATGGAACACCGAGCTTGTTGAGGAGCTTTGCACCGAGCTTGGTAGGGAGCTTGTTTACAGAAAGAGCGATATTCTCTTAGCACCGGGTATGAATATTCACAGAGATCCTCTTTGCGGACGAAACTTTGAATATTTTTCCGAGGACCCTGTTTTGACAGGAAAAATGGCGGCGGCTTATGTTCGCGGCGTTCAGTCACACGGCGCGTCTGCCTGCCCCAAGCATTTTGCCTGCAACAATCAGGAGGTTAACAGAACGCATAACGACTCGAGAGTATCTCAGCGCGCGCTCAGAGAAATTTACCTAAAGGGCTTTGAAATCTGCGTAAAGGAAAGCAAGCCTGTTTGCATTATGACAAGCTATAACAAGATTAACGGAGTTTGGAGCCATTATAACTATGACCTTGCCGCCGTTGTTTTGCGCAAGGAATGGGGCTTTGACGGACTTGTTATGACTGACTGGTGGATGAGAAGCTCAAAGAGCGAGCAGTTCCCGAATATCAGGGACAATGCTTACCGTGTTCGCTCTCAGGTTGATGTGCTTATGCCGGGCGGAAAAAAGAGAGTTGAAAGGTCATATAAATCCGACGGAACGCTTCTTGAAACAGTCGGAACACGAAACGGCTTCACCCGTGCAGAGATAGAAAGAACGGCAAAATGTGTTTTGTCCGTGGCAATCAAATTAAAGCTAAGCAACAAATAATTTTTACATAAAAAAATACGAAACGGATTGAGAAATCCGTTTCGTCAGCGTGTAGAAAAAGTCTAAATTATAAGTTTCTACACGCTGGTAGACTTCGAGAAATGGAACTGAATTTCGTTTTTTTGCGATAATTGCTGTACAATGGTACCGCTTTATCGCAAAAAACGAAAAATGCCAAAAGCGTCTTGGATATCAAATCCAAGACGCTTTTTATAATATCAAAATATAATAACGCAAACGGCAGGAGCATATCTGCGATTCGGCAGACCCTTTTGTGCCCTACGAATAATTTAAAATCACTTGATTTAGGCGTGGTTCAGACCACTTTATCGACAGTCTAACGAAACGGATTATCCGTTTCGTATTTTTATTTATATCTCGTTAAGCTCTTTAACATACCTGTTGATTTTGTCTGCAATAGGCTTTGCATCTTCATACGAAACAGGCAAAAACGGCTTTCTCGGCTGACCGCAATCAATACCAAAGCGTATTGACATAACCTGCTTAGCCGCACCGTAAAGCGATTTGCACGAAAGCAGATCAAATATGCACTCGTTAATCTTAAACTGAAGCGCCCTTGCCCTTTCAATTTCGTTATTATTTACAAGCTCATTGAGCCTTACAAAGAGCTCGGGCATACAGCCGTAGGTTCCGCCTATTCCTGCGTCGGCGCCCATAAGTCTTCCGCCGACAAACTGCTCGTCCGAGCCGTTAAAGATTATAAAGTCGTCGCCGGCAGACTGCCTGTACCTCTCCATAAGATAAACAGGCTCGGCAGAATTTTTTACACCGATTATTTTTTTGTTTTTTGCAAGCTCGCCTAAAAGCGTAGGGGAGAGGTTGAAGCCGGTCAGCTGTGGAATGTTATATATAATAAACGGCAGAGAGGTTGCCTCAACTATCGATTCCCAGTGAAGCCTAACGCTTTCCTCCGGCAGATGATAATATACGCACGGAACAGCACTTACGGCGTCAACTCCTATGCTCTCGCTGTGCCTTGCAAGGTCTATGCTTTCCTTGGTAGAAGCACACCCGATGTGAACGATAACGGTAAAATCATCGCCCGCCGCCTCCTTAACAGCCTCTGCAACCTGCTTTCTTTCCTCGTTTGTCAGCAAAAATCCCTCGCCGGTCGAACCGCAGGCATACACACCCTTAACACCGAGCCGTTTGTAGATTGCCACAAGCTGTTTTATTTTTTCTGTATCAATATTGTCATTCTCATCATAAATAGCGTTGAGTGCACAAAAAACACCTCTGAATTTGTTTAAATCTGTCATATCTATACCTCCGACAGATTGATTGTAGCACAAACAAATTATCAGTGCAATAGATTATATATTGAAAAAAAAATATGCCGTGATATAATGTTTTCAGGTGATAAAAATGACGAACAAAGAAATACTTGAAAAAATCAAGGGCGGCTTAATTGTTTCCTGTCAGGCACTTGAGGACGAGCCTCTTTATGACAGCTATATAATGTCAAAAATGGCTTGGGCAGCTTATCTCGGCGGTGCCGTGGGAATAAGGGCAAATACTGTTGTTGACATAAAGGCAATCAAGGAAAAGGTTGATTTGCCTGTTATCGGAATAATCAAGCAGGTTTATGATGACAGCGAGGTATATATAACACCGACAGAAAAAGAGGTTGACGCTCTTGTAGAAATCGGCTGTGAAATAATCGCAATCGACGCAACAGGCAGAGTAAGACCAAACGGCAAGTCGCTTGAGGAATTTTTTAATGCCGTAAGACGCAAGTACCCCTCTCAGCTGTTTATGGCAGACACAAGCTGCTTTGAGGAGGGCGCATTTGCCGAAAGGCTTGGCTTCGACCTCATCGGCACAACCATGGCAGGCTACACACCTTACACAAAGGGCACACCGCTTCCCGATTATGCTTTAATGAAAAGGTATGTCAACGAGCTTAATACACCTGTTATTGCCGAGGGCGGAATATGGTCGCCCGACGAGCTGAGGCAGGCTATCGACCTTGGCGTTCATTCGGCAGTTGTTGGTACCGCAATCACAAGACCTATGGACATAACAAAAAGATTTGTAAAGGCATTAGAAAAATGATTTTCAAAAGGTACGGCAGGATTTCCTGCCGTATTTTTTGCTCTTTTAACTGTATACTAAAAAATTATTGATATTGTATATTTAACAGCATACAGATTGTTGGTATAATTAGGCAAAAGAAAAGGAGTGATTTATTATGGAAAAAACAAAGAAAAAGGTAAATGTAAGGTCAATATGCTTCATCGGATTGATGGCGGCGCTTGTATTTGTTTTTACATTTACATTCAAGGTGCCTGTGGGCGCACAGGGATATACCCACCTCGGCGACGCATTCATCTTTTTAGCTGTATGGCTTATCGGAGGTAAAAAGGCAAGCTTTGCATCGGGACTCGGCGCCGCGCTTGCGGATCTTGCGCTGGGCTACACAATGTGGATTGTGCCGACCTTTATCGTAAAATTTTTAACAGCCGTTGTTTTCGCACTCATCGCAGAGGGTATATTTAAGCGTAAGCTTTACGGCTATGCAGTAGGTGCTGTCGGTGCTATTGCAGTTCACATCGGCGGATATTCTCTTGCGTGGTACATCATCGGCGGAAAAGCAGGTGTAATTTCCGCAATAGCTCCGCTCACAATTCAAACTCTTGTCGGTATTGCCCTCGCCGCAGTATTGATTGGCTTGCTTCAGACCGGCGGTGTCGGAGAAAAGCTCAGAAAAATGGCTGAATAAGGAGATATACATATGAAAAAAATTGACGCACATTCACATATCGGCAGCTTCGGCGGATGGGCAGGAGTTGCTTTTACAAAAGAAAAGCTAATCGAGCAGATGGAGCAGTATGATATTGAAAAGACCTTTTTAACAGGCAGCTCCTTTCAGGGAAATGATGAGGTTGTTGACGCCTTTCAGTCATACCCCGAAAAAATCGTTCCTTTTGTGTGGGTAAATCCTGCACTTGACGATGTCGAAAAAAAGCTTGATAGGTATATCAATAAGGAAGGCTTTGCAGGAATAAAAATGCAACCGCTGTTTGACAGCTTCGTTGCTGATGCCGAATGCGTAAATCCCGTTATGGATTTTGCAAGGCAGTATGATGTCCCCGTGTTCATTCATTGCGGTCATCCTCCGTTTTCTCTGCCGTGGAGCATTGCTCTGCTTGCCGAAAGGTATCCCGATGTAAGAGTCACAATGATTCATATGGGCCACGGCCACGGCGTTTATATTGATGCATCTATCAAAATGGCTCAGAGGTATGACAATCTCTATCTTGAGATGAGCGGTATGCCTATGGGAAGCAAGATTACCGAGGCATATGAAACCGTCGGTAGCGACAGAATAATGTTTGGCATTGACTCACCGTTTCATCATCCGACAGTAGAAATTCAAAAGGTGCTCACCTGCGGCCTTGACGAAAAGGCACAGGAGGATGTTTTCTACAATAACGCCAAAAAGCTGTTAAGACTGTAAAAAAACAGGTACTCATAAGGGAGACACTCCGTAAGGAAGTTGTCTCCTTATTATTTTCGTCTTATTTTGTGTCTATCTTTCAAATTCAAAACAAAATATAGTGTTTATTATGAAAAAGCCTTGACATTTTCGGTAAGATGTATTATACTTTTGGTAAGAAGGGGTAGAGGTTACTCTGCAAATAAGGAGGAAATACTATGAGTAAAGCATTTGGACAGAGGTTATTAAACCTATTACAAAAACAAGGTATAACACAAAAGGAGCTTGCTGATAGAATTAATACTACTGAAGCCACGCTCTCTCGTTACGTTTCCGGCGACAGAGAGCCTAAAGCGGAAATACTTGCAAATATTGCAACTGCTCTGCATACCACATCGGATTATCTGCTCGGAATTGAGCCTGATGATTTTGATTTCCCGAAGGTTGAGCGTTTATTGGCAAGGAACTCCGCAACAATGTCGGAAAAGCAAAAAAAAGCACTTATTTCTGCTTTGTTCGGGGAGGACTAATATTGGCATTTAGATTATCAGATAAGCGTTGTGAGGAAATTAAGGAGATTGTGGTCAACACTTTCGAGGAACTTAACATCCGATGTATTCCGATAAGTGCGTTTGAAATGGCTACAAAACTCGGTGCGGTGATAGTTCCTTATTCCTCGAAATCCGAAGAAACACGCCAACTTATGATGGAAGAAAGTGAGGACGGGTTTTCAGTCAAAAAAGACGGCGTGTGGTATATTTTTTATAATGATTCAAAAGGCTACGGGCGTATCAACAATACCCTCACCCACGAGTGTGGACATATAGTGTTGGATCACACGGAAGAAAGCGAATTGGCAGAAGCCGAAGCGAAGTTTTTTGCAAAGTATGCTCTCGCACCGCCCGTTCTCATTCACAAATTAGAGTTAAAGGATGCCTACGAGGTTTACGAGCATTTTGATATCAGCCTTGAAGCAGCAGGCTACGCCTTCTCTTACTATCGTAAATGGTTGACTTACGGCAATAAGGATTATACCAATTACGAAATACGATTACTCCAGCTTTTCAAAGAAGCTGTGTAATAGAAAATTAAGAGAAAGGATGGTGATGTTATATGATTGTAAAGGTCGTACAAATAGAAAAAGCACTCAGTAAATTGCGGCAACAATTTACAAAGTGCGTTCTCTTTGGATGCGAGCATCCGATATTCTTCTACAAGTATTATGCCACATCTGAAGAAAAATTGCAAGAACTATTGATGTTTTTATGAAAAAAATTGCGATTTTCTGCAAAGATCAGATGAGGAGGGCATAATATATGTCAAGAAAAAATGGCACTCGAAGCGGGTGCAAAGATGTTTTTCACGCATTTTTAGTAAAAAATGCAACCTACGATAGTCCACTTGAAATCCCGTGCTTAAAAATAGAAATGCGAAAGCCCAACAAGCTCATTGCGTTTTCAAAGGCGGTACACAGTACCGAATATGATGCTTGGGTACATTTTTACGAGGACGATACCGCTTTTGAAAGGTTATGGAATAGACCTAACACCTATCTTCCTATCCTAAAGAAATTCAAAGGGGTTATATCTCCCGATTTTAGTGTCTATCGAGATATGCCGTTGGTAATGCAACAATGGAATATTTATCGTAGCCGTGCAATCGGTCATTGGTTGCAAGAAAACGGAATACCCGTCATCCCAAATATACGCTTTGGCGATGATCGTACATTTGAATTATCTTGTGCGGGTATAAACAAGCACGGGGTAATTGCAGTAGGCTCTCACGGCTGCATAAGGCTATTGAGCGAACGCAAGTATTTTATAAACGGCTTAAAATATGTGGTTAACATATTAGAGCCAAAAACCATTGTGGTATATGGTGCTACACCAGACGAGATTTTCGCACAGTATAAAGAAATGGGGATTGAAACACTGCAATTCGACAGCGACTTTATGCAAAGTCGAAAGGCGGTGAGTGCTTAATGGGTGCAGGCTTTCACGGTGGTTTTGGCGGCACTCATGGTGCAGGCGAAAACCACAAAGATTACATTGAAAATACTCTGCCCAAGAGTTCACCTATTAAAATTCCGTCCTCTGCCACGGTAAAAGAAGAACAGAAAAACGGATACGACCAAGTTAAATATACTTGGAAAAAGGGTGATTATTCTTATACAAGCCGTTGGCACACCCGCACCTCTAACGCTCCGAAGGAGCAAGGCGATAGTTGGGTTGTTCAGCGTGATAAAGCAGGTATTGGTTACGGTAAAAATGCACGTCCTGCCAAGCACGAGATACTTGTTGGTAAAAACAAGTGGATATCAAAAAAGGAATGGCAGGCGGCTATCCGTGCAAGGAAAAACGGAACTGCGACAAAAGAACAAAAGGAGATGTTAGATAATGGACATTGGAAACCTAAAAAATAACTACACCTACTACGAGGGGTACGAGGGTGAGGGTAAAATTGTTCTTTGTATCGAAGCCGACCAAGCTATTCACATTTGGGAAGGCTACTTTGATGATATTTACGATACACCTACGCTTGACGGAAACGGATGGAAAGGTTTTACACGTGACTACCATCAATTTGAGGGAGTGTTTTCGGAGGACGGCGGTATTACTGAAATAGATCCGTCCGAATACCTTGAAGATTTAATGCTCTACAAAGAAAAGTCCTTTGAGTTTGAAGAAACAACCGAAGTGTTTAACCTTATTGCTTCTTTCCTTGAAGAAGCAATCAAACAAGGTGTAAATGTAAAAACCGAAAAGGTGTAATTTGTTTCACGGCAGAGGTTTGTTCTCTGCCGTGTTTTCTTTTCGTCGAGTATCAGGTCTTAGCAAAGTATAGCGTAATGTTAATAATGGGATATTTCAAAATGTAACTATGTATAATATTTTATACAAGTTGCATTTTTTTAACCCACTGACATCTTTGTACAGCGTGAAAGTGTCATAGTGGGTTACACACTTTGAAAAGGTGTGTAACAAAAAACGGCATAGCCAATGGCTACACCGCTTAACGAAACCAATTATTCAGTTTAGATACAAGAGCCACCTTGGGGCACCTTCCTTACGGAGGGTGCCCCAAAGAGTACCTGTTTTTTTAATGCTCTTTTCCTTTTAAAAGCCTTGATAGCGGCTTGTAAATAACTATTGCGATAATAACGCAAAGCATTGCTTTGACGAAGGTGAACGGCAGATTGAAAATAAGAAGTGCCTGAAGTATGTTCTCCACGCTCGGCAAAAGCACCTGATACATACCGAGTACCGCCTCCTCGGGAAAGCCGAGAACCGAATAATAAAGCGGATAAATCAAAAAGTAGTTTGACGGCAGAGAAACAAGTGCCATAACTGCCGCACCGGCAAAGCCGGCAAGGATTGCGTTTTTCTTTGTCTTGCGGTGATTGTAAATCAATCCTGCAACAATTGCAAACGACGCACCGAGAATGAAATTTGAAAGCTCGCCGACAAATCCGCTCTGGCTGACAGCCATATGTATCAGATTTCTAAGCAGGCAGATTATTACGCCTGCCACGGGACCGTATGCAAAGGCGCCGATAAGCTCCGGCAAATCCGAAAAGTCAAGCTTAATAAAGCCGGGCATTATCGGTATCGAGATTTCGAGATACTGAAGCACCACACCCACTGCGGTCAGCATTGCTGTTCCTGTAATCATTCTTACCTTTTTGTTTTTCATTTTTTCTCCTTATTGGGCAAAAGAGAAGCCCTGATACATTCGGTATCAGGGCGTAAATGCTTTGACCTGTGATACGGCAAAAAATTATTTGAGCTGCCGCACCAAACATTTTCTCTCATCCGGACTTTAACCGTCGGTATCGGAATTTCACCGATTCAGCTGCAAAAGCAGGTCGTGGACTTTACCACCGGTGAGGAATTGCACCTCGCCCCGAAAATATTTTAGTCAGACTATTGTCTGCACCAATATTATATAACTAATTTGAAATTTGTCAACAAAAATTTTAATTATTGAGTTCTTCGGAATAATAGTCCTCCATAACAACTGCTTCTTTTTCTTTTACAGGGGAATACTTATCCTGATAATAGTTTTCCTGATGGCTTTCAAAGCTTGAGTCGGGCTTTACATTTATAACCGCACAGCCTCTTTGCACACCGTAATTTTTGATGCCTCGGTAAGCAAGATAATCTATTGAGTATCCGTAGGACAGTCTTATGCCCTTGTATTCTAATGAAAAATTATTCAAATGGTCGTGACCGCAGAACATTCCCTGCGTTGAGCCAAGCTCCAAAGCCTTGTCAAAAAATCCGCTGTTTCTCTCACCGGGATATACTACTGTGCCAACCTCCTTTGCCTCGCCGTATATCAGCTTAACATTTTCTGTGTCGGCATATCCGTTGTCCCTGTATTCATACCACGCGTCTTGATATTCCTGAAGCGGAATGTGGAAAAATGCAAGAGATTTCGGCATAACAGAGTTGTTTTCTGCCTTTAGTCTGTTAAGCTCCTGCTCGTACCATTCAATTTGATTTTCGTGAATACAGTCATATTTCCAGGCAATTCCGAGTGGATTATTGCCTATATATGCGTGAGAGTCAATCATAATGAGAGCCTGTGTTATTTCGCCCTTTGAATTTTTTACCTTTACGGTATAATTTCCGCAGCCGTCAACATCCTCGGGGCCTGTCTGATAAAGACAATGCTCATATTTTTCATCGCTGTATATTTGAGAGATATCCTCTCTTGTGTAATATGAATAAATCTCTGTATCGTGATTTCCGAAGGTAAGACACCAATAAACACCGAGCTGCTCCATAAGCTGAGCAAAAAGCTCGGAGCTTTGCTTGTTGTTAAAGGTTCCCGACTGAATGGGCACGGGATATACAATGTCGCCCGTAACAACAACAAGGTCGGGTTTTTCTGCGCTAATCATTGCGGCAACTGCATTTATTGCCATGCTGTCCTTGTTTATTGTCAAAAATCCGCCGCCGATATGTATATCTGTTAAATGAAGAATTTTAAATTCCTCGTCGGTAACGAATGTGTAGCAGCCGTCAGAGTCAACAGTCGGCTTGAGCTGATTTTCATATTTAACGGGCTCAAGCGTTGAAATGAATTTTGAGTTGGATTTAACTCCCGACACACCAATGCACGCAAGCACCGAAAGAATTATTGCTATCGCAAGCACAACACAAAGCAAAGTCTTTAAAAATATTTTAAATCTTTGCTTTGCAGTTTTTTTAACTTTGATTTTTTCTGCCATAATTTTCATCCTTTACAATTTAACATATTTATAACATAATTATAACATAATTTAAAAAAAATAAAAGTCCTAAAACTGCGTAAAATAAAAACGGTGATAAATTATGGATTTTATAAAAATTGTATTAACCTCTGCCTTGTCGCTCGGCATACTATTTATAATAGCAAAAATAATGGGATACAGGCAGATAAGTGAAATGAGCTTTTTTGATTATGTTATCGGAATAACGATAGGCTCAATCGCCGCCGAAATGGCAACAAATATTGATGTTGAATGGTGGCACGGAGTTGTTGCTATGAGTGTGTACGGTCTTTTGGGATTTTTAATTTCCTTAAGCACGCAAAAAAGCATTAAGATGAGAAAATTCATTTCCGGTCAGCCGATTGTCCTTATTGATAAGGGGAAGATACTGCGGAAAAATCTTAACAAAGCAAGGATTGAAATTAACGACCTGCTCACAAGTGCAAGGGGAAACGGCTATTTCAATTTGTCGGATATTGATTATGCCATTATGGAAACCACAGGAAAAATCAGCTTTCAGCCCGTTGCACTCAAAAGACCGCTTAATCCAAAGGATTTTAACTTTGCACCGCAGAGAGAGGGACTTTATTATAATGTTGTAATCGACGGTCGGATTATGGAAAAGGATTTGAAAAACGCAAGAATAAGCGAAACCGAGCTTAAAAAGCAGGTTAAAAATAACGGCGCAAAGATAGAGGATGTAATACTTGCCACCGCTGATGAAAATAAACAGTTGACATTTTATTTCAAATAAGTTATAATGCTCATATGAACAATTATTCATATGAGGTACATAATATGGAACAGGAAATATTAAACGAGGAAATCGTTTTTGATTTAGCCGATTTGTTCAAGGTTTTTTCCGACTCAACAAGGATAAGGATACTTGTCGCATTGTTTGAGGGAGAGCTTTGTGTCGGTGATATTGCACAGCGCCTTGAAATGTCGCAGACGGCAATATCTCATCAGCTTCGTATTTTAAAGCAAAATCATTTGATAAAATACAGGCGCGACGGAAAGAGTATGATTTATTCGCTTGCCGACGAGCATGTAAAAACAATAATCAACTGTGCAACAGAGCATGTGGAGGAATAATTATGTCAAAAGAAAAAAATCATCATCACGGCGAGGAGTGCCAATGCTCCTGCTGTGAAAATCACGAGCATCACGAGGCGCACGGTCACGATTGCGGATGTGGCTGTGAGCACGGGCACGAAAACATAAACAAAAAGGATTTTGCCTTTAAGATTATTTCGGGCGGAGCGCTTTTGATTGCAGGCTACATATTGAGCGAGCTTGCAGAAAAGGGCGTAATAAATGTTCCCTCGTTCGTATATCTTTTGTGCTTTGGCATTTCCTATTTAATAGTCGGCTTCTCAATAGTTCGCGAGGCGGTTGAGGGTATTTTACACAAGGATGTGTTTAACGAAAATTTTCTTATGACCGTAGCGTCGATAGGCGCATTTATCGTGGGCGAATATGTTGAGGGCTGTGCGGTAATGTTCCTTTTTACAATCGGTGAATTTCTTCAGGGGCTTGCCGTTGCAAAAAGCAGAAAATCAATCAGGGATATGCTCGAAATTAAACCGCAGTCGGTCACGGTCAGAAAAGACGGCAGGGAAATCGAGCTCAAGCCCGAGGAGGTTGAAATCGGCGAGCTTATGGTTATCAGACCCGGCGACAAGCTTGACATTGACGGAGTTATCGTCGAGGGCTTTGCCGAGGTTGATATGATGGCGCTTACGGGCGAGTCAATACCCGTATCAAAGGCAGTAGGTGACGAGGTGCTTGCAGGCTCGGTTAATCTTGACGGTGCAATTATTGTTAAAGCAACAAAGCAGTACAAGGATTCCACGGTTTCAAAAATCCTCGATATGCTTGAGGACGCCGAGGATAAAAAAAGCCATGCCGAGCAGTTTATTCGACGCTTTGCGAGGGTATATACTCCGATTGTCTGCCTAATAGCGCTTTGCATTATGCTTATTCCTCCGATTTTCTTTAGCGGTGAATGGAGCGACTGGATTTACAGAGGACTTTCTGCACTTGTTGTTTCGTGCCCGTGTGCACTTGTAATATCAATACCGCTCGGATTTTTCGGCGGTATAGGAGCCTGCTCCAAGGAGGGAATACTTGTCAAGGGCGGCAATTATCTTGAGGCTCTTGCAAAAGCAGATACGGGAGTTTTTGACAAAACGGGAACAATCACAAGCGGTAAATTTGAGTATGTAAGCTGTGAATGTCACAACTGTCATTGCTCGGATAATCAGCACCGCGAGCTTTTAAAAATTATTGCGGCGTGCGAGCGTCTTTCCACTCATCCGCTTGCAAAATCAATCAGCCTTGCCTTTGGTCACTATGCCGATGAATGTAATGTAACCGACGGAAAAAATTATCCCGGCAAGGGCGTTTCGGCAATAGTTGACGGTACAAAATATTTTGTCGGAAACGAAAAGCTGATGGGCGAAATAGGCGTAGAATTTGAAGAAACAAAGCTTATCGGCACAGCGGTCTACTGTTGCAGTGAAACGGAATTTCTCGGTGACATTGTATTTGCCGATATTATTAAGCAGGACAGCAAAAAAGCAATTTCCGACCTCAAAAGGCTTGGCATCAGCCACACGGTTATGCTCACGGGCGACAAGCAGGTAATAGCAGAGGATATTGCCTCAAAGGCAGGTATTGATACCGTATATTCAAAGCTTCTTCCGGACGAAAAGGTTGAAAGGGTTAAAATGCTTCAAAACGAGGGCAGAAGTGTGCTTTATACCGGTGACGGAATAAACGACGCTCCCGTGCTGGCTCAGGCAGACCTCGGTATTGCAATGGGCGGTGTCGGCTCTGATGTTGCCATTGAAGCGTCGGATATGGTAATAATGGGCGACTCGCTTTCAAAAATTGCCGTTGGCAGAAGAATAGCAAAAAAGACCGTGAGAGTTGTAACGGAAAATATTGTGTTCTCTCTGCTGATAAAGCTTCTTATAATCATAGGCTGCGCAGTCGGAATATTTGATGAAAACGCTATGTGGCTCGCCGTTTTCGGTGATGTCGGCGTTTGTCTGATTGCAATTGCAAATTCGCTAAGGTCACTCAGAGTACCGAAAAGTAAATAAAACAAATCGGACAGCTTCGGTTTTGAAGCTGTCCGATTTTATTTTTATTTGTTATACATTTATTTCAACATCAATACCAAGCAAATCCTTTTCCCTTTCAAGAATAGGTGCAACCGTTTCCCTGAGGAAATCGGCAGTTTGCTCAGGCGCTCTGCCCACAAAGTTTTCGGGCTTGAGTATTGCAAGTATTTCTTCCTTAGTTGTCATAAACGCAGGGTCTGCGGCAATTCTGTCAACAAGGTCGTTCTTTCCGCCCTCAACCTTAACAACGGCGCCTGCCGCCATTGAGTGCTGACGGATTTTTTCGTGAAGCTCCTGTCTGTCGCCTCCCTTTTTAACAGCGTCCATCATTATGTTTTCCGTTGCCATAAACGGAAGCTCGCTCATAAGCCTTGCTTCAATAACTTTTGGATAAACAACAAGTCCCGAGGTTATATTGATGTAAAGGTCGAGAATACCGTCTGTTGCAAGGAAGGCCTCGGCAACAGATACTCTCTTGTTTGCAGAGTCGTCAAGAGTTCTCTCAAACCATTGCGCTGACGCAGTCCAAGCAGGATTGAGCGCATCAATCATAACATATCTTGAAAGAGATGCAATTCTTTCGCTTCTCATAGGATTTCTCTTGTATGCCATTGCAGATGAGCCTATCTGATTTTTCTCAAACGGCTCCTCAATTTCCTTGAGGTTTTGAAGAAGTCTTAAATCGTTAGAGAATTTACAGCAGGATTGTGCAATAAGACCAAGACAGTTGCAAACGATTGTGTCAAGCTTTCTTGCATATGTCTGTCCGCTTACGGGGAAGCAGGATTTGAAGCCCATCTTTTCGGCAATTTTTCTGTCAAGCTCCTTGCACTTTTCGTGGTCGCCGTCAAAAAGCTCAAGAAATGATGCCTGTGTGCCTGTTGTGCCCTTTGATCCGAGGAGCATAAGAGTGTCGATTGTGTGGCAGATTTCCTGATAGTCAAGCACCAAATCCATAAGCCAGAGAGTTGCTCTTTTTCCTACGGTTGTCGGCTGAGCCGGCTGAAAATGTGTAAAGCCCAAGCAAGGCATATCCTTGTATTCGTCGGCAAATTTTGCAACCGAAGCAATAGCGTTAACAAGCTTTTTCTTGATAAGCAAAAGTGCCTCTCTCATTGTGATAACATCGGTGTTGTCGCCGACATAACAGCTTGTTGCGCCAAGATGAATGATTGCCTTTGCCTTCGGACATTGCTCACCGTATGCGTGAACATGGCTCATTACATCGTGGCGAAATTTCTTTTCGTATTCCTGTGCAACCTCATAGTTTATATCGTCAGCGTGAGCCTTAAGCTCGTCAATCTGCTCCTGCGTAACATTAAGACCAAGCTCCTTTTCAGCCTCGGCAAGAGCAATCCACAGCTTTCTCCAGGTTTTGAATTTGAAATCCGGAGAATAAATGTATTGCATTTCCTTTGATGCATAGCGTGCATTAAAGGGTGAGTTATAAGTATTATTAGGCATTAGTCAAGTCCTACTCTCTTCATCATTTCTGCGTATGCGTTTTCTACACCGCCAAGGTCACGGCGGAAACGGTCCTTGTCAAGCTTTTCGTGAGTTTCAATATCCCAAAAACGACAGGTGTCGGGGCTGATTTCGTCAGCAAGTACGATTGTGCCGTCAGAGGTCTTGCCGAACTCAAGCTTAAAGTCGATAAGCTCAACTCCGATTGAAGCAAAATACTCCTTGAGAACATCGTTTACGGTAAACGCCATTTTCTTTATGGTGTCAACCTCCTCCTGTGTTGCAAAGCCGCAGGAAACAGCGTGATAGCCATTGATAAGCGGGTCGCCGAGCTCGTCGTCCTTGTAGGAAAATTCGATTGACGGGCACACAAAATCCATACCCTCCTCAAGACCGAGTCTTTTGCATATTGAGCCTGCGGCACGGTTTCTGATAATAACCTCAAGTGGTACGATTGTAACCTTTTTAACAGCAGTTTCTCTGTCTGAAAGCTCCTCAACAAAATGAGTCGGAACACCCTTTTTCTCAAGTATCTGCATAAGGTAGTTAGACATCTTGTTGTTTACAACACCCTTGCCTGCGATTGTGCCTTTTTTAAGACCGTTAAAAGCAGTAGCGTCGTCCTTGTAATCAACAATAACGATATCGGGGTTCTCTGTTGCCCAAACCTTTTTTGCCTTGCCCTCATAAAGCTGTGTTGTTTTTTCCATAGTTTATATCTCCTTTGCAATAACAATTATTTTTTGTAAACGGATTTAATTCTCTCAATAGCCTCAACGGTTTTTTCTGCGTTTCCGAAGGAGGTCAGTCTGAAATAGCCCTCACCGGCAGGACCGAAGCCCGAGCCCGGTGTGCCTACAACCTGACATTTGTCAAGAAGCTCGTCAAAAAACTCCCAGGAGGTGTATCCCTCGGGAACTCTGAGCCATACATACGGTGAATTAACTCCGCCGTAGCACTCAAATCCGGCGTCGCAAAGTCCGTCATATATAACTCTTGCGTTCTTTTGGTAGTATGAAAGAATTTCTTTTATCTGCTTTTGTCCCTCATCGGTATAGATTGCCTCGGCAGCTCTCTGTGTAATATAGGAAACACCGTTGAACTTTGTTGCCTGACGGCGTGCCCAGAGAGGATTAAGGCTTGTACCGTTAAACACAAGCTCCTTAGGTACAACAGTATATCCGCATCTCATACCTGTAAAGCCTGCTGTTTTTGAGAAGGAGCGAAGCTCGATGGCACATTTCTTTGCGCCCTCGATTTCATAAATTGATTTTGGAATGTCATCCTCTGTAATGAATGCCTCGTATGCCGAGTCAAAAAGAATGAGCGAATTGTTTTCAATAGCAAAATCAACCCACTTTTTAAGCTGCTCTCTGTTTGCGGTCATACCTGTGGGGTTGTTAGGGAAGCAAAGATAAATAACATCGGGAATTTCACTCGGAATATCGGGTGTGAAATTATTTTCTGCGGTGCAGGGCATATAGATAATATTTGACCACAGACCGTCGGCGTTTTTGTCACCGCTTCTTCCTGCCATTACATTTGTGTCAACATAAACAGGATAAACGGGGTCGCATATTGCAACCTTGTTATCTACCGCAAAGATGTCGCCGATGTTTCCGCAGTCGGATTTTGCACCGTCTGAAAGGAAAATTTCGTCCTTGGCAATATCAATTCCTCTGTCTGTGTAGTCGTGCTTTTGGATTGCGTCAAGAATGAAGTCATATCCGTACTCGGGCGGATAGCCTCTAAAGGTTTCCTCGCACGCCATTTCGTCAACAGCCTTGTGCATTGCCTCAATAACAACAGGTGCAAGCGGCTTTGTTACATCGCCGATTGAAAGGCGGATAACATCAGCCTCGGGGTGAGCTGCTTGATATTCTCTCTGCTTTTTTGCAACAGTTGAGAAAAGGTAGCTTGACTCGATTTTTAAAAAGTTTTCGTTGATTTTCATATATTTTAAACCTCCATAATTTTGTCTTGCTTATAAAATATCGGTTTCACCGCTGAAAACATATTCGGCAGGACCGGTCATAATTACGCTGTCGTTTTCATTACCGCTCCAGTAGATTTTTAAATCTCCGCCAAGAAGGTGAACCGTTACCTCGTTGTCCGTATAGCCGTTAAGGATTGAAGCCACAACCGTTGCGCAGGTGCCTGTTCCGCAGGCAAGTGTTTCGCCCGTGCCTCTTTCCCACACACGCATTTCTATATTTTTTCTGTCAATAACATACGCAAATTCAGCATTTACGCGCCTTGGAAAAACGGCATTGTTTTCAAAAAGAGGACCGAAATGCTCAAGCTCAAATTCTCTTGGACTTTTGTCAATAAACATAACTGCGTGGGGATTGCCCATTGAAACGCAGGTCATTTTAAATTTCCTGCCATCAACGGTAATTTCTTCGTCAATAACCTTTTCTTTGTCACTCACAACGGGAACCTCGTCCGATTTTAATATCGGTGATCCCATATCAACGCGCACGCCTTTTACGACATTGTTTTCAACAGAAAGTGTGATATACTTGACCTTCCCCATTGATTCTATGGTGAATTCGGCAGAATTTACATATCCCTTGTCGTAAACATATCTTGCCACGCATCTTATCGCGTTTCCGCACATTTCGGCTCTTGTGCCGTCGGGGTTATACATAACCATTTCAAAATCAGCCTGCGAGCCCTTTTTAATCAGTATAAGCCCGTCACCGCCTATGCCGAAATGACGGTCCGATAATTTTACAGCGGCTTGACCTTCGTTTTCGATTGCTTGATTAAGGCAGTCAATGTAAATGTAATCATTACCGCAGCCGTGCATTTTTGTAAATTTCATAAAACCATCTCCGTAAAATTATCTGAAATCGTTAACTATTTCTTTTGCGATATCCACAAGCCTTTTGCCTGTTTTCATGCTTTCGTTTTGCAGGTGCTTGTGAGCCTGAGCTTCTGTTAGATTCATATTGTTCATAATTATCAGCTTTGAGTTATGTATTATTTCGCTGTCGTCACTGCTTCGTCTTGTAAAGCTTGAGCGACTGCTTACAAGAACGGCGACTGTGTCAATAAATTCGGCTCTGTTTACAGGCAGGGGCAGAGAAATGAGATTTCCCATATATTCCTGAGTACCGTCCCTGCTCAGCGCAATAACATCAAAGTCAGGAGGAAGATGCTCTGCAAGGCTTCCCGCACTCATATCGCTTAGCACGGAGGCGCATACAACAACGCCCTCTCTGAGCTCCTGAGCAATACTCAGCACGCTTGAGCCGAGCGCACAGATGTGAGAAACATAAAAGCCCTCGCCTTCAATAAGAAGCCGTAGCTTTTGCGCTGTCTCTTTAACAGGATATGCAATAATAATACTTCGCATAAGCGTTCCTTTCGCATCCGTACACAATGGCTAACTGTATTAAGTATAATAATTATAACTATTATATCATATGACACGATAATTATACAATACCAAAAATGCGGTTTTTTTCTGTTTTTATTTGCGGCTTTTATGCTGTGTACTTTCTAACAAATTACACAGATTTTAAAAAAAATTAACATTTTTTTGTAACAAACTAAACAAAAACACCTTGATTATTTACAACAAAGATGATATTATAAGGTTGTAGTATAGGATAAAATAGCCTGAATACACGAAAGGAGATGTAAAATGGCAGAGTTAAAAAAGAAATATGAGTTCCCGCTTTATGTTTTTCACGCAGGAACAAATTACAAAGCATATGAATTCTTTGGCTGTCATAAAATTAAGGGTAACAGCTTTGCGTTTCGCGTCTGGGCACCTCACGCACAGTCGGTTTCGGTAGTCGGAGATTTCAATAATTGGGACGGCTCGGCAAATGTTATGACAAGGATTTCCGACGGAGTTTACGAGGCGGTAATCGACGGTATAAATGTTTATGACTGTTACAAGTATCAGATTACTGCAAGAAGCGGTAAGAAAATTATGAAGGCAGACCCATATGCCTTTCACGCAGAAACACGACCGGGCACAGCATCAAAGGTGTATGTTACGGGAAATTACAAATGGTCTGACGCAGAGTGGAAAAGCTCTGCCCGTCAGGGTAATATTCTTGAAAAGCCCGTCAATATTTATGAGATACATTTCGGCTCGTGGAAGCAGCACGAAAACGGTGATTTTCTGTCTTACAGACAAATGGCAGACGAGCTTGTTCCTTATGTTAAGGATATGGGTTATACTCATATTGAAATGATGCCGATTATGGAATATCCGTATGACGGCTCATGGGGTTATCAGGTTACGGGATATTTTGCTCCCACCTCGCGTTACGGAACGCCCGATGACCTTATGTATTTTGTGGACAGCTGTCACAAGGCAGGTATAGGTGTAATTCTTGACTGGGTGCCTGCTCATTTTCCAAAGGACGGCTACGGTCTTTACGAGTTTGACGGCGAGTGCACCTATGAATACTCCGATATGAAAAAGGGCGAGCATAAGGAATGGGGAACAAGAGTATTTGACTACGGCAAAAACGAGGTTAAATCCTTCCTCATTTCATCGGCTATGTATTGGGTTGACAAGTTTCATTTTGACGGACTGAGAGTTGACGCGGTTGCATCTATGCTTTATCTTGATTACGGCAGGGACGACGGTCAGTGGACTCCTAATGTTAACGGCGGAAGAGAAAATCTTGAGGCTGTTCAGTTCTTTAAGGAGCTTAATCAGGCAATGTTCAAGGAGCATCCCGAGGTTATGATGATAGCCGAGGAGTCAACGGCTTGGCCGATGATTACAATGCCACCCGATGTAGGCGGACTCGGCTTTAACTTTAAGTGGAATATGGGCTGGATGAACGATATGCTTCGTTATACCTCTATGGACCCGCTTTTCAGAAAGGGCAACCACAGCTGTATAACCTTCAGCTTTTTCTATGCGTTTAGCGAAAACTTTATTCTGCCGATAAGTCACGACGAGGTTGTTCACGGCAAGGCAAGTCTTATCAACAAAATGCCGGGCGATTATGATATGAAGTTCAGCGGTATAAGGCTGTTTCTTGCTTATATGTTTGCTCATCCGGGCAAAAAGCTTCTGTTTATGGGAAGTGAGTTCGGTCAGTTTATTGAGTGGAATTATGAGCAGGGACTTGACTGGCTTCTTCTTGATTATGATAAGCATAAAAGGCTTCAGCAGTTTACACGCGAGCTTAACGGCTTTTACAAAAAAACTCCTGCCTTGTGGGAAATTGATTACAGCTGGGAGGGCTTCCAATGGATTTCCAGCGAGGATAACGCAAATTCAATTATAGCCTTTCGCAGAATTGATAAAAGCGGCAAAGAGATTATTGCTGTTTTCAACTTTACTCCGAACAGCTTTGATGATTATAAAATAGGTGTACCCGAGGACGGAACCTATAAGGTTGTGCTTGACACCTCGCTTGAAAAATACGGCGGCGAAAAAGCGCGTATGACAGGAAGCTACAAGGCTAAGAACAAAGCAATGCACGGTCTTGACTACAGCATAGGGCTTAAGCTTAGCGGCTTGTCGGCAATTTATCTTGAAAAAGCACCGATAAAGCCAAAGGAAAAAGCAACACCAAAGGAAAAAGAAAAGTCAAAGACCGCCAATGCTAATACCAAAACCAAAACAAAAATAAAGGGGAAAACGAAGGAGATAAAAAATGGCTCACAAAACTAATGTTGTAGCAATGCTTCTTGCAGGCGGTCAGGGAAGCCGTCTGGGAGTTCTTACAAAAAACATTGCAAAGCCTGCCGTTCCTTACGGAGGCAATTACAGAATTATCGACTTCCCGCTTTCAAACTGTGTAAACAGCGGTATTTATACCGTCGGTGTGCTCACTCAGTATCAACCGCTTGAGCTTAATGATTACCTCGGAAACGGTCAGCCGTGGGACCTTGACCGTCAAAACGGCGGAATCCACATTCTTTCTCCGTATGAGGCAATCGGCGGAGCAGAGTGGTACAAGGGTACGGCAAACGCAATCTATCAAAATATCAATTTCATTGAAAAGTATGACCCCGAGTATGTTGTTATTCTTTCGGGCGACCATATTTACAAAATGAATTATGCAAAGATGGTTGACTTCCACAAAAAGAACAATGCCGCCTGCACAATTGCCGTGCTTGAGGTACCGTGGGAGGAGGCTTCCCGCTTCGGTATTCTTGCCACAAATGATAATGACGAGATTTACGAATTTGCAGAAAAGCCGGCTGAGCCTAAGAGCAACAAGGCTTCAATGGGTGTATATGTTTTCAGCTGGGATAAGCTCAGAGAATATCTCATAAAGGATGAAAACACCGAGGGCTCTGCAAACGACTTCGGTAAAAACATTATCCCCGAAATGCTTGAGGCAGGAGAAAGAATGTTTGCCTTTCCGTTTAAGGGCTATTGGAAGGATGTCGGAACAATCGACTCTCTCTGGGAGGCAAACCTTGATATAATCAATCCCAATGTTGACCTTGATTTAAGTGATACAAGCTGGAGGATTTATTCAAGAAATCCGATGGCTCCTCCGCACTATATCGGCAAAAATGCTGTTGTTGAAAACTCATCAATCAGCGAGGGCTGTGAGATTGAGGGTGATGTTGATTACAGCGTTGTATCCTCAAATGTTGTGATTGAAGAGGGCGCAGATGTAAGATACAGCGTTATTATGCCGGGCGCGGTAATCAAAAAGGGCGCAAAGGTTTATTACTCAATAATTGCAGAAAATGCGGTTATTGAGGAGGACGCAAAGATAGGCGAAATACCCGAGCAGCTTGAAAATCCGGAGGCTTGGGGAATACCTGTAATAGGTGCCGGAGCAACCATAGCAAAGGGAAAGTATGTTGCCCCCGGAGTTATGATAAATGCAGGAGAGGAGGTATAATCATATGAACGGAAAAACTGTACTCGGTATTGTATTTGCAAATATTCACGAGGAATCTCTTGACTCGCTTACCGCAATGCGAACAATGGGCTCTGTTCCTTTTTGCTCACGCTTCCGTTTGATTGATTTCCCTCTTTCAAATATGGTGGAAAGCGGAATTACTAAAATCGGCGTTGTAACAAACGCTAATTTCCAGTCGCTTATGGACCATGTGGGCACAGGAAAGCCTTGGGATCTCAGCAGAAAAACCGACGGACTTTATCTTCTTCCGCCGTTTTCAATCGGCAGTGCTTCAATGTGGGGCAACAGAATAGATGCAATTTACGGCAATATGAATTTTTTGCGTCATTCAAATCAGACATATGTGCTTATGTCT
This sequence comes from uncultured Bacteroides sp., assembly GCA_964422655.1. Classification (GTDB taxonomy): domain Bacteria; phylum Bacillota; class Clostridia; order Oscillospirales; family Acutalibacteraceae; genus Eubacterium_R. The sequence continues at coordinate 2,264 of CAYRBT010000009.1, read as the reverse complement.
GACTGCAACCACATTCTTTCGGTTGATTATTCAAAGCTTTTCAAGGCACACGAGGAGAGCGGTGCAGATATTACAATTCTCGGTGTTAAGGGCAAAATGCCCGAAAATATCGGCTCGGTGCTTTGCTTTGACAAGGTTGAAAAGGATGGCAGAATTACCGAAATGAGCCTTGATAAAGAGGCAGACGGCGAGGTATTTTATTCCTGCAACATTATGATAATGAAGAAATATCTTCTTGAAACACTTGTTACCTCGGCACATTCAAAGAACGAGGTTTCGTTCCAGCGTAATGTTATTATGTCAAATGTCGATAGCCTTAAAATTCACGCATTTGACGCTACCGACTGCTTTGCAGGTACAATTGATTCTATTCAAAGCTACTATGATATTTCAATGTCGCTTCTTGAAAAGGAAAACAGGAAAAAGCTTTTCAGCTCACCTATTTCAACAAAGGAAAGAGATGATATGCCGACAATTTACGGTCCCGATTCATCTCTCAAAAACTCACTTGTTGCAGACGGCTGTATAATCGAGGGCAAGGTTGAAAACTGCATTGTATTCAAGGGAGTAAAAATAGCAAAGAATGCTGTTGTTAAAAATTCGATTCTTATGCAGGATACAGTTATCGGCGAGGGTGCAAAAATCAACTGCGTTATTGCCGACAAAAATGTCAGCGTAAAGAGCGGTGCAGAGCTTTCGGGCGCAAAGACCTTCCCTGTATGCCTGACGAAAAACACAAGGGTATAAGGAGGTAAGCGTATGAAGGTATTATATGTTGCTTCCGAGGCGCTTCCGTTTATGGCCTCGGGCGGACTCGGTGATGTTGCCGGCTCGCTTCCCGTAGCGCTCAGAAAAAGGCTTATCGGCTGTCGTGTTGTTATGCCTCTTTATGACGGTATTAAGCAGGAATTTAAGGATAAGATGAAATTTATTACCTCAATTTCCGTTCCTGTTTCATGGAGAAGGCAGTATTGCGGAATTTTTGAGGCAAAGGCTAACGGAGTAATTTACTATTTCCTTGACAACCAGTATTATTTTAAGAGAAACGGAATTTACGGTCATTATGATGACGCAGAGAGATTTGCATTTTTCTCAAGAGCCGTGCTTGAAATTATACCCGTTATTGATTGGAAGCCCGACATTATTCATTGTAATGATTGGCAGAGTGCACTTACTCCGCTTTATTACAGCTGTTACTATGCAAACAGAATGGGATTTGAAAATATTAAGACCGTTTTCACAATTCACAACATTCAGTATCAGGGAAAATACGGCGACGAGCTTTTGAATGATGTCTTGGGCATTGCGCCGGAGCATTATAACCTTATTCTCTACGATGGACTTGTAAACTTTATGAAGGCAGGCATTGAGTGTGCTAATAAGGTTACTACCGTTTCGCCGACATATGCAAAGGAAATTCTTGATCCTTGGTTCAGCCACGGTCTTGACCCGATATTAAATCAGCGAAGCTGGAAGCTGTGCGGTATATTAAACGGTATCGACACCGTCGGATATGACCCCGAAACAGACAAGGATATTTGGGCAAACTATAATGCACAGGACTTTTCCGCAAAGGCAAAGAACAAGGAAGAGCTTCAAAAAATGATGGGGCTCAGAGTCAGTGCAGACACACCGGTTATCGGCATTGTTTCAAGGCTTGTAGGTCATAAGGGAGTTGACCTTATGAAAGCCGTGCTTGAAAAGAGCCTTTACGAGAGAAATGTTCAGTATGTTGTTCTTGGCAGCGGTGAGTGGGAGTATGAAAACTTCTTCCGCTATCTCCACGATAAATATCCGGATAAGGTCGGTCTTACTCTTGGCTTTGTTCCCGATTTGGCAAGAAAGATTTATGCAGGTGCGGATTTGTTCCTGATGCCGAGTAAATCAGAGCCGTGCGGACTGTCGCAGATGGTTGCGCTCAGGTACGGAACAATCCCGATTGTCCGTGAAACAGGAGGACTCAAGGACTCTATCACAGACAGCGGTGACGGCGAGGGCAACGGCTTCACCTTTAAATCCTATGACGCATATGATATGCTCGGCGCTATTTACAGAGGCATTGACGCTTACAACAGCGATGGCTGGAGGGTGCTTGTTAAGAGAGCACTTGAATGTGATATGAGCTGGGGCAAGAGCGCAAACGAATACATCAAGATGTATAGAGCACTTTTAAAATAAATATTTATAACAATAATAAACCCCGTAGAAATCTGAACTGCCCCAAGTTGTGCAGACAGCACAAAAAAGCAGGTCTATGGCAAAAT
>CAYRBT010000008.1:0-79330 GCA_964422655.1 uncultured Bacteroides sp. | reverse complement strand
CTACCATAGGGGGTGCTTTTTTTCTATTGTCCATTTTTACTGGACTTGTTCATACGGCACCCCGATAATAATTAGTATTTAGATGTTGTTTTGTAGTTTACCTTACCGTCAACAGTTCTCTTAAGTGTAAAGGTCTTGCCGCTTGAGGTTACCTTGAGATTTACCTTTTTCGGCTTAACCTTTTTACAGGTATAAAATGTGCAGGTAATCCTACCGTCCTTGACGGTCATCTCAATTTTAATTGCATGCTTTGTGTTATTGGTCCATTTAAAATCAACAGCTGAACCGTATATTGCCGCATCGCGTCCGAGCGGAACATAAGCAACTCTCTGGCTGTGCTGATGCCTTTCGGTAACAGCAAGATTTCCCTTTAGTACACAGTTAAACATAGTTGATGCAACCTGGCAAACACCGCCGCCTACACCGTTTGTAACCTCCTCGCCCTGAAAAACATGAGCGCTTTTATAGCCTTTTTTCTCGGTTCTCGGTCCTACAACTGCATTAAACGAAAATGTCTGTCCCGGATTTATAATTGTGCCGGAAATCGCCTTTGAGGCAATACGAAGGTTTGTGGTTCTTGACGGATTATTCTCATAATATGAATAATATGTTGCATACACATTTGAGAAATACGAGCTTACAACAGCACTTTTTTTGCCGTTATATATCCTTCCGTTTTCATTACTGAAGGCTCTGACTTTAACATAATATCTTTTTTTATTGTTGACGCCTTTGATAACAGCAGAGGTCTTTTTACTTGAAACCGTAACGGTTTTAACACCCTTTTTCATATTTTTGTCTGTTGTATAGAATATCTCATAGCCACTGCAATTAGTTTTATTCCACTCGACAGTGAGCTTTTTCTTATCAACAGTAACACCTGTAACTTTAACCTGAGCAGGCTTAATATGAGTGCCGACCTCGACGCTGTAATCACCGAAATATTTTTTATCATTAACCGTCTTATAGGCTCTTATTTTGTATTTATAGCTTTTTGCAGAGCTGAGATTGCTAATTTTATATGATGTTGTTTTTGATGATACATAGGTAAGATGTTTATATGCTTTTTTAGAAGCATCATACTGAACAATTTGATAACCGCTGACCTTATTAAGCTTATCCCAATTAAGAACTAAAGACGAGTTGGTTACATTAGAAATTTTAACATTGCTTACAGCCTGAGGTGAAACAATGAAATATTTTTCATACACACCTGAATAATTGCCGATACCGACAATTTTAGCCTTAGCCTTACCCATTGTGTTAACATTCACATAGGTTACTGTATAGTCAATATCCTGAATAAGATACTGAAAGCCTATTTCACCGCCCTTGTCATAGGCAACATACATAATGGGTTCAACGGTTTTATCATAATAAAGAAGTGATGACTTTTCAAATGTAACCTTTAGCTTACCCTTTTGAGCGATGCTTGACGGCTTTATTGTAAAATACTCAGTACGAGTACCGGTAAAGCTACCTATACCTGTGATTTTAATTTCTGCTGTTCCTGCATTAACATTATTTAAGTATGAGAGTGTATAATCAATGTTTTCTCTAAGCAAAGTATAATTATTATATACAGACACAGACGGATAAATAGCATCACCTGTATACGAAGCAGTTGTGAAGGACAGCGAAACCGATATTTGATTTGAAGCCGAAATATCACATAATTCGCTATCAATTACTACACCGCTGTTTGTATCATCAATCGGCGGTATTTCCTCTGCCCGAACACTGAAAGCAAAAATCGTAAGCATAGAAAAAACAATAATTGATAAAAATGCAGATAAAGTTTTTTTCATAATTATTCTCCGATTATTTTTGACCGTAATAAGCATTAGCACCGTGCTTTCTCTGATAATGCTTATCAAGGAGATACTGCTCAATCCCGATATTAGAAGAACCGTCAAGGCTCGCAATCTGTTCTGTTTGAAATGCCATTCTTGATACCTCTTCAAGAATAAGTGCATTTTCAACAGCTTTAAACGGGTCCTTACCCCAAGTGAAAGGTCCGTGCCTGTGAACTAATACAGCAGGACATTCACTTGGCTTAATATCTCTTTTTTCAAATTCTTCTGCGATTACCTTGCCGGTATTAAGCTCGTATTCGCCCTTAACCTCAGCCTCTGTAAGTCCTCTTGCACAAGGCACACAGCCATTTGCAAAATCAGCATGAGTTGTTCCGTAGGCCTGAACATCTCTGCCTGCCTGAGCCCAAGAGCACGCCCAAGAGGAATGAGTGTGAACAATACCGCCTATATCATCAAATTTTCTGTAAAGCTCTAAATGAGTAGGTGTGTCCGATGAGGGATTGAGCTCACCCTCAACCTTATTACCCTGCATATCGACAACAACCATATCAGAAGCCTTCATAGTATCATACGAAACACCTGACGGCTTTATTACAAAAAGTCCCTTTTCTCTGTCGATACCCGAAACATTACCCCATGTTAAAACTACAAGGCCGTATTTAACAAGCTGCAAATTCGCCTGAAAAACCTTTTCCTTTAATTCCTCTAACATAATAACTCCTTACATACCGAGCTTGTATGCAACATCATTATAAAACAGCTCTTTTTTAAATTCGTTAATTTCTGTATTTTTGTTGATGTGAATAAATTCAATGCCCATAATTTCGGCAAAATCGCGCATATGCTCTGCTGTTAAAGTGTATGACAATACCGAATGATGAGCACCACCTGCATAAATCCACGCCTCAGCAGAGGTCTGCAGGCACGGAAGCGGCTTCCAAAGTACACCGGCAACAGGAAGATTCGGCATATCGTTAACCTGTTCCTTGCACTCAACATCGTTAACAATCATTCTTAGTCTGTCACCCATATCAACAAGAGTAACAACAATTGCATCACCTGTCTGTGCCTTGAAAACAAGTCTTGCAGGGTCTTCCCTGTCACCGATACCAAGAGGATGAACCTGAATTTTCGGCTTAGTCTGTGCAATTGTTGGACATACCTCAAGCATATGTGAGCCAAGGAGCATTTCATTGCCCGGCTCAAAATGGTATGTATAATCCTCCATAAACGCCGTACCGCCGTTCATTCCCTCGGACATAAGCTTCATAACTCTTGTCATTGCGGCAACCTTCCAGTCGCCCTCTGCACCAAAGCCATATCCCTGACGCATAAGGTCCTGTGATGCAAGACCGGGAAGCTGTCTTAACTGCTGTAAGTCCTCAAAATTAGTATGGAATGCACCAAAGCCGTTATCTTCAAGGAATTTTTTGAGTGCTACCTCTTCCCTTGCCTGATATCTTACGGCATCAATATTATCTGTGTCCATATCATAATACTTTTCATATTCAGCCATTTGAGCGTCGATTTCAGCCTCTGTAACAGCATCAACAAGTCTAATGATATCACCGACACCATAATGGTCAACCTGCCAGCCAAGCTTAATCTGAGCCTCTATCTTATCGCCGTCTGTTACAGCAACATTTCTCATATTATCCGATATTCTGAGAACTCTGAGCTTTCTTGATTCGGCTGCGCCGACAGCGGCTCTCATCCACACACCGATTTTGCTTTGAAATTCCTCATCCTTCCAGTAGCCTGCGGCAACCTTGACCTTCTTTCTCATTCTTGCGTGAATATATCCGTGCTCTCTGTCGCCGTGTGCTGACTGATTGAGATTCATAAAATCCATATCAATGGACTCCCACGGAATATCACGGTTATACTGAGTATTAACATGAAGATAAGGCTTGTTAAGTGCGTTTAAGCCGGCAATCCACATTTTAGACGGTGAGAATGTGTGCATCCAAGTGATAATGCCTGCGCATTCAGGAGTATTATTTGCCTGCTCAATTATTTCAAGGATTTCCCTTGATGTTTTAACGCAGGGCTTTGCAACAACGCTGCAGGGAAGCTTTGAAGTCCATTCATCGCACATCTCCTGTGCGTGAGCGTTAATGTCGGCAAATATTTCTTCGCCGTAAAGGTGCTGAGTTCCTACTAAAAACCAAAATTCATAATCCTTTATTGCCATAATTATTTCTCCTTAAATACATTCTGTAGCTGTTTTTTCAACAGCAAGTCCTGATTTATATAATTTCATATATTCATTAAAGCCGTCAACATCCTCTTTGTCGGGTGAAATTGTTGAGCTTTTAAAATTGCAGAAAATCTTATTATTGAGATAATCGTCAAGAGAAAGTCCCAAGGAATCGTATGCGTACCTTGCGAGAACCGCGATACCCCACGCACCGCCCTCACCTGCCGTTTCGAGTACTGCAACAGGAGTATTCATGGCACCTGCCATAAGCCTTTGACCGACAATCGGTGTCTTAAACAATCCTCCATGTCCCATAAGTCCGTCAATCGTAACATTTTCTTTTTCAAGAATTTCCATACCGATTTTAAGAGAAGCCATTGTGGAGTAAATATTTGCTCTCATAAAATTGCCTAAACTAAAATCGGCATTTTCTTTTCTGACAACAAGCGGTCTGCCGCTTTTAAGTTTAGTCACAGGCTCGCCTGAAAAATAGTTATATGTAACAACTCCGCCGCAGTCCTTGTCAGCATTAAGTGCCGAATTGTAAAGCAAATCGTAAATCTGAGATTTTGAAGCATCCGAGGATATTAGCTCGGCAAACTGTGCCATAATGTTAACCCAGTAATCAAAATCAGTACAGCAGTTATTACAATGCACCATAGCAACAGGCTTTCCTGTCGGTGTAGTCACCATATCAATTTCTTCATAAACTCTTGAGAGATTCTTTTCAAGTACAATCATTGCAAAAATTGATGTTCCTGCCGACACATTACCGGTTTTAACTGCTATGCTGTTTGTTGCAACCATACCTGTTCCTGCATCGCCCTCAGGAGGGCACATAAGACAGCCTGCCTGAAGATTACCTGATGTGTCAAGAAGCCTTGCACCCTCCTCGGTAAGACAGCCTGCATTTTCACCTGCAATCAAAACCTTTGGCAAAATATCCCTTATGTTCCAGTCGTATTTTGAAACCTTATCAATCGAAGAAAATTTATCTAGCATTTGCTCGTCATAATCATTTGTGTTGCTGTCAATGGGAAACATTCCCGAGGCCTCACCGATACCGAGCACCTTTTGACCGGAAAGCATCCAGTGAACATATCCTGCAAGCGTTGTAATATAATCTATATCTGCCGTGTGCTGTTCGTCATCCAAAATAGCCTGATATAGATGAGCAATGCTCCATCTTTGAGGTATATTAAAATCAAAAAGCTCTGTTAACTCAAAAGCAGATTTTTCGGTTGTAGTGTTTCTCCAGGTTCTAAACTCGGCAAGTTGATTTCCGTCTTTGTCAAAAGGAAGATAGCCGTGCATCATTGCCGAAAAGCCGAGAGAAGCAAGCTTAGTTATTCTAACCCCGTATTTTTCATAAACGCTGTCGTTAAGCTTGTTATAAGCGTCCTGCAATCCGCTCCAAATATCCTCTGTATGATATGTCCAAATACCGTTTTCGAGCCTGTTTTCCCATTCGTGACTGCCCGAAGCAATCGGATTACATTCCTCATCAACCAAAACGGCTTTAATTCTTGTTGAACCGAATTCAATTCCAAGAGATTCCCTGCCTGTAATAATATAATTTGACATTGCAAAACCTCCACAACCTATATTTAGAAATATTTTACTATATTAAATTATATTTTTCAATAGATTATAATAAAAAAAAGCTGTGAAAAAACAGCAAATAAATACCATTTTTTCACAGCGATTAAATTAAATTATTCAGCCTCTTCACAGTAATCAAAGATTTCTACCGGAAGATCCTCTTTGTCACAGCTGATTGTGAAATAGAAATTAACATCGGTAGCCTCGGAAAGCTCTGAAAGCATCTCAAAGAACTGAGGAAGCTTCTCATATTCTCTGCCGACAATTTTAAATGTAGCGTCAACAAGAATATCGGTTACATCATAGTTTCCTGCACAGATGCCTGCAAGGAAGCCGTAAAATGCCTTGTGACCGTTTATAAGATAAGTTTCGGTTTCAAGCAAACGAGCCTTTGATGATACATCGTATGTAAGCTTCGGCTCCTTTTCAACACAAACAACATTGCCGTCTGACTGCTCAACACAGAGGTTAACCTGATCGATTAACTTCTTTGTTTTACCTGAACCTTTATTACCAATGATGAGTTTAATCATATTAAAATTCCTCCAAGGTGATTTATTTCAATTACATATTAACATATGCCGAGCCTTTTTTCAAGACTTTCTTTTTCCTTTTCATAACCGGGCTTGCCTAAAAGTGCAAACATATTTCTCTTATAACTTTCAACACCGGGCTGATTAAACGGATTTACACCGAGAATATAGCCGGAAACTGCACAGGTTTTTTCAAAGAAATAAATCAAATATCCTATTTCTTTTGGTGTGATTGAGTCACATTCAATAACAAGATTGCCGACACCGCCGTCGGTATGAGCAAGGAGTGTTCCCTGTCTTGCCTTTTCGTTGACATAGCTCATTGACCTACCGCTGAGGAAGTTAAGACCGTCAATATTACCCTCCTGCTCGGTAATAAGAAAATCGTCATGTGGATTATTAAACTTGATAACGGTTTCAAACATAAGCTCTCCGCCGCTTTCCTGAATAAACTGACCGACTGAATGAAGGTCGGTGGAGAAAATGCAGGAAACAGGATAAAGTCCCTTGCCGTCCTTACCCTCGCTCTCGGCAAAAAGCTGCTTGAGCCATTCATTAAACATAGTCATACAAGGCTCATAGGATACAAAGCACTCAAGCTTTTTGCCCTTGTTATAAAAGCAGTTTCTGATTGCCGCATATTTGAGAGCAATATTTTCGTTAATATCGGTACTGCAAAGACCGTCCTGAGCCTCTTTGGCACCTGCCATAAGCTCGTCAATATTTATACCTGCAACTGCGATAGGCAAAAGACCAACTGCAGTTAGAACTGAAAATCTACCGCCGACATCATCGGGAACAACAAAGGTTTCATAGCCCTCAGCATCAGCAAGGCTCTTTAATGTACCCTTTGCCTTATCTGTTGTGCAAAAAATTCTCTTTGCAGCCTCTTCCTTGGAATACTTGTTATAAATAAGGTCGCGGAACACTCTAAATGCAATTGCAGGCTCGGTTGTTGTGCCGCTCTTACTTATTACATTAACGCAAACATCCTTGCCCTCACAGATGGCTACAAGCTCGGTAACAGCAGAAGGACTGATAGAATTGCCGATAAAGTAAATATCGGGAGTGTCCTTTCTGAGAGAGTTGTAATTCGGTGATGTAAGGCATTCGATTACTGCTCTTGCACCGAGATATGAGCCGCCGATACCGATAACAATAAGCACATCGGCATTTTCTTTGATATACTCTGCAGCATTTTTTATTCTTGCAAACTCTTCCTTATCATAATTTGTCGGAAGGTCAATCCAGCCCAAAAAGTCGTTGCCCTCACCTGTTTTTGCATGGAGAGAATTAAGAGCCTCAACTGCTTTTGGTGCAATATTATAAATATCATCCTGTGTTACAATATTTTCAGAATGCTTTGATATGAATTTTATTGCCATAATTATTCGCCTCAGTTCATTTAGTTTATGTAAATAAATATCATTGAGCAAATATAATACAACATTTTTGGTGATTTTTCAATCTTTTTTTATGTATTTATTAGCATTTTTCTGAAAATATATATAAAATCAACAATTTGTATATTATCTTTTGATATAAGTTTAACACAGGCAACCTTTTTTCCGTCGGATTTAACTATTATTTCCCCGAGCTCCTGACCCTTTTTAACAGGTGCCTTTACCTCATTTTTACAGTTATATTCATATGTTAGCTTGCCTGAATTTTTTTTGAGCAATATACTGCCGTTTCCGTCATAAACAGGCTTAACATTTTTTAATACACCGTTTTTTACCTTAACGGTGTTTATTTTATTTTCGTCGATCGTAATTTTGCTGAGCTTGTATTCTGCAAAGCCCTTATCAAGAAGCTGAGTCGAAAGATTAAATCTGTCCTCGCTCGTATCTGCTCCGAGAACAACCGACACAAGACTAAGGGACTCTCTTTTTGCAGTAGCACACAGACAAAAGCCTGCATTTGATGTTGTGCCTGTTTTTAGTCCGGTGAGTCCATTATATTTGTTTACAAGTTTATTCGTATTATTCAGCTCGGTTTTGCCGTCACGCAGGTAATCAAGCCAGACGGTAGAATATTTTTCAACAAGAGGATGCTTCATAACCTCACACGCAATTATTGCCAAATCATATGCACAGGAATAATGATTAGTCGTATCGTCATCAAGTCCCGTACAATTTTCAAAATTACTGTTTTTAAGTCCTAATTGCTTTGCTCTTTCATTCATTTTATCAACAAAGGCACTGTCGCTTCCTGCAACATATTCTGCAAGGAGAGTGCAGGCGTCATTTGCCGATGCAATAATAACAGCCTTCAGTAGTTCATCAACTGTCATTTTTTCGCCAACCTCGAGCCAAATCTGTGAACCGCCCTTTGATACGGCATTTTCACTTGCCGTAACGGTATCCTTAAGGCTTATCTGCTTACTGTCAATTGCCTCCATTATAAGCAGAATACTCATAATTTTTGTTACGGAAGCCGGAGAAAGATGCTCGTAAGCATTGTCCTCTATCAATACCTCCTTGGTGTCCATACACATAAGAATACTTGATTTAGCTTTAATTTGCTCCTGCTTTGCATAGCTTTTAACCGGCACGGCAGAAAATAGCGACAATGCAAGGATAAAAATTACAATTTTTTTCATATAATCACCTAATAAATATTATTGTATATGTCTTGTTTTAATAACAATATTTTGTTATAATTCAATAAAATCGTTTTGGAGGCAAATTATGAAGGCTGCATTTTATACACTCGGCTGTAAGGTAAATCAATATGAAACTGAATATATGGCGGAGCTTTTGAAGAATGCCGGCTTTGAAATTACAGAGCCTGACAAGGAGGCAGATTACTATATTGTAAACTCCTGCACGGTTACTGCTACTGCCGACCAAAAAACCCGTCAAAACATCAGAAAATTCAAAAGAAAGCATCCAAGCTCAACCGTTATTCTTACCGGCTGTATGCCACAGGCCTTTCCCGAAAAAGCAAGGGCGCTAACCGAAGCGGACATTGTCCTTTCCAACAAAAATGACGGTGATATTTTAGAGCTTATAAATCAGCACAAAATCGAAAAAGGCAGACTGATTAAAATAGATGAGCACAAAAGCGGTGACGCCTTCAATGAATGTTCAATCAACAATTTCAGCGAAAGAATACGCGCCTTTGTTAAAATTGAGGACGGCTGTGACAGATTTTGCTCATACTGCATAATACCAAAATCAAGAGGCAGAGTTCGTTCAAAAAAGCCTGAGGATTTAGAAAGAGAGATAAATACTCTTGCAAAAAACGGTATAAAGGAAATAGTTTTGGTTGGTATAAATCTTTCTGCATACGGAAAGGGCGAAGACTTTAACATTGTCGACGCAGTAAAAATCTGTGCTCAAAACGAAAGCATTGTGAGAGTTCGTCTCGGCTCTCTTGAGCCCGACCACATAACAGATGAAATTATAGACGAGCTTTCAAAAATTGATAAATTCTGCCCTCAGTTTCATTTGTCGCTTCAAAGCGGCTGCAATAAGACACTTAAAGAAATGAACAGGCACTATACCGCCGAGGAATACAGAGCACTTTGCGATAAGCTGAGATCCGTATTTAAGGACGCAAGCCTTACAACCGATGTAATGGTCGGCTTTAACGGTGAAAGCGAGGAAGATTTTGAAGATAGTCTTGAGTTTGTAAAAAGCATTGCTTTTGAAAAGGTGCACACCTTCCCTTACAGCAACAGAGAAGGCACTGCCGCTTCAAGAAAGGGTGACGATGTGCCGAAAGCAGAAAAAGTAAGACGCGCCGAAATAATTATTAGAGAAACCGATAGAATAAGAAACGGCTATCTAAAAAGCCTTATAGGAAAAAGCGTCGAGGTTTTATTTGAAAACGAAATTGAAAAAGACATATATCAGGGATATACAAAGGGCTATCTGCCTGTGAGAATTAAAAGTGACAAGGATTTAGTCGGAAAAATTTTAAATGTTAAAATCACTTCCTATTCAGATAACGAGTTTTGCATTGCCGAATAAAGATTTTTTGTTTCTTCATTATCCTTTAGTGCACTGTATGAAAAAATATAATAGCCCTTAATATCGTCAAGCTTCGACAGATATGTTACCTGCCGTGATAGAATGTTGTTATTTTTTATGAACTCATTTTTACCGAGCTCACCTGCAAACTCATCCTCCTTATCTGCTTTATAAAGAGGGAGAGCTACATACAAATCACAGCATTTTGCAGTGGAGCACCAAAGCTTTGTTGTTTTCATAAAGGGCTGGTTTTCGTTTTGAAAGCCGAAATATATTTGCGGGCAGATGTAATCAACATATCCCTCCTGCGAGCACCATTTTTCAACATCGGCATAAAGTGATGAATAGTCGTTTTCGATGTTTGCGGCAGGGCTTATTCCAAAGGCTATTGAATTGTTGCATTCTTTAATTGCCGAATACACCTGCTTTACCATATTGCTTACATTGTCACGCCTCCACTCTTGAAGGCTCTTATCCCCTCCCGTAGCCTTGTACTGAGAATACAATTCATCATCAATACTGCTGTCCTTTGTGGGATAAAAATAATCGTCAAAGCAAATTGAGTCGACATCGTAGTTTAATGCAACCTCCTTGACTCCCTTCACTATCAAATCAGTAACCTCATTGCTTGCAGGATTAAAATATATTCCGCTATCAAGAACAATAATATTGTCTGTATCCCTCCATTTCAATGCTATGTTATTTTCAGAAAGCCTTGAAAAATCATTGCTTTGACTGACTCTGTACGGATTTATCCACGTTTCTATGCTCAAACCGAGCTTATGCGCTGTTTGAGTCATAATTTCAAGAGGGTCATATATCAAGGGTGAACCCTGATAAGAAAAGCAGTATTCACTCGTTGGGAATACTGACGAATTATAAAAGGCGTCTGCGCAAGGTCTGATATGAACGGTAACTCTGTTAAATCCGTTACTCTTAAGCTCCTTAAACGCCTTTGATATTCCCTTTCTGAATTCCTTTTCTGTTTTATCAACGGTAAAGGCAGAAAGCTCATAGTATGTTATCCACACAGATTTTACATATTGACTGTTTTCTTCGTTTGGCTTTATTTGATTCATTGTCGGCTGTGTAGCAGTACAGCCTGACATAATTAACATAACTGCTGATAATATTGACAAAATTATTTTTTTATACACTTGAACACATCCTAAATTTATAGTAAAATTATATCGGTGATTGAAATGGAATACAGACTCGGAAATTCATTAAGGGTAAAATCAATAGGTGAAACAGAAATTATTGAGTGCCCAAGCTGTAAAAGGAAAGTAAGCTTTTCAATGTTTTCAAACTTTGAAAGACGCCTTGCACCCAAAATAACCCTGCTTGATTGCAACACGGTTTATTTTCTTATATGTCCCGAATGTGCGTCAATCTATACTGTTGACGAGGCTAAGGGCGACTGCTTCAAAAAGGGTGAAAGGCTGTCAGTCGGCGATTTTGATTTGAAGCCTCTTGAGGAGTTCAAAAAGATTTTATGATAAAATACATTATCATTTATTTAGTGATAATTAACCTTGTAGCCTCAATTTCTGCCTGTGAAGACAAAAGACGGGCAATAAATCAAAAACGCAGAATAAGTGAAAATGCACTTATCACATTAGGACTTTTTGGCGGAGCGCTCGGAGAATATTTAACGATGAAGCAAATACGCCACAAAACGCTTCATAAAAAATTTATGACAGGGCTTCCGTTAATTATCATAATTCACATATTGATTACAATATTTATTATCTTAAAAACCGCACATTTAATATAACGGCAAGAGCAAGCCCTTGCCCTACTAATTAAAAAAATGATTTCAGCGTGACTCAGAACGCTTTATCGACAATCAAAAGACCGCACATTTAATATAGTGCGGTCCTTTTTGTTACAGTATTATACATATAAGACCGTTACAGCCTTCGTTTATTACTCTTTCTATTGTTTCCCTAAACTTATTTCGTGCGTCAATAGGCATACGATAAAGCTTATTATTAAGTCCTTCGCTTACAAGCTCGTGCAGTGATTTTCCGAATATATTTGTGTTCCATATATCCGAGGGATTTTCTTCAAACTCTTTAAGAAGATACATAACAAGCTCTTGGCTTTGACTTTCACTTCCTACAATCGGTGCAACCTCGGTAAAGGTGTTGCATTTTATCATATGGATAGACGGAGCCTGTGCCTTTAGCTTAACGCCGTATCTTCCGCCCTGCTTCATAATTTCAGGCTCGTCGAGACTAAGCTCACTCATTTCCGGCATCACGATACCGTAGCCTGTTTCTTCAACATCATTAAGAGCCTTTGAAAACCTTTGATACTCCTGCTTCATCTGCATTAAGGTGATAAACTCATTCATAAGCTGTTTTTCGTCCTGAATTTCAATATGACAGCTTTCGGAAAGAATTTTGTAGAAATAAGAATTGTCTACATAAAGCTTTAGCTCTACCTTTCCGCAGGACAAGTCAAGAGAATTTACCGACACCGAATCAATATATTCATTTTCCTTAATACAGTCCGCAAAATGCTTTACTGTGCGAATATTTCCGAGACAGGTTGAATTATCCTTAATAGACGAAAATATTGACGAACGCAAATAATTATCTCTTTCAAGATTGCTTATCCAAGACGGGAAATTTATTGCAACATTCGTAATCGGAAATTCATATAAAATGTCTGATAGAATATCGTTAATTTCCTGCTCTGTAATTTCAAGACAGTTTACGGGAATAACGGGCACGGAATATCTGTCTGTAAGCTGTGAGCAAAGACTAATCACATTGGGCGACGACGGCTCAATAGTGTTCATAAGAACAACAAACGGTTTGTTCAGCTCTCTAAGCTCATCAATTACTCGTTCTTCTGCTTCCTCATACTCTTCACGCGGAATTGAGCTGATACTGCCGTCTGTGGTAACAACAAGACCTATTGTTGAATGCTCGGTAATGACCTTTTTTGTGCCTATCTCTGCCGCCATATTAAAAGGTATTTCCTCGTCATACCAAGGGGTCATAACCATTCTCGGCTGATCCTCCTCGATATATCCGACCGAGCTTGGCACGATATATCCGACACAGTCGATAAGTCGTACACGCATTTTAAGGTTTTCGTTTACATTAAGCTCAATAGCATCCTCGGGAATAAATTTAGGCTCAGTTGTCATAATGGTTCTACCTGCGGCAGATTGCGGAAGCTCATCCATTGCTCTTTCCTTAACGAAGCCGTCATCAATATTCGGGATAACGAGAGTATCCATAAACTTTTTAATGAATGTCGACTTTCCTGTTCTGACAGGTCCTACGACACCAATATATATGTCCCCGCCTGTTCTTTTTGAAATATCGTTATAAATATCAGAATACATAAAATAACCTCACATTCCCGGAACAAGCAGAACTCTTTTGGCGTCTAATATTTCAGAGGAAAGCTCGTTTTCCTGCATTATTAAATCAACATCGGTTGAAAAGCTTTTGGCAATATCCCAGACATTTTCATTCTTATCAGCAAAATAAAGTGTGAGCTGCGGAGAGTTGATACTGCTTCGTTCTCCGTTTGATTCAATGTCGCTGAGATATGATACTCTCTCAATTGAGTAAAGATATGCGCTGTACTCAAAGTTAATTCTAAGCGAAACCCTGTCGGTATTTTTTATAACAAAATCATAGCTTTTTAAAACGGCACTTCCCTCTCCGTCTGCTTCAACATCACTCAATGTAAATGAAAGCTCTCTGCTTTTTTCATATGAGCAAAGCTGTGAAGTGTCATCATAATAAATAAAGCTGAGCAAAACCTGAGCATACATAACGGATTTTTCTACCCTACAGGATGTAATTTCAGCCTTTAAATCAACAATCTCTACTATATTTTTGTCACACTCAAAAAGCATTTCATCTGTCTTGTCATCAAAGAAAAACTGAGGATTTTTCTTAATTTCAATAATATTGCTTTCGAGGGAGGAATCAAAGTGCGGTATGTATGAATCGGTTATAAATTCACTTTTTTCAACAGAAAACAGTTTGTAGGAAATTGAAATTTTGCCCACAAGCTCAATATCGCAAAGAACATTATTTGCATTTGTCTTAGCCTTTACATAAAGCTTAGATACCGTTGCAAAAACAAATGCCTTATCCTCCTCCTCACATTCTGATGCCTCAATTATTTTACTGAGTGAAAAGCTGTGAGAGGATTTTTCAAGCTCATCCTTTTCGTTTGTATATAATACATTTGCCTCGCACCTAAGCTTGACAAGCATTTTGTCCTTAATAATCTTTTTATCCTCAACAATTGTATTGACAAAGGTGTTTATAATGTTTTTAATTCTGCTGTTTTCACCTGCAACAGAAAAGGTTTCATCAAATTCCGCACCGCAAATACCGCAACTTTTATCAGCAAGAGCCTCAACCTCACAGTTCCTCACAAATGCGTTTTTGCAGTTTGATAAATACCTGCTTGTATTTTTGCAAAATACGCAAATATGGGCGTTTAGCGAAGCGTGAACATCAATCCTGCGCTGATTTATCAAGCGGAAATTATAGTATTTTGTTGAAAGATTTACATCGGCAAAGCAGAGGTTATCATCGGAGCTTAAGTCAAAGCTTTTTGAAAATTCCTCTTCAAATACATTTGATAACGGACACATATCGCTGTTTAGATACATAACACTGATAATGCTTTTTCCGAAAAGAGTTATTTTTGATGAGTTAATCTCATAATCGCAAACAACATTTTTAACGCAGCATTTTACCAGCTTTTCAATATCATCAAGATACTGAGGCAGATTTAACTGAAAATCCGTTTCAAAGCTTTCGTTTAAATATTCCTTCTTTTCATTACGGTTCATTGATTTGTATTCTTTGCATAGCTCCATAAAGAATCTCCTTTTCAGTTTCTAACAATATCTATGCAAAAAAAAGCGGACATATGACAGCAAAATAAAAAAGACGGATTGCTCCGTCTTTTATGTTTCATTTTTAACCTTTTGAATTTTGAAAATACTTCTTAAAATAGGTGCCAAGAATTTAGGACTTTTAATTAGTACAACCTTCATATAATCCCTCGCTATTTCTTACAACAAATAATACCGAGGATTATAACAACTATTGCAAGAATTCTTGTAATCCACACCGTCGGACAACAGCAGGCAACAACGCATCCCACTCCGAAAGCAATCCAAAGAAAATCGCGTCTGCACATCTTCTTCATATAGTAAACACCTCGATTTGTTGTATTTACTACATACTATGCAAGGGTGCTTTAATCGTTACTCATAATTAAAAGAAGCTTTCCCTTTTTTACACTAATGCTTACAGTATCTCCTTTAAAAGCGTTGCTTTGCATAAACTGCTCGCTCGGCAAAACGCAGGCATTATCAAGCGGATAATCGGCATTTTTTATGCTAACACCCTCGCACTTGTCAAACAGCGGATAGAGAGAAAAATACTTATAAATTCCCCTGCTTATGATATTTTCACCCGAAATAACAGAAATACGGTTGTTTTTATTTATCAAGGAGCATTTAACATTTCTTTCAAAGCAATAATTCAGGCAAAGAATATTTGCATAGGTGTGGTCAAGCCTTGAGCCGATACCGCCGAGAATTATTATATCATTAAATCCCCTTTCAACCGCCTGTTTAACAGCAAAAAATGTATCGGTATCGTCCTTTTGAACAGGAAGCACAATTTTTTCAATATCAGTATGTGGCTCGCTTGATGAATCAAAATCTCCGATAATAAGGTTGGGAGTAATACCGAGCCTTACGCACTTGTCGTAACCGCTGTCGGCTGAAATAACAAAGCTGTCGGAAATATAATCATTATAATATGAAATTTCATTTTCGGGTGCGCCGCTGATTATGACGCACCTTTTTATTTTATTTCCCATTCCTTTATGTCCTTAACCTCATTATACATCTGCACATAGCTGCTGTGACGGCTTTGAGAAATAAGTCCATCGTCAACTGCTTTTTTTACTGCACAGCCCTTATCATTTATATGAGAGCAGTTTACCGCGAATTTGCACTCAGGCATATAAGGAACAAATTCTCTAAAGCAATACGGCAAATCGTCCTTTAATATTCTTTCGCAACGCTCAAAATCAACAGAGGAAAAGCCCGGTGTGTCGGCAACATATCCGCCGTCAATTTTATAAAGCTCGCAATGCCTTGTCGTATGTCTGCCTCTGCCGAGCTTTTTGCTTGTTTCACCTGTTTGAATACAAAGCTTTGGCGATATGGCGTTTAACAGAGTGGATTTACCCACACCCGAATTACCGGTAAATGCGCTTATTTTTCCTGCTAAAAGTGAGCGTATTTCATCAATCCCGTCATTACTGCCCTTAGAGCAGGCTATCGTTTTAAAGCCTGCATTGGAATAAATATTAAAAATATCCTTGTAATCGCTGCTTAAATCGGTTTTGGTAATTACAATAACCGGCTCGATTTCCTTGTACTCGGCTATTGCGATAATTCTGTCGAGCACAACTGTGTTGATGACAGGGTCAACAATTGATGCTATGATAAACAGCCTGTCAAGATTTGCAACAGGAGGCCTTATAAGACTGTTTTTTCTTTCTTCTATAACATCAATGGTGTTTTCCTGATTTTTGTTAACAGTTATTTTTACTCTGTCACCTGCAAGCAGGGTTATTTTTTGCTTTCTGAAAAGTCCCCTCGCCTTACATTCATATATACCATCAGCGGTTTCCACATAGTAGAAACCGCCGATACCCTTTAAAATCAATCCGTCTGTCATATATTACTCTCCGACATTTGCGCCAGATAAATTTGACTGTGAATTACCTGACGCTCCGTTTGGTGATTGAGCAGGCAATGAATAATCAGCAGAAAATCCCGAAAAGTCAACAGTTAACTGCTTGCTTTCGTTTCCGTTTGCAGTTTTTGTTTCAACAGCACCTGTTGCTGTAAGCGATACTCTTATGCTGACATTTTTACTGCCCTCAACATTGATGCTGACATTTGCCTTTGAGCCGTTGAGAGTAACCGCCTGATTAAGATAAGTCTTATCATCAAGAGTTACCTCAAGTGAGTCAACAATATAATTTCCGTCTTCATCAATAACCTCAGGCAAGGAAACGGAAAGCGAAATCTTAGCCGACGGCTTAGTGGTTGTTGTGGTCACACCCGAAGAAATAACAACCTTGATTTTTTCATCGGCAGTTGCAGTTGCCCCGGATGCAGGAGAAATTGAAAGCACCGTACCCTTTGGCAAAAGATCATCCTCTGTTACAAAGGAAATATTCTTGAAGCCTGTTTTTTCAAGAAAGGCTCTTGCCCCCTCCTGCTTAAGACCTATTACATCGGGAATTACTATTTTTTCTTCAAGCTGAGTTGTAGGTCCTGAGCTGATATAAATAATTATCTGTGCATCAGAGGAAACAACATTGCCCGCCTTAGGATCAGTATAAACAACATAGCCTTCTTCGACGGTTTCACTTGAAATTGTTGTTATTTTGTAATTATTTAATCCCTCGTTTGCAAGTGCTTTCTTTGCTTTTTCCTCATTAAGATTATAAATGTTCGGCACATTGATATCATCAACGGAAGCAGATACTACGAGCTTAACCTGACTGCCGTCAATTACCTTTGTACCCGCCTCGGGTGATTGCTCCAAAATAATACCGGGCTCTGCCTCGTCTGTCTTTTTCTGCTCGAGAACAAATTCATAATCATATTTATTAGAGCTTACAAGCTCATCATAAGAAAATCCGACAAAGCTTTCAAGCTTGCTTGTATTTGTTTTAAACTGACCTGTTATAACCATTACAAGAATAACAATGGCAGTAACAAGAACAATTATACCGACAAGAACTGCAGAAACAACCTTTTTCTTATGATCGGGGTCATAATACTCATCAGGATAATCATTATTGAAATCATCATCCTGCTGAGAATCTGCAGTGTAGGAATCGCTGTCAGTTTTCATAACATACTTGGTCGGGTCCTTATCAACAAAATATGAATAATCAAATTCTGTTTTAGGATTTTTTATTACCTCTTCAACATCAAGAAGCATTTCGGTAGCAGTCTGATATCTGTCTGAAGAATTCTTTTGCATAGCGTGAATACAAATCTGTTCAAGTCCGAGAGGAATATCAGGGTTAATCTCGGTAAGCTTTTTTGCATCATTTTGAAGCTGCATTAAGGCAACGGAAACAGCACTATCAGCCTCAAACGGAACCTTACCTGCAAGCATTTCATAAAGAACAACACCTACTGAATAGATATCTGCTCTTTCGTCGGTGAACTCGCCCTTAGCCTGCTCGGGACTGATATAATGTACTGAACCGATGGCAGTATCCGTAAGAGTCTTAGTATCGCTTCTTGAAAATCGTGCAATACCGAAATCGGCAACCTTTATATTTCCGTTTGAAAGAAGAATTATGTTCTGTGGCTTAATATCCCTGTGAACAATGCCTTTATCGTGAGCATGCTGAAGTGCTTTAAGTATTTGAGTTGTAAAGAACAAAGCGTCATTCCAGGTAATCGCACCCTGCTTTTGAATATACTCCTTTAGTGTAATGCCGTCAACATATTCCATCACAATGTATTGAAGCCTCTCTCCGAAGCTGACATCGTAAACCTTAACAATGTTTGGATGCGAAAGAAGCGCAATAGCCTTAGATTCATTTTTAAATCTTCTGACAAATTCATCGTTAGTAAGAAATTCATCCTTAAGAATTTTAACAGCTACTATTCTGTCATCAACATTGTCATATGCTTTATATACAACGGACATACCGCCAACACCGATAATTTCCTGTATTTCATATCGTCCGTCAAGTCGCTTTCCAACATAATTATCCATAAAAAATCATACCTCTGTTATTTTGATATAGCAACAACGGTTATGTTATCTCCACCGCCGTTATCATTAGCCTTTTGAACTAATCTGTCTGCAAAAGCATAATGCTTATTATCACTCATAAGCTCAATGATTTCTTCATTTGTAACATAATTAGAAAGACCGTCGGTACACAAAAGAAGCGTACTGTTATCATCAAGGTCAATCTGGTCAAAATCTATTTCAATGCTCTTGTCGACGCCGACAGCTCTTGTGATAATATTTTTATTCGGGTGATTTTCAGCCTGCTCGCTTGTTATTTTGCCCTTTGAAAGTAAATCCTGCACCATACTGTGATCGGTTGTTATCTGGTTAATTTCACCGTTTGAAAGCACATAAGCACGACTGTCACCGGCGTGGGCAATATAAGCCTGATTATCCTTAACGATTGCACACACAACTGTTGTGCCCATTCCGTAAAGCTCAGGCTTGGCATCGGCCATATCATACACCTCAATATTTGCCGCAGTAAGTGCAGAATCAAGCATATTTTTAATAGATTGGTCACGCATTTTTTCGCGATATGAGGCATTGATTTTATCACTTATAACCTTAACGGCAAGTGCACTTGCAATATTACCTCCGGCTGCTCCGCCCATACCGTCGCAAACAACAGCCCATACTACCTCGTCGGAGAACTCACCGACAGCATAGGCATCCTGATTGCTTTCACGGATATGACCTCTATCTGTTTTTGCAACAACTTTCATTTGTATCACCTCAATCAGAGCTGTTAGACGAGCTTTGCTTCAAATGCCTGAGCTGTCCGCAAGAGGCATTGATATCAGAGCCTAAAGTTCTTCTTATTGTAGCATTTATTCCGCTTTTTTTCAATACATTAGAGAATTTTATAATATCTTCCTTCGAGGTAGCAATATTGCCTCTTTCCTCGACATTATTTACAGGTATAAGGTTAATGTGGCACATCATGCCCGTTAGCAAATCAGCAAGCTCCCTTGCGTGCTGAGTGCTGTCATTCACACCTTTAATAAGCGTATATTCAAAGCTTACTCTCCTACCTGTCTTTTTGGCGTATGCCTTGCAAGCGGTAATAATATCGTTTATCGGGTATTTATTGTTAACAGGCATTGTTCTGCTTCTAATTTCATCATTGGGAGCGTGCAGAGAAATTGTGAGTGTCAGCTGTAAATCAAGACTCATAAGCTCGTATATTTTAGGCACAATTCCACAGGTGGAAAGCGTAATATTACGCATACTGATATTAAGTCCGTTTTCATCATTGACATTGTGCAAAAATGAAACTACGTTATCAAAATTATCAAGCGGTTCGCCTATCCCCATTAAAACTATATGCGATATTTTGATGCCCAAATCCCTTTGAGCAGTATGAAGCTGAGATTCGATTTCACCTGCGGTGAGATTTCTTTTAAAGCCTGCAAGTGTCGAAGCACAAAAGGTACATCCCATTTTGCATCCAACCTGCGAGGAAACGCAAATAGTATATCCGTATTTATATTTCATAATAACGGACTCAATGAACTCACCGTCACAAAGACGAAAAAGATATTTAACCGTACCGTCAAGCTTGGAAATATATTTATCCTCAATCTCGCAGGACGAAATATAATACCTCTGCGACAGTCTTTCTCTAAGCTCCTTGCTGAGATTTGTCATTTCATCAAAGGCTGTGCACCCATATTCGTGTAGCCACTGAAAAATCTGCTTTGCTCTGAATTTTTGAAGCGACATTGACTGCAATTCATTATTCAGTTGATCAAGTGTTAGCGATTTAATATCAGTTTTCATTTTTCTTTAACACGGCGTAGTAAAATCCGTCACCGCCGTACTCTGACGGAAAAAAGGTTTTTTCTTCTGTTATTTTAAAATTTGAATTAGCTGAAAGGAACGATTCAACAACTCTTTCATTCTCTTTTTTATTTAATGTGCAGGTGGAATACACAAGCAATCCGCCTGATTTTAAATACATTGATGAGGCGGTTAATATTTTTAACTGTAAATCGGGAAGCTCCTTAACAGAGTCGAGTGACTTATATCTGATTTCGGGCTTTCGTCTTATTATACCAAAGCCTGAGCAAGGAACATCGCACAATATTCTGTCTGCCTTAGGAATTTCTCCGTTAAACACGGTTGCATCATTAACAGCGGTTTTGATTATCTCAATACCAAGCCTTTTGGCAGTATCGTCAATCAGCTTAAGTCTGTGAGCGTGCAAATCATAGCAGTAAACTGAACCGTTACCGTTCAATTTTTGGGCAATGGTACAAGCCTTGCCACCGGGTGCAGAGCACATATCAAGAACAACATCACCCTCACGAGCCTGCAAGGCACAGGCACATTTGTAGCTTGACATATCCTCAATATGAAACAATCCGTTTAAAAAGGCTTTAGATGCAGCTAAATCAAAAGCAGATGTTATCATAACAAGACCTTCAACAGCCTCACCGCTTATTCCGTCACACTCAAGCTCATACAAAAGCTCATCTGCATCCTCGACATACCTTGTATTAGGCACCGCAAAAATAGGCGGTCTGCCGTTTACAAATGGTAAAAATTGTTCAGTTGCATCACTGCCGTACTGCTTTTTCCACATATTTATGAGATTTTCGGGAACTGAATATTTCACCGACAAATCATCGGGTATATTTCTATCTTCGTCAATTTTATGTAAAACTGCGTTTACGAGCTTTGAATAATAATCCTGCTTAATATCCTTTACAAGCTTCACACTCTCGTTAATTGCGGCACTGCTCGGTATTTTATCCATAAAAAGAAGCTGATAAGCACCAAGTCTTAAAATTGTCATAATCTTGGGCTTTGGCTTTGATGTTATATATTTATTGATAAAATAATCGAGTGTAAGCTTTCTTTCAACAACTCCGTAAACAAGTGCACTGATAAAAGCCTTTTCCTCTGTCACATTGGAAAGAGCGCTGTCAAGAGCTATGTTTGAATACGAGCTGTCATAAAAGATTTTATGCAAAGCTTCAAACGCAACAAGTCTTGCACTTTTCATCAGTTACGCCTGCCTCTGTTCATAATGAGCAACAGTCTGAGCAAGGTTGCAATGGCGGAAGCAAGTGCCGCAACATAGGTTAAAGCGGCGGCAGTTAATACTTTTTTTGCACCCGAATATTCCTCGCCGTCAAGAAATCCGTTTTGCTCAATAGTATCAAGTGCTCTTTTTGAAGCATTGAACTCAACAGGAAGAGTTATAAACTGAAAGAGTGCAACTGCGCTGTAAAGTATCAAGCCTACATATATAAGTGTATCACTGTAAATAAACATACCGATAAGTGCAAGAGGTACACCGAGAAAAGAGCCAATCCTTGTAATCGGAATAACGGCATTTCTTATTTTAAGCGCTGCATATCCCTGTGCATGCTGACATGCGTGTCCTGCCTCGTGACAGGCTACTCCCACGGCTGCAATGCTTCTTGATGAAAATACATCCTTTGACAAGCATATTTCTTTTTTTGACGGGTCGTAATAATCGGTTAAGCTTCCCGGAACCTGCTTTATTTTAACATCGGTTATTCCGTTTAGCATAAGCAACTGATACGCCGCATCTGCACCTGTCATACCGCGTCTGTTTTGCACTGCGCTGTATCTTGCAAACGAGGTTTTAACCTTCATTTGACAATACGCTGCGAACAAAAATACCGGTATCATAATAAATCCTGTAAGATAATATGAAAAATATGCACCCATAATCATTCTCCTAACGCAAGGCAACAGCAAAAGCGACAAAAATCGCTTTAATACTGCATTTTTGACGGGTTCGGATTATTACCGTTACCCTAACATACTGCCGATTTCAATTTTATTTCCCATAAGAAAATCCTTAACCGGCATACGCTTTTTTCCCTCAGCCTGTAGCTCAAGTATATCAAGACACTTTCCATCACCGCAGGAAACAGTTATAACACAATTATTATCAACAACGCAGCCTGCTTTAATTCCTTTTTTGCTTGATAAAGCAGTTTTGTGAATTTTGACATTTTTTCCGTTAATAACCGTTTGTGCACAGGGAAAGGTTTGAAGTCCTCTGACAAGATTATGAATTTGCAAAGCTGACATCTTCCAGTCAATAGGACTAAGTGCTTTTGTAATTTTTTCAGCGTATCCGAAATCACCCTCAGGCTGTTTCACAGGTGATAGATTATCTGCTTCCATAAGCTTTATTGTATCAATTAGAGCCTGCGCACCGATGATAGATAATCTTTCAAAAAGCTCTGCCGAGGTTTCATTTTCACCGATTTCGGTTTCTCTGACAAGAAGCATATCGCCCGTATCAAGTCCCTCGTTCATCTGCATTACGGTTACACCTGTCTTTTTGTCGCCGTTTATAACAGACCACTGAATAGGAGCGGCACCTCTGTATTTCGGCAAAAGTGATGCGTGAACATTTATACAGCCGTATTTACAGCAGTTAAGAATTTCAAGCGGAAGAATTTTTCCATACGCAACAACTACAATAAGGTCGGGCTTGAGCGAAGCGATAATATCAAGAGCATCTTCGTTTTTTAATGAAGCAGGCTGGTAAACAGGAATACCGTTTAACTGTGCCGTCTGCTTAACGGGAGGTGCTGTTAATATCTGCTTTCTGCCGACAGGCTTATCGGGCTGAGAAAAAACGCCGCAAACATCATATTTATTTTCAATTAACGCTTCAAGGCAGGGCACGGCAAAATCAGGTGTGCCCATAAAAATAATTCTCATTTAATCACCAAGCTATTCCGATTTTAATTCATCAACGACATGAGATGTAAAAAGTATTCCGTCAAGGTGGTCAATCTCGTGGCAAAAGGCCTTTGCCTTTAAATCCTCACCTGTAAATACCTGCCACTTACCGTTTCTGTCCTGTGCTTTAATCTGCACCTTTTTCGGACGCTTTGTGTTTGCCCATTTTCCCGGAAGCGAAAGACAGCCCTCTTGTGAAATCTGCTCGCCCTCCTCCATTGTGATTTCGGGGTTAACAAGCTCCATAGGACCCTCGCCGATATCAATAACAACGACTCTTTTAAGTATGCCCACCTGAACGGCGGCTAAGCCTACACCGTTGCCGTTATACATTGTTTCAAGCATATCATCAATAAGCTGTGAAAGTCTGTCATCGAATTTTTCGACTGTTCTGCTTTTTTTGTTTAAAACAGGATCACCGAATTTTACAATATTTCTTAAAGCCATTTATATTCTCCTAATTCAAGTCATAAGGATTTAAGTCCAGAGATACGGAAATATCCTTATACTCTTTAATTTTATACAATCTTTTTAAAATTTCGTTAAACATCATACGAATATTTTTTGAATTTCTGCACTTAATTGAAATTCTGTATCTATAGCTGTTATTTAGCTTAGAAATCTTAGCAGGTGACGGACCGAGAACTATAATCTTTTCGTTATTTTTCTCGTTAAGCTCTTTCAGAATATCAAAAAAAGCCTTCGCACACATCGCAACCGTGTTTTCATTCTCACCTGTAAAATACGCAGAAAATATATCGCAGTACGGCGGATAAATCATCATTTTTCTAAGCATTATTTCATTGTCAAAGAAGCTTTTATAATCTTGATTTGAGGCATATTCAAGGGTTTGATTGTAGGGATTTATCGTCTGTATAACAGCCTTTCCTCTTTCGCCTCGCCTACCGCTTCTGCCGACAACCTGCGTAATCAAATCAAAGCACCTTTCGGCACTGTTATAGTTTTCATCATAAAGCGAGTTATCTGCATTTACAACACCGACAACCGTTACATCGGGAAAATCAAGTCCCTTTGCAACCATTTGCGTACCGATAAGAAAATCGTATTCGTGATTTTGAAAGGCGGTAAAAAGCCTGTCGTGACTGAATTTGGCAGTAGTTGTATCGGCGTCCATTCTGAGTATCCTTGCCTGAGGAAACAATGATGCAAGCTCATCCTCAATTCGCTGTGTTCCGAAGCCGCTGTATCTTACATTTTCGCTTTCACAGCTTGGACATTTATTATCAAGCGGCTTTGAATATCCGCAGTAATGACAGGTCAGCCTGTTGTTATAGCTGTGATAGGTTAGAGAAATTGAGCAATTTGGGCAGGTAATTACATTTCCGCAATCCGTGCACGCAATAAATGTGTTATAGCCTCGTCTGTTAATAAGCAAAATTGCTTGCTTATGATTTTCAAGGCACTCGGTCAGCAGCTCCTTAAGCTTTGCGGAAATAGGAGTTTTGTTGCCGTTTTTCATTTCCTGCTTCATATCAACGGTAATAACATCGGGAAGTGTAGCATCACCGTAACGCTCATTCATTTCGCAAAGCACATATTTGCCTTTTTGAGCGTTTGAATAGCTTTCAAGCGAGGGCGTCGCCGAGGTTAAAAGCAAGAGGGCCTTGTTATATTTACATCTGAAATTTGCAACATCTCTTGCGTGATAGCGAGGAGTTCTTTCGCTTTTATAGGTATTTTCCTGCTCCTCATCAATAATCACAAGTCCGAGATTGTGAAGTGGAGCAAAGACGGCACTTCTTGTGCCTATAACAATTTTAGCTTCTCCCCTATCAGCTCTTTTGAATTCGTCATTTCTTTCACCGAGTGATAAACCGCTGTGAAAGACGGCAACCTGACTGCCGTATCTTTTGTGAAAAATCGCAAGTGCCTGCGGTGTAAGACTAATCTCGGGAACAAGGACAATAATATCCTTGCCAATCGCAAGAGCCTCATCAATAATCTTGAGATATACCTGAGTTTTTCCGCTTCCCGTAACACCGAAAAGAAGCCCTGTTCCGCCACCGTTTAAAAGCATATTTTTATAGGTGTTAAATGCTTTTTTTTGCTGATTAGATAAAACTATATCAATGCTGTCTTGAACGCAGTCGGTAACATCCTTGTAAGGATTTCTGTAAATCTCTTTGTCAAAAATTTTTATTACACCGTATTTTTCAAGATTTTTTAACACGGCTTTTCCGACAGAACAAAACTCACATATTTCGTCAACACCGGCACTACCGATATCAAAAAGCAGATTGACAACACTTTTTTGCTTTGGTGTAAGCCTTGGCAAATCCTCTTCCCTTTCAATCAAAAGCTGAACAGTCTTTGTGCTTGCGTCCTTTATTTTGCCAAAGCCGCGCGGAAGCATTTGCCTTAAACAGTCATAGGTTGTGCAAAAGCACCTTTCCTTGAGCCACAATGCAAGCGAAACCATTTCTTCATCAAGCACGGGCTTGTCAGATATGATTTTGTCAATTTCCTTTAAAGAGGTGTTAATAGCACAATAAAGCTTCACGACAATACCGTCACGAAGCTTATTTGCATTACCGAAAGGCACCTTGACTCTCATACCTATCTTTATTACATTTTCAAGTTCAACAGGAACATAGTAATCATAATCCGAGTCAAGATTGAAAAATGTTTTTTCAACTGCAACTGTGGCTATAACGCGGTTCATTATTTTGATTTGAGCTCATCCGGCTCTTCAATAACATATTTTCCGTCAAGAATTTCGTCAATCGCTGTTGATACGGTTTTAACATCAACATGCTCCTCGCGGGCAATTGCCTCCTCGCGAATCTCTCTTGCTCTTTTTGCAGTTCCAACAACAAGACTGTAACGGCTGTTACAGCCCTTAAGCATTTCTTTTAAATCGGGATTAAACATAATAAAATATCTCCTTTTATGCGTTGCGCTTTTTAAGCTCGTCGCAAAGTATTTTTTCTATATCATTAACACAATCGTCAAGATTGTCGTTAATTACCTGATAAGTATATTTGTCTTTAAAGGCAAGCTCAACCTTTGCTATGTCAAGGCGATTTTCAATCATTTCCTCGCTGTCTGTATGCCTGCCGTAAAGCCTTTTCCTCAAAATCTCCTCACTTGGAGGAAGAAGAAAAATTGAAACACAGTCGGGAAACTTTTTCATAACCTTTTGTGCACCTTGAACCTCAATAATAAGAAAGCAAATCTTGCCCTTTTCAATCGCATGCTCAACGGCCTTTTTCGGCGTACCGTAATAGCAGTTATTATACTTAGCATATTCAAGCAGACCGCCATTATCAATCATATGCCTGAATTCTTCCTCATTAACGAAAAAATAATTTTTGCCGTTAACCTCGCCGTGCCTCGGCTTTCTTGTGGTGGCGGAAACAGATTTTACAACATCATCTCTTCTTTTGATAAGCTCGTGAAAGACTGTATCCTTTCCGCATCCGCTTGGTGCAGAAAAAACAACTAACATTCCTTTATCAGACATCTTCAACCACCTCCGAGCCGAATCTTGCGGCGATTTGCTTTAAATCCATATATGACAGAATAACATTATCGCTGTCCGTAATAATAACGCTCATTGTTTTTCTTCCGTGGGTTGCGTCGATAAGCGTGCTGTTTGATTTGCTTTCACGCACAAGCTTTTTTATCGGCGACGATTCGGGAGAAACAACAGCGACAACTCTGTCAGCATTTATTAAATTACCAAATCCAATATTAACTAAATTCATAAGCTTACTCTATATTCTGTATCTGCTCTCTGATTTTTTCAATTTCTGCTTTGATGTCAACAACCCTTCTTGCAATTTCAACATCATTACATTTTGAGCCGATAGTATTGGTTTCTCTGTTGATTTCCTGAACAAGAAAGTCCATTTTTCTGCCGACAGCCTCGTCGGAATTTAAAAATTCTCTAAGCTGATCAATATGAGAACGAAGCCTTACGGTTTCTTCGGCAACTGCAACCTTGTCTGCGTAGATTGCAACCTCCTGAAGAATTCTGCCCTCATCAAGTGTAACATCGCCGAGAAGCTCGTGCACTCTTTCAACAAGCTTGGTGTTGTATTCAGCAACTGTCTGCGGTGACCTTTCCTCAATATATGCGACTGTATCAAGAATAAACTGTGATCTTGAATAAACATCCTCGTACATCCTTTGACCTTCAACCGCTCTCATTTCAATAAACCTGTCAAGTGCTTCGCTTGCAGTTTCTTTGACGAGTGACCAAATCATTTCCTCGTCCTCCTCAGCCTTTCTGAGAACAAGAACATCGGGAAAACGGGAAATAACGGATGCACCGAAATCCTCCTTTAAATCATATGTCTGTGCAATTTCCTTAAGAGCCTTAACATACGCACTTGCAAGAGTATTATTAACCGCAACATCAGCCGACTCGGTATTAAGTGCTTCAATACCAACAAAGCACTCAATCTTACCCCTTGAAACACGGGAATTTACATATGATTTGATTTTATCGTCAATAAAGCCGTACTGACGCGGACAGCGTGAATAAAATTCAAAATACCTGTGATTGACAGATTTAAGCTCTACGGTAACAACATAACCGTTAAGCTCCTTAACAGCTCTGCCAAAGCCTGTCATTGATTTAACCATAATAGCTCCTTAAAATTTATTAAAACTATTATAGGAGTATATAGTTTAGCAGTCAATAGTTTGTTAACAGTTTATTTACAATATTAACGGTTAGTTTACAGATATAAAAATTAAAGACTCTGATGAAACAGAGTCTTTAATATAAAGAATTTAAAATTCCGTATCAGGATCAAAAGGATCTGTTGTGTCAGGATTTGCAGAAAGTGTAAACACTGACGTAGTTATAGTAAATTTTTCAAACTCCATTTCAGGAGAATCATAAAACTTTTTCATCGCAATATCCTCCTAAAATTAGTATACTATCTTTCCAGAACTGTCACAGCTTACAACAGGACCATAAGCAACTCTCGGTATAGAATTTCCTGAATCATCAGTGTAAATGTAGCTTACAAATGAGCGAACATAAACATTGCCTAAAGACGGAACAGATGTAGTTGCGGTATAGGTGTTGTAGTCAGAATTTGCATTAACTACAACTGTTGTAACACCTGTAGCACCCTTTGTGAAATCTGATGGAGCAGAATCGCCTTTTGCAGCAAGAACACCGGCCTGAACAACCTTAATATTACCATTATCTGCATTCGAAGTAAATGTACAATATACTCTAAACTTATCAGCACCGTTAAGAGTTATCTTAGTAGTAGCACAACCGAATGAATAAGGTGTTTTATATGTCTTGACATCATTAGCCTCAAAGGAGTCTGAGAAGTAATCTGAAACCTGATCTACTGTAATTGCTTTGTAATAAAGAGTGTTACAGTCACGAGACAGAGTTTCAAATGTGCTGTTATAGGATGCGACATACCATGTATTTTTGTCAGATGACATTACCCATGCATAGAAGTTTGCCATATCTGAACTGAAAGTAAGAATAGTATTAAGACCTACAGAGTTCAAACTTGAAACTCCGTTTACAGTTCCTGTGCCATCGAGAACTTCGTAGCTTCCGGAAGGAAGAACTTTTGTACCTAACTGTGTAATTGTGATTACATTTTCATCAGTTTTCTTAATGCTCCAGCCTGTAAAGGTATAGTAAGGAGATTCGTTAACTGAAACGCTGTGATTTACAGTATTTCCATCCTTGTCAACACCTGTATAGCTAAGAGTTTTGGAAGAATCACCAACGTAATTTGTCGGTAATCCTGAATCATCAACATCTGCATAACCTGCATCAAGCTGAACACCAAAATAGTCAAGAACAACAACTTTTGTCTTTGCGCTATTTACAGAAGATAGATAAACTTCAACTGTGGTGTTCTTTTGAATTTTTCTGCTAATAGAGGTATCTGTGTCTTTTAGGATAGTAGGAGATGTTGTGTTGTCTGCCTTAACAGTCCACTTTGAAACAATATAATCAGCTGTTGCGTAAGCAGCAGGAACAGCAAATTGAACATTCTCACCGAAATAATACTGATCGGGAGAAGCTGTGTTAGTCTGTACCTGCGTACCGTCAACATAAACATTATATGTTACATTATACTTGCCAAGGTTTGATGTGCTGTTTACAGTATTAAGCACTGTAGCAGAATAAGTGTCAAGATATCCATTAGGTGCGTTTTTATAAACAGTTGAATTATAGATTGTATATGCGGCAGGATTTGCAGCATTTGGATCATAATCTGTCGCATAAATCGAGCCATCAGCTTTTACATATCCAAAACTGAAATTATAATTGATTGTATTTTGACCATCAACATTATAAGCATCAAGGTCAGCAAGTGCCGCAAACCGCTGAGCAGCATTATAAGTATCATAATATGACTGATTGTCAACTTTTCTAAGAGCTGTCTTTGCCGCAGTTAATTCATTGTTTGCCTGATTGATTGAAAGCTGTTCTTGTGAAAGATCAGTTGACTGAATATCGAAGGTATAATCAGTTTTAATCAATGTACCATCAGGATTATAGGTTGCAACTAAATTACCGTTTGAATCATATGTGCCGTATTCTGTAACAGTAACCTGCTTATTTATAGTATACTTGTACTCATCTTGACGATAATTTTCAATGCTTGACGCAGAGCCTGATTCAAGTGACCTTGCTTTTGCTGTATCATAAGCGGCATCAAATTTAAGCCAAGTATCAAGGGTATATTGCTGGCCGGCGTCAAAAGACTTTAGATTTTCAGAAGAATCAGTATTAGCCTTTACAAGACCTGTTGCAGAATCATCTGTGTAAGTTGAGCCGTCGTAAACACCCGGCTGTCCATAAAGAGTAGTTTCCAAATCAGAATAATCTGTTAAGCTTTTAACTGCAGCGGTTGCTTTTGCAAGTTCAACATATGCCTTATTGTAGTTAAACTTAGCGATTGTGCCCGAATCAGTTGAACCGCCGTTATAGTTAGCACTTGAACCATCGGCAATACCTGCATCGTTCTTATCCTTGATTGTCTCCCAGTTAGAAGATGTGATGTCTTCGTTTGAAGTATTCTTTGAATAAAGCTGATAATCAGAAATTGCCTTTTTAAGATTTTGAAGTGCAACCGGGTCAGAAACTGTATCAGTAGTAGCATTAGCAGCGACTGCGACCGCAAGGTCGTAAATTTCCCTGAAATCTGTAAATTCTTCAAATGAGAAAAGAGCCTGCTCTGCCTCAGTCATATCAGTAACTAGCTTTTTACAATAGTCTTGCGGAGTAACTGTTGAACCGGAAGTATCCTTGTCAAAAATCTTGTAGTTATTACAGTACCATGTAGCTTCACTTACCGCTGCTTCAAGGTCCTCCCAGGTTTCTGTGGTATAGTCAGTCTGAACAAGTGATTTATACTGGTCAAGCTGGTCATATACAGCAGATTTGTCAAAAATATTAACCTCCAAACTAACAACAGCATTGGAGTTTGAATAAGGGGTAGTTGAACCATTTTGGTTACGATTAAAGGTAGCTGTATCAGTAAGGATTTGTTTTGAAGACGAAGCACCTGACACATAAGAACTGTAATTAGCAGAAATTGTAGATGCATCATACATCATTTTTGTTTTGGAAGGAACAGTATCTGCATTATTAACAGTGTTGGCTACGGCATCGAATGTTGATGTGTGACTTCCCCAGCTAAAAACGCCGGAAGACAGGCTAAATGATTCTTTTCTGTTTGTGTTTTCACTACTTAAACCTGAAAGTTCAGTTCCAATTACACTAAATGATAAAGTTGTATTTGATGGGTTGACGGTTAGACCTCCAAGAGTTTGTGAGGATGCTCCGTCAAGCTTTGAAAGGTCAAGATAAAAATGTGCTGTAACCGTACCACTTTCTGTACTTGTAGCGGTCTGGTTTCTGCCATTACCAGTTGTAGCCTTTGTTTGCTTTGTAGAATAAGCACCGGCTTTATTTACACTTTTGGCATCATTGGTTGAACCACCTGTAACAAGATAAGAGTTTTGGTTATTATTGTATCCAAATCCCCATCCGCACAATCCACCAATACAAACAGGATTATCGAGATAAGCATAGTTTCCGATATAACTGCCTGTTGATGTCACTGTACCTGTTGAACCGTCAACACGTAAGAAAGCACTTGTTTCTCTGACCTTATCCGAAGTTTTGATGGCAGCAGCCATAGCGTTAGCTGAAACAGGGTTAGGCATTACAGTTGCATAAAGATGCTGTGAATATTCTGTTCCCGAAGCATCTGTGTAAGGAACAACAACGGTTGTATTATAAAATCTCTGAGTGTCAGAAAGGCCTTCAAATTTAGCACCTACACCGGAGATTGTTCCTGTTAGAATATACTTATTATATCCTGTTTTATCAGAGGTAATTTTTGTGGCTGTCATTTTATTGCCGACAGTATCTGTAATAGCATCGGCAGTTTCAGAAATATTATATTTATCTGCAATATAAATATAAGTCGCTCTTTCACCCTGCTCATATCCGGTGTTATTTGCAACAGAGGTTCCGTTAAAATCCTCGTACTTATTAGGAATTGTACCGTCGGAAATTAAATCACCAAAGAACATATAGTCAGATGAAGAATTCGAACCGGAGTTACTTGATTTGTTTTCACCGTGAGTATATATGATATTATCATAGCCGTCACTTGCAATCATTGAAAGCTCTGAGTCAGGCATTGATGATGCAGGCTTAAGTGCATCCTGTTTTGCACCCCAAGCAATGGTTTTATATCCCTCAGTTTCACCAACAGCTGAAAGAACAGTTCTTGTTGCACCTAACTCATCAGTCATAGTTACAAATACACCCTTAAAGGTTGCGTTTGTACCATTCATATTAAGAGTCATATTAAGGTACGGCTTCGTGCCATCCATAACAAGCGCCCAAGTACCATTATAGTTACCTGCAACGGTACCGTCTTTATTAAGCTTAATTGCCTGAGTAGTTTGGAATGTTGCCTGAATAGTCTCACTATGAAGAATGAATGACCATGTACCTGCAAGATTCGGAATAGAATAGGCAAATCCGTCATTACCGAAGGTTTCACCGCTATACTGATAAGGAAGTATACACTGCCATCCGTCCTGTGACATTACTACCTGATGAACTCTTGCTTCGTTCAGATAGTTTGTTGATGCAAGAGAACGTTCTGTTCTGTAACCGTCATACATACGAGTATGATATGATATAAACTGCTTTCCTGCTTCGTTTGTACCCGAAGATGAAGGAACAATAAGGTTAGATGAGTGTCCGTTATCATAATACTGGGTACCTGTACCTGAGAAATTATAGTTACCCATAAGCTTTATACCGGAACGCTTATCATTTGTACTTGCAGTGAGAGCAGAGGTGCTTGTGGCATCAGTATAAGGGCCTGTTACACTTGAAGAACGCCATACACGCATTGTATATCTATACTGATGAACAGCACCATAAACAACTGTAAGATAATAATAGTTAGTTTCAGGGTCGTAATATACAAATGAACCCTCTGCAGAGCCTGAAACACTGGTTACATCTGACTCCTGTGAGGTTGCAGCAATTTTTGTACCATAATAAGGATCAGTAAGACCTGTATTATCCATTGCGTGACCGTCATCAGTGAGCTTAACCATCCAAATACCACCGCTCCAAGAGCCGTAGGCCATATAAAGATTTCCGTCAGCATCATAGAAAGGAGCAGCGTCAATACAGTTTGGCCATTTATCACTATCATACTTGTAGCCGCCAATTTGACTTCCCTTCAAATAACTATTTTTGTAATTAGAGTTATATTTCTTTACATTTACAACTCCGTCTGCTGCAGCCTCCTTAAAACCTGAATATATAATAGTATATATATCATCATAAGGACCCTCTATACCGGTATCTGATTCCGCAACAAAGATACAAGAGCAGCAGCTTCCCCAAGAGGATGTTGCGGCAAACATTTGCCACTTGTTCGTTGTAGTATTATAGAATACAGAGGGAGCCCAAACCATAAGTCCGGCACCTGTACCGACACCATTATTTGTTGAAGCGTTGGTTGAGTTTGAGGAATATTGCAGGGGCATTACTCCACCTAAGGAGGATTTATTAGTTCCGTTTATACCTAAAACAGTTTTATAATCTCCACCGAACAGCTTTGTACTTTGATAGCCTGTTCTGCCCTGTTCATCGGCAAGCTCATACCAGTTTGCCAAATCGTCAGATCCGTAAATGGTAAGTCCGGTACCGAACATATAATAGTTAAACTCGCCTGATTTTTTAGTTTCATTATAAACGATTGTCGGGTCGTGACCTTCAGCATATTTGTATACACAATCATCACCTTCGCCATAGACAGCACGAATCTGCTGCTGGGTAAGACAGGTATCATAAACTCTCAAGTCATCATAATAGGTATCGTAATCATTATACCAGTACTTTAAACCATAACCAATAGAAAGCTTAACATTACTGTCGGTAATAAAATCAAGAAGATAGCTAAAGTTATATGCAAGAGAAGAATCATAGCCTGAACCTAATGAGGTAGAGAATGTATATTCTACACCACCGCAATAAAATTTTATAGCATCTTGATTGATTGTGAATGCGTAATGCGTCCACACATCAGTATTTTTTGTTGTAACTGTGGTGGAGGTGTATGGAATACCAACAATATCTTTTGTGGCATCAATCTTATAATCGACATAGTTATTATAACTATTGTTGCCGTCAATTGCACCCTTTGAGATAAGGATATATCCGCCTAAAGTAAATGCAACATACCAATAATCATTATCATTATTTGTGCTGTCTGTAGAAAGGCCATAGGCACTCATAAGAGATGAACTTGGAATACCGTAGAAAATAAACATCGGAACATAATCAACATCAGTCTTGTCATAGGTATATCTGTTCCATCCCATTACAGTTGCACCGCTTGCCTTCAAATCCTTACCTGCAAGTGGATTACTTGCAAAAGTTGCATAATTACCAGGAGCTGAGGTAGCGGCAGTAAGATGAAGAGCCTGTGATCTTTCACCTGCTGATGCAACACTGGCATTGGTTGTCACACCAAAATCCGAAAGTGAAGCATCATTAAAGCTATTTCTATATATCGGGTCAATAACTTTAGTAATCGCATTCGTTGAAGGATCTGCGTATTCAGCAGTGTAACCATCAGTAAATTTTGCGTAACTGTCAACATTGGCTGCTTGAGCAGTAATTGCCGTAAACGGAAGCGAGGTCGCTACCATCAGCAATGAAAGGACTACGGATATGATTCTTTTTGAAGCTGATTTTTTCATATACTTAACCTCCAAATAACTAATTGCAATAACCGTACTGCGACTCCCTGACCTGAGCTTTGGGCATAGTTATAGCAATATATAAATTTTTACTGTTATAGTATATATTATTATATTTTATTTGTCAATGAAATTGTAAATTTTTTTTAAACAAAAAAATAATGCACAAAAATACTCTTTTTGTGCATTATTCCATATTATTCCATATACACCTTTGCTATTGCCTCAGCTTTAGTAACTATCATATCTGCCAGCTCTTTAGGCTGAGTAACCCTTACATCCCCTCCGTACTGCATAAGCCACGAAACAAAGCCGTCGCTGAGGGTTGCTTTAACTGTTGTTTCAAAATGAGATGTGTCATATGCCTTGAGCGGTATGTTTTTACCGAATCGGTCAATCATTTCCTCTTGAAGATGAAGACTGCAAATCAGCGTAACCTCACATTCCTCGCCCGAGAACATATTAAACATTTTTGAGCTGTAATCCTGCTCGTCAAAGCCGTTTTTATAGTTACTTACCTCGCTGACGGGACGGACATTTTCATCAAGTATTTCAATCCTTCTCATTCTGTCAATTCTCAAATTCATAAGGTTGTCATACTTTTCATTGTTGCAGACAAGGTAATAGTGGTCGTCCTTCCATATCAAAGCGTATGGAGAAACCTTAAAAAGCTTTTCGGTATGCTTTTTTCTGTTTTGAACATCAATACTTCTGCGCTTGTAGATAAATTTAACCTTTTTGCTTTTCATTACAGCGTCGTGCAGTCGGTCAATATTTATGTAAATCTCCTCATTATCGCATTTTGAGGAGGCTTCGCCGAGATAGAACTTGCTGGTAACGGATTTCGCCTGTTCAACCGACATAAGCGAGCGAAGCTTGTCAACAAGCGATTTTGTCTTTTTCGGAGTAATAAATCCGGCACTTGTAACTGCGTCAATTAAAAGCATTACCTCGGGAATTTCAAACTGTCTTCCTGCCATAAAATAACCTCTTGACGGAGTTTTTACAGACAAAATGTCAAATCCCATTTCGTTTAATACACTTATATCGGAGTAAATCGATTTACGCTCGCACTTAATTCCTTTTTCGGCAAGCATTTCGATTAACTGTGTGGTTGACAACGGGTTGTCCTCATCGCTGAATTGTTGAAGAAACTGCAAAATATAGAGAGTCTTTAGCTTTGATGACTGCATAAAATTCACCTCAAGAGAATTATACTACATTTTTTCAAGCATTTCAACTAATGTCCTGAAAATCGGACAGCAATCCTCTGCACCGCTATTGCCTCCCTCAGTCATAACAACTACCGCATATTTCGGATTTTCATACGGATAAAAGCCTGCAAACCAAGTGTTTAAAAGCTCCTTGCCGTCGGCATAAACACCGCTTTGAGCAGTTGCTGTTTTGCCTGCGGTTTTGCCCTTGTATTGAGCATTTAATGCCGTTCCGTTCGTTACTGCATACCTCATATATTCTCTTAATTTCTGTGCGTTTTTTTCGGAAATTGCCCTTTCGCTTTTATTATCATTTGCATTGTTATTAAGCGTTGGAAAGGTGTAATTTCCTCCGTTTGCAATACAGGCAGTAACCGATGCAAAATGAACAGGTGTATCTGTTAATTGCCCTTGTCCGAAGGCGAGCAATGCGAGCTGTCCGCTTTCCTCAAGGCTTTCTTTTCTTGGAAAGGCACTTGCCTTTACAAGCCACATATTATTGTAAAGGTAATAATCTTTACAATAGCCGAATTTTGTTGCTGTATCAACAATTTTGTCCTTTCCGAGCATAAGTGCAAGATTCACAAAATAGCAGTTACAGGAGTTTGCAAGTGCCTCCTTCATAGTCTGCTTTTTGTGCTCTTTATTATTTTGGCAATGAAATACAGTATCTCCGACCTTTATTTCACTTTTACAGTCAAATGAGGGATTTATATTATTTTCAAGAGCCGTTGCACAGATAATCAGCTTAAACACGGAGCCAACCGCATATGATGAGAGGCTTTTGTTGAGATAACCCTCGCCCTTACTTACCGATGCAAGTATCCGTGATGTATCTGCGTCAAGAACAACAAGACTCCCCTCCTTCATATTTTTGCACGCCTCCTCGGCAATTCTTTGAATTTTACTGTTTATTGAAACGGTCACACCCTGAGTTGAATCATAGTTGTCATTTATTATTTTTCCTGCGTCGCCGTTTAAAACCCTGCCGACTGCGTCAACGGAAAAATTTATACTCAGCCGTCCTATTTCCTTATCGGTATACTGTTCAAGACCTCCGCAGGCTTTATCAATCATATGTCGGCAGAGCATATCATCGCTGTTTTTGTTTATCAGCTCTATTGTTTTAATGTATTTAGTGTTTGAATATTTATCAATTTTCCTTACAATCGGATAACCCTTTTTAAGCTCGTTGGTAATTTCCTTTGCATTTTCGGTGTTAAACAAGAGATTTAACTCAGACAGGCACTTTTCATTCGGTCTTATTATTGCAGAAACGGATTTTGTATTATTGTTGAGCAGCTGCTTGTCACTGCTGTAAATATTCATATACAGTCTGCTGATATCCATTGTGTAGCTATTATACCCCTCAGCGACCGAATAAGCACCACTGAGCGTTATATAACCCATTCTGCCTGCAACTGCAAAAAACAGCGCCACAAGCGCACAGCAAAGGCTGACACCCCTTTTAAGCATAAAAATACCCCCTGTGTAGTTTTCACAGAGGGATAATTATTTATTCACTTCTTTGTCGCCTTAATATTGCATCGGGAGAAATCTTTTCATTACAGTCAAAGGAATACACATTTGTAGCCTTGTTTGCAACATCGGCACTCTCGTCGTCGGTAACATTATATAGATTTTCAACAGTAATTTGATATGGCTTTTTGTTAGGCTCAACAACCTCAAGCACATCACCCTGATAAAACCTGTTTCGTTGGTCAACAATGAGTCTGCCGTCCTTATAGTCCTTATAAAGTGCACAAACATCCCAATTTCTTATATATCCGCCCGTATCAAGCACCTGACCGTTCTTCATTGGTCCGAAATTGAAGCCTGTTGTATATTCGCGGTGGCTCATTTTTTCCATTTCATCAAGAATCCATTGTTCAACCTTATAATCATCCGACGGATTTTTAATATACCCGTCAATCGCATTTCTGTACGCATAGGTGACGATAGCGGTATAATATTCGCTTTTTGCCCTGCCCTCGATTTTAAACGAGTCAACACCTGCAGTCACAAGCTCGGGTATGTGCTCGATCATACACAAATCCCGTGAGTTGAATATATATGTGCCTGTATCGTCCTGATTAACAGGAAAATACTGACCGGGCCTTGTTTCCTCGACAAGATGGTATTTCCACCTGCAAGGCTGAGCACAGTCACCCCTGTTAGCATCTCTGCCGACCATATAGTCAGAAAGAATACATCTGCCCGAAAAGCTCATACACATTGCGCCGTGAACAAACACCTCAATTTCGAGGTCAGAGGGTGTTTTATCACGGATTACTTTAATCTCGTCAAGTGAAAGCTCCCTTGCCGTAACAATCCTTGTTGCACCCATTTCATAAAAGGTGTTTGCCGTTTGATAATTTACAATACCTGCCTGCGTCGAGATATGAATATCAACATCGGGCGCATATTTTTTTGCCATAGCCATAACGCCGACATCGGCAATAATAAATGCGTCAACACCGATTTGAGCGGCATATTTCAAAAAGTCGGGAAGCTGTTCAATTTCATTATTTCTCGGCAAGGTGTTACAGGTAAGATAAACCCTTTTATTAAGCGAATGAGCAAGCTCTACGGCTTTTTTAAGCTCATCGGCGTTAAAATTAGAGGGATTAGTCCTCATTCCGAAAAGCTCACCGCCGAGATAAACGGCATCAGCGCCGAATTTAAGTGCAAGCTTTAATCTTTCAAAATCGCCGCAGGGCGAAAGTAATTCAATATTTCTCATAATCAATAGGTTAAATACGGTGCGTAGGTTCTGATTTTATCCTTAAATTCCGAATAGGTTTTTGCAGTATAAATTTTGCGGTCTGTGTCGTGGAAGAAATAGTAATAATCGTGCTTTTCGGGATAAAGCGCTGCTTTAATTGCGTCCATACCCGGATTACAAATCGGGCTTGCAGGAAGTCCTACAAGCGTTGCACTTCCTGTCGTATTATAGAAAGGCATATAGTAATCGGCAGTATGCGCCGCCGTTGACGAAAGCGATGGCTCAACCTTATTTGTTATATAATCGGCGGTTGAATCTATACCCAAAAGTGGGAAGTTTGCCTGGTCGGAAAGTCTGTTATAAATAACACCGGCTATCGTTTTCATCTGCTCTTCGTTTGCAGCCTCACACTGAACGATAGAAGCAATAAGAATAACATCCTGCATTGAATAACCGAGCTCTTCTGCTCGTTTTCTGTATTTTTCGGTAATCTTTGCATCACCGTTTGACAGGAATTTTCTGACTACCGAGCTTGCACTTTCACCGATATAAAAGTCATAGGTATCAGGGAAAAGATAGCCTTCAAGTCTGTACGGTACTCTTTCATCCGCTTTAATATTGCTTACAAGCGAATAATTGAATTCAACGCTTTGAATTACCTCAAGCAGTGCCGCCTTGTCGCAAACCTCGTTTGCAGACAGTCTTTCAACTATTTCAGGGACAGTATAGCCCTCAGGGAAGGTTAAGGTAACTGTTTCTGCGGTTGCAGAATCACCCTGCAGGGTTTGAAGCATTCCCTCAAGTCCCATTTTGCCCGAAAGATAATACACACCTGCTTCATATGTTTTATCCTTGTAGTAAACACCGTTTCTGTAATTAGGTCCTACCTGCGCTTCTCTGTACTTAGCAAAAAGCTTACAGAAATTCTTGCACTTGATAAGTCCGTTATCTGCAAGAATATCAACTGCCTCGTCAATGCTGTCAACAGAGCCCTCAAGGCTAACTGTTACGGTTGCATTATTTTTGGTGATTGCAAGAACATCATTAAGGCAAAGCACGGCATAGATTGACAAAATCATTGACACAACAATGACGACAATAAAGAAAATATAGGTTTGGGCAATGCCGCCGTCCCTTTTTCTTGCAGGTGTCGGTCTTGTTTGTACCGATGCTTTAGGATGAGCTGTCAAATCAGGCTGATTCTCAGGCTCAACATTGGAAAAATAAATATCTTTTTTGCTTCCCGCAGTGTCAACAGGATTGATTCCTGTTTCCGAAAGCTTGAAATCTTCGTTATCCATTTTTTCCTCCTTATTAAACGGAAAAAAGTCCGTCTTCGGTAATAATATAATTTACGGGAATATCAAATTCACCGATTGGAAGCTCGTCTGTTATCAGCTTATTATAACACAATCCTATTGAAAGTG
This sequence comes from uncultured Bacteroides sp., assembly GCA_964422655.1. GTDB lineage: Bacteria > Bacillota > Clostridia > Oscillospirales > Acutalibacteraceae > Eubacterium_R. The sequence goes on along the minus strand of CAYRBT010000008.1, from coordinate 38,987 downwards.
AAGTATATTTTTTTAAAAATCTGTCATAATAGCCTTTTCCGTAACCGAGTCTGTATCCTTTTTTATCAAATGAAAGCGCAGGAACAATGCAAATACTGTTTTTAAAATCGGTAACACGCTCACACTTGTTTATATCGGGCTCTCTGACATTAAAGTGACCGCAAACAAGGTCATCAAAAGAATTGATGCAGTAAAACTCCATCTCACCGCAATTGTTTTTACAGCGTGGCAAGGCAACCTTTTTGCCTATATTTAATGAAAATTCTATTGCAAAATCAGTACTGATTTCATCGTCAAGAGAAGCGTAAAACAAAATTGTTTTTGCACCTTTATATTGATCGCAATTAAGCAAATAATTGCATATTTTAATATCCTTATCGCTTTTATCTAAAATGCTTTTTCTTTCCTGCTTAAGCTTTTTTCGTAGCTGTGCTTTTACTTGCATTGTATTGTTTTCCTTATTTTGTCGGACAATTCCCTGCCATAAAGACTGCTTACTATCTCAAGTCCGAAATCGACTGAAACACCTGCACCCTTAGCGGTTATGAAATTGCCGTCAACAGCTACAAATTCATCGGAAAGAGTTGAACCGGTGAGAGAATCCTCAAATCCCGGAAAGCAGGTAGCCTTCTTCCCTCTTAATAGTCCCTTGTGGCCTAAAACAGACGGTGCCGCACAAATAGCACAAACAAGAATATTATTATCAACACAATAATCAATTGTCTTCTGCACTGTTTGGTCAGCCTCAAGATTAAGAGTACCCTGAAGTCCGCCGGGCAAAACAATTGCCTCAAGAGAATCGTATGATACATCATCAATGGTGATGTCTGCATTCACCTCAACGCCACAGGATGAGCGTACGCTTTTCCCTGTAACGCCAACGGTTTTCACCTCTGCCTTTGCTCTTCTGAGCATATCAACAGGTGACAAAGCCTCTATGATTTCAAATCCGTCAGCCAAAAAAACATATACCATAATTATCCTCCACAAACAAGAATATAAGGCTCCTTTAGAGTACAGCCTTCAAATAAGTAATCTTTAATCTCTTTTGATTCATTAAATAAAATACTGCTTAACTGTGCAGTTTTTGTAAATCCTCTTTTTCTGTAATAAACATCAAGCTCGCTATTTGCAGGGATTAAGCACACAGTATCATGATTATTCTTTGAATATTCCAATAGATGTGACATAAAGCCTTTTGAACGATATTTTTTTAATGTGCACGCCGCATAAACATAAACTGCTTTTTTGCCCTCACACTCACAATCAACCTCAAAAAGCATTGAAGCAAGTGTGTCTTCGCAATAAAAGCCTAAGCAGTTTATATTTTGGGCATTGTCTAAAAAGTATAAAATATCCTCTTTTGTATCCCCGAAAGCCTCCTGCCACAGAGAAATAATTTCCTGCTGATTAGTAACGGTTTTAATCATAATTATCCCTCATATACGGCAACGCACTTTTCCAAAAGAATTTCCGGATAGTAGGACTGCTTTGCTTTTCTAAGTCCTTCTATACCCAAATCCTCTTCCCTATTGACATAAGTATAGGATGAAAGGCAGTTTTTTGTAAATTCCTGATTTATAACCGCATAGGCGCCCTGAATTTCTGCGGGTGCTTTTTCAAAGTGGGTTACAAACAGAGAATCATTCTGCCTTTCGCCCAAGGTATAGGCAACAGGCTCTGTGCCTATTCTGATAAGACCGCCCGCAAATCCAAGTGCGTCGTAATTTTCAAAAGCAGCGAGTACAGCCTCAAATTCGTAGGAATAATCCTCATCGTCCTGATGGTTTTTAATCCATCTTGTATGAAGCTCTATGCAGTCATTTATGTTAGTGTTGTCAATTTTTTCAAATGACCAGTCAGGATTTTTCTTTTTAAAATTTGTGATATGGTTTCTTTTTGAATGATATTTTTTACCGCTTAAGCAAGCCATTTTTTCAACCGAATAAATATAGTCGCTGAAAGCGCCGTCATATTCATATGAAAACATACGGGGAAACAATTCATCAAGAAGTGATTTATAATTTTGCGTTACACCGTAAATTTTAGGCTTAATACCAAGACTCTTTGCATCATCAATAATTTGATTCACTGCATCCTTAAAATCACCGTTACCGATAGGCAGACTATACATTATATCCTCGCCTCTGCCCCAACGGCACATAAGAAAGCTCTTGTATCTGCAAATTTGTGTTGAATACGCCGTACTCCACACAAACAAGTTGCCGAAGGTATATTCGCAGTTCATGCTTTTCGAATATTTAAGACACTCATCAACCCATACCTTATCTTCTATTTGCGGTTTATAAAATTCAAGCATTATTCATTTCCTTTTTAACACACGATATAACTTTATTATGAATTTCCTCAATAGGAAGCGGATTAACACCGTCTGAGCATTCAATAACGCACCAGCCCTGCTTTTTGGCAGTATAGAGGGCTGATTTGCGGCATTTATTGAGATAATCAACATTTGCCTCGTGAACATCCTTTTTGCCCTCGTCGCCGTCATAACGCGAGGTCATAAGCCTTTGCGAAACATCGACGGGCATATCAAGAAAAATAACAAGGTCGGGCTTTGGAATACCGATTTTGTTATATTCAAAATCTGCAGACCATTCAAGATACTCGTCCCACCTGCTTTCATCTATCTTCTCCATTTGATAGATTGAATTAGAGGTTGCATATCTGTCGGCAAGAATTAAAGTTCCGTTATCGTAATCCTTTTTCCAGCCGAGCTTATAGGAGGCAAATCTGTCAACGGCATAAAATGCTCCTGCCGCATACGCATTAACATCATCGGCATTTTTGCCGAATTCGCCTCCTAGATACATTTTTACAAGGGTGCTTGACGGATTATCATAATCGGGAAGCTTGATTTTTTTATAATCAATTCCCTCATTGATGAAGTATTTTTCAAGAAGAGCGGTTTGTGTTGATTTTCCGCAGCCGTCAAGACCTTCAATAATAATAAGTTTAGCCATTTTTCTTCTTTCTTTGAACCTTTTTCTTATTTCCTTTTTCGTCAACTATATATGTGTTTTCAAGCTGACCGATAAGACTCGCCTTAAACGAGTCAATATATTCTCTTCTGAGTGCTGCCTGCTCAGCCTTTTCCTCGTCGGTAAGACCTACCGACTTTGCTTTATGGGCAAGCACATTTATTCTGTCAATTTTTTCTTCAGTCATCAGTCTAAGAAATCCTTTAACTTTTTACTTCTGCTTGGGTGACGAAGCTTTCTGAGTGCCTTTGCTTCAATCTGTCTAATACGCTCACGGGTTACATTAAACTCCTTGCCGACCTCCTCAAGTGTTTTTGGATTGCCGTCGTCAAGACCGAAACGAAGTGAAAGCACCTTTTCCTCTCTCGGTGTAAGAGTTTTTAAAACCTCTGCAAGCTGCTCTTTTAAAAGGCTCATAGAAGCCGCATCGGCAGGCGCAAGTGCGTCATCATCGGGAATGAAGTCACCGAGATGTGAATCCTCCTCCTCACCAATCGGGGTTTCAAGCGAAACAGGCTCCTGTGCAACTCTGAGAATTTCTCTTACCTTATCAACAGGCAAATCAAGAAATTCTGCAATTTCATCGGGAGTAGGCTCTCTTCCGTTTGTATGAAGAAGCTGACTGTTTGCCTTTTTAACCTTGTTTATGGTTTCAACCATATGAACGGGAATTCTGATAGTTCTTGCCTGGTCGGCAATAGCACGGGTAATAGCCTGTCTTATCCACCAGGTAGCATAAGTTGAAAACTTAAAGCCCTTTGTATAGTCAAATTTGTCAACAGCCTTGATAAGACCTAAATTACCCTCCTGAATCAAATCCAGAAACTGCATACCTCTGCCGACATATCTTTTTGCAATGCTGACAACAAGACGAAGGTTTGCTTCTGCAAGCCTTTTCTTTGCACTTTCATCATTTTCTGAAATACGGATAGCAAGTTCAATTTCCTCCTCGGGAGTAAGAAGCGGAACGCGTCCGATTTCTTTGAGATAAACCTTAACAGGATCGTCCATTGCTGCATTATCGTTAACTGCAACCGTATCAGCCGCATCTGTTTCCTTTGGCAAATCAACCTCAAGGCTTATTCCGTCAAGAGCTTCTGCCGAAAAGTCATCAATAATACTAATATTGGCGGCATCAATCTGCTCGTTAAGCTTTTCAAGCTCGTCTACATCAAGGTCAAGCTCAACAATAATATTATCAATTTCCTGTGTGGAAAGATGACCTGTCTGCTTGCCCTTTTCAACAAGCTTTTTGAAAGCATTGTTCTTTTTTTCCTCGCTTACAGACTGTGTTGGCGTAAGGTTAATTTCTTTCATATCATATCTCCTCTGCATTATGTATTGTTTTTAAACAGGCTTCTGAATTCGTCATCACTTAATTCATCAGAGGGCTTTGCGTTTTTCTTATCATACTCCTCTTCGATGATTGATAAACAGTCAGAAAACTCTTTTTTTGAATTATTACTTTCTCTTGTACGGGCAATTATACCTGACAATCGACCGTACTCATCACTTGTCAGCGAATCGCCGAAATTTGTCAAATCAATATCAAGTCCTTCTTCAATACGCGAAAGAATTATACCGAAGACTTTATTTATAAATCCCTTTGAAAGCTTGTCCGAGGAAAAATCCTTGCAAAGCTTTTTGCAGTCGGGATATCTCATCAAAAGACCTATAACGCGCTCCTCGGCTTTAATCTGTCTTATTGAAGCGTCGGTGTCATGGCTTAGCTTAACAGCCTCTCTTGAAGCCGTGTCAATTATTTTTTTGTATTCATTTTTCCTTGCTCTGTAATTACTTTTTTTTACATAGGATAAAAGCTGTGTTTTTAGTGCGGATTTTTCAATTTCAAGCTCGTTTGAAAGTCTTGTCAAATACAAATCCTGTTCAACGGGAGAAATTTTTGCAACTATTTTCATACAACCGTTGACAAAATCTATTTTTCCCTGTGTTGTTGAAATATCAAATTTATTTTTCAATCCGAGAATTGCAAACTCCGTTTCATTTGACGCACCCTCGAGCATACCCTTGAACTTGTCCCGACCGAGCTTTTTAATAATTTCGTCGGGGTCCTTACCGCCTGTAAGCCTCGGCACTCGTATTTTAACATCGGTATTTCTGAACAATTCTATTGCCTTGTTCAATGCCTTTTGCCCAGCCTCGTCAGCATCATAAGCAAGAATAACCTCGCTTGTATATCTGCTGATAAGACGAACCTGTTCGCTTGTAAGGGCGGTTCCGCAGCCTGCAACAGCATTTGTAAAGCCTGCCTGATGCATTGCAATAACATCCATATAACCCTCACAAAGAATAAGACTGTCTGCACAGTTATCCTTTGCTAAATTAAGGGCAAAAAGCTCATTAGTTTTTTTGTAAACAAGTGTTTCTGCGGTATTTACATATTTCGGCTTACTGTCATCGAGTACCCTGCCGCCAAAGGCAATAACATTACCTCTGACATCAATAATAGGAGTCATCACCCGATTTTTAAAGGTGTCGTAATAGCTGTTGTTTCTGCCGATTTTAACAACACCGGCATCAACCATTTCTCCGGGCTTATAGCCTAAGGATTTGAGGTGCTTGATAAGACTGTCCCACTCGTTAGGAGCATAGCCTAAGCCGAATTTTTTTATTATATTCATTGTCAGTCCGCGGTTTAAAAAGTAGTCAAGCCCTGCTTTTCCCTGCGGTGACATCATATATGAATGATAAAATTTTGCCGTTTCTCTGTTAATTTCAAGTATTCGCCGTCTTTTTTTTGAAAGGCTGTCATCATAGCCCTCCTGCGGCATCTGCATACCTGCCCTCTGTGCAAGAAGCTTAACGGCATCTATATAGTCAAGATTTTCAATTTTTCTGATAAAGCCTACCGCATCACCGCCGGCGCCGCAGCCAAAGCAATAAAAAGACTGTGTATCGTTATAAACGGTGAATGACGGTGTTTTTTCGTTATGAAAGGGACACAAGCCGACTGAGGTGTTTCCCCTTCTTTTCAGTGAAACATAAGCTGAAATTATGTCCTCAATATCGGTTTTATATTTAAGTTCCTGCAAAAAGCTTTCATTAAGTGCCACAATCTCAACTCCCTTCTGTTATTCAAGCCAAAACATCGGAACAAAAAGCTTGTTAAACACCTTTAATGCATATGTATCGCTCATACCTGCTATATAATCGCATACGGCTCTTTCCTTACCGTCAGTATCTGCAATACTGATATATTCCTCAGGCATTTCGTCAACATTTGAAATATAATATGAATAAATCTTATGAAGCATATCAACCGCCTTGCTCTCCTCTCCCTTGCAAATGGGATTAGTGTAAACAGCGGTAAACATAAAGCTGTGCAAATCCAAAAAAGCAGAATAGCAATCCTCACTCATACGGATTTTATCCTTACTGTTATGTATAACATCAAGCACCATATTATTTATTCTTTCGGACTTTGTCATACCGAGCTTTATTCTTAAATCAAGAGGAATATCCTCCTCTGCCATAACACCGGCTCTTATAGCGTCATCAATATCGTGATTGATATATGCTATTTTATCGGCTATTCTGATTATCTGCCCCTCAAGTGTATATGCCTCTTCTCCGTGAGTGTGACACAAAATGCCGTTTTTGACCTCATCTGTGAGATTTAGCCCTTTTCCGTTTTTTTCGAGTCTTTCGACAACTCTAACGCTTTGCTCATAGTGTCTAAAGCCACAATCACAAAGAGAGTCAAGCGCCCTCTCGCCCGCGTGTCCGAACGGGGTATGTCCCAAGTCGTGACCGAGTGCAACGGCTTCTGTCAAATCCTCGTTAAGCTCAAGCGCTCTTGCAATTGTTCTTGCAATCTGAGAAACCTCTAATGTGTGAGTAAGACGCGTACGATAATGGTCACCGCTGGGTGCAAGAAAAACCTGCGTTTTGTGCTTTAGCCTTCTGAAAGACTGAGAATGAATAATCCTGTCTCTGTCACGCTGAAAGCAGGTTCTCACCTGACACTCTTCCTCAAATCTCGTTCTGCCCTTTGAATTACAAGCAAGGCAGGCTTTTTCGCAAAGAATCTTTTTTTCGTTTTCTTCTGCAGTCAATCGGATAGAATTCACCAAATTTCTCACCCTTTCAAATATATTATACGCATTATACCACATTTACCCTATAAAAATTAAAATTTTTTCTAAATATTGACTAAATTGTTTGTAAACTATATTATATATTCAGGTGATTATATGGAAATAGCTATAATTTCAATAATTATTTTGATACTGATAATGCTTTTTTGCTATTATCAAAATAACAAAATTGATACCGATTATTATAACATAGACAGCGAAAAAACAAAACAGTCATTTAAAATAGCACATTTGTCGGACTTTCATTCAAAGCCCTTTAATGCAGTATTAAAAAAAGTTAAAGACGAAAACCCTGATTTAATTTGTATAACGGGTGATTTTATAAATGACCACGCAAAACGCAAGGAGAAAATGCTTGACTATGCAAAAAAGCTTGTAAAAATTGCTCCTGTGTACTATATAACAGGAAATCACGAAAGGCGCCTTGATAATTTCAGCGAAATTATGCAGGAGTTAAAAAATGCAGGCTTTACCGTACTGCTAAACGAAGCGGTAAAGACAAGCTTTGGTGCAATACTCGGTCTTGACGAAAACCAAGCGGATTTTGATGACTATACGGCAAGAAAAAAAGGAACCTTTAAATACAGAGATATGTCACCCTATTTTGATGAGCTTGACACATACGACGGATTTAAAATAGTATTAAGCCATTTTCCCGAGAATTTCGAGGGGATTAAGGAAATGAATTATTCACAGTATGATTTCGACCTTCAGCTTTCGGGACACGCACACGGAGGTCAATGGATTTTTCCGTTTTTAGGTCCTCTTTTTTCTCCAGGTCAGGGCATATTGCCAAAATATGCAAGAGGCACATTCGGGGATAGTCCTAAGCTGATAATCAGCAGAGGTCTCGGAAATTCGGAATTTCCGCTCAGGCTTTTTAACCATCCGCAAATAATTTTTGTGCAAATAAACAAAAAATAATGAGTAGTTTTGAGTATTTTGTTTATTGTTTTTAAATATATTAAGTTGTATAATAAATAAGTAATATTATTTTCAAGGAGTAGCAATTATGAAAAAATTGTTTACAAAATCCATTTCGGTGCTTCTTGCGCTTTTGATGGTATGCTCAAGCACAATTACAGCACTTGCAACCGGACCGAGCTGCGCTGTTAAAATTGATGCAAGTTCATTTTTCGGAGGAACACTCAGGACTGCCGACGCAGAATTTACTAATATTCCGGCAGATTACGCTCAGAGCATAACTGAAATTAAGTGGACCTTGCTTGAAGAAACAGGAACTACCGACTACTCAGGCAATATTACTGTACTATCGTTTAATATGTCTGATGTTTCCGAAGAATCCACAGTAAGCATTACAGGTAAGATTAACATCACCGTTCCGCAAAGCTATGGTGAAAAATTGGTGTTAAGAGCAGAATGTAATGATACTTATTTTGCTGAGGAAACACTTCCCGTACTTAAGCCTATTGAATCAATTTCAATAAGAGAAGCAGATACATCTGCAAACTCATATTATGATGAACAGTCATCAACCTTTTATCTTGACCAAACCACAAAAGGTTCACCGAGCACAGGTACTTTAAGTGTTATTAACACTCCTGAAATAAACGATGATACAATGGTAACCCCATCTATATCACCGAGCTATGATGATGCAAATAAAAAAATTGTTTGTACTGAAAACAGCGAGGCATCGGGATATGATTTCACAATTCCGAAATCAGCAGATGTAAAATCAACAGTAACCTTCCAAACAAAAAGCGGAAGATCAAAGAAAATCAGTCTTATTAAATGTGTTGCTCTTGCAAGCTTCAAATTGAATTACGGTGCTGAATGCTATGCTTCAACTGCTTTCCCTAACGATTACGGCAACTCGCTTTCCGTTGTTCAAGGTGATAATATTGCCATTACGGAAACTGCGTTAAAGAGCATTAACGGCGGTTCGGATTATAATGATGATATTAAATATACTCTTTATTCCGATTTATCCGATCCCGCTAATCCGATTGAAGCGCTTCACTACAGCATTCAACTAACCGATACCGGATGTGTTCTTACAATAAGTAACACCGGTACATATTATCTAAAGGCGCAGGCAGTTTCATTTACTAACGGTAAGCTTGAGAGAACGCTTTACTGCGTATTAACTTTAAATGTAAACGAGCAGAAGAATATTAAATCAATACAGTTTACAAATCCGTCATACAATCTTTATTACGGTCAAAATAATGAAAACAGCTTAAATCTTTCCGAGCTTCTTGTTATACCTCCCGGTGAATATAACGATTCAGTAGAATATGTTTCTTTAGACAGCACAGTAGCAACGGTTGACTCGGTAACCGGTAAATTAACAGTTGTTCCGGGAACAACCGGCGACAGCGTTGAGGTTGTTGCAAGATCAAAGAGAAACAATAATGTTAGTGCCTCCTGCACGGTAAACATTATTCCTGCCGTTCAAACAATAGAGCTAAAGGCAAAGGAAAATAATATTCCTGTCGGACACAGCGAGCAAATAGACATTACTGTAAGTCCGTCAAACTCACCCGAAAAGATTTCGTGGACATCAACTGACAGCAGTATTGCAAGGGTTGACGAAAGCGGTTATGTTACTGCATTAAAGGTCGGCGAAACAACCATCACCGCTACATCTCAGTCAGGTGTTATAGCAAACTATAATTTAACTGTTGTTGAAAGCAAAAAAGCAGAGTCTGTTACCTTGACTCCGAAAAAGGTCAACACCGCTGCACTTCAATGCATTGATGCTTTAACAAACACATACAGTATTTATCAAGGTGATACGATATCCGTTACCTGTGACATTCTTGCAAAAAACGGCGAAGAATCAAATGATGTTATTGAATGGAGAGCTTCGTTAGATGACGGTAGTGCATATTCATTAGTATCACTTGACACCCTTTCAAATTACTTTAAATACACCTTTAACAGTGATAATGTCTTAACAATCACTACCGCAAAAACATGTGTATCGGATATTCATTTATATGCCTTTGCTGTTGTCAGAGATAAAAATGTTTCGATTGACAATGTGCCTTATGCGAAGCTCACAATTTTAAGTAACGCAAAAACCACATCAATGTCTTTTAATCCGACATCAACCTCAAAAACACTTCCCACAGGAACAACATATAGCTTTACTGTTACAACAGGACCTAATGTAATTAACAATGTTGACAAAATTGTTTTAGAATCTTCAAATCCTGATATTGCAGATGTATATTATGACGAAGCAACAAAGACCGCTACTGTTGTTACTAAGCAATTAGGCGTTGCAAAAATCAACTGCTATGCCTGCTACGACGAAAAAAATCCAAAAGAAACCAAATCATTTTCTAAGACACTTACGATAACTGTAACAAATAATATTGAAAATTCTGTGGTTTACGGTGTGAACGATGTAGTTTACAGCGGTACGGAATACAAGGTTGCAAATTTCCCAGACTTTAGCGTTGTATTTGCAAACTCAGTTGTTTTGATAAACGGTACAGATTACAGTGTTTCCTATAAAAACAACAAGAATGTCGGTGTTGCAACAATTGTAATTACAGGCAAAAACTCTTCATATCAAGGCACAAAAACAGTTACTTTCAATATCATTCCTAAGGTTATGAATGACAGTGAAATTTCTGTGTCAGTCGCTGATGTAACCTTTAACGGAGGCGAACAAAAGCCAAAGGTTACTGTTAAGGATGTTAAGCTCAAAAAAACACTTACATTAAACACTGATTATGTTGTTAATTACAGCAACAATGTTGCTTCGGGAACAGGCTATGTTACGGTAACCGGTATAGGAAACTATCAGGGCAGTATTTCAAAGGCATTCACTATTAAGCCACTTGCTATTACATCTTCTGATGTTAAAGTGTCAGCAATGACGAGCGTAACGGCAACAGGCTCTGCATTATATCCTCAGCCTACCGTTACATATAAAGGTGTTGTTTTAACCAACGGCGTTGACTATGTTCTTTCATATGCAAACAATGTAAATCCCGGTACTGCTACCGTAACAATTACAGGTATCGGCTCATTTACATCCTCAAGAAAAGTCTCGTTTACCATTAACAAGGCAAAGGCACCTGCAGGTGCAAAAAGCGTTGACGGTGTATGGGTAAACAAGAGTCAGAAAAAGGCATCTATCAGCAAGCTTACAAAGGGCAACAAATCATTTAAAGCAAAATGGAAGAAGGTAAGCGGTATCTCAGGATATCAAATTCAGTACAGCACCTCAAGCAAATTTACAAAGAAAACTACAAAATCAAAAACTGTAAGCAAGTCAAAAACAACTTCTGCTACTGTTAAAAAGCTTAAGGCTAAGAAGAAGTATTATGTAAGAATCAGAACCTACAAGAATGTTAATTTTAACGGCAAAACAGTTAAGGTTTATTCATCTTGGTCAAAGGCAAAATCAATTAAAATTAAATAAAGAATTAAACCGCCGAACACAGTTCGGCGGTTTGATTTTTTTATTTATGGCTTTTTAATTTTATTAAGCTGAGAATTAAGCTGCAAAAGCTGTTGCTTCGTGGTTTTTATCCCTGCGGTTGACATAAGATTTGTCAGTCTTAAAACTGTAAAGCCACCCATCATTTTCATCATATTATCATTCATTTCAAATCCCGACGCCTGTTGTGCACCGTTTTGCATATGATGCATCATCTGAGAAAACAATTTCGCACCCTCAGGCACCTTTAAAATATCGCCAAGCTTATCATTAAGAGAAAAACACCCGTCAATTTCCGTTATATCAAACCAGTTAAGCACAGCGCCCTTTTCTTTGAGTCTGTAATCGTTGTTAAACTCATCAACCTTGCGAATAAAGCTTTCATCCTTGCAGTTACCTGCAATTGCAGTAAGTCTTGATTCACCTTTATTTTCAACATTAAAGTAGAAGAAATGCTCCTTGCTTGATTTTTTGCCTATACTCTTTCCGTTAACAAAGAGTTCGACCTCGGGCAAATTTGAATATACGGTTATTTTCGTTACATCCTCTACCCTATCAACATATCTTTTTGAGCATATGTGAACAAACGGTTCATCGGACAGCCAAGCCTTGTACGCGTAGAAGGAATCCTTTTTATATTTTCTGTCAAAGGTTACAAGACCTTTATGGTTTTGCCCGTTTTCTCCACCCTCATTTCTTGCGTCGGCACCGAAATCAAACATATTCCACACATGAGTAGCCCAAAGATATTTTCTTGAAAAAAGCTGTTTGATAAGCTCCTCGTGATAATATGCCTGATATTCCTCGGTGTAATCACCCTGAGTAGGATTAGAGGTGTGCCAGTTAAGAGCCTCACAACCGTATTCGCTCATTCCGACAGGAATATTTGGAAACTCCTTATGAAAATTATCAAACCAGGGACCGTTCATAGAGGTATCTCCGCCGTACCAGCCGAAATAATGATTAAAGGAAACAACATCGGGAATTTGAATATACGGGTCATGAATATCGCACATTGAAACAACCGCAATTGTTGTAAGCCTTGTTTTGTCCATTTCGTGAACAAGGTCGTTGAGAATCCTGTGATTTTCAAGCAAATCATCATCAGAGCCGTTCATTGTTATTTCATTTGAAAGTCCCCAAACAACAATACTCGGGTGATTGTAATTCTGTAAAACAAGCTCCTTCATCTGTGATACGGTGTTTTCTCTTGCATTTGGCATATGCTTTGAAATATAAGGAATTTCCGCCCAAATAACAAGTCCCCTTTCATCACACAAATCATAGAAATATTGATCATGCTGATAATGTGCAAGGCGGATTGTATTTGCACCCATTTCGCAAATAATGTCAATATCCTCTTTGTGATGCTCCGGAAGAAGCGCATTACCTATTCCCCATCTGTCCTGATGCCTTGAAACACCGCGAAGCGGATATTCACAACCGTTTAGGATAAAGCCTCTTTGAGCGTCTATTTCAAAATATCTGCAACCAAATCTTGCAGAAACATTATCAAGAATTTCGCCGTTTTCGCAAAGCAATACCTCAGCCGTATATAGATAAGGGTCCTTGAGGCCGTTCCAAAGATGAACATTTTCTATTGTAAAATTAAATTCATTTTCGTCAGTGTTTTCATTCGCTTTGGCAATTAGATTTTTGTCAGCATCATAGATTCTGCAAACTATTTCCTGTTCTTTTTTTGCATTAGTTAAAAACACATCAACCTTAACATCGGCATTATTACCGTTTACTGTCGGTGTAACCGCAATACCCGGCGCACCGTAATAATCAAGGTCAAAATGAGAATTATTTACTGCAATAATATTTACATCACGGTAAAGTCCGCCGTAAAATGTAAAGTCAGCCATTTGCGGATATACTGTGTCATTTTCGCTGTTGTCAACGCTAACGGCAATAATTGCTTTGTCGGTAAGCTCATCGGTGATATCAAATCTCCATGTTGAATAACCGCCGTCGTGCTTAGCAACCGATTTACCGTTAATAAACACCTCTGCCGATGAATTTGCGCCCTTAAATTCGAGATAGTATCTGTCTGCCTGACAAAGCTCTTCTCTGTCAAGCTCCTTTACATAAAAGCATTTTCCCCTGTAATAATCATTTTCGCCGTCCTGACCGTCAATAGCATTCCAGGTGTGCGGAAGATTGACAAAATCCCACTTGTCAGGCATTGAGCTTGGCGGACAATCAGCCTGCTTGGAAAAGGCCCACTTTCTGTTAAAATTTATTATTTTTCTCAAATTGATTACTCCTTTTATTTTTTGCAGAAAAAAACTGCCTGCAGCAAAACTGCGGCAGTTTTTTAATATTATTCATTAGAATCCTGTTCATGCTTTGCTTTTAAAGCCTCAACATTGGCATCAACCTGCTTTTTATGAAGCGGATACCAGAACCAAAGTACAAGTCCGAGAAGAATGAAGCCGAGTGCAGGAACAAGAGTTGAAATATCAAACACTCCGTTGACTACATCTTTGTCAAATGCTGTTGATGTTTCGTATCCAATAAGTGAGAGAAGTGCACCGGAAAGACCTGCAGAGGCTGCCTGACCGAGCTTTCTTGCAAAGGAATACAAAGCATAAACAGAGCCGTCCTCTCTTATACCGTTTTTAAGCTCGGAATAGTCAATAACATCTGTGATAAGTGCCCATGATACCATTGAGAATATACCTAAGCCAAGCCAAGCGAACGCCTGAAATGCAACATATACCCAAACATTTTCGGGGCGAACGAAATACAAAATCACACAAACAAGTCCTGCAAAGAGGTTTGATGCAACGCTGATTTCTGCCTTGCCGAATTTTTTTGAAAGAGGCTTAGCAACTACTGCGGCAACAGCCATTCCGCCACCCATCATAACGGTAGCTATACCCTGTGCCTTTGCATTTCCATAGAAATTAGGAAATACATAGTTACACATCTGCTGCATTGTAAGCTGAGCAAGAAGCATTACTATTGAAGCAACAATAATCGAAATAAGCGCACGATTTTTAAACGCGTTTTTGAGCATAACACCGACGCTGTTTTTCTGCTGAAGTTCTGCATTTACCTCAACTCTTACACGCTCGGTAGTAAGCTTGTAGCAAAGCAGATAAGCAATTATTGCTAAAACAGAGAAGATACCTGCAATCAAAGTAAATCTTGAACCGTTAAGAACCTCGTTGCCGTTAATCTTATCATAAGCAATCATAGGTACACCTGCGGTTATAACACCGCCTGCAAGCATACCGCCCATTGTTCTGAAGGTTGAAAGCGACTGACGGTCACTCGGATCCTGAGAAATGGCAGACGCCATTGAGCCGTATGGAATGTTGATTGATGTATAAAATACCGAGCCCCACATAATGTAGGTAACGAAAAGAAATGCTATCTTTGCGGCATTAGGCAGAGAAGCGAGTGAGCTTTGATACATCAAAAACGAAGCAATCGCAACAGGACCGCACATACGCAACAGCCACGGCTTAAATTTACCTGCCGGACGGTATTTGCTCCTGTCACAAATTCTGCCCATTGCTACATCGGTGAATGCATCAACAAAGCGGGCAATCATCATAATAACGCCTACAACATATGCGTCAATACCCATAACATCGGTATAAAATTTCATCAAAAAGCTTGAGGAAAGAATAAAGGTGAAATCGTTACCCAAATCACCGAACATATATCCCAGCTTGTCTTTTATACCAAAAGGCTTAACCTTCTGTTCAGACATAAAATTACCTTCTTTCGTTAATATTTTTATTATGTACTGTTTTCAAATCAGTACCCCTTTAGTTATATTCTAAACCATAACCAAAATTTTAGTGAGTAATATTTTTAGTTATTTTAGTATTATTTTTATATATTTCTTGATTTTTAATAAAATTTATACGATAATATATAATATATTGTTTTATTTGCACAAATTTTACAGAGGTGTATAAAAATGTTTTATGATACAGAATTTTCTTTTTTCAGAAAAGAAATAGAAAATTTGAGGATAAATACTCATGTGTGCACAAAAGGAGCAGTAATGCCAAACGGTATTGACAAGGGTATCCGTGAATTTTTAAACATAACGGACAGCTACGATGGCATAATTAAATATTTTTGGGAAATATCCGTTGCAAATACCGTTAACAAAGTTATTGACGAATTTTTTTGCAACTATATTGTAATGCCCCTGCCCTATTCACAAAAGGAACAAATTTTAATAGCGGGACCATATATTAAATCGGATATCACAAGAGAAAGGATTTACGAAACTGCAGAGCGATATTCTCTGACTCCGAAAATGATTTCGCATATTGAAAAGTATTACGGCAATATACCTTCTTTTGAAAACGATGATATAATATTGTCACTATTCAACAGTATGGGAGAAATAATTTGGGGAGATGCGGATAAATTTGTTTTTAAAAAATTTGTTCATAATGAGATAGATTTCGCCTCTCAATCCGTTATATCCTCTATTCCTAATGAAAATGATAATTCTGCTATGGAAATTGAGGCAATAGAGAGAAGATATG
The DNA here is from genome assembly GCA_964422655.1 of uncultured Bacteroides sp. Lineage (GTDB taxonomy): Bacteria > Bacillota > Clostridia > Oscillospirales > Acutalibacteraceae > Eubacterium_R. The sequence continues at coordinate 22,921 of CAYRBT010000008.1, read as the reverse complement.
AAGCGGAAAAGGAATTCTTAAATGCTGTCAGTCGCGGTATGCTTCACAAGGCTGAGCAATTTTTTTCAAACACTCACGATTTGATTTTTGAAAAAAGAAATGAAAACTCACTTAGAAATTCACAAAACTACTTGATAATTATGAACACCCTATTGAGAAAATGTATTGAAAGCAAGGTGCACCCCGTCTATATTGACAGGCTTTCATCGCAGGTTGCCAAGGAAATTGAAACGATAAAAAACGAAAAAGAAATTCTACTTTTTCAAAGGGAAATGCTTAAAAGGTATTGCAATCTTGTTAAAAGACAGCAAAAGGTTTTCGACTATTCTCTGCCGGTTCAAAGGGTAATTGCCATTACAGATTATGATTTGAGTGCGGATTTGAGCTTAAAATCGCTTGCAAGGACGCTAAATCTCAATCCAAGCTATCTTTCAAATTTATTTAAAAAGGATACGGGCGTTACCTTGACTGAATATGTAACCGACAAAAGAGTTGAAAATGCAAAATATCTTTTAACCTCAACAAATCTGCAAATACAAACAATAGCACAGCATTGCGGTATTTATGATGTCAATTATTTTACAAAGGTATTCAAGAAAATAACGGGCACAGCGCCGCAGGAATACAGAAAGCTACACTCAACAAAATCATAGCAAATTCTTTTTTGTGAAATAAAAGCGAGATAAAATAAGTATAATAGTAAGGCAATGAATATTTATTTTGAACGGAGTGCATTATATGTGCGGAATAATCGGCTACACAGGCAAATCAAATGCAACAGGTATTTTACTTAAAGGTCTTAAAACGCTTGAATACAGAGGCTATGACAGCGCAGGAATTGCACTTAACAATAACGGAAAAAGCAAAATAATTAAATATGCAGGCAGGGTTGAAAGGCTGTGCGGTGCCTGTAAGGATATGAGTGCCGGCTGTGGCATAGGTCACACAAGATGGGCAACGCACGGCAAGGTTGACGACACAAACTCGCATCCGCATAAATTCGGCAGAGTTACTCTCGTTCATAACGGAATTATAGAAAATTTTAGGGAGCTTGCCGAGGAATTTGATTTAAACAGCTCTCTTGTGTCGCAGACTGACAGCGAAATTGCCGCAGGTGTAATTGACTCCTTCTTTGACGGTAATCCATATTCAGCAATAATAAATGCTGTTACGAAATTTAAGGGAACATATGCACTTGCGATAATGTTTGACGGAATAAAGGACACGATTTTTGCCGTGAGAAATGTCAGTCCGATAGTAGTATGCAAAAACGATGACGGCTCTTATCTTGCCTCTGACATAATTGCTGTCGGAGAATACTGCAAATGCTATTTTATACTCGATGAAAAGGCAATCGCAGTTTTGACACCAAGCACAGTAAAATGCTTCGATTTTAATATGAATGAAAAAGCCGTTGAGCTGACAGAGCTTGATTATCAGTCGCTTCAAACAGAAAAAAACGGCTATCCCTTTTATATGGAAAAGGAGATTTGCGAGCAACCAAAGGTTATTGAAAAAGCATTAAAGTCAAGAATAAAAAACGGTCTTCCCGATTTTTCATACGACGGCATTGACGATAATTTCTTCAGCGATATAACCGATATAGCATTTATCGCCTGCGGAACGGCAATGCACGCGGGCTTGATAGCAAAAGAGCTGATAAATTATATGGCGAAAATTCCCTGCAATGTCTGTCTTGCTTCGGAATATATGTATTCAAATCCGATAATTAACGACAGCACTCTCGTTATCTGCATATCTCAAAGCGGAGAAACCATAGACACGCTTGAGGCACTGAGGTACGCCAAGAAAAACGGTGCAAAAAGCCTGTCGGTAATCAATGTAAGAAGCTCATCAATAGCAAGAGAAAGCGACTGTGTTATTTATACTGATGCCGGTGCCGAAATTGCAGTAGCATCGACAAAGGCATACACTACACAGCTTGCTGTTTTGTATCTAATCTCGGCAAAGCTTTCACAAATTAAAGGAACAATGAATGAAAAAGAAATAAAGAATTTCATTGAAGAAGCACAAAAAATCCCGCACTCTCTCAATGAGGTTTTAAAAAATAAGGAGCAGATACACAAGCTCGCAAGAACAATGCTCAGCGCCGAGCACGCATTTATGATTGGCAGAGGTCTTGACTACCCTGCCCTGCTTGAAGCGTCATTAAAGCTTAAGGAAATTTCTTATATACACAGCGAGGCATTTGCATCCGGTGAATTAAAGCACGGCACTATTGCCCTTATAACAGAAAAAACGCCTGTTATTGCTCTAATCACACAAAGCAGGCTCAAATCAAAGGAAATCTCCAATATCAAAGAGGTGCAGTCAAGAGGTGCAAATGTAATAACGCTGATTAAAAAAAGCCTCAATGACGGTGCAGTTAAATGTGATTTTGAGCTACCGGATTTAGCCGACGAGCTTATGACAATACCCTCAGTAACGGCAATGCAGTTATTTGCGTATTATGCTTCGTCTGATAAGGGACTTGATGTTGACAAGCCGAGAAATCTTGCAAAGGTTGTAACAGTAGAATAAAGCATAATTTAAGCCATAGAGGATTTTCCTCTATGGCTTTTTTAACATTTTTTCGCGTTCTTTATAATCGGGTAGATATTTTTCAACAAGCTGATAAAACTCTCTGCCGTGATTATGGTGTCTTATATGTGCAAGCTCATGTACAACGACATAATCAACCGCCCTTTCATCATACATCATAAGATAATAAGAAAAGCAAAGAGAGTTTTTTGAATTGCAGGAGCCAAAGCGTTTTTTGGCAGATGTTATTTTAACACCCGTCGGATACAGGTTCATCAGCTTTGAAAAGTATTCAACCTTCTTTGGCAAAGCTTCTTTCGCAAGAGCTTTAAGTCTTTTCCCTTCTTCCTCGGAAATATTATATTTGTCAAGCTGTTTTTTCTTTCTTTCAATAGCAGAAATAATCCACTCGGTATTTTTATTTACAAAAGCATCCGTTTCTTTTTTTGTAACAAAATACGGTGCTCTGACAACAATTTCAAGGTTGTCGCCGATTGAAAGAGAAAGAGATTTCCTTTTTGATTTAATAAGCTTATATTTCATCATATTACTTAGGCTTTTTCATTGTAAGGCCTATTCTTTTTTTGTCAACATCGACGGACAGCACCCATACCGTAACAATATCGCCGACCTTTAAAACATCACTCGGATGCTTGATATATTTATTTGTAATCTGCGAAATATGAACAAGACCGTCCTGATGAACACCAACATCAACAAAGGCACCGAAATCAATTACATTTCTTACAGTACCCTTTAGCTCCATACCTGCCTTTAAATCCTCAATGCCCATAACATCTGTTCTGAGCATAGGTGCAGGAAGCTCATCACGAGGGTCTCTGCCGGGCTTTGCTATTTCCGAAGCAATGTCAATAAGTGTCGGCTCACCGATACCAAGCTGTACTGCAAGTGCAGATGTTCCAACTGCTTCAATATACTCGCCGAGTGCAGAAACATTTGAATTTCTTACATCCTCGTCAGAAACATTGCAAAGCTTAAGAAGTGCCCTTGCCGCCTTATAGCTTTCGGGGTGGACCGCAGTATTGTCAAGAACATTACTGCTTTCGGAAACTCTCAAAAAGCCTGCGCATTGTTCAAAGGCTTTAGGTCCGAGCTTAGAAACCTTTAAAAGTTCCTCTCTTGAAGTAAATGCACCGTTTTCCTGCCTGTATTTAACTATATTTCCTGCAACTGCCGAGGATACACCTGCAACTCTGTTTAACAGCTGAGCAGACGCAGTATTCAAATCAACACCGACCGAGTTAACGCAGTCCTCAACAACACCGTCAAGAGCGGAGGAAAGCTGATTTTGAGGCATATCGTGCTGATACTGACCGACACCGATAGCCTTTGGGTCAATCTTTACAAGCTCTGCAAGCGGGTCCTGAAGCCTTCTCGCTATTGATACAGCGCTCCTAAGCGAAACATCATATTCGGGAAATTCCTGTGCCGCAAGCTTTGAAGCAGAATAAACAGAAGCACCCGCCTCACTTACAACCATATAGGTAATTCCACGGTCAAGTTCTTTAATTACCTGAGAAGCAAAAACCTCGGTTTCGTGAGAGGCGGTACCGTTGCCGATAGCAAAAACCTCAACATTATACTTTAAAACAAAATTCTTTATTATCTTCTTTGCCTCATCAATTTTATTGTGAGGCGGAACAGGATAGATTACGCCTGTATCAAGCACCTTGCCCGTTGGGTCAACAACCGCCACCTTACAGCCTGTGCGGTAGCCGGGGTCAAGTCCAAGCGTAACCTTACCCTTTACCGGCGGTTGCATAAGAAGCTGTCTTGTGTTCTTTGCAAAAACACTTATTGCACTGTCGTTTGCGGTATCGGTAAGTGCATTTCTGATTTCTCTTTCAATTGAGGGAAAAATCAGCCTTGTATAAGAATCCTCAATAGCCTCAATAACCGCATCGGTTGTAGGACTGTTATCCTTGATATGAAGATTATTCAAAATAGTAATGCCTGTAATTTTATCAAAATCAATGCCGACCTTGAGAAAGCCCTCTTTTTCTCCGCGATTAAATGCAAGAACTCTGTGCGAGGCAACCGACTTAACAGGCTCTGTATATTTGCCGTACATTTCATATACGCCCAAGTCCTCTTTTAAGCCGTTGACTACAATGCTTGCATTATTTTTTATAGAATACTTGAGCATTTTTCTTCCTGCCGGATCATCGGAAACAAGCTCTGCAATAATATCCTTTGCACCGTTTATTGCATCCTCTATTGTTTCAACCTCGTCATTAAGATAAGCCTTTGCAAGTTCCTCGGGTGACAGGCTCCCCTTTTCCTGTGCGTAGATGGCATCTGCAAGCCCTTGAAGTCCCTTTGCCTTTGCAACAGATGCTCTCGTCTTTCTTTTTGGACGAAACGGTCTGTAAATATCTTCAAGCTCTGTAAGAGTAGCGGCATTATCGATTGATTTCATTATTTCATCGGTCATAAGCTCCTGCTCTTCAATAGAGGCAATAACCTTTTCCTTTTGCTCTGCAAGATTTCGCAAATATGAAAGTCTGTCCGACAGGCTTCTCAAAAGCTGGTCGTCAAGAGAGCCGGTTGCTTCTTTTCTGTATCTTGCAATGAACGGAATTGTATTTCCGTCATCAATGAGCTTTACCGTGTTTTCAACCTGCCACGGCTTTAGTGAAAATTCCTGAGTTAGCTTTAATAAAATATCCATAATTTTTCCTTTCAAAATGCTATTAACATTTTAACAGATTAAAAAAGAAATTAAAAGTCTTTTTTATTCAATATTGTAATTTAAAAGGATTTTTGTTATTATATACAAAATTACAATATCGGAGGAAATAATATGACCTTTTCTCAGCTTGCAAAAGAGAGATATTCTTGCCGTAAATTTAAAAGCGACAAGGTTGAAGATGAAAAAATCAATACAATCATAGAAGCTGCCTTAGTTGCTCCGACAGCAGTTAACAAGCAGCCTCAAAGAATACTTGTTTTGACTGATGAAAGCAAGCTTCTTTCACTTAAGGAATGCACAAGATTTGATTTTGATGCGCCGCTCTGCTTTGTTATTTGTGTCGATAACGAAAAAGCTTGGAAAAGAAGATATGACGGAAAAAGCTCTGCCGAAATTGATGCAAGCATTGCCGTTACTCATATGATGCTTCAGGCACAGGATTTGGGACTCGGAACAACTTGGGTTATGTCCTTTGACCCTGCAAAAGCAAGAGAAATTCTTGAAATACCCGAAAATCTTGAAGCAGTTGCCCTTCTTCCGACGGGCTATCCTGCCGAGGATGTAGAAATAAATCCCCTTCACAACACATTTATTGATGTTGATGAAATGGTAAGCTACAATAAGTTTTAGAAAAAGCCGAGGTACCAAAAATGATACCTCGGCTGATTTTATTTTACTTTAATTGTTTTAACCTTTGACCAAGAGCCGTAGACCTTTTTACCGCCAATTGATTTATATGCTCTGAGGCGAACATAATACTTTTTGTTTGACTTAGCGGTCTTGATTGTCTTTGAGGTTGTGGACTTTTTACTAATGGTTACTGATTTTTTGTCCTTTTTAAAATTCTTAGATGTCGAATACTGTATTTGATATCCCGTAACCGTTGAATCCTTTTTCCACGCTACCTTGAGCTTTTTCTTTGACGGTGTTTTAAGCGAAGTAATTGACTGAGTTTTAGGAACAATTTTATATTCTTTTGTAACCTTACCGGAATAATTACCCTTAAATGTAACTGTAACCTTTTTCTTTCCCGGCTTTGAATCCCCCGAGTAGCTTACTGAATAATTTTGTGAAGAAATGAGATTTCCGTAATTATCATAAACCTTTACAGAAGGCTTTTTCTTTTTACCGTCATACTTATAGCTTGTTTTGGAAAGTGTAACCTTAACGCTTGAGGAATTTAGCGAAACGGTATTTATACTAAATGCTTTTGTTACCGAGCCTGTGTATTCGCCTATTCCTGTTATTGTCACATAGCCTGTACCTGCGTTAATATTATTTAAATAAGAAACAGCATAATCAACACCGCCTGTCAGCTGCTGATTTCCGCAAAATACACTTACTGTCGGATATTTCGCATATCCATCATATGTAATTGAATTATATGACAGATAAACATTCATAAATGCCATGCTGTTAACATAAAGAATATTTTGGTCAAGACCGTTTACGGTGTTATTACTGCCGGATTGATACTGCCACATATAGCACGGAATTGATGTATCCTTAACATACTGAATATTATCGGCTTCGTTATTTGTCCAATAAGCGTACCAAATCTTAATACCGTTTGAATTAAGTGTATTTATATCAATATGATTTTTTAACCAGTTATCATTGGCATAAACCATTGTATCATAGCCGTTAGCCCTGAGGAAATTACAAAAGGTCAGAGCCATATTTGTAATTGTATTCCTGTCACATCCGCCCTCGTTGAGAATCTTTTTATCCTCCAAATCGTATGCAACAGGCAAAATCATATTCTGCCTGTACGCAGGGTCAATGGTTGAAAGCACGGACAACGCAAAGCTTGCCTCTGCCTGTGCTTCGTCAATGTTATATGCATAGCTATAAAGATAAACACCGAATTTCAAACCTGCATTTGAAGCATTTTGAACATTTTTATAAAAATCCTTATCAATGTATTTGTCTGAGTATCCAAGCCTAATCATTACAAAATCATACCCTTGATTTTTAAGGGAAGCAAAGTCAACATTACTGTTATGCTCGGAAACATCAACACCCTTGACATAGCCTGTCTGAGCATATGCACCGAAAGGAGCCAAAAAGCAAGCAAATGCCATAATCATCGCAAGAATAAACGATAAAGGCTTAACCGATTTTTTCATAATATCACTCCGATAATTTTATCTTAAACAGTATAAGAAAATAAATTATATGTGTCAAGGTTATTGACAAATTATTCATAATTTAGATAATAGTATTGAGAGGGATGTAAAATGACAGATAAAGAATGTGAAATTTTTTTAGAAAATGTGCTTGAGCTTGGAAAGCAGTATGTAGCCACAGGCGCAGAGGTTAAACGAGTTGAGGAAACAATAAGGCGAATATGCCGTACCTACGGCTTTGAGAATATTGAAATATATGCAATAACGAGCCTTATTGTAGCCACGATAAAAGCACCCGACGGCTCGCATTACACTCAAAGCGTTCGCATAAATGCGCTTGGCACAGACCTTGGCAGGCTTGAGGAAATCAATGCGCAGGTTCGTTACATATGCGAGAGCAAGCCAAGCGTTGAGGAGCTCAACAACACAATTCAAAATTACAAAAAGCCTAAGCCAAAGCCGATAATAAAGTGCATCGGATATATGCTTGCCGCAGGAGGCTTTGCCGTTTTTTTCGGCGGCAGCGTCATCGACGGCATTGCATCAGCACTTATTGCAATCGCAATATATTTAATGGACTACAACCTTAATTTGAGGAACATCAACAATGTTGTTTATACCTTTATTGCAAGCTTTGCATCAGGCGCACTTGCTCTGTTTTTAACTCATTTTTCAATCGGGCAAAATGTTGACAAGGTAATGATTGGCGACATTATGCTCTTTATTCCCGGACTGCTTATGGTGAATGCGGTCAAGGAAATGTTTAACAAGGATATAGTAACAGGTCTTTACAAGCTCATTGAAGCGGTATTTACCGCTGTTGCAATTGCCGGAGGCTTTGCACTGTCCGTTCTCCTTATAGGAGGTGTGCTCAAATGAAAGAAAGCATTATTCAAATCATTACAGCAGGAATAGGTACGCTCGGCTTTTCAATTTATTTTAGAGTAAACGAAAAGAATGTTATTGCTTCAACCCTTGGCGGAATTATCGGCTGGGCTGTCTATCTTTTGGTTTATCACATCACGGATTCCTTATTTTTTGCCAACTTTGTCGCGGCACTTATTCTCTGCCTTTACGGCGAAGCAGCGGCTCGTGTTTTAAAGGCTCCGTCAAATATTTATCTTATTCCGGGTATAATTCCGCTTTTGCCCGGCGGAACGCTTTACTACACAATGTACGGTATTGTTGACAGAAATAAAAATATGTTCATTGACAACGGAACAAAAACCGTTGTAATAACCTTTGGTATTGCGGCAGGAATTGTTGTCGGTACGGTAATAACACATTATTATGTCAAATTAAAAGGAAAGCTAAATAACAGAAGTAAGCAATAAAAAACACCCCCGTGCTGTGGGAACACGGGAGCGCCTTAAATAGCGGATGGAGTATTTTTAAAAACAGACAGAGAAATGAAAAAAGTATTTTATGAATTGAATGAGGAGAAACTCTGACTCCGACAACTGTTTTCCGCCTATGAGGAGGTAACAAGAAAAATATCATTTAACTTATTGACTTAATTATATTCTCATATAGTTTCAAAAGTATTAAAGTAAAATGAATTTTGTTTGATATTTTTATTGCTATTTTGTTAATGAAGCAATACGGTAAAGCATAGGAAAGGAGGCTGATTATGGACGCAAATAAGGAATACTTTATAAGACTTATTTCAGATTTTTTAAACTACCGAGCACCAAAGGTCTGTGAAGGTGTGGATTGGAATGAAATATACAGACTGTCCGACATACACAATATGTGTGCAATAATTGCAAACGAGATTTTGCAGCTTGAAAAAAAGCATCAGCCCCCAAAAAATATCCTATCTCTTTTTAAGCAACAGCTTGGTTTAACGATTATAAATTCAAAGGAAAAGGACGATTTAATCGGCTTAATAAGAAAAATCTTTAATGAAAGCAAAATTGATTTTATTTTTCTAAAGGGTGCTGTTTTAAAGGAATTTTATCCTGTAAAGGAATTTCGCACAAGCGGTGACATTGATTTGTTTGTAAGAAATACCGACTTTGAAGCGGCAAAGAATTTATTTAAAAGCAATCCCGAAGAATTTAGCATAACTCACAACACAACAAGAGTTTGCACTGTAAATTACAGGGACATTCAAATTGAGCTTCACACCGCTGATGACACGGACGGCAGTTATTTTTCAGACATCTTTAAAAAGGCTGAAAAAAGCAAAGATTCATTTGAATACAGCCTCAGTAAAGAAAATCATCTTCTTTATGTCCTGTGCCATATTGCAAAGCATTTTAATCAGTTCGGTGCAGGAGTAAGAATGTTTGCAGACATTGATGTTCTTGTAAGAAATATTGAAAATTTCAATTATGATGCTTTCATAATAAAGTGCAGGGAAGCTAACATTGAGGTGTTTGCAAAATATGCCCTTTCATTTTGCAAATATCGTTTTGACACTCCCGTAAAGGCAGAGATTGATTTTAAATCAGGCAGTGAAATTACTCAGCTCTTTGAAAGCACCGTAATTGACGGAGGCAGCTTTGGCTACGCTTCAAGAAAGCATGCTGAGTTATATCTTAAAAATAATGTTAGCAAAAACGGAAAAATCACATTTATATCAAAAATCAAAGCATTTTTTTCTATGATTTTTCCGTCGGCACGGCATCTTAAAATGGGATATTCTTATGCAATGAAGCATCCGTTTTTGCTACCTGTCGCTTGGCTAAACAGAGTGATTGACGCAATAAAAAACAAAAACATTCACTCAATGAATACTGCTAAAAGAATATTTACCTCTAAGGCAGATGTCGAGCAATACGCATTATTGCTTAAAGAACTTGATATAGGGTGAGTAAATGACCAAAGCACAAAAAGACAAGCTTTTATATGTACTGTTTATTATAACATACTCGTTATCCTGCTTTACTGTTTCGACAGACAAAATCGAAGGCTATAACGGATATTTCAGCTCAAAAACAACGCAGTTTATGATATTCAAGTTTTTGCTGATATTCTCGTTAACACTTTTATCTGTCGTAATAAACAAATCAAATACAAAGAGTATAACAAATTATACCTGCGTTTTTCTCAACATAACGCTGTTAATTTACATTTTTGATTACTATGTTACCGAGCTTTCGGGCAACAGCATTTACTGTAAAATTTGGTGGCTGTGTGCCGTATTTGTTACTCAGGCGGGCTTTTATATCGGTCTGTCAATAGCCAAGCCAAAGGATTTTGAGGCTTTGGCGAGAAAATTTTGGTTGTCATTCATTCCTGTTTTCACATTCACATTTCTAATTGTATTTTTAAGACAGCCTAATTCCTACTATGAGTTAAATCTTAAAATCGGTGATGGACTGTTCAGTTATTTAGGATATACGCTAAAATATTTCAGCCACAGCACCTGGTCGGTATTCGGGTTTGTCGGAAATTTCGTTTTCTTTATACCTATACCCTTTATGCTCAATGCATCTTTTCAAAATATGAAAAAGCCTTATGTGTTTTTAGTCGGCTTTACGGTACCGCTTCTTGTTGAGGGGTATCAGTTTGTATTCAAATGCGGAAGCGTTGATATTGACGATATAATACTAAACGAGCTTGGAATAATTGTAGGAATGATTTTATTGCTCGCAGAACAAAAAAGAACTGCTCAAATTAAATGAGCAGTTCTTTTTTGCTATTTAGTATTAACTGTTTTTACTTTTGACCAAGTGGAGTAGACCTTTTTGCCTTTAACTGTCTTGTAGGTGCGGACACGAACATAATACTTCTTGCCTGCCTTTAGCTTTTTAACAGTTGTTGATGTCTTGGACTTTTTAACAGTTACCGTCTTTTTGTTCTTTTTAAACTTCTTGTCGGTTGCACACTGTACCTGATAGCCGCTTATGCCTGTCACTTTTTTAAAGGTAATCTTAAACGATTTCTTGCCCTTTGTCAGCTTTTTGATTGAGGTTGACTTTGGCTTTTTAGCGGTTGTTGCAGGTGCGGCTGTTGTTGTTTCGTTCACCTGAGATATAGGCTGTGTATTTGGCTGTTGTGTTGTTACCGAAACATCCTGTGTACTTTGTGTGCTCTGTACTCCTTGCTGTGTGTCGGCAGGGGTATTATCCTGCGGCTGTGCAGGCTGGGTTGTTTGGCTTGTATTATCCTGCGGATTTTGCATCGGAGGATTAGAATTAGGCTTTTTAATTATTATATAACTCTCATAATAATCATGTTCGCCGTTTTCGTGTACATATTCAAAAACAACAGTATATCCATCGGGAATATCTACACCAAAGCCTTTAGTTCCTTCTATAATATCCGAAACGCTTCTGTTTTCTTTAGGATAAGTTTCCTCTATTAAATTTATAACATAACTATTTATTTCACTTTCAGGAATAGTATCGGGAACATTTATAACAGGAACTTCAATCTCTTTACCCATTATTCTTGAATCGTAAAACACTCCGTTTTTAAAGATACATATTACTGTTCCCGATTCGAATGTAGATAAATTTAAACCACCTTCAGCGCCGCCTGCGCCGCTTGAGCTTTTAATTTCTACCGAAGCATCGTTTATTAAATTTTCGTAGTAGCTGTTAACAGTTTCAAAAAAATTCTCCCAAATATTATTTTTATTGAGATAGTCAAATTCCACCTCGTAATATTTCGGACTGCTTATAGCCAAATTCTTTATGTATTGCTCATCATTTTTATTGTAGTCATCTGAATTTTTATAATGAATAGGCACTGCAATTTCATGTTCGAAAATTGTTAATCTTCCGTCAATGCCGTAGTAAGGAGCATAAAAGGCACGCGGAGAAATCACATAACTTGATGTTTCATATACTTTTCCGTTTATGGTAACAGTATTCGTATTAGTATTTATAGTAATTCCATGCGAGCTCAGTTTTTTATTGATCTTTTGTAATAACAGACTGTTTGTTATTTTCTCAAATTCGTTTTCATTGTAATCGAAATAAACTTCATCGCTTAAGATTTCTGTTATTGTTGAACCATATTTTGCCCATATTAAATCGTCATTGCCGCTTTCGATTTGTAATTTATTCCAACAGGTATCCGATACTGTTACACTTGCTAAACTGCTGCAATTATAAAATGCATAACTACCTATACTTGTTACACTGTCTGGTATTGTTATGCTTGTTAAACTACTGCAATTTTCAAACGCATACCACCCTATACTTGTTACACTATCAGGTATTGTAACGCTTGTTAAACTGTCGCAATCATAAAATGCTCTATTACCTATACTTGTTACACTGCTGCCTATTGTTACACTTGTTAATCTGTAGCAATGTTCAAATGCACAATCACCTGTACTTGTAACTCCATACTCTATTTCAACAGTTTTTACTGAAGAACGATTACTATACCAAGGAACAGAGGATAACGACGAATAGTCAGTCATTGGACCTGTACCGGATATTGTAAGCAAGCCGCTATCTGTATCAAGGGTATATGTAACATTCTCACCGCAGGAGCCGGTAAGAGTTTGAGCATATGCTGTTAAATCAAGCCCTGCCGTTATACTGAACAGCATTGTAATTGATAATAATAAGCTTAATACTTTTTTCATTTTACAATCCTTTCAAAGAAAACTTGTTATTTATTATAGCACAAATTGGAATTTATGCATAGATAAAAGATACTATTCTTCAATTTCCGCCATAAGCTTATCGTGGAATTGCGGCTGATTTTTCCTAACTATTGATGCAGGAATGAATGTAAAGAGCATTACGCCTGCGGCACCGAGGAAAAGCTCCATAGGATAAACAATCTGCGAGTCGGCAACGCCCTTATTAAACGAGCTGATAATTGCCTGCGCGATAATCGGTCCGATTATCATAGGAACGAGCACATACATCACCATACGGCAGCCCTGGAAAAGACCTTCCTTTCCCTTTGGAATATAATCCCTGTATGACGCGGTAAAAAGCCCTGCCATAACAAGACTTACGCCAATAACAAGAATACCTCCGATAATGAGAAGCGTTAAAAGCACCTTTTCATTTTTATCAATAAAGAATTTTGATGACCAAATAATTACACAGCCGATAATACCTGCTGCTATTGAGGGATAGTAAAAATGCTTTTTGCCGAGTTTATCCATAGCGGCTGAAGCAACAACGGAAATTACGGCAGCTGATACCATTATTATACCGACGGGGATTATATAATCCTTTATTTTAAGCGTTCCCTCAACGATATTAAACAGATAGTTGACATATACCTGATATGCAATAGCCGACACCATATTTCCGCAAAGGCAGGTATAAAGCATTTTGTTTTCCTTAATAACATTCGGCTGAAGAGAGTATGTAAAATCAGACAAAAAGGAGTTTTCCTTATTAGGCATTATTCCCTCTTTATCCCTCATAAGAAGCAAGCCAATAAAACCGCCTACCGTTGGGATTATTCCGAGAATGACAAAGAATTTCTTCCAATCGTCTGTTGTGGCAGAGGCATTTGTTAATCCATCAAAGCCTGCAAAAACTATTGCAAGTGCAATAAACGGCATAATGGCAAGAACAGTATCAACCCTTGCCCTGTTTGCAGTATTTGAAATGTCGGTTATCCACGCATTAAACGACGCGTCATTGCTTATAGAGCCGATTACCGACATAATGCAGTCCATTGCAACAACAAGAATTACCATCGGCAAAACCTTATCGGCAGACGGCTTCATCGGCACAAGTGCAAACATCATAATCGTAAAGCCCCACACAACATATCCCCAGCAGATAAAAGGCTTTCTTTTGCCTGTTCTGTCGCAAAGAGCACCGCCTATCAGCGTTGACACAGTGGCAAAAAGCGCCGAAAATGCTACAAGCAAGGTTGTTGCATAAGGTGCGCGTGTAATCTCGTTTTGCATAAATCTTGAAAAATACATATTTTCAACCACCCACGCAATTTGCCCTATAAGACCGAATACAATTACCGATGACCACATTCTCATGCCGAGTGCACCGGCTCTCTTTGTTTTAGACATAAAAAATCCCTCCTCCTACTGCTGATTACATTTTAACACCTTATCAGCAATAAGAAAAGGGATTTTTAATATTTTTTATCTTCCTCTTGAAAATGACCTTACCTTAAACCTTGCACCCGTTGATTCGCAGACAAGGCGTGATTTTTCAATATCCTCTTTAGGAATAACATCAACAACCGTCATTCTGACCTCTTTACAGTATTTTACACACTCTCTTGTAAAATTAAGCATTGCGTCAAATGCCTTTCCCTTAAAGCAGTTGCGTGTGATTTTGTCATACTGCTGTGATGTCGGCTCGTTAAGAGAAACGGAAATAACATCAAATAGTGATGAAAGCTCCTTGGCAGTAGGCTTATTATTTATTAAATCGGAAAGACCGTTTGTATTTAGCCTCAGCTTAATATCAGGGTTTATACTTTTGATATATTTTGCAGAGCTTACCAAATTATCGTAGGCATTGGTAGGCTCGCCGTATCCGCAAAAAACTGCGCTGTCAACCCTTGTAAAATCAAACTCATCAATAGCGCCTTTTATTTCATCAAGGGTGGGCTCGGTGTCAAACCAAAGCCTTTTTGCATCGCCCACGGCATCGCCCTTTGAACGAATACAAAACGCACAGTTGCAGGGGCATTTATTTGTTATATTAAGATATACTCCGCCCTCTAATGTATAAACTATATCTGCCATAAAATCACATCTTAATCCTTAAAAAATTTCTTTTTAATTTTTACGGCGTCGAATGCAGCAGCTATTACAATAAACAGCACAGCACTGCCGACAGCCTGAATGGCATTTCCCGGAATATCAACAACTGCATATGCTTTGTCAATAATCATATCGGCAACAAAATATCCGAGCACCGTAATTATTCCTGATGGTATTGTAAGCAATGCAGTAAGCGGTGTCAAGATTTTTTCGCTTTTTTTGTTAACCAACACAAAAGGAATTGCAATAAGCACCTTGATTATAATCGTTGCCGGAGCATAAACCGCCCAACCGCCTGTTAAATCAGCTATTACTCCGCCTGCTGCTGCAGCAAGAAGTGCCCACGGACCGCCGAGCGTTGCGGCAACTATGTAAATCAAAGCATCGCCGAAATGAACATATCCCGATGCTACGGGAACAGAAACAAATCTTGTAAGCACAAAAATCATTGCGGTAAAAAGTGCCGCCATTACCATTTTTAAAACCTTATTATTTTTCATATCAATTCTCCTAAAAATTTTTCAAAGCATATTCCGTCGTTGTGGTCAGCTACATCGGTAGCCTCAATAGACCTTTTAATAAAATCACAGGCAAGCCGTGTTGCGTCATAAAGCGACTTACCCCTGAGCACCGCACCCGTAACAACAGAGGCGAAAACATCACCCGTACCGCTGTAATATCCGCCTGTCTGCTCAACCGATACTGTATTTACCGTACCGTTTTCAAGCACGGTATTGATTATTAGACCGTCCCTTTCAAAGCCGGTAACAACTATTTTTTTTATGCCTGATGAAGCAAGCACATTTGCACATCTTATTACATCATCAAGAGTTTCACAGGGCTTTTGTTGTGCGATAATTGAAAGCTCGGTGACATTCGGTGTAATTATATCTGCTTTATGGCAAAGGCTTCTTACCCTATCGCAAAGCTCATTAGTGTAGCCGTCATAAAGAGCACCGTTGTCTGCCATTACAGGATCAACTACAACCAAGGTGTTTTCATTCTTGAAATCGTCAATGAAATTACTGATAATATCAAGCTGACGCTCATCAGTAACAAATCCGGTGAGAATTGCATCAAAGGATGCATTAAGCTTTTTCCACTCGTCGATAAAGCCTGTCATTGTATCTGTCAAGGAAACGGACTTGAATGACTCGTATGCAGTTTGATTTGACAAAACTGCGGTAACAAGAGGATGAACCTCACAGCCCATAGCAGAAAGAATCGGAATTGAAGCCGTGAGTGAGCATTTTCCAAAGCCTGACAAATCATTTATCACAGCACATTTTTTCAATTATCTTCCCCCCCTTGCTTTTAGTGTAATAACATTGTATAATAAATCTGTAATTATTTATATACACAGATTTGATAATTTTTAGGTACACAGATATGAAAAAATACACAGAGATTTATGAAACAATTAGAAAAATGATAATATCACATCAGCTTTGCTCAGGCGACAAAATACCCTCTGTCAGAAAAGCTTCACAGATATACGGCGTTTCAACCACTACAATTCAAAATGCTTATTTTGACTTATGTGCAGACGGATACATAATTGCACACGAAAAAAGCGGATATTTTGTTTCCGACATAAAAAGCATTTCAACACAAGGCGAAGAAAAAAGCGAGATAAAGGAGGTTAAATATGACCTCACGGGCGGAAAGGCTGACGCCGAATGCTTTGACCTTGCATTATGGCAGAGATACATAAAAAGCGCTCTCAGGCAAAGTGAGCGTCTTTTAACCTACAGCGAGCCTCAGGGTGAATATGATTTAAGATGTGCCATTTCAAAATACATCAGAGAAAAAAGAAATGTTATTACCTCACCTGACAAAATAGTTATCGGTGCAGGTGTTCAACCGCTTTTGCAAACACTGTGCTCGTTGCTTGATAGGGATAAAACCGTTTCTTTTCCTGACAAAAGCTTTGTGCAGGGCATAGGAATTTTCAGCGACGCCGGCTTTGAGGTTAAGACGCGAAATAAAGATGCTGATATTATATATGTTTCACCCTCGCATATGACGCGTTGGGGCGATGTTATGCCGATAAAGAGAAGACTTGAGCTTGTTAATTATTCAAGCTTAAATAATTCGCTTGTAATTGAGGACGATTTTGAAAACGATTTTTTATATAATGTAAAGCCGACACCGTCGCTTTATGCACTTGGAAAAAACAACATTATATATATAGGCTCTTTTTCCGCTATGCTTTTGCCGGGTATAAGAATCAGCTTTATGGTTTTGACTGACGAGCTTGCAGAAAAATTCAGAAAAAATGCTCAGCGCTTTGCACAGACCGCAAGCAAAACAGAACAGATTGCACTTTGTCAATATATCAGAGACGGTCACATAAATTCGCAGATAAGAAAAATCCGTCGCCTATACAGTGCAAAAACAAAGGTCTTTTCACAGCTAATAAACAAAAGCATAAAAGGATGTGACGCTCAAATCGGTGAAAATACGCTTCAAATAATTTTGAAAGCCGATTTTAACAAGGATATTTCTGTTTTTGAAGAAAATGAACTAAGGGTATTTGTTGAAAAATACGAAAACGGGAGGATAACGCTTGTTATATCACCGTCGGGAATAAATCAAAACGAGCTTAAAAATGCTGTTTTGGCGTTAAAAAAAGCAATAGAATATTAGAATTTTTGTTCTATTAGTCCATTTATACGGACTATGACATTCCTTCATATTGAATAAAAAAATACTTCTGTTAAAATGGAATTGTAATCAAAAGGAGGTATTTTTTATGAAAAAATCATTAAAGAAGGTTATTACATCATTCATCATCACGGCAATCACTCTTGGGGTTGGCTTTGCGGTTACGGGTATTAGCTTCAACCTTTTCGGAAATCTTTCAACTGCAGAAATGAGAGTTCTTTTTTCCGTTGATGTTTGCGCTCTAATTTTTGCCGGAGGCTTTTTTCTCTTTCTTTCGGAAGCAAAGCAGGCAAAGAAAAGAAGCAAAAGAGATTTCCAAAAAAGGCAAGACAGAAGGATTGCACAAAGAGCATATGACCTTGAGCAAATAAATGCGTTATTGAGCGATACAAATTTTGCCGCATAATATTGAAAAAAATAATATTTATGATAAAATGCACTTAGAAACTAAGTGCATTTTATTTTTGAGGTGTAATATGGACAGCAAATTTTTTTCAACACATACCGAGCTTAACAGATATAAAATTGATGACCGCTTTTGGCACGATAAAATAGAGCTTGTAAGGAATGAGGTTATCCCCTATCAGTACAGAGCACTAAACGATATGGTTGAGGGAGCCGAAAAAAGCTATTGCATAGAAAACTTTAAAAAAGCAAAAAAGGCTGCCGAAAAAATAAAGAACGGCATTGAGGTTCCTGTTTATCCTGTTGACAGATGGGAATACAGGCAAAACGAATGCGACGACGCTTCCTTTCACGGCTGGGTTTTTCAGGACTCCGATGCTTACAAATGGATTGAGGCAGTCGGCTTTTCACTTATAAATCGTCCGGATAAGGAGCTTGAAGAAAAGGCTGACAGGCTTATTGATTTAATCTGCTCGGCTCAGCTTGAAAACGGATATCTTGACACGCTTTTTATTATCAATGACACCTCAAAAATATTCACAAATTTAAAGGATTGGCACGAGCTTTACTGCTTTGGCCATATGGCAGAGGCAGGTGTAAGCTACTACAATGCAACGAAGAAAAGAAAGCTATTAGACACCGTATGCAAATTCGCAGACCTTATTTGCAACACCTTCTGCGAGGGAGGTATAAAGGGCTATCCCGGCCACGAAATAGCTGAAATGGCGCTCGTTAAGCTATATGATACAACAGGCAACAGCAGATATCTTGATGCTGCAAAATTCTTTATTGATGAGAGAGGAAAAAAGCCCTACTATTTTGACAGCGAGCGGGGTTATAACCGAAACGATAACAGCGAGGACTATTTTTATAATCAGGCACACAGACAGCCTTGTCATCAGCACGAGGCTGTAGGTCACGCGGTGAGAGGTGTTTATCTTTACAGCGCAATGGCTGATATTGCAAAAAAATATAAAGACGAAGAGCTTTACACCGCCTGCTGCGACATTTGGGATAACATAGTAAATAAAAAGATGTATATTACCGGAGGAATAGGCTCAACTGTTGACGGAGAAGCGTTTTCCTTTGACTACGATTTGCCTAATGATTTAGCATATGCAGAAACCTGTGCATCAATAGGGTTAATATTTTTTGCAAGAAGAATGCTTGAAATATATCCAAAATCAGAATACGCAGATGTTATGGAAAGAGCGCTATATAACACCGTATTATCCGGAATGTCCGAGGACGGAAAATCCTTCTTTTATGTTAATCCGCTCGAAGTCTTACCTGAAGCATCAAGGTGCGATGCAAGAAAACGGCACATAAAGCCCGTAAGGCAAAAATGGTTTTCATGTGCCTGCTGTCCGCCGAATTTGTCAAGACTCATATCCTCACTAGGCGAATACTGCACAAGTGAAAACGATGAAGCAATTTTTGTTCATCTATACGCAGGTGGCAGAATAAAAAGCGACAAGGCTGACATTGACATAGAATCATCTTATCTTGATGACGGAAAGTTAAATATCTTTGTAAACGCTAAAAAAGAGTTTACACTTGCGCTGAGGCTTCCTTTTTGGAGCGATTGCATAAACATTTCCGAAAAATACCGCGAAAAAGACGGTTACGCTTACATAAACATATCCAAAAGCACAAATATTAGTATTGAATTTGAAATAAAGCCAAGACTTATTAAATGCTCAAACAATGTAAGAGCAAGCATAGGAAGGGTTGCCGTTACGCGCGGACCTATTGTGTATTGTGCAGAGGAGATTGATAACGGTGCCGACCTTCAGCTGTTAAGGCTTGGCACAAATCCACAGCTTAGATACGAAAACGGTGTAATCTACGCTAAGGGATTTAGAGAAAAAGCCGATGATAAGCTTTACTCAAAATACGAAAGTGCAAAGCAGACAGAATGTGAAATTAAGCTAATCCCCTATCATATGTGGGCAAACAGAGGAGAAAACGAAATGTCTGTTTATCTCAGAATATAAAAGGAAAATAAAATGTCGGATAAATACAAAAACAAATTTGATAAGCTTGCAAACGCTCCTGTAAAAGGTCTTGTGTCCTCGCTTGCCGTTCCAACAATTTTAACAATGCTTGTTTCGGCGCTTTACAATATGGCTGACAGCTATTTTGTCGGAAAAATAGACACATCTTCAGTCGCTTCAATCGGAATAGTTTTTTCAATAATGACACTTCTTCAGGCAGTAGGCTTTTTTCTCGGAAACGGAAGCGGAATAATAATCAGCACAAGCCTTGGAGAAAAGGACAGAGAAAAGGCAGGAATTTATGCTAATACCGCGTTAATTACCGGAATTGGTGTTGGATTAGTTTTTGCTGTTTTAGGCTTCTTTTTTTCAACACAGATTGCAAGGCTTCTCGGTGCAACGCCAACAACCACAAAGCAGGCATCCGATTATCTGAAAATCATTCTTATTGCCTCTCCGTTTATATTAGGCTCATTTATCCTCAACAATCATTTGAGATATCAAGGCAGTGCAATTTATTCGATGATAGGAATAGTAAGCGGAAGCATACTGAATATTTTACTCGACCCGTTGTTTATCTTTAAGCTTAATATGGGAGTAACGGGTGCCGCCGTTGCGACTGCGTTGAGCCAGCTTGTCGGCTTTATTATTTTGATTTTCGGGACATTTAAAAATGAAAACCTACGCTTATCATTAAAGCAATTTAAGCTTCAAAAAGAAATATTTCTTTCAATTTTTAAAAACGGACTGCCCTCCCTTTCCCGTCAGGGAATTTCAACGCTTGCGACTGTTTCAATGAATTTTGCCTGTGCGCCGTACGGCGACGCAATTGTTGCCGGAATGAGCGTTTATAACAGAGTAATGTTTCTTGCAATGGCAGTAATTATCGGCTACGGGCAGGGCTTTCAGCCTGTATGCAGCTTCAACAACGGTGCAAAAAACTACAAAAGAGTTATTGATGCCTATAAATTTACAGCCGTTATTACAACAATCATAATTTCCGCATTGTCACTAATCGGATTTATTTTTGCACCTAATTTGATATCAATATTCAGAGATGACGCACAGGTAATAGAAATAGGTACGCGTGCATTGAGATATCAATGCATCATAATGCCCATTTTCGGCTACTGCACAGCATCGAATATGCTAATGCAGTCTATGAAAATATCAGTCAAGGCAACGATTTTAGCACTCTCAAGACAAGGAATATTTTATATTCCTCTAATTTTGCTTTTGCCGAGAATGCTTGGAATTTCATCAATAGCATTTGTTCAGCCGATTGCAGATTTGCTTTCATTTATCCTCACAATAATATTAACAATACCCGAAACACGAAGGCTGAAAAGCCGCATAAAATAGTGAAACCAAATAATATTTAGCCGTTAAGTATTTATTATTCACATAAAATTTCAAAAAGGGTCTTCTCTATTTTATACAACAAACTGAAAAGTATATTAGGTTACAAAAAACAGAAAATTTTTAAGAATTATCAAAAAAACAGTTAAAATCAAAGACGCTATAACAAGAATTATCCTGTTATAGCGTCTTTTGTATTGTTGTATTTGGTTACGCCGAGGCGGTTTGTTTCGCTTGTCAGATTTCCGTTTTCGGCATAGGTATAGGTATCAAGAATTGAGGGGTGAGGTTCCTCATCTCTCTGTTTTGTCGATGAAAGAAACAGTCCCTGTATTTGTTTAGCTCATAATTTATTTAAGCGTTATTCATTCTCACTTTGAAAATTCACTAACACATTTAATCAACTAACAGAACATAATAACAAGGGAAATTAAAGCCACCCATTTTTTCTGTTACCTTGATTAGATGTTGCTTTTCGATTGAATCATCATAATCCTTATAATTTCGCAATTCAGATCTTGTAAATTCATTGCAACTATTGTAAAAGAGTACAACTGGAGCTATTTGACCTTTTGTATAGAAAATATTATCAGCATTAACGATTTGATAATATTCTGTTTCACTTGATTTATCTGCTGTTAGAGAGTTCATTATGTTGTAAAAAACAAAATTGATTGAAACAGACAAAACAACCAAAAGGAATGTTTTCATTATACTCCTTGTCACCTTACTTGACGAAATTAACTTGCCAAACAGTAATATACTTACTATCGAAATTATAAGATAATAAATAATGTTTGTTTTGCCTCCAATGCAAAAGCCATACAATAGATTTGTTGCAAGTAATATAAACGGAGAACAAAACATCAATATTTTATCTGCTTTTTTCATACATTTTCCGCCTCACCAAAGTAAGTGTTTAATATAGACTTTGTCATTATATGTGGAATCCGGAATATAGTCGAGCAAAAATGCTAAAATTCCTCCGGGAGTAGTCCACAACAATATTATATCAATTGCTGTAGTATAATTAACATGGGTTATATATTTCAGAATATTAGTAAGAGCATTAAAAGCATATGAAAATATTCCAAATACTGCAGCATCAACAGATCTTCCAGAAACTTTTATTACAACCCTGCAAACAGCGTTAAAGAAACTTGACAAAGCTCTACTTATTACTGGTTTTACATTACTAACAAGAAACTTTTCTGCGGAAGCCAAGCCCCGTTTATTTAAGTATATTTTCAATGAGTTACCAACAACATCTACACTTGACGAAAACGCAGGGCACAAAACAGCAAGAGCGACATCAATAAAAATTGCTAAAGTGCTTGTTCTTATTTTACCATTTTTCCAATTTGCTGTGCTAATCGTTCCATTTATATCACTATTATTCACCGGATCATTATTGCAATAAGCAAAAAGATTAGTTCCTGCA
>CAYRBT010000007.1:0-80832 GCA_964422655.1 uncultured Bacteroides sp. | reverse complement strand
ATATGCGGACTTTTTTACTCAATGTGGCATCCTATGTGGATAATCTTTTTGACAATACCGATTTACTACATAATCGCCACAAAAATAAAAAAATAGCGTACATATTTTTCGTGCGGGCAAGAGGTAAAATATTATGCAGACAGAAATTTTGTCAACAAGTGAATATGATGTTGCCCTTGCAGGAAAAATAATTGCAAACGGAGGCTTGGTTGCGTTTCCGACAGAAACAGTCTACGGTCTGGGCGCAAATGCGCTGAATGACGAGGCGGTAAAGCAGATATATGTTGCAAAGGGCAGACCGAGTGACAATCCGCTGATAGTTCACATTTGTGAAAAGGAGGACATCTATCCTCTTGTAAAAAAAGTGACGGACAAGGCAAAAATACTTATTGACAGATTTTTTCCCGGTCCTTTAACGATTATACTGCCGAAAAGTGACAGGATTGGCGACACCGTCAGCGGAGGTCTTGACACCGTCGCCGTGCGTATGCCGGAAAACGAAACGGCAAGACGGCTTATAAAATCGGCAGGCTGTCCCGTTGCCGCACCGAGCGCCAACACCTCGGGACTTCCCTCGCCTACAAAGGCAAAATATGTTATTGATGATATGAACGGAAAAATAGAGGCGATTATCGACGGCGGTGACTGCAAATTCGGTCTTGAATCAACCGTAATAACTCTTGCAGGCGATACTCCTGTTATACTCCGACCGGGTGCGGTAACAAAGGAAATGCTTGAAGAAGCAATCGGAGAAGTAGAGGTTGCAGACGCGGTTTTGCACGGTATGAGGGAAAACGAGGCCGCCGCCTCTCCCGGAATGAAATACAAGCACTATGCGCCTAAGGCAAGGGTTGTCATAGTTGATGCAGACAAAAAGGTCTATGAGGATTTTGTCAATTCAAAAAAGGATGCGTTTGCACTTTGCTTTGACGGTGACAACATAAAAATTCCTCACCTTGCCTACGGCAGAGAAAACGATGACCTTTCGCAGGCGAGAGAGCTTTTTGACGCATTAAGACAGCTTGATGAAATGGGCGCCAAAAAGGTTTATGCCCGTATGCCGAAAGCCGACGGAATGGGTATGGCGGTTTACAACAGGCTTATACGCGCCGCCGCATTCAACATAATTGATTTGAAAAAGCCGTTTACAATCGGACTTACGGGTCAAACAGGTGCAGGAAAGGGCTATGTCGGAAATTATCTTAAGGAGCTCGGATATAATATAATTGAGTCCGACAGAGTTGTTAACGATATTTATGAAAATGCAGACGAGGCTCTTCTTAAGCAGTTTTCAGAGGAATTCGGCGTCGACTGTGTAAATGATGGTAAAATCGACAAAAAAAGACTTGGGCAAATTGTTTTTTCAAACGAAAAAATGCTTAAAGGGTTAAATTCAATCGTTCATCCGCTTGTTATCAGCGAGTGCGAAAAAAGGGCGGTTATTCCGAGCGTTCTTGACGCACCCCAGCTTTTTGAGGCTAAGGCACAGGACAAATGCTACAAAATAATCAGCGTGACGGCAGACTGTGACACACGGCTTGAGCGGATTATGAAGCGTGACGGAATTTCAAAGGAGCAGGCTCTGGCAAGAATGAAATCGCAGTTTAGCGAGCAATACTATATTGACAGCTCTGACTTTGTTATAAAAAACAACGGCTCAGATGACATAAAATCTCAAATTGACAGAATTTTGGAGGAAATAGTGTGAAAAATCACACTATTTCGATTAAATTGCCCTCAAAATTTGCCTATGGCATAATTTTGAGATGGCTAAATTCCCATTATACGCCTTATCCGGCTACAGTAAGGCGTTAGGGATTTTTATAAAACTATTTGTAGCCGGAAAGGCTATGGGAATTACTATGAGTGAAAAAACAAAGGCTCAGGAATTAAAGGAGCTTCTTTTTTACAAAAAGGAAAACGGCGTTGACTTTATGAGCGACGGAGAATTAAAGCTCTGCGACGAGTTTTGCGAGGGCTACAAAAAATTCCTTTTTGAAAACAAAACCGAAAGAGAATTTGCCGCCTCGGCACTTGCTCTTGCAAAGGAAAACGGCTTTAAGGAATTTGACAAGCTCGGAACACCTCTTAATGCAGGTGACAGGGTTTATTATTTCAACAGAGGCAAGGCCATTATCCTTTGCGTAAAGGGAAAAAGAAGCGTCAGGGACGGTGTCAGAATAAGTGCCGCTCACATTGACTCGCCGAGAATCGACCTTAAGCAATGCCCTGTTTACGAGGACGGAAATATGGGCTTTTTCAAGACACACTACTACGGCGGAATCAAAAAATATCAGTGGACCGCCATTCCGCTTTCGCTTCACGGAAGAATATGCAAAAATGACGGAAGCTATATTGATGTTAAGGTCGGCGAGGACGCATCTGATCCTAAATTCTGCATTACCGATATTCTCCCTCACCTCGGTGCAGAGCAGATGTCAAGAAAGGCAAACGAGATTGTAAAGGGCGAGGAGCTTAATGTGGTTATAGGCTCAAGACCGTTTAAGGACGACAAGGAAAGCGAAAAAATCAAGCTCAATCTTCTCAACATTCTTTATGAAAAATACGGAATTGTTGAAAAGGATTTTCTTTCTGCCGAGCTTGAGCTTGTTCCTGCATTTACCGTTGACGATATCGGCTTTGACAGAAGCCTTATCGGCGGATACGGACACGATGACCGTGTTTGTGCATACCCTGCCATGCAGGCAATTTTTGATATAACCGAGGCTCCCGAATACACGGCAATAACCGTGCTGACCGATAAGGAGGAAACCGGCTCCGACGGAAACACGGGACTTAATTCAAGCTATCTCAAATACTTTATTGAGGATTTGGCAAGGCTTGAGGGCTGTGAGGGCAGAGATGTGCTTTCAAATTCAAAATGCCTTTCGGCTGATGTTAATGCGGCTTTTGACCCCACCTGGCCGTCTCAGTTTGAAAAAAACAACGCCTCGTTTATCAATAACGGTGTAGTTGTTACCAAATTCACGGGTGCAAGAGGAAAAAGCGGTACAAGCGACGCATCTGCAGAATATGTAAGCTTTGTTAAAAATCTGCTTGAGTCAAACGGTGTTTTGTGGCAAAGCGGAGAGCTTGGCAAGGTTGACGCCGGCGGCGGCGGAACTGTTGCTATGTATATTGCAAACCTTGATGTTGATGTAATTGATGTCGGTGTGCCTGTGCTTTCAATGCACTCGCCGTATGAGATTGTCAGCAAGATTGACACCTATATGGCTTATAAGGCTTTTCTTACTTTCTTTATCAAATAATACAATATTACAGCTAATGAAAAAAATTTTAGTAATAGGCACCGGCGGAACAATTGCCTGTGCAAAAAAAGATAAAATATGCCTTGACAGTCCGTTTAAAATTTTGGAGCACTGCAAATACGATAATGTTGAATTCGACTGCATATCCCCGTTTTTTGTACTGTCCGAGAATATGTCATTTGAACTTTGGCAACAGCTTGCGGATTGTATTTTGAAGGTTGATTTTGAAAAATACGCGGGTGTAATCGTTTTGCACGGGTCGGATACGCTTTCATTTACAGGTGCGTTTTTGGGAAATCTGTTTTATTCCCTGCCGATTGTGATAACGGCAAGCGACAAGCCCCTTGAGGACAAGAGTGCAAACGGCTTTAAAAATTTTGACAATGCAGTAAAGACAATAATCTCGGGCATTGACAGAGTGTATATCAGCTATGACGGTCTTTACAGAGCAGAAAAAAACGAGCCGTTGCAAAGCCCAGCCTTTGCGCCGAAAAACATTCTTGTCATAATGTCCTGCGTGGGAATTGACTATAACAACTATACGCTTGAGAATGTTGATGCGGTTTTGCACACAATGTATCATTCTGCAACCGCACCCGAAAGCGTTAAGGAATTTATTAAAAAATGCAAAAGCCGGAGCATACCGTTTTATTTTGTTACTGAAAATTCCTCGGCAGACTATGACAGCGCAAGAGATTTTGATAGTATAATCTTTAATTCGTCACTCGAGAGTGCATATGCAAGACTGCTTTTGCAGGATATTTAACAGATAGGGTGTTTCATTTGTTCTTTAGCGTGGTTCAGACCACTTTATCGACAGTCTAAAACGGGACGGCAAGCCGTCCCGTTTTCTTTTTACATACAAAACTTGTGGTCGCCGATGGTTTTTACCACGGGACGAGAGTGCATAAATGCGTCATTTGTTTTTGCGGCATTGAAATAATAAATCGCACCGCCCGACGGATCCCAGCCGTTAATTGCATCTACCGCCGCCCTTCTCGCAGAATCGGCAACAGGCTCGTACCAGTTAGAATCGTTAAGGCACGAAAATGCGCCCTTTTGATACACGACACCGCTTATTGAATCGGGGAAGGAGGGGTGCTTTACTCTGTTTAGTATAACCGCGCCGACGGCAACCTGTCCCTCGTAGGACTCACCTCTTGCCTCTGCGCTGATAACCTTTGCAAGAAGCTCGACATCAGAGCTTGAATACTGAGTTGAGGCTGACGAGGAGCCTCCGCCGAGCCCGAGATAAAGAAGCGTTTGCTTTCCGCAGATACCGTCAGCTGTTATTCCGCAGCTTCGCTGAAAGGAGGTAACTGCTTTTTTTGTTTCGTTACCGTAAATACCGTCGAGCGAGCCCTTGTAATATCCGAGAGAGGCAAGCTTTTGCTGAATGGATTTTACCTCGCTGCCCGTTGAGCCGAGGCGCGACACGGCATATGAGCTTTCGGTCTTATCCGAAAATCCGTCTGAAGCAATAAAAAAAATCCCACCGCACAAAAGCAATGCCATAACCGAGGCAAACACAAAAGCATTTCTAAAAGCCTTATATACTGTCATTTTCATCATTCCTTAAATTATAATATTGATAAGAAAGGTAATTGCACAGCCTGCAAGAGTAAAGAGCAAACCGCCTGCAACGGTACGGATAATGCGTCTTTTGCTGAGCTTCAGTCTGGGCGGCCTCTGTGTTACGGAAGCAACAGCCTCAGCCTCGCTTTGAAGCTTTTTTCTGTCTGTGTTTTGATGCTCAGGCTTGACAAAAAATATTATTTTTTCAAAATAAGGATTTTCCGTATTTGTCACTTCTAAAATCTGCTTGCTTACACCCTTCATCATCTGCTTAATTTTCCTTTCAAATTTATACAATTAGTGTAGGAAAAACCTATGACAAATATACCAAAATCTTTTTGTCGATTTTTGTATATATTTTAAAAATTTTTCACTTGACAGGCATCAGGCTATAACCAAATGTATATTTGACAATTTTATTTGCATTGTGGAAAACTATGTGGAAAATGTTAAAAACTATCTATAATTGCCCTATATTTCGTTGTTTTTGATGTTGAAAACTCTGTTTTTAACTAAAAATTTTGACTTTTCATAAATTTACACATAGTTTTCAACATTTTTAAAAGTTCAAATTTGAACAAAATTTTTGGTTATTTTGCTATTTTTCAGATTGACTATTGACAAAAAAATGTTATACTCTCAGTAGGATATTTTTGCGGGGAAAATGTGATGAAAATTAAAATTGCAAATAATGATATCGTGCTCGAAAATGTCAAATGCTTTAATCTGCCGTTAACGCTCGACTGCGGTCAGGCGTTTCGCTGGAGAGAGCAGGAGGACGGTAGCTGGAGCGGTGTTGTAAAGGGTGAATTTTTGAACATAAAAAAGGACGGCGACACCGTTATACTGAAAAACACAACCAAAAAGGCATATGATGAAATCTGGTCGCATTACTTTGATTTTGATAAGGATTATGAAAAAATATGCCAAACGCTTAAAAATGACAGTCTGCTTTCCGGCACGGTTGACGAGTATTACGGAATACGCATTTTAAATCAAGACAGCTGGGAGGCGCTTTGCTCCTTTGTTATAAGCCAGCAAAACAACATAAAAAGAATTAAAGGAATTATCGACAGGCTTTGCGAAAATTACGGAGAATATGTTCAAGACGGGTTTTACTCGTTTCCGTCTGCACAAAGGCTGTCACAGCTTAGTGTTGAGGATTTTGAGGCTCTTGGAACAGGCTACCGAGCAAAATATCTTGAACGCCTTTCAAAAAAGGTGGCAGGCGGTGAAATCGACCTTGATAAAATAAGGACGCTTGAGCTTGAAGACGCTCGAAGGGAGCTTCTAAATATATACGGAGTCGGAATAAAGGTTGCAAACTGTGCGCTTCTTTTCGGCTTTGGCTTTTACGACGCATTCCCTGTTGATGTGTGGATGAAAAGAGTTATGGAATATTACCCCGACGGCTTGCCCGAATGCTTTAAGGGTATTGAGGGAATTGCTCAGCAGTATCTTTTTCACTGGGCAAGAAATAATTTGGGCACGGGCAAATAATAATATGTATTAAAGATAAAGGAAAAAATATGCAAAAGCTTTTTGTTGATTTTATACCCGAAAACAAAATAACGCTTGACGGCGAGCAGGCACGGCATATTGCAAGGTCGCTGAGAATGAAAAAAGGCGATATGCTCACGCTCACCTGCGGTGACGGGCAGGACCGTGGCTGTATCATTGAAGATATCGACAGCACCACCGTAACGCTCAGCGTATGCTACACTCAGGCATCAAACAGCGAGCCGAGTGTTAAGGTAAGACTTTTTCAGTCTGTACCGAAGGGTGACAAGCTTGAGGACATTGTGCAAAAATGCACCGAGCTTGGAATAAGCGAAATCTGTCCTGTTCTCACCGACCGCTCCATCAGCCGTCCCGACGAAAAATCGGCGGCGAAAAAGCAGGCGCGTTATCAAAAAATTGCACTTGAATCTGCACAGCAAAGCGGCAGAGGAATTATCCCCGAAATTTGCAAAATGACCTCGCTTGAAAATGCCGTAAGGGCTGATGACAGCGAGCTGAAAATACTCTTTTACGAGGGTGGCGGTGAGCCACTCGGTAAAATGATTGATAAAAATATAAAATCCGTTTCAATTTATATAGGTCCCGAGGGCGGATTTGACAAAAAAGAGGTTGAACTGCTTGAGAGTGCAGGCGCACGGGTTGCAACACTCGGCAAAAGAATTTTGAGAACACAGACGGCGCCGGTTGCCGCCTTGACTGCAATAATGCTTCTCACGGGAAATCTTGAATAAATTTTTTGAATAAAAAACCTCACAGGCGTTAATAATGCTTGTGAGGTGTTTTATTATGGCAACAAAGGATAAACCGAACAATAAAAATTTAAAGGCGCTTTTTTCCGTGATTTGTCTTTGCATCGTTGCGCTCGGACTGATCGTTTTCTTTTCAACTCAAACAAAAACCACCGATGTAAATGAGGCAACAACGATTGCCGAATCAACAACAGAGGTGCAAAAAAGAGTAACCGTAAAGCAAACAACAAAAAGCACAACACAAAATGATCAAAAAACCACGGCCGGCTCAACAAAAAAGACTAAAGAAAAAACAACCGAGCAGGTTTCTATGGAAGCGGGCGAAACAAACACGCCCTACAAATCCTTTTACAAATACCCCTGCGATGAAACGGTGCTTTCGGGCTACACTCAGGAGCTTGTAAAAAACGATACTATGGGCGATTACCGTGCTCACACGGCAGTAGATTTTAAATCTGCAGCAGGCACAAAGGTTGTTGCAATCAACGACGGACTTGTTATCTCGGTTACAAACGACAATCTTTTGGGCAAGATAATCGAAATTGACCACGGCGGTAAGCTTGTTGCAAGATACTGCGGACTTGATACCGTTAATGCTTCAAAGGGAGATTATGTGACCATAGGACAGACGCTCGGCACGGTGGGTACAGTACCGTTTGAAGCCTCAAGCGAGGCTCACCTGCATTTTGAAACAAGGCTTGACGGAAAATATGTTAATCCGCTCGATGTAATGGGCAAAACGGAATAAGCAAAAGCGGCTTGGATCCGATATCCAAGCCGCTTTTACAATATCAAATATAATTTCGACAGTCTGACAGACGGCGTATTGCTGTCTGTTAATTTTTTCCCGTTACTCTGCGTGAGGATATGTCAAGTATGCTAACAAAGCAACCCAAAATCATCAGCACCGAAAGTCCGATATTAACGCTTGAAAGCTCAACAGGCGTACTGCCGTTTGAAAAAACCGACAAATCAACCGGAAACAACACAAGAAGCACCTGAGTGACTAAATATGACAGACCTGCCGAAAGCAGACGAAACAACAAAAAATCAAAATATTTCATTTTAAACTGCTTGAGAATATCAAAAATCTGAAAATGAATACACAATCCGCCAAAGGACAAAAAAGCACTTGTAAGCGCAAGTGAATAACGGCTTTTTGCACAAATACCGCTTGTAATCTCAATAAGGGGAAGCAGTATATCGGGGACCTTAAAAATATTTCTGATTGCGGAAAAAAGAATAATAAAAGCGGTTATATTTAAAACAGAATTTACCGCACTGCCGACAGCCTTGGAAAGTATATCGCCGGGATTTGAGGCGCAGGTATATGAATAAAACTCCGCTTTAATTCTTTTTTGTGTAAAGGACAAGGCAAAGCCGATTATCAGCGACGCGATTACATTGGAAAAAAAGAGAACAAGCCCCGCTCTTTTACTGCCCAAGGTACATACTCCAACGGCGGTAATGATAAAACCGCACCCTCCGCAAAAATTAAAGCACATCATTCTTTTTGCCTGATTATTGTCTATTTCCTCGTTGTCAAAAAGCTCCTTTGTAAGAAGCGCACCCGTCGGATAACCGCCTATTAAACCAAGCAAAATTGCAGGAAGGCAGACGCTCGGCAGATTAAATACCCGTCGGCAAAAGGAACCGAAAAGCTTTGCAAGGGCGTCCTTGGCGCCCGTTTTCATAACAATAAGAAAAATGATTAAAAGCGGTGTAAGGCTGGGGATAATCGTGCCCTCGGCAAGAAGCAATCCGTCATAAGCGCCGCTTTTTGCCTGTGGTGAAAATACCGTCAGAGCACCCGCCGTTGCAAGCAAAAAAATAAGCAGTATAAAATCCTTTGTTTTCATATTACCACCGCATAATAATATGAAAAAATAATAGTGATTATACAAAAATTTGACATAGAGCAGCTTATTTATTAAAATAGTAAGAGTTAGGAAGTGATATAATGAAGCTGTCTTTTGTATGCCCGTGCTACAACGAGGAGAAGAATGTTGAGCCGTTTTTGAGGCTGATTTTTGAGAGCTTTCCCGTAATTGAGGATTACGAGGTAATATTTATCAATGACGGAAGCACGGACGGCACACTAAAAAAGCTAAAGGAGCTAAAGGAGCATTGCTCGCAAAATATAAAAATTATAAACTTTTCGCGAAATTTCGGAAAAGAGGCGGCAATGTATGCAGGGCTTGAGCACGCGTGCGCAGATTACACGGTAATAATCGACACAGATTTACAGCAGCAGCCGTCTGTTGTTAAGGAAATGGTAAAAATCCTTGACGAAAACAGCGAGGTTGACTGCGTTTGTGCCTGCCAGCAAAATCGAAAGGAAGGCGCCTTTGCAAGACTCTGCAAAAAATCGTTTTACAAAATTGCCGATAAATTTACAAACGCACAGTTTGTTGACGGTGCCTCCGATTTCAGAGCGTTCAGAGGCTCTGTCAGAGAAGCGATAGTTTCAATGGGCGAAAGCTACCGCTTTTCAAAAGGACTTTTCGGGTGGGTTGGCTTTAACACCGAATACATTCCCTACACCGCAGAGGAAAGACAAAACGGAAAAAGCAGCTTCAGCTTTTTCAAGCTTCTTCGCTACGGCTTAAACGGTATCATCGCCTTTTCAACCGCTCCGCTTAAATTTTCGCTCGGAGTCGGAAGCGTTGCAATCGTTTTCAGCATATTATACGCAATCATAACTGTTATAAGAAAGCTCGTAAGCGATATCAATGTTGACGGCTTTACTCAGCTTGTAATCATCATTACCTTCCTCGGCGGAATTCAGCTTTTCACAATAGGTATAATCGGCGAATATCTTGCAAAAAACTATATTGAAACAAAGCGCAGACCTATCTACATTGCAAAAGAAATTATTGATTACAAATAAATATTGCTATTTGAGTAAAAATGTAGTATAATATCGTGAGTGATATTACACACTAAATAAATTTTATTAGGAGAAATAATTATGCCATTAGTTACCACAACAGAAATGTTCAAAAAGGCATACGAGGGCGGTTACGCTATCGGTGCTTTCAATGTAAACAATATGGAGATTGTTCAGGGCATTACCCGTGCCGCTAAGAAGCTTAACGCTCCTGTTATTCTTCAGTGCTCGGCAGGTGCAAGAAAGTATGCTTCTCACGACTATCTTGTTGCTATGGTTAAGGCTGCTGCTGAGGAAACAGGTCTTCCGATTGCGCTTCATCTTGACCACGGTCCTGATTTTGAAACCTGTAAGTCATGTATTGACGGCGGCTTCACATCGGTTATGATTGACGGCTCTTCTCTTCCTTACGAGGAGAATGTTGCCCTTACAAAGAAGGTTGTTGAGTACGCTCACGCACACGGCTGTGTTGTTGAGGGCGAGCTCGGTACTCTCGCAGGTGTTGAGGACGATGTTCAGGTTGACGCTGAAAACGCCTCCTACACAAGACCTGAGGAGGTTTATGATTTTGTTACAAGAACAGGCTGTGACTCACTTGCTATCGCTATCGGTACAAGCCACGGTGCTTACAAGTTTAAGCCCGGTCAGAAGCCTCAGCTTCGTTTTGATATTCTTGAAGAGGTTGAAAAGAAGCTTCCCGGCTTCCCAATCGTTCTTCATGGTGCTTCCTCTGTTAATCAGGAGCACATCAAGATGATTAACGAGTTTGGCGGTGAAATGCCCGACGCTATCGGTATTCCTGAGGAAATGCTTCGCAAGGCTGCTTCAATGGCTGTTTGCAAAATCAATGTTGACTCAGACATTCGTATTGCCATGACTGCCGCTCTCAGAAAGCACCTTACAGAGAATCCGACTCACTTTGACCCCCGTCAGTATCTCACTCCTGCAAGAGAGCTTATTGAAGAGGTTGTTGCTCACAAGATTGACACCGTATTCGGTGCAGCAGGTCACGCTAACGACTAATATAATCATTATTAAACCGCGGAGCTTTCCGCGGTTTTTTGTTTTGTTTAATAAAAATTGATAAATTTATTTTTTTTGGAAATAATATTTTTAAATAACAATTTTTCATCATTTTATTATTCTTTGTTTTGCACAAAATATTATTGCACACAGGTGCGAAAGGAGAATAAAAATGAACAAGAAAAAGACTGCAAATATGATGAAAATTATGGGTGCGACCTTTGCTGTTTGCTCTGCAGCGGCGCTTATGGGAAGCACAAGAACAGGCAATACCTCCGCTAAGAAAACAATGAAAAAGGCGGCGGATAAGATGAATGAAATTGTTGACACGGTAGCATCATTTATGTAGCAAAAAGCACCGCAGAAATTACTCTGCGGTGCTTTCTTGATAAATAATTTTTTTAAAATTTATTTTTCCAATTTGCTTATTTGCTGATCTGAGGTTTGCTCTATGTACGGCAAAAAGTCAATCCCAAAGGCATTTCCGTCGGGGAAAAGCTCAAGCATAGGCTCGAGAACAAACCGTCTTTCCTTATATCTCGGGTGCGGAACAATCAAATTTCTTGACTCAATTTTTGCATCCTCCGCAAAAATTATATCAATATCAAGAATTCTCGGACCAAAGCGAACGGTCCTTTGCCTGCCGAAGCCTGCCTCAATCCCAAGGCACGCGCCAAGCATTTCTCCCGGCTCAAAAATCGACTCAACAAGAAGCGAAATATTATAAAAATTATTTTGCCTTGCGTAGCCGATAGGCTCTGTTTCGTAAACCGACGACTGCTCAATAACATCCGTATAAGGAAGAAGATTTATTGAATCAATGCACCTATTGATATTTTCCATTCTGTCGCCTAAGTTAGTACCCACGCTTAAAACATATTTCATAATACTTTAAACTATCTTTCTCTTGAAATTGAAACTCCCACCCAACCGAAATCGGCCTTCATCGGAGCTTCGGGCTTTTTTAAGGTTATGTCAACCCTAAACACATCGGGATATTCCTCTAAAATCGCGTCTGCCGTTATTTGAGAGGCTTTTTCGAGAAGATTATACTTTTCCTCGCAAAAGACTCTCCTGACCGTTTTAACGACCTTTGCATAGCTTACCGTGTCGTTTACATCATCGGAATGACACGCTTTTACAATATTTACATACAAATCAATGTCAAAATAAAAATTTTGACCGTCGATTTTTTCCTCCTCGTTTACCCCGTGATAAGCAAAGAGCTTTAAATCTCTGATTAAAATTTTATCCATTATTTATCCCTAACAACAACTGCTGTGCCTGATGCTGAAACCATAAGCATATTTCCCTGACCGAGCACCTCGTAGTCGACATCTACGCCCACAACTGCATTTGCTCCCAAGGCTGCTGCTCTTTTTTGCATTTCTGCAAGTGCTTCCTCGCGGGCGTTGATAAGCTCTTCCTCGTATCCCGACGACCTGCCGCCGACAATATTTCTGATAGAAGCGCCGAAATCTCTTACAAAATTTACACCCGAAACGATTTCGCCTGTAACTATTCCCTTGTACTCTGTGATAACGCCGTTTTCAAGAGTTGGTGTTGTTGTGCAAATCATATTCTCACAAATCCTTTCAAATTTTGTGCCATTAAGACACCTTGTTTTTCGTTTTTAACATCGTGAAGTCTTATTATATCGACTCCGCCGAAAATTGCAACGGTGTCCGCCGCAATATTTCCGTATATTCTTTCCTTTGGCGACGACTGACCGCTTCCCTGACCGATAACTCTTTTTCTCGAGGTGCCGAGAAGCAGAGGAAAGCCGTCAGGCTTATAGTCCTTAACATTTGCAAGAAGAAGCATATTTTCGTCATAATCCTTACCAAAGCCGATGCCCATATCAAAGCAAAGCTGTTTTTTGTCAATTCCAAGCTCTGCACATTTTTTTGCCGACTCATCAAAAAAGCCTTTGATGTCCTCGGGCGTACCGCTTTTGTTGTGCATTATAACCCAGCCGCAGCCGTATTCCCTTACAAGCTGAGCCATTTCGGTATTTATTACTCCGCTGACATCATTTATTATGTCTGCACCGAAATCAAGCACTTTTTTTGCAACATAGGGATAATATGTGTCAACAGACACGGGAAGAGAAATTTTGCCCTTAATCGCCTTTAAAACAGGCTCAAGCCGTGCCCATTCCTCCTCCTGAGCTACGGGAATGTGTCCCGGTCTTGTCGATTGCGCGCCTATATCAATAATATCCGCGCCGTCCTTTTCCATTTGCAATATACATTCGACTGCGCTGTCAACGGAAAAATGGTCGCCCCCGTCGGAAAACGAATCGGGAGTTACATTTACAATTCCCATAATCAGAATTTTTTTGCCGTATTCAATTTTTTTATCTCTGCAAATCCATTCCATAAAATGCCTTTATTTATCAAGAAGCGCAAGCACCTCTGCCCTGCTTCTTGCATCTGTTCTCATTATTCCTCTTAACGCAGAGGTCTGCGTTTTTGAGCCTGCCGCCTTGGCTCCGCGCATATTCATACACATATGCTCTGCCTCGATTATTACTGCGACTCCCTTTGGGCTTAGATTTTCATTTAAAAAATCTGCAATATCGTGAGTAAGCCTTTCCTGAACCTGTGGCTTTTTTGCAAAATTATCAACAATTCTTGCAAGCTTTGACAAGCCTATAATCTTGTTGTCGCTTGGAATATATGCAATATGTGCCTTGCCCACAAACGGAAGAAGGTGGTGCTCACACATTGATGAAAACGGAATGTCCCTGACAATAACCATTTCGTCATTTGATTTTTCATCAAAAAATTTGAGGTGCTGCTTCGGATCTTCGGTAAGACCTGCAAAAATTTCCTCATACATATTTGCAACCCTTTTGGGTGTTTCAAGCAGTCCGTCCCTGTCGGGATCTTCGCCCACTGAAATAAGAATTTCTCTTACTGCATTCATAATTCTTTCCTTATCCATATATCCTCCCGCAAGACTATTTTACAAAATAGCCCTTTATTTCCTTCAGACTTGAAGCTATTATTTTATTATTTTTATATTCGGCAGGAGCGTTATATATGTTTACTCCCGACCTTTCATCCGAAAATACCTCTATTGTATCCCTTGAAGCTGAAAAATTCTTGACTGTAATATTTGTTTCGCAGTTAGTTATAAAATACTGAAAAAGCTCCTCGCTTTTTTGAGCATTATTTTCGTTTATTTGCTGAGAAACGACGCTGAGAAAAATATCATTTGCAACAGAGGTATTGCTTTTTTCGTCAAGATAATAGCGCATAAGACCTATCAGCTGAGAGCCCTTTATTTTTTGCTCGCCCTCTTTGATTTTTAAAGAATAAGGCACGGCGCTGTTATTATTTTTAAATTTTATGTCGCTTATAACAGGATAATTTATCTCGCCGAATTTTGAATAAATCTCTGCAAATTTGTCGCTTTGCATTGATATATAATAATCAATTTTTGTTGAAAGCATGCTTTCAACAGCAGTCTTAACATTTTGTGCAGACGACTTTTTATATACATCGGCAATGCTTTTTCCGTCGATTACGGTTGATGCCTTTAAGGATGTAAGCTTGTATGAAATATTGTCGCAGTCGGTCTGTATAATTACGGCAAAAAGAAGATTGCTTTTTTCTCCGACAAGGACCAAATAATTTGTTTTACCGCTGATTTGAGGAGGTATATATTCTTCCTCCTGTGCCTGTGTTACCTCTAATTTTTCAGGAGCAAAAAATTCCTTTGCGCTGAAATTATTTTTTATTGCCGTTACAGTCAAAAAAATGTAGGTAAACAAAACTATTGAAATAAGAGCAGTTATAAGAATTTTCTGTTCCGTCGATTTTTCCTTATTCGTTTTTGAAAAAAATATATCTCCTCTGTTTTTAAAAATTCTCATACTGCACCTCCTTTTTTTACATTATACAATACACCTTATTATTTTACAAGTAGACTTTGTATATTTTAATTATTTATAAATATATATTATTTAAAAAATATATATTTATCTATTGATTAAATATTTAAAAACTGCTATAATAAAATCTATATAGTGGGTAGTTATGTTATTTTGATGTTTTGGGAGGTAAAAATGGACTCTTTTAACGAAATATGGGAGGCTGTTCTTTCTTATTGTAGGGAAAGAGTAACCGAAACAGCCTATAATTTATGGATAAAAAGCATTGAATTTTCAAATTATGAGGTTTCGACAATCACTCTGTGCCTGCCGAAAAAGATGTATATGGATGTTGTTATTCCCCAGTACAGCGCATTGATTGAGGAAGCCTTTGAAAATGTAATGGGCTTTAAGGTAAATGTTTCATACATATGTAAGGAGACAGAAGAAAAGGAAGATGCTTCAAGCTATAATGACGACAGGCATTTAGAGGATTATAAAAACGAGCAGTTCACCTTTGAAAACTTTATTGTCGGTGCAAGCAACCGTTTTGCATATGCTGCAGCAAAGGCTGTTGCCTCCGACCCTGGCTCAAGGCTTTCTTCAACTGCCGATTTCAGAAATTACAATCCTTTGTTTATTTACGGAAATTCCGGACTCGGAAAGACTCATATTTTGAATGCAATATGCCACGAGGTTGAAAAGAATTTTCCCGATATGAACATCCTTTATATCCGTGCAGAGCAGTTTGCAAATGAATTTTATCAGGCTCTTCAAAACAAAACCATTGACGAATTTCATTCAAAATACAGAAATAACATTGATGTATTTTTGATTGACGATATTCAGTTTATTGCCGGTAAGCAATCAACTGAGGAGGAATTTTTCCACACCTTTGATACTCTTGTATATGCCGGTAAGCAGGTAGTTCTTACCTCGGACAGACCGCCAAAGGATATTCAGTCACTTACCGACAGGCTTAAATCAAGATTTGAGGACGGTCTTCTTGCCGATATTCAAACGCCTGAATATGAAACAAGATGTGAAATTATCAAAAGAAAGGCAAAAATGCTTAATTTTGAAATTTCCGAGCCGGTTGTGAATTTTATTGCAGAAAAAATTAAATCAAATATTCGTCAGCTTGAGGGTGTTACAAAAAAATTATATGCTCTTTGTGAAATGAACGACCACACGCCGACTATTGCACTTGCACAGAGCGTTGTTAAGGTTGTTATGGAGGATACACAGCCACTTCCCGTTACAATTCAAAGAATTGTTGAGGAGGTCAGCAGAACATCGGGTGTATCCGTTGAGGACATATACAGCGAGCTGAGAAAGGCAAGTATCTCACGCGCAAGACAGATTACCTTTTATATTGTAAGAAAGGTAACAAATATGAGCTACGAAGACATAGGAGCCGAGTTTAAAAAGCATCACTCGACGGTTATGTATAACATCAATCAAATTGAAAAAGAGATTGAAACGGATTCAAAGCTTGCAAGACAAATAAATGACATAATTTCAAATGTAAAAAATAACCAGTAATTTATATATCGTTTTCCGCAGACTTTTTAATTTTCCACAGAAAATTTTACACACTCATTGTTGAAAAAAACAGTTTTTAACAATATACACATTTTTTAAACATTTTGATTTATTAAAACTTTACGGCTTTTTTGCTTTAGTATAAACAGGTTTGGAGGTTTTCAACAATTTCCTCACCCTATACTACTAATACTAAAAGCTGATATTTATGACAGACGGAGGATAAAAAATGAAATTTACCTGTAACACTAAAGAATTAAACGAGGCGTGCTCAAATGTTATGAGAGCAGTAAGTACAAAGGTAACAATTCCTACAATTGAGGGTATTCTTATGGAATGCGGCTCCGATACTCTTAGCCTGACAGGCTATGATTTTGAGTTTGGTATCAATACAACTCTTCAGGCAAGTGTTGTTGAGCCGGGTGCAATAGTTATAAATGCAAAGGTACTTACAGATATTATAAGAAAGCTTCCTGACGGAAAGGTAACCTTTGATATCAGCGGTGTATCTGTATCTATCATCAGCGGTGCCGCACAGTATAACATTACAGGTATTGACGCAGACGATTATCCCGAGCTTCCTTCTGTTTCGGGCGGATATCCCCTGTTTTTAAATCAAAATATACTTTCAAATATGATAGGACAGACAATTTTTGCAGTAGCAGATAATGAATCTTCAAAGCCTGTTCACACAGGTCTTAAATTTGAGCTTACCTTAAATCAGCTAAGACTTATCGGTGTTGACGGCTACCGTCTTGCAATAAGAACAGAAACAGTAAAATATGACGGCGAGGATATAAGCTTTATTGTTCCTAAAAAAACAATCAGAGAATTAAGCAAGCTTATGGCACCGGACGATGATAAAAATATTTCAATAAGTGTAGGAAAAAGACATATTGTTTTTGATGTTGATAATTACAGTATTATAAGCAGACTTCTTGACGGCGATTTTCTTGATTACAAGGCAGCAGTTCCGAAAACCTGCGCTACAACCGTGCTTATAAACACCGATGATGCAATCGAATGTATAGAAAGAACTCTTCCTGTTATTGAAAATGATAAGAAAAATCCGATTAGATGTCTGTTTGATGCAGATGAAATGAGAGTATCAACCGTATCAAGCCTTGGAAGAGTTGTTGACTACACACACGCAAATGTAAGCGGTGAGAGAGTAGAAATCGGATTTAATTCAAAATTTATTCTTGACGCACTTCACGCTGCCGACACAGACCAGGTTAAAATCGAATTAAACGGTGCCGTAAGTCCGACAAAGGTTATGCCGATTAACGATGACAGCTTCCTGTTTCTCGTTTTGCCGATGAGGTTAAAGAATGAAAATTAAGGTTAAGGCATCAAAAAGAAAAAGTGAAACTGTTGTTATAAAAACCGAATTTATAAGGCTTGACGCATTTTTAAAATTCAAAGGAATTGCCGAAACGGGCGGACAGGCTAAGACCTTTATTCAAGACGGAATAACAAAGGTTAACGGTGAAATCTGCACGGCAAGAGGTAAAAAAATAAGAAACGGTGACACGGTTTCCATTTTTTCGACAGATTATTTTATAAAAAATGAAGATTAAATCAATACAGATAGAAAATTTCAGAAACATAGAACGGCTTTCTCTTGAATTTGAGGATACAAATATAATTTACGGCGAAAATGCACAGGGCAAAACAAATTTGATTGAAGCAATTTATCTATTTACGGGTGCAAAAAGCTTTAGAGGAGTAAAGGATAAAGAGCTGATTAAATTTGAAAAGGATTTTGCAAGGCTCTATATTGATTTTGAAAATAAGGAAAGAGAGCAAAACGCACAAATTATTATCAAGGACAAAAGAAAGGCTGAATTAAACGGAATAGAAAAAAAATCTGTGTCATCTTTGTCGCAGGAGCTAAAGGCAGTTATTTTTTCGCCTGTTCATTTATCAATGGTAAAGGACGGACCGAGCGAAAGACGAAAATTTATTGACAACGCCTTGTGCCAGCTTAAAGCAGGATACAGAAATGTTTTAAGAGAATATAACAGAGCACTCGCTCAGCGAAATATACTTTTAAAGGATATTTCAAAAAATCCGTCGCTGAGTGATATGCTTTATATATGGGACAGAAATTTAGCAAAAAGCGGTGCAAAAATAATTTATCAAAGAAAAAAGTATATCGACGCCCTGCTTCCCTTTGCAAAAGAGGTTTTTGACGGTCTTTCAAACGGAAGGGAAAGGCTTGATTTATCATTATGCAGTGATTTTGACTGCAATAATTTATCGCTTGATGAAATAGAAAAGCATCTTATATATACGCTTGACGACAACAGGCAAAATGATATAAGAAACAGAATAACCACCTGCGGTCCACACCGTGATGATATGGAAATACTCATCAACGGCAACAGTGCAAGAAGTTTTGGCTCACAGGGGCAGCAGAGGTCATGTGTGCTTGCACTAAAGCTTGCAGAGGCAGGTCTTTTAAAGCAAATGACGGGCGAAGAACCGCTTGCCCTGCTTGACGATGTTATGAGCGAGCTTGATGAAGCAAGACAGGATTATATATTAAACCATATTAAAGACTGGCAGGTGTTTATTACCTGCTGTGACGCAGATACAATATTAAGGCTAAGAGAGGGAAAGACCTTTCACATAAAAAACGGAGGTCTTGCTTAATGTATATAAATCTCGGCGGTGACACCGTTATCAAAGCAAAGGATATTATCGGTATTTTTGACCTTGATACATCAACCGTTCAAAAGTCAACGCGTGATTATCTTTCAAAAGCCGAAAAGGATAAAAGAGTAATTTATGCAGGCTACGAGCTTCCCAAAAGCTTTATTGTCTGCGAGGATAAAATATATGTTTGTCAGCCGAATACGGCAACCTTGCTTAAACGCTGCAAATAAGGAGATTTTCAAATGAGTGAAGAAATCAAAGCAACTTTAGAAGAAGAGGATATGGATACCGTAGTAACCGAGGAATATTCCGCAAAGGATATTCAGGTGCTTGAGGGACTTGAGGCAGTAAGAAAAAGACCGGGTATGTATATCGGCTCAACAGGACCGAGAGGTCTGCACCATCTTGTTTATGAAATTGTGGACAACTCTATCGACGAGGCTCTCGCAGGAGTTTGTACGCATATCGAGTGTGATATTTTAAAGGGAAATATCATTCAGGTAAGAGATAACGGACGAGGAATACCTGTCGGTATAAACGAAAAAACAGGGCTTCCTGCCGTAACCGTTGTTCTGACTGTGCTTCACGCAGGCGGTAAATTCGGCGGTTCGGGATATAAGGTATCGGGCGGTCTGCACGGTGTAGGCTCGTCTGTTGTTAATGCGCTTTCCGAATGGCTTGAGGTTGAGGTTACTCAAAACGGCCATATTTACAGCCAAAGGTTTGAAAGAGGTGTGCCTGTTAACGATTTGCACATTATCGGTGACGCAGAGGGACACGGAACGCTTATCAGATTTAAGGCTGACGAGGATATTTTCCAGGAAACTACCACATATGATTACGAAATACTTGCAAGAAGACTCAGAGAGCAGGCATTTCTTAACGCAGGTCTTTCCATCACTCTTACCGACAAAAGAGGCGACGAGGACAGCGGAGGGGAATTCTGCTACGAGGGCGGTATCCGTTCGTTTGTTGAATACATAAACACAAGCAGAGGACTTAATCCTATTCAGGAGGAGGTTATTCACCTTTCAACAACAAAGGGTGACAGAAGTGCAGAGGTTGCACTTTGCTATACCGACTCATATAACGAAACTCTTTTGTCCTTTGCAAACAACATTAACACCATTGACGGCGGTACTCACGAAACAGGCTTTAAAACAGCACTTACAAGAGTATTTAACGATTACGGCAAAAAGTTTAATATTTTAAAGGACAGCGACAAAAAATTTACGGGTGAGGATGTCCGCGAGGGAATTACAGCCGTTATTTCGGTAAAGCTTACAGAGGCACAGTTTGAGGGACAGACAAAGGGTAAGCTCGGAAACACCGATATTACCGGCCTTGTTTCATCAATGCTTTATGATAAGCTGATGACCTATTTTGAAGAAAACCCGACAGTTGCAAAAACTCTTATCAATAAATCGCTTGACGCATCAAGAGCAAGAGAGGCTGCAAGAAAGGCAAGAGAAAACGCAAGAAGAAAATCACCTCTTGAAAGCAACTCTCTGCCCGGTAAGCTTGCCGACTGCACAAGCAAGGACCCCTCAAAATGCGAAATTTATATCGTAGAGGGTGACTCGGCAGGCGGCTCTGCAAAGGAAGGCAGAGACAGAGAGCATATGGCAATCCTCCCTCTTTGGGGCAAAATGCTTAATGTTGAAAAGGCAAGACTTGACAAGGTTTACTCCAACGAAAAGCTTTTGCCTATCGTTATGGCTCTCGGTACGGGTATCGGCGACGATTTTGATATTAACAAATTAAGATACCACAAAATTATAATTATGGCGGATGCCGATGTCGACGGTGCACATATCAGAACGCTTCTTTTGACCTTCTTCTTCCGCTATATGCCTCAGATAATCGAGGACGGATATGTGTATCTTGCACAACCGCCTCTTTTCAAGGTTACAAAGGGAAAGAAAAGCGCATATGCCTTTTCCGACGAGGAAAGAGATCAAAAGATAGAGGAATTCGGCGGTGACTGCGATATTCAGCGATACAAAGGTCTTGGTGAAATGGACCCGTCACAGCTTTGGGAAACAACCATGGACCCCGAATACAGAACAATGCTCAGAGTTACCGTTGAGGACGCACAAAGAGCATCAGAGAATTTCTCTATACTTATGGGAGATAATGTTGAACCGAGAAGAGAATTTATAGAAAAGAACGCAAAGTTTGTTCAAAATCTTGATATATAAATTCTTGTAATTCTTGGAGGTTGATAACAATGGACAATAACGAAATCAGATATGACAATCAGAAAATTTTAGATGTTGAAATCAGCAAGGAAATAAGAAAAGCGTTTCTTGATTATTCAATGAGCGTTATCGTTTCGCGTGCGCTTCCCGATGTGCGCGACGGACTCAAGCCCGTTCACAGAAGAATTCTCTACGCAATGTATGACAACAACCTTTATCCCGACAGACCGTACAGAAAGTGCGCAACCACCGTCGGTGATGTGCTCGGTCATTATCATCCTCACGGTGACGCATCTGTTTACGATGCAATGGTAAGGCTTGCGCAGTCATTCTCTATGCGCCACACTCTTGTTGACGGTCACGGAAACTTTGGTTCAATCGACGGTGACCCGCCGGCTGCATACCGTTATACAGAGTCGAGAATGAGCAAAATCAGTATGAAAATGCTTGAGGACATCAAGAAAAATACTGTTGACTGGGCACCGAACTTTGACGACACAACAAAGGAGCCTACCGTTTTGCCTGCCCGTTTTCCGAATTTGC
Organism: uncultured Bacteroides sp.; assembly: GCA_964422655.1. GTDB lineage: Bacteria > Bacillota > Clostridia > Oscillospirales > Acutalibacteraceae > Eubacterium_R. Next base: position 58,975 of record CAYRBT010000007.1, on the reverse strand, counting down.
TTGTTAACGGCTCATCGGGTATTGCCGTTGGTATGGCAACAAACATTCCGCCTCACAATATGAAAGAGGTTATTGAGGGAATGTGCTGTCTTATTGACAATCCCGATGCAGGTGTGCCCGAGCTTATGGAGCACATTAAAGGACCTGACTTCCCTACCGCAGGTATTATTATGGGAACAAGAGGTATCCGCGAGGCATACGAAACCGGCAGAGGAAAAATATATGTTCGTGCAAAGGCGGAAATTGTTGAAACAAGAGGCGACCGCTTTAAAATCGTTGTTACCGAAATTCCTTACGGCGTAAACAAGGCAAGGCTTATTACAAGAATAGCAGACCTTGTTAAAGAAAAAAGGCTTGAGGGTGTTGCCGATGTTCAGGACTATTCCGACCGCAGAGGTATGCACATTGAGGTAACTGTTAAGCGTGACGCAAATGCGCAGGTTGTTTTAAACAACCTTTACAAGATGACCGATATGCAGGTAACCTTCGGTGCAATTTTGCTTGCACTTGATGACGGCGTGCCGAAAATTCTCAATCTAAAGGAAATTCTGCAAAAATATATTGTTTTCCAAAAGGATATTGTAAGAAGAAGAACAGAGTTTGATCTTGGCAAAGCACAGGAGAGAGCACATATTCTTGAAGGTCTTGCAAGAGCAATTGACATTGTTGACGATGTAATTGCAACCATCCGTGGCTGTAAGGGCGGTCAGCAGGAGGCAAAGCAGGCTATTATGGACAAGTTTGACTTTGACGAGCCTCAGGCTGCGGCTATCGTTGCCTTCCGTTTGGGACAGCTTGCCGGTCTTGAGATAGAAAAGATTATGAACGAGCTCGACGAGCTTCACGAAAAAATCAAGGACTTTACCGATATTCTTGCCCATGAGCAGAGAATTCTTGACATTGTCAAGGAGGAATCAAGGGCAATAGCAGACAAATTCGGCGACGAAAGAAGAACCGAGATTTCTGCCTTCAGCGGAGATGTTGATGACGAGGACCTTATTCCCGTTGAGGAGTGCATACTCACTCTTACCGAAAGAGGCTATATGAAGCGCCAGACCGTTGACACCTATAAGGCACAAAACCGCGGCGGCAGAGGAATTATGGGTATGACAAGGCGCGAGGAGGATGTGGCAAAAACTATGTTTGCCTGCTCAACTCACGATTATATCCTTGTGTTCACTAACAAGGGCAAGGTATTTAAAATGAAGGGCTACGAAATTCCCGAGGCTTCAAGAACAAGCAAGGGAATGAATGTAGTCAACCTTCTTCCTCTTGAAAACGGCGAGCAAATCAGCGCAATGGTTAAGGTGCCGAAGGAGGAGGACCGTGCATATCTTTGTATGATGACAAGAAACGGTATCATCAAGAGAACTGCACTTGACCAGTATAACCACATAAGAAAAACGGGCATTATTGCTATAAATCTTGACGAGGGCGACGAGCTTTCATGGGTTGATGTAACCGACGGCGAAAGAAATCTTATTGTTGCCACTCACAACGGTATGAGCATTTGCTTTAAGGAGGCAGATGCAAGACTTATAGGCAGAACGGCAAGAGGTGTTAAGGCAATTACTCTCGGCGAGGACGATTATGTTGTCGGCTTTGCAGTTGAAAGAGAGGGCTACACGCTTCTCACCGTTTCCGAAACAGGCTACGGCAGAAAGAGTGAATTTGCCGACTACCGTATTCAGTCAAGAGGCGGTAAGGGACTTATCAACTACCGCACCTCGCAGTACGGCAAGGTAGCAATGATTGCGCCTGTTAACGATGAAAACGATGTTATTATGATTTCCTCTGACGGAATTATCATCCGTACCCCTGCTTCTCAGATTTCAACATTCCAAAGACCGTCAAAGGGCGTTAAGGTAATGAGGGTTAACGAGGGCGAAAAAATTGCAACTCTTTCTGTTGTTGACAAGCTCGAGGAAGAGCCTGAGGAAGAGCTAACTGAGAATACTGACGGAGAAAATATCGAAACAGCTGAAGAATAACAGTCAAAACAAAACAAAAATGTCTAAAAACTTTAAAAAAGTAATGTTTTAACATTTTATTTATAGTTTTTTTCAATTATTTGATATATAATGACAAATGTTTTATTCAGCGCAGATGTGCAAATAGTTTTTTGCGTGTAAAGAGGAGTGAAGCCATTGGAGAAGGAATCCTACAGTATTGATGATATTCTTTCCGAGGTAAGAAAAAGAAGAGAAGAAAACGAGCTTATCCTCAAGGGTGAGGATACCGATACAAAGAAGCCCGAAGAAAAAGAGGACGCTGATTTTGTTCTTGACGGCGAAACAAAAGAAGCAGCCGATGACAGCGATGATATAGAATTTTCCGAAATTGAAAACGACCTTGAGGAAACAAGGCTCGAGGCACAGCAGCAGGAACAGCAAATCACAAAAGAGGAAGCTGCTGTTGAGGAAAATGACGAGCCTGTTGTGAGCGACAATCAGCAAAGGCAGGAGGCTCCTGCAAAGCCGAGAAGCGCAGAGCCTGTTGCCGACGGAATGGTTGATTTGCTTTCGCTTGCCGAAATTGATGAAAACGAAGCACAGTCTTTGCAAGAGCCGGAGGAAAAGGTTAAGTTTTCTCAAACAAAAAAGGGCAAAATCTTAAAAGCCGTTATTATTATTCTTGTTGCACTTATTGTTGTTGCAGGTGTGTTTGCCGCAGTTTATGCAAACAATCTGCTTGACAAGATAACAAAAAATGACGATTCAACACCGTACGAGGCAGTTACATATTATGACGGTATGGACTTTTTGCAGGAGAATTTCCCCACTATTGACGAGGTGCCTGCTTATCAGATGTCAAGCTACAGACAGTATCTTAAGGACTGGTACACTAACGGCGACCCGGTAAGCTCTACACATGTACTCAATGTGCTTCTTATCGGTGAGGACACAAGAGAGGAAGAAATATCGGACGCGTCAAGAGCAGACTCTGCAATTATTGCAAGCATAAATGTTGACACGGGCGAAATTCATCTTACCTCTATTTTGCGTGACCTCTTTGTATATTATGAGGTTAACGGCGAGGGAAGGTACGGAAAGATTAACGAATCCGCATCAAACGGCGGAATGGAAACCTATATAAAAACGCTTGAAAGATATTACAAAATCGTTATAGACAACTATGCAGTAGTAAACTTTGCAAGCTTTCCAAAGATTATTGACTCGCTCAACGGAGTTACAATCAATATCACTTCAGCAGAAATTTATGAGATTAACAACCATCCCAAGCGCTACGGCGGAGTAACAATCAATCAGAATTTTGAGGGCACAGAGGGCAAAATGCTTCTTAACGGCAAGCAGGCGCTCGCTTATTGCAGGATAAGAAAGATTGACTCCGACGGTGCAAGAGCAAACAGGCAGAAAACAGTTCTCAACGCTCTTTTCAAAAAGATGAAATCAGCAGGAAAGATTGATACCGTTAAGGTTGTTAATGATTTGGCAGGCTATGTTTACACCGGATACAGCAAAAAGGAGCTTATTGAAATAGGCAATACGGCTCTTAAGGACGGCTGGCTCGACTACGAGGTTAAAACCTCAAATGTTCCGGTACCGGAAAACAGCAAGGGCGGACAGAAATTCTCTGCCGCACCGGGAAATTGGATTTGGCTTTCCGATATTCCGAAGGACGCATATGACCTTCAAATGAGAATTTACGGCAAATCAAATATCAATCTTAATGAAAACAGAGCAGATTATATTGCATTGGGAAGATAAAGAAACACCGCTTAGACATTGTGCCTAAGCGGTGCTTTTTTCATATAATGATATTAAACAATTTTATCTGTTCCGCCGTTATTTGACGAAGCGTAGCCAATCCAGGTTGTGCCGACATTGAGGCTTACATCTGCGCCGTTTGTGTCCGTGAGAGCAAGCACTCCGTTTTTAACCGACCAGTTGATGTCAACAACCGTGCCGTTTGTTGCAAGCTTGCCCTTACCGCCCGAAAGCTTGTAGTTGCAGTAAACCTCGGCAGAACCGCTGTTTTTGTAATTTGCCTTTGAAACATATTCTGTTGCGTCATAAAGAATAAGCAAATTCTTTCTTGCAACATCTGTCTTATAATCGCTTGAGTGATACATCTTATCCTCGTCGGAGAAGGTCCAATCTCTTGTTCTTGTTCTTTTTGAGAAGGTAAGAGCAAGAGCACTGCACGGTGTATCGCTTACCTTAATTTCCTCGTTTGAGAAATTGAATTTTGTATATTTGCTGTCGTTTGCCTCTGTTCTGAAGCCCTCGCCCTCGATAGCGGCTTCAATCTTACTGCCGTAGAGGACACCCGTATGCTCCGAGGATACTCCCCTTGAGCCGTCTCTGCCGAAAAGTGCAACCTTTCCGCTGTATGTCATTTGGTTGATGTGGTCAACATTGTCCTCTCTGAAAACCGTGTTTGCACCGATATAGGCAGTACCCTTTTTTGTCTGGCTCTGTCCCCAGTGAAGAAAGATTGCGTCAAAAAGCTCTGAAAACTTGATGTACGGCGGTCTTGCACTTCTGATAGGTCCGATCTGTGACGGAACGGCGGTGTAGTCTGCATACATAAAGAGCATTCTTGTTTCTCCGCCTTCAACCTCGCCCTCTACAATAATATCGGGTGGATTTTTGTCATCGTTAATGCCCCATTGCGGTCTTGCGGCAAGGGCATTTTCAACAACTACCGCGATAGGTCTTTTGCCGACTGCTTCGGCATTGAAGTCCGTTGAGCCCGTAAGCGGATTTGTTTTTGCAACGGGAGCCTCAGTAACCTCCTCGGTGGTTGACTGTTGTGTAACCGATGGGTCGGTAGGCTTCTCGTTTTTGTTCTTTTGTCCCCACGCAATACCTACAGCGATTGCGATAACAGCGATAACGGCAACAACAATTATTGCGATTTTGCTGTTATTTTTCTTTGATTTTTTTTCCTTTGCCATATTGGCAGCCTCCTTGTGTTGTCTTTGCGGAGTGCTGCTGTCAGAAGAAAAGCTTTCAAAATCAAATTCCTTTTCCTTTGGCGCAGGCGCAGGCTTTTCCGCCTTGGCATTTATTTCACCCTCGGTGTTGATTTTTTCCTGTGCCTTTTCGTCATTTGATTTATTCATACTTTTTATTTCCTTGAGTATTTCATCAAGCTCGTTTGAGTCCGGCATATAAACACTCCTTTCATACAAAATTATTGTAACATATATTGCTGACTATTTCACTATATTTTTTTAAAATTTTAAATATTATTGATTTAAGGCGGTCGGTATAGTAAAATAATATGTGATGAATTATAATTTGTAAGGCACCCTTGCACAGGGTACGCTCAAGCAGGTTGACAAATCCCGATATGAGGTGATATTTTGACAAGGACAGTACCGATTATTATTACCAATTCAAATATACTTGTTAAGGACAAGGATTCGGACGAGTTCAAGGCGTTTAATATGCCGGCAATGAACAACATTCCCAACATTCCCTTTTATCATCAGTTTGCGCAAAAAATTGCAGAGGGGCAGTATTACTTTAAGGAATTTATCAGAGGAATTTACGGCAAAAAGTTTTCTAAATTGATTTTTGCCATAATTGTGCCCGATGATACAAGCAAGCTCGAATCAATTTTTATAAATGAATTTTTTGTCAATTCATCTGCCTGCAAGGCTGTTGCGCAAATGCCAATGGCACTCGCTATTTCAAAAAATGATGACAGCTACATTTCAATTTCCCGCTCGTCAAGAAATATTACTCTTGAATATATCAGAAATCACGAAATCGTTGTCAGCAAGATGTATGATTCAACAAGCTGTGACACAAGGCGGATTATTGAGGATGCAAAAATCCTGCACATTGATTTGGAATACAGAGATGTGCCCGTTTATGTAAACAATTTTAATATGAATATGGAAGAGTTTTTTGAAATGGGTGAAATTATATCGCCCAAGCAATTTATGGAAAAAATTGCAGTAATTGATGTAGAAAAGCTGTAAATAAAAAATTAACCCCTGCAAAAGATAATTGCAGGGGTGATTTATTGTGAAAAAGAAAGAAAATAAAAACAAGAAAAAGCAGATTATTGATTTGACATCTTACCTGAGTCCCGAAATGGTAAACTGTGATGTTAACGGAAGCTATACGGGAATTCCTGCCGATATGTATTATAATGACGAGCTTGACGAAATTCCCGTTCAGGACGCAGATGACCTTTAAAAAAGGGAGCAAACGCTCCTTTTTTATTTTTTCATTTCCTCTATTCCTGTCGGCGAGGTGTCGACAACCTCTATTTTTCTTGCCTGCATCCAAAGGGACGGAGTTATTCTCAGCTTAAAGCCGTAGCCGGCGTCCATTTGCCAGTGAGCCATCGGCGCCTCGGGAAGTCCGTAGCACGAAAGAATTGTCATCAGCACACCTGCATGGCCGACGATTGCAATTTTTTGCGTGCCTGTTTTGATACAGCCGTCAATCACCTTTTCAAAGGCGGCACATATTCTTTGCACAAATTCGGCGTTGCTTTCGCCGTAGGGTGCACGCGCGTGAATATCTCCCTTAAGCCAATTTTTAAAATCCTCGTTATCCTTTAAATCCTCGGCGGTCAGTCCTTCAAATTCGCCGAAATTATATTCGATAAAGTCATCTATTACAATAATGTTATTTTTATGAAACATAATTGAGGCAGAGTCCTTACATCTTTTTAGCGGTGATGAAAAGACGGCATCAACCTCGGGATAATGCTCTGTTGCCTTGATGCTTTTAAGGCTTGATATACTATCTGTAGTTAGAGGCAAATCCGTATGCCCAATATACTGTGCGTTTAAGTTTCCTTTTGTCATTCCGTGACGGAAAAGGTAGAGAGTGTAGGATTTCATTTTTAAAAGCTCCTTTTTAAGCCAAATATTACAAAAAATTAACAATGTGAAATTCCGACTTTACAAATAGTAATATCGTGATATAATACTATCTGTAATAAATCGGAGGAATTTTGATGGAGAATAAAGCAACGGATAAAAGCGAAAAGCTTTCAAAATTTGCGAGCAAGCTTTCACAGCTTCGCAAGGAAAGAGGCATCAGCCAGAAAAAAGCTGCAAGCGATTTGGGAATATCACAGGCACTTTTGAGCCATTACGAAAAGGGAATAAGAGAATGCGGTCTTGATTTTGTAATCAGATGTGGGGAGTATTACGGTGTTACAACAGACTATCTTCTCGGTGTAAGCGAACGAAGAAACGGGGTAGACCTTACCGACCTTAACGATTCGGTCGAGGGCGGAGAAACCGACTTTTCCACATTGGTTCAGGCAACAAAATATCTGCTTAATTTAATAAATGTTGACAACAACAAGGTTAAGGATTTTGTTCTTGATTATTATACTCTTTGTGCATACAGAGGTGCTATAACAATGGCAAAGGCAGGAATACTGCCCAAGGAGCTTTTCAAGCTTGAGTTTGCTCTTGGCAGAGAGCTTGCCTCGGCGGCACTTGCAGTTGAGGACGCAAAATTTGTGTTTATCGAGGATAAATCAAGAACGGGAAGCGATATGTTTGAGAAAACACCGCTTCACAAAATGATTCAAAAAGCAGAGGAGCACATTCTTAACACCTTTATTTTAGAATAAGGAATATTGGTTTTGCTCGGTCTTAATATAGCTTAGTATAATCGCTGTGGAAATTTCCGCGGCGATTTTTTTGAATGTCGGGTAATCAAGCTGCGAGTCCTCGTCACCGCCGTCGCTTATTGAGCGCAAAACGGCAAAGGGAACGCCGTTTGAGGCACAGGTGTGCCCGATTGCACCGCCCTCCATTTCACCGCAGATTGCGTCGAATTCATCGGCGAGAAAGCTTTTGAGCTTTGAATCTGCAATAAATGTGTCACCGCTTGCAACCGTGCCGATGTGTATTTTTTCTCCGCAGTTGATTGCCGTGCGGGCAAGACGCTCGGATAAATCCCTGTCGGTTTTGATTTTTACGGTGTTAAGACCGTTGATAAAGCCTCGCGGCTCGCCGAGTGCCGTGATGTCAATGTCATATTCGCAGACATCGCTTGCAATGACTACATTTTTAATTACCACGCTTTTGTCAAGCGAGCAGGCAACGCCGACATTGATGAGCCTGTCGATATCAAAATTATCAAGCATTGCCTGAGTGCACAGCGCCGCATTCACCTTTCCCGGCGAGCAGCATGCAACGCACACCGTAACATTTTCAATAAAGCCGCAGACATATTCAACACCGGCAATAGTATTTACGGTTTTGTTTGTTATTTTATTTTTGATTAAATCAACCTCGACATCCATAGCTCCGATAATTCCAAGCATATTTTTACCTCCGCAGTTGTTGTTGTCTTTAGTGTTGTACGCAATATATAGTGCTATTATAATATATAAATTAACTAATTACAAGTTTATTGATTTTTTTATTGACAAGTATTGCAGATTTAATATATAATACTTACCGATATTGTGGAGCTGTGCCCCCTTTAATAAAAAGGAGTACGGCAAAATCAATAAATTGCCTGCACTATACCGTGCAGAGAAAATAAAGATTAAGACAAGTTTAGTCTTTGGAATGGAGTGAAAGAAATGAAAAGAACTTTTCAGCCGAAAAAAAGACATGCACAGAAGGTTCATGGCTTCAGAAAGAGAATGTCAACCAAAAACGGAAGAAAGGTACTTGCCCGCCGTCGTGCAAAGGGCAGAAAGTCGCTTTCTTACTAATTACTGATTGGGCGTGATTAGGTGAAAAGCAAAGCCTTAAAAGAGAACAAGGATTTCCGCCGTCTGTATTACAGGGGAAAAAGCAGGGCTTCGTCCTGCCTTGTGACCTATGCGTCAAAAAACCGTTTTAACGAAACGCGCTACGGCATAACCACAAGCAAAAAAATCGGCAAGGCAGTCAAAAGAAACAGGGCTAAGCGAGTTATCCGCAGTGCCTTTGAACAGCTTGAACCGAGGCTTAACGGCAATTACGACTTTGTTTTTGTTGCAAGGTCTAAAACCCCGCAGGTAAAAATGCAGGAGGTTTTGGCGGAAATGGAAAACCACTTTATTTTGTTGGGAGTAATAGATTGACAAAGCTAATTAAAAGGGTGATGATATTTTTTATCAGAACCTATCAGCAGACAATCAGCCCGAGATTTTCACACGGAAGCTGCCGCTATACGCCGACCTGCTCGCAGTATGCGATTGAGGCAATTGAAATTCACGGAATATTCAAGGGCACACTTCTTGCTTTTTTAAGAATTTTAAGGTGTAATCCCTTTTTTAAGGGTGGCTGGGACCCTGTTCCCCCGAAGAAAACCAAAGAGGACAAAGAATGAACAGTATTTTACTCGCTACTTCTTCAGCTATGAACGGAGCTGCTATATTTAAGCCTTTATACTGGATTTTCGGTGTATGCATGGGCTTTCTTATGGAGCTTCTCAACAATCAGTATTTTCTTGCGATTATAATTTTTACATTTGTTACTCGTCTTATGCTTTTGCCGCTTAACATTAAACAGCAAAAGACAATGGCGAGAACAACAAGGCTTCAGCCTAAAATTCAAAAAATCCAGAAAAAATATCCCGAGCCTAAGGACAGGGACAAGCTCAACCGCGAAATGCAGGAGCTTTATGCCCGTGAGGGACATAATCCTATGCAGATGGGCTGCGGACCGATGATGTTTCAGATGGTATTTCTTATGGGTATCATCGGTATAATTTATTATCCGCTTTCATATGTTTTGGGAATGAGCAATTTTAACGATTACTCAAAGGAAATTATGGAGTGTGTCAAGAATATGGGCTATGAGGGCAATTACCTTCAGCTTGCAATTCTTGAAAACTTCGATGCTTACAGAGATACTCTTGTTGAGCAGTTTCCTAAGGTATTTACAGAGGCAAGATGCGCAGATATCGCCGCATACCGTGACGGAATGATACTTTTCGGTCTTGATATGACCGCAATTCCTCATTGGAAGGACGGAATTATCGTTATTATTCCGATACTCTGTCTTGTTACCTCTCTCGGCTCAAGCGTTGTATCCACAATTATTCAGAAAAAGAATAATCCTGCCGCAAGTCAGCAGATGGGTTCAATGATGATGATGATGTTAATGATGCCGTTTTTCTCATTCTACATCTCGTTCAAGGTAACAGCGGCTGTCGGCTTCTACTGGATTATTTCAAATATTATCGCAATTTTACAGCAGATTTATCTTTTCAAGGTCTTTCCACCGAAAAAGACTCAGGCAAGGCTTATGGTTGAGAACACTATTGAGCGCCGTTCAAGAGAAGAAAATATGAAGAAAATTAAATAATTATCGGAGGATTATATGATAAAGGAATTTATCGGCACCGGTAAAACAATAGAGGAAGCAACCGAAGCGGCAAAAATCGGTCTTAACGCTCCTGCAAGCGCAGATGTTAAGATTGAAGTTGTTGCAATGCCTGAAAAAAAGAAGTTTTTCGGCTTGTTCGGTGGCTCAGATGCTCAGGTTAAAGCAAGCTATGACGACGGCAAAAAGGCAAAAAAGTCTCAGCCGAAGAAAACAGATAAGGCTTCTGCTCCCGCAAAAAAGCAGGCAGAGAAAAAGGCTCCTGCAACAGCTAAGGAAGCACCTAAGGCAGAAAAACCGGAAGAAAAAATTACCGAAAAAGATGTTGATTTAGAATATGCAAAGGCATATCTTAAAACAATACTTGACGGATTTAATATTGAAGATGTTAAGCTCAGCGCCGCCGTTGTTGACGGTGTGGTTGAAATTACTATTGAGTGCGAGGATTACGGTATCATAATCGGACGCCGTGGCGAAACACTCGACGCACTTCAGTATCTTACAAGTCTTGCTATCAAAAACAAGACTCAAAAATATGTCAGAGTTACACTTAATGTCGGCGACTACCGTGCAAAGAGAGAGGAAACTCTCAGGGCACTTGCCGAAAAGGACGCTGCATATGTTTTAAGAACAGGAAGAAGATACACCTTTGAGCCAATGAATCCGTATGAAAGAAGAATTATTCATACAGCAGTTCAGGAAATTGAGGGTGTTACCTCCCGCTCGGTAGGAAGCGGAATGGACAGAAAGGTTATTATTGAGCCGGAGGGCGGAGTTAAGTATCAGCACCGCGACTCAAGAAGGGGCGGTTACCGCCGTAAGCCTGCCGCTTCAGCTCCTGCAGCACCGTCACCTGACCGTGAACAGAGGGTTGACAGAGCAGGAATTCCTAAGTTCGGTAAAATAGAAGTCAATAAGGACTAAAGCAAACAGCGGACTTTTGTCCGCTGTTTAATATAATATGTATATAATATATGATTATTGAGAAAGGAGCAGCCATATGTCAAAAGCAATTGCCGCAGTTGCAACAGGCAACAGCATATCGGGTATCGGTGTGATAAGAATAAGCGGAGATAATGCAGTTGAGATTGCACAAAGAGTATTTTGTTCAATGGACGGCACTCCCCTGTCTGCGCTCAAGGGCTACACCGCAAAATACGGCAATGTAATCAGCGACGGCGAAGCGTTTGACAATGCAGTTGCTCTTGTTTTCCGTGCGCCGAAAAGCTACACCGGTGAGGATGTTGTTGAGCTTTCTGTTCACGGAGGAATGTTTATTGTTGAAAAAACTCTGGAGGCTGTTTTTTCTGCGGGTGCGGTGCCTGCTCAGGCAGGAGAGTTTACCAAGAGAGCATTTTTAAACGGAAAAATTGACCTTGCACAAGCCGAGGCGGTTGCGTCGCTTATTTCTGCAAGCGGTCAGGAGGCGGCAAGGGCGTCGTTTAATATGCTTCAGGGTTCTTTGAGCAATAAAATTGACCGCGTTTTGAATATTCTTATTGATTGCAGTGCTTCAATGGCGGCTTGGGTTGACTATCCCGACGAGGAAATACCCGAGCTTGAGGAAAGCACTCTTATTGAAACCTTAAAAAGTGCAAAAAACTCCCTCTCCTCCCTTCTTGAAAACTATGAAAACGGAATTATAATGACTCAGGGAGTGGACACGGTTATTGCAGGCAGACCGAATGCCGGCAAGTCAACGCTTATGAATATGCTTTCGGGAAAGGAAAAGAGCATAGTTACTCATATTGAGGGAACTACGAGAGATATTGTTGAAAATTCGGTTCGTCTTGACAACCTTGTGCTTCACCTGTCGGACACTGCAGGCTTGAGAGAAAGCGAGGATATTGTCGAAGCAATCGGAATAAAGAAGGCACTTGAAAAAATAGAGGGAGCGTCGCTTGTTTTGGCGGTGTTTGACAGCTCGGCAGAGCTTAACACCGACGATATGATGCTCATTGATAGCTGTAAGGGCAAAAGGTGTGTTGCAGTAATAAACAAATCCGACCTTGAAACCAAGGCAGACATTGATTATATTAAAAATAATTTTGAGAACACCGTTGTAATTTCGGCAAAAAATGCACACGGTGCAGACGAGCTTTGCAGAGTGGTAAAGAATGTTCTCGGCGTTGACGGCTTTGATTCCTCTCAGCCCATACTTGCAAACAAAAGGCAGAAGCTTTGCGTTTCAAATGCATATGACAGTATTTGCGAGGCGCTTGACGGCGCACTTGCAGGAGTGACATATGATGCGATAAATGTTATGATTGACAGCGCAGTTGACTCGCTTCTTTCTCTCACGGGTAAAAAAGCCTCCGAGGAGGTAGTAAATAATATCTTCAGCAGATTTTGCGTGGGAAAATAAATTGTGTCTTTTTCCGTTAGGGTAACGGTAATAATCCATCAATTTATCAGAATGTTTAATTTTAAAAATCGTAGGGCAAGGGCTTGCTCTTGCCGAATAGTGTAAAATAATATATATGCAGGAGTAAACCCCTGCCCTACGCTTATTATATTCAATTCAGTTTGTTAACCAATAAAGAAAGGCTGTGAAGGCGTGGAATATTTTTCTGACAGTTATGATGTAATAGTAATCGGTGCAGGACACGCAGGTATAGAGGCGTGCCTTGCTTCTGCGCGCCTTGGTTGCAAAACAGCCGTGTTCACAATCAATCTCGACTGGGTGGGAAATATGCCCTGCAATCCGTCAATCGGCGGTACCTCAAAGGGACATCTTGTAAGAGAAATCGACGCTCTCGGCGGAGAAATGGGCAAGGCGGCGGACAGGTATTCGCTCCAGACAAGAATGTTAAATCTCGGCAAGGGTCCTGCCGTTCATTCACTCAGGGCGCAGATTGACAGACGGGAGTATTCCGCAGGAATGAAGCACACGCTTGAGCTTCAGGAAAGCCTTGATATCCGTCAGGGCGAAATCGTTGATATTATCAAAAGAGATGACGGCTTGTGGCAGGTAAAGACAAAGCTTGAGGCTGTATTCACAGCAAAGGCGGTAATCCTTGCAACGGGCACATTCCTCGGCGGACGGGTTTACATCGGTGATGTTTCATACGAAAGCGGTCCGGACGGAATGTTTCCGTCAACCGAGCTTTCAAGGGCTTTGAAAAGACTTGACATTCCGCTTCGCAGATTTAAGACAGGAACGCCGTCAAGGGTTAACAGAAAATCGGTTGATTTTTCTCAGCTCGAAGTTCAGGAGGGCGACGAGGAAACTGTTCCCTTCAGCTTTGAAACGCAGACACCGCCCGAAAACAAGGTGTGCTGTCACATAACATATACCAACGAAAAAACAAAGCAGATAATTCTTGATAATCTGCACAGAAGTCCTATGTATTCGGGAAAAATCGAAGGCAAGGGACCGAGATACTGTCCGTCGTTTGAGGACAAGATTGTGCGCTTTGCCGATAAAAAAAGGCACCAGCTTTTTATCGAGCCGTGCGGACTTAACACCGAGGAGCTTTATCTTCAGGGGCTTTCATCTTCATTGCCCGAGGATGTTCAGCTTGCCTTTATTCACACAATTCCCGGACTCGAGCATGCACAGGTTATGCGTACTGCATACGCGATCGAGTATGATTGCGTTGACCCGACAGCGCTCAAATCTACTCTCGAATTTAACGACCTTGACGGGCTTTATGGTGCAGGTCAGTTCAACGGCTCAAGCGGGTATGAGGAGGCTGCGGCGCAGGGGCTTGTTGCCGGAATCAATGCTGCACTCAAAATTCAGGGCAAGGAGCCGATGATTCTTGACCGAGGAGGCTCGTACATCGGTACTCTTATTGATGACCTTGTAACAAAGGGCTGCACAGACCCGTACAGGATGATGACAAGCCGCAGTGAGTACCGTTTAGTGCTCAGGCAGGATAACGCAGATTTCCGACTGACACCGACAGGCTACAAAATAGGCTTGATTTCACAGGAAAGATATGATAAATTTGTAGTTAAGGAACAGCAAATCAAAAAGGAAAGAGAAAGAATTACCAACAAGTCAATTCCCCTTTCCGACGCTCTGCAAAAAATACTTGTTGATTGCGGTACTGCACCTCTTGAGCGAGGCTGCAAAATGATTGAGCTGTTAAAAAGACCGCAGGTAACCTACAAGGCGTTGACTCCTGTTGACGATGACCGCCCCGATTTGCCTAAGGCTGTATTCGAGCAGGTTGAAATTTCTGTCAAATACGAGGGATATATAGCAAGACAGGAGCAGCAGATTAAGGAAATGCGCAGAATAGAGTGCAAAAAAATCCCCGACTCAATCGACTATTCCTCTTTAAAGGGATTAAGACTTGAGGCGGTTGAAAAGCTCTCTGCCGTTCGACCTGAAAATCTCGGTCAGGCAAGCAGAATAAGCGGTGTAAATCCTGCCGACATTGCGGCGCTGAATATAATATTGGAGACATTATGATTGATTATGAATTACTGATTAACGAAGCAAAGAAGCTTCAAATAGACCTCGGCGATTACGGCGCCGACAGATTTGATACATATGCAGAGAGGCTTGTAAGGTGGAACGAGCATGTAAATCTCACAGCTATTACTGAGCCTGATGATATTGTTATCAAGCATTTTATTGACAGTCTTTACATAATGAAATATGTTAAGTTCAAAAAAGGCGAGCAAATTATAGATGTCGGCACGGGCGCAGGCTTCCCCGGACTTCCCCTGCTTTTTGCAAATCCCGATACCGTTGATGTTACCTTTGTAGATAGCTCGGGCAAAAGGATTGGCTTTATCAAGGATGTTCTCAACAACACGGGACTTATCGCAAGGCGTGTTCACGAAAGAGCGGAAATACTCGGCAAGGACGCTGAGTTTCGCGAAAAATTTGACTACGCAACAGCAAGAGCGGTTGCTCCCCTCAATGTGCTTTGTGAATATTGCTTGCCTCTTGTTAAGGTTGGAGGGCTCTTTGTTTCACTGAAAGGCTCAAGCGGTATGCAGGAGCTTGAAAATGCACAAAACGCTATCAAGACTCTTGGCGGCGAGGTTGCAAAGGCTGATGAATATACCCTTCCAAACGGCGATGGACGAAGCATTATTATTGTAAGAAAAGTATCGCAGACTCCGACAAAATACCCAAGAAAGTCTAAAAAAATAGACACCAAGCCGTTGTGAAAACAGAATAAAATGTCAAATGGAAAGGATTTCTCCCGACGAGAAATCCTTTATTTATTTGAAACATTGTGGTATAGTTTAGACAAGGAGCTGAGGTAAGTGGAAAATATAGTGCAGATACCTACTGAAAAATTACTTCCAAACCCCTATCAGCCGAGAAAGCAGTTTAAAAGTGAGGACATGCTTTCACTTGCTGACTCCATAAAGGAAAACGGCGTTCTCCAGCCCTTGCTGTGCAGGCAGATAAATAACAGCGACTACTATGAGATTGTTGCCGGAGAGCGCAGGCTCAGGGCGTCTATACTTGCCAACAGGCAAACAGTTCCCTGTGTAATAATCGACTGCGATTACGAGCAAAGCGCGGTGTTTTCGATATTAGAGAACATTCAGCGAAGCGACCTTGGCTTTTTTGAAGAAGCTGTCGCAATCGGTCATCTTATGAACCACTTCGGTATGACGCAGGAGCAGATAGCAAAGAAGCTCGGAAAAAGTCAGTCGGCGCTGTCGAATAAGCTGAGATTACTGCGATTACCTGCCGATGTAAGATATTTTATCGAAAAAGAAGGGCTTACAGAGCGTCACGCAAGAGCGCTTCTTAAAATCGACAACGAAAAGGATATGTGGACAAGCCTTAAGGTAATCAGTGAAAGGCACTTGAATGTTGAGCAGACAGAGGCTTATATTGACTCTTTGACAAATAAAGAGGTTAAGCACAGGCAAAATGTTGTGCGTATATATAAGGATGTGCGAATTTTTGTAAATACCGTCGACAAAGCCATTAAGGCAATGAAGGACGCAGGAATTGACGCCGAATCAGACAAGACAGAAACAGAAGAATACATTGAATACAGGGTAAGAATACCGAAGCAAGCGCAGGGGCGCATCAATTCTGCTTAAAACGGGAAACCGTTTTAACATATTCTCCTCTTTTCATCACGCGGAAAAAACGGGCGAAAGCTCGTTTTTTCTGCTTTTATATAGCTTTTTTGAATTGTGTTTCATATGAAACACTTATACTATATATAGAATTTCATATAAACTGTGTTTAAAACGCATTGTTTAGGCTAAAAAATATGAAAATTAACTGTTTTAATGAAAAAAGCAATGTTTCATGTGAAACATCTATATATAGTGTAGCTCTTCTCTGTCAACACAATTTTCAAAAAATAATTTAAATGTTTCACGTGAAACCTCTTGTCCTATTCCCCTGCTTGTAGTATAATTGAGAGCACGGAGGTGTTGTTATGGGAAAAACCGTATCAATATTCAATCAAAAAGGCGGAGTGGGCAAAACTACCACTTGCGTTAACTTTGCCGCCGCATTAGGTTTAAAAGGTAAAAAGACCTTGCTTGTTGATGTTGACCCTCAAGGTAACTCTACGAGCGGTGTCGGTGTGGATAAGGGACAGATAGAGGCTTCAAGCTACAATATCCTTATCGACGATGTACCGTCAAAGGACGCCGTAATCAAAACGGATTTTAAAAATCTTTGGCTTCTTCCTGCCGATATGAACCTTGCAGGCGCAGAAATTGAGCTTGCAGACAACGAAAACAGGTTTAAGGTGCTGAAAAAGGCTTTGGCACCTATTGTTATGGACTATGATTACATAATAATAGATTGTCCGCCGAGCTTAGGCCTTTTAAGTCTTAATGCTTTAACAGCCTCGGACACGCTTATAGTACCGCTTCAGTGCGAATATTATGCACTTGAGGGACTCAGTCAGCTTGTCGGCACAGTAAGAACAGTTAAACAGCATTATAATGAAAACCTTGAGCTTGAAGGCGTTTTGTTTACAATGTACGACAGCAGACTCAAGCTAAACAGTCAGGTCATTGACGAGGTTAACAGCTATTTTCCGAATAAAGCGTACAAAACCATGATACCGAGAAGCGTTAAGCTTGCCGAGGCACCGAGCTTTGGAAAGCCGGTATTATATTATGAAAAATATTCAAAGCCGAGCTTTGCTTATAAAAAATTTACAGACGAATTTTTAAAAAGACAATAATAATAAATCAAGGAGGAGAAAATGGCTAAGAAACAATCAGGTTTGGGAAAAGGCCTCGGTGCACTTATGCTTGAAAATTCCGTTGACGATATGATGGCAACAAATACATTACCGCTCAACGAAATTGTTCCAAATAAAGAGCAGCCGAGAAAGACCTTTGACGAGGGTGCTCTTCAGGAGCTCGCCGACAGTATTACTCAGCACGGAGTATTGCAGCCGCTTCTTGTAAGACCGCTTCCAAGCGGAGGATATCAGCTTGTTGCAGGTGAAAGACGCTGGAGAGCGTCAAGAATTGCAGGCTTAAAGGAGGTTCCCGTTGTTATCAAGGAGCTTTCCGATGTTGAAACAATGGAGATTGCCATTATCGAAAACCTGCAAAGAGAGGACTTAAATCCGATAGAAGAGGCAGAGGGCTTGCAGGCACTTATTGACAGATGCGGCTTTACTCAGGAGGAGGTTGCTGTTTCAGTTGGCAAGTCAAGACCTGCTATTGCAAACTCACTCAGGCTGTTAAAATTACCGCCCGAGGTGCGCGATATGACGAGAAACGGCGAGATTTCCGCAGGTCACGCTCGTGCACTGCTTGCCTTTGACAATGAGGCAATGATTTACGAGGCTGCGCAGAATATAATCAGAAACAATTTGACCGTCCGTGATGTTGAGCGTCTTGCAAAAATGGCTGAAAAAGCAGGAGTTACCGCTCGTTCACGCTCAAAGCGCAGGGATGCCTTTTATGACGAGGTTGAGCTTTCACTTACGGAGGCGCTCGGCAGAAAGGTTAAGGTATATAACGGCAGAGGAAAGGGCACTCTTGAAATAGAGTTTTATTCTGCCGAGGATTTAAAGGAAATTGCAAATAAGTTAGGAGAATAAAAGATGATTGACATTAAATTTTTAAGGGAAAATCCCGATATCGTTAAGGAAAATATTAAAAAGAAATTTCAGGATAAAAAGCTTCCTCTCGTTGACGAGGTTATTGCACTTGATGAGGAAAGACGCGCAGCTATGTGCAAGGCGGACGAGCTTCGCGCAAACAGAAACAAGCTTTCAAAGCAGATAGGCGCTTTGATGGCTCAGGGCAAAAAGGACGAGGCTATGCAAATCCGCGAGCAGGTAACTGCTCAGGCTAACGAGCTTGAGGAGCTTGCCGTTAAGGAAAAGGAGCTCAACGAAAGGGTTACCGAAATAATGATGACGATTCCCAACATCATTGACGAGTCGGTGCCTATCGGTAAGGATGACAGCGAAAATGTTGAGGTTGAGCGCTACGGAGAGCCTGTTGTTCCCGATTTTGAGGTGCCGTATCATACGGATATTATGGAGAGCTTTGACGGTATCGACCTTGAGGCTGCGGGCAGAGTTGCAGGAAACGGCTTTTACTATCTTATGGGCGATATTGCAAGGCTTCACAGCGCAGTAATCAGCTATGCAAGAGATTTTATGATTGACAGAGGCTTTACCTATGTAGTGCCTCCGTTTATGATTAGGTCAAATGTTGTTACCGGTGTTATGAGCTTTGAGGAAATGGATGCTATGATGTATAAAATCGAGGGCGAGGACCTCTATCTTATCGGTACATCTGAGCATTCTATGATAGGAAAGTTTATTGATACAATTACTCCCGAGGAGGAGCTTCCGAAAACTCTCACCTCGTATTCACCCTGCTTTAGAAAGGAAAAGGGTGCTCACGGTATTGAGGAGAGAGGCGTTTACAGAATTCATCAGTTTGAAAAGCAGGAAATGGTAGTAGTCTGCAAGCCTGAGGAGTCAAAAATGTGGTTTGACAGGCTTTGGCAGAATACCGTTGACCTTTTCAGAAGTCTTGACATTCCTGTTAGAACTCTCGAGTGCTGTTCGGGCGACCTTGCGGATTTAAAGGTTAAATCAGTTGATGTTGAGGCTTGGTCACCGAGACAGCAGAAATATTTTGAGGTTGGCTCATGCTCAAACCTTACAGACGCACAGGCAAGAAGACTTAAAATAAGAGTAAAGGGTGAAAACGGAAATTATCTTGCTCATACCTTAAACAATACCGTTGTTGCACCGCCGAGAATGCTTATCGCATTCCTTGAAAACAATCTTCAGGCGGACGGAAGCGTGCTTATTCCCGAGGCACTTCGTATGTATATGGGCGGTAAGGACAGGATAATCCCGAAAAAATAAATGAAAATTGTTTTTCTCACAGCAGGAATTATTATTCTGACTTTATTTATTCTTCCGATATTTCAGGATGTGTTCAATTTCGGCTCTGTTGCCGGAATTGTGCTGGGCTTGATATATTTTGTGACAGGACTTTTGTATGACCTTTTTGGCAGAGAGCTTCAAGGCATTGCCGTTGCTTTGGGAATTTCGGTGATTGTTATAATTGTTGGCTTATTTACGGCAGTAATGCTTACGCCGAAAAGAAGCAGGGGCACGGATGTTGTAATAGTCTTGGGGTGCAGGGTAAAGGGATATGAGCCGAGCCTTGCACTTGTTAAAAGGGTTGAAAGGGCATACGAATATCTTTGCAAAAATCCTAATGCCGTCGCCGTTTTGAGTGGCGGACAGGGCGCTGACGAGGCGGTTTCGGAGGCGTTTTGTATGAAACGGCTTTTGGCTGAAAGGGGCATTGACGAATCCCGCTTGATTTGCGAGGACCGTTCAACGACAACCGATGAGAATATCCGATTTTCGCTTGAGATAATAAACAGGCTTAACCTGAAAAAAGAGGTAACGGTAGTAACCTCCGATTATCATTCAAGGCGTGCAGAGATAATCTGCAAAAGATACGGTCTTGTGGCGTGCTCGCTAAGCTCAAAAACGCCGTTTGTGTTGCTTTCGACATTCCTGCTCAGAGAAATTTTTGCGCTTGTCAAGGAACTGATTTTATTAAGGAACTGACTAATGAAAAATAAGCTTTTAAACGCAGCGAGGACATACGGCTGTTATGCGGCGGCTCCGTTTATAACGGCTGTTGCTTTGCTTGCGGTCTATGTTGTCGGCGGTATTTTTCCGTTTGGTGACAATAATGTTGAATATTACGATATGGCACAGGGCATTATTCCCGGCTTTTATCACATATGGGATGCAATTCACAGTGATGAGGTACCCCTTTGGTTTAATTGGTATTCGGGAATGGGAGTTAATAACTCGACCGCATCACTTTCGTTATTTTGGCTTGCGCTTCTTGTGATTCCGAGAAGGCTTGTGGGCAAGGCAATGTCGCTTTATGTGGTAATGCTTTTCAGCGCCTCGGCATTTTCAGCGTGTCTTTTTTTGAGAAGGGGAGAAAAAGCGTCGCAGTTTTTCTCGGTGGTATTATCTCTTTGCTATGCGTTTTGCGGTTTTTCCGTTATGTATTACACAAACGCCTGGCAGGATACGGTTTTTCTTTTTCCTTTGCTGATGCTGGCGTGGCTTGAACTGATGAAAAAGGGGAAATCCCTTTGGTATATTGTGCTTGTTGTGCTCAATTTGATGTGCGGTTATTATGTTTTTTTGATTGCACTTTTCTATATGTTTTTTATGTCGTGGCTTTATTTAAGGCTTTGCGTAAATCCGCAAATCAGAAAAGAGAGAGCACTCACTCTGGGTGCTTCAACCGTGCTTGCGGTGGGCGTTTCGGCTGTATTTTTGCTTCCAAAGCTTATACAGACCTTTTCGAGCGGTCGCTTTATTGAAAGGTCCGGCTTTGACTTTTCTGCAATAATAAGGCAGTATCTTGAAATTGCAGGAACAACCGAGTGCAAAAGCTTTGACAAATGGGCAATGCTGTTTTGTATTGCACTTCCTCTTGCAATCATTATTTTGGGAATTTCAAAAAACAGAAAAAACAAAAAAACAAACGCCTTTTTTGTTATCAACATTTTGCTTCTTGCAGTATTGATTGTCTGCGAGGGAGCAAATCTTATGATGCATTTCGGCGATTATAAGTATTTTCCGATGCGAATGGGATATGCGCTGAGCTTTGGCTTTATTTGGGCGGGCGGTCACTATTCAAGGTCGCTTGTATTGTTTAGAGCGGACAACGAGCAAAAAGGCAAAAAAAGGGCAATAATAATTTTAACGAGCGTTGCTTTGCTTTTTGCACTTTTTGTTGCAGTATTTTTGAGCATAAAAAAGCTTGACGCTGTGTTTGAGTGGCAATATGCGTGTATATTTGCAATACCTGCTTTAACGGTGATTTATCTGCTTTTGCTGTCATCAAAAAACAAAGCAGCGGATTACAGGGTGATATGCTCGGTTATTCTTGCAGAGGTGACGGTTCTTTCCTCGTTGTTTATTCCGTATTGGCAGACCGATCAGCTTGCAAAGGAGCATTCGCCGGCATATATTTCAAAATCGCAACAGCTTGTCAGAAAGCTTGATATTGAAGAGTCGAAAACTCAAAGAATAAAAACGATAGGCACAACGCTTAACTGCAATTACGGTACAGTAATGCAAAGAGCAACTCTTTCGGATTGGACACATCTCATTCCGTCAAATGTCCAGCAATCCTTGATTGCCTTGGGATACAGCGGAGAGTACACCCGTCTGCACGACAGCGGCGGAACGGCATTTACCGACGCGCTTTTGGGAGTAACAAATGTTTTGTCCGTAAAAGAGGAGTCGACTGCTCTGTATGATGAAATTGACAAGGCAGGAGGCTATCACTATTATTCCTGCAAATACACCTTGCCCTACGGGGTGATTGCTGATAAGAGCATTCTTGATATTGATATGAACGGCGCCGACTGGAAGGCGCTTAACAACGAGCTTTATTCGTGCATTTCTCGGGAGGGAGGAGAGCTTGTTTGCGACGGCGGACTCACTCTTGCTTCAATTGACGGTAACACGGAAACATACACCTTTAAGTCTAAGCCCGATACAACTGCATATTTCAGGCTTGAGGGTGCAAACGGGGTTGTTGTTTATGTCAACGGAGAAAAGGTGAGAATCCCGACGGTTGACCAAAACAAAAATGCAAAATTCCCCGGCAGGCTTAACAGAAATCTGATATGCCTTGGCGAATTCGGGGACAGCACCGTAGAAATTAAGCTTGTATTAAAAAACGGAAAATTTGAAGATCAAAAGGATTTTCGCCAAAATGACAAGGGCGAAAATGCCGAAGTAAATAAAAATTTTATGTGCGAGGTCGGATTGCTTGATTTAAACAAGCTTGAAGCGCTTTGCACGGATTATGCTGAAAATTCAAATGTGACTGCAAAAAATTATTCGCTTACGGCAAGTGTTAATTCTGCGCAGGATAAGGTACTGTTTTTACCGCTTCAGTATAACGGCTGCTGGCAGGCAAGGGTAAACGGCGAAAGCGAAGGCGTACAGTCCGTTTTGGGTGTGTTCAGCGCAGTTGAACTGACAGACGGCAAAAACGACATTTCAATGACCTTTATCCCGACAGGGCTGAAATCAGGAGCTGTTATCAGTATTGCTTCTGCGGTGATAATCGCCCTTTGTGTGCTTTTGAGAAGAAAATTCAGTCTTTCAAAAATCGCTTGTGCAGTTGATGTACTGTATAATTTCGCTTTTTTTGCAGGGGCTGTGGCAGTATATGCCGTTCCGATTATCCTTTCGGTGCTGAGCATACTGAAAATATGAGCAGTAGTCAGAGCGTTTGAATACCACAATATATGTATTTTTGTGTTGAAATTTATATGTCTGTGTGGTAAACTGTAATTGAATAATTATATATTATTTACGAAAATTATGTTTTTCGTGGATACGGAGGTAAAAAATGAAAGTTGTTATTCTTGCAGGCGGTTTCGGTACTCGTATCAGCGAGGAAAGCCAAAACAAGCCTAAGCCGATGATTGATCTCGGCGGTTATCCTATCCTTTGGCACATTATGAAAACCTATTCTCACTACGGCTACAATGATTTCATTATCTGCGCAGGCTACAAGCAGTATGCAATCAAGGAATACTTTGCAAACTACTTTTTGCATTGCTCGGATGTTACATTTGACTTTACTGCGTCAAACAAAATGACTGTTCATTCAGAGCACGCTGAGCCGTGGAGGGTTACTGTTGTTGATACGGGACTTAACACAATGACCGGCGGCAGAGTAAAGAGAATACAGGAATATATCGGTGACGAGCCGTTTATGCTTACATACGGCGACGGTGTTTCCGATGTAAATATTGACGAGCTTGTTAAGTTCCATAAGGAGCACGGTCATATTGCCACAATGACTGCTGTTTCGGTTGGTCAGCGCTTCGGCTGTCTTGGTATCGAGGACGACCTTACCATTTCGTCCTTCCGCGAAAAGAGTGATATGGACGGCAGCAGAATTAACGCAGGCTTTATGGTTCTTGAGCCGAAAATCTTTGACTATATCGAGGGTGATTCAACAGTATTTGAAAAAGAGCCTCTTGAAACAGTTGCAAGGCTCGGCGAGCTTGACGCATTTATTCATAACGGCTTCTGGAAGCCTATGGATACTCTTCGTGAGAAGATACAGCTTGAAGAAATGTGGGAGAACGGTACTGCTCCCTGGAAGGTTTGGTAAAATATGGATTTATCTTTCTACAAAGGAAAAAAGGTTCTTGTAACAGGTCACACAGGCTTTAAGGGCTCTTGGCTTTGCAAAATACTAATCAATGCAGGTGCTCAGGTGGTAGGCTATTCAACCGAGCCGCCGACAAATCCGAGCCTTTTTGAGCTTTCGGGTATCGAAAAGCAGATGACCTCATACATTGCCGACATCCGCGACCTTGATAAGCTCAAGGAGGTTTTTGAAAAGGAACAGCCGGAGCTCGTATTTCACCTTGCGGCTCAGCCGATTGTACGCGACAGCTACAAATTGCCCGTATATACCTATGAAACAAATGTTATGGGTACGGTTAACATCTGCGAGTGCGTAAGGCTTAACGAATGTGTTAAATCATTCCTTAACATAACAACCGACAAGGTTTACGAAAATCAGGAAACAAATGTTGCGTTTACAGAGGATATGCCGCTTGACGGCTATGACCCGTATTCAAACAGTAAATCCTGCTCTGAGCTTGTAACTCACAGCTATAAAAAATCGTTTTTCACAGACGGCAGAGTTGCTGTTTCAACCTCACGCGCCGGCAATGTAATCGGCGGCGGTGATTTTGCAAACGACAGAATTATTCCCGACTGTGTAAGAGCTGTTGAAAAGGGCGAAACTATTATTGTAAGAAATCCGCTTTCAACAAGACCTTATCAGCATGTTCTTGAGCCTCTCAAGATATATCTTATGATTGTTGAACAGCAATATAAAAATCCCGAGCTTCAGGGCTACTACAATGTCGGACCCAACGATTCCGACTGCCGTACAACAGGCGACCTTGTTACTCTGTTTTGCAGGCTTTGGGGCGACGGTGCCGAGTGGAAGGATGTCAGCGAGGCAAATGCAGTTCACGAGGCTAATTTCCTCAGGCTTGACACCACTAAGGTTAAAACCACCTTCGGCTGGCAGCCGAGATGGACTGTTGAGGAGGCAGTCGAAAAGATTGTTGAGTGGACAAAAATATATTTTGACGGCGGAGATATTTCTGCCGTTATGGACAAGCAAATCAACGAATTTTTCAATTTGGAGGACTAACTGAATGTTTGAGAATAAGACAGAATCACAGGCAAAAGAAGAAATACTTTCAATGGTAGCAGAATACTGCGACACCTACAAAACAAAGCCACCCTACAAGGAGGGCGACAGAATTCCTTATGCAAGCCGTGTGTTTGACAGCAAGGAAATGACAAATCTTGTTGACTCTGCTCTTGAGTTTTGGCTCACCGCAGGCAGATATTGCGATAAGTTTGAAAAGGAATTCGGAAAATATCTCGGTGTTAAGTATGTTTCGCTTGTAAACTCAGGCTCATCTGCAAATCTTCTTGCTTTTGCAACTCTCACATCACCGCTTCTCGGCGACAGGAGAGTTAACAGAGGTGACGAGGTTATCACCGTAGCAGCAGGCTTTCCGACAACAGTTGCACCGATTATTCAGTACGGTGCCGTGCCGGTATTTGTTGACCTTACAATTCCGCAGTATAACATTGATGTTACTCAGCTTGAGGCTGCGCTCAGCGACAAGACAAAGGCTGTTATGATTGCGCATACCCTCGGCAATCCGTTTGACCTTAAGGCAGTTAAGGATTTCTGCACAAAGCATAATCTTTGGCTGATTGAGGATAACTGCGACGCTCTCGGAAGTAAATATACAATCGACGGCGAGGAGAAATTCACAGGTACAATCGGTGATATCGGAACATCAAGCTATTATCCTCCGCACCATATGACAATGGGTGAGGGCGGTGCTGTTTATACAAATGACCCGCTTCTTAACAAGATTGCACGCTCAATGCGTGACTGGGGACGCGACTGCGTTTGTCCGTCAGGTATGGACAACCTTTGCGGCCACCGCTTTGACAAGCAGTACGGCGAGCTTCCGCTCGGCTATGACCACAAGTATGTTTATAGCCATTTCGGCTTTAACCTTAAAGCAACAGAAATGCAGGCAGCAGTAGGCTGTGCCCAGCTTGAAAAATTCCCAAGCTTTGTTGAAAGACGCCGTCATAATTTTGACAGACTTCGCAAGGCACTTGAGCCTGTTGCAGACAAGCTCATTCTTCCCGAGCCCTGTGCAAACAGCAAGCCGTCTTGGTTCGGCTTCCTTATCACATGTAAGGAGGGCACCTCAAAGAATACTGTTGTTCAGTATTGCGAGGACCACGGCGTTCAGACAAGAATGCTTTTTGCAGGCAATATTACAAAGCAGCCCGTTTTTGACGAAATGAGAAAGGCAGGCACGGGCTACCGTGTAATCGGCGACCTTTCTGTTACCGACAGCATTATGAATAACACCTTCTGGATTGGTGTATATCCCGGTATGACCGACGAAATGATTGATTATATGGCAAAGACAATCATTGAGGCCTGCAATTTATAATTTAATGCCGTAATTTTAATAAGCTTTACCTCTGTTTTCAGGGGTAAAGCTTGCTTTTGTAAATATCGCATTTGCAACCGATAAAACAAGAGGTGAAGAAATGAAAATAAAGGTTTCAAACTATATCGCGCAGTTTCTCGTTGACAACGGAATTACAGACGCGTTTACAGTAGTGGGCGGCGGAGCAATGCACCTTAACGATGCCTTTGGTCATCAGGCGGGGCTTCATTGCACATACAATCATCACGAGCAGGCTTGTGCAATTGCCGCCGAAGCATATGCAAGGCTTGAAAATAAAATAGCATTAGTCTGTGTTACATCAGGCCCCGGAGGAATAAATGCACTCACGGGTGTGTGCGGAGGTTGGCTTGATTCAATCCCGATGTTTATTGTTTCCGGTCAGGTTAAGTACACAACTACTGCAAGATATGCAAAAAAGCTCAATCCCGAAATCAATCTGCGTTCACTCGGCGACCAGGAATACGATATAGTTAAATCTGTTGAGCAGATGACAAAATATGCAACGATGATTGAGGATCCGATGGATATTCGATATGCCTGCGAAAAGGCGCTTCATCTTGCAACAACAGGCAGACCCGGTCCCGTTTGGATTGATGTGCCTGTAAATATTCAGGGCACGGTTATTGAAACAGACGACCTTAGAGGATATGATCCGTCAGAGGATGACGCCGAGCTTCCGCCTCCTGTTGACGAGGATACCGTAAAGGATGTTTTAGAGCAGATAAAAAATGCAAAAAGACCTGTAATTTATGCAGGCGGAGGTATTCGTCTTTCGGGCGGATATGAGGAATTTAAAAAGGCAATAAAAAAGCTAAATGTTCCTGTTGCAACATATTGGAACAGCGTTGATTTGATTGAAAATGACAATCCGCTTTATGTCGGCAGGGGCGGAAATATGGGCGACCGTGCAGGCAATTTTGCAGTGCAGAATTCGGACCTTGTTATCGCAATCGGCACCCGTATTTCAATCCGTCAGGTTGGTTACGGCTATGAAACCTGGGCAAGAGAGGCAAAGGTTATTATGGTCGATATCGACAAGTCGGAAATGATGAAGCACACAATTCATGTTGACACTCGTATTTGGGCAGACGCAAAGGATTTTTTGACTGCTGTAAACAAGTATGCAGATGAAAAGGTGTTTGACAATCAGGAATGGCTTGATGCCTGCCTTAACTGGAAAAAGAAATATCCCGTTACACTTGAAAGACATTGGAACAACGGCGGAGAATTTGCAAATGTTTTTGCGTTTGTTAAGTATTTGAGTGACTCTCTTCCCGAGGAAAGCTATACCGCTGTTTCAAACGGTGCCTGCTGTGTAGTGGGACATCAAAATTACACAATTAAGAAGAACACAAGATTTATCATCAACAGCGCAATTGCAAGCATGGGCTACGGACTTCCTGCCGCAATCGGCCTTTGTGTTGCCGACGGCAGAAAGGACACAATCTGTCTTGAGGGTGACGGCTCGATTATGATGAATCTTCAGGAGCTTCAGACAATCGTTACAAACAAGCTCCCCATAAAAATATTCCTGATTAACAATCAGGGCTATCATTCAATAAGAATTACACAGCAAAATATTTTCAGCGAGCACACAAAGGTTGGTATCGGTCCCGAGTCAAATGACCTTACCTTCCCAAGCTTTGAGCTTATTGCAAAGGCATTCGACTATCCGTATTACAGTGCTCACAATAATGACGAAATGAAGGAAACGGTTGATAAGGTGCTTTCACAGGAGGGCTTTGCTTTTTGCGAAATCTTTACCGACACAACACAGGTGTGGGAGCCAAAGAGCAGTGCGAGAAGGCTTGAGGACGGTACGATTGTAAGTCCTCCGCTTGAGGATTTGGCACCCTTCCTTCCGAGAGAGGAATTGCTTGAAAATATGTTTATCAAACCGCTTGAACAATAAATTTTTTAAGGATTTTTGCTATGATAATAAAGATTGCCCGTTGGTGCTGGCACATAATAAAAGCAATTATGGATTGGTTTCGCAGGGCGTTTACAAGGATAACTAAAAAAGAAATCAGCGACGATGTGTGGAACGGCTTTGTTCAGTTTGTAAAGTTCGGGCTTGTCGGACTTTCAAACACAGTAATATCCTATGCCACATACTATATTCTTCTGCCGTTTAACTGCAACAAATATGTTGCAAGCGTAATCGGATTTGTTTTGAGCGTTGTTAATGCGTTTTATTGGAATAACAGCTATGTGTTCAAAAAAGAGGAAAAGGAGGAGCGTTCTCCCTTTGCCGCATTTGTTAAGCTGTTTATGTCCTATGCAGGAACAGGGCTTCTGCTTCATAATGTGCTTTTGTGGTTCTTCACATCAATTTGCCACATAAGCGACTATGTTGCACCTGTTATCAACCTGTTTATAACAATTCCGCTCAATTTTATACTCAACAAATTCTGGGCATTCAGAGCCAAGAAAAAGGAAGAGAAAGACAAATAATATGAAAAAAGCGATTATAACGGGTGCAACCGGCGCTGTCGGTACCGCCCTTGTAAACAAGTTAATAAGCGAAAATGTTGAGGTGCTTGTGCTTGTGCGCAGGGAGGGCAGAGTTGATAAAATACCGAAAAGCCCGCTTGTCAAAATTGCATATTGCTCGCTTGATGAAATGGCAGATTTTCAAAACACCGACAACGAAAAATATGACGCCTTCTTTCATCTTGCGTGGGCAGGACCCTACGGCAAGGACAGAAACGATATGTTTTTGCAGACAAACAACATAAAAAATGAGCTTGAGGCTGTTAAGCTTGCTCACCGCTTCGGATGTGAGGTTTTTGTCGGTGCAGGCAGTCAGGCAGAAAACGGCAGACTGCCAAACGGTACAAGAGTCGCTCCCGATTCTCCCACCAATCCCGACAACGGCTACGGTATTGCAAAGCTTGCCTCCGGAAAAATGAGCAGAATTCTCTGCAATCAGCTTGGTATTCGTCATAACTGGTGCAGGATTTTGTCTGCATACGGTCCCGGCGACGGCGCTCATACTATGGTTATGAGCACAATAATTAAATTTTTAAACGGCGAGGACTGTGATTTTACAAAGGGCGAACAGCAATGGGATTTTTGCTACAACGGTGATATTGCAAATGCGTTTTATCTTGTTGCTCAAAAGGGAAAGCCCGACGCAATTTATACCATAGGCTCAGGACAGACAAAAAGCCTTAAGGAGTATATTACAACTATCCGTGATATTACAGCACCTGAGGCAAAATGCAATTTCGGCGCTGTCGACTATTTTCCAAATCAGGTTATGTACCTTTGCGCAGATATAACCGATTTGCAAAGGGATACAGGCTTTGAGCCTGCGGTTGATTTTGAAACCGGAATAAAAAACACTGTTGAGTGGTATTTAAGGAGAGTGAATAATGACTGATTTAGTATTGATTCCCGTAATCCTTCTTCTTTTATATAAAATCTCGTTTAACAAAGACGGACTATACAGCGATTATCTTTCTGTTGAAAGAACTAACATCCTGCGCGGAATAATGGCGCTTGATGTGGTGCTTTTTCATTTCAGCTTAGAGTATTTGAATGTCAACATCAAGCTTTTGTCGGTTTGTCAGGGCGATGATGCAGTAAAGGTTTTCTTTTTCCTTTCGGGCTACGGACTGATGTATCAGTATATGAACAAAGGAAAAAGCTATCTCGACGGCTTTTTTACAAAAAGATTTGCAAAAATTCTTGTTCCGTTCATTGTTGCGGCAATACCGTATGTCATTTTTTATAAGGCGTCGGGCGGTTATTACGGCGCAGGCGAGATAACCGTTGCAAAGGTTTTTACCGAGTTTTTCAAAAACGGCTACACAATTGTTTACAACGCTTGGTATGTTGTTGAGCTTATGGTTCTTTACATCGTATTTTTTGTGTGCTGTAAGCTTGCAAAGGGTGATAAGCAGAAGACGGTTAACAGCTGTGTAACTGTTGTAATGCTTTTGATGTGCGGATTTTGGGCACTTTATAATTACGGAAGCTGGATGTATATTTGGTTCTTTTCAATATATGCCTTTGCATTCGGTATATTGTGGGCGTATAAGGAAAAGGCAATCGTAAAATTGCTGAGCAAAAAATTTGATTACATTTATATGCTTGTTATTCCGGTGGTAATATTCATTATTCTGATAAGAAGAAACTACTTGATTGGCTTTGGCACAGAGCCTTATATTATGAGTAAGAATTTACTTCTCGGACCGTTTATTGTTATCGGCGTTATTGTCGGTGGAATGAAGATAAAGGTAAACTGCAAGGTGTGGAAATATTTGGGAAATATTTCCTACGAGCTGTTTTTAATCCACGGCTTGTTTTACACGCTTCTGCGCAGCTCCTTAGTCTATGTGGAGAATGATTTGCTTTATGTTTTGGGTGTGCTCGGTCTGTCCATAATTTCGGCAACCGTTCTTCACTATGTATCAAAATATATTTTAAAAGCATATTTTGCTTGTTTAAATAAGCTTACTGCAAAGAAAGAAGGCTGAAAACTATGACTAAGAAAAAAATCGGAATTATGATTCCCTGCTATAATGAGCAGGATAATATCGTGCAGATTTGCGATGCGGTAGTAAATGAAATTACCACCGAGCTTCCTCAGTATGACTATGAAATTCTCATTATGGACAACTGCTCTACTGACGGAACAAGGCCCTTAATCAGAGAAATCTGCAGAAAAAACCCGAAAATCAAAGC
Organism: uncultured Bacteroides sp.; assembly: GCA_964422655.1. Classification (GTDB taxonomy): domain Bacteria; phylum Bacillota; class Clostridia; order Oscillospirales; family Acutalibacteraceae; genus Eubacterium_R. Next base: position 27,956 of record CAYRBT010000007.1, on the reverse strand, counting down.
AATTTTAAATGCTAAAAATTTCGGCCAGTTTAATTCTCCGTATTACGGTATGCTTCAGGTTGACGGCGACTGCGTTATTCCTATTTGCGCCGATTTCCAAGACCCTGTTGAGATGATACCCAGATTCATCAAGGAGTGGGAGGACGGCTACAAGATTGTTTGTGCTATTAAGTCGACAAGCAAGGAAAACAAAATTATGCGCTTTGCCCGCACCTGCTACTACAAGCTCATCAAGAAAATGTCATCTGTTGAGCAGATTGAGCATTTTACAGGCTTTGCTCTTTATGACAGAAGCTTTATTGAGGTGCTTCGTGACCTTGACGATCCGACTCCGTTTATCAGAGGTATTGTTGCCGAGCTCGGCTACAAGAGAAAGGATATAGAATTTGAACAGCCAAAGCGTAAGGCAGGCAAAACACATAATAACTTTTACAGCCTGTACGACGCTGCAATGCTGTCATTTACATCATATACAAAAATCGGACTCAGAATTGCAACCTTTGCAGGCTTCGGTATAGGAATTATCAGCTTTATCATAGGCGTTATTTATCTTATTATGAAGCTGATTTGGTGGGACCGTTTCCCCGGCGGTACTGCACCGGCAATAATCTGTTCAATGTTTTTGGGTGCAGTTCAGCTTTTCTTCCTCGGCTTTTTGGGAGAATATATTATGAACATAAATGCCCGTGTTATGAACAGACCGCTCGTTGTTGAGGAGGAAAGAATAAATTTTGAAGGCAACGAGAAGAGTCAAATATCCTTAGGTGAAACAAAAGACTAACTTTAAATGGAGAATCAAATGAAAGAGAAAAGTAAGCTTCAATCATCAAAAATTACAGTTGATAAATTGTACTTTGGTTTATCTCTGATTCTTGTTGCTTTTGCCGTGATTTCCATTGCGCTTAGCAAAGGCAAAAACTTTGAAAACCTTTTTTGGCACGGTGCCACTCTCGGCTATTATCCCGACCTTTTTGAAAGCGTTATCCATGCCAGAACAAGAAACCCCTATGAGATAGATGCAATTTATCCTGCCTTTGCATATTGCTTGATTTATTTCTTCAATTTTTTCATACCGGGCACTTATAAAAATAATTTTGGAGATTTGCAGGCAATTTGCAATAATTCGTCAGCACTTGTTATTGCACATATCTTTTACGCGGTAATAACACTCACTATTGCTTATCTTATGATAAAGGCATTTGGTGATAAAAAGTATATCGGTAAATACCTGCTTGTATTTATCCTTGTTACATCGTCGCCGTTTATTTTCCTTATTGAAAGAGGAAATACGGTTATAATTACAATTGTTTTCCTTTTTATATATTTGTTTTATTACAACAGCGAAAACAAAATACTCAGAGAGCTGGCGCTGATTTGCCTTGCCTGTGCGGCGGCAATGAAGCTTTATCCTGCCGTTTTCGGTCTTTTGCTGTTATCGGATAAAAAATTTAAGGAGGCATTCAGAGCAATAGCTTACGGTGTCTTGCTTTTTGCCGTGCCGTTTTTGTTTATGGGCGGTCTTGGCGAAATACCGACAATGCTCAAAAACTCGCTTACTCTTAATTCCGACACATTAACAGGCAGTACCGGCTTCGGCTATGGCTTTAAGGTTAATGCCACAAGCAGTATCGGCTGTATTTTTGATTGGCTGTTTGGAAGAAGCTATTTTGTTTATATCAAAATGGCGGTGTATTTCCTTGTCGGAATTCTTATGGGAAGCTCGTTCTTCCTCAAATCCCGCTGGAAAAAGATTGCTTCCTTGGCACTTATAGTTATTTTGATGCCGGACTTCAGCTTTATTTATAATGTTATCTATCTTCTTCCCGTTCTTGTAATGTTTATTGTAGATAACAAAGGCAAGAAGCTCACTCCTTTCTCCTTCTTATACACAATGTGCTTTGTGGGAGCCTTTGCACCGCTTCCCTACGGAGATATATTCCGTTCGATAGGCGGCTACAACAATATGAACTGGGGTACACTTGTAAGCTCGCTGAGTCTTATTGTGTTGGCTGTGCTTCTTGCACTTGAAGGCCTTTACAAATGCATTAAAGGTAATTACAAAAAATTCATCGTTCCTATTCTTGTGGTATCTGTCGGAATCGGTGCAGTGCCGTATATATTAAACAGCAATGCTCAGCCCGAGATTCAGACAATAGAATCGGTATGGAAGCTTACCGACGAGGAGAAAAAGGGCGTCGACGGGCTTTGTGATTTTGTAGCATCAAATGTTAAAGAGGGCGAAAATGTTATTTGCTTCCCGAAAACCGCTTCGCTTGAAAGCTTTAATGATATGGAAAATCGTTATTGGTACACCTCGGTTGAAGCAAATGATTCCGTGACTGCAATAAGACGATTTAAAATACTGAAGCCACAGTTTATAGTTGTTGATTTATCAAATTATTCAAATTACAAGCTTCTTGTAGAGGACGAGGAAATCGAAAAGGAAGATTATCAGCGTCTGTTTGATATGCAGGGCGAGGTGATTGATTTTGTAAACGAAAACGATTATAAGGTGGTTAAGTATCTCTTTACCGAAAATGACAGATGTATTGCAGTTTGGGAAAAGGAGTCAACCGCAAAGGATACAGATTTTTGGTACAGCTTGGGAAAGGGCACACAGAAAAATCCTTATGTTATTTCCACGGCAGAGCAATTAAAGGCGTTCAGCGAGGTTACAAACTGCGGTAAATCCTTTGAGGATGAATATGTTAAGCTCGGAAATGATATCGACGCGTCGGCAATAGGAAGATTTATACCTATTGCAAAATATAATGATGTTTCCACCTTTAAGGGTGTTTTCGACGGTGCAGGTCATACAATCAGCAGGCTTAATTTGGAATATGAGCACGGTGCAGAAAATACCGAAGTCACAAATATTGCGTTTGTAAATAATCTTAACGGTACCATTCTTAATCTCTGCATTGAGGATTCAAAATATGTCGGAAGCTGTTGTGCTGTTTTTGCACGAGTAAGCAACACCTCCGATGCTAAGATAATAAATTGTATATCCAAAAGCAATGTGGTAAAAGCCAGCAGCAGAGCAGGCTCCATTGCCGACAAATACGGTGCTTCAATAATAAATTGCATTTCAACAGGAAATAAGCTCAGCGGTAAAAAGAGCGACGGCTTTGTTTCAATGAAGAATGCAAATCCAAGAGCAATTAACTGCTATACCACCGCTCTTGACAGTCAGGCATACGCTTCAACCGTTTCCGAAGAATTTGTCAATACCGAATTCCTGGCAAGCACTATGAATGAGTATATTGACAATTACAAGTCACAACAGATTGAAGAAAAGAACAAGCTGTTAAAGAAGAAAAAGAAAAAGGCTGCTGAACAAATCAAGAATTTTGATTACAGTCAATGGACTATTAAAGACGGTGTTATTTCTTTTAAATAAGAATAACAGGAAAGGATACAAGATATGAAAAGAATTTTAACCTACGGAACATTTGATTTGCTCCACTACGGTCATATTCGCCTGCTCCAAAGGGCTAAGGCGATGGGAGATTATCTTGTTGTTGCTCTTTCTACCGATGAATTCAATGCCGGAAAGGGCAAGAAGGCTTATCACACCTATGAAACAAGGAAAAAAATGCTTGAAGCAATAAGATATGTTGACCTTGTTATCCCGGAGGAAAGCTGGGAGCAAAAAATTAACGATGTCAAGGAATATCATATTGATACAGTTGTAATGGGCGGTGACTGGGCAGGCAGTGATAAGTTTGACTATTTAAAGGATTACTGCGAGCTTGTTTTTCTTGACCGCACACCCGGAGTGTCGACCACAATGATTAAACAGGATTTGGGGCTCAAGGAGGCAATAGACGGTGTTGATCAGTTGCCGGGCGAAGCAGAGGAATAGCACAAAACAAAAAAAGGCTTGGATTTAACATCCAAGCCTCAGCGTGTAGAAAAAGTCCAAATAACAAGTTTCTACACGCTGTAAGACTTCGAGAAATGGAACTGAATTTCGTTTTCTTGCGATAATTGCTGTACGGTGGTACCGCTTTGTCGCAAAAAACGAAAAACGCCAAAGCGGCTTGGATTCGATGTCCAAGCCGCTTTTAAAATGTTAGCTGATATAATATATACTACGGCAGGAGCAAGCCCCTGCCCTACGAAAAGTACAACACCTAAATATACTTAGGCGTGGTTCAGACCACTTTATCGACAGTCTAAGGCTTGGATTTAATATCCAAGCCTTTTGTCATATCTCTTCCATTATTGCTTCGGTTACGCGTTTTGCCGCGTTGCCGTCATCAAGATAATTGAATTTTGCGTTAAACGCCTCATACTTTTTGTCATAGCTTTGGTCAGTAGGGGCATTTTTTATTGCCCGAACAAGCGCGTCCTCGGTTTCTACTATCGGACCGGGAAGCTCGTCAAGGTCGATATAAAAGCCTCTGATTTCAGAGCCGTAGGCGTCCTTGTCATACATATAGAAAATTTCAGGCCTTTTAAGATTTGCATAGTCAAAGAAAACCGAGGAATAGTCCGTAACAAGCAAATCCGAAATAACATAAAGATGATTTATGTCATTTACCCTTGAAACATCATAAACAAAGCCCTTGTATTTATCAAAATCAAAGGAATTTGCCACAAGGTAGTGAGCCCTGAAAAGAATGATGTATTCATCGCTTAGCTCATTTTTCAGCTTATCAAAATCAACCTCGGTTTTGTAGGTGTAGCCTATTCCTGCCTGATGCTGATTATCTCTCCAAGTCGGAGCGTAAAGAATATATTTTTTATCCTTGGGAAGCTTAAGTCGGGATATTATCCGCTCCCTGTCGGCTTCGGTGTAGTTTAAAAGAAAATCGTTTCTCGGGTAGCCGAGCTCAAGCACGGTTTTCTCCTTGCCGACCTCCTTCAAATTCCACGCAGTAATAAATTTTTCTGCGGCAAAGTGCGACGGCGCAAGAATGTATTTGAATTTTTGCGCGTCAACGCGGTACTTTTCTCTGATTTCGGACTTTGAATTCATCGCATTGTCGGAAACGCTGATATCATAGCCCAGCCTTTTAAGCGGTGTACCGTGCCACAGCTGAATATAAACCTGATCGTCCTTGGGATAAATGTGGTCGGACATTCTGTAATTATATACCCAGTATTTTGCGGTGGCGCAGGCAATTTCGTAATCGCGCGAATTCACCGTGACAATATAGGTGTTGGGATTGTCCAAAACAAAGGTAAACGCCTTTGGATTTCTAAACGCCCAGATAAATGTGTAATCCTCAAATCTTTCGTCCGAAAGCATATACTCATAAATTGCCTTTGGACTGTCGCCGTAGCTTCTGCCGTCAAAGGTAGAAAACAAAATTACACGGCAGTCGGTTTTAGTGCTGTTTTTTATTTCGTCATAGGTCTTTTTTTTGCTTTCAAGAAGAAGCTTTCTTGTTTCCTTACGAAAAGAGTCGCGCTTTTTCGCAATATCAATAGCAACCTTTTTTATTGCTTCAAATGCCTGAGCCGAGAGCCTGCGCTTTTTCGGAGCGTACAGGGTTTCAACATTGCTTTTATCAATAAGCACTAAAATCCCTCCCTTTTCAACATCTTATACATATTATAAAGCAAAACGCGTCTGCCGTCAACAAAAGTCACATTTCCTTTACTACTTTTTATTTTTAAGTGTTTGCAGTTGAAGAAAATTTATTATGATAATTTTTTTGTCAATATTGTTTCACACCGTTTTGTAACCTTTTCATTTGGCTGATTATGTAGAATTTTGGCAGATTTTCTGTGAAACATAAAAAACACTGCAAACTATATATGCGTATTTTTGACGAGATAAAAGGTTACAAAATACAATATATTGTGTTTTTTTGCAAATTTAGTATTGACACGGCACAATTTAAATGGTATTATTAACTCAGTCACCAATTCATTGTAATAAATTTGTAATATTTGTTTAGGGGTACAGGAAAATGAAAATCATTAAAAGAAACGGCTCAGAGGTAGATTTTGATTTAAATAAAATTATAACAGCCGTGTCAAAGGCAAACGCTGCCTGCAAAAAAGAGGAGCTTACTCAAAGCCAGATTATTGAGATTGCAGAGTATGTTGAATTCAAAATCTCAAAGGCAAGCCGTGCTCTTTCGGTAGAGGAAATTCAGGACATAGTCGAAAATCAGATTATGGCACAGGGTGCGTTTGAGGTTGCAAGACGCTATGTAAAATACCGTTACAACCGTTCTCTTATCAGAAAGGCAAACACAACCGATAATCAGATACTTTCTCTTATTGAATGTAATAACGAGGAGGTAAAGCAGGAAAACTCAAACAAAAACCCAACCGTAAATTCCGTGCAAAGAGATTATATGGCAGGCGAGGTTTCAAAGGATATCACAAAGAGAATTCTGCTTCCTCAGGATATTGTCGAGGCTCACGAGCAGGGCTTAATTCATTTTCACGACGCTGATTACTTTGCACAGCATATGCACAACTGCGACCTCGTAAATCTCGAGGATATGCTCCAAAACGGAACAGTAATTTCCGAAACTATGATTGAAAAGCCGCACTCCTTCTCAACAGCCTGCAATATCGCAACTCAGATTATTGCTCAGGTTGCTTCAAGCCAGTACGGCGGACAGTCGATTTCTCTTGCTCACCTTGCTCCGTTTGTGCAGATAAGCAGAGAAAAAATCCGCAAGGGTATAGTCGCAGAGTCAGAGGAATTTAATCTCAATCTCAGCGAGGAGCAAATCACCGAGCTTACGGAAAAAAGGCTTAGAGAAGAGGTTTCAAGAGGCGTTCAGACAATTCAGTATCAGGTTGTTACACTCCTTACCACAAACGGTCAGGCTCCTTTTGTAACCGTGTTTATGTATCTTAACGAGGCTAAAAACGAGCAGGAGAAAAAGGACCTTGCTCTTATTATTGAGGAAACACTCAAGCAGAGAATTCAGGGCGTTAAAAACGAGAGCGGTGAGTGGATTACACCTGCGTTTCCAAAGCTTATTTATGTACTTGAGGAGGACAATATAACAGAGGATTCTCCGTATTGGTCACTTACCGAGCTTGCCGCAAGGTGCACCGCAAAGAGAATGGTTCCCGACTACATCTCCGAAAAGAAGATGAAGGAGCTTAAGGAGGGCAACTGCTTCCCTGTAATGGGCTGTCGCTCAAATCTTTCTCCATGGAAGGACAAGGAAGGAAATTATAAGTTCTACGGTAGATTCAATCAGGGTGTTGTTACACTCAATCTTGTTGATATTGCCTGCTCTTCGGGCGGAGATATGAACAAGTTCTGGAAGATATTTGACGAAAGGCTTGACCTTTGCTACCGCGCTCTTATGTGCCGTCACAACAGACTTAAGGGCACACTTTCCGACGCTGCTCCTATTCTTTGGCAGCACGGTGCCATTGCAAGACTCAAAAAGGGCGAAAAGATTGACTCGCTTCTTGTCGGCGGATATTCAACAATCAGCCTTGGCTATGCAGGTCTTTATGAATGCACAAAGTATATGACAGGTATGAGCCACACCGACGAAAACGGCGGAAAGGAATTTGCGCTGAGCGTTATGAGATATATGAACGACGCCTGCACAAGATGGAAAAAGGAAACCACAATCGGCTTCGGTATCTACGGCACTCCGCTTGAGTCAACCACATATAAATTTGCAAAATGTCTGCAAAAGCGTTTCGGAATTATTCCGGGAGTTACAGACAAAAACTATATCACAAACTCTTACCACGTTCATGTTACAGAGAAGATTGACGCATTTTCAAAGCTTTCGTTTGAAGCACCGTTCCAGGAGCTTTCAACAGGCGGTGCAATCTCTTATGTAGAGGTGCCGAATATGCAAAACAATATTCCTGCCGTGCTTCAGGTAATGAGATATATCTATGACAACATTATGTATGCCGAGCTTAATACAAAATCGGATTTCTGTCAGTGCTGTGAGTATGACGGAGAAATTGAGATTGTTGAAAATGAGGACGGCAAGCTTATCTGGAGATGTCCTAAGTGCGGAAATACCGATCAGGACAAGATGAATGTTGCAAGAAGAACCTGCGGATATATCGGAACACAGTTCTGGAATCAGGGCAGAACACAGGAAATCAAGGAAAGAGTATTACACTTATAAGGAGATACCCCGAGAGTATTGCGCCCTCGGGGCTTGTTAGCATTATGAATTACGGTGAAATCAAAAAAAATGATATTGCAAACGGAGAGGGAATAAGAACCTCGCTCTTTGTTTCGGGATGCAGACATCATTGCAAAAACTGCTTTAATCAAAGCACATGGGATTTTTCCTTTGGCGAGCTTTTTACCGAGGAAACAATGACTGAGATTTTTAAATCCTGTGAGCCGGATTGGATAAACGGCATATCGCTTTTGGGCGGTGAGCCCTTTGAACCCGAAAATCAAAGGGTCTTGCTCCCGTTTCTTATTATGTTTAACGAGCGCTTTAAGGACAAGACCGTCTGGTGCTATTCGGGATTTACATTTGAGGAAATTACGGGCAAAAAAGAGTCAAGAGCATTTACCGACATCAGCAGGGAAATGCTTTCAAATATTGATGTGCTTGTAGATGGCGAGTATGTTGAGGATAAAAAGGATATCTCGCTTGCCTTTCGAGGCTCGTCAAACCAAAGAATTATTGATGTTAAAAAGACTCTTGATACAGGCGAAATAGTACTTCATCTTGAATAGTAAATACAAAAATACAATCAACGCCTGCTTTATCGTATACATAGTGCAGGCGATAATAAATAACCTTGCACCGCTAAAAAAAAGACGGCTTATTGCCGTCTTTTTTATTTCAATTTTTCATACATTTCTCTAATGTCTTTCTTTGTGAGAGGTATCGGATTTCTTGTCATAAGCATTGACATACTCTTTTCAGTCAGCTCTTCAATCTGCTCGTCGGTTTCACAGCCGATTTGCGAAAGAGTGCACACCATACCCATACGCTTTTTCATAGCGGTGATTTCATCAGCCATTTCATAAGGACTGTCAAAGCCACAGTCCCTTGCAAGTGCTGTTATCCTGCCGTCGCTGTCGGCATTATCGGCATTGAATTTGATAAAATAATCAAGGGTGAACGCACACGCTTCTCCGTGCGGAATACCGTAAATATTAGTCAGCGGGAAGGAGCAGGCGTGAGAGCCCGTTGTTCGCGGATGGCTGAATGCCACACCTGCGACAATTGAAGCCTCTGCCATTTTTTCTCTTGCCTGCAAATCGCTTGGATTGTTGTATGCTCTTTCAAGCCACTCAAAAACAATCCTTGCGCTGTATACGGAGCAGGCAGAGCATATCGGCTGATTGATGGTTGCCCAGTAGCTCTCAACCGCATGAGCAAGCACATCAAGTCCTGTTGAAGCGGTGATTTGCGGCGGCACGCTCAAGGTGAGCTCGGGGTCGATAACTGCAAGCCTTGGATACATTGCAGGATCGTTCATCGGGTTTTTAAGATTTTTTTCGACATCAGTCAGCACGGCAATATTTGTCACCTCGGACGCTGTGCCGGAGGTGGTTGTAACGGCAATCATCGGTATTGCTTCGCTCTTGCTTATCGCCTTTCCCTCACTGTGATAGGAACGAATTTTGTCGTCGCCGTTGACTATTGCGCAAGCCGCCTTACAGCAGTCCATCGGTGAGCCTCCGCCGAGTGCAACGGCAAAATCTGCCTTGCATTTTCTCATTACCGCAACGCAGTTGTCGACATTGTCGGTTGTCGGGTTAGGTCTTACATCTGAAAAAACCTCTTTTATCAAGCCCTCGCTTAAATTGATAAATTCGTCGGCGGTGCCGTTTTTTGCAAAGCTTTTTGAGCAGACAAGCACGCCTCTTGTTCCGCCGATTTCGTCAATATATTCCTTTAGATTTTTTCTTTTTCCGTTGCCGAAAATTATTTTTACGGGCAATTTAAATTCCCACTCCATAATATCACTCCCAAGATTTTTTTACAAAAATATATTACCACTTTTAAATAAAATAATCAATAAAGTCCTGAAAAGCGCATAAATAAAGGGATGCAACCGTCGGTTGCAACTGAAATTGTAAACTCTGATATATAGATATTTGCTCCCAAAGCCGTGTAAAATGATACTCGTAAGGCGGACACACCGCCAAAAGCAAAAAAATATTTTTACAAAGACAGGAGAAAAAAATTATGACAGAAATTAAAAAAGAACACTTTGGTATCGCAAGAAAAATCGTATCAAATATGACAGCTGAAAGCTGGGAAACAATTCCTCACGCAGTAGTATCGTATGAGCCTGAAGCAACAAAGCTCTTTGATGTAATTAAGGAAATAAACGAGGGCAGAGTAAGGGAGGAAAGGCTGACCGTAAACACCGTTATGCTTCGCATAATTGTTGAGGGGCTCAAAGCGTGTCCGGCACTTAACTCGCATATCAAATTTAACAGAAGGCTTGTAAGAGGTGAGGTAACATCGTTTGAGGAAATTCATATTTCCATGCCGATGATTTTAAAAACAGGCGAGATGATGACCATAAATATGCACGATATGCATAACAAATCAATATCGCAGATGAGAGATGCTATTGCCGACAGTGCAAGGCGTGCAAACAACTCCGATTTGAACGAGGTTATGTTTGAGGTGTCGCTTGACAATACACTTAACGGACTAAAGCACGGGAAAATCGCACAGACGATAAATCGTCTTATCGGCTCAAAAACAGGCAAGCACAAGGTGCGCACTCTCAAGGGTAAGGCAAAAAGGGAATACTATTCTATTCCCGAAACCGAAAGACTTACAAAGCACGATATTGAACAGGGAACGATTACCGTGTCAAATCTCGGCTCGGTTTGCAGAAGCTGGAACGGTATCTGCACGCTTCTTGAGATTATTCCGCCTCAGGTTTGTGCAATTGCTATCGGAGCAAAGCAGCTTGTGCCGATTGCCGAGGAGAACGGTACTGTACGAACAGGGTATAAGCTTCCGCTGACGATTGCCTTTGACCACAGAGCGATTGATATGGGCGATGTTACTCCGTTCATTGACTGCCTGAATAATATTTTTGAAAATCCGCAGATAATAAAGGAATGGGTGTGATAAATCACACCCATAATACTCTAAGCATAACACGCTGTTACACAAATGTACAATTAGGGACTGTCCCTGATTGTACATTTTATTTTTCTTTTTTTGCAAAGATAATGAATTTGCTGAACACATAATTGAGTATCACAACAACAATCTGCATAATCACCTTTGCGATAAAATTACCGTCAATATTAAATGACAAAATATCAAAGCCTTGGTACTCTCCCATATTGAGCGCATCAATCATAAGCCACAGACCAAGCTCCTCTGCGCCGAGCGAGAAAAGTCTTGCACCCAAAAAGCCGAAAAGCTCTTTGACAACCAAAGCACCCTTCCATGATTTTGACTCAAAAACCCACAGCTTGTTTGTTACATAAGCAAAAATAACTGCGATTACCCAAGCAATAACATTGGTAACAAGAAACAGCTTCTTGCCCAAAATGACATCAAAAATTTTGAACGCAGCAAGGTTAACGACTGTTGTCAGAGCACCGAAGAAAACATATTTTATCAGCTGTTCGTATTTTTTATAGAGCCTTTTTAACACTTGCTATTCTTCCCATTTCATAATTGTTTTGCCAAAGGATTTTTGTGTATCCTTTTCAAAAGCATTCTTGATATCGGTTGTAGTTCTGACGATATTAACAGAGCTGATGAGATTTCCGAGATAGTCGATAATCTCGGGATATTTTTCATACATATCGACCGTTTTTTGAAAATCGGCAACTCCGCTTCTTGACGAGCCGAACATTCTAAGTCCCTTTTCAAGAATCATTCTTGTGTTAATCGGAACAGGATATTCGCTTACGCCCAAAATCGAAACAGTCGCCTCCGGCTTAATAAGACCGATAATCTGCTCAATTGCAATCGGACTGCCGTTACCGCCCACACATTCAAAGGCGTGGTCCATGGTAAAGCCGTCGGGCACCTCGTTAACAAGATGTGTTTCGTCGGCAAAGGTAAAGTCGGCAAGCTTTTCTCTCATAGTTCCGAACACAACGATTTTTGATTTGGGAAAAGCGTATTTGAGAAACAGCGAGGTGATATATCCCAAATTTCCGTCGCCCCATACGGCAATGGTATCCCGCCTTGCGTGTGCAATTTTATCAAATCGTGAAATAGCGTGAACGGAAACGGAAACAATCTCGGTAAATGCAGCCACATTCATATCCATATCCTTTGGAAGCTTAACAAGACGCTTTGGAGATATTTCAACAAATTCCTGCAAAAAGCCGTCCATGGATGAACCGCAGAATTTTGATGAGCGAAGATAGTTTTCGCCGATATAATCGTCGCTCTCCTGCGGAGCATTAGGCACCATAACCACCATATCTCCGCTGTTAAATGTACCTGTCGGGTCAAACTCAACTCTGCCGACACCCTCGTGAATAAGCGCCATAGGGAGCTTTTCGGCAAGGACCTTTGCATCTCTTGTGCCGAGATAATAACGCATATCGGCATTGCAGATAGAGAGGTTTGTCGGTCTGACAATTACATTTTCACCGAAAATATTTATGTCCTCAAAGGCAATCTCAAATCTTCTCGGCGCAACAAGCCTGTAAACCGTGTTAATCATCGTATTCCTCCTCCAAAAGCGACCTTGCCACTCTTAAATCGTAAGGATAGGTAATTTTCATATTGTAGGTTTCTCCCTGAACAAGCGCAACCTTTTCGCCCTTGATAACAAAAATCTTTGCGGCGTCGGTAAGAATATTCTTTTCCTCGTCGGTGAGCGCATTATAGATATTCTTGAGCTTGAGTGCGTTGAAGGACTGGGGAGTCTGTCCCTGATACATCTTGCTTCTGTCGGGGATATTGCTGATTACCGTGTTGTCGAGCGCTTCAACAATTGTGTCTGTTGCCGGAACAACTGTATCACAAGCACCGAACCTTTTGGCATACTCAATGTTTTCTTCAATAATTCTGTGAGTAACAAACGGCCTTACGCTGTCGTGAGTAACAATTATTGTGTCATCGTCAAGATTGCCCTCGCTCTCGATAAAAGCAATAGCGTTCATTATTGTTTCGTTTCTTGTATCTCCGCCCTCAATAACAACAACTCTGTCAAGTGCGGGGGAAATGTGCTTTTCGATCAAATTTTTTGTATGCTCAACCCACTGCTTCGGGCAAAGAACAATGATTTTTTCAAAAGCGGTTTGAGTAAAAAACTTTTCAATAGTGTAAATGATGATGGGCTTGTCCTTAACGGTAAGATACTGCTTTGGCTTGTCGCCTCCCATTCTTGAGCCTACACCGCCTGCTAAAATTACTCCGTATACCATAATACTATCTCCTTAATCCTTAAGATTTTCCAAAATTAAATCAGCCACTCTTTGACTTGATTTTCCGTCAAGATGGTCAAAAAATTTGTTTTTAAAGCCGTCAACCCTTTGCTGCTCAAAATCCTTTTCGCAAATTGATTCAACAAGCTCTCTTTGTGAAAATACTATTTTGCCGGGAACAAAGCCCTCGAAATCGTAATAAAAATCACGGCTTGATATATAATCGTAAAGGTCGTAAGCATAAAACATCATAGGTATGTTGAGAAGCGACGCCTCAAACACAACGCTCGAATAATCGGTTACAAGCAAATCCGTAACAAAAAGCAAATCGTTAAGCTCGTCGTCGTCGGATAAATCAATAATCACATTTTTATAATGCTCGGGTATTTCAAATCTTTCCGGACAAAACGGATGAAGCTTTATCAAAATTGCATATTCACCGCCGAGCTCCTCGTAAACCTCCTGCGGATTAAAGGCGCTCATTGGATAAAAGGCGCTCATTTGACCGTTTCCTCTAAAGGTTGGGGCAAAGAGCATTATTTTTTTGTTTTTAAGCTGAGGGTGCTTTTCGTAAAATCTATTTCTCACTCTCTCGGCATACTGCGTGTCCATAAAAATATCGGTTCGCGGTATTCCCGTTGCAACAACATTCTCGTCGCTGAGACCAAAGCCCTCTGCATAATGCTTTGCAATTTCCTGTGAGCTGACGATTGCATAATCGTACATTCTGTGGTTGGGGTCTGTCTGCTTCGGACCGCCCTTTTTGCCCAAACGGGTAAAGCCAAAGGTCTTGAACGCACCGCATGCGTGCCAAAGCTGAAAGAGCTTAACCTCATCTCTTTTATCAACAAGGTTTAAAAGCCTGAAGTAGTCGTCAACAATAACAATCCTTGAGCTTGCATAGAGCTTTAAAAATTTCACAACATTTTTAATTCGGTTATGACCTGCGGGATCCGAGAACAGCAGAAACTGAAAATCAATATCCTCTCTGTCCTTGATAAGCTCATAAACAAACTGCGGATTTCCGCCAAGCTCGTCCCTTCTGCCCGACATAAAGGTAACTCTGTTTTTTACGATATCCTTTTTTGAAAGGAGCCTGTAATATGCTCTGCATACTGCAAAAAGCGGTTTTCTTATATTTTCGTTAAAGTTTGCCTTTTTAAAGCTTGTTTTCAAAAATGAAGAAAAGTTAATTTTTATTTGAACGAAAATGTTTTTGAATAATGAGTCAATCTCCTTCGTTTTGCGCTTGGGCAAAAAGCCCAGAGCAGAGAAGAAGCCGTCGGCCACAAAATACGGTGCAAGCAAAAGTGCAAGAATTATTCTGAAAATAAAAAATACAAATCTGACTAAGGGTGCGATTATTCGGCTTTTTTCCGCAAACGGCTTGTCATCGCGGTGGTCGGTCTGCTTTTTAATAACAATCGAATTATTCGGGCAGTCAAAATCAAAGGTGTAGCAGTTTTTGCTTTTGCCTTTGTGATTTTCGTATTCGCTTTCATCGTTAGAAAAAACCGTAACACCGTCAAAGCATTCGTATTCGATATACTGCTCGTCAAGCTCAAGCGTCGGATTTTCGTTTATAACATTTGTTGAAACGGTAAACGGCAGACTCCTTGCGTAATTATCTCCGTAATAAAAATCAATAGAGGCGGTAATATCCCCGTCGCCTTCAAAATTATAAAAAAGATAATCAAGCAAAAAGGTGTATGTGCAAACAACTATACACGATTCTGTTTGCTTTTGCCTGAAATAGTTTGTAACAAGAAACGGAAGCCGTCTTATCCTGTCGCCGCATTTAAAAATGATTTTTGCCTTTGGCGAGGTGACATCAACATCAAACGGACAGCTGATTGCAACAGAAATGTTAAGCGTATTTCTGTCAACCGTCAGCTTGTTAATCATCATTTTACAGTCGAACATTGTCAGCTTAATAACTCCTTAGTGAAATTAACAACATTATCGGTTGCGTGTCCCGTTGTGCTTCCGAAAAATCTTTGCTTAAACGGCTCCACCAACTCTTGATTGAAATTATTGTGCTTTACAGCGTCGATTAGCTCGTCGGTTGAAAGCACTATCTTTCCCGGAACGAAGGAGGCAAAGTTGCAGTAAAAATCACGGTCCCTGCTGTATTCGTTTAAGTCAAACGAGAAAAACAGCATCGGTATGCCGAGTATTGATGCCTCAAAAATAACACTTGAATAATCGGTAATCAGCAAATCTGTCACAAACAGCAGGTCGTTGATATCGTAGCCGATTGTAAGGTCAAGCACTCTGTCTGCATATTTTTTTGAATATGCAGGTCTTTCTTTAAGATACGGGTGCATTTTTATAATTAGCGCCCACTCGTCGCCGAGCGCTTCAAGAATTTTGTTTACTTCAAATCTTTCCGCGGGATAATGGCAGTTGCCCATTCCGCCTCCTCTAAAGGTCGGAGCAAACATCATAATCCTTTTTCCCTCAAGCTCGGGATGCTCCTTATAAAATCTTTTTTTGAAATACTTTTTATAGGCTTCATCTTCAAGAACATCACATCTCGGCGAGCCTAAAGCAATTACCTTTTCCATTGCAACGCCAAAGCCCTCTGCATAATACGGTATAACATCCTGCGAGCTGACGATAACATAATCGTATTGTCTGTGGTTTGGCGAGCTTTGTCTGAGATAGCTGTCCCTTCCGAGTCTTGAAAAGCCAAAGGTTTTGAACGCACCGCAAGCGTGCCAAAGCTGAATAAGCTTAACATCATCTTTCTTTTTTATATATGAAAGAAAGTGGTAATAATCATCTACAAACACAACCCTTGAGGTTGCATAAAGCTTAAAAAATTTAAACAGATTAGGCAGATTGTCCCTTACTCCACCCTTTTTGCACAAAACGGTAATGTCCACATTTTCAAGCTTTGTCATTTCGTGAAAAACTGCCTTTATGTTTCCGGTAAGCCTGTCTGAACGGTTAGACAAAAATGTGATTTTGTTAGGCTGAACCTTGAGATGCCTGTACGGCAGGAATAAAAGCGACATCAGCTTGGTAAACAGAATTTTGGATTTTTCTCTGCCTGAGCTTTTTATAAAGTGGACAAGCCCGCTTCTTTTTTTCAGCGGAATTTGTATCTTTTCCTCCGGCTCGATTATAATATTGTCTGCATTTCCGTCGCTGAAAAGAAAGCACACATTTATATTTTTGCCCTTGGCTTTGTTGTAAAATAAAAACGGTATGTCAAAAATCCCTATTGCAACAGCCCTGTTGCCCTCGCTTGATTTAAGGTCCATAGGCAAAATGCGGTTGTCTGAGTCACAGTAAAAGCAGGCGGAAATTCTGGGATAATAAAGCTCGCTTTCTCCCGTAACGCTGACCGTTATCTCAACATACGAATCAGATATATTAAGATTTTCAATTTTTACCGAATACTTTGACATAGTCCTACCCCAAAAATACTAAATCCTTCTAAACTACCATTCTCTATATTATCATAATATGAATAATATGTCTATATTATAATTATTTAAAATTCATATTATCTTGAAAACTTACAAAACCTATGATATAATTAGGCATTGAAAGGGTGATACTTTTGAAGATTTCAACAAAGGGAAGATATGCTCTCAGGCTTATGCTTGACCTTGCCGAGCATCGCGAGGAGGGCTTCGTTGCGCTCAAGGACATTGCAAAAAGGCAGAATATTTCAAAAAAATATCTTGAACAGATAGTTCCGCTTTTGAACAAATCGGGAGTTTTGCGTACTATCAGAGGCTATCAGGGAGGATATATGCTTGCAAAGGCGCCCGACCAATATACCGTTGGGGATATTCTCAGAATAACAGAGGGCAGTCTTGCACCCGTTTCGTGCCTTGAGGACGAGGAAAACCTTTGTCCGCGTGCTGAGGATTGTGTGACTCTCGGTGTTTGGAAGGGACTTAACAAGGTTATCAACGAATATCTTGATTCAATTACACTTCAAACAATACTTGACGAAAATCAAAGCCTTGCAGGCGATGAATACTGCATTTGACGGGAGAGGGCTATGCCAAATCAATTTTCAAGAACAGAGCTTTTAATAGGAAAAGACGGTGTCGACAAGCTTCAAAAGGCAAGAGTTGCTGTTTTCGGAGTCGGCGGAGTCGGCGGATATACGGCAGAGGCTCTTGCAAGAAGCGGAGTAGGACATATTGATGTCGTTGATAACGATACCGTATCGCTGACAAATATTAACCGCCAAATAATTGCGCTTCACAGCACCGTCGGGCAGTATAAGGTTGATGTGATAAAGAAGCGTATGCTCGACATAAATCCCGAAATTAAGGTACGGGCAGATAGAGTTTTTTTCTGCGAGGAAACGGTCGGGGATTTTGATTTTTCGCAGTATGATTATATTGTAGATGCTATTGATTCGGTAAAAAGCAAAATACTTTTGATTGAAAAGGCAAATGAAAGCAAGGTTAAGATTATCAGCGCAATGGGTGCCGGAAATAAGCTTGACGCGTCTGCCTTTGAGGTTTCTGATATAAGCAAAACCTCGGTTTGTCCGCTTGCAAGAGTTATGAGATATGAGCTAAGAAAAAGGGGAATAAACAGGCTCAAGGTGGTTTATTCCAAGGAACAGCCGTTAGCTCCTGCAAAAAGCGAAGAGGAGATTCAGGGCAAAAGACAGGTGCCGGGCAGTATAGCATTTGTCACCGCAAGCGCAGGGCTTCTCCTTGCAGGAGAGGTTATAAAAGACCTATTGAAATAAAAAACACTTGACAAAATCATCTTTATATATTAAAATGTTCAAGCATTAGAAAATGTATAGGTAATGCCCGAAAGGGCTTTACATATAACGAGGTGTAACTCAGTTTGGCTAGAGTGCCTGCTTTGGGAGCAGGATGCCGCAGGTTCAAGTCCTGTCACCTCGACCATAAAAAGCAGATACCCGTTTGGGTATCTGTTTTTTATTATACAAATTCAAACAGGACTTGAACCATTGCGGCAGGCTTCTCTAAATCTTCGATTTGGAAGAAACAGTCCGGCGGACTGTTTCGTAGAAGGCTGGGTTCCTTAGAAGTCCTGTCACCTCGACCAACGGAGTAGGTTTTCCAACCTACTCTTTTATTATGCTAAAATGCCCGAAACTCGCTTAAACAGTGAGCTTCGGGCTTTTCTGTTTTTCACTTGAGATTACTTGAGTCTGCTTGAGATTTGTCAAGTTGCAGTGAAACTGCAGTGTGATTGCAGTTTGAATTGAGAACAATTTATAGCAATAAATCATATAGTAACCTGTAAAAACTATAAAACATCTGCAAAATAATTATCATTTTCTTTTGTGAAAACTATGTCTGCAGGTAACAAATTTTCTCCCATCATTGAATATCCAGTCAATGTCATAGCCCAATCGGATAATTGCATAGGTAATTTATAGCACTCCGCTTTTCCATCGTTTTCTATAGTTATCATTGGATTATGCAAATTTGAAGTACCAACCGATAATACACGGAATTTATTCGTGCCATCTTTTAAACATAAAGTTGGTTGTCGTTTTGTATCGAAATAGACTTTTGCACCTTTCTGGTTCAAGAAGAATTCGTCGTTATCTGTTATGATTGGTTCAACAGGAACTTTTATTCTCATTTTTGCAAAATGTTCTTTAAGTTTTTCACACATAAAAGCATTACATAATTTTGGTAAAGATTCCAAATCAGCTTGCAACTGATCTACTGACTCATAATGATTAAAAAACTCTAGTAATGCTATGAAGCAGATTAGATCATCGGCATAGTTATCAAAATTCATTTTATACCAATCTTCATTAATACAACAGACTATTTTGTAAAGCTTTTTATACAATCCTAATTGCTCTTCTGACAGCTTGAACCACTTAATATCTAATAAGTTTTGCGTAACATTTTGGTTGTTTTCTTCTCTATGTAAAGAAAAAAATAAAGATTTCATCAGTTTTCCCATTACACCTACAAGCATATCTGCAACTCTTATCCCAAAATACACTTTTGAATCGCCTTCAGAACAATTGTCTAATTTTGAGTCAATAGCAGCTATTAGGGTTTTACTTTTTTCTCCAACTTCTCCCTCTTTATCAATTATCAGTGAATAATCTGATATTCTCTTATTTTGCAAATACTTTTTGAATCCAATAAAAGACATTTTATAATCCCATTCAATTGAACTTGGAGTTTCAACGTCTTTCAACATAAGTAAAATGTTTTCCAGTGCTTCATTTTCAAGAATTTTTAATGATAGATTCTTTTTATTATATACAATTCTGTCTGTAAAAAAATCAATTAATGAATCAACAAATTTTTTTGGAGTAGAATATAAACTCCTTAAAACTTCTTTTGGACGATAAGTTATTAGCACTTTTACAATGGAATATTTTAATGCATCCATATCAAACATCAAACTATTTTTATAATCTTTAAATAATTGAAAAATTATATATTCTAGTTTGCTTTTCAAACATATGTAAATATAAAAATTATCATTAAAAACCGACAAATAATCATCTAACAGTTCTACATTCTGCTTATTGAATGAAGCAAAACCATATTTAAATCTTTTGGCTTTAAAAGTTTCGCTTTTCAATTCACCGTCACGTTTTCTTTCCTGATACTTTTCTTCCAATTTCAAGTATTTTTCTTCTATTGCAGATTCTTTATTAGAATCCCAACCAATTATAGTTGATATAAAATTATCATAATATGTTGCACCTGTTATAGTTGAGTAGTTTATTACTCTACTATGTTCTGTTTCATCATAATAAAAATTAAATTTCATTTTTCTACTTAACTAATTCTGGTTTATCAAATTCATACTTTTCTTCGGATAATTTCATCTGATAAACTGGTATTTGCTTTCTTTTGGCAATACTAACAATGGTTTCTTTATCATATTTATCTATATTGACTCCAAGATAAACAGCTTTTGGAGTTGGAACGTTTAATGTGTTCCCTTCTTGAATGGTAGTAATCCTCCATTCTTTTTCATATTCCCATTGTTTACTTTTATGTAGCAAATGAAATACAACTTTAGCAATCGTATCATCAGAATTTGTGGCTGACAGAATATTATCAACATCTAAAAAACTATCTGTTATTTTAGGCCTATACTCACTATAAATTACTGGTAAAAGAAAACTATCGACATTATTTTCAATTTTTTCATTATATCTTAAATCATAACCTATACAGTATCCGGTATGGCTCCTAGCATAATGAGCCCACATTAATTCAGAATTATTAATTTCACTAAAACAAGACACTTTATAATTTTTTAATTGTAGTTTTGGAAAAATCTCATTACTGTACTCAGCAATTTGATCCATTCCATCATTTACTCTTTTAAACAGAATATCGCGAATAATAGGAATATTTGCTTTTTCAGAAAAATCAACATCGTATTGTTTTAGTAGAGGAATATATTTTTTATATTTATCTTCTTTTTCCATAGCAGCAAAGAAAAAATTATTATATAAATCCTTTTTTGAATATCCCAACATGCTATCAAATGGGTCATTAAACTTTGATGGGTGTTGCAAGTAAATCAAGTCGTTTTCAAAATTTCTTATACTATTTTTTGAAGGAGAACAATACTTATAAAGACAATTTGGTGTGTTATTTGCCTTATCTTTAATATAATCTGCAATATTATTCTCATAATAACCATTATGTAGCTTCACTAAATAATTCTCAACCCAATCTGTTTTCAATACGATCTCCTTAATTAATTCTTCAAAACAATTATACTCGCATTATAATTGTATATAATAGTTCTTATCATCGTGTTCTAATTCTGATATCTTTATCTTTTTTGTTATATCTCCCAATGTGGTTTCAAATTCATATATAACACTTTCTGCAAGCTGATTATTAACCATATCAACTGATTTTGCAATAACAATTCGAAATTCTTTTTGATATGAAAAATACGGATTTTTAATAAATAATGATTTCCTACTTTTATCATTCAGCATATCTGCTAATCCGTCAAATTTTTTGTATGCATATCCGACTCTTCCTGCATCTAGTTGATATCCATTTGTCTTTACAGTTGACAGTCTTTTTTCAAATTCTTCGTATTCCAATAGAACTAAAAAGCCATCTTCGCATTTAAAATCTTCAATTACTCTCTTACTTATTAAAATTTTTCCATCAATAATATCATTATCAAATACACAGTACATACAAAAAATAGGAATATTTGAATTCATATAAATACCTATTCCGTCAAGCACCCCTGCTTCACTAGGATCACCTTGCCCAGTTTCCAAGTGATGATAATATGAGGCTGGACGCATAAACATTTCACCATCAATTAGCATTTGGGCATGCTCTTCACAGCTTACGAATTTAATAAGATACTTAATCATTTGTTACCTCTCCGGAAAGTAATCTTTTCCACCAAATGAAAGAACAGTTTTAGGTCCGTCAATATAATTTGGATTTCGGAAATACATATCATGAATCAACCAAAAATTTTTATCACAAGATATTACACTTCTTTCGGCATTTAATACTTGATGCCAATTGTAATAATTTATCATGTGAGAATTTTCGGTTTGTATTATTTGACCTTCTTTATCTTTGCAATTGTGATATTCGCCATCAATCATCAATAATACTATTGTTGGAGTAATCGGAAACACCACTTCTATGCCTGGACATAGCAATCCAGTATTTGACAAAATTCCCATATCTGCATGTCCAATTGTTACAATAGGATTATCTGAGGTGTATAACTTTTGATTACTGTTATTCACCAAAATCATCCAAGTCAAATCAAAGAAAGCTTTCATAGTTCTCTCAATATTTTCATCATCAAAAATCATACAATTGTGAATATTGCGAACCTTTTCTTTATCTAATCTAAACTCTTCTGCTTTTTTATTGAATCCCATATCAGTAAGTACCTGTTGCATACAATTTGAAGAGTCAAAAAGATCATTTCTAACTGAATTCACTCTAATGTGCTGCAATGCTAATTGTCTTGAAAACAAAAGTTTTTTAGAACCATAAATAAAAGGATTTTTACAATCTTGAACTTCATTTATAATTTCTGCTAATAGTTTTGCATATTCAGTTTCAATTTCTTTTGAAAAGAATTCTTCAATTGCTTGCTTATTATCTAAACCAAATTGCTTCAATAAATCATCATTAGGCAATTCATAAAAATAATTTGCTTCAGCAACATCATTAATATTGGATACTCTCGAAAAATGATTCTTTTTATCAAAGACATACACTTGATTAGAGTTTTCTTTCGAAAAATTATTCAAATAGCATTGAGGTACATAGTGTTGCTTTTTGCCCATTTTATATCCTTATCATCATAATGTAAAACAATTCTATGATTTTCTAAATATATTAATCCATTCTTCGTTCACTTGCCCAAGTAATGAAAGCAGATTTTAGCACCTTGAGATTTTTACCAACCTTGATTGCTGGAAAATCCTCACGATAGAATAATTGGCGAGCCGTTGGAATAGAACAGCCCATTGTCTTAGCTACATCCATTGGTGTTAAGAATACAAGCTCTTCGTCTTCACTAATGTTTTTTATAATCTTCTCTTCATTTTCCATAATATTTTCTCCTTTTGTCAGTATGCTAAAACGGAATACTCCTAAACCCTCGCAAATTAGGGCGTTTAGGATCCTAATTTTGAGTCTTTGGCTCAAAATTGGAACACTCGCTCCGAAATAGGAATACTGTCATAAATTCCCGAACGGCACTGCCGGACGGTGTTTATCGCCGATATTCGCTAACAGCGGAATACGGCTTTATCCTGCATAAAAATCTACCCTTTGAAAAACGCCATTTTAGAGACTAAAAACTCGTTATTATCAGACCATGACACATGCTCAAAACAGGTCCACAAATCGTCTGTAATTGATTTTAATATTCAATTGGTATTGGTTGCTTCTTCTGTCACTATTTCTTTTGAAAGGGCTTTTATATTCTTTATACCAATTGGTTTAACTACCCCTTACAAAAAAATAGCCATAGCAGTTTCCTATTTTATTATAACTTATCAAGATTTTTTTACAATATATTTTAGCGAATCAAATCAAAACAGAACAATTTTTAGGACTATCATTTGTTTGTAGACTTTGAAAAGAAAATGTGATATTATCATTTTAGAATTAATTGCGAGGGTAAATATGTATTTTGTAAGAGACAATATTGAGGTTTGTGGCTTTTATGAATGCCAAGATTGTAATCAAAGATTTTTGAACGAGACGATTGTTCCATATATGATTTGTCCATATTGTGGCGAGCAACCTGATATGGAAATCGGACCTGATGATGATATGCCAACGATAAACGAGAGTGCAAAGCTCATTAGAGTTATCGAAGGCAAAGAAGAAATAGAGAAGATGGATGCACTTCTCAGTCTTGCAATCACCGGTGGGGACTATAATTGGATATAGAAAGTTGAAGGGCTAACCCATATAGGTTAGCCCTTTTTCTGTTATTACTATCTGCGACCTTCAGCCAATTTCATGCCTGCTGCCAAGGTGTCTACACTCAATTCGCAATGTAATTTATCCCACGCCTCATTGTATTTTTTAAACATTTTTCGATGCTCGCTATCAAGACAGCTTAGGATTTCCTGCTCCATTGCTTTGAGCGTAGTGCAGATTTCAACCTTCTCATCAATATTTTTGAAGTTATATTCCTTTTGATACTTTGGATTAAGAATTGTATCAACGATTGTTCTAGCCATTCCAGCCACCTCCTTTGCAATACAAACATATACCACAAAGGAGTTTTGATGTCCAGATTTATTTTAATTTGTATTTATCCAACGACTAATTTATTCGTTTTTTTGAGATACTTTGCAGGGATTGGTGAATCAAGCTTGAATGTAAAACTAATCGGACGGCTGCCTTGATGGCTGACATAATTAACCGGTCCTAAAAATGTATATGGTGCTGCACCGAGCGAATCTTGCTTGAATTCACGAACAAATAACAACAACTTATTGTCGCTTTCCTTGTGATGAATATATCTTTTTCCTGTTGGCGTTTCTGGTGATATTGTGCTTTGGCTTTGCCAATGGAACAACCATTCGTTAATAGAGTAATCACTATACATAGTAGTTGGTGAATAATCTTTTTCTGATTTATTTAATGTTACCATAAATATATCAGATTTTATGTCAGGAAGATATTTAACGCCCTCCATTACGGTTTGCGGCTTCATAAATCCTAAACCCACCAAAAGCTGATCTCTTGAGTAGGTACAATGAATGTCAAGTGGACAATCAAAATTAAGGTCTGCTTGCTCATCGATAAAATCAATATGGTCGAAATTATATTGCAATAATTCAATCATTTCACTGAACAGGTTTGGACATGATTTTAACTTCCGGAAACCTTCCAATTCATCAGTAAACTCACATTTCTCATAATCCTTTTGCCAAATTGTGAATTGTAGCATTTGCACCATTCTCTGCTGAATAATAGTAAGAGCCTCATATGAAATGCGATCAAGATTTTCAAAAAAGTTGAATATAAATTTAATCCATCTGCGTGAATCTATGGTGCAAATTCTTTGGAACGCTTTTGTCATAATTGGCTCAAGTTCTTCGTCAAAATCATCCTTAACACCGGCAAGAACGCATAATCTTGAAAAACTTGAGTACTTATAAATAGCTTTAATATCAAGATGATAGTATTCAACAAAATTTTTGAGAGAAAGTTCCATTCCACTGTCGTCAACAAAGTCTTGAATTCTTGTAATTAATCCAGCCTTTGCACCGAAAGAAGCATTAATGTTTTTGAAAATATATTCTTTTGCTTTTTTCTCAAGTTGTATGTAGCAGCCCTTTGGAGCAGACACAAAGCCTTCTTTAATTTCACGCTTGACGCTCCGTGTTGAATGTGATAATAAAGCTGCAAACTTGTCCTCAAAATTATACTTTTTATTTGCCTGACCGATAAAATCTAAAACGGTTAGGCATTCTTTATTTTCAGCAAGTCTAAGACCACGTCCAAGCTGTTGAAGAAATATTGTCAATGATTCTGTTGGACGAAGGAAAAGAATTGTATTTACCTCTGGAATATCTACACCTTCGTTATATAAATCAACAACAAATATAAACCTTATTTCTCCATCAACAAGTCGTTTCTTTGCGCTATTTCTATCATCATCAGAGGAATCACCAGTAAGGAACATAGAAGGAATATTATGTTCGTTAAAATAATTAGACATATACTCTGCATGTTCTATGGACACGCAAAAACCAAGCCCCTTAACGTCATCTAAATCAGTAACGTATTTTAGTAATGAACTGATAATATTATCTGCGCGCTTATCTGCCACTGCTTTGTTTATGGTATATACATTTGAAAGCTCTCGTTTGTCATATCCACCACGAGTCCACTTTAATCCATCAAGGTCAATTGTGTCACTAACGCCGAAATATTGAAATGGACATAATAATTTTCTATCAATTGCCTCTGGCAAACGAATTTCAGCAGCTATACGGTTATTAAAATATTCAGTTACATTTTTGCCATCCATACGTTCTGGAGTAGCAGTTAATCCAAGTAATATTTTTGGCTTGTAATATGACAATAACTTTTGATAGCTTGGTGCTGCTGCGTGGTGGAATTCATCCACAACTATATAGTCATAATAATCATTTGAGGTGTGTTTGTGCCATTCTTGTGAATTAAATGTTTGGATTGACATAAACAAATGAGAAACATCTTCGGGCCTGTGGTATCCACCAACAAACATTTCGCCAAAGTTTGCATCCTTTAACACGCCTCTGAATGTTTCAATGCTCTGCTTAAGAATTTCTTCTCTATGAGCAATGAATAATAATCTGCAAGGGTCGCCTTTATTCTCTTTACAAAAACGCTTGTAATCAAAAGCAGATATTACGGTTTTACCTGTACCAGTTGCCGCAACGACAAGATTTTTGTAATTGCCACGAACTTCTCTTTCGGCTTTAAGTTTGTCCAAAATCTCCTGTTGATATGAGTAAGGTGATATATCAAACATATATCTTGACGCATTATTTGTATCATGATACTTTTCCGCTTTTAATGCAGTTGCAAGGCGTTCTTTTTCGCCTTCCTGATATGGCTCAAATTCGTTGGAGTTCCAATAACTATCAAAAGTTGCATTGATTTTAACAATAGTTTCAGGTAAATCTTTAGCAGTAACTTTAACATTCCATTCGAGTCCACTTGAAATAGCCGCATTTGAAAGATTTGAAGAGCCGACATAAGAAGTGGTAAAACCAGTATTGCGGTAAAATACGTATGTTTTAGCATGTAAACGAGTACGTTTTGTATCGTATGACACCTTGATTTCTGTGTTAGGAAGAGTACTTAGCTCCTCAATAGCCTTAACATCAGTTGCACCCATATACGAGGTTGTTATAACACGTAGCTTTCCACCATTTTGAGTAAATTCACGCAATTCATCAATAATAAGACGAAGTCCACTCCACTTTATAAATGATACAAGCATGTCAATTTTATCTGCAGATAGAATTTCTTTTTTAAGTTCTGTAAACATTTGTGGCTCATGAATTGCACCAGTAAATAATGAACTTTGAGCAACTGATGTTTCAGGACGTGGCAACGTGTTTTTACTTGTGCTTGTATGCATTTTGTCCAGCACAGAAAGTAGCTGTTCAGCACGTTCATCAACAGACATTGCACTAAATTCTTCTTCACCACTCTCGGCAATAACGGTGCTTACAATTTTGTTTGCAAGTGCAATTTGGCTGTTAATGTCTCCACCGTTATCAGCAACAGTATCGAGACCTTTCTCGATAATATCAGATATGTATTTAGAAAGTACCTTTGAAGCCTCTGCATTATCAATAGGCGCAGTCGAACAATCCTTGTCATCGGCATTGTCGATAGCTGCACCTAATTCTTTGTTTATTACTTGTTCGTAAAGTCCTGATTCTAACATCCAATCACCACCAATGAGATTATTTTACCATAATCATACAGTTTTAACAACTACATATAATCCAATATGTAACAAAAATTGCAAATAATAAAATATAGCTCTTCAGCACGGTTCGACAAATTTTGATAGACGATATATTGTACTATACTATTGAAAGGAGGCGAACTGATGAGTTACCAAAAACTATTAGAGCAGGTCGCAAGGGAGCATAACACTACTCCCGAACAGGTTGACAGTGAAATGCGAACGGCTTTGCATATGGCTGGATATGATATTGACCCTGCCTTATTTATTTCTCTTGCTGCAAGCAAGGTGAAAAAGACTATATATCGTAATTAGTATAATTTGTAGTCTATATCATTCCTTCAAAATTAGTATCATAATTTTGTTAGGAGTGATACTTATGACTATAGTTGAAGCTACAAAATTACGAATTGAAGAATTATGCAACGAAAGAGGTTTGAATTTCTGTCGTTTGGCAACCATTTCGGGTGTACCATACACAACTGTCAAATCAATCGTTTATAATCAAAGTAAGAATCCAAGCATAACCACTATTAAGAAAATCTGTGATGGTTTGGATATAACAATAACTGAGTTTTTTGATACTGAAACATTCAGAAATCTCGAGCAAGAAATCAAGTAATTTTAAGCCTACTTTTTCGAAAGTAGGCTTTTTATATTGTTGGTACAATATAAGCATAGCAGATTACTGAAAATAATCAGTATG
>CAYRBT010000006.1:0-98659 GCA_964422655.1 uncultured Bacteroides sp. | reverse complement strand
TTATTACACCCTTTTTTATCCTAAAAATTTTTCTTGACTTTCTTTAGCAGGGTTACTGATCATTTGGTGAACTACCCCTGGTTCATTAAATGAATAAGGGGTTTATTATTGTTAGTGTAACATCTAATGCTCCCACTGGGTGCACTATATGCACGCTGTAAACCAAAATGTTTTGTATTATTAGATTCAAATTTTTGCATAACCCTTCCTCAAAATTTATTATAGCAACACAGAACATTTGTTCAATAGAGTTTGATGATTTCACATCCAATGGTCCTGATTTTTGTACAATAAATAATTGTGTAATGAAAATAAAGGATAGGTGTAAACCTATCCTTTATTCTTGTATCTTATTATGCTATAATATAATCAAAGTTGTTAAGGAAATTAGAATAATGAAAATATATATTGTTAGACACGGACAGGATGATGATTCTATTCGTGGTGGGTGAGTAATTGTCCATTAATAAAATTAGGCGTTCAACAATCAAATCAGTTAGCTGATGAATTGTTGGTAAACAAAGACAAATATAATATTGGAAAGATATGTTCAAGTGATATAGTTAGAGCAAAACAAACAGCAGACATTATCGCTGGTAAGTTGAATTTACCAGTGGAATTAACTCCTGAATTTCGAGAGGTTAATAATGGTCTGCTTGCAGGTTTAGACAATCATATTGCAGAAGAAAAACATCCCAATCTTTATTGGAGAAAGTTAGATTGGGAAGAACATTATCCTAATGGCGAGAGCCCAAGGGATTTTTATGAAAGAGTAAGCAGTGCTTGGGAAAATCTAATAAAATCGCTTGATAGTTATGATAAAAATGTTTTATTGGTAACTCATGGTGGTGTAATCAATATTATTAAGTGTATTACTAATGGAGTTGAGTATTCCAACAAACATAAGTATCAAGGTGTTCCAAGTGCAGAAATTGCTTTTTGTGTTGATATTAGTGAGAGAGATTAAACTGTTATAGAGTTGAAGGTGAAAAAATGAAATATGATGAGGGGTATGTGGCATTTATAGATATATTAGGATTTAGCAACTTCGTATCAAAAGAAGAAAATGTCGAAAAGGTTAATGATCTGTTTAAATTTGTACATAATTTTTCAGATTTATTTAACGATGAAGAAAAATTAGGTGTTAAAGTATCATTTTTTTCTGACAGTATTGTTATTTCTGCAAAATTATTAGATAGATTGTTAGCTCCGATATTAATTGCGGAATCATTTCTAATAAAAAATCTGCATTTACTTTTTCGTGGTGGAATAACATATGGAAAATATTATCATCACGACGGCGTAACTTTTGGACCAGCTGTTGTAGATGCATATAAAATAGAAAAAAGTGCTTACTATTCAAGAATAGTTTTTTCTGATGGTATAATTGATGATGAAGATGTTTTGGAAGTATTTAAGGATTATGATGGTAAATTCTGTATTAATCCGTATGGACTTTTGATACATAAAAATAATGCTTATGGCGGAGACCCTGATAATAAAGTTCGTTATCCAGAAGGTGACCCAGGCGAAAACATTTATAATATCATTGATGAAGAACACCATATTTTACGTGATACGATTACGACTTATATGGGAACTCCTTATATAGAGAAATACCTTTGGAGAATTAGACCTTTTAATCACACTTGTGAATTTATTGCGAAAAACCCTTCATCTATAGAGATGTTTCGCGATTTAAAATACAACCCCACAGAAGATTTTTCAAATTCTATACGCTTGTTAAGATTAGCGAATACGGATTTTAAAGGATAAATATAACAAGGTAGTTCCTTGAGTTTGTTGAAAGATTGTGGTAAATAAGACAGCGATATTGTTAATCTTGAAGATTTAATGCCTTATCCATATTAATGAATGGAGGAAAAATGATTTTATATCACGGAAGTAACATTGAAAACATAATAAGGCTAGAGCCTAAACAAGCTGACCACGATAGACCATATGTGTATATGACAACCCTTGAAGTTGTATCTGCGTTTTATTTATGTAATGCTGTAGAGCGACCTTATTATTGGTTTCCTTATGGCTTTATAAATGATAATATTCCGATTTATCACGAACTTTATCCAAATGCTCTTAAGGAAGTGTCAAATAGTGTTAGTGGTAGTATTTATAAGGTTGAAGCTAATGAAAATCAAGTTATACCTTTTAAGAATATTCCAACTGCAAGGCTTGCAACTAAGCCTATAGATATTGTTGAAGAAATAAAAATAGATAATGCTTTTGATTACTTTATTGAATGCGAAAATAAAGGTATATTAAAAATTGGAAAATTTGAGGACAAGTCGGAACAATCGTTAGAGAATTGGTACAATATGATTTATGAATATATCAAAGAGAAAAATATGATTACTACTCCTAAATGTTCATATGCAAAATTCGTAAAAGAAAAGTTTCCACAGGTGTGGGAGAGGTATGAAAATGACTAAACAAGAAATGATGACAATAGTTTATAATCAACTCGCTATTGATTATAATTGTAAACCAGAAGATTTTTATAAGGATGGTGTAATTTTTACAATAGCTGAAAAGCATGAGGGTAGACGAGAAATGCCTTTTATTACTCCTCGTCTTGAAATTATAACAATGGGCAAAGGCACTATTGTAAATGTTTCAAAAAATATAATGTCATTTGCAAAAAGAAAATTTGAAGGTAAATCAAGTTATGAGATTTTAACTAGCAAATTTGTATATGGTGTTAATCCATACTATTTACCCGATGTTGAAAATCTAAAAGAAATCGAAAACAAATCATTTAGATTTAAATTGATTGATAGCAATATTCAATTATTATATAGCAATAAAGATTTCCAAAATGCTTTACAATATGACGTCGATAGTAAAAGACCCGAGGTTCTTGCTTCTGTTGCATATGATGAAAACAAATTAGTTGGAATTGCTTGTGCAAGTGCCGATAGCAAAACTATGTGGCAAATAGGTGTAGATGTTTTGCCTGAGTATCGTGGTAATGGTATTGCTGTTAAACTCGTAAATATGCTTACTATTGAAACGCTTAATCGTGGCGTTGTTCCATATTATACAACTGATTGTGCAAACATTAATTCACAAAAGGTTGCTATTAAGAGTGGCTATATTCCTGCTTGGACACATTGCTTTAAGACGAGATTACCAAAGATTTATAGGAGATAAATTATGATAAAAGAATTATTATCTTCACAATTGTTTTCTGTTGTAGTAGGTGCAATACTAACACTTATTGTTTCGGCAATAATGAGTAGAAAAAATGTTACGAATTCGTTAGATGAAGAAGTTTCCAAAGAAAGAATAGAAACTTATAAAAAAGTATTCCAATTAGTATCTCAGCTTAATCATAACATGTCTTTCGTTACAGATGTCAAAGTGCCTAAAGACTGCTTTATTGGTTATATAAGAGCGGATGAAAAAGAATACCATAAAGCATATTGCTTTCCAAGTGTATTTTACTCATTTCAAAGTTTTAATGATTATAAAACCACATTCTCAATAGTCTTAAATGATAATAGATTGTTTTTGGACCAAAATATTACAAATAAACTTTCGTTTTTAGATAGCTATTTAGGAGAAATTTGGCATTTAGCAAAAGGAAAAGATGATGCGTATCTCCATATGATTGGCTTTGTTTTATCGAATGAACTTGCCGAATTAATTCAAGATATTGAAGATGGTGTTATTAAGTTCATTAATTCAGAAAACAGAAAGAAAATTAAAAATAATTTTTCAAATACATACCATTATGAGTATGAAAAGAAAAAAGATACTGAATTAAATGGTTGGTTTTTAACGTGTGACATACATAAATATGGTGATTTCCCTTTATGTATTAATTGTAACGAATGTGATGATTGTCCATTGAATAATATTTTGGAAATTGAAAGACAATCCGAATAATATGAAAAATTATTGAAGATGTGAAAGTTTATTTGGATAATAATGTTGTTGCAGGATAAATAAAAATTCATTTTTTGTTTTAATGCTATATATTGTTTGTTGATACATTTTACTGTGGGACTGGTGCAGTTTTTGCATCAGCCCTTTTTGATATTTGTACTGTTTTTGGGACTATGATTAAAAGAATTTATAAATGACTTGCTAAATAGTTTTTTCTATGGTTATATACATTTGAGGTGATAGAATGACTGGAATAATTTATGCACGATATTCAAGTGATAATCAGCGTGAAGAATCCATAGATGGTCAGCTTCGTGAATGCAGAGCGTTCGCTGCACACAATGATATTCAAATAGTTGGAGAATATATCGATCGAGCATTGTCGGCTAAAACTGACAACCGTCCTGAATTCCAACAAATGATAAAGGATAGTTCAAAAGGAATATTCGATGTTGTGTTGGTCTGGAAGCTCGATAGGTTTTCTCGTAATCGATATGACTCGGCACATTACAAAAATATATTGAAAAAGAATGGCGTTAAGGTTGTTTCTGCAACTGAAGCAATTAGCCAAGGTGCAGAAGGCATTCTCCTTGAATCGATGCTCGAAGGATATGCAGAATATTATTCGGCAGAGCTTGCTGAAAAGATTAACCGTGGATTAACCGAGAACGCATTGAAATGTAAATATAATGGTGGTACAGTTGCATTGGGATTTACCATTGATAGTGAACAGCATTATCAAATTAATCCAACCACAGCTGCAATAATTCGACAGATATTTAGCGATTATCTTGCTGGCAAAACGCAAAGCGAAATTAAGGATGAGCTTAATGCCAAAGGCTTAAAGAATAATGTTGGAAGAAAGTTCACGGTTAACAACATTGCAAATATTCTATCAAACAGACGATATGCAGGCGACTATGTTTACAGCGGTACAGTTATTGAAAATGGTATTCCGGCAATAGTTTCAAGAGATGTTTTTGATAAGGTGCAGGAGCTTATATCAATAAATAAAAAAGCACCGTCAAGGCATAAGGCGATTGACGATTACTTGCTGACAACAAAGTTATATTGCGGAAAATGTAAAGCGTTTATGGTGGGCGAAAGCGGTAATGCAAAAACTAGACGGTATGCCTATTACAAATGCGTCAACAACAAACGCACCAAGACCTGTGACAAGAAAGCAGTTAAAAAGGATTGGATAGAAAACATAGTCATTGACCAAGTAATTAAGCTTATCAATGACGATGAACTGATTAAAATGCTGATTGATAAGATACTTGAATTTCAAGGCAAGGAAAGCCCAACTCTCAAGGCTTTGAAGAAACAGCTTAATCAAACAAATCACGCTATTGACAATATGATTAGTGCCATTGAGCAGGGCATCATCACAAGGTCAACCAAACAGCGACTTGATGAGCTTGAAAGCACGAGAGACAGTCTTGAAACAGAAATTGCAAAGGAGGGTATGACTCATCCGATAATGGATAGAGAGTTCCTGCAATACTGGTTCAAGGATTTCAAAAAACTGAATACTGATGATTTGGAAAACAGAAGAATGCTGATTAACACATTTGTGAATTCAGTAGTTCTATATGATGACAGAATTGATTTCTATTTCAACTACAAGGATAATGTGAAAACGCTGAAATTATCCGAAATAGAGTCTTTATCGGATTTGGCTTCTCCTCCTCCACCATAAAATAAAAAAAGCACCGCAAGGTGCTTTTTTTATTTTATCATAATGCGGTAAACGAAACCGCGTCAGGCTTCTCCAAATATGTGATTTGGGAGAAAAGGTACAGTGTACCTTTTCGTAGAAGGCTGGATTAGGAAAACAAAAAGAAAACAAAAATCTGATGATCGAAAAAGGAGTTATTCCAAAGCCGCCATCTCCAGCGAAGTCTAATAGATCATCTTTTACTGTTGGATTTATTGTAATGAATATCAATAAAGGATTTCATCAGTTGCAAAAATAATGTGAAAAAACTTGGAATTTCGCATAAAAATCAGTTTAAATTGTAAACAATTTGTTAACGATTATACAAAGCAAAAGGTTAAATATTGACAAAATCTGTCAAAACAATAAAATGTAAGCATAAAAAAACAATGAAAGAGCAGGGGAGTAATAATGAGTTTTTTCAAGTGTGCAGATGCGTCATTCAAAAAGATGATTAGCATATTGGCACTTGGAATTTTTGCTTTTATGACAATGCTTCCGATAAGTGCGATGGCGCTTGACGAAACGCTTATTGAAAGCGGCAGCTCGTGGTATCAAAAGGGCGAGAGCGACAGCATATCGTATGACGAATTTGATGGAATAATTAAGTATTACGCAGACGAGGAAAACGGCTGCGTATATTTTTATGTCTGTTTTGCTGATAAAAAAATCAAAAATCTTAAAAACGAGGATATTTATCTTGGCTTTATAATTGAAAACAGTCTGCACAAATACACGCTTACAGTCAACAAGGACGGCTTGAAGGAGCAGACAGGAAATGATGCAGAGGACAATATAAATGTTGTTTGCAATTTTTCAAATATGAGCTGTAAAAACGGCGGAGGAGAGCTGTTTGTCGGGTTAGAGCTGAAAAATAAGGAGGACAAAAGGCTCGCAAACAAAATAAAGTGCGTGTATTCAAGAACGCTGAATAATCATATTTTGCTCAAGGAGGATATAACTCTTTGTATGCCGGCAACGGTGATTGAAAGGACAACGGCTTTGTCAAATGCTTCAAAGCCTTCAACCACGAATAAGTCACCAAACGAAACAACGCAAAAGCAAAATAATACAAAAGCCGAAACAACAAAATTTTCACCGTCATCGGAAAAGACAACACAAGACGGGGAGGCTGAGAATTCAAAGAACACCTCGGAAAAAGCAGACGCTGTGCAAGGCTTTGTGCCGGCACAGGATAATATGCAGCTTGATGCATCGGCAAGCGAGGAATTTTTAATTGAGAAAAATTCTTCTCAGGAGCAAAGCATCAGCTCCTCTGAGCATACAAGAGATAAAAAATCAAAGCTTTCAAACGACGCAAAGATATGCCTTTTGGGCTCAGTAACCGCTTTCGGAGCAGGGGTAACAGTTATTGCAACCGCAGCGATCGGCGGCAGATACAAAATTATATCCGTTTCACACAGCAAAACGAACGCAAACGAAGAATTATAAATAATGTGCAAATTGAACAAAAAAATCTTGTCCTATGATGTATTTTAATGTATAATTACATCATAGGGCTGTTTTCTTTTTATGATGATATTCGGCTTGATATATTATTTGAATGGAGCAAATGCTATGGCTGCGGTAAAGCAAAAAATCGGCGAGATTATTTCATTAGGTAAAAAATATTGGAATACCCCTGCAAAGGGCAACTATGTCCCTTATAAAGAGGTTGTAAATATCGGTATTGCAGGCTTCGGTGTTCACTGGACAATTACGCTTGCAAGCACAATCGGTCTTGATGCGGCAAACTTTCTTATCGGTGCAAGCATAGGTCTTAAGCCGCTTGACCTTTATGTTATGCTTTTGGTGGCAAATATTTTAGGTATTCCCGTCGCACTTTTCAGAGGCTGGTATTTTGACAACCACAATATGAAGGGCGGAAAGTTTATTCCGTTTATTGTGCGTTCGTCGTTTCCTCTTGTGGGGCTGTCGGCACTTTTTGTGTGGCTTCCGTTTGAAAGCTGGGAATATGTTACAAAGGCAATTGTTGTTGAAATTTTTTATTTTGTAATACAGTTTTTCCTGTGCTTTTATAATGAAGGCTGGGCATATTTTCAGCAGATAGTTACTCCGAATGCTCAGGAGCGCGCAACGGTAATGAGCATTTCGCAGATAATTTATTCTCTGGCACCGACCGTTTCGGGCTTTGTTATTCCTACTCTTGCAGGTCTTACCTGGGGACTTAACAATATACAGACCTACCGTGTTATTTTTCCCGCGTT
The DNA here is from genome assembly GCA_964422655.1 of uncultured Bacteroides sp. GTDB lineage: Bacteria > Bacillota > Clostridia > Oscillospirales > Acutalibacteraceae > Eubacterium_R. Next base: position 90,802 of record CAYRBT010000006.1, on the reverse strand, counting down.
TTCGGTTGTCGGACTGATAGTCAATTTAATTTTCTTTAAAAAGGTCAAGGAAAGGCTTATTCTTCCCAAGCAAAAGCTTGAATATGTCAGCCTTCTCGACGCTGTGCGCGAGGTTGCAAAGAATAAGTATTTCTGGATAATAAATGTTGCTTCGTGGATAGGATTTATCGAGGGCGCATACGGAGTTGTTCTCGGTTGGTCATTTGTATATTCGCATAACGGCGAAAAATCGGCTCAGCTCGGTCTTGCAAATACAATTATAGGTAATGCGGCATTGTGGGCTATGCTTCTCGCACCGATTGCAATTAAAAGATTTGGCAAAAGAAATCTGCTTATCTACTGTAATTTGGCTAATGTTTTTTTGTTTGTGATTCTTTTGTTTACATTTAAGAGCCTTGTGGCAGTCTGTGCCGTTATGTTCTTAAACGGATTTGTTAATACCTTCGGCAACATTTATTTGCCGAATATTAACGCAGATATGCGTGACTACCATCAGTGGAAAACAGGCGTCAGAATTGACGGCTTGTTCGGTCCGCTCGCACTTATCGGAACGGTGCTCAGCTTCTTTACGGGACTTGTTGTTCCCTCTATTTACGAAAAAATGGGCGTTCACGACAACTATGATGTGCTATATAACGATACGCTGAGAAATAATCTTTTTCAGGTACTTATTATCAGCTCTATCATCGGTGCGATTTTAAATCTTATTCCTTATCTGTTTTATGATTTGACTGAAAGCAAGCACAGAGGATATGTTAATGTGCTCAAGATCCGTGCGATGTTTGAGGACTACGGAAATAATATTCTTGACAATGAAGAGCTTGTTGAAGCCATGGAAATAATCAACACCGCAAGAGAGCTTGACGGAGAAAAGATTAAAAAGCCCGACAAAACCGATTTGAAAAACGCACGGCGCTTGCCTCGAAAAACCGATGAGCAAAAGGCAATCAGAAAAGAACAGATACATAATGCAAAGGCACAAATCAAAGCAGAAAAAAGCAGAAATGAGCTAATTGAATGTATGCCGATTGTGATTGACGAGCTTAATAAGTTCTCTACACTCCGCTTTCAAAAGCAGCTTGAAGAAGCAAGTGCTATATATGAAAAATCAGAGCTTTACTATTATGCAAATGCAAGGCAAGAGCTCAAGGAGGCTAAGCGTTTGCCGAAATCAAGCAAGGAAGAAAAGGAAATCAGAGGCGACGCGATTAAGCTTGCAAGAACAAAGCTTACCGCCTCGAAGCTTATTGAAAAGTACGGACAGGATAATTTGAAGGCACCTGATGATTCCGTAAAAGAGGAAATACAAAACCGCGAAACTCCGAAATTTACAGACACAATCAAGCAAAAGCGCGACCTTAAAAGGTATGTTAAGTCCGTATCGCTTTACAAAAGAGCAACCGCTCCTTACGCAAATGCAAAAACACTTGTTGTTCAGGCGGAAAACTATACTCATTTAGCAGAAATCGAAGCACTTTATGAAAGCGTTGTAAGAGAAAAAGCAGAAACAGTATAATAAAAAATACAGCCGTACAGGAAATCTCCGTACGGCTGTTAATTTTTGCTTACCAGTCAAATTTTGTGAGCCTGCCCTTTTGCGAAAGCTCGGGGTATCCCCATTGTCTGAGCACCTCGTATGTGCCCACGCATACTGCGTTTGAAAGATTAAGACTCCTGATTATCCCTCGCATAGGCAGTCTTACGCAGGTGTCGTGATTTTTCTTTAAAAGCTCCTCGGGAAGTCCCTTTGTTTCCTTTCCGAACACAAGATAAGCATTGTTTTCATATGTCATATCCGAGTGGCATATTTCTGCCTTTGTTGAAAAATAGTAAAATTTTCCGCCCTTGTTTTTTTCAAAAAATTCCTCGGTGCTGTCATAAAAGGTAATATCAAGCTTGTCCCAATAATCAAGTCCTGCGCGCTTAACCTGTTTATCGGTTATCTGAAAGCCCATAGGGCCCACAAGATGAAGCCTTGCACCTGTTGCGGCACAGGTTCTTGCGATGTTTCCCGTGTTTTGCGGTATTTCGGGCTCAATCAATACGATATTAAGCGAGTATTCCATCAATATAAACCTCTTTTATATCAAGATTGCTGTCAAGAAATACAAGGTCGGCGCGCTTTCCTGTTTGAATAGAGCCTATGCTTTTGTCCTCGTTAACAGCCTTTGCGGGATTGATTGTGCAGGATTTGAGCGCTGCTTTAAAATCAATTCCGAATTCAATAAGATTTTTAAATTCCTGATGAATATTAGTGATTGAAGCGGCGATTGTTTTGTCTGCAAGGATTGCATATTTTCCGTCCTTTTCAACAAAAACCTGCTGACCGCCAAGCTCAAACTCGCCCTCGCCGAGTCCTGCACCTCGCATGGAATCGCTGATTACAGCCACTCTGTTTTCGCCGAGTATATCAAATGTGTTTCTCAAAACGGCAGGGCAGATGTGACCGCCGTCGCAAATAAGCTCGCAGATAACATTGTCGTTGTCAAGTGCCGTTCCGACAATTCCTGCCTCCCTGTGAGTCATCGGAGTCATTGCGTTATAAAGATGTGTTGCGTGCCTTGCTCCGAGATTAAATGCTTTTTCACATTCCTGTGCATTTGCCGACGAATGACCGATTGAAACAGTACATTTTTTGCTTGCATATTTGATGAATTCGTCGCTGTCAAACGCTTCGGGAGCAATGGTGATAATCTTTATTCTGTCACCGCTTGCATTTACAAGCTCATCAAACTCCTCGATTGTGCCTCCTCGCACATATTCTGCATTCTGTGCACCCTTTTTGCTCATCGCGATAAAGGGGCCCTCAAGATTGATGCCTAAAATTTTTGAGCCCTTGGTTTTGTAGGAGGCAATAGTCTTTACTATTTCAACAAGCCTTTCCCTGCCGAGAGTCATAGTTGTCGGGCAGAAGGAGGTTACGCCGTTGCGTGCAAGCTCCTTTGTGATGAGGTCAAGGCTTTTTTCGTCAGCGTCGCTTGAGTCACCGCCTCCGCAGCCGTGAATGTGAATGTCGACAAAGCCCGGAATAAGCGTAAGACCGCTCATATCACGCCCGTCTGCGTCAATTATTCCTATTTGCTTGATTATTCCGTTTTCTACCTCAATGTCACCGAACTCTTTTTCAAAAAGCTCGTTGTAAAAGGTACAGTTTTTAAAAATCATTATTCATTTTCCTTTGCTATTTTAAATGCAAGCTCCTCAAGCTGTTCATAGCTTGTGAGCTGACCTATTTGCCGTCTGAACGATGCACCGCCGCGAAGTCCCTTTGTGTAATATGCGGCGTGGTGGCGCGCCTCTCTCATCGCAGTATATTCGCCCTTGTAATCTATCAGGACTTTAATGTGCTTTAGCATTACCGCCATTTTTTCGCTTGTGCTGACATCGGGCAAAACACGGCATTCGTTGAAATATGCGTTAATTCTGCGAAAAATCCACGGATTGCCCAAAGCGCCTCTGCCTATCATAATTGCGTCGCAGTTTGTTTTGTCAACCATTATTGCGGCGGACTGCTCGTCGGTTATATCTCCGTTTGCAATAACGGGGATTGAAACCGCTTGCTTAACCCTTGCGATTATATCGTAATCAACCTTGCCCGAATACATTTGAGCCCTTGTTCTGCCGTGAATTGCAATAGCTGCGGCACCGTTTTTTTCTGCGATTTGTGCAAGCTCAACCGCATTTACGCTTTCGTCGTCCCAGCCCTTGCGTATTTTTACCGTGACGGGAATGTCCACTGCGTTTGAAACCGCACGGACAATTTCACCTGCAAGCAAAGGGCTTTTCATCAGGCTTGCACCGCCGCCGTTCATGGCAACCTTTGGTGCCGGACAGCCCATATTTATGTCGATTACAGCAGGATTAAACTCAAGGCATTTTATCGCCGCCTGAGCCATTGTTTCCGGCTCGTCGCCGAAAATTTGGGCGCCTGCCGGCTTTTCCGTTTCGCCGAGGGTTAAAAGCTGTGCACTTTTTTTGTCGCCCATAGTGAGCCCCTTTGACGATACCATTTCGGTTACTGTATAGCCTGCGCCGTAATTTATGCAAAGCTCGCGAAAGGCTCTGTCTGCAATTCCTGCCATAGGTGCAAGAAATATTCTGTTTTTAAATTCTACATCCTTTATTTTCATAATATCTTGCCTAAATAAAAATTGTTTTCCCTGCTGATAATATATCACAATATCAATTGTAAATCAATTTCTAATATGATATAATCATAATAATTATTAAACGGATAGAGTGATATTTATGAAATTACTTGTGATTGACGGTAACAGTATTGTAAATCGTGCGTTTTACGGTATCAAGCTTCTTACAACAAAAAAAGGCGAATACACAAACGCCATTTACGGCTTTTTGAACATTCTTTTGAAGCTTCGGGATATATGCAATCCCGACGCTGTGGCGGTTGCCTTTGATGTTCACGCTCCAACATTTAGACATAATATGTATGATGCGTATAAGGCGGGACGCCACGCAATGCCCGACGAGCTCAGGTCGCAGATGCCTGTGCTAAAGGATCTTCTTCACAGCCTGGGCTACAAAACCGTTGAAAAAGAGGGTTGGGAGGCAGACGATATTCTCGGAACTCTTGCCGAGGTCTGCCGAAAAAACGGCGACGAATGCTTTATCGCAACGGGTGACAGGGACTCGCTTCAGCTTGCCCATGGCGGAGTTAAGGTGCTTCTTGCAAGAACAAAAATGGGACAGGCAGTTACAGATATTTATGACGAAAATGCGATAATGCAGGAATACGGTGTTACCCCTGCCGAGCTTATTCAGGTCAAGGCTCTTCAGGGTGATTCAAGTGATAATATCCCCGGAGTTTCAGGTGTGGGAGCAAAGACTGCACTTGATTTAATTCAGCGCTTTCACAATCTTGATTATATTTATGATAATCTTGACGAGCTTGATATTAAGGCAGGAGTTAAGTCAAAGCTTGTAAATGACAGGGACAAGGCTTATCTTTCTCTTGAGCTTGGAACTATCCGCACCGACGCTCCGATTGATACGGATATTTCGGGTTATACTGTGTCGGGTGGCGAAAAAAGTGATGCCGTGTCAAAATTTGTACGCCTTGAGCTTTACTCGCTTATCGACAAATTCCACCTTGATGCAAACAGCGTTAACGCTCAGAGAGAGGAGGAAAAAAAGAGGGAAATCAGCAGACTGACCTGCGTTGATGCAGATTATCTGCTTGAAAAGCTTAAAGGTCAAAGGGCGTATTTTTATCCTGTTGTAATAGATTATGAGGTAACCGATTTATATTTTTCTTTCGGCGACGAGATAATTATAATGCCGTCTGAAACACCGGAATTTTCGTATTTTGTGCGCAATTTCTTTGAGGATGAGAGTATTGAAAAGTATTCATATAACACGAAGGAGCTTCACCGCCTTGCCTGTAAGCACGGCGTTGAGCTTAAGAATGTGTGCGGTGATTTAATGCTTTCTGCATATCTTCTCAGACCGAGCGAAAATAATTATGATATTGAGCATCTTTGCCTTGAATACGGCATTGCCATGCCCGAATTTTTTAACACCTTGGGCGAAAAGGATAAGACCGTGTCGGAGGCTTCTGTAATAAAACCTCTGTTTGAAAAGACAGATGCACTAATCGACGAGGCAGGAGAAAGAACGCTTCTTACCGATATAGAAATTCCGCTTTCTGCCGTGCTTGCACGAATGGAGTACAGCGGCTTTGAGGTTGACAGAAAGGGTATTGAAGCCTTTGGCAAAATGCTCGGAGCAAGAGTTAACGAGCTTACTAAGGCAATATACGAAAGCGTTGGCTACGAGTTTAATATCAATTCACCAAAGCAGCTCGGAAAGGCACTTTTTGAGGACTTAAATCTCCCTTGTAAAAAGAAAACAAAAACAGGATATTCAACAAATGCAGAGGTTTTGGAGGGGCTTGTTGATTTTTACCCTGCCATATCGCAGATTTTGGAATATCGTTCTCTTTCTAAGCTTAAATCCACCTACTGCGACGGACTTTTAAAGGTTATTGAGAGTGACGGAAGAATTCACACCCGCTTTAATCAGGTTGAAACAAGAACGGGCAGAATTTCCTCTCTTGAGCCTAATCTTCAAAACATTCCCATACGCACCGAGCTTGGCAGAGAAATGAGAAAATTCTTTATTGCCGGCGAGGGCAAAATGCTTGTTGATGCCGATTACAGCCAGATTGAGCTGAGAGTTCTTTCCGATCTTGCAAATGATGAAAATATGATTAACGCATTCAATAACGGAGATGATATTCACGCAATCACCGCATCTCAGGTATTCAATCTTCCGCTTGAAATGGTTACTCCCCAAATGAGAAGCAGAGCAAAGGCGGTAAACTTCGGTATCGTTTACGGTATAGGTGCGTTCTCGCTTGCAAAGGATATCGGTGTAAGCAACAAGGAAGCAAAGCAGTATATCGAAAATTATCTTAAAACATACAGCGGTGTTAATGACTATATGCAAAAAATGATAGATCTTGCAAAGGACCGTGGATACAGCGAAACAATGTTTCACAGAAAAAGATATCTGCCCGAGCTTGCCTCAAGCAATCATATGCTTCGTGCCTTTGGTGAGCGCGTGGCAAGGAATATGCCTATTCAGGGCACAGCCGCAGATATTATCAAAATAGCAATGGTCAAGGTTGACAAAAGGCTTCGCGATGAGAATATGGAATCACGGCTCATTCTTCAGGTGCACGATGAGCTTATCGTTGAGGCGCCCGAAGGCGAGGCGGATAAAGCGCTTGAAATTGTTAAAGAGGAAATGGAGAATGCCTGCAGTATGAAGGTTCTTCTCAGGGCGGACGGCAAAATAGGAAAGACCTGGTACGACGCACATTAAATTGTGTCTTTTTCCGTTAGACATCGTTATTGGCAAAATTCCGCTCGGTCACATACACCTCGTATGCTCCCTTCGACGAAATTTTGCCAAAGCCTTGCCTAACGAAAAAGTCTAAGGAATGAATATGAACATAATACCATTTGAAGAAAAATATCTTGACGATGTTTTTGAAATAGAAAAAATCTGCTTTTCACACCCTTGGTCAAAAGAAGATTTGAAGGCTCAGCTTGGCAATAACACCTCATATTTTTATGTGTGTGATATTGACGGCATGGCTGTCGGATATATCGGACTTCAAATTTTCAGCGGAGAGGGATATGTGACAAATGTTGCTGTTTTGCCCGAATACCGCAGGTGCGGAATAGGGCAGGCTCTCATTTCAAGGGCTATGGAAAATGAAATGGATTTTATCACCCTTGAGGTTAGAGAAAGCAATAATTCTGCAATTACACTTTATGAAAAATCGGGGTTTGAAAGAGTCGGAATAAGACCGAATTTTTACACCTGCCCTGATGAAAACGCAGTTATAATGACAAAAGATTTAAGGATTAGGCTATGAAAATATTAGGAATTGAGTCCTCCTGCGACGAAACGGCCTGCGCTGTTGTTGAGGACGGACGAATTGTTTTATCAAATGTTATAGCAACCTCACTTGACGAGCATAAGCTCTACGGCGGTGTTGTGCCCGAAATCGCCTCTCGCCGTCACGCAGAGGCTGTAAGCGGAGTTGTAAAGGAAGCTCTTGACAACGCAAAATGTACTATGGATGACATTGACGCAATAGCCGTTACATATGCGCCCGGACTTATAGGAGCACTTCTTGTCGGAGTCAATTTTGCTAAGGGACTTGCGCTTGCAAGCGGTACTCCGCTTGTTCCCGTTCATCATCTCAGAGGTCATATTGCTTCAAACTATATATCAAATAATGTCGAACCACCGTTTTTGTGTCTTGTTGTCAGCGGCGGCCATTCTCACATAGTTCTTGTTAAGTCATATACTGAATTTGAAATAGTGGGGAAAACACGCGACGACGCGGCAGGCGAGGCTCTTGACAAGGCGGGTAGAACAATGGGACTTGCGTATCCCGGCGGAATAAGCATTGACAAAATAAGCGTGCAGGGGGATGAAAACGCCTACAAATTTCCGCATCCAAAGGTTAACGGCAGCCCGTACGATTTTTCCTTCAGCGGACTCAAAACCTGCGTTATCAACACGGTACACAATGCACAGCAAAAGGGCGAGGAAATAAATATTCCCGACCTTGCCGCATCATTTCAAAAAAGCGTGGTTGACTGCCTTATTGACAATGTTGAAAGGGTTTGCCTTGATAAAAATTTCAAAAAAATTGTAATAGCAGGCGGCGTTTCTGCCAATTCTAAATTAAGAAGCGAGGCGCAAAGGCTTTGCAAAGGTCACGGCTGGAGCCTTTATCTTCCCGAGCTTAAATACTGCGGTGACAATGCGGCGATGATTGCATCCCAAGGCTATTATGAATTTATAAACGGCACAATAGCCGATGAAAGCCTAAATGCATATGCCACTAAGTCTATTGATGAAAATTACAAAACAGACTAATCATATATTATCTTTCTGTTACATTTTAATGAAATTTTATCACATTACTTGAAATTTTGACATTTTTTGTTATAATTATTTAGAATAGAAATTGTGAATTTTTTAACATCTGCACATTTTCTTGATAAATTACAAACTAATTCATAAGGAGAATACAACTATGGAAACTAATCTTACTTCCAACAAGTCGCTTCTTGACTGGCTTGACGAAAAGGTTGAGCTCTTGAAGCCATCACAGATTGTCTGGATTGACGGCTCAAAAGAGCAGATTGACGCTCTCAAGGCAGAGGCTGTTGAAACAGGTGAAATGGTTAAGCTTAATGACGAGCTTCTTCCCGACTGCTATCTTCACAGAACAGCAGAAAACGATGTTGCCAGAGTAGAGGACAGAACTCTTATCTGCACAAAGAACGAAAAGGACGCAGGTCCGACAAATCACTGGATGGATCCCGAAAAGTGCTACAAAATGCTTTATGATATTGCTGCAGGCTCATACGAGGGCAGAACAATGTATATCATTCCTTACTCAATGGGTCCTGTCGGCTCTCCGTTTTCAAAGATAGGTATTGAAATCACAGACTCAATCTATGTTGTTCTCAATATGAATATTATGACAAGAGTAGGCAAGAAGGTGCTTGATGCTCTCGGAGATTCAAATGACTGGGTTAGAGGTATGCACTGCAAATGTAATGTAGATCCCGAAAATAGATGGATTTGCCAGTTCCCTGAGGATAACACAATCATTTCGGTTAACTCTGCATACGGCGGAAATGTACTTCTCGGCAAAAAGTGCTTTGCACTTCGTATAGCTTCCTACCTCGGCAAGAACGAGGGCTGGCAGGCTGAGCATATGCTTATCCTCGGTCTTCAAAAGCCGTCAGGCGAAATCAAGTATATCTGTGCCGCATTCCCATCAGCCTGCGGTAAGACAAACCTTGCAATGCTTATCCCACCTGAGGGATATCAGAAGAAGGGCTACAAGGTTTGGTGTGTAGGCGACGATATTTCCTGGATTAGAAAAGGTCCGGACGGACGCCTTTATGCAATCAACCCTGAAAACGGCTTCTTCGGTGTTGCACCGGGTACAAATATGAAGTCAAATCCAAATGCTCTTAAATCAACAATGCAGGGCACAATCTTCACAAATGTTTGCCACAATCTTGACAACAATACTGTTTGGTGGGAGGGACTTGACAAGAATCCGCCGACAAACGCTATTGACTGGAAGGGCAATCCTTGGAACGGTGCTGAAAGTGAAGAAAAGGGCGCTCATCCAAACTCAAGATTTACAGCTCCTGCTGTTAACTGTCCTTGCATTTCATCTGAATTTGAAAATCCGCAGGGTGTTCCGATTTCTGCAATCGTATTCGGCGGCAGAAGAGCAAAGCTCACTCCGCTTGTATATCAGTCAAAGGATTGGAACCACGGTGTATTCGTTGGCTCAATCATGGGCTCTGAAACAACTGCCGCTGCAACAGGTGCAGTAGGTGTTGTTCGTCGTGACCCGATGGCTATGCTTCCTTTCTGCGGCTACAATATGGGTGATTATTGGAAGCACTGGATTGAAATCGGTAAGACTCTTGATCCTGAAAAGGCTCCTAAGATTTTCAATGTTAACTGGTTCCGTAAGGATGATGAGGGCAACTTCCTGTGGCCCGGCTTCGGTGACAACCTTCGTGTTCTTGACTGGATTATTGACCGTTGCGACGGCAAGGTTGATGCTCAGGAAACAGCAATCGGTTATCTTCCTTATGCAAAGGATATCAACATTGACGGTCTTGATATGACTGAGGCTGACCTTGACAAGATTCTTGATGTTGACAAGGACGCTTGGGAGGAGGAGCTCAAGGGTGTTGATGAGCTTTATGCTAAGTTCGGCGATACTCTTCCTAAGGAGCTTGACGATATTCTCAATGAGGTTAAGTCAAATCTCGAAAAATAATGATTTTAAGGAGCTGTGTTTCACGGCTCCTTATATTATTTTGAATATTAAAGTTTGTTAAAATATAGTCAATGTTGTTAATATTGCCGAAACGGTAATTATTTCTTGCATTACAGCAAAAAATAATATATAATTGTATAGGTTAAATTTTGTTTATTATTATTTTTTATAGAGAGGAAAAAGATATGGACGCTTTAAACAAAAAAACTATCGAAGATATTGATGTTAAGGGTAAAAGAGTTCTTGCTCGTTGCGACTTCAATGTACCGCTTAAGGACGGCGAAATTACAAACGACAAGAGAATTGTTGCCGCTCTTCCGACAATCAAGTATTTAATGGAAAACGGTGCAAGGGTTATTCTTTGCTCACATCTCGGCAGACCAAAGGGAGAATACAAGCCTGAGTTCAGCCTTGCTCCTGTTGCGGCAAAGCTTTCCGAGTATCTCGGTGTTGAGGTTAAGCTTGCCGAGGACGAGAATGTTGTAGGCGACAATGCAAAGGCTATGGCAGCTGAGCTTAAAGACGGCGAGGTTATGCTCCTTGAAAATGTTCGTTACCGCAAGGAAGAAACAAAGAACGAGGAGAGCTTCTCAAAGGAGCTTGCTTCTTTGGCAGACATTTTTGTTAACGATGCTTTCGGTACCGCTCACAGAGCACATTGCTCAACAACAGGTGTAGCTTCTTATCTTCCTGCTGTTTGCGGTTATCTTATCCAAAAAGAGATTAAGTTTATGGGCGGCGCTCTTGCTAATCCGAAAAGACCTCTCGTTGCCATTCTCGGCGGCGCAAAGGTTTCGGACAAAATCGGCGTAATTTCAAACCTTATCGAAAAGTGTGACACAATCATCATCGGCGGCGGTATGGCTTACACATTTATGAAATATCTCGGCCACAGCATCGGTGATTCTCTTCTTGAGGCTGATTGGGTTGAAAAAGCAGGCGAAATGATGAAGGCTGCTGAGGAAAAGGGCGTTAAGTTCCTTATTCCTGTTGACAACAGAGTAGGTAAGGAATATGACGAAAACACAGAGCATATGGTAGTTAACAGCGACGAAATTCCTGACGGCTGGATGGGCCTTGACATCGGTCCTAAGACAGAGGGGATGTTTGCTGACGCTATCAAGGGCGCAGGCACAGTTATTTGGAACGGACCTATGGGCGTTTCAGAGTGGGAGAACTTTGCTTCGGGTACAATTACCGTTGCTAAGGCAGTTGCCGAGTCAGGTGCTGTTTCGGTTATCGGAGGCGGTGATTCCGTTGCTGCTGTTACAAAGCTTGGCTTTGCAGATAAGATGAGCCATATTTCAACAGGCGGCGGCGCTTCACTTGAATTCCTTGAGGGTAAGGATTTGCCGGGTATCTGCGCACTTGCCGATAAGGACTAATTAAATAATTATTTTGTAAAAGAGGTATAATATAATGAACAAAGCACTTCGTAAGGCTGTTATTGCAGGTAACTGGAAGATGAACAACACCCCTGCACAGACAACTGCTCTTATCAATGAAATGAAACCGCTTGTTGCAGATGCTGACTGCGATGTAATCATCTGTGCACCCTTTGTTGACCTTCAGGCTGCTCTTGATGCAACAGCAGGCTCAAATATTATGGTCGGTGCAGAAAACTGCCACTGGGCAGAAAGCGGTGCCTTCACAGCTGAGGTATCAGCTCCAATGCTCAAGGCTATGGGCGTTCCTTATGTAATCATCGGTCACAGCGAGAGAAGACAGTATTTCGGTGAAACCGATGTTACGGTTAACAAGAGAGTTCGCGCTGCTCTTGATAACGGCTTAAAGGTTATCCTTTGCGTTGGCGAGGTTCTCGATGAAAGAGAGCAGGGTGTCACCTTTGAGGTTGTCGGTATGCAGACAAAGATTGCTCTTCAGGGTGTAACTGCCGACGAGCTTAAAAATGTTATTATTGCTTATGAGCCTGTATGGGCTATCGGTACAGGAAAGACTGCAACTGCCGAGCAGGCAGACGAGGTTAACGGATATATCCGTCAGGTTATTGCAGAGCTTTACGGCAAGGAAGCAGCAGACGCATTTGTTGTTCAGTACGGCGGTTCAATGAACGCCAAGAACGCAGACGAGCTTCTTGCTAAGGAGAATGTTGACGGCGGACTTATCGGCGGTGCTTCTCTTAAGGCTGAGGATTTTTCAATTATCGTTAAGGCTGCAAGCAAATAATTATTATTTACAAAAGGTGGGTGGGTTTATCCCGCCCATTTGTTTGAATATGGAGGAAAGACTATGAAAAAACCTGTTGTACTTTGTATAATGGACGGCTTCGGAAGAAACGACAGCGAGTACGGTAATGCTGTTAAGGCGGCAAACAAGGTTAATCTTGATAAAATAATGGCGGAAAATCCGTACACATATATCGGTGCTTCGGGAATGGATGTCGGTCTGCCCGACGGACAGATGGGCAACTCCGAGGTAGGACACACAAATATCGGCGCCGGCAGAATTGTTTATCAGGAGCTTACAAGAATAACCAAGTCAATCGAGGACGGCGACTTCTTTGAAAACGAAGCGCTCAAAGCAGCAGTTCAAAATGCTATTGACAACGGCACCTCGCTTCACCTTATGGGACTTATGAGCGACGGCGGTGTTCATTCTCACAATTCGCATATCTGGGCAATTGTTGAGCTTGCAAAAAGGATGGGACTTGAAAGGGTATATCTTCACTGCATTATGGACGGCAGAGATGTTCCTCCCACAAGCGGTAAGGATTTTGTTGCCGAGGCTCAGGACAAGCTTGCTCAAATCGGCGTCGGCAAAATTGCAACGGTAGTCGGCAGATATTATGCAATGGACAGAGATAATAACTGGGACAGAGTTAAAAGAGCTTATGATGCTCTTGTTTTCGGCGAGGGTATTAAAACAGATAATCCCGTTAAGGCTATTGAGGAGTCCTATGAAAAGGTTGACGCTGACGGCAAGAATGTTACCGATGAATTCATTGAGCCTACCGTTTGCCTTGAAAATGAGGGCAGAATAGGTGCAAATGACAGCATTGTATTCTTTAATTTCCGCCCTGACAGAGCAAGAGAAATCACAAGAACCTTTGTTGATGATGATTTCAAGGGCTTTGAAAGAGACAGATTGCCCGTAACATATGTTTGTATGACTCAGTACGACGCAACCATGCCGAATGTGCTTGTTGCATTCAAGCCTCAGAGCCTTGCAAATACTCTCGGCGAATATCTTGCTAAAAACGGTATGACACAGCTCAGAATAGCAGAAACAGAAAAGTACGCTCATGTAACCTTCTTCTTCAACGGCGGTGTTGAGGCTGTAAACGATGGCGAGGACAGAATTCTTATCCCGTCACCTAAGGTTGCAACATATGACCTCAAGCCTGAAATGAGCGCTTACGAGGTGTCCGAAAAGCTTGATGAGGCAGTGCTTTCGGGCAAATACGATGTTATTATCGTTAACTTTGCAAACTGCGATATGGTTGGTCATACAGGCATTTTTGATGCGGCTGTTGCCGCTGTTGAGGCAGTTGATAAGTGCGTGGGCTCGCTTTATGAGGCAGTTAAGAAAATGGACGGTTGCCTGTTTATTACTGCTGACCACGGCAACGCAGATTGTATGAAGGAGGCAGACGGCTCTCCGTTTACTGCTCACACAACAAATCCTGTTCCGTTTATTGCGGCAAACTGCGGTGAGGGTACAGAGCTTCGTGAGGGCGGAAGGCTTTGCGATATTGCTCCTACAATGCTCAAAAAGCTCGGTCTTGCTCAGCCTGAGGAAATGACCGGACAGTCAATCATAAAATAAAACACAACAAAGCAAAAGCGGCTTGGAATCAATCCAAGCCGTTTTGTTATTTATAATCCTTTTTTGAATGTTGCTTTGTTATTTCTTTTCCCGTGTTATCTGTAAGAGTAATAGTCGGATACCATTGTGATGCAAGCGCATAAGGATTTTTTGTGCCCTGTTCGTCATAAATTACCTGAGGAAAATGAATTTCCTCCTTTGGTAAGGCGGTGGGCTTATCATCTGTGCCGTCACGCATAACGCCTACAACAACGAAACGAAAATCCTCCTTGAAATCTGTCGGACAGGAAACGGTTATAAGCTTATCCTGTCTTGTAATTGTTATACCTGTGTCATAAATAAATCTGCTTTGAAGCCTGTCGATAAACTGCCTGAAGCTGTCATTTGTCATATTTTCCGTAACATTATACGGGAAAATATATCCGTTATCGTCTGTTGATTTTGTGTTTGTGTAAAACGCTCCGACAACCTTGAAGCTGTAATTTTCAAGCAAGTTTGAATAAGAAATAAATCCGCTTGCTTTATTATTGTACGAGTCAGCATCCTTGTAAAGCTCCTCAAGAGAATTGCTGTTAAAATAAACAACATAGTTAAAAATCTCATATCCCTTTTCACTCGGCTCAAGGTGTAAAACATTGTTTTTATCTGTTGAAACAGGCGCGTCAAGATTTATGTCGGAAATTTTTATCACACCTGCGGTGTCGGGGTTAGCACCGTAAATATCGCAGTATTCCTCTAAAATACCCGACGGAAATTCCACATTCTCATACTGCCTTTGGTACGGCTTTAGATATGCTGTTTTTGAGCTTTGCACGGCAAATTTGACTCCCGTAGAAATTGCAAATAACGCAAGAATTACCGCTAAAGCAATGGCAGTAGGCTTGACGGCTTTTTTGAGGTCAGGCTTTTTTCTTTCCTTTTTAGGCTTAACCTTTTTTGCCTTTTTTACTTTTTTAGGCTTTTCTTCGGGATTTTCGGGTGTGGGAGCAGGCTCCTCCTGTGGCTTTGAAAAGTCGATTGCCTCGCGGTTATATCTTTTCGGAGGCTCAATCTCCTGAAAAGCACAGGGCGTATTCTCGGTTTCTCTGCGCTCCTTTTGCGCCTGAAATTCCTTTAGAATTTGTTCAATGCTTTCTTTTTCTTCGCTCATAGTTATCTGATAATAATCTTTCTTGTGTTTTTAAGTGCCTCGTCGATAAGCTCGTCGAGATTTTCTATATTTTGCTCAGCCTTAATAACATCCTCTCTGTGAGGTCTTGTTTTCGGGTGCTTAGGCGTGAACACGGTACAGCAGTCCTCATAAGGCTGAATTGATGTTTCAAAGGTGTCAATTTTTCGCGATATTGCAATAATTTCCTCCTTGTCCATACCTATACAGGGTCTAAACACAGGCATATCAACAGCACAGTCCGTGCATGCAAGGGCATACATTGTCTGGCTTGCAACCTGTCCCACGCTTTCGCCTGTGATAAGCGCACAGCAATTTTGCTCCTCGGCGATTTTTTGCGAAATTATCATCATAATTCTACGCATAATTATTGTAAAATATTCCTCGGGACAGAGGTCACGAATTGCCTCTTGAATTTTTGTAAAGCCGACAACATATGTCGTTATTACACCCGAGTATTTTGCTACCTTTTTAAGAAGCTCCATAACCTTCATTTCTGCAAGCTCAGAGGTGTATGGAGGAGATGCAAAGTGAACTGCACAAAGCTCAACACCGCGTTTTGCCATCATAAACGCGGCAACAGGCGAGTCAATTCCGCCGCTGATGAGAACGGCAGCCCTTGAGCTTGTACCGGTGGGCATACCTCCGGCACCCTTAATATTATTTCCTCTTACAAAGGCATATTTGTCGCGTACCTCGATAGTTACGACGATATCGGGATTATGCACATCAACCTTGAGATGATTAAACTTTGAAAGCAGGTAACCGCCCGCCTCTCTGCATATTTCGGGTGATTTCATAGGGAATTTTTTATCAGAGCGCTTTGCCTCAACCTTAAAGGTTTTTGCGTCCTCAAGCTGTGCGCAAAGATATTCGCCGGCGGTTTTTTTGATGTCGTCAAAATTCTTTTCACACACGCAGGCACGGGAAAGTGCTGCAATGCCGAAAACTCTTGATATTCTGTCAACCGCTTCGTCAAGGTCAATATCGTTGTCAATCGGGTCAACCATTATTGTGGATTGACTTTTCGTGAATTCAAAATCTCCCAAATCGGAAATTCTCTTTTTTATATTTTTTATGAGTATGTCCTCAAAGGTGCTTCTGTTAAGTCCCTTTAAGGTCAACTCTCCGTTTTTTATCAATATTATTTCTTTCATTGATTGCTCCTTGGATGCTTATTTATTAAATCATTCAGTGCACTGCAAAGCTCGTCAATATCCTTTTCTGTACTATACCTTGAAAAGCTTATTCTTATGCTCTTGTCAATAATTTCGTTTGAAAGTCCCATAGCAGTCAGAACATGACTTTTTTTGCCCTTTGCACAGGCTGAGCCGTTGCTGACATAAACATTGTAATTGGCTGATAGCTCCTGCAAAACCGTTTGACTTCGCATAAAGGTTGGCACATATATGTTTATTATATACGGCGACGCATTTTCGTCATTGTTAAAAATAATGCCGTCGATTTTGCCAAGCTCCTGACGGGCATAAAGATTAAGCGCCTTAATTCGTTTTTTTTGCAGGGCAGGTGCTTCAAAGGTCTTAACAGCCGCACCAAAGCCTGCAATGAGAGGCGATGCCTCTGTTCCCGGTCGAAGCTTTTTTTCCTGCTCGCCGCCAAATACCCTTGCAAAATTCTGGTTAGTCAGATTAGCCTGCCTGTTAACATATAATGCACCGACGCCCTTTGGACCGTGCACCTTGTGTGCGGATACGGTGATTAGGTCGGCACCTAACTTTTTTGCATTTATGCTGGTTTTTCCGTACGCCTGCACGCAGTCGATATGAATAAGCGCAGGCGAGCCTGCTTTTTTAACAGCTCGTTGAATTGAGCCTACCGGCATAACCGTACCCAACTCGTTATTAACATACATCATTGTGACGAGAATGGTGTTTTTGTCAACAGCCTCAAAAAGCTGTTCTTCGCTGATATTTCCGTTTTGGTCAGGCTTGAGATAAACAACCTCAAAGCCCTGCTTTTCAAGCTCCTGGACGGATTGCAAAACACTTTCGTGCTCTATCATTGTTGTAACGATTTTGTTTCCGAGTCTTTTTTTTGCTTTTACTGCACCGAACACGGCAAGGTTATTAGCCTCTGTTCCGCCCGAGGTAAAGATTATTTCGTCACGCTCAACGCCGAGAGAGTCGGCAACCGCCTGCCTTGAAAGAATGATCTCCTTCATCGCGTCAATACCTAAATTGTGAAGGCTTGACGGGTTGCCGTAATTATTTAAAAGCATATTTGTTACTGCTTCGACACATTCAGTACAAGGCTTTGTTGTTGCCGAATTATCAAGATATGCACTCATAGATTTTTTAGTTCCTTTAATTTGAAAATTCCTGCAATTGTTTTTGCGTCCTTGATTTCGCCGTTCATTATTTTTGAAATACATTCCTTTAATGGCATTTTAATTACATCAAGGTATTCATCATCGTCGAGCGACTGCTCGCCGAAGGTTAAGCCCGAGGCATAGAAAAGTCGGATTATTTCTCCGCAATAGCCGGGAGTGGGATAAATTTCGCCGAGAGATTCAAAAACCTCTGCCTGCGCACCGCATTCCTCCCTAAATTCGCGAATACCTGCCTCTCTAATGTCCTCGTTTGGTTCAAGCTTGCCTGCGGGGATTTCATAAATTGTTTCTTTATACGGGTATCTAAACTGCCTAACAAGCAGTATTTCGTTATCCTCGGTAATGCCGACAACCGCAACACCGCCCGGATGGTCAACTACCTCTCTTTGAGCCTGTGTGCCGTCTGCCATCATTACTGTGTCATTGTGAACGGTGATAATTTTTCCGCTGAAAATACCCTGAACATCCTCTGTCTGCTCAAAATATCCGAGAACGATTGAAAGGATATCGGAAACCTTTTCGGCAATGTATTTCGCGCCTGCTTCAACAAGCTCAATTCTTGTGCCGTAGCCCCAAAGCACACCTGCACCGTCGATAACATTTGCCTTTGCGCCGTCAATATCGTACTTTTTGTCACCGACCATCAGCACCTCGTTTCCGCTGACATCAAGCTCCTTTACGCATCTTGAAATGATGCTTGCCTTTGATTCGCAATCGGCGGTAAAGGTTACTCCGCATACGGTGTCAAAGTATTTTCTGACTGCAAAATGGTCAAGCAGAGCCTCTATATAGTCCTGTGGCTTTGACGAGGCAATGCCTATTTTGATGTTTTCCTTTTTGAGTGCTTCAAGAAGCTCCTTAATTCCGTCGTAAAGACAGCTTTCAAGCAAGCCCTTGTTGGTGTATCTTTCGCGGAATTTTTTAACAAGCTCGTCGGCTCTTGATGCGTCTGCCGAAAACCTTTCCTGAAATGTTACAAGAAGCGGAGGACCGATAAAATAAGTAAGCTCGGTGTAATCCGGTGCGTCATAGCCAAAGGCGTCAAGCGCGTATTTTGCACTTTTGAGTATGCCCTCGCCTGTGTCGCATATTGTTCCGTCAAAGTCAAAAATTACTGCGTTGTATCTCATACCCTGTTAACCCTTTTCATAAATTTTTCGCTCAAAACGACAAATCTTTCTATTGTGCCCCTGCCGATAATATCACCGCTGTCATCTTTAGCGGATACGGAAAAAACAAGTCTTCTTCCGTCAACCTCTTCAAGCACTGCCGACGCAGTTACGGTAGCTCCGACACCGCTTGCCTTGTCGTGAGTGACGCTGATTTTTGTTCCGACAGTAGTTTCGCCCTCGTCAAGAAGAGGCACACATGCATTGCAGGTAGCCTCCTCCATAAGAGCAACCATCATAGGTGTTGCAAAAACGGGGAGTGAGCCTGATTTAACGCATACTGCCGTGTTTGTGGAATTAACAACGGTTATTGCTTCGCTTTTCAATTCTTCGGTAAAATGCTTCATTATCTTATCACCTCAAATAAACATTATAACATAAATATTTATTATATACAATATAAAAGAATTGTGTTAAAATAATAGCAAGGTCAGGAGGAATACTATGCAGTCGGATAAAAAAAGAATATATATGCTTGATGAGCTCAGAGGCTTTGCAATCATATGTATGATTATACATCATCTTTTTCTTGACATAGGAGATATTATGAGGCTTGAATGGGGATATAGGGTGTTCGACGCCCTGTGCATCGTTCAGCCGTTGTTTTGGGCAATATTTATCATCATTTCGGGGATTTGCTCAAGGCTTTCAAGAAGCACGCTCAAAAGGGGCTTGATTGTATCTGCCTGTGCTCTTGCGGTAACGCTTGTTACAGCGGTGATTATGCCTATGCTCAATTTTGAGGGTGGTGAAATATACTTCGGTATTCTTCACTGCTTGGGAGTCTGTATGATAATTACGGGACTTTTGATGCCGATTATAAACAAAATTGATTACAAAATATGCGCACCCTTGTCCCTTGTGCTCTTTTTCTTTTTCTACGGTATAAATAACAGAACGCTTTTTTTCGGACTTATTCATCTTCCGTCAGCGTGGTACAAATACGATTTTCTTGCACCGATAGGTCTGTTTTCCGAAGGCTTCAAAAGTGCCGACTATTTTTCGATACTGCCTTGGATTTTTATGTTTTTGTTCGGTGCCTTTGTCGGACAGCTTGCAAAGGAGGAAAGGCTTCCTCAAGCAATGTATAAAAAAAGAAGCGGTTTTTTATGCAAGGTTGGCAAAAACAGCCTGTGGATATATCTTTTTCATCAGCCCGTAATCTACATTGCTCTGCTTTTAATTCTTTTTATAACAGTATAATGCTTTAACAAAAAATGAACGCACCTCATAAAATAAAGAGGTGCGTTTTCAGCTGTTGGCGGTAGTGGTATGCTTTGCCCATAGAATAGCTATGGCTGTATCAGCTGTTAAATAGGCTGAGGCTTAAGGGTCAGTTAAGCTTCAGCCAAAATTGTGTCTTTTTCCGTTAAGTTTTGTTATTGGCAAAAATTCCGCTCGGTCACATACACCGCGGTCAGTTAAGCTTCAGCCACTGCTCATTTGCTTTTTTTACCGAATAAAAGCAGTATGAGAGGCATTTGTTTGTTATTGCCTTTGCGGTGGCGATGTGTCTGCTGACTGTCGGTTGAGAGAGCTTTAGCTGTCTTGCAATTTCCGTCTGGCTTTTTCCGTGAACATAAAACAGCCTCAGGCACAGACTTTGACGGGGTGTAAGCTCGTTTTCAATAATAATGGGAAGCACGCTTGAAATTGATTTTACAAGTATTCTCTGTTCGTCGTATCCGTCCTCCTCAAACCTGTTTGCATCGGTCATATATGTATCAACAAAATCAATCATATAAGGTCGTCCTCCCTGTCGTAGTATCCGTAGAGTATTCTTGATATTCTTCTGCATTCAAGTGCCATATCATAGTAAACCTTCATCTTTTTTCTGAGAAGCAGTAAATCCTTTCCCGAGTAAATGCACAAAAGCGGTTTAAGACCGTCAAGCTTTGCGCTGATAATTTTGTACTGCTTTTCATATTCTCGTGCGAGTTCATCAATGTTCATTAGATACCCTTCTTTCAATGTAATAATGAAAGACTCCTTTTGAGTGGGTAAAAGATTCTTTCTGAAATCCATATTAGGCGAACAAATGTTCACAGTCAATGATGTTATTCCTCACTGTCCTAAAAAACAGACACACAAAACAGTTGAGCAGGATACGACAATTTTTTCATTTTGTAAAAATAAGTCAAAAATTTTCCTAAATTGCCTTGACATTATGTGCAGATTACACTATAATGAATTTAGATTTGAAGCGGGCCGCACCGCTTTGAACTCTTGGTCCTCCATAGTTTGTAATGACAGAGAGGGGAAGGTTGGGATTTGTTCTCAGCCTTCTTTCTTTTTTACTTTACTTTTTTCTGTTTTGGTACTAAAATATTATCAATACAATAATTAACATAAGAAGGTTAGTGCAATGTATGAAAGAGCTTATGTAAAAATTGATTTAGACGCTTTGGAATATAATATCAACAGCGTGCTGAAAAAAATCGCACCGAAAACAAAGCTTCTTGCAGTAATAAAGGCAAATGCCTACGGTCACGGAGCAGCTGTTATAGGAAAATTCATTGAGGACAAATGTGATTTTTTCGGCGTTGCCGGTGTTGAAGAAGCGCTTGAGCTGATTGAAGCAGGAATAAAAAAACCGATACTTGTTCTCGGCTATGTAAATGAAGCCTGCTTTGATGCAGTTGTCAGCCATAATATCCGTATTCCTATTTTCTCTTATGAAAATGCAAAGGCTTTGTCGGATGAGGCTGTAAGGCAGGGGAAGGCTGTATGCTTTCATTTTTGTATTGATACAGGTATGAGCAGAATAGGCTTTCAGGTTAACGAGGAAAGTGCAGATATATGCAAAAAAATAACCGAGTTGCCTAATCTTAAGGCCGAGGGACTTTTTTCTCACTTCGCAACGGCTGACGAGGCAGACCTTACAAAAGCACTCAAACAGAGAGAAAGGTACAGGGAATTTGTTTCTCTTCTTGAAGAAAGGGGAATCAATATTCCGATTAAGCACCTTAACAATTCCGCAGGAATAATGAATTTTGACGAGTATTTTGATATGGTACGCTCGGGAATAATTACATACGGACTTTATCCGTCGGAGGAGGTTGACAAGAGCCTTCTTGATATCAAGCCTGTTATGGAGTGGAAAACGAGCATCACCCACATTAAAGAGCTTGAGCAGGGCAGAGAAATATCCTATGGCGGTACATATAAAACAAAAGAAAAAAGAATTATTGCAACAATACCGGTTGGCTATGCAGACGGATATCCGAGATGTCTTTCAAATATAGGCAGGGTAATCATCAAGGGGCAGTATGCAAATATTGTCGGCAGGGTATGTATGGATCAGTTTATGGTTGATGTTACCGATATTGATAATCTCAAGGTCGGCGACGAGGTTACTCTAATCGGACGCGACGGAGATGCCGTGCTTTCGATGGAGGAGGTTTCAAATCTCGCACATTCATTTAATTATGAGCTTCCGTGCAGGATAGCACCCCGTGTGGCAAGAGTTTATTACAGGGACTCCAAGCCTGTAAAAACAGTTGGGTATCTCGATAAATAAAAAATTAAAGCGTTATGCGGGGAGATAATTATGCAAAAATCTAAGAATAACGGAATTATCATTTTTTCCGTATTGTTTTATGTTGTAGCAACGGCATTGATGATATTCGGAACAATCAATGATATTAAAATTGATGTGGCACTTTTTAATCCCGAAAGTATATTCGGTAAAATTTTTGAATACTTTGGACTTTTTGTTTACTGGGGAATTTGGGGGATTGCCTTTGCAATAATTTTTGTGTGCAGGCGTGACCTTAACGAAAGCTTATCGGTTATCGAAAAGCTGTTGCCGTTCATCAAGCCTGTAAAAAATACGCAAAGCAAAGCATACAAGTTTTTTAACTTTGTTTTAAAGGCAGTTACAACCTTGGGATTTTTTGTTTTGTGTGGGGTAGGCTGGAAAAAGCTGATAGAAAATGTAACAAAAAACATTTTGCTTTTGTCAGATACAGATAATCTGAGTCAGGCGGTTTATTTCGCTATCAGCTTTGCAGTTGCTATAATTTCAATCATTATTGTTTCAAAAATTGATAAAAAGACCTTGAGAAAATTAGAGGCGCTGGCTCTTGCGGGAGTGCTTTTCGGTATTTTTACAAAAATTATCGAAGAGTGCAAGACCATTACATCAAGAGTTCGTTTCAGAGAAATGGTGGCATATTCAAACGGCTTTCTCAATGAGGAGGGCTTAAGTGAGGGCAAATATTCTCCTCTTACGAGCGCTATGGCAAATAACACCGATTTTTCTGCCTTTACTCCTTGGTACAAAATCGGCGATGATATGGGGATTTACAGCAGAGCCGATTCTTTTCCGAGCGGACACACCACATGCTCGTTTGCCGTATTTTTAAGTGTTTTGCTTTGTTCTTCTTTTGATAAGCTGAAAAGGCTTGCTCCCTTTGCGCTTTGCGTGAGCACCGTTTATGTTTTTGTTATGGGTTACACAAGAATGGTTGTGGGCGCACATTATCTTACCGATGTTGCAGGTGCTTTAATTTTAGGCTACACTGTTATCCTAATTGTCAGAGCAGTTTACAACAGGTTTACGAGCAAAGGAATAATAGGTAAATAAAAAATCCGCTGTTGCAAAAGCAACAGCGGTCATTTTTTATTTACTAATCCTCAACCGGAGTATAGTCAAAGCTTGAAGCGTCGTAGCCGAAATACTTTTCAACAATAGGAGTGAATTCATCCTTATCATTGTAATCCGGACTTTGAAGCTCATAAACAGCCTCGTTTATTGCTTCAACATACCAGTCATATTTCTTGAACGCATAAACATAGCTCAAGGTGTCAAGCTCGCCATTTAAAACAGAGTAGCTGTCCTTGTTTTCAAGAACATTAAATGAAAACTCATCAACAACAACTGCATTGATTTTTCCTGCGTCAAGGTCTGCAAGAGCGGATTTTATGTCCTTATAAGCCTTAACAGCCTTTAATGAGCTTTTAATTGCGGCATTTTTATCAAGTGCGGCTTCTGCCTGCTTTGTAACTACACCGGCAGTCAAGCCGTCAAGGTCTGCGTAGCTTGCAATTTTAGCACCCTTTGCGGTGACGGTTATAATTCTGTTGTCAATGATATCGTCGCTGAAAGTGAAATCCTCGTTGAATGTGCCGACATTTTTCTGTACTCCGCCTATCATTACATATGCAATGTATTCGTTGCCGTCATCGTCGATATAGGCAGGATCCTCGCCAACCCGATATCCCTCTTCAACCTTGACAAACTTGTAGTTTTTTGCTTCGTTTTTGATATCGTCAAAAATTTTTTCAAAAATCTCAACATCAAAGCCTGTAAGGTTGCCGTTTTTGTCTGTATAAATAAACGGCTCATTTTCTTCGGTATATGCGATGAGCATGGTTTTGTCGGTTATTTCATCTGCCTTGTCGGATGATGAACAGCCTGCAAAGCAGGAGCCGACAAACAAAACGCAAAGTAAAACGGATATTGCCTTTTTAAAATTTTTCATAATATGTATTCTCCTTTATCGGATATGTTAACTATAATTTTATAATATTGCTTAAATAAAGTCAATAGAAAATAAGATTGATACTTGACAGTTTTTATTTTTTATTTTAATCTAAAAGCAAGTATTTGCAATTTGTGTGATTTTAAGAAAGGAATACCGAAATGAAAAAAATATCTGTAATCTGTCTTTTGACTGTTTTGGCGATTTCTCTTTCGGCGGTGCTTTCCGCCTGCTCGCAAAAAAACGATGTGAGGGAAACAACACAAAGCGAGCCTAAAACTATATACAGCACAACGCAAAGAGTGACCTCAACAACAGCTCCTCCGTCCAAAAGCACAGAAAAGGGAGCACAGCTTAAGAAAGCGGTTTTGTCCGCTTTGGGCGAAAATGATTTTGAAATAACAGGTGACACCGATTACGGAAGCTTTGAATACAGGCTTAAGGATGCCGATGAGGCAGAGCTTTACAAATATGAGCAAAGCGACGAAATGCAGGAAAAGGCAGAGAAAAATGCCCAAAGCCTTGTTAAAAAAATCAAAGCCCTTTATCCTGACAAAATAAAGCTTGAGGGCACACAGGCACACCCTGTCGGCTCAGGCGAAAACGGTATTGACAGTGTTATTTATATTATTACATACACAAATTCACAAAATCAGGAGCTTACCGTCAGAGCAGGATCAAACGGTGAAATCTATTACGCTTACTGTAATTTCACATGGTGATTGACAAATATATATTCAAAGAGTAAAATATCCTTATATTTACATAAGAGGCGAAAAGAATGTTGACTATCGACAGAGTTTACAAGGCGAAAAGAGTTTTGTCTGAGGTTATCAGAAAAACCGATATGATTTTGGCAAAGGACATTTGCAAGGACACTAATGTTTATCTGAAAACGGAAAATCTTCAGGTGACAGGCTCGTTTAAAATCAGAGGCTCGTATTTTAAAATAAGCCAGCTTTCCGATGAGGAAAAGGCGAACGGTGTGATTGCCTGCTCGGCAGGAAATCACGCGCAGGGTGTTGCTCTTGCAGCGACAAAAAACGGCATAAAATCACTTATTTGTCTGCCTGATGGTGCACCTATCAGCAAGGTTGAGGCAACAAAAAGATACGGGGCAGAGATTTGTCTTGTTAAGGGCGTTTATGATGACGCATACAAAAAAGCACTTGAGCTCAAGGAGGAAAAGGGATATTCCTTTATTCACCCGTTTAATGACCCTGATGTTATTGCAGGGCAGGGCACAATAGGACTTGAAATTCTTGAGCAGCTTCCTAATGTTGACGCGGTTGTTGTGCCTATCGGCGGAGGCGGACTTATTGCCGGTGTTGCATACACGATTAAGCAGATTAACCCTGCCTGCAAGGTGTACGGTGTTCAGGCGGCAGGAGCACCGTCGATGGAGCAATCAATTGTCGACGATGAAATTAAAACGCTTTCAAGGGTGCAGACTATTGCCGACGGTATTGCCGTTAAAACACCCGGTGATTTGACCTTTGAGCTTGTTAAAAAATATGTTGACGGTATAGTAACCGTTTCCGACGACGAAATTGCACTTGCGATACTTACCCTGCTCGAACAGCAAAAGCTTATCGCAGAGGGCGCAGGAGCAGTTCCTGTTGCCGCTGTTATGAATGGCAAAATACCTGATATTCAGGGCAAAAATGTGTGCTGTCTTGTATCGGGCGGTAATATTGATGTAACAATTCTTTCAAGAGTTGTTGAAAGAGGACTTAAAATGGGCGGAAGAACGGCAAATATAACAATCGCTCTATCCGACAAGCCGGGACAGCTTATGGGAGTCAGCCAGATTATTGCTCAGCTCGGTGCAAATGTTGTGTCTGTTAACTATGACAGCACAGACCTTGATATGAATATTACGGACTGTTATCTCAAAATCGGTGTTGAAACAAGAGATTATCAGCACATTGTTCAAATTAAACAAGCGCTCAAGGACGCAGGCTTTGAGGTCTGCGATTAGCAAATAACAACGGAGGAAAATATTATGGATTATGTAAAAACAAATAACGCACCTGATGCAATAGGACCGTATTCACAGGCGGTTAAGGCTAACGGACTTCTTTTTACATCGGGACAAATAGCAATAAATCCTAAAACAAATACTGTTGAGGCAAAAACAATCGAGGAGCAAACAACACAGGTTTGTGAAAATCTTAAGGCTGTTGTTGAAGCAGCAGGCACATCAATGGAAAAGGTGGTTAAAACCGTGTGTTTCCTTGCAGATATAAATGATTTTGCAAGCTTTAATGAGATTTACGGACAGTATTTCACATCAAAGCCGGCACGCTCCTGCGTAGCGGTAAAGGATTTGCCGAAGGGTGTTTTGTGCGAGGTTGAACTCATTGCAGAGCTTTAATATGAAAGCGTTAAATAAAAATGCGATGCCCAAGAGAGATTTATATATCTTTTGGGCTTCTTTGCTTATACATATTGCATTATTTATAATCAATCTTTGTGTTGGCGGTTATCATGTTGACGAAATTATGACCGTGCTAAATGCACGAAGCATAGCCGACAATGCGCAAAGCATAACGGGAATAAGGCTCCCGTTTTATTTCGACACCTGGATTTACGGAGGGCAGTCGCCGTTTGCGACATATCTTACGGCGTTGTCGGTCAGGCTTTTGCCTTACAGTATGCTTGCGGTAAGGCTTCCTGCGCTTGTGATTGGAATGGCATCGCTTTTTGCATTTTACGGATTTCTGCGTGAAATAATTAAAAATGAGCGCTATATTACCGTGATTTTCCTTTTTGGTGCTTTTTCTCCGTGGCATCTTTTCAGCGGATCTTATGTTCTTGACTGCAACTATTTTGCACACGCTGTGATTATTGCCATGTATTTTCTTGCCAAAGCAATCAACGGCGGAAAAGCCGTTTATTATGTTTTGTCAATGGCATTTTTTGCACTCGGCTTTTATTCGTATATGGCGTCTGTTTTCTTTATACCGATAATGCTTGCAGTTGCATTTATCTATCTTTTGGCGAGCAGGAAGGTTAGCGTCGGCAAAACAGCCTTGAGTGTTATTTCGCTTGCGCTGTTTTCACTTCCGTTTATTCTGTTTGGGCTTGTAAATGTCGGTGCTGTTGACGAGTTTGAGCTTTTGGGATTTTCATTTTATAAAATGCCTGAGTATAACCGAAGCGGTTCAATGTCATTTATGAACTCAACGGGCATCCCTTCTGCAGTATTAAATTGCTTTAAGCAGTTGTTTTTAAGCATAGACCTGCTGTTCTTTCAGGGTGTTGTTTCCGTTACTGCAATAGGTCTTAACAGGTTCGGATATTCCTGTCTTTTCGGCGGAGCGCTTGTTGCAATCGAAACCGTAAGCCTTATTATAAATGTAGTTAAAAAGCGCAGAAAAATGAACAAAACCGCCACGGCGTTTGCTATGGGTATAACAGCAGGTGTTTTCCTGTTTTGTGCTGCTTTGAACGAACCGCGCTCCGCGGTATTTTACAGATACGAGCTTTTGACATACTTTCTTGTTATACCTATGGGTGCCGGCTTTGTTAAGCTGTGCGAAATCATCAAGCGTCTTTTGAAAAGGGCAAAGGGCAGGAATGTGCCGCTGAAAGCCGTTCTTGTAAAAGCGACAGCGGTGTATATGTGTATTTCGGGTATAGTTTTCTGCTTTAATTTCTATACATATTCAAACCAAATTTATACCGATGACAGCATTTACGGTGACTCGCTTGTTAAAGCTCTTGATTTTGCAGAGGATATGAACGCCGAAAAAATTGTTTTATACAATGCCGACAAGGAGCTTAACAAGTATAACTACAACGGCAGGGAAACCGTGTTTTTGCGCTGGTATTATTATGGAAAAAAGGATTTTACCCATAGCTTTTACGACGAGCTGAAGGGCAGGGGAATGTGTGCTTATGAAGAATTGCTAAAGCCCGAGGAATATATCGTTACAACAGACGGGTATCTTGAGTATAAAAATCCTGAAAACGAAATCATTTCCGATGATTTTTGCATTGTTCCGGACACGGAGCTTGATGTAGTGAAATATGACAGCAGTAAGTATGAACTAAAGGAATTCGGCTTGTGGAATGTCATATATAAAAAATAGCCTTAGAAAAATAAAATCCGTTTGGACCGATAAATGTCCAAACGGATTTTTTGTTATATGTATGTTTTTATTTCTCGGCGTATTTGTCTTCGCTGTTCCAGCTATACATCTCACGAATCTTTTCGCCGACAGCCTCAAGCTGATGGTCAGCCTCAAGTGCTCTCTTAGCCTTGAAGTGTGCCCAGCCGTTATTAGCCTCTGTGATGAACTTAGAAGCAAATGTACCGTCCTGAATTTCGTCAAGAACCTTCTTCATTTCCTTCTTTGTATCCTCAGTGATAATTCTCTTACCGATTTCGTAATCGCCGAACTCAGCAGTATTTGAAATAGAATATCTCATCTTTGAGAAGCCGCCTGAATAGATGAGGTCAACAATGAGCTTCATCTCGTGGATACACTCAAAGTAAGCGTTTCTTGGGTCATAGCCTGCTTCTACAAGTGTTTCAAAGCCTGCCTTCATAAGAGCTGTAACACCACCGCAAAGAACAGCCTGCTCACCGAAGAGGTCTGTTTCTGTTTCGGTCTTAAAGGTTGTTTCAAGGATAGCTGCACGAGCACCGCCGATACCTGCACCGTATGCAAGAGCAGTATCAAGGCAATGACCGGTAGCGTCTTGATATACAGCAACAAGACAAGGAGTACCCTTACCCTCTTTGTACTCTGAACGAACGGTGTGACCCGGTGCCTTAGGAGCAATCATAAAGATATCAATGTTTGAAGGCGGTACAATCTGCTTAAAGTGAATGTTAAAGCCGTGTGCAAATGCAAGTGCCTTGCCCTCTGTAAGATTTGGCTCGATATCGTTTTTGTAGATTGAAGCCTGCTTCTCGTCAGGTGTAAGAATCATAATAACATCTGCTGCCTTAACAGCCTCAGCTGTTGTCATAACCTTAAGACCGAGATCCTCAACATGCTTCCATGATTTTGAGCCCTCGTAAAGACCTACGATAACATTAACACCGCTCTCGTGAAGGTTGAGTGCGTGTGCGTGTCCCTGTGAGCCGAAACCGATGATAGCAACGGTTTTGCCTGAAAGAACATCAAGATTACAATCTGATTCATAATAAATCTTAGCTTCTGCCATTTTTGTTTCCTCCGTAAAGTAAAATATTTTTTGTTCGGCAGGTTGTATGATGACCTGCCTGTAAATTAGGCAATTCATATTATAGCTTGTATGATGTCTAATGTCAACAGTTAATTGAAATTATTTTTAAAGTGCCTCCATAGCGTGAATAATATGCAGTCGCATAGCTGTTCTTGCACCCTCGGGATTACGCTTTTTGATAAAGTCCATAATCAGCCTGTCGTCCTTTAAGTTATCCTCACTGACATCCTCGTTTTTGGTCATTACCATAACGCCCTTTTTGATTGCGTTAAAGATAATCGGCATAAACTGCTTAACAAAGGAATTGTGGGTTGCGTTTGCGATGCTTTCGTGAAATTTTTGCTCCTCAAAGGTTCTGTCCTCGCCACTGAGAATTTTCTTTTCAATCTGCTCGCCGTAGTAGCAAATAGTTTCTATTTCCTCGTCTGTTGCCCTTTCTGCCGCCAAATAAGCGCAATCCGGCTCAAACATCAGCCTCATTTCAAACAAATCGTCAAGCCCTGATGCAATGTCGCTTAGGTCGCTTGTGTTAATGATTGTGTTTGATGTTACAAAGGTACCCTTGCCTCTTTTGATTTCGAGTATGCCGTTTGTTGTAAGTATTTTGATAGCCTCTCGCAGAGTGGAACGGCTGACACCGAGCTCTGCTGCCAAATCATTTTCGTTAGGAAGCTTGTCGCCCACCGAAAACCTGCTTTCATCCTCTATCATTTTAGCTATCTGCTGTGCGGTGCTGTCCGCAAGCATTGCTGATTTGCTCATAGCCACACCTCTTTCACGGATATATTAACACACTTGTATGATAAAAGTCAATATGTTGTCGGACATCTTACAACAAAAAGCACATTTTTTGACTGCTTTATTTGTTCAAAATAATCAATTATTGTCTTATCTCTTGTAAATTGTGAACAAATGCAGTAAAATCAGTATAACAGGAAGTGAGGGTCATATGAATAAGGTTACAAAATTAAAATACTATATGGAGTCATTGTGCGTGTATGATTTTGAGGAGGACGAAATTTTTTCGGCTCTTTATGATTTGCTGGCAGATGACGAGGAGGAAACTGTTGCGCTTCAAAGCACCTTTTTCAAGCTCCTTTCAAAAACGGATTCCCTCAAGGGACATATATGCAGACTCATACTAAATAATGATAATATATTCACTAAGGCGGCGTGTGCAGGAAAGCTCGGAGAGCTTCCGATTTCCGTAATAAACGCGGTTAAGTCAGACCTTGCAAAGCTTGAGGAAATATCTTCGATAACCGCAAGGGATATACTTGAGTCTGTTGAAGATGAGGATATTAAGCAGATTTTGCTCACTCTTCCCGGCTGGGAGGTTGGACGGGCTTTACCGCCGCTTGATACCAAGTGGGAAAAACAGATTGAGGCTCTTGCCGAGTATCACAAAACAAACGGCTACGGAATTTATGCTCAGCATATTGCTTTTACCTGGCGGGATGAAGAGCTTTGCCCTGTTAATGCTATTGACCCGATAACGCTTGCGGATTTAAAAAATTACGAGCTTCAAAGGCAAAAGGTAATTGACAACACCGAGAGCTTTTTGGCAGGGCACCCTGCAAACAATGTTCTTCTTTACGGCGACAGAGGAACGGGAAAAAGCTCAACGGTGCACGCTATTTTAAACGAGTATCACAGCAGAGGACTTCGCATAATAGAAATACCGAAAAGTGCCGTTTCCGATTTGGGACTTATCAGAGAGCAGATAGCCGACTCGCCGATGAAATTTATTATTTACATCGACGATTTGAGCTTTGATTCAAATGATACCTCGTTTGGCGAGCTGAAGGCGGCGCTTGAGGGCTCGCTATCGTCAAAAAAGCCTAACACACTTATTTATGCAACATCAAACAGGCGCCATCTTATCAAGGAAAGCTTTTCTGACAGGGAAAACGATGTAAATAAAACAGACACAATGCAGGAGCAGCTAAGTCTTTCCGACCGATTCGGTCTGATGATTACATTTTTAAATCCAAATAAGAATGAGTATCTCGACATTGTTGAAAAATTAGCCTGCGACAGAGGACTTGATAATATTGATAAGGAGCATTTGTTTTTTGTTGCAGAGCAATGGTCAACAAGAAAGGGAGGCCGCTCGCCGAGATGTGCAAAGCAGTTTATTGACTATGTTCACAGCTGTGAGCTAAGAGGTAAGAGCTGGTAAGTTAACACAAGAATAATTTTCCATTCAAAAAATATTTATAATTTTCAAAAAAAGTTCACCAAAATAACAAAAAAATACCAATATACCGTGATACAATCACAATAACAAGCGAAAAGGAGAAATTGAAATGAGCACAAAAATACTTGTTGTAGACGATGACCGCAATATCTGTGAGCTTCTAAAGCTCTATCTTGAAAACGACGGCTATACCGTTTTTGTTGCAAATGACGGACAGGAGGCTGTCAATACATTTCAGGCAAAATCGCCCGATTTGGTTTTGCTTGATATTATGCTTCCGAAGATTGACGGCTGGCAGGTTTGTCGTGAAATAAGAAAGACCTCGAGTGCACCGATAATTATGCTTACCGCTAAGGGTGAAACCTTTGATAAGGTGCTCGGACTTGAGCTTGGTGCCGATGACTATGTTACCAAGCCGTTTGATGCAAAGGAGGTTATGGCAAGAGTTAAGGCTGTTCTCAGAAGAACAAACGGCTCTGATACAGAGGATAATTCAAAAAAGGTTGTTGTTTACGATAATCTTGAAATCAATATTGTAAATTATGAGTTGAAGGTTAAGGGCGTTACAATCGACACACCTCCGAAAGAGCTTGAGCTTATCTATCACTTTGCGTCAAATCCAAACAGGGTTTATACCCGTGACCAGCTTCTTGACGAGGTTTGGGGCTTTGATTATTACGGTGATTCAAGAACTGTTGATGTTCATGTTAAAAGACTTCGTGAAAAGCTTGAGGGTGTTTCGGACAAATGGTCGCTTAAAACCGTATGGGGTGTGGGCTACAAGTTTGAAACCAAGGACTGATAAGGAAATAGATAATGGCAGATAAAACACGCTTAAAGCTGCAATTTCTCAGAAATAACATATTTGCTAAGTATTTCTTTCTGTTTTCTGCAATCTTTCTTGTCGTGCTTACAATTCTCGGCTCAACCCTGACAATTCTTGTCGGAGCGTATAACCAAAGCGAGAAAACACAGCTTTTAAGAGAAAATACTCAGTCTATTGCAAAAAGTGTTAATTCTACACTTATTGCACAAGATATGAATGATAATTATTCTGTTGAAAAGGAAATGATATGCAAAACGCTGAAAATTATTTCCGCTTCAATAGATGCAGATGTTTTTGTTTGCGATGTTGAGGGCAATATAATAATGTGCAAGGAACGCTCGGGCTCGCTTCCGTTTTTCGGCAAGTTTTCAACCTGTATTGTCCATCACAATTATTATCTTGGCGACTCGATTTTGCAAAAGGTTTATGAGGGAAAATATGTCGGCAAGGGAACCGTTAACGGCGAAACCTCATATATAGTAGGCTATCCCATTTACAGCGGTGAGCAGATTATCGGCTCTGTCTTTGCAACGACACAAACAAATGTTGACTCGTTAACCTATGCGATACTCAGAATGTTTCTTTTCAGTGCGCTTTTGGCAATGGTTCTCGGCTTTATCTGTATTTGGGGACTTACAAGTAATTTTGTCAAGCCGCTTAGAGAAATGAGCACCGCAACAAAGAAATTTGCTATCGGCGATTTTTCATACAGAGTTAAGGTTAAGGGCGAGGACGAGCTTGCAGAGCTTGGCAAGGCATTTAACGATATGGCAGATGCTCTTGATACACTTGAATCGTCAAGACGAAGCTTTGTATCAAATGTATCTCACGAGCTGAGAACTCCTATGACCTCAATCGGCGGATTTATTGACGGAATACTTGACGGCACAATACCGCCCGACAGACAGGAATACTATCTTGAAATTGTCAGCGCAGAGATTAAAAGACTTACAAGACTTGTTGTATCAATGCTCAATATGAGCAAAATTGAGTCCGGTAACTTTGAAATGAAGCCCAAAAACTATGATATTGCCGACCAGATAATTCATGTACTTTTGACCTTTGAACAGAAGATAGAAGAAAAAAATATTGAAATAATCGGTCTTGAGGACTTGAAGCAGACATATATTGTTGCAGATTCCGATATGATTTATCAGGTAATATACAACATTTTTGACAACGCCGTTAAGTTTACCAACGAGGGCGGATATATCAAGGTGACAATGCTTGATGAGTCTAACAGCGTTGAGGTTCATATCAAAAACAGCGGTATCGGAATTAAAGCAGAGGAGCTTTCAAGGGTATTTGAACGATTTTATAAGGTCGACAAATCAAGAGGCCTTGACGCAAAGGGTGTCGGTCTTGGCTTATACATTGTAAAAATGATGGTTGAAATGCATTCGGGAAGTATTTATGCAAAGAGCGAGGATGAAAATTCCGCAGAATTTGTATTCAAGCTGCCCAAAACATATAATCCTGTATATAAAAAGGAGAAAAAATGATGAACGATTTTGAAGAAGAACAGAAAAACGGCGGTTATACGCAGAATGATAATCCGCAAAATAATTACGGAACCTATTATACTCCGCCAAAAAAAGAAGAGCAGTATCAGAATAACGCGTATAATTATTCGTACAACAATTCTTCCGGCAATGAATATAATTCGTATTACTCAGCGGAGTCAGGCGGTGCCGACGGCTCAAAGCCACCTAAAAAAAGCAAGGCAGGCAAGATTGTTGCAATAGTGCTTGTTGTGTGTGTTGTTGCGGCAATAGCAGGACTTGTTGCCTCAGTAACGGGATATATTTCATATAATGACAAGGAAGGCACAACTCAGTCGCAGGAAAAAACAGATGATAAAAATGATGTGCAGACTCAGCAGAGTAACGGTGTGGCAACAAAGGATAACGAAGGTAATCTTACCGTTGCAGGTGTTGCCGAAAGCTGTATGAAATATTGCGTCGGAATTACCGTTTATTCAAAGCAGGCTGATGTTTACAACTATTTTTACGGCTACGGACAGTCAGATTCAAGCAGTAGCTCCGAGCCGTCAAAATCAGGTGAGGGCTCCGGCGTTATTATGAAAGAGGCAAACGGCAAAACATATGTTATGACCTGTGCTCATGTTATCAGCGACGGCGACAGCTTTAAGGTTACACTAAATGATAAAACGGAATATGACGCTTATCTTGTTGCATATGACGCACAGACAGATATCGGAGTTCTTGCAATAGATAAAACAGGACTTCCTGTTGCTGAATTTGCAGACAGCAATCAGCTTGTTGTCGGTGAGCAGGTTGTTGCAATCGGCTGTCCCGGCGGACTTGAGTTTATGAACTCCGTTACAAGCGGTTATATTTCCGCACTTGACAGACCTGTTTCATCAAGCATAGGCTATGATAATAAATGTATCCAGACTGATGCTGCTATTAACCCCGGTAACAGCGGCGGCGCGCTCTTTAATATGCAGGGACAGGTTGTTGGTATCAACTCGTCAAAAATTGCATCAACCGAGTATGAGGGTATGGGCTTTGCCGTACCGTCATCAACAGCAGTTGCAACTGCAAACAGCCTTATCAAATCCGGCTATGTTGAGGGCAGAGCAAAGCTTGGTATTCAGTATAATCCTTTAACCAGCTTCAATAATTCGGGTACAATCCTTAATGCTCTTGAGGAAAAGGGCTACAAGGACGCTAAGGGCACAATGGTAATCAATTCCATTGATGACGAATCAGACCTTAAAAACAAGGACATTAGGCAGTACGATATGATTGTTGCCGTTAACGGAAAAACAATGACCTCAACCGATGTTATGACATCAAAGCTTGCAGAATCAAAGCCCGGCGATACAATTAAGCTCACAATTGCAAGAATTGAAAATAACGAAATCAAGATTAAAGAAATTGAGTGTAAGCTCATTGAATCAAAAGGATAATATTAAAATATAAAAAATCACCGCAGAGGCAAATCCCTGCGGTGATTTTTTATAAATAGTATTAAACCGATTTTACTCTGTAAACAATTACACCGTGCTTCGGTATTGATGCCGAAACAGTTGTTGTGCTTGTTCTTTCATCACTCCAAAGGTCGTGAAGCTCATATGCTTCGGTTGCCCTGTGCATTTCAAGATAGCTGTCGTTTGCAAGCTCGTCAAGCTCGAAATGAACGGCTTTTGCCGATGATGAATAGTTAAAGAAGCACACGGCTACATCGCCGTTATTGAGCGGCCTTGCGATAATATCAACACCACCCGATTTTTTAATTCTTTTAGCAGGCTTGCCCAAAGGGTCTTGGTCAACTGCGATAAGGTGCTTGTTTGTAACAATTTTGAGCACGGGATTTTCCCTGTCGGGCTCGCCGGCTGAATTTACAAAGCTTCTGATATCATTGCCGAGCATAAGCGGAGCCGCCATCATACACCAAAGTGAAAAATGAGCCTTGTTTTCGTCCTCGGTCAGCTTGCCGTTGCCCACCTCAAGCATATCGGGATCATTCCATTTGCCCGGTCCTGCGTATTTATAAAGTCTTACCGTGCGGTTGTAAATCCAAACAATGCTTTTCCAATTTGCAAAAATGTCGTGGGTGGTTCTCCAAAGATTGCCTGCCTTACCGCCCCATATCCACGGGCGAGTCATACCCCATTCGCATATGGAAAAGGTTATCGGCTTTTCCTCTGTGTTTGTAAACTGTGCCCATTGCTTTGTAGCATTTTTTAAAGCGTCACCCATTCTTTTGTACTGAATATATGACGAGTCGATAGCGGTAACAACAGGATTTTTGATTTCAATAGTGTTTGATGAAGCGTTAAGGTCAATCATCAGCTGTGCTCTTGCTGTTGCGCTGAAGCCCTTTGTTTTCGGGAATTGAATTTCGTACAGCCTTCCGTTAACAATTACCTGCATATACTGATTGTGAGCAGCAGGTGCCTTGTGATAAACCACGGTAAATACATATCTGTCCCTTTTGGGAGCGTCAACCGTAAATGATGCGCTTCCTGAACCGTGACTGATAAAGCCTATTGCCTTTTTGCTCGGAAGCTCATTGATTTTGATTATCCTTGCTCTGCCTGTAAACTGTGCGTCCTCAGGCTTTAGCTTAACCTCGAATGCGCTGTCGGGCTTGCTGATTGTTATGTATTCAACAGCAGGGCAGTCACCGCTGATTCTTTTGTTGTGGCAAAAATCATATTTAAAGTATTCACAGCCCCAAGAAGCAATCGTCTTTGCGTCAAGCTCCTCGTTTCCGAGAGATGCAGGCAAATCCTCGCAGGTTAGCGTACCGTTTGATGAATACAATCCTACCTTTAAGCCGAGAGCGTTTATATCCTTTATGAGCGTCGGTATTCCTCTGCTGAAATTCTTTAAATCGCCCTGAAGCTTTCCGTCGCTGTCACGCAGGGAGCTTTGCCAGCAGTCATCAAGATTTACAAACTCATATCCCGCATCTGCAAGACCGCTGTTTTTCATTGCGTGTGCTGTTTCCATAATCAAGTCCTGATCGATTATGTTTCTGAAGGTGTTCCAGCTTGACCAGCCCATAGGAGGAGCTTTGGCGGTTTGTGTGCCGTAGTCCTCCGTTTCATCAATGTTAATTGTCAGCTTTGTAGGGAAAACGATTTTTTGCAAGGCGCAAAGCGGACATTTACCGTTTGCCTTCATAGTTAAAAACCACGAAACAAAAAGCACGATTAAAATTGCGATAACAGCAACTAAAATTATCAAAAATATTTTCATAGCAATCCTATCTCCTCAAAAAATTCAAGCTGTTCATAAGCTTGAGCGGTTGTTTTGTCATCACCGAGTGAGCTGACAGCGTTTTTCATTAACGATTTTTTGTGCTTTAATATATAAAACAGACGGTAGAACCACGCATAGACGGTTAAATATTTTCTGCCGTCAAGGAATTTTATATAATCAATTTCCCTCATTTTTTCATAGGAGGGAAAAGCAAGCCTTAGCTTAAGCATAAATGAGGATGTGCTGTGCCCCTGCTCAAGCTCTCTGCGTGTAATCACGGCACCTTTATTGTCAAGCTCAGCACCGAAAGCACCGCTTGAACACAAAAAATCCTCTGTTTTAATTACCGCGTGGCAGTTTTCATCAAGAAATGCTTTTCCGACATTAAACCACTTGCAGCAAACAGTAAGGATTATTTTTGCAAATGTATCAAGACCTGCCGCTTTAAGATGTTTAAAAACGGTATCAAAATCTATGCTTTCGTTTTTTTGCATAAGTGCAAGGTCGAGAATAAGCTTAATGCCTGCGCCGTAAAACCTGAAATGGTGTGCAGTATGGGCAATCAGGTATGCAAAATGGAAATTGCAGTCGAGCTCTCCCTCAAATCCATTGAGCCGTGCAAATTCAAACGGTCTGTCAAAGGGATATACATTGTACTCGCTTATTAGAGCTGTGTGCACCTCAACAAGCACATCGTTTTTTTCGTAGCTATAAACAGGACCGTTTTGCAATGTGCACTTAAAGCCTGCACCCGTCAAAAGCTTTTTTACCCTATCCCTGTCCTCTTGCTTAATTAAAAGGTCTATATCGCCCATAGCCCGCACTTGAGCAACAGGGTAGTAATCTCTCAGCCGTGCTCCTTTAAAAAGAATATACGGCGTCTTAGAGGCTGAAAACAGCTCTCTAAGCTCATCAATACAGTTCTCCTGACGCTGAGAGTTGTAAACAATGTCATAAAAGCAGTTTAATAGAGCTTCTTTGAATTTATCGGGTATGTCAGAGCCGTTTTGTATATTTTGTAAGGCACAATGGCAGATTGCCGTCAGATTGTGTGCCCTTGAAAGCTTGTATAGCTTTGCAAAATCAAATCCGCCATTAAGACGGATTTGTTCACCCTGAGCAAAGGCATTGCAAAGCTCAATCAATACTTTTTCTTCTCTGTTCATTTTAATTATCCAAATACTACTGCGCCAAAGGCAAGACTCAAGATAGTTATGATAAGTCCTGCAATGAATACTCCGACACAGATTACGCCGAAGCTTTTCTTTTTGTCAAGATGAAGCAGAGAGGCAAGCAATGCTCCTGTCCAGCCGCCTGTTCCGGGCAGAGGGATTGCTACAAAAAGCAAGAGTCCCCATATTCCGTATTTGTCGATTTTGTCACGCTTTTTAAGTGTTTTGTCCTCAAGCCAATAAATAAGCTTACAAATACCCGGTATCTTTTTGAGTACCTCAAAAATCCAATTTATAAGCAAAAGAATAAACGGAATAGGGAATATGTTACCTATAAAGCTGATTATAAATCCTACAAAGGGATTCATTCCCAATAGCACAATTGCTGTAAACATACCGAGTCTGCATTCAAGTATCGGGCAAACTGAAATCAAGAATACGACAAGCCAGTCGGGGATACCGTGCGCGGTTAGAAATTCCTGTATAGTCTGACAAAGTTCCTGCATACTGCATTTCTCCTTGGTTTATATTTTTGCTAAGTTGTTTTCTTTAAGAAATGCGACAGCGTCATTAAGTATTCGTCTGTCGTTTTCAAATTTCAAATAAGGCAGAGCCTCGTCATAGGGAAGCCAGATGTAATCGTCAATCTCTTCCTCTTGAATTGTTGTGACCTTGTCCTCGGTCGTGCCGAGAAAAATAGACACGGTCTTATCAATATTATTGCGAATTTTGTATTTTGATACTCCTTCAAAGCCTTCAAGAAGATTGATATGAAGCCCTGTTTCCTCAAGCACCTCACGGCGTGCAGCGTCCTCGTTGGTTTCTCCCTGTTCAAGATGACCTTTGGGAAATCCCCAGTTGGCAGAACGCTTGTTTTTGATTAAAAGGAATTTTACGGTGCCGTCAATATTTCTGTAAACTATTGCACCGCTGCTGCTTTCATAGATACATTTTAGCGTGTAATTTGCAAAAAAGCTATTCATATCAATATATTTAAGTATATCGACATTGATGTATCTTGAGCTTTTCGGTGCCATAATCCAGATAATTCTTCCGTTACGCTTTTTAGGAATAAGCGCAGCAATTACTCTGCCGTCGAAATTAGCAACTGGATGGTCAATACCGAGAATATATGCGTGTGCATTTTTGGTATTGAAGATTACGCCGTAATTAAGAGGGTAGGTGTTGCCGGCTTTGTCGGTAGAGCCGATGGTTTTAACAATTCTGGCTCTGCAACATCTTCCAAGCATATTTTTTTACCACCAATTTTAAGATATATATGTTTATATTATATAGAATTTTTTTGCATATTACAAGTAATTTATTTTATAAATATTATTTTTATATATGTAGTTTTTATTAAATAATAAAACGGATGCCTAAAAAGACATCCGTTTAGAAGGTTTATTGATTTTTGCAGATTATTTAACAGCCTCTTCAACTGCAACTGCAATTATCTGTACCAATCAAACAATCCTTTCAATGCGCCAATTGTGTGACCTCACTCAGTTACGAAAAGGTCCACCGGACCTTTTCTCCCAAAATATAAAAGCGTTCCTGTCGGAACGCTTTTAATTTTGGACACTCGTGTCGGCGCAACTGCCAACACTTCTGATAAATTTATACTATTTATTTAACAGCTTCTTCAACTGCAACTGCACAAGCAACTGTTGCACCGACCATCGGGTTGTTACCCATACCGATAAGTCCCATCATTTCAACATGAGCAGGAACTGATGATGAGCCTGCAAACTGTGCGTCACCGTGCATTCTGCCCATTGAGTCTGTAAGACCGTATGAAGCAGGGCCTGCAGCCATATTATCAGGATGAAGTGTACGGCCTGTACCTCCGCCTGAAGCAACTGAGAAATAGGTTTTGCCGTTTTCAAGAGCCCACTTCTTGTATGTGCCTGCAACGAGGTGCTGGAAGCGGGTTGGGTTTGTTGAGTTACCTGTGATTGAAACATCAACACCCTCGTGCTTCATAATAGCAACGCCCTCGAGTACATCGTTAGCACCGTAGCACTTAACTGCTGCTCTTTCACCGTCTGAAAAAGCTCTTTCCTCTTCAATCTTGAGGTCGCCTGTATAGAAATCATAATCAGTCTTAACATAAGTGAAGCCGTTGATACGGGAAATGATATAAGCAGCGTCCTTGCCAAGACCGTTAAGAATAACCTTGAGAGGCTCCTTACGAACCTTATTTGCTGTTCTTGCAATACCGATTGCGCCCTCAGCAGCAGCGAATGACTCGTGACCTGCAAGGAATGCAAAGCACTTTGTCTCCTCGCTGAGAAGCTTGGCGCCGAGATTACCGTGGCCAAGACCTACATTTCTCTGCTCGGCAACAGAACCGGGGATACAGAAAGCCTGAAGTCCGATACCGATAGCGGCAGCAGCCTCAGAAGCAGTCTTAACACCTTTTTTAATAGCAACTGCAACGCCGAGAGTGTAAGCCCAGCTTGCATTTTCAAAGGCAATTGGCTGAACGCCCTTTACGATAGCGTCAACATCAATGCCCTTTGATAAACATAAATCTCTTGCCTCTTCAAGACTTGAAAGACCATATTCAGCAAGACACTTTTCAATTTTAGCAAGTCTTCTTTCCTTGCCTTCAAATTTAACATCGTTTGCCATTTTACTGTCCTCCTTATCTTACTCTTCTCTTGGGTCGATGTATTTTGCAGCGTTTGCAAAACGACCGTAATTGCCGATATTTGCCTTGTATGCCTCGTCAGGTGACTTGCCGTGACGGATATCCTCAAGCATCTTGCCAACTCTAACGAACTCGTATCCGATTACCTCGCCCTCTTCGTCAAGAGCCATACGGGTTACATAACCCTCAGCCATTTCCATATAACGAACGCCCTTGAGCTTTGTTGAGAACATTGTACCAACCTGTGAACGAAGACCCTTACCCAAATCCTCAAGAGCTGCACCTACAACAAGACCGCCCTCTGAGAATGCAGACTGTGAACGGCCGTAAGCAAGCTGCTTAAAGATTTCTCTCATAGCAACATTGATAGCGTCGCAAACAAGGTCTGTGTTAAGGCACTCAAGAAGAGTTTTGCCCGGAAGAATTTCAGCAGCCATAGCAGCTGAATGAGTCATACCTGAGCAACCGATTGTTTCAACAAGTGCTTCCTCAACGATACCGTCCTTAACATTAAGGCTGATTTTGCAGGCACCCTGCTGAGGTGCGCACCAGCCGATACCGTGTGAGAAACCGCTGATGTCAGAGATTTGATAAGATTTTACCCACTTACCTTCTTCAGGAATGGGAGCCGGGCCGTGATGCGGACCCTTTTTAACAGTACACATCTGCTCAACTTCATTTGAATAGACCATTTGATTTACTCCTTCCGATAACCTAAGAAAAAATTTTTTAGGTCAATTTTTATAATTTTTTAAAAATTACCACGAATATTATACCCAATTACTGTTCTATCTTCAAGAGAAAATAATAAATTTTTAGTATTTTTATGTTATTTATAACAGTTTGACGAGTAATATTGAAATCGGATTTAAATTTTGGTACAATATTTCCATAGTTTATTATTCATTGAAAGGATTTTTGATATGAAAATAAAAAATGGCTTTGCAAAAAGAGAAATCGCAGGCTCAAATATTGTTGTACCTGTCGGAAAAGCAAGCTCTGATTTTAACGGTATGATTACCTTAAACGGTACGGGCTCGTTTTTCTGGGACTGCCTTTGCAGTGAAACAAGCATTGACGAGGTTGTTGATAAGGTTTGTGAAGAATACGAGGCTGACAGGAATACCGTAAAAAAAGATGTTGAAGCATTTGTAGCTATGCTCAGAGAAAACTGCCTTTTGGAAGAATAAAAGGCGTTTTATTTTGATTTAATTGTAAACCAAAACTCATAGGAGGTAAACAATGGCGTTAAAAAATGATGTTTTATATGCTCTTTTGGAGGCGGACGGATATATCAGCGGAGAAGACCTTGCAAATCGCTTTGACAAAAGCAGAGCGGCGGTTTGGAAGGCAGTGAGGGCACTTAAACGCGACGGCTACGATATTGACGCTGTAACAAACAGGGGATATATGCTGACAGACAGCAACGGGCGGATTTCCGCCGAAAGCATCAAATCAAAGCTAAAAAGTGATATTGATGTTCTTTACTATCCCACAATCGACTCGACAAATAACGAGTGCAAGCGTCTTTTGGCAAATTCAAAGGAGGGCGTCTTTCTTGTTGCGGCAGACGAGCAAACGGCAGGCAGGGGGCGGCAGGGCAAAAGCTTTTATTCTCCCGCACTTACGGGTGTTTATTTCAGCATAGTGATAAAGCCTAAGACCTCTCTGCAAAACGCTGTAACGGCAACCACAGCCGCCGCTGTGGCGGTTTGCAGGGCAATTGAAGCACTCACCGAGCTAAATCCAAAAATCAAGTGGGTTAACGATGTTTACTTAAACGGCAAAAAAATATGCGGTATTCTTACCGAGGCAATAACAAATTTTGAAGAGGG
Organism: uncultured Bacteroides sp.; assembly: GCA_964422655.1. GTDB lineage: Bacteria > Bacillota > Clostridia > Oscillospirales > Acutalibacteraceae > Eubacterium_R. The sequence goes on along the minus strand of CAYRBT010000006.1, from coordinate 47,853 downwards.
TACCGTTGAGAGCGTTATCATAGGAATAGGAATTAACATAAGCACTCTTGAATTTCCCGACGATGTTGAAAATGCGGGCTGTCTTGGCACGAAAATCAGCAGAAGCGCGTTGATTGCAGAAATAACCAACGAGCTTTTAAAAATAGCAGGAGGGGACTATAAAAGCTTTATAGACTATTATCGTTCTCATTCCTTTGTTATCGGCGAAAGAATTAAATTTATACAAAGCTCAAAAGTGACCGAAGCAACCGCTATTGCCATTGACGAAACGGGAGGCCTTGAGGTTTTGCTTGATAACGGCGAAAAAACCGTTTTGCGAAGCGGGGAAATAAGCATTAGAAGGGTATAACTCGACAAATTATAATTTATAATATAAAAATAACCATATTGACATTAAAGGCACATTATAATATAATAAATCAAGGGCACGGTGGTTTCCTCAATCACCGTGGCTTTTGGTTTTTTAACAATAAAGGATAAAACAGGAGGATTTCAAAATGGTTAGAGCTATTGTCGGCGCCAATTGGGGCGACGAGGGCAAGGGCAAAATCACCGATATGTTTGCAGGTCAGAGCGATATTGTTGTTCGCTTCCAGGGCGGTGCAAACGCAGGACACACAATAATTAACGAGCATGGCAGATTTGCCTTTCACCTTATGCCGTCGGGCGTTTGCTACGACCACACCACCTGTATCATAGGCAACGGTGTTGCACTTGATATAAACAAGTTTCTCAACGAGCTTGAGGATGTAAAAAAAGCAGGTCTTAATCCAAAGCTTCTTGTAAGCGAAAGAGCACAAATTCTTATGCCGTATCACATTCTTCTTGATGAATATGAGGAGGAAAGGCTCGGCAAAAACGCTTTTGGCTCGACAAAATCGGGTATTGCTCCTTTCTTCAGTGATAAGTATGCAAAAATCGGTATTCAGGTTAATGAGCTTTTTGATGACGAAACACTTAAAGCAAAAATCAGCAATATCTGCACTCTTAAGAATTTGACCTTTAAATATGTTTACAACAAACCGCTTCTTGATGAAGAAGAGCTTTACAAGACATGTGTTGAATACAGAGAAAAGATTGCTCCTTATGTTTGTGACACTCATACATATCTTATGAATGCGCTTAAGGAAGGCAAAAACATTCTTCTTGAAGGTCAGCTCGGTACGCTAAAGGACCCCGACTTCGGTATTTATCCGATGGTTACATCTTCTTCAACGCTTGCAGGCTACGGTGCTGTCGGCGCAGGACTTCCTCCTCATTCAATTGAGGACATAGTTGTTGTAACTAAGGCATATTCCTCTGCTGTCGGAGCAGGTGAATTTGTATCGGAAATTCTTGACGAGGACGAGGCTCAGGAGCTTCGTATTCACGGCGGTGACAAGGGCGAATTCGGTGCCACAACAGGCAGACCGAGAAGAGTTGGTTGGTTTGACTGCGTAGCAACACGCTACGGTGTTGAATGTCAGGGTGCTACTCAGGTTGTTATGACAGCGCTTGATTGCCTTTCATATCTTGAAGAAATTAAAATCTGCACAGGCTATGAGGTTGACGGAAAGGTTATTAAGGATTTCCCGACAACACCTACTCTTAAAAAATGCAAGCCCATTCTTAAAACAATGAAGGGCTGGCACTGTGACATCAGAGGTATCAGAGAATACGATAAGCTCCCTCAGGAAACAAGAGATTATGTTGAGTTTATTGAAAAGGAGCTCGGTTATCCGATAACAATGGTGTCAAACGGTCCCGAAAGAGAAGCTATTATTTACAGAAACAAATAATATAATACCTAATAATACAGAAACAGCACAGGCAATTTGTCTGTGCTGTTTTTTTGTTTGCAAATAAATAAAGAGCAGCCTTGCGGCTGCCCTTTATTTTTGTTGTGTATTAACCTTTGTCAGTTAATTAAGCAAGCATTTGAAGAAGCTCAACGAGTGATGCGATTACTTCATCTGTATCACCCTGAAGCATTCCGAGTACCTTATCGATTACACCGGAGATGCTGTCGCTTACATTATCGCCGAGAAGACCTGCAATCAAATTGCTGATGGTCTTGTAGTTATCACCGGTATTGATTGTGATAATCAAATATCTGAGAACTGCGATAAGTGTTTCAGCTGAATCACCTTCAACAAATATTCTTGAGCCGTATGTTGCAACCTGAGAAGCAGCTACGATTGTCTTGCCGTGGCTTGCAAGCTGTAACCAATCAACATCGTTAAGCTTAAGTCCGAGTGGCTGTCCCTTAATCTTGATAAGTCCGAGGACATTATTGATAAGCGGGATTATTGCGTCTGCACCGAGAACCTGCTTAAGTGTTGCATTCAGTTCATACAGGTCAAGCTTGAAGTTTGTAATACCAATCTTGCCGAGAATTGAACCAAGGTCAAAATTGAGAGCCTTGAACAATACTGTTAAGAGGTCATTAAGGTTAACAACCGGCTTAATTGCATCAATCAGTGCCGATACAGGAGTAAGAAGATTGTCGATAATCTGGCAAAGTCCATCGTTACCGATGAAGAGTGCAAGGTTTGGAACCATTGCTGCAAGTGTCTGGAGAGGAGCGTTGAGAAGATCCTCAATCTTATCCCAGAGCGGATTGATAATGTCAAGAAGGATATTATCATATTCTGCAACAATATCTTCTCTGTACTGATACTGTGTCTTAATGTTATACATTGAGAATGCTTCCATAAGAGGAACGATTGATGATGTATAACCGTTTGAGCCCGGAATTCTTACTATATCGAAGATACCGAGTGATGCGTCATTGAGAAGAACATCAAGTACGCCGTAAATCGGACGAAGAACTGCAACAAGTGCGTGGAAGAAGCTATCTCTGTCCTTAACGCCCCACTTGAGTGAGGATGCGTTAACCTTTGCCCAAGAGCCGGCTGACTTAATTACTGAGGAAGCACCTTCAAATGTCTGTCCGTATTTTTCATCAACGAGAAGCTTTGCAACATTCTCTGTTGTGAAGTCAATATTTGTAAGAGCAAGAAGCTCTGCAAGATTTGTGTTGTCGTTAATCTTAACGCCTTCAATTGCACCGTAAAGACCAACTGCAAGCTTGCTGATAAGCTCATCCTTAAAGAGATTTTCTGCGATAAGACCGTTGAGGTCTGCAAGACCGCCGATAAGGCCGTCGAGCATCGGAGGAAGATTCTTAAGGAAGTCAACATCCATACCTTCAGGATATGAGAAATCATATTCACCGGTCTTGTATTCTGTGTAATTCCAGAATGCGTTTGTAGGCTCGCCCTGTAAGAAGTAGAAGATTGCAAGAACAATCTGGTCACTCTTTGCAGTGCTGATTGTGTTGAACACACTCTTGATTACTGAAGAAATTGTGCTGTTCTTCTTGATTGCATCAATTGAGCAAAGAAGAGATTTAAGTGAGCTTGTGTTGCGAATAATTGTTTCGGCAAGATAACGGAGAACTGCTACAAGAGTTTCACCCTTGTCTGCGATAACCTCCTTATTTGTGAACTTGCCCTTGCTGTTTTCAGCAGAAGACTTAGATGTAACAACATCGCCGTGAGCAGCTATTGTTGACCACTCAAAGTTCGGAAGCTTAATGTTAATCTTGTTGCTCTTGAGAAGGCTGTTGATAAGCGGAACAACTACTTCCTGAATGTTGCAGGAGTAGAGGTCTGTAAGCTTAATGTTAAGCTTAGTCTTAACTCCTAATGCGTCTGCAACAAATTTGCCAAGGTCTTTGCCGATAACAAGCTTGATAATCTTGTCGATATCTACGCCGTTCTTCTTAGCATCCTTAAGTATTTGAGTTAAAGGAGAAAGAAGATTGTCAAGAAGCTGACCGATACCGTTGTTATCAATGAAGTATGCAAGGTTTGGAAGAACGCTTGTGATTGTATCAAACGGTTTTTCAACAACCTTGTCAACAAAGCTCATAAGCGGGTTAAGTACATCAAGAAGGATGTTATCCTTAGCCTTCTTGCAGTCGCTTACATACTGAGCATATGTCTTGATTTCCTTGTCGTCTACCTGAAGAACATCAAGCAAAGGAATAATAGCGTTTTCGTATCCGTTTGAGCCGTAAAGACTAAGGTCCTTAAGCATCTCCAAAGCAGAGAGGTCGATAGAAATTTCAGAATTGTAAACACCGTTTGTTGCAATCTGAATATCGAGCTTGCCGTTTTTAAGAGTTACAAGTGCTTCGCCCTTAGACTTGTCACCTGTTGCGATATCAAGACCGATAATAATGTTATAAAGAATATCACCTAATTCAAGGTTAGAACCGTTAAGGAACGGAGCGAGAATGTCAAGTACGGGACGAAGAACTGCAACAAGTGCATTGATAAAGCCCTGCTGTGCGTTTGCCGCACCGTCTGTGAAGCCCCAGTTAACATTCTTAACCTTGCTCCAGCTTGATACAGAAGCAATCTTCTTAGCAGCTGAAGAATATGTTGCGCCGTAGCTCTTATCTGTAAGAAGCTTAGCAACCTCCTTGGTTGAAACAGGAATACCTACCATTTCAAGATAAGGAGAAAGCTTTTCGGTATCAAGAGCACCGTAGAGTGTTACAGCAAGCTTTGTTACAATTTCGTTCTTGTAAAGAGCACCGTTGAGTAAGCCTGCAAGATCGTCGAATTTGATAACATCAAGTCCGTTGAGGAGTGCAAACACACCTGCAACAGCATCATCAAGCTGAGCTACTGCCTTATCGGCATCATATTTTGTAATACCCTTCGGGAAAATAAAGCTGATTATCTTTGACTTATAGTTTTCGTAATGCCAGTAAACCTCTGTCGGTGACTGGGTTACCTCTAACAGTCTGAGAATTATTGAAACAACATCTGCTGCCGTGAGTGTGAATACCATATCAAGAACATCTTTAAGTGCTCCTGTATATTTATCACCGAGAAGCTTCTTAATTGCATCGCCGTTTGAAAGAACTACATCAAGTACATATTCAACGATGTATAAGAGAATAGCAGCGTTTGACTTTGTTTTGCTGATAAGCTTCCAATCAATCTGCTTGAGAGAGAAGCCTAATTTAGCAAGAAGTGTGTTGATTATCTGAATAAGGTTTGAGCCTGAAAGCGGAACATCCTTAATCTTAATGTTAACGAGTGTCTGATTTTCAACAGCTGCAAGCTTAGCAATCTTTTCGTTAACAAGACCTTGAAGAACAGCTGCCAATGTTGGCGACAGAGCCTTCAGCTTACTGCTGCTGATATTAAGGATATTAGCAGCACCGTTAAGCTCATTAGCGATAGGCGCTATTGCGTTGCTTACGATTGAAGCGATTGTTCCGTCGGCTGTGTTTGTATCATCAAGAAGTGCCGCAAGCGACCTTATCGTTGAGAACAGTGTGTTAACAGGCTTGTTAAGGAATGCGTTGAGCCAGCCTACAAGCGGTCTGATTAAGCCGAGTAAAGCCTCATCTCTGTACGGATTTGATGCATCTGCATATTCAGTAGCTGTATCAATCTTAATTCCGACATTCTTGCACAAAGCATTGAGTACAGGCATTACAACTGACTGATACCATCCTGTATCAATAAGAAGTACGCCTACTATCGAAGTAACAAGTCTGAGTGAGGAAGCAAGACCCTTGAAGAATGCGTTGTTATCTCCGTTGGTAATGTTCCAGTTAATGCTAACAGAAATGTTACCCTGATTGATTAAATCGTTCCAGCAGTCTGCCTTAGCAATCTTTTCCTGAGCATCCTTGTAGCTTGCATCAGTAAGTCTTACTGCAATTGCGTCAGGTGAAATTACACCGCCGATTGCCTCTGTAAGGATATTGTACTGAAGAGGAAGCTCTGCTGTACCGTACTGATAGTTAAATTTCTTCAAGAGGTCTGCCATGATATTCTCAATCAAAGCATATGTTCTTACAACTAAGCTTGTAAGATTTTCGTTTGTGTAAACCTCTTGAGGCTTCATATTTCCGTTGGCGTCAGGAGTTTTTGTTCCTGCTCCGTCAAGGTAATATAAATATGAATCAAGTAATGTAACAACAGCCTTTGAATTATCAGGTGAAATTACATTTGAAAGAAGTGAAACAAGTCCTGATGCAAGGTTACCTGCCGAATTGAGCTTGTAACCGTTTATAGATGAGCCATTGAGTATTCCGCCGAGCATTGAATCGAGCTTGTCGAGTGTTTCGTCGCCCTTTTCAAGCTGTTGAGCAGAGTACTTTGATACATCTATATTTGCATTTTTAACAGGCTGAACAACCACAGGAGAGCTTGAGGTTGTATTGTTATTATTATTTGTATTGTTGCTGCTGTTGTTTTTCTTTGCAGCCTCGATAGTTCCTTTGATTACCTTAACTAAGGTTTCAATGTTGGTAATAAGGAAGTAAGCATTATCTCTGTCAAGGCCGGTAAATCCGGTTCTTTGATCCTTTGCAAAATCAAATGAGTATTCATCGCCTCTCTTGAGCTGGAAGATGCCGTTGAAAACATCTGTAAGAATACTCTTTTCACCGAAGCCGTCAAGTGATCTCAAAAGACCGGCTATAATCGGAAGATTTGATGTAATCTTATTGTCGGTTATAACAACATTGTTTACAAGGCTTACAATTGAGTTGAGCCACTCTTCAACAAATATACCTGCGAAGCAGTCAAGTATATCAACGCTTCTGTCGGGGTCACTGCTCATTGCGAATGCCTTGAAGCCCTCAAGAGAGGTGTTTTCATTCATAGTGAAGGTCTTTATTGCTATACCGTGTGGAGCATTGTCTACATAAACTGTACCGGGTCCTTTGAAAACATATTCCGGTATATCGGCCTTGTCAATGCTTGAGGTCTTTCCGCCGATAACTGTGCTCCAAGACTCTGTGCCGTCTGCCGATTTTTTGCAAACATAGTTGTCCTTAACCTTTTCATTTTTGCTGGTCTCGTATTCATCAACATAAGATGTATACTGAGCACTTTGGATTTTGCCGTCGAAGCAATATGTCCATGCATTCTTGTCAATTCCGTACTTTTCAGCACCAAGGTCCTCCATAATATCAAAGAGCTGAGGAATTGCTACAAAGATATTGTTAAGACCGTTGTTAAGAGTCTGACCGGAATTGTCATACTTGGTATTGTTAACAAGAGCATCATTTGAGATAAACTCATCAATTGCAGCGGTGAAGAGGGTTGCAATCTCTGTAATTACCTCTGAAAGAGCGTTAGCTGTATTGCTTGGAGAAGCAATCGGCTGTCCTTTGTCATCCTTCTTGAGCTGCTTGATTTCTTCACCCTTAGCGTTCTTAACAGCGTTTCCTGCAGCATCCTTAACGGTTTCATAGTCAAGTGCTTTTGCGAGAAGCTTGTTAAGGTCGCTTAATTTTGCATCTCTGAGAGCCTTGTCGGCAATATAGATACCTGTAAGTCTCGGAACATTGCCCTCGTAAGTAAAGCTGAATGTGAAGTTTTTATTTATGTATTTTCCTTCATCGTCGGACTGTCCTGCATTAGGATTAGCAAAGAGCTGTTCAAAGAGAGGCTTGATAATGTCACTCTTGTAGTTTTCTTTGCCGCCGTCTGTATAAGGATTATATGAAACTGATTTGCCGTTATAACTGAGAGTAATCAAGCCTGTGGTTTCGTCCACAGTTCTTGTAATCTGCTTTCCGTCTGCATCAGTTATCACATAGTGATTTGCAAGGTCGCCTGAAAGCCCAAGAAGCTTATCGGCAAGAGCTGCTTCATCTACTGTTGAAGGATTGAAATTAACAAGCTCAAATGCAAATGAGTCTCCGTAATCGACAAATTCCTTGAGAGGTAAGGTCTGACCCTTGTAGTAGTTGATACCTGTAGCCTTGCTGCCTTCAAGGAGCCAGTGCATAAGATCCGGAAGAAGCTCGTTCAAATCCCAACCAATCTGTGTGATACCGATATGTGAGCCGTTGTCGAGATAGTAGTTAGCAATCTTACCACCCGAAAAAGCATTGTAGAGGATATTTGACCAAGTATCATCTTTGCAGTTGTTCAAAAGAAGTGGCTCTGCAAGCTCATCAATAAGAACTACAAGAACAGGAAGAAGCTCAAATATTGTAGCAACCGGCTTGTTGTAAACTCTTGACCAAACATCTTCAAGTGCTGCAGTAAGGTCAATCGGAGTGATAAGCAAGGAGTTAATAAGTCCGTTTACGGTTGTTCCGAGAAGCTCCATTTGAATGAGGCTTACGACAGTACCATTCAAGATATCGTTCAAAATCTCGGTTCCGACAGCACCTGTAAGGTCATAATCGGCATTAAGAATAGCCTTCTGCTCATCTGTAAGAACAACGCCGCTTGTTGCACCGCCTTCAGCAAGTATTTTTTCAGCCTGCAAGCCAATAGCGTTATCAATATTCAAGATTGTTTTAAGTTTGTAGCTATCAGCTTCGAAATCGGTGATTCCTAAAAGATTTGCAACATATTTTGCATAAGCATATGTTTCAGCCTCTGCAATATAGCCGTTTATTGTCATAGGCTGAACGTCGCCGTTATCATCAAGGCCGTTAGGATTACCGATTTGTGAAGCGCGACCCTTAAGAATAACATGGCCCTGATCATTTAATATGAAATTATTTTCAGAGTCTTTTTCATATGTAGGTGTATTGAATGCTGCTTCGCCTGTGAATGCCTTTGTAAGTCCGAGACGGTGGTCGGTAACCTCAGATGCTGTTTCGAGCATAACCATATTGAAATACTCGGCAGGTACAGTACCCTTAAGAACTGACGGGAGTGTTGCGTTTACGGTATTGTATGGGTCAGATGCCTGATAAATATTAGCTGATCCGTTAAGGAAATATTCACTGATAGCTGCTTTGTTCTTTGAATTTCTCAAAGAATTGAATACGGAAGCCATATCTGCGATTTCAGCATCTGTAAGTACACATTTACTTGTCTTCCAGCCTGTCGGCATTGTGCTCATTACAGCTTCGTCAATCTGGCTTGGATCAGTAATATCATCAATGTATTCAACTGCAAGACCTTTGAGCATATATGTATAATATTTTGACTGCTCAACTGTTTTTGCACCGTCCTTGATGATTACATCAACAAGAGCAGTTGCAAAAGCATTTTCACACATGGATCTTGTAAGCTCTGCTGAGAAACCTATGTTTGCGGCAAATTCTTCAAGTGTCATACCACAGGCCGGGAATGTTGCGTCAATGAGCTTGTCGGCATAATTTTCAGCGGTAAGACCTTTAAGATCGTAGTCAATGTCAACTCCTATTCCCAAAAGATCGGCAGTTTGCTTGAAGTTGATTGATCCGCCGCCGAGATTTATTAAATTGCAGTAATAGTCTGCATTGATGCAGATGTTGCCTGCACCGAAAATGTAATAAATCAATTCCGGCAAGTCGGTAATTACTATTGATGTGCCGAGTGCACGAAGCGAATTATTAGCTGTCGCAATATATGAGTCAACAAGAAGCTGTTCTTCATCTGTTACTGCAAAGCCGCCGGCTGCATCAAAATCCTTTAATTGCTGAAGAACAGCTGAATTGTAAGTAGACTCATCATTATTGAATCTTTCTGCGATTTCTCCTACCTTAGCTTCAGCCTGTGCCTGCTGCTCTGCAAGCTTTTGGTAAAGACCTGCAAGCGGAGCTAATTTTTCGTACCATTCTTTGAGAGTATCTCTTGTGCTCTTACTGATATCGTTGTTATTCATATACTTTTTGCATATGCTGTAAAGAGTATAGTAAGATACAGTAGATTCTCTGTTGAGGTAATTGTAGTTTGAGGGGTCTGAAGTGTCATTAAGAATATCAGACACAAAAGCACCCTGACTTACACCTGCTAACGCTTGAATCAGCGTTGGCTGGAGTACACCGAGTACATCCTGAAGTGTAGCCTTTCCTGCAATTTCCTTTTTTTCTGCGTCGGTAAGCTGTGATGCCTCCTTACCGTATTCCTTGGCATACTTTGCATAGATGGGATCACCTAATTGAGGAATGCCAATGAGAAGTGACGGCAGCAGGTCTGCAAGACCGTCGAGTGTTGCGAAAGCGTCGTCTGCTTCGCACTTGGTTGACCAAAGGCTTGTTTGCTTATCAGCCGCAAAAGCGGTGAAGCCGACAGAGCAAGTGGTAACAACCATTACTACAGCTAAGAAAAAGCTGAGTATTTTTTTGCTCGTTCTCATATTTTTCTCTCTCCTTTACATATGATTTGACGAACTTGTCGTTTGGATTACGCTTGCGGAAATTCCCTCAAAACGCATTGTGTTAACAATTTATTCACAAATTTGCGATTTTTGGGCGTAGTTATCCACGCACGCACGAACAAATACAATATATTTATACCAAATAATAGTGTGCAAGTCAATAGCTTTTTTAAAATTTTGAACAAATTGTTAATTATTATGAAAAATCGGGAGAAAAATCTTAGAAAGCAGCAACATAAACACTTTATTTGAATATGTCTGAAATTGAACGAATTTTGCAGAAATGTCTAAAGAAAATGTGTAATGGCTGACGACTTTACACACTGTAAAATCGTGTAAAGCAAAACAGCTTAACAGCTCCAAAAGTGTAAATAAACAATTAACAAATAGTAAAATTATTGTTAACAATTTGTCGGAAATGTAAATTTTTCAAGGGCATTTTTGGACAGTTTAACAAAATTGTCCTTTATTCTTAATAGATGTTGACTTTCTAAAAGCATTGTGCAATAATTATGCTGTGTTCAAAAGGCATTTTACGCCCTTTTTTAAGTTTTGCGGGTTTTACCCCTCATTCTAATTCAGATTGCCTGATGGTCAGAGAGTGTGAAAGGCTTAAAAAGGTGCTCCGAAAAAATGCCAGCACTAACATTTTTAACACAATTAACGGAGGTAAAAAATGAAAACGAAGGCAAAAAAGTTTTCGCGTAAGCTTCTTGCATTATTCCTTGCAGTGCTTATGGCTTTAACTTGTTTTACCGGCGTTATCTCGGCTTATGGTGCTTCTATTCAGAACTACCACGATGATAACGTTGAGTACAACGACCTTGCATGGGATGTTCTTTCCGATGAGCAGCTTGCAACGGCACTTCTTGACTATGCCGATGAAATGCTCGCGGATTTCGGACCCCAGATTGATAAGCTCCTTAAAGGAGCAATGCCTACAAGTGGTATGTACTACTACAATGCAGGTGCTCGTACTTTCAATATCAATGTTGCCGGACTTATCACCGCTGAAGCAAAGATTTATACACACAGCGTTGATGAAATTATGGAAACATTGGAAAGTGTAGCTTCGGTTATCAGTAAGTACAGTGGATTGATTGGCGATGCCGGAAATCTTCAGCTCGGTTCAACAAAAGGTATGAGAAGATCAAATACTTCTTCATGCAATATTATCAGAGGTGTACTCGGACTTCTCCAGAAGAACTCTGCCGACTATAACGGTAAGGATATTCTCGGTGAATTCCTCAGAGGCGGCTTCGACCTTGGTACAGTAGGTAACCTTGCTAAGCTTGATATTTACGGCTTGATTGGCAATGCACTTGGTGCCGATGCAGGTTATCAGAGTGACCTGGTTTATAATTTAGTTCAAAGTATTATTTTCAATAATACATTGTGGTTCACAGACGAGGAAGAGGCTAATTTCAAAAACGGCACAACCCCGTTCCTGTACGACGAAGTACTTATGAAGGTTCTTACTGATGAGCTTCTTAACAAAATCAGTGTACTCGTAACATATCCTGACGGAACATCATCAGCTTCAAGAAAAGAAGCAATTGATGCTAAGATGGCTAAGGGTCTTACATACGAAGAGGCTGCAACAGCTCTCGGCTATGACCCGAATCTTAAATATTCGGAAGAAGAGCAGTTTAAGAACAATGTTCTTCTCTTCCAGTACGGCTCAGAAAAGATTTCTCTCACAACATCAGACAATCTCTTTGGTTTCGCTTACAGAGCTCTCAAGTTGGCTTGGAACACAGTTCTCAAGGATACCGTAAAGCTCGTTCACGTTAACTATAATGCAGAGAGAGGTCACGGCTCAAACTTCGATAATGAATATTATTATTGGGCTTCTAAAAATCTCGAAGGCGGTTGGGATAGAACCAATCCTACCGCGATGTATTCAACAGCAAATGTAAACGCATGGGCTGAGGCGGTTTATGTTGATTACGGTGCTGAAAGTGCGGATGAATTCCTTGGTTGGGTAAGACACAACTTTGAATTTGACCGTACTGTTGCCGAAGGCGCAACAGGAATCTGGTCTGACATTGATGAGACAACTCTCTTCAACAAGCTCAGATACAGTCCTCTTGCTGACTACACATTCAATATGCAGACAGGTCCTGTTAACCTTTACTTTATGCAGTTAGGTACAGACAATCTTGATTCGTTCTTCGCAAATGATTATGCTAACTACAGCTCACTTGTAGCAGGCCTTAATGATTGTCTTGTTGCTGCTGTTAAGGATATTTTCGTTGGCAGAGACAACATTTATAAGGATACAGTAGGTGACAGCCCGCTTCCGACAATGGCAAAAGTTAATCCTTCAGGCGTAACAGCTGCTGATATTCAGTCGATTACCGAAACACTTGTATCTAACGCTCTTAAGATTGTTCAGTACACAGCTGATACAACCGATAAGAACATTCTTAACGGCTTCTATCTCGGCGGAGGCACAACTCTTTCAGAGGCAAACCTCGAAGCAGCTATGATGCCAATGCTTATTGCTTGCATCGGTCAGGTTAACCTTGGCTCAGGCAAGCTTGAAAGACTTATCCATCCTTCAGATTGGGATGGCTGTAAGGATGCAGAAGCAGTTGCTTTTGTAGCCTTGAGAGAGTATCTCTCATATGTACTTCCTCATAAGGATTACAACTCACTCGTTTCTGTTGCAGCGGATGGCACAATCACAGCTACACTTGAGGGTACAATCCTTCCGATGGCTCGTGACGCTGTTGCATATGTAATGGAGGCTTTGGTTCCTGTATCGGGAACAGACGGCACAGAATGGAAGGCAGAGGACAGACCTGTTAATGATCCTAACACAATCTTCAATCTTCTCAATTCAGTAATGTGCTACTACGCTGACGACTACGATATGGCAAAGAGCGATGACAGAGCAATGGGCGTTGCTTCATTACTCGGTGTTTGTGATGCTAACGGCAACAGCCTTATCAAAACAAGCAATGAGCTTTGGGTTAATATCAATCTCGTTGCTAACGAGCTCTTCCCTGTATTAGGTGTGCTTCAGGGCAACGGCAGCGGAAAATTTGATTCTAAGGACCTTATCTGGAACGATATCGTTCTCGGTTTTCTTGAAATCAGCGACACCTCAATCCACAAAAGCGGTATGTGCGGTGTATCTAACTTCATCAACAGGTTCCTCTCAATAATTTCAGCAGAGCCTATCAGCTCTACTCCGGTTGTAACAACAGTTTACAATCTTCTTAAAGACCTCTTCAACGGTCTCTTTGGACCTCGTTATACAGGTCAGGAATTTATTCCGATTCCGGATGCAACATCAACACATCCGTTTGATGATTTGGTTCATGTTGGTGTTCTTGCAGGTACAACCGGCACTAATGTAGGTGTTATTCAGAAACTAATCTGCAACTTCAGTGAATTCTCCGGCTTCGGTACCTCAGGTGTAGGAACATATCCTGACTCTATACTCAGAGGTCTCTTATTTGCAGTTCAGGCTGTTAACAGCTTCATTCCTGACGCTGTTAACAACATCGGTGACCACCAGCTCAAGATGGCATCGGCAGAATTTGAAAACGATACAATTACCGGATGTACTTCCGGTGGCCAGTATGATGGTAATGTTGTAGTAACAAACAATTCAATAGGTGTTAACAACGCTTATGTTGACGGTATGGCTAACACAGTTAACCAGCTTCCTCGTTACTATATGAATGTAACAGGTGCAGAGATTTCAGGTACTAACGCAAGTGCTTCTGTATCTCTTCCGGCATCAACAAGAATTGCTCCGGGTGAATCAATCAACCTTGCAGCAACTACCTATTATTCACCGTCAGGTACAGATCTTTCATCATCTTACTCAGTTATAGTTACATATGATATTCTTGACGCAACAGGTACTACTCTTTATACAGGTCTTAAGACAAGAGCTTATCAGTATCTCACCGGTCAGGTAGGTTGGGCAGATGTTGTTTATCCTGCTGACAGAAACGGTCAGCTTGCTGAGGCTCTTGAGACAAACAATCCTAATGCATCAATGTCTCTTAATGGTTACAATACCTATACAACCGGAGGCTTTGGTAAGGGTAGTTATCTTAACTGCTTGTATCCTGAGTATGTTGTTCTTCAGACATCTAATCTTGGTGCAGTCAATGGCTATATGATTAGATTTAGAAATACTTCTGGAACGTTTGGTTCAAATAGATCTGTCGATGGTCTGTATTACTATGACAGCAAGACAGTATATGATGATAATACCGGTGCTAATGTAACAGTTAATATGAACAACGCTATTCCTATTTGGGATAAGGAAACCGGTGACCTTCTCAGAAAAGAGATGTACGATGTATCTTACGATAACGGTGTAAACTGGGATCGTGGTACAAACAATGTCGGATATACTGAGCAGGAAGCTTCAGATCTTTATAACAATGCTACTCCAGAACAGCAGGCTGGATTTACTCGTAGAGACCACGTTGCTTACACTCTTACCGAGGCTGTATCAGCCGGCATCATTCAGGCTTATCATAAGAATGATGCAGGTGTTTATGAATATGTTTATATGAAGACCGGTAGCGGTACAAACTACGATACCACACTTTCAAAGGTTTCAATGAGAGGTCCTTGCGACGGCTTCTACATTAACTTTACAAAGGTTACAGTTGCTAAGAACAGTTCATCATATTCAGCATTCTGTAAATATGATGGTTCAACTCCTGTTAAGGCAGGTTCTTATCCAATTAACATGTGTGCATATAACGGTAACAGCAGTGCTGCTGTTAACTTCACACTTGTTATTGGTGATGATGCTTCGGCAGATGCACTCAATACAAACTACAATAAGCTTAAGGACATTCTTACAAACTATCGTGAATCTGACTTTACAAATGCTCAGATGTACGACATCGCAGGCGATGCTCTTCTTGGCTCACTTGCTACTCAGGCTTCAGTGCTTACACCAACAACAGCACTTGAGCTTTCTGACAAGACTGTTCTTTCAGCAATAACAAACACTGTTGCAACAGAATATGGTGATAAGGCTTACAAGCCATATACCACAACTGACAACGGTGCTACAACATCACCTGCTGGTATGCCTATCGGCGTAAAGGCAGAAGCTTACCTCGGCGGTTCAACCGTTAACGGTGTAACCTACGGCGGTGTTGCAGGCGTTTACTATTTCGATGCAAATTGTACAATGCCTATCTACTCAAATGTTGAGCTTACAGCAAACGATGTATCAGCAAAAGGTACAGACCCTGCAGGTATGGCTGTAATTGAAGGTACAGGCGACGATGCAGGCAAGTTCTGGCTCAGAAATGCTCCTGCATACGAGACTGAATGGGATACCACAACATACGATGCTCCATGGCAGAAGAATACTGAAGTTCAGGCAACTGACAATAAAGGCAGTCTCCTTTACAAGCAGGTTCAGTATGTATATCGTGACAGTGCTTCTCAGAAGGTTAACTCAACCGATCCTAATTGGAAGGCTAAGTTCCCTGTAACTGAATACCTCATTATTGAGAACGACGGTGTCAGCAACGATAACCGTGGTAAGTACACAAAGGCTAACGATACATTAAGATATGTTATCGAGCTTGTTCAGGGTGCAATTAATACATCTATTGCACAGCCACTCTTCGACAATATTTCTATTGTTAGAAACAATATGAATTCAACAAACTTCGATGTTGTTACATACAACAAGATGGTTTCAATCGCAAAGAAGGCTGAGCAGAGATATAATGTAGTTATTACTTATGACTATGAAGAAAATGTTATTGACAAAGCAACAGGTGAGCCTGTTAAGGACGAGTTTGGTAAAAACGTTACTCAGACCGTAACAAAGACCGATACTGTTCCATTCAGCCAGTACAATGGTTATAAGAATAACAAAAACATCACAATCACTAATGTTGCTACCGAATCAACCCTTTCATCTGTACAGGTAGAGGAGTATCAGAGACTCTTCAACTTCTATATGGGTAAGGTTGTTGAGCGTGGTTACCTTGGTGATCAGCTTGAGGCTGAAATCCTTTGTGCATCAGGTAACGCTTATACAGCTCTTAATGCAACTCCTGCAACCTATAATGAGGACGGCACAGTTGCAACTGAGGCTGTTGTTACTAAGGGCACAGGTGCCGCAGATGCTAAGTTCGGTGCTTGGGCACCAGACGGTACTCTTGTTAACGAGGGTGCAACCGTTTACTCAAGAGCTTCTTGGACTGCATATGTAAGAGCACTTGCTAAGGCAGTTGAAATTGCTACAACAGCTAATACAACTTATGCTTACAAGAATCAGAATTACTATGTAGCTTCTGCTAAGAATGACTATATCGGTCAGGTAACAGAGTGCTACACCTACGATTCAGATCTCCAGAAGGCTGAAATCGCTCTTACTCCTGCTGAAACTGCTACTGTAACAGTTGGCGATTTCACAGGCGGTACAATCACAATCGACGGTGCTGCTTACACAGCTCCTCTTGCTTACGAGGTTGGCGAAACAATTTCTGTTGACCTTACAGTAGGCGAGGGCAACGAGTTCCAGTATCTCCTCATCAATGGCGAGAAGGTATTTGTAACTCAGTTCCCGTATAACATCTATCTTGATAAGGATGTAACAATCGTTCCTGTTATTAAGTCAACAGGTGTTACCGTAAGCGGTAAGATTACTATTGCTACAAACATTGACGGTAGTGCAGGTACTATCGGTATTGCAGGCGTAGATATTTACGCAGGCGGTACACTTGTAGGTACATCTGCAGATGCCGGTGCGTTCTCTGTTGAAATTCCTGCAGGTACAACCGAGCTTGTAATTAAGGGTGCTTCAACAATTCCGAGAACTGTTACTCTCAGCGGCACAGCAAGTGTAGCAAATGCAATTATTCCGATTGTAATCTGCGATTATAACAACGACTCTGTAATAAATGTAGCAGACCTTGGTGTGTTTGGTGTTGCTTATTCCGGTGACTATAATGCGTTTGCTGATTTCAATGGTGATAAAACCGTTAACGTAGCAGACCTTGGTTCATTTGGTGTATTCTACAACCAGACAGTTGCTTATTCAGCACTTGCACTTGACTAATCTTTAGTTAATTCAGGCGGTATATTCCTTTCGGGGAATATACTGTCTGATACGGTCACATAATGTGACAAAAAATATTCTAAATCTTTTGAAAGGAGATGCAATTTATGACAAAAAGCAAAAAATCATTATTTGCCCTGTCTTTAATCAGCGGTCTTATAATGCTTATTGCTGTTTTATCTGTCTCCTTTTTAGCCTTCGGTGCAGAGGCTAAACCACTGGGCGAGGAAAGCCCGAAGATTATATGCACCTATTATGATGAATCCGGCAATCCGGTAGACGGTAATGCTCTTCCTGCCGGAACATATACTGTTAATTTTGAACTCAGCGGAGTTTCAACAATTTCGGTAATTCAGTTCACCGCAACCTATACAGATGTTGTTACGGTGGCTGAGACACCCTTGAGTTTGATTTCGGATACAAATTCCGAGCTTAGCTCAATGGGCTATATATTGCAGGACGGCAACATAGTGTTTGGTTTTGTATCAAATAATGATGCAAATACAGCCATTACAGAGGATTCTGTTGTTCTTGCATCTGTTACTGCAACCTTTTCGCAGGATTGCGACGCATACGATGTTATCACCGTTTCTGATAACGCAAATCTGACCTTTGCAGAAGTAGATTATTCTCATGGATATGACGATTGCTACGGCATCACGCAGGAGGGCTACACCGCAGGTACTGTCTATCAGTCAATGAGTGTGGATGTATCACCTGCACAGGCTTCATCAATCACAGTATCGGGTAATGTCAGAATTGCAAACGATATTACAGGCGGAAATTCCGCTATAGGTATCGCAGGTGTTCAGATTTATAACGGCGATACACTTCTCGCTGAATCAGGTGATAACGGTACTTTCTCGGTAGAGGTTCCGGTGGGCACAACCTCGCTCACCTTCAAGGGTGCTTCAACAATACCGCGAACGGTTACATTAACCGGCACGGCAGATATAACAGGTGCAGAGATTCCGATAGTTATATGCGATTACAACAATGATTCTGTAATCAATGTTGCAGATCTCGGTGTATTTGGTGTAGCTTATTCTGGCGAATATAATGCGTTTGCTGATTTCAACGGTGACAAAACTGTTAACGTAGCAGACCTTGGTTCATTTGGCGTATTCTATAACCAAACAGTTGCTTATCAAGATCTTGCACTTGATTAAAAAATATTAAGCCTTGCTTGCTGTTACGGCTTATTTTTGACAATATGTCAGCAGGGCAAAATTGTTTAGACTTTTTTCTAAACAGTGTTTATTGCAATAAACATTGATGAAAGCTTTTAAGCTTTAAAACATTCACAAAAATCCCGTATGATAAATTTCATACAATTGGAGGAAAAAATTTAATGAAAAAATCATTTAAGAAAGCTATTGCTGTAATGCTTGCAACTCTTATGATTGTTTGCTCGCTTCCGTTTACAGCATTTGCTGCTCCGGGTGATTATAATCCGAATGTTACTTTAAGATTCGGTACATTCTATGATAATGAAAACAGTACATGGACTGATTATACTGTAGGCGGCGCTTCAGGTTGTGCAGCTTCAGGTATTTTCGACGCTCCTGTTACTTGGGATCAAAAGAATGGTACTCTCACCCTTGAGGCAGCAGATACAGAAGCAATTTCAGCTTCTTGGGCGATGGATCCTCTTGCTGAGGACTATACCTATGGCGTAGGTGACTTCTTCACGGTTACTGTAATTTGGGAAAATATTACAAAGTGCTCATTGGCTGCTATTCGTCTTAATTATACAGACAATATTGAGCCTGCCGGTCTTTACAGCTACAAAGCAGGTAAGAAGACAGCATATAAAATTGAAACTGTTGCAGAAGCAGATGCTGCAGGCCATACACTCGTTACCGGTGGTAACCTTGGTGTAAAGGAAATGTCAACAGGTGCATTCTATTCAACAATGGATACCCTTATGGACACCTCTTATGTTGACGAAACTCCTTCAACAGTAAATACAAGTACAGTTCGTGAAATTTATGACTGCCATTCTTCAACAGGAAGTCAGAATCTTAAAGACAATACTATTTCAGGTGTTACAAATCCTGAAACAGGTGCTCTTGAATACAATTACTCCGATAAGGATGTAATGATCGGTCAGACATTTGCTTTCAAGATTACAGGCGCAGGTCCTATCGACTTTACTCTTACTGACCCGAACAACACAGTAGTTGGTGACTATACAGGTGGTTTCTATGTTGCTGATCAGATTGGTGATGGAAATACTCGTGATATGTATACAACATATGCACCTAACTTCTGGAATCAGGATCTCGTAGCAGAGGATCCGGAAAATGTTCCTGAACGTGCTGGTTCTCGTAAGATAACTTATCTCGGAACTAACATCCACAACGGTTCTACTTCAACCGACACTGAATTCACATTCACTCCGGCTGACGGAAGAACTGCTGTTAAGGTAACAGCTGCTGATTCTGCTGCAGCTCTTGCTTCAGCTCCTGCTAACTCAGCTGCTGTAACAGCTACTAATAACAATGGTACACATACAACCACAACATATTCAGGTTGGACACTTGGCGAAGACGGTGTAACCTTCACAGAGGCTTCATCAGCTTCAACAGTTGATTGTACTCTCAACTACACATCAAACGGCGACGCTAAATGCGAGATTGACGGTACAAAGACAGCTACTTGTCCTGATTGCGGATATGTAAGCACAGTTACTGACACAGGCTCTGCATTAGTTCACGATTACTCAGGTACTCCTGTATCAAACAACGATGGTACACATACCTACACCTGTGCAAACGGTTGCGGTGTTCCTAAGAATGAGGCTTGTTCTTATACTTCAGAAGTAACTAAGGATCCTACCTTAACACAAACAGGTATTCGCACATTCACATGTACAAAGTGCGGTCACACCTATACTGAGGATATTCCTGCAACAGGCTCAAGCTATACATTTGTTATGGCTGACGGCTCTAAGACTTTTGTAACAGCTGAAACAGCTGAGTCTGCTCTTGCTTCGGCACCTGCTCATTCACCTGCAAAGGTTGTTGACAACAAGAACGGTACACATACAACTACAACATACGATGGTTGGTCTCTCAATGCTGAAACAAAGACATATACAGAGACTTCATCAGCTTCAACAGTTGATTGTACTCTTAACTACACATCAAACGGCGACGCTGAATGTGAGATTGACGGTACAAAGACAGCTACATGTCCTACTTGCGGATATGTAAGCACAGTTACTGACACAGGCTCTGCATTAGTTCACGACATGCAGCTCAAGACAGCAGAGGTTCCTGCTACTTGTGAGACTCCCGGTACAACAGCAGTTTACGAATGTGCAAACGGCTGTGGTAAGACCGAAGGCGGCACTACAATTTCTGCACTTGGTCACGACATGCAGCTCAAGACAGCAGAGGTTCCTGCTACTTGTGAGACTCCCGGTACAACAGCAGTTTACGAATGTGCAAACGGCTGTGGTAAGACCGAAGGCGGCACTACAATTTCTGCACTTGGTCATGACATGCAGAAGACAGCAGACGAAATTCCTGCTACATTCGATGCTCCCGGTAAGACAGCAGTTTACACTTGTGCAAACGGCTGCGGTAAGACCGAAGGCGGCGATGAGATTGCTCAGCTCGTTGGCGTAACAGTAACAGTTGCTGCTACTGATATGGGTACAACAACTCTTAACGGTGATGACGCTACTAACGGCGTTGCTACTAAGGTTCTTAAGAACTCTAAGATTACACTTACAGCTACAGCTGTTGGTGGTGCTGAGTTTGTAGGTTGGGCAATTGGTAACAAGATTGTTTCTGAGGCTGCTACATTCACAACAACAGCTATCGCTGATGTAACTTATACTCCTGTATTCACAACTACTGAGGCTTCAACATTTACAGTTGTATTCGTTGATTCTTACGGTAATGTAATTTCTACTCAGGATGTTGCTACAGGCACAGATATCGTTGAGCCTGAAGCTCCTGCTCGTATTGGTTACACATTTAAAGAGTGGTCATTAACAGCTGCTCAGATTGATGATCTTGCAACAGGTACAACAATCGTTGCTAAGTACAATAAGGATGCTGCTACAACATATACTGTAACTGCTGCTGGTTGTGAAATCACAGTTAACGGTAAAACAGTTCAGGATACTGCAACAGGCATCACTTATGATACTCAGGTTACAGTAAAAGCTTCAGGTGCTACTACTTGGAAAATCAACGGTGCACCGGTTGCTTACGGTGATACTTACACCTTCTATGTAGGTTCTGATGTAACAGTTGTTCCTACATTTGAGACTGGTGTAACAGCTAAGCCAACAGTTGCTGCTGTATCAGTTGATCCGATTGCCGGCACAAACAAGGCTGCTTATCTTGCTACATATTCTATGGAGCCAGGATACACAGAAATCAGCCACGGTTTTGTATTCGGTAAGAATGTTGACGCTTCTGAAATTTCACTTGATAATGTAAATGGTACTACTATTAAGGCTTACTACTGCAAGACAACATCTAAGCAGTTCAGCTTGAATATTAGCACATCAACTCCTAGCGCAGTTGTTACTGCAAAGGCTTTCCTTGCTTATGTTGACAACTCAACAGGTAAAACAGTAGTTATCTACGCTGAACCTCAGAGTCATACATTTGCTTAATTAACTATATCCATCATCAAGCCGTCTGTCCCGAAAGGGACAGCGGTGAGGTGATTTGGTATAATAAGGAGGACAAATAATGAAAGAGCTTTACACAAAGCCGGTTTCAGAGGTTAGCGAGTTCAAGGCTACTGATGTTGTTCTTACAACATCATACAACGGTATTGAACCGGGCGAAGGCGAAATCTAACCTTTGTTCACCAAAAAAAAGAGAGACGGCAGAAATGCCGTCTCTTGTTCTTTTTTATTTTAGAATACAATTTATGTTAATTCTTTTCCGTAGGGCAGGGGTTTACTCCTGCCGCTTTTTGCTTAAAATCAATCCTTGCTTTCTTCTTCCTCAATATCCTTTGAGCTCATATTATATACATAATCGATAAGCTTGTCCTTATTCTTCTCGGTATTTATGCTTATAACGCTGTTGCCTTGGATTGTTGCATAATCCCAAGTTCCGTCAAACGGAACGCCGGTTTGATGAATACCGCCTGTCACACAAATTCCTGCCTGCAACACAAACGATATTAACTCGCCCTTGCTCATATTTGTTTCGATATACGGTGCACTGTTGAATGCCATTTTGTAAAGCTTAAACGGATTTGAATGAGTTACCTTGTTGAGTATTGCGCTCATAACCGTTCTTTGTCTTTGTGTTCTGACGAAGTCCGTATCAATCTTTCTTATTCTGCAATATGCAAGAGCCTGCTCGCCTGTGAGTGTGCTTTTGCCCGACTCAAGAGTTACATTGCCGTATCTCTTTGGATGACCTGTAACCTCCTTCGCCTCTGCCTTGGTTACATCAACCTCAACTCCTCCAAGGCTGTCAACAAGCACCTTGAACATTTCAAAATCTGTTACCACATAGCTGTCAATATCAATGTTAAAATTATACTCAATCGTATTTACAACATTTTGATAGCCGCCGTCGCTGCAAGCCGCATTCAGCCTTTGCTCGTAGCCGAGAGAGGGAATATATACCCAAGTGTCACGCAAAAAGGAAACAAGCTTTATGCAATGGTGCTTCATATCAAGTGACACAAGCATCATTGTGTCGGACCTTGAGGCAGAAGCCTCATCATTGCTTCTTGCGTCAACGCCGAGCAAAAGAATATTTTTGACCATTGCACTGCTCTCAAGCTGGGAAGCTTTGATATATTCGTTTTCTTTTTTGTCGTCGTAATTTATCCGCCCGAGAACGGGGAACACCGAGCCGACAATCAAAACAATCAGCGCAAGCAGGACAATGCCGATTTTCTTTTTAACAGAAATTGCACCGTTTTTTTTGCTTTTTTGCTTTTTCGGTGGGGGAGAGGTGATTTTTCTTTCTCTTGCAGAGCGTCTGCTTTCACCTCTGTCAAAATCCTGTGCCGACTCACTGCGAAATTGCGTGCTGCTATTAGTGCTTTCGTTTAGCCGTGTAGGATTTATTCCTCTGCTTTGATTATCTCTGACTATATCATTTTTGCTTCTTGTTTTGTTATTAAAATCCAAATCCATTGGCGAAAAGCTGTAATAATTTTCGTCATCGGGGACTGTTCTGTCGATGTCTCTTTTTTTATTACTTTCGGGACTGAAGCCTTCGTTTTCAAAACGCGGCATAGTACCACCTCCGTTTATACAGATTTTACTATAAATTATATACTATTTCAACTATCATTTTGTAAAATATATTGACAATAGGTGTTGATTTAATTTAAAATATAAGATAGCGAGCCGGCAAGGCAATTGCGTACTGTTATCAGTATGAGGAAAGTCCGAGCAGCACAGAGCAGGATAACGGCTAACGGCCGCCGAGGGTGACCTTAGGGAAAGTGCAACAGAAATATACCGCCTCCTTGTGAGGTAAGGGTGGAAAGGCGAGGTAAGAGCTCACCGAGAAAGTGGAGACATTTTCTGCCATGTAAACCCTATCCGCTGCAACATCGACTAAAGGGTTGTTTGCTCGACACATAACTTTGAAGGATGGCTTGAGCGCAGGAGCAATTCTGCGTCGAGATAGATAATTGCCCAAGACAGAACTCGGCTTACTGCCGACTCGCAAATCGTATTAAGAGGTAAAATTATGTTAGTTAAATTGAGTGAGCTTCTTGAAGGTGCTGAGCAGGGAAATTATGCAGTCGGCTCGTTTTCCGTCGCTAATATGGAAATGGTGCTCGGTGTTTTAAAGGCGGCAGAGGAGCTTAATTCTCCGGCTATTTTACAGATTGCAGAGGTAAGGCTCAAGCAGAGCCCTCTCGAGCTTATAGGACCGCTTATGGTTGCGGCGGCAGAGAATTCGTCTGTGCCGATTGCAGTCCATTTTGACCACGGTAAAACACTCGAAAAAATCACTCAGGCGCTTGATATTGGCTTTACATCTGTTATGTTTGACGGATCTCACCTTGAGCTTGACGAGAATATCGCAATGACAAAAAGGGTTATTGAAATTGCCGATGAATACGACGCTGATGTTGAGGCGGAAATAGGCTGTGTCGGTGGCTCAGAGGACGGAAGCGAGGATATTGCAATCAACTGCACAAGATTAGAGGACGCAGTCAGATTTGAGGCAGAAACTCAGGTTGATGCACTTGCAATAGCCATTGGCAATGCTCACGGCAATTATAAGAGCACGCCGAAGCTTAGATTTGATATTCTCGAAGAGGTTGAAAAGAATACCGATGTTCCGCTTGTTCTTCACGGAGGAACGGGTATCACTCCGGAGGATTTTGTTCGCTGTGCTCACACAGGAATTAAAAAGATAAATATTGCAACTGCTACATTTGATTGTGTTGAAAATAATGTTCGCAGGTGCTATAATGATAATGGTATAAACGGTTATTACGATTTGCAGGCGGCTGAGGTTGAGGGTGCTTATCAAAATGCAAAAAAGCACATTCTCATTTTCGGCAGTGATAACAAAGCGTAAAAAGAAAGGTTAGAAAAAGATTATGAAATACATTGAATTTGATATGTCAAAGCCACTCGATTTTATCCCTATCGGCAGAATTGCCATCGACTTTAACCCGACTGATATGTATATGCCTCTCAGCGAGTCGTCAAATTTCAACAAGTATGTGGGCGGTTCTCCTGCCAATATTGCAGTAGGTCTTGCCAGACTTGGCTGTAAGGTCGGCTTCTGCGGTTGTGTAAGCAACGATCAGTTCGGTGACTTTGTTGTTAATTATTTTGAAAAAGAGGGTATTGACACAAGCCATGTCACAAGGGCAAAAAACGGCGAATGTATCGGTCTTACCTTTACCGAAATTCTTTCAAAGGAAAAGTCATCCATACTTATGTATCGCGACAATGTTGCAGATTTTTGTATGGAGCCCGAGGATATTGATGAGGACTATATTGCATCGGCAAAGGCTATTGTTATCAGCGGTACGGCGCTTGCAAAATCCCCGTCAAGAGAGGCCTGCTTAAAGGCTATGATGCTTGCAAAAAAGAATAATGTCAGAATTATTTTTGATATCGATTACCGCGAATACACCTGGAGGTCAAAAGACGAAATCGCTGTTTATTACAGCCTTGTTGCTCAAAATGCCGATATTATTATGGGCTCAAGAGAGGAATTTGACTTGACCGAGGGTATTGTTGGAGTTAAGTCATCAGACCCCGAAAGTGCAAAATATTGGCAGTCCTTCGGCGCAACAATCTGCGTTATTAAGCACGGTAAGGACGGCTCAACCGCTTACACAAACGACGGTAAATTCTATTCAATCAAGCCGTTTCCTGCTGTTAAGCTCAAGGGATTTGGCGGTGGCGACGGCTACGGCTCATCGTTCCTTTACAGTCTGCTTCAGGGCAAGGAAATCATCGAGTGCCTTGAATTCGGCTCAGCTTCGGCTTCAATTCTTATTTCTGCTCATTCCTGCTCAGATGCAATGCCGTCTGCAAAGCAGGTAGAGGAGTTCATCAAAAAAAGCAAGGAAGAATACGGAGAAATGGTCGCAAGGGTGTAAATGCTCATATTCAATAATGAAAATAAAATATAAGCAATTATATTAAAAGCTTGCAGGAGGAAAAAATGATAAAGCAGAATAGAAGTCGATTGTTAGAATTTTTGTATATAGCTGTTGTATCGTTTTTATTACTTTTGTTTTTTTCAACATCAACTTCACCTCTATACAACTCATTTGGATATGATTCGATTGAGTATAAGCTTGCCGGTTCGGCAATTCTTGACGGACTCGTAATTTACAGAGATATTTTTCATCAAAAAGGAGCAACTTTCTTTTTTATCGAAGCAATCGGTGAACTGCTATGCAGAGTATTGGGAAGTGAAAGATGGGGAACGTTTTTACTGCAATATGTTAATATGATATTAGTCATTTTTATTGCAAAAAAGACGGCAGACCTTTTTTACAACTCAACGGATAAAAAATCAAAGGTGTATGCTTGGTCTATTGTAATGTCGTCGGTGTTTTTTTTGGATGACATTCTTTTACGGCGGAAATCTTGTTGAAGAATATTCAATGCTGTATGAGTTTGTAACTGTTTATATTGCTGTTAGATATTGCGTGTATGCTGACAGGCAAAATGAAAACGCCTGCACCTTTAAACCGATTTACGGCTTCATTCTCGGCATATGCTTTGCCGTGACCTTTTGGGCTAAGCCAACGACCGCCGTATTTATCGGAGCAAGTGTTTTAGTGATGGGCATTCATATGCTTGCAAATAAAAAATTCTCGTTATTTTGGAAATGCGTTGCGTTTGGTATTCTTGGAATTGCTATTGTAACTGTTCCTATTTTACTGTATTATCATTTTAATAATGCTTTATCGGATATGATTCATCAGTGCTTTTTATTTAATATGAATTATATTGAAAGCGAAAACAGCGGCGGTACATCAATTTTCAGGTTTTTAAGAAATATTGCATTTGTCTATCTTTTGCCGTTTTGTGCACTTTTGCTTGCTTTAATATTGCATTTTAATCTGTTATCAACGCTTTGCCTTGTTACAGCGGCGGCAACTATGGCAATGTTTCTTCTTACATCAACGCAATATTTATTCTATTATCAAGTGCAAATTCCTATTATATTTATTTTCCTTCTTGCTTTTTCAACCTTGAATATTCCAAAAAGAAGAGTAAAATCATTTGCCTTAACAGCTCTTGTTGCTTTTACAATGATACTCTCGGTTGGAATGTATGTGAGGACTTATTTGCTACCTAACCATAATAAATATTGGCAGCAGGTTACAGAAAAGGTTGACAATTTTAAAATCGGGACAGAAGATATACTTGATAAAGATACAAGCGACAAGGATACATTATATATTGAGGATAATGGCTATAACTATATAATCAGTCGCTATTTCTATTATCATATGAAGAAATATCCGTTTTCATCTAATTTTTGTATTCCGTTCTTTGAGCGGTGCAATACATCCGAGTATTTAGATGAATTTTATTATGATTTTGAAAATACTCCGCCCAAATATATTGTTATGGCAAACGACCGCGAAAGCTTAAATGATGCTTTTGACAAAGTAATAAGAAAAGCCGAAAGTGAATATACCGTGGTTTATACAGATGATACATACTCTTTATATGAATTAAAGAATTAAATTAACAATTTTATAATTGAAAGAGTGCCTTGAATTCGGCTCGGCTTCGGCTTCAATTCTTATTTCTGATCATTCCTGCTCCGGCGCAATGCCGTCTGCAAAGCAGGTTGAGGAGTTCATCAAGAAAAGCAAGGAAGAATACGGCGAAAAGGGCATAAGGGTTTAAATTATGAAAACAAAGAAGAAAAGTATTTTTTTATATTATTTTATGATATTTGTATTAAGCTCGGCTCTTTTGTTAGTTTTTTCACATAGCACCTCACCGCTATATAGTGTTTTCGGTAATGATTCTCTTGAATACAAGATGGGCGGTGCGGCGGTTCTGGACGGCCTTGTAATTTTTCGTGATATTTTCCATCAAAAAGGTGCTGTACTGTTCTTTATCGAGGCGATAGGTGAAGCGCTTTGTCGTTTAATCGGTGATGAAAGATTCGGAACATTTATTGTTCAGCTGATAAACTTTTTTATCACAAACTGCTTTATATTCAATTATACAAAAAAATATATATACCAAAGCAACAACGATAGTATTCCGAAGTGTTACAGCTATATAATTCCTGTTGCGACAATTCTTTTTTGGCTTTCAAGCATTGACGGAGGAAATCTTACCGAGGAATATGCAATTTTATACTGTATTATTTCGATTGGCATAGCTTTGGATTATTCATCTAAGCTTGATAAAAAGAACGGAGAACTTCCTGAGTTTCACAGCAGATACGGTTTTATTTTTGGCATTTGCCTTGCGTTCGCCTGTTCTCTTAAGCCAAACTGTGCAATTCCTATTGCGGCATGCATACTTTTTGTATTTGTTGTGCTTGTAATAAACAAACGCTTTGCAAGTATATTTAAGAATATTGTCACAGGAATTGCAGGAATGGCAGTTGTGTTTGTTCCGATTCTTTTGTATTACTACAAAAACAATGCACTGGATGATTTATTTGAGCAGACGGTTATATTCAATTTTAAATACATAGTTGATACAAAGACGCTGATAACAGCTCATGATTTTAAGCACACAATTATGTGGGGCGGAGCAATTGCGTCAATAACATTTCTTTCAATAATGTGCGTGTTTATTTCTAAAAAGAAATATACTGCTTCTCTTTCTGCTGTTGTATGTGTTACGAGTGCTGTTATGTATATTATTATAGGAGTAGCTTGGCCGCAGTATATGCAGCTTGAGGCTCCTGCACTTTTCGTTTTGCTATGTGCTTTGTGCAATGTGTCGAAGAAGAAGCTCTCGAAATTCTTTGTAATTGCTATTTTAGCGGTCGCGGTGTTATTTTCTTCGGCAAGACAGCTGAATTATATAGTAAAAAGATATAACGCCGGATTTAAAGAAAATAATTTAGTGGTTACACAAAAGATTGATAGCTTTTATAATGGAGTTAACGGAATTATTGATGATTCTTCAAACAGACAGATTGTTTTTGTTATGTCTGAAGCGGAAAAAAGATATGCTTATTATCATTTTCGTCAGTATCCGTTTTCAAGCTATTTTGCATTAGAGTTTTATACAAGGCACAATAATCAAGATTATCTCAATAAGTTTAAAAACGATTTTGAAAATAATCCGCCGAGATATGTTGCTGTTTTAGCAGATTACAAGAATAACGATGAGCTTTACAGCTATTATAGTATTGTTATTGATTCTCTTGATGATAATTACCACGAAATATTCAGGGATAACAACTATATCTTGCTTGAAGCAAATTAAGTATCATAACAAATAGACCTCTGTCGATTAAATATTGACATTTATGTTTAAATGTGGTATAATAAAATATAGTATTGAGGGAGTAATTCCGCACATATTATGTGTGAGCTAAATCAACAGCATGCCTTATATGAGGCTGGTTTAGTTATAAAGAATGAGACTCGTACATAGTGAGATACTATGTACGGGTTTTTGTTTTATAAAATTATGGCATATGCCTAAAGGAGAATGTCTATGAAAGAATACCTGAGAGATTACGAAGCCGTAATCGGCGAAGTAAATTCGTCTGAGCAGGGACTTACCTCTGCACAAGCGCAGGAAAGGCTTGAAAAAAACGGTAAAAACAAGCTTGCCGAAGGCAAGAAGGAATCCCTTTTACACCGCTTTTTAAAGCAGCTTGCCGACCCAATGATTATTATTCTTATCGCGGCAGCAGTTATTTCTGCAATAACCGCCTCAATCGGCGGTGAGGGCGAGGGCTATGCAGATGTAATAATCATTATGGTTGTAGTTCTCATCAATGCAATACTCGGCGTTTATCAGGAAAGCAAGGCAGAAAAAGCGATTGAGGCCTTGCAGGAAATCGCCGCCGCAAAATCAAAGGTAATGCGCGACGGTAAGCTCGTAGATGTAAGGTCCGAGGATTTGGTTGTCGGTGATGTGGTTTTGCTTGAGGCAGGCGACAGCGTACCGGCTGACTGCCGTATCATTTCCTGTGCTTCTATGAAAATCGAGGAAGCCGCACTTACAGGTGAGTCAGTTCCCGTAAATAAGACAGCAGATGTTATTGACCCGCTCGGAAGCGATGATGTACCGCTCGGCGACAGGAAAAATATGTGCTATATGGGCTCAAATGTTGTTTACGGTCACGGCAGAGCAGTAGTGGTTGCCACGGGAATGGATACCGAAATGGGCAAGATTGCCGACGCTCTTGAAACTGCAGAGCAGGGGCAGACGCCTCTCCAGATTAAGCTTGCTCAGCTTTCAAAAATACTTTCTGCACTCGTTCTCGGTATATGCGTTTTCATTTTTGCATTTGATATTATTCGTTCACTTGTTACAGGACAGACTCTTAGCTTCAGCTCTGTGCTTGATACCTTTATGGTTGCTGTTTCTCTTGCTGTTGCGGCAATTCCCGAGGGACTTGCGGCTGTTGTTACGATTGTTCTTTCAATCGGTGTTACAAAAATGAGCAAAAGAAATGCGGTTATCCGTCAGCTTACAGCAGTTGAAACCCTTGGCTGTACGCAGATAATCTGCTCTGATAAAACAGGTACACTCACTCAAAACAAAATGACTGTTGTTGAGTATAAGGGCGATGATGAAAAGTTTCTTGCTTCGGCAATGGCACTTTGCTGTGACGCCGAGCTTCAGCTCGACGGTACGGTTAAGGGTGAGCCTACCGAGGCGGCGCTTGTTGCATATGCAGACAAGCTCGGTATAAAGAAATATGAGCTTGAAAAAACATTTCCGAGAGTTATGGAGGCTCCGTTTGATTCATCAAGAAAGATGATGAGCACTGTTCATTCAACAGAGCACGGATTTGTTCAGTACACAAAGGGTGCACCCGATGTTGTACTCTCACGCTGTACGGCTTATCTTGAAAACGGCAAGACCGTTGCTATGACCGATGAAAAAAGAGCCGAGATTGAAAAATCAAATAAGGAAATGGCTGACAAGGCATTGCGTGTGCTTTGCTGTGCTATGCGCACATATACAGAAAAGCCGGAGTCAGAAGAAGCAGAAATACTCGAAAAAGAGCTCTGTTATGTAGGTCTTACAGGTATGATTGACCCTGTTCGTCCTGAGGTTGTCGACGCAATCAAGGAATGTAAGCGTGCAGGAATAAGACCTATTATGATTACGGGTGACCACAAGGATACCGCTGTTGCAATTGCAAAAGAGCTTGGAATTATTACAGATGCTTCCTGTGCAATTACAGGCTCAGAGCTTAACAAAATCAGCGACGAGGACCTTGATAAAGAGATAGAAAAGTATTCTGTTTATGCAAGAGTTCAGCCTGAGCACAAGGTAAGAATTGTTAAGGCTTGGAAGGCAAAGGGCAAAATAACCGCAATGACAGGTGACGGTGTTAACGACGCTCCGTCAATAAAGAATGCCGATATCGGTGTCGGTATGGGAATTACAGGCACGGATGTAACAAAAAATGTTGCCGATATGGTGCTTGCAGATGATAATTTTGCAACAATCGTTTCTGCGGTTGAAGAGGGCAGAAGAATTTATGATAATATCAGAAATTCAATTCAGTTCCTTCTTTCGTCAAACTTGTCCGAGGTTGTTTCAATCTTTATTGCAACACTAATGGGCTTTACCCTGTTTGAACCCGTTCATCTTCTTTGGATTAACCTTATTACAGACTGCTTCCCCGCACTTGCTCTCGGTCTTGAAAAGGGCGAGAAGGATATAATGAACCGTCAGCCGAGAAATTCAAAGGACGGAATTTTCGCAGGCGGTATGGGCTTTGATGTTTTGTATCAGGGCATTATGGTAAGTGTGCTTACCTTGCTTGCATATTTCTTCGGTACAAATCAAATGGGTATTCAGCTTGCACACGGAACGCCAGAGGTTATTCATCAAAACGGTATGACAATGGCATTTTTGACCCTCGCTATGTCAGAAATTTTCCATTCGTTCAATATGCGTTCACGCAGACGCTCAATTGGAAAAATGGGCTCAATAAACAAGTATCTTGTCGGTGCAATGGTGCTCAGTCTTGTTTTGTCAACGGTTGTAATCTATGTTCCGTTTTTGGCAAAGGCATTTGATTTTGCACACATCAGTATTGTTGAATATGCGCTTTCACTCTTGCTTGCAATTTGTGTAATCCCGATTGTTGAAATCGTAAAAGCAATTCAAAGAGCAAGAGAAAAATAATTAAATCATACAAAAGACCGCTTGAAAACCTAAGTGTTTTCAGGCGGATATTTTTTTGTCATAAACCTTTCGGAGCCTTGCTTTCAAAATAAAGCTATTGACGGATTTATTATGAGTATGTAAAATGATAGATGAAAGTATTGCACTCAAAATCACCTGACAGAAAGGCACAAAAAAATGAAAATAACAGTAATCGGCGGTGGCGGTGTCCGCTCAATGTTTCTTGCTAAAAGCATTGCACAAAAGGCTGAGAGGCTTCATATTGACGAGCTTTGCTTTATGGATAATAATGAGGAAAAATTAAGGATATACGGCGGCATGGCATCTCATGTTGCAAAGCTTCTTTGCCCGAAAATGAAATTCAGCCTGACAGCAGATGCACTTGAGGCTGTTACAGACGCTGATTATGTAATTACTACAATCCGTGTCGGCGAGGATGATATGCGTGCCAAGGATGAGCGTATTGCACTTAATAAGGGCGTTCTCGGTCAGGAAACTACAGGCGCAGCAGGCTTTTCCTTTGCAATGCGCAGTATTCCTGTGTTGGCTGATTATTGTGAGCTTATAAAAAAGCATTCAAAGAAAAATGTCAAGGTGTTCAATTTCACAAATCCTGCAGGTGTTGTATCCCAAGCCCTGCGTGATATGGGATATGATTTTACATACGGTATCTGCGACGCTCCGTCGGGTATGCTCCGTTCCTTTGCACTTTTATATAACGAAAGTCCCGATAATATAAGCGGTGAGGTCTATGGTCTTAATCATCTGTCTTATTTCAAAAGCATTACTCTTAACGGAAAAGAGATTATGCCCGAGCTTATAGAAAATGACGAGGCTTATAAAAAAACCGATATGCGCTATTTCAGTAAGGAGCTTCTTAGGGACAGAGGGGCTGTATTAAACGAATATCTATATTATTTTTATTACAGAGAAAAGGCCGTTGAAAACATTTTGAACGCAGAGCAGACAAGGGGAGAGCAGATAAGAGATATCAATAAAAATATGACAGCCGAGCTTTCAAAAATGGATATTGAAAATGATTTTGAGGGCTGTCTTGAAATATTCAACAAATGGTACGGAATGCGTGAGGGCAGTTATATGGCGAGTGAAACAGGCGAAAAGCGTACATCTGCGTGGCATTTTGATATCTATGAGGAGGATGACGGCGGTTATGCAGGTGTTGCACTCAGGTTTATTGAAACCGCTCAAAGCGGTAAAACAGGCACAATGATTATGTGTATTCCCAACGATGGTTCAATCGAGGGGTTAAAGGACGATGATGTTGTTGAAATCACCTGTGATGTTAATGCAAACGGCTGTAAGCCTCACCATATCGGCAGGGTTGATGAGCAAAATCTTGAAATAATCTGTCGTGTCAAGATTTATGAACGCCTTGCCTCAAAGGCAATAAGGGAAAAGGACAGAGCGTCGGCAATTCAGGCGCTTACACTTCATCCGCTTGTAAATTCCTATTCTCTTGCCTGTGAATTAGTTGATGAGTATATTGAACACAATAAGGAGTACAGCAATGGCTGGAAATAAAAATTTTGTTGCAGGAATAGGCAGTACGAATGTTGATTTACTGTATTTCGGACTCGAAAAATTGCCAAACGAGGGCGAGGAAATATACAGCAAGGATTTTTCCTTACAGCTTGGCGGCGGAGTTCCTGCAACCCTAATCAATATTGCAAGACTCGGAATTCCTTCAAAAATAGCAACAGAGCTTGGCAGGGATATGTTTTCCTTGTTTGCAACAGGTGAATTTGAAAAAGCAGGTGTTAAGCCGCTCAATTTGTATAAAGGGCAGGATATGCCCTTGAATGTTACGAGCGCAATGATTACACCGAGGGACAGAACCTTCATTTCGTACGGCAACGGAAATGTTCAGGCAACAGACGAGGCTTTGGACGAGGCTTACAAAATGTGCCACGGTGCAAAAATAGTGATTATGCAATGTGGGGGATTTTTGCCCGTTTACAAAAGGCTGAAGGAAGAAGGCACGATATTGGTCTTTGACTGTGGCTGGGACGAAAATATGAGCCTTGAAGCATATAAAAAATACCTTGATATTGCCGATTATTACACACCTAATCAAAAGGAAGCGCTTAAAATAACAGGAACCGAAACTCCCGAAAAGGCGGCAAAAATCTTGTCAAATTATTTTGAAAATGTGGTTGTAAAGCTTGATAAGGACGGCTGTTTCGGTATGCAAAACGGTAACTCCTTTATTACTCCGACTGCTATGAATGTTGAATGTGTGGACTCAACAGGCGCCGGAGATGCGTTTCTTGCAGGCTTTATTTATGGCTTGTTTTATGACAGACCGTTTGCAGACTGTATTTTATTCGGAAATATAACGGGCGGAAAATGTGTTACAGAGGTTGGCTGTCTTAATGCTTATGTTACGGAAAATGAACTTTTGGCACAGTATAAAATACTTAAAGAGCAAATGATGCTGTGACTCAAGCAAGGGAGGAAATGATTATAATGAATTCTTTAAACACAAAGAAAGAAAAACGCTATGTCGGTGTTAAGGAAAACTTAGCATATGGTTTTGCAAATGCAGGTCAGGTATTCGGCTACAATCTTGTTGCAGGCGGTTACCTTTCCCTGTTTTTTACAAAGGTGTTCGGCATACCTGCACAAGCAGTGTCCACAATGATTCTTTTCTTAGGCATATGGGATACAATAAATGACCCTTTGATGGGAGGAATTATTGACAAAACCCGAACAAGATACGGTAAGCTTAGACCGTATCTGTTGATTGTTCCGATACCTCTTTCAATCGCAACGATATTGCTTTTTTCAGGTCCTCTGATTTTAGCAGACGCAAAAACCACAACAATAAAAATTGTTTATATGTATATATCATACATTGTGTGGGAATTGTTTTATACGCTTGGCGATGTTCCGTTTTGGGGAATGAGCTCGGCAATCAGTCCAAATCCCTCCGACAGAACAAGGGCAATCTCAAGCGCTCGTTTCCTGAGCGGACTGATCGGCGGACTCTCAACCACAATTCTCGTTCTTTTAATGGATGCGTCGGAGCATAATATTTTAAATATTACTCTTCCTCAGGTATTTTTTATAATGTCTGTAATAGCCGGTACATTCGGTATGGGACTTTTCTCGTTGGCAGGCTTATGCACAAGGGAAAGAGTCGTTCAAAGCGTAAAAGAACCGAGTGTTATTGAGGGCTTTAAGGTACTGTTTAAAAACAAGCCTCTTATGCTGATTATCTGTGCTAATATAATAAATACACTTTCCGGACTTGCAGGTGTATTCCAAAGCTATTATTATGCAGAGGTTGTAAACATCAACTCCCTTTTCCTTATAATAAGTCTTCCGGGCACTATATTAGGATTTGTAACATATTTGCTTATCCCTAAGCTCAAGGAAAAATTTGACAACAGGCAGATTGTTTTTTTGAACGGATTTTGCAGAGCCGTCACATCTGTGGCAGTTTTCCTTATAGGTATGAATTATTACAATAAGATTGCAGTTGTTGTACCTCTTTTAATGATTCAAAATTTGATTTTCAGCTTCTTTAACACAATTCAGGGCGTTATTCCTACCGAGATGATAGGCGACACCATCGACTATATGGAATGGAAAACCGGCAAGAGAAATGAAGGCGTTTCATTTTCGGTGTTGACATTTACGGGTAAGCTTTCCGGTTCGCTTTGCACATCCTTGGGTACTGCTCTTCTTCCGATTATCGGACTTTCTTATCAAAATATAAACGGAGTTCAGACCGCTGTTAAGGGCGAGCATACAGATTTGCTTTTGTGGGCATTTTATATTCTTGTTCCTAATGTGTTGGGGCTTTTGGGGCTGATTCCTTACATTTGGTATGACCTCACGGGAGATAAGCTCAATATGATACGCGAGGAAATCGCAAAGCGCAGAAAAGAGAATTCAAAAAATATTTCGGGAGGCGTGAATAATGAGTAAATGTCCAAAATGTAAGGAAAAGCTCAGCATATTTTATTTTAAAACAATAT
Source organism: uncultured Bacteroides sp. (assembly GCA_964422655.1). Classification (GTDB taxonomy): domain Bacteria; phylum Bacillota; class Clostridia; order Oscillospirales; family Acutalibacteraceae; genus Eubacterium_R. The sequence continues at coordinate 11,852 of CAYRBT010000006.1, read as the reverse complement.
GTCCTAAATGCGGCTGTAATCTAATGTATTATGATATGGATAACAGGCTGGAGGAGGACGCAAAAAAGGCTGAGCAGGAATGGGAAAGGCTTGAAAAATTGATTGATAAGGTAACTCCCAAATTTATTAAAAATAAAAAGAATAAGGAGCAGATTACGGAGTAAGTACTATGAAATATTTATTAAGATTATTTTCTGCAATTTTGGCGCTGTTCATTTTTTCTCCGTCGGGAGATATTCCTGCCTATTCACCGATTGATAAGGATAATCTCAAAACAAGCTTTACCGTTATTTCCGACGGGCATTTGGAGTCAAATAATTCACAAAAGCACAAGAACTACGGCGAGCTTTTTTGTGACACGGCAAATGCCGAGGTGGTTAGCAAAACACTTGTTATGCTCGGTGACAACACTATGAACGGTCAGCTGATTGAAACGAGCATGCTCTACGGCTTGCTTCAAAAATACAATAAAATCGAAAATGTACTTAATGCAGCAGGCAATCACGATATTTCTCCCGGAGATTATAATTCAAATGATTACGAGACACTCAAAAAACGCTTTATAAAATATAACAACGCTTTTTTGGATAATCAAATTGAAAGGCTGTATTACAGCAGAATTATTGACGGCTATCATTTTATCATTTTGGGTACCGACGATAATGCAGAAATTCAGCAATATATTTCCGATGAGCAATTTGAATGGCTTGACGGTGAATTGAAGGCTGCATCCGAAAGCGGAAATCCCGTATTTTTGTTTAACCATTGGCCGCTAAATGATGTATTTTCAGAGGCTTGGCAGGAGGGACATGTCGGCAGGCAGAGTGAACAACTGCACTCGCTTTTGACAAAATATGACAACCGTATATTCTTTTTCAGCGGACATCTTCATATGGGAATTTTTGAAAATGATTTCGGTATAAAAGAGGACGGCAAAATCACTTACATAAATGTGCCCTCCTTTGGCTCATTAAACGATGTTGGTGACGCCGATATTCAGGATACCGGATTTGGCCTTCAGGTTGAGGCCTATGAAAACGAAATTGTTGTCAGAGTCCGCGATTTCGTAAAGCATGAATGGACTGATTTCGAGTATCATTTTGATTGTTAGCTACGATAAAAGCAGATGAAAACCAAGTTTATTCAGTCTTGAGGAGATAATTAAATGATAATATGCAGAAATGCAAATTTCTGCGTGACAGTCTTGCACTTTCGGATTGCATTATGATATAATACATGATACACAATTATTTAAATGCTTTGATTGGAGAATAGCTTTGTCAATCTTATACGGTGTAACCTGCGTTGCTTCAATAGCCTTGTTAGTGATTTGCAGTATTTCATATAAAAAAGAAAACGGATGGCTTTTGTGGCTGTTTCTTTCGGTAGCAGTAACAAATACGGGATATTTTGCTTTGTCGATATCCCCAAATCTGCAATTAGCAATGATTTCAAATACAGTTGCGTATTTAGGCAGCGTGTTTATTTCTGTCTTTATGTTTCTGGTAATTGCATCAATGTGTAGGCTGAAAATACCAAAAAAGGTTATTGCGCTTCTTTTTTGTCTTGGCGCAATAGTTATTGTTATCGCAACAAGCGGCTGGTATTCTGATGTTTATTATGTCGATGTTGCTATTGAAAAGGTTAATAATGCAACGTTCCTCGTTAAAACATACGGTGTTTTGCATCCTATTTATAAGGCTTATGTAATTCTTTATCTTGTTGCAATGATAGGAATTCTTGTTTATTCCTTTATAAGAAAGGAAAACAGGAATGTATATGTGTCATTGTATCTGTCGTTTTTGGTTGCAATAAACATAGGCATATGGCTTGTTGAGTCTATTCTTAAAAGCAGGTTTGAATTCCTTTCCGTTTCGTATGTAATTTCGGAAATACTGCTCATTATGTTTTACAGCATAGTGAAAAAATTTATTGATACACAAAATACCCTGCCCGAGCCGAAAAAGACGGTTGAGTATTTTGATAGCAGGGATTCTCAAGCAGCTGCGGATGAATTTGCACAAACCGATTTACTTTCAAAAAGAGAAAGAGAGGTTATGAAGCTTCTCCTTGAGGGTAAAAAGAGAAAGGAAATTGCCGAGGAATTGTTTGTTACCGAAAGCACAATAAAAAAACATTCTGCTTCAATCTATAAAAAATTAGAGGTTGAAAACAGAAAGGAGCTTTTGGAAAAGGTTAAAAGCGAAAGAATAAATAAATAGTTTATTATTATGCCGATTGTGAATCGTAAGGTTCATAATCGGCATTTTTGTTATAGGTAGCCCTGTTTTCAGCAAAGGCCCATATAAAAGTAGCCCTAATTTGCCTATTAGTTCAATAGTTTTAATTTAGACAAAAATATATAATGTACTTGAATAAATTATATAAGGAGGAATTCCTAAATGAAAAAAATTCTATCCACCCTGCTGGCATTTGTAATGCTGGCAACAACAGTTTTTGCCGTGCCCCTTTCGGCGCAGGCAGAGGTAAAGTATCCCGAAGCATCGGGAACGCTTTTGAGCGATCAAACCTTTACCTATGATTCAATCACCGAAACGCTGACAATTTCGGGCGAGGGTGCTATTACAGGCTATAATTGGACAGGTACGAATGTATCGCCATTTCAATACTGTACCGTAAAGCACATTGTAATTGAAGAGGGCATTACAGCTCTGTGCAATTATTTATTCCACTATGTATATGGTATTGAAAGCTTTTCCATCCCTGCATCTGTTACAACAATAGGAGTTTATGCAATGAGCTATGCTACCTTTGTCGGCGGTGCAGGCAATGGCTTTACCGTTGCCGATGGCAATGGAAGCTTTTGTGCCGATAACGGTACTCTCTACAACAAGAGTATGACAAAGCTTATCAAATTTGTTAATAGCGATGTAAAAGAATTTACAGTGCCCGCCACTGTATCATCAATTGAACACGAAGCGTTTTACAGTGATGTTACTCTTGACAAGCTTGTTCTTGACGGCTCAAATCTTGTTTTGCAAAGCTATGCAATAAGAGATGCAAAAATAAAGTGCCTTGAAATTAACGAGGGCGTTAAAAGCCTTGGCGACTATTGCTCAATTGATTCAAACGTTTGGAAGGATGAAACAATTACTCTTCCTGCTTCGTTAACTGATATCGACACTCAGTCACTGTTTAGCAATGAAAACCCTATCAAGAATTTTGTTGTAGCTGAGAGTAACCCTGTATTTTCTGCCATCGACGGCGTTTTGTACAAAGACGGCACAACATTGTTCAGCTATCCCGGCGGTAGAACGGGCACAAGCTATACCGTTCCCGACAGCACAACAAAAATCGCATACAATGCTTTTAGTTGGTGTGACAATCTTGAGACAATAGATTTCCCGGCAAGTGTAAAGAACTTGTCAGGTCGTTGTTTGTTTTATTGTTCAAATTTAACAACAGTCTACATCCGTGCGTTAGATGCCGAATTTCTTGCTGATGACTGCTTTATGGGAAGCGGCAACATCGTTTTCAATGTTTACGAAAATTCTGTAACACACGAAAATTTGTTGGACTACGGCATTGAAGAATCAAAAATTGCATTTTTGCCGTTATGTGCAGAGCATAGCTATGAATTAACAAAAACCGTTGAGCCTACCTGCTATGCAAAGGGCTATGATTTATACACCTGCTCCGTATGCGGCACAACGGAAAACCGCAACGAAACCAATATAGTTGACCACGAGGTTGTAACCACCTATAACGAGGACAAAACAATCGAGCATCATCCGTGCAAAAATCATAGCTTTGTTATTGAGGAAACAGAAAATCTTCCCGAGTCGGATCATGATTATCAAAGCGGTACCGACGATTATTATGAGCTTTCCTATCCGGGTGCTGATACCATTTCCATAACCTTTGACGAGCAATTTAGAACAGAACAAAAATGGGATTATTTGGGAGCTTATGACAAGGACGGCTATGAAATAGCAAAATATGAAGGCTCATCGCCGGCAGGTCAAACATATACCTTAAACGGCGACTATGTTAAGCTTCATTTCCATTCCGACAGTTCAAATAACTTTTACGGCTTTAAGATAACAAAGGTTGTTGCCGAAAAGGTAGGCTGTGATTATTCAGAACCCGATACACCGCATACTCACAGCTACAGCGAATATGTGTACAACGATGATGCAACCTGCACCGAAAACGGCACGGAAACTGCAACCTGCGCCTGCGGTCAAACCAATGACAGAGCAAAAGAGGATACTGCACTGGATCATGACTGGGAGGCTGCAACCTGTCTTGCACCAAAGACATGCAAAAGATGCGGTGCAACAGAAGGTGGATTAGGGGAACACAGCTATGCTATTGTATCACAATGCCCTGCTACCTGTAATGCTGACGGTTATATTAACTACGAATGTACTGTTTGCTCTGCAACCAAGCATGAGGATATTACAGAAAGACCTAACCATAAGCTAAGCGACAAATACGACAGCGAAACAAATTCCGTAATCACCTCCTGTGCAAACAAGGACAGATTTGTTGTTGAATATACCGAAGATTTGCCGGAATCAAAGCACAATTACGATGATGGCATTTCAGAGGAATATGTGTTGTATTATCCCGGTGCTGAATCTATTGATATATATTTCAACAATTCTACACTTGTAGAGAATAATTATGACTTTATTTACATTTACAGGGATTCCACATCAGGCGAGCAGGTTGGCAAATATACTAACACTGCGCTTGCAGGAAAATCAATAACTGTTAATTCAAGCACAGCAGTAATCAAGCTTACCTCCGACGGCAACCAAACAAAATGGGGCTTTAAGGTTGACAAGGTTGCTGCAACATACCCCGGCTGCGGATATGAAACATCAGCACCTCATACAACACATGATGTGCCAACCTACACAAGCAACAACGATGCAACCTGTACCGAGGACGGAACAAAGACAGGCACCTGCACCATCTGTAATAAGCCTGTAACAGTACCGGACGAGGGCTCAAAGCTCGGTCATGATTTGGTTGAGGTTGCAGAAGCCGTAAATCCAACCTGCTTCAGCGTTGGCTGGACAGCAGGATATGAATGCTCTCGTTGTGAATACGAGCAAAGACAGGAAGAACTTGCAAAGATTGCTCACACATATGATGATAGCTCATATGTATCAAACAACGATGCAACCTGCACAGAGGACGGAACTAAAAAAGGAACCTGTACTGTTTGCGGAGCAACAGAAACATTTGCAGACGAAGGCTCGGCACTCGGTCACAGCTATGCACCTACTGTTGTACCTGCAAATTGCACAACACAGGGTTATACAACATACACATGCAGCGTATGCGGTGATAGCTACAATGCAGATTTCACAGATGCTTTAGGCCACAGCTTCGGTGCAAACAATCAGGCTTGTTCGGTTTGCGGTGCATCAAATCCGAATTATGTAGCACCGACACCTACACCTACACCGACACCTACACCTACTCCGGCTCCTGCTCCTGCACCAAGCAATGTGATTACACTAAACGGCGAGAGCATAAAGCCAAATTCAAGCGGTGAATATGTATCAAAGAAGGCAAAGAAGCCAACAATTTCAAAGCTTGTTAAGGGCAAAAAGTCCTTCAAGATTACTTGGAAAAAGGTTTCAGGCGTATCAGGCTATCAGGTACAGTATTCAACATCAAGCAAATTCACAAAGAAAACATCAAAGAAGGTTACCTACAAGGGCAACAAGAAATTTACAAAGACAGTTTCTAAGCTTAAGGGCGGCAAGAAATACTATGTAAGAGTCCGCACCTACAAGACCGTAAACGGCAAGAAGGTATATTCCGGCTGGTCAAAGGTTAAGACTGTTACTACAAAGAAATAATTAAAAATTAACAGGGCAGGGAATTCTACCCTAAAGAGAGGAATTAACTATGAAAAAAGTATTATCCACCCTGCTGGCATTTGTAATGCTGGCAACAACCCTTATGGCTGTTCCGTTTTCAGCGCAGGCGGCTAAGCAGGGCTCGCTTGATATTCAGCTTGCCCCCTCCGCTTCGCTTAAAACAGGCACAAGCGTCAGCGCAAGCTTATCTGACACATTTGTACTTTCTGCACAGGGCGGCGACTTTAGTTTCTCAATCGGCAGCTCAGGTACATACTATTCCTATTGGAAGGGATATTATGCCGATACGGAATATACAGAAGCATTTACACTCGCAAGTGGAAGTAGATACAAATTACAATTTGTATTGTTTAGAAGTAGTGATTCGGTAGATATGCCTGCTGAGCTTAAATTCCGCGGTGTAAAAATTGCTTCCTTTGACAGCGAAGGTGTACCTTCTCCGGTAAACTCAAGCGTATCAGTAAGCATGGTTAAACCAAATCCATACACAGATGCATGGCTGGTTAACTTGACTATGGAGGAGCTTATTATCAACAATCAAAAGGGTGAGTTTGTTCCAACGGGCTTACCTCAAACAGTTACAGCCGATCCTGCACCGGAGGGCAAGCATTTTGCCGGTTGGAGCGGAACATATCACACAGGCTCAGGCACACAGGCTGTAATATTCGGCGACGCAAGTGCAATGCAGACTACATTCACAATGCCGTATACCGATGCAATGGTATCAGTTAACTCAAATTACGCTGACCACTCATTTACCGAAATTATTACTCCTGAAAAGAAGGCAACCTGCTTAAGCTCGGGAAGAACAGCGGAAATGGGCTGCAGCGGTTGCGATGCTACACTTCCTTCAGATGTAATTCCACCTACAGGTCATACTGAGGTATCAGCAGACAATGCTGTTGCTCCAAGATGCACAATAGCAGGCAGAGAAAGCGATACGGTTTGTGCAACCTGTGGAATTGTTCTCAAAACCGGCGCAGCTATTCCGGCAACAGGCCATGATTTCGGCATTAACAATGAAAGCTGCTCAAGATGCGGTGCAACAAATCCGAATTATGTAGCACCTGTACCGAGCAATGTGATTACACTAAACGGCGAGAGCATAAAGCCGAATTCAAGCGGTGAATATGTATCAAAGAAGGCAAAGAAGCCAACAATTTCAAAGCTTGTTAAGGGCAAAAAGTCCTTCAAGATTACTTGGAAAAAGGTTTCAGGCGTATCAGGCTATCAGGTACAGTATTCAACATCAAGCAAATTCACAAAGAAAACATCAAAGAAGGTTACCTACAAGGGCAACAAGAAATTTACAAAGACAGTTTCTAAGCTTAAGGGCGGCAAGAAATACTATGTAAGAGTCCGCACCTACAAGACCGTAAACGGCAAGAAGGTATATTCCGGCTGGTCAAAGGTTAAGACTGTTACAACAAAGAAATAATTTATCTAATTTGCGGGGCAGGGGATTTCTCCTGCCCTAAAATAAAATGAAATTTACTATGAAAAAACTATTATCTTATATTTTAACCTTAATTATTGTGCTTACTGCTTTTTCAGTTAACACAAAATCAGTTGCTTATGCACAGGAGGCTAAGACCGTTTCAGGTGTGTGCAACTATGATTATTCAAAAAGGGTATTAGAGCTTGTAAATGAAATTCGTGTAAAAAACGGACTATCTGCTCTTGTTATGACAAAAAAGCTTGAAGATGCCGCAATGCTGCGAGCAGCTGAGCTTACTGTTTCATTCTCGCATACAAGACCAAACGGACAGAAATATAATACTGCTTTTGAGTGGACTATTTCTTCAGGCGAGAATATTGCTATGGGACAAAATACACCGGAGTATGTTATAAATGACTGGATGAATTCGGCGGGACACAAGGCTAATATCCTTGAGCCAAGCTTTAATTCAATCGGTATCGGTTGCTTTGAATATGAGGGTGTGATTTACTGGGTGCAGAATTTCTGCGGCGAGAGCGGTGATTCCTACACTCCGAGCGGATCTGTTAGTAAATCCTTTAGCGTCCAATTATCGTCACCCGAAAGCAGTACTCAACAAAGCAGCATTCAGCAAGGCAGTGCAGACTCAAATACAAATGCTTCTCAGCCTCCCAAGACTGTCACCTATAACGGTGTAAAATATTCGCTCAACTCAAGCAATGAATATGTTTCATCAAAGGCGAAAAAGCCGTCTGTTAAGAAGCTTAAGAAGGGCAAGAAAGCCTTTACCGTAACATATTCAAAGGTATCAAAGGTGTCAGGCTATCAGGTACAGTACAGCACATCAAAGAAATTTACAAAGAAAACATCAAAGAAGGTTACCTACAAGGGCAACAAGAAATTTACAAAAACAGTTAAAAAGCTCAAGGGCGGAAAGAAATACTATGTAAGAGTCCGCACCTATAAGACAGTTAAGATTAACGGCAAGACTACAAAGATTTACTCAAGTTGGTCAAAGGCTAAGACTGTTACAACAAAGAAATAAAATATATAACAATAAGTTGAAAAATGGCGGAAAGCATTAGCTTTCTGCTATTTTTTTTGTTATCAAATTCTATAAAATAATAATATAATAAATTAGATTATGTATTGATTATCTGCTTGGCATATGTTATAATTCATTTGTAACGAACGATTTAAATGAGAGAGGGTAGATTAGATGGCAAATTATACAGAAGCTCAATGGAACGCAAAGAAGATTGAGCTTATGGAAAATTGCTTTAACGGATTTGCCGAGCTGGGACTCCATGGTACAGGAATTCGAGCTCTTGCAAGGCATTGCGGATATAATACCTCTATGATTTATACATATTTTGAGGATTTGGATGACCTTATCATTCAGTCTACCGAGTATTGTATGAGTAGGGTTGAAGACGATTTTATGGCAAAGGCTCCTCATAATGTTGAGGACCTTTGGCGGTTTATTGAGGAAATACCTTATTGGACCGCAAAAAAGCACGGCAAGAAATATAGGCTTATGTATCAGGTCTATACCCACCCGAAATATAATGAACACGGTCAGAAATTCTTTGAGGGTGTAAACGAGCGATATACCGAATATGCAAAGAGCTTGGAGGATAAACTCGGTATTCCCTTTGATAAGCTGACACCGCTTATTTTCATTTTAATCCGAGCCTGCGTACACTACGCACTGTTTGAGGATGAGTTTTATTTGAAATCACAGATAGATGTTCTAAAGGAAACCCTTGAACTCTTTGTTATGAAATATAACCCAAAATACAAACCTAACATAAATTCTTAGGAGGAAAATACAATGAAAAAACGAATTTTGAGTATAGTATTGGCAATATGCTTGGTATTGTCCTGCGTTCCGATAACGGTATTTGCGGCCAATACCGATGCTACCGAACTGCAAAACAAGCTAAACAGTGGCGGCACAGTAAAGCTGAGCAAGGATTATACCATCGACACTACTCTGAGTGTGCAAAACACCGTTACCCTTGACCTTAACGGTCACGTAATTAAAATGACCGGCAGCGGCAGTGTGATTTCAATCGCATGGAGCAATCTGACCTTGCAGGACAGCAGCCCGACGGCAACCCATACCGATGCCTCCCTGCCCGCCGGCGGCGTTATCACCGGCGGCAATGCTACTTATGGCGGCGGCGTGTATGTCGGCAGTTATGGTAGCATGACCATGAACGGCGGCACCATTGCAAATTGCAGTGCAGAATATGGCGGCGGCGTGGCTGCTGGCTATGGCTCCTTTACCATGACCGGCGGCACCATTGCAAATTGCACGGCAACAACTTCTAATTATACCTATGGCGGTGGCGGCGTGTATGTCGCCAGCAGTGCCACCTTTACCATGAACGGTGGCACAATTGAGAATTGCAGTTCAAAAACTTTAGGCGGCGGCGTGTTCTCCACGAGTAATTTTTCGATGAGCGGCAACGCCATAATTCGAGGCTGCAGCGCAAAAGCCGGAGGAGGGGTGCGTATCGACGAAAGCAGCATGACCATGAACGGCGGCACCATTGAGGCTTGCACATCAACGAATGGAACATCTGATGCTGTCACGATTACTTCTAATGCATCCCTTCTCGCCAACGGCGGTATTGTTAAAGGCACGGTTACTTTTGGTTCATATTCCGCAATTAACACCACAAGCACCGACAGCTATACCAAGTTCTACAACGAGGTTACAAACGACGGCACCATCAGCAGCGGCGTTTACTACGGAGGTATTCAGAATGAATCACCCGGTACGGTCAGCGGCACATATCACACCGTCAGCTTTGATACAAACGGCGGCAGTGGCTCCATACCCACCCAGTGGTTTGTCAATACAGATAAGGAACCGGCGCTTCAGCCTGCCGATCCCACAAGAGAAAACAGCATATTCATGGGCTGGTACAACGGCGACGCCAAATATGATTTTACCCAATCTGTTACAAGTGACATGACACTGACTGCAAAGTGGGTAACTACCAATGTATCAACCGAGGCAGAGCTGAAAGAAGCCCTTAACGCAGGTGCAACCTCTATCAAATTGGTTAGCGACTTCAAGCTTTCAAGCACACTTGACCTGACTGATAAAAATATTACTCTTGACCTCAACGGTTATGTTCTCACAGGTAACATTCAGTTAGCTGATACCTCTGCGTCGCCTAATTCAATACTTACTCTTATCGACAGCAGACCAACCGCAACTCATGCAGACAGCTCTCTGCCGGCGGGCGGTGTGGTAAAAGGTAATATAACGCTGACCCGCGGAAACGGTAGCGCAAGCCACCTTTACGCCAACGGAGGTACTGTAACGGGGCAGACATCCCTGCCCAACTATGCCGGCGGAATTTTCTGCACAAGCGACACCCCGACTGCCTTTAAGGCTTATGTCGGCAATTACGGTGAAATCCACGGCGGTATCTTCTACGGCAGTATCAAGGAAAGCTGTATCAAAGAAAACACCGTGACATTTATGAACGGAAGCAGCCGCTACGCACTTGAGGTTGTGGCAAGCGGCAATAAGGTGGTTGCACCTACCTCTACGCCACTAAAAGCCGGATATGACTTTGAGGGCTGGTACAACGGCGAAACTGAGTACACATTCGGCTCTACAATAACCGAAAGTATTACCTTGACGGCAAAATACAGTAACCCAATAACATATAATATATCCTATAATTTAGACGGCGGTACGGCAACTAACCCTGCAACATATAATGTTGAAAGTAATGCGATTACGCTTAACAATCCTACCAAGACCGGCTACACCTTTACCGGTTGGAGCGGAACAGGCTTAACCGGCGAAAACAATATGGCCGTTACTATTGCCAAGGGCAGTACAGGTGACAGAGCCTATACGGCACATTTCTCTCAAAACAGTTATACAGTTGCCTTTGATACTGTTGGCGGTAGCGGTATAAGTGATAAAACAGGTGTTAAATGGACGGATACAGTGCTTAACGGTATTACGAATCCCACAAAGGACGGCTATGAATTTACCGGTTGGAAATGTGGGGATATGACCGTAAACGAAAACACCAAATATTCCGATCTTGCGGCTAATGATACTGTTACAAGCGTAACACTTGTTGCACAGTGGAAGGATATTACTGCTCCCACAGGTGAAATAAGTATCGGCACAAACAAATGGAACAGCTTTCTCAATACCATTACTTTTGGTCTGTTCTTTAAGGATACGCAAAGTGTAACAATTACTGCAAGCGATAACAGTGGCGAAGATGTTACAATAGAATATCTGTTAAGCGATAAAGAACTTACTGTTGATCAACTAAATTCAGCCACCTTTAACGCATACAATGATAAATTCAGCATTAACCCCGATAACAAGTATGTTGTCTATGCAAGGCTGACCGACCATGCAGGAAATGTTACCTACATTTCCTCAAACGGAATTGTGCTTGACGCTACTGTTCCTGTAATTTCCAGCGTTGAAAACGGCAAGACCTACTGTGAAGCACAGACGGTTACCGTTACAGAAGAATATATTGAAAGTGTGAAAG
>CAYRBT010000005.1:0-99205 GCA_964422655.1 uncultured Bacteroides sp. | reverse complement strand
ACACGTGACCTGCGCATTACGAATGCGCTGCTCTACCAACTGAGCTACACCAGCAATTATTCAATTTTGTTTTCGATACAGCACAGCAGATGATATATCCTTAAATACATCCAAAGACCTATTGATTACGAATCAATTGCGCTACCAACTGCGCCACACCAGCAAAATATTTTATTTTTTAGGGAGGGGTTAGCCTCCCTATTCTACTAATCCTTATACTGTGCTGAGCCGTCAAAGGAAACAGGCTCGTCCGGAATAACAAGTGCACAGATGATATAAACCAAAACTCCGGGAATGCCGGTGGAAAACACGCTGACAAGTGCCCAAATAAGTCTGATTATGCTTGAATCGCAATTAAAGTATTCTGCAAGACCTCCGCATACACCCGAAAGCTTTCTGTCCCTTGTACTTTTATAAAGCTTTTTCATAATATCCTCTCTCTTCTTAAGCTTTTACATTATATCACTTTTATTAAATTAACTCAAGTAGTTTTTTCAAAACAAATTCAACGCTTGATTTTCTTACCTGATTTCTGCCGATTTCGCCAAACTGCATTGTATATGTTGTTGTGACACCGTTGACAAAAAAACCAAAGCAAACCATACCGACGGGCTTTTTGGCGGTTCCGCCTCCTGGGCCTGCAACACCCGTAATGCCGACTCCGACCTCGCTGTTTGCTTTTTCGGCGACACCTTTTGCCATTTCGTATGCAACCTCTTCGCTGACAACTCCGTTATCAAGTATTGTTTCTGCTCTAACTCCCAAAAGCGAAATTTTCGCCTCGTTTGCATAGGTAACAAACGAAGCATCAAGCACCTTTGAAGCGTTTGTTACATTGACAATAGTACCACAGCAAAGACCTCCCGTACAAGATTCTGCAAACGATATATGATAGCCCTTTTCAATCAGCTTTTCTACTACCTCTTCCTCGAGTGCCATTAAATCATTCCTTTATTTTTACTCAATACCGTTTTGAATTTTTGCGGCAGTAAGTGTATTTTGCATAAGCATTGAAATCGTCATAGGTCCTACTCCGCCGGGAACAGGAGTGATATATGAGCACTTTTCTTTAACAGAGTCAAAATCGACATCGCCGCAAAGCCTTCCGTTTTCGTCCCTGTTCATACCGACATCAATAACTACTGCACCGTCCTTTACCATATCGGCAGTAACAAATTTTGCCTTACCGACTGCGGCGATAAGAATATCAGCCTTGCTTGCCTCGTCAGCAAGGTTATTTGTTTTTGAATGTGTGATTTCAACAGTTGCGTTTTCGTGAAGAAGAAGCATTGCCATTGGCTTGCCGACAATATTGCTTCTGCCGATAACAACTGCCTTTTTGCCTGAAATATCCGTACCTGTTGAATGAATAAGCTCCATAACGCCGGCAGGTGTGCAGGGCAGAAAATTGTAATCGCCTATCATTATTGCACCGACATTTACAGGGTGAAACGCGTCAACATCTTTAATCGGGTCGATAAGGTTAATAACCTCTTTATCGTCAAGGTGCTTTGGAAGCGGAAGCTGACAAAGAATGCCGTTAATTTCCTTTCTGCCGTTAAGCTCCTTTACAAGTGCATTGAGCTCCTGCTGAGTTGTACTTTCAGGCAGAGCAAATTTTTCGCTGTAAAAGCCGACCTCCTCGCAAGCCCTTTCCTTGTTTCTTACATACACCTGAGAAGCAGGGTCCTCGCCGACAATGATTACGGCAAGTCCCGGCGTAACGCCCTTTTTCTTAAGCTCCTCTGTTTCGGCAGAAACACGCTCTCTGACCTGCCTTGATACTTCCCTTCCGTCAATTATCTGTGCCATTTTGAACCTCCGTAGCTTTTTGATTATTTTCTATTACAAGCGCCTTAAACAGCGTACCCTTTTTATATTTCACAAAGCACACAATAAAAGCAGTTAAAAATACCGCAACAATTATCATCGAAAGAAGCTGACTTACTCTCAAGGTAGTATTTGCTATATAGAGAGAGTCAGTTCTCATTCCCTCAACAATCGCCCTTTCAAGACCGTACCATACGCCGTAAAGCATAAATATCTCACCCTTGAAATGTCTGTGCTTATGAACAATATAGTTAAGTATAAAAAAGCCTAAAATACACCACACGCTCTCATATAGGAAGGTGGGATGAACGGGCATATCGGGATTAACCTCTATCCCCTTTTCAGCCAAAAGCTGTGCCGACGCTTCAAGCGTATCATGGATTTTCAGGCTCCACATTCTAAACGGTGCCGTAGCCGTATTTGTACCAAACGCCTCTTGATTAAAAAAGTTACCCCATCTGCCGATGCCCTGTCCGATTAAAAGACCTAATGCACCCAAATCAAGAAGATTGGGGAAATTTATCTTGCCGACCTTACAGCCAATCCACGCGCCGAAAATCGCACCGATAATTCCGCCGTAAATCGCTATACCGCCATTCCAAATCTGCGGTATTTCAGCAAGGTGGTCCTTGTAATACGACCATTCAAAGATTACATAATACGCTCTGGCAAAGATAATTCCGAAGATGGTACCCCAAATAAGAACATCCGTCATACCGTCAAGGCTCATCTTCCATTTATATGCCATTCTGCCTCCGTAAAGCACGGCAAGAGCAAAGCCGAAGGCAATTATTATGCCGTACCAGTGGACCTCGTAGCTTCCGATTGAAAATGCAACCGATGGCAAGTCAAAATCAATACCCAGCCCCTCAAAATACACCCTTGTGTAATTACTCATTTGTTTTCTCCTTATTTTTCACTACCGAAAGAGCGCTGTATTCCTCTTCCATAACAGAAGAAAGCCTTTTTTCTATATCCTCTTTTGTAGCATTTTTAAATACATCCATGGCATCAAAAAGCGAATAACCCCCGAAATGCGCAGAGATAAAGGCGTTAGCAATGGAGTCAATATTGTTATACTCCATAATTTCTCTGCCGTAGAGTGCACGGCGCGCCGCCTCAAACTCTTTTTCGTCGATACCGTTGCTCTTAAGCCTTGCAACCTCTTTTTTGATTTCCTCGCTTACAGCCTGCGGATTTTCGCTCTCGCCGTCAAAGATTATAGCCTCATAGCCGTAGCCTATGAAATATTCCTTTGAAAAGCTTGTATTGATTAAGCCATTTGAGAAAAGCGAATTATACAAATCCGATGCTTCGCCTGCAAGAATTTCAAGCAAAATATTTGTTTCAATAACAGTCTTTAAATCCTGCTTCGGCTTTTCGCATTTTTCCTTATATCCAAAGGAAAATACAGGCATACTTACTCCGAGGCTGTACTCGTTATACCTTCCCGCAACCTCTCTCGGTTCTGCCTCAAACGAGCGTTCAATTTCAAGAGGCTGAGCCTTTTTGAGCATTTTGTCACAAACGGCAACAACCTGATTTGGTGTAACATTTCCCACAACTGCAAGAGCCATATTGTTAAGATTATAAAATGTGTTATAGCAGTCATAGAGAAGCTTGTCCGTAATCTGTGAGATAGACTCAACCGTTCCTGCAATATCAATTCTTACAGGATGGTTGTGATAAAGGAGCTTTAGAAGATTAAAGGTACTCATCCAGCCGGCAACATCATAATACATTGTTATTTCCTGACCGATAATACCCTGCTCCTTTTGCACGGTTTCCTTTGTAAAATAAGGATGTGTAACAAAATCAAGCAGTATTTCAAGTGATTCGTCGAAATTATCACTGCACTGAAAAAGGTAACAGGTTTTATCAAACGAGGTATATGCGTTTGCACTTGCACCTGTTTTTGCATATCTTGTAAATGCGTCAAGCTCCTCGCTTTCAAAAAGCTTGTGCTCAAGAAAATGAGCGATACCCTCGGGCACCCTTGTCCATTCCTTGCTGTCCGACCTTTTAAAGCAGGTGTCTATTGAGCCGTAATTTGTGCCGAAAACTGCATAGGAGGATGAATAGCTTTCCTTAGGCATTACATATATTTTAAGACCTGATTCGTGGTCAATCTCATAGTATTTTTCATTCAATACAGAGGAAAAATATTCTTTCATTCTGCTTCCTCCTTTAATGCTGTAAGTCTGTAAACCGTATCAAGAGATACAAGCTGTGCACACTCCTGCACCTGCTCCTTTGTAACGGCGCTGACCTCGTTTAACACATCCGTCGGCTCCTTGATTTTTTCATCAAGAAGCTGTGTTTCGTACCAGCTCTCGATAACCTCGGGCGAATCCGTTACAGAGGCAAAGGCGTCACACAGAGCCATTTTTGATGAGGTGAATTCCTCGTCAAAATTACCTTTTTTGATTTCATCAAGCTGAGCAAGAATTTCGTTAAGTGCCTTGTCCATATTTTCTTCTTCACAGCCGCATTGTACCATAATACAGCTTTTTAGCCTATTGTATCTTGCCGAGCAGTAATAACAAAGACTCATTTTTTCTCTGACATTTGCAAAAAGCTTTGAATAAGGTCCACCGCCGAAAACATCACAAAAAACTCTCATAGCACTTGTCATATCATCTTCGGGCTTAACATTAACTCTAAAGCCGAGCACAAGCTTGCCCTGCTTTACATCAATTCTTTCCGTTTCGTTTTTAACCGTCTTGCTCTCGGGCACAAAAACAGCACTCTTAACACCGTCAAAGCTTCTTTCAATCCTTGACAGATATGAGCTGATAAGAGCATCTGTTTTGTCTGTATCGGTATTGCCTACAACGCTGACCATAATTCTTGCACAGGAAAGCAGATTTTGCCACGCATTATAAATATCGTCGCAGGTCAGCTCCTGAATTTTTTTAACAGAGCCGTATTTATATATGCCGTAAGGCTCGTCTTTAAACATAACTGCCTCTGACTGCTTGAGCGCATAAACTCTTTTTTCGTTTTCCTCAGAGCTTATTTTTTCAATAAGAATTCTTTTTTCAGCCTCAATATCCTCTTTAAAAAATCTGCCGTTTTCATCAAGCTTAGGCTCAAACAAAAGCGACAAAAGAAGCTTTACACATTCATAGGAAATACTGCTTGAATCAAGAGAAAATCTGTCATCAAGGCAGGTGATGCCAAGCTTAAGAACCTGATATTCGCCAAGCTTTGAAACGCTCGACAAAGCCGACGCACCATAAAGTGAGCAAAGCCTGCGGTTTAAGCTTTTCATATCGGGATAGTCCTTGCTTTTTCTTGACAAAAGCCCTATTAAAAGTGCATTTGCACTCACAGCTTTTTCGCTTATAGGTGTTGCAAGGCAAACAGCAATTTCATTTGTTTTAAATCTGCTGACAGGCACATTCACAAGAGCTACGCCCGAGCCGATTTCCTTTTTTAT
The DNA here is from genome assembly GCA_964422655.1 of uncultured Bacteroides sp. GTDB lineage: Bacteria > Bacillota > Clostridia > Oscillospirales > Acutalibacteraceae > Eubacterium_R. The sequence continues at coordinate 93,933 of CAYRBT010000005.1, read as the reverse complement.
ATAATCCAATTAAAATTCCTCCGAAGAATAAATCAAATATGCTAAAAACTAATATAACATATTATTACCAAAATTTCCACATATTATTTAAAGTAACAAATAAAGAAGGGCAAGTATCAGCATATTGTCTGCTTCCTCGTGGGACAAAAGCAAAATAAGTGCAAGAATAATTATGTTTGATTTATCCTCATCGCTCGGATTTTCCGTACTTTTTTTGTCCTGCTCGGGTTTATTGCTTCTGTCATCGCTGACAGTCTGTTCTTTTTTCGGTGAATTATGATTGCTTTTATTTTCGTTTGAAACAAATCTGCCTGCTCTGTTTTGCATTTCTCTTACGCGTTTTTTTGCCTCATTTATATCATTGTCGGAAAAGTGCTCCATTTAAAACAGCTCCCTGAGAAGAGGCAGTACCTCAAACAGCTTGATTATTCTCAGAGCTTGGTCGGCTTTGTTTTGCGTTTCAGGTCTGAGATGCGGCTTTAGCGCCATTATCAAATCAACATTCTTGTTTGAGGTACTGTTCATTTTATCAAAAATTGTCTTTGCTTTCATAATCATATTAAAATCTATGCTGTCAAGTCCGAGGCTTCCAAGTGCCGAAAGAGCATTTTGCGAGTTGTTTTGATTATTTTGATTGCTTTGAAGCATATTTCTCTGTGACTCGGGATTATTTTGCTTTGGCGGCTTTTCCTCCGGCTGATTGCCCAAAATTGACGAAGCAACCCCCTTTAGCATATTTATGTCGTCCTCGCTCAAGCTCGCAATTATATCGTTAAGATTATCCATATTTCCCTGCACTTATTATTTTCCTTCCATAAGCTTTTTCATCAGCTCCTTAGCCTGTGGTGTCGAAAGGAGCTTTTGTGTTTTGTTTTTATCGGATAAAATATCCTTTAGCTGCTTTGAAGCGTTTTCCGAGAGATTTTTGTTTATAAAATCATCAAGCTGTCCGCTGTCGGCAGCCTGCTTCATCTCGTCTATGTTAATGCCTGTTTTCTTTTTGGCATTTGACATAAGCCTGTTAATTTCATCACTGTTCATTGCAATTATCTCCTTTTTGGTATATAATTCTAATATACTATATGAGCAAGGTCGGTGAAATATGAATGAGAATTGTTGTTTTATCGGATTCGCACCGTTCAAAAAGAAATCTGTTTGATATTGTCGAGCTTCATATGAGGGACGCGGATTTGTTTATCTTTCTCGGCGATGGCGAGGACGATATGGACGATGTCCTTGCGCTCTATCCTATGCTCAAATGCGAAAGAGTTGCAGGAAACTGCGACTGGTATTCAACGCTCCCTCTCTTTAAAGAGATTACCGTTTCGGGCAAAAAGGTGTTTTTCTCTCACGGACACCCCTTTGGTGTTAAGCACGGATATGATGATATTATAAAAGAGGCACGACTCAGAGGTGCCGATATATGCCTTTTCGGTCACACGCACAATCAGTACACGAAATACGACGACGGACTGTATTTAATGAACCCCGGAAGTGTGGCATCAAGCGAATACGGTATGATTGATATTACAGGCTCGGGCATAGCTCTTATTGAAGCAAGAATATAAAAAACGCTTGAACACAACAGGTTCAAGCGTTTTTTATATTGAGCTATTTTATAAAAACAGACAAAAGTATTACATCAATAACAAAAAAGACAAGTGCGACTGCACCGAGAATCGCCGAATAGATTAATCTTTTTTTATTTAGCCCCTCGGTTTTTACACCCTTGATTTTAAATACAAGGCCGACGGCTATGCCCATCATTGCAAAGGCAGGACACACTCCGATTGTGCAAACTCCCAAAACCGAAGAAACAAAAGCAAATTTACAAAGCTTTTCAATGACATCATTATTCAAATCTTCACCCTCTAACTGACACAAATGCCGTATTTTATGTTAATACGGTTTATTTTTTTTACAAAAGCCTCGCCGAATGCAAACAGAAATACTGCCGTTACAAAGGCAAACACAAGATTAAAGGCGGCACCCGAGGCATACACTGCCAAAACGGATTTTATGGACAAATCAGAGCTGAGCACCAAAACGCTTGATAAATCGACAATAAAGCCGTATACGATAAAAACTGTCAAAAATCCTGCTACCGAAAGCGATATTCTGTTTATATTTATTTTTTCAAAAATCACTCCGAATAAAAGTCCTACAAATCCCATTGCAACCATTTGAAACGGAGTCCATATTCCCTGACCGAAAATGAAATTTGAAATAAACATTGAAAAGGCACCTACAAGATATCCTCTTTTTGCTCCAAGGCATACTCCGCTGACGGCAACAACAGCCGCAATCGGCTTTACCTGGGGAATAAGATAAAACACGGCTCTGCTGACAACTGCAAGTGCAATAAGTCCGGCAAGGAGTGTCAGCTCTCTTGCCGACAAGGCTGACCTTTCAAATGATATAAAAAACGGAAGCATTGACAAAACAAGAATAACTGCGCAAACAAGATAATAATTTGTACTGCCAAAAAAAATCTGCCAAATAACAATAAAAGCAAGACTTAAAACGGCGAGTGCGGTAAATAGCTTTTTCATACCAAATCCTCCGCAGACACAGCACTTTCAAGAGTGTTTTTTGTTATTCTTCTGATTTGAGTAGTAAAAAAGCTGAGCTGAGAAAACACCTCTCGTCTGCCACCTGTCATTGCAATTACTCCGTCGGATAAAAATGAAACGAAATCCGACACATCACCTGCAAAGTCAAGGTCGTGTGTCACCATTATTACAGTCTTATTCTCGGCACAAAGGTCCTTTAGAATATCTTTAAGATTATTCTTGGAAAAGGTGTCAAGTGCCTGTGTAGGCTCGTCTAAGAGAAGAATATCTGCATTTTGTTCAAGAAGAATACCAAAGGCAAGCCTTTGAGCCTGTCCGCCGCTCAAATCAAAAGGATGAGCCTCAAGTACATCGTCGATTCCGAGCTTAATTGCACTCTCACGGCTTATCTCCTCGCAAACCCTATCCTTAGTAAACAGATATTTCACATTCTGCGGCATATAAGCAATTTTGCCGTCTGTCTTAACCCTTCCCGAATACTGCTTGTGAATTTGTGCAATCACCTTTAAAAGAGTGGTTTTTCCGCTTGCATTTGAGCCGATAACGGTATTTATTTTTCCTTTATACGCCTCATACGAAAGTCTGTTTAAAATATCTCTGCCGTTTTTTGAATAAGAAAAGCATACATTTTTGAGCTTAACACACGCGTTTGATTTATCGGCGCTAATTACAGGCATTTCGTTTAAGTCCCGTGCATATTTCAGAGCCTCTCTTACAGTGAGAGGTCTTTGCTCAAAAAGCCTTGTGCAAGCAGGAAGGAAATCAAGAAGACTACTGTTTTTTACCGCCTCCTGCGGTGTGCTGTCACAAACAAGCCTGCCGTTTTCAAGAACAAGAAGCCTGTCGCAGGCATCAATCAAATTATCAGAGCTATGGCTTGAAACAATGACCGTAACACCAAGCTCGCCGTTAATTCTTTTGAGCATTGAAATTAGTGTGGCGCAAGCCCTTGAATCAAGCTGAGAAAAAGGCTCATCAAGAATAAGTGCCTTAACATCTCCTGCCATTGACGAGGCACAGGCAACAAGTGCTTTTTCTCCGCCCGAAAGCTTTGAAATATCACAATCAAGCAGGTCGGCAATATTGAAAAATGAAGCAAGCTCTCCTATTTTTATGCCTGTTTCTTCATTAGAAAACGCCTTGTTTTCGAGTGAAAAGGCAAGCTCACCGCGTACTTTTTCGCTCACAAATGAGGCTTGAACATTTTGAAATACAAAGCCCGTGTCATCACAAAATCGCTCGATTTCACCCTCTATTGTGCCGTTTGGAGCAATTTCCTTTTTCAGAAGCCTTAAAAGTGTTGATTTGCCGCTTGCACTTTTTCCCATCAAAAGAACGAACTCACCGCTTTTAATTTCAAGAGACACCTCATCAAGAGCCCTTTTATCCGACAAAGGATATGAAAAGCTTAAATTTTCTGTTTTAAATAAAACCATTTTATATCCTCCGTCAAATCAACAAAAAGCGGCAAAAAGCTCAGTAAAAAGCAAGCTATCGCCGACACCGGTAAAAATCCGTTAAAGCTGATTTCAGGCTCGTACACGAATGACGAGCATCCCTTCATCTTTAATGCGATAATTAAAACAAATAAAACACAAATGCTCAAAAGCATAATCAAATCACTGACAGAAAAGATGTATTTTGAATACGCCCTTCTGTTTTTGTTAAAGCCTCTTGCCCTCATTGAGTCGGACATTTCAATGCTTTCCTCAAGCGTCATGGATAGAAGCGAAGAAAAATTATCAAGGCTTTTTTGAAGCTTACCTTTATCTTCATTAAGAAGCATTCTTGACTCGTTTATTTCCCTTGCATTTTCTCTCAATCTCGGGATAAATGAAAGCACCGCAGACAAAAGCAACGAAATATTCGGCACAGCATTTGAAAATACAGCCAAAAATCTGTCTGTACTTAGCACCAAGGAATAGCAGGAAATCCACATAATAACACCTGCAAACATCAGTCCCCTGCTAAAGCCGTAAAAAAGCCCCTCAAGTGTAAACGGCTTTGAAAGCAGAGTAAAAAGCACCGTGCTTCCCCATGAGGTAAAGACCATATTAAATACTGCCGACAAAGCCACTATCGGCAATGCAAATGCGACAAGCTCCTTTAAAGCCTTTTTGCCCTGAAGCCTCAGATTAAACAAAAATGCTCCTGCAAGTCCTATTGCAAGGCAAAAAGGATCTGACATAACAAAATCGATAACGATAACACATAAAAAAAAGAGAAAGGTGACCTTTGGATTAAATTTTGAAAACCTGTCCATATCACACTTCCTCCTTTTTAGTATTTAATTCGCTGTTTTAGTGCATTAGATAAAATGCAAAAATCACCTGATTCTAACTTCTTCCTTTGTTTTAAACGAATATCCGTTTCTGTCAAGAATGTGCATTTTTTTAAGTGCAACCTCACAGCCCTTTGAAACGCAATGATTAGGTCTTACCGGCACGGTAACCTCCAAATCAAGTGCTTGTGAAATCAGAGAACCAAAGCCGTAAAGTTGAGCCAAGCCGCCGGTAAGAAGCAGGCTGCCGTTTGTTATATCGGCAACAAGCTGAGGAGATGTCCTTTCAAACATAGCCTTTGCCGTTACAGTTATTTTATTTAAAAGCGGCTCAAGGCAGTCACATATCTCATTTCCCGTAATTTCAACTACCTTTGGAAGTCCGGAAAGGACATTTCTGCCCTTTGCAAGCATTGTCACATCATTTTCTCTTTTAACTGCACAGCCGATATTCTTTTTTATTTCCTCGGCAGTTCTCATACCGATATGAACACCGTGCTTATCCCTGAGATATTTTACTATCGCCTCGTCAAAATCATCGCCCGCCGTCTTAACGGTTTCGCATTGACTCATAGAGCCTTGACTGACTACTGCCATATCGGTTGTACCTGCGCCCGCATTGATAACAAAAACACCGCCGGGGTGAGTCGGGTCTATGCCCGAGCCGAATGCAGAGCACAGCGGTTCTTCAATAAGGCAGACCGATCTTGCGCCTGCCGAAATAAGAACGGAAATAAGCGTTCTTTTTTCAACATCAGTACTTGACGACGGAATGCTTGCAACTACTCTCGGCTTGAAAATACTCTTTTTGAGCACCTTATTCATAAAGTACGAAATCATTTGAAGTGCAAGCGAGTAATTGCTGACCGTTCCCTGAGAGATAGGCTGAACAACACTTATTCCGTTTGGCTCTCTGCCCTCAAGATAATATGCTCTTTTACCGGCATAAAGAATTTTTTCGCTGTCTGTATCGTATGCAATATACGCAGGCTCGTCTAAAACTACGCCCTTTCCGACAACCGAAATAACAACCGAGCCGGTGCCCAAATCTATTCCCAAATCATAACCAAACATAAAAACATTCCCTGTAATTTCTTATTATGAATAATAAAAATATATATTATATCTACTAATGTTACTTTAAAAGTGCCTCGTTGTCAACAGATAAAAAATGAATAAGTGCGCTGTAACGCCTGCTTTTTTTATCATTATCAACCATTGCCTTAATTGAGCCCTCATTTCCGACAATAACAAGCAGATTTTTTGCTCTTGTCAATGCAGTATAAAAGAGATTTCTGTAAGCAAGCTTTGGCGGTGTATTTATTGTAGGCAAAACAACTGCATCAAATTCACTACCCTGGCTTTTATGAACAGTCATAGCATATGCAAGCTCAAGCTCCTTAGCATTTTCAAGGCTATACATAGCCTCTCTGTCATCAAACTTAACATTGATGATATCCTGTGCTCTGTCAATTCGTGTGAGAATACCTATATCGCCGTTAAAAACACCCGTACCGTTTTCGTCATCTCTAAACCACTCAACATCATAATTGTTTTTAATCTGCATTACCTTGTCGCCCTCGCGCAAAATATAGCCCTTGTACTTTAGCTGAGCCTTACCCTGAGCAGGAGGATTTAGCACCTGTTGAAGCAGAGCATTAAGATTTTCCGTTCCTGTTTCGCCCTTTCTGCTCGGACAAAGCACCTGAATATCTTTTATCGGGTCATAGCCGTAGCCGGCAGGAAGCCGTTTAGTAACAAGGCTTACAATCTTTTTAGGGGCATTATACTTTGAATCCTCTTTTAAAAGAAAGAAATCAGATGACGCGTCGCTGTTATCGAGAACAGGCATTTCTCCGTTGACTACTCTGTGAGCATTAGTAACAATCATACTTTCCATAGCCTGACGAAAAATCTTGTCAAGACAAACGACACCGATGAGATTGCTTTTTATTAAATCTGCAAGCACATTACCTGCACCGACGGGAGGAAGCTGGTCCTTATCTCCAACCATAATCAAACGGCAGGAAAGAGGAAGTGCATCAAGCAAAGCTGCAAAAACCGTTACATCAACCATTGAGAGCTCGTCGACTATAACCGCATCGCACTCAAGCGGATTTTTGAGATTATGGCAAAAGGTCGGCTCGGTTGCACCCTCTCTGTATTCAACCTCAAGCAGTCTGTGAATGGTCTTTGCCTCATAGCCGGTAAGCTCACTCATTCTTTTAGCGGCTCTTCCGGTGGGTGCGGCAAGTGCAACATCAAGTCCCCTGTTTTTCATCAACGCAATAATTCCCTTGACGGTTGTGGTTTTACCGGTACCGGGACCTCCGGTTAAGATGAGAATTCCCTTGTTTACGGCAATTTCAATAGCTGTTCTCTGCTTTTCGTCAAAGGTTATACCGTTCGCCTTTTCAAAGGCAAAAATCTCCGACGGGGAAATATCCTTTTGCTGAGGAGGAAAGCGAAGCATTACCTGTATTCTTTCGGCAATCGACGATTCAGCCTCGTATATCTCGGGCAAAAACAAAAATTCTCTTGAGTCAATATCTACACTCACAAGCTGTTTTGCTTCAATCGCATTGTCAATTGCTATCTCTGCCTCGTCCTCGGTGCAATCAAGCAGAGAGCGAGCAGGTGCCAAAATACTGTTTCTCGGCAGACAGGTGTGTCCGTTTGCAAGATTGTGCCTGACTATGTAAACAACACCCGCCTGACTTCTGTAATCAAAAAGCGGTGCCTCATTCATACTAAAGGCAATTTCATCGGCTCTTTCAAATGAAATACCGTTTTGCGACACAAAGGCATATGGATTTTCCTTAATAATATCAAGTGCATAGGATTTATAAAGATTATATGCCTGAAAAGCCTCCTGCTGATTAAGTCCAAGCTCGGCAAGACCGTTCATAACATCTCTTGCGGCAAACTGCATTTTAAATTCCGATGATATTTTTTTAGCCTTAGATTTACTTATTCCTTTAATTTCGGCAAGTCTTTCAGGCTCGTTTTCAATGACATTAAAGGTTTCTGCTCCGAATTTTTCAACAATCTTCTGTGCTGTTGCTTCGCGAACTCCCTTGACAATTCCGCCTGCAAGAAAACGTAGCATACCGGCGGCATCGGCAGGCATTGTGTGCTGAAGGCGCACGCATTTAAACTGTCTGCCAAAGGTTTGGTGGATAACCCACTCACCCTGAAAGACAATTTCTTCGCCCAAAACAACATTGCCGAGAATTCCGACAACGGTTACATATTCATTCTCGCTTGACACCTCAACAACCGCATAACCGTTTTCCTCATTACAGTAGGTTATATCCTCAATTGTTCCGGTCAACACCTCTAATTCTTCTGCCATTATTTTCACCGATTAGATTATAACATATTGTGAGTCAAAAAAAAAGAGCAAGTCAAAAAGACTTGCTCTCGTTTATAAAAATTACTCGTTGATAGCAGTAACAACACCTGAACCAACTGTTCTACCACCCTCACGGATAGCGAAACGAAGTCCCTCTTCAATAGCGATAGGAGTGATGAGCTCAACGTTCATTACAACATTATCGCCAGGCATACACATCTCTGTGCCTTCAGGAAGAGTGATAACACCTGTTACGTCAGTTGTTCTGAAATAGAACTGAGGACGATAGTTGTTGAAGAATGGAGTATGACGACCACCCTCGTCCTTAGAAAGAACGTAAACCTGTCCTGAGAACTTTGTGTGTGGATGAATTGAACCCGGAGCAGCAAGTACCTGACCACGCTCAATGTCTGATCTCTGAACACCACGAAGAAGACAACCGATGTTGTCGCCAGCCTCAGCATAGTCAAGGATCTTTCTGAACATCTCGATACCTGTGCATACTGTTGAGCTGATTTCGTCGTGAAGACCAACCATCTCTACTGTGTCGTTTGTCTTGAGCTGACCACGCTCTACTCTACCTGTAGCAACTGTACCACGGCCTGTGATTGTGAATACGTCCTCAACAGGCATAAGGAAAGGAAGGTCTGCCTTACGGTCAGGAGTAGGAATATAGTCATCTACTGCGTCCATAAGCTCCTGAATGCAAGCGCAAGCAGGATCGTCATTTGAAGCAGCCTGAAGTGCCTTAAGAGCAGAACCCTTGATGATTGGGCAATCCTCGTCAAACTCATACTCAGCAAGAGTTTCACGAATTTCCATCTCAACAAGCTCAAGAAGCTCTTCGTCGTCTACCTGGTCAGTCTTGTTCATGAATACGATGATTGCAGGAACGCCAACCTGACGAGCAAGAAGAAGGTGCTCTTTTGTCTGAGCCATAGGACCATCAGTTGAAGCGATAACGAGGATAGCGCCGTCCATCTGAGCAGCACCGGTGATCATGTTCTTGATATAGTCAGCGTGACCCGGGCAGTCAACGTGAGCGTAGTGACGCTTCTCTGTTTCGTACTCAACGTGAGCTGTGTTGATTGTGATACCACGCTCTCTCTCTTCGGGAGCCTTATCGATATCAGCATAGTCCTCAAACTTTGCAAAGCCCTTGTTAGCAAGATACTTTGTGATAGCTGCAGTAAGAGTTGTCTTACCATGGTCAACGTGACCGATTGTACCAATATTTACATGTGGCTTGGTACGATTAAAATGTTCTTTTGCCATTGGAATTTCCTCCTTAAAATTTACAATAGTAAAATTGTCATAGATATTCTATCAAATACGCATAAAAATATCAAGACTTTTTTTATAATTATTAAAATTAGTGATTAGTCCTTCTTAGCTCTCTCGCTGATGATAGACTCACTGATTGACTTAGGAACAGGCTCATAACCGTCCGGCTCCATAGTATACTGTCCACGGCCCTGTGTCTTTGAACGAAGGTCGTTAACATAACCGAACATCTCGGAAAGCGGAACTCTTGCGTTAACCTGCTTAGCACCTGCTCTGTCCTCCATGCCCTGAATCTGTCCACGGCGTGAGTTAAGGTCGCCTATTACATCACCCATATAATCCTCGGGAACGATAACAACAACCTTCATCATAGGCTCAAGGATAATCGGATTTGCACCCTTTGCGGCATCCTTAAATGCCATAGAGCCTGCAATCTTGAATGCCATTTCAGATGAGTCAACCTCGTGGTAAGAACCATCGTAAAGCTCAACTCTTACATCAACAACATTGTAGCCTGCAAGAATACCGCTCTTCATAGCACCCTGAATACCTGCGTCAACAGCAGGGATATATTCCTTAGGAATAGCACCGCCGACAATCTGGTTAACAAACTCGTAGCCCTTGCCGATGCCGTTTTCATCGAGGTTAGGCATAATACGAATCTTAACATGACCGTACTGACCTGAACCACCTGACTGTCTTTTATACTTAAGGTCTGACTGGCCATTGCCCTGAATGGTTTCTTTGTAAGCAACCTGAGGAGCGCCGACATTAGCCTCTACCTTAAACTCACGAAGAAGACGGTCAACGATAATCTCAAGGTGAAGCTCACCCATACCTGCGATAATAGTCTGTCCGGTTTCTTCGTCTGTGTAAGCCTTAAAGGTTGGGTCCTCTTCTGCAAGCTTTGCAAGAGCAATACCCATCTTTTCCTGACCTGCCTTTGTCTTTGGCTCAATAGCAACACGGATAACAGGGTCAGGGAAATTCATTGACTCAAGAATGATTGGATGAGCCTCGTCGCAAAGAGTATCACCTGTGGTGGTATTCTTAAGACCTACTGCCGCAGCAATATCGCCTGCGTAGCAAACCGGAATATCCTCTCTGTGATTTGCGTGCATCTGAAGGATACGGCCCATTCTTTCCTTCTGGTCCTTTACTGAGTTGAAGCAAGGTGTACCTGCCTCAATTGTACCCGAATATACACGGAAGAAGCAAATCTTACCAACAAACGGGTCAGTTGCAATTTTGAATGCAAGAGCTGAGAACGGCTCGTCATCCGAAGAATGACGGAACTCCTCCTCATCAGTATCAGGATTGATACCCTTAATTGACTCTACATCGGTAGGAGCAGGCATATAATCAACAATTGCATCAAGCAACGGCTGAACACCCATATTACGATACGAGGTACCGCAGCATACGGGAACCATGCTGTTGTCGATAGTTGACTGACGGATAATTCTCTTGATATCATCAACAGAAATAGCGTCCTCTCCCTCCTCAAAGTACTTCTCCATAAGCTCCTCGTCCATTTCTGCAATGTGCTCAACAAGCTCGGTTCTGTACTTTGCAGCCAATTCCTTCATATCCTCGGGAATTTCCTGGATTTCATATTTCATACCCTTTTCTTTATCGGGATCGATATAGATAATAGCATGATTTTCAACAAGGTCGATAATACCCTTAAAGGTATCCTCGCTTCCGATAGGAAGCTGAATCGGAAGAGCGTTACATTTGAAACGGTCTTTAACCATATCAAGCGCTCTGTAAAAATCGGCACCCATAATATCCATCTTGTTAACATAAATCATTCTGGGAACCTTATATTCATCAGCCTGACGCCATACGGTTTCAGACTGAGGCTCAACACCGCCCTTTGCACAAAGAACAGTTACAGAGCCGTCAAGTACACGCAGTGAACGCTGAACCTCAACAGTGAAGTCAACGTGGCCCGGTGTATCAATAATATTGATTCTATGGTCCTTCCAGAAGCAAGTTGTTGCAGCGGATGTGATTGTGATACCACGCTCCTGCTCCTGCTCCATCCAGTCCATTGTTGCAGAACCATCGTGAGTTTCACCAATCTTGTGATTGATACCTGTATAATAAAGTATACGCTCGGTTGTGGTTGTTTTACCTGCATCAATATGAGCCATAATACCAATATTTCTTGTCATTTCAAGAGATACTTTTCTTGGCATAATATCCTCCTATCAATATCTGAAATGAGCAAATGCTTTGTTTGCTTCTGCCATCTTGTGTGTATCGTCGCACTTCTTAACTGCGCCGCCGGTCTTGTTAACTGCATCCATAATCTCAGCAGCAAGACGCTCCTTCATTGTTCTCTCTGAACGCTGACGCGCATAAAGAGTGATCCAACGCAAACCAAGAGTCTGTCTTCTTTCAGGACGAACCTCAAGAGGAACCTGATAGGTAGCACCACCGATACGGCGAGCCTTAACCTCAAGCAAAGGCATAACATTTTCCATAGCAGCCTCGAAAGTCTCTAACGGATCGTTACCTGTTTTTTCCTTAATGATGTCGAACGCACCGTAAACGATTTTCTGTGCGACACCCTTTTTTCCATCAAGCATAATGTTGTTGATCAGTCTTGTTACAAGCTTTGAGTTGTAAAGCGGATCAGGCAATACATCACGCTTAGCGATTTGGCCTCTTCTTGGCATCTTCGCTTCCCTCCTTCATAAATTTTAATGAGTTCATAGGTACTCGGTTTTCCCGTTGAGTCAACAAAAGGTCATATACGCTCTATATATAGGTATATAAACTATTGTTTTCCATAAGAAACGGCTTACTTCTTAGCAGCCTTTGGCTTCTTTGCACCGTATTTTGAACGGCTCTGCATTCTGCCTGTTACGCCCTGAGTATCGAGCGTACCGCGGATGATGTGGTAACGAACACCGGGAAGGTCCTTAACACGGCCACCGCGAATCATAACAACTGAGTGCTCCTGAAGGTTATGACCTACGCCGGGAATGTAAGCTGAAACTTCAATTCCGTTTGTAAGACGAACTCTGGCAATCTTACGAAGCGCTGAGTTAGGCTTCTTGGGAGTTGCTGTTTTAACTGCTGTGCAAACGCCGCGCTTTTGCGGTGAGTCATTGTCTGTTAAAACATTCTTCTTTGTGTTCAAGCCTTTAAGAAGTGCAGGTGTCTTTGACTTTTTCTCGAGGGTCTTACGACCTGTTCTAACGAGCTGATTAAAGGTAGGCAATAGTTTATCTCCTTTCAAATTATTTACACGCGGTATGCGCATAATTCATATGCCGCACAAATTCGGCATATCATTTAAACGCACACCTTGGGGCGAAGATAAACTTCACCCCAAAATGTTGTGTTTTTTCATAAATTACGACATGAATCTTTGTAAAGATTGCACAAAGAAATACTCGCACGATATAGCATTATACACTATGACATTGTATTTGTCAAGAGCTCCTGAAGCTGTTCGAGATTTAAAATTTCATCGCTTGCTTCCGATGAGAAATAACTCGGAACAACATCAACATCTCTGAATACCTCCATACCTGTGCCGGCAGGAACAAGCTTACCGATGATAACATTTTCCTTAAGACCGATAAGCGGATCGCTCTTGCCCTTGATTGCTGCATCGGTAAGAACTCTTGTTGTTTCCTGGAAGGATGCAGCCGAAAGGAAGGAGTCTGTTGCAAGAGAAGCCTTTGTAATACCCATAAGAATAGGAATATATGTTGCTTTCTTAAGATCTGTTTCTCCTGCCTTAATTCTTGCCTCAATCTTGTCATTTGCTTCGTCAACAGCAGCAACATCAACCATTGTGCCTGCAACGAGGTCGGTATTTCCTGCATCGTCAACCGTGCACTTTTTAAGCATCTGGCGAACAATAACCTCGATGTGCTTATCGTTGATATCAACACCCTGTGTACGATATGCAAACTGAACCTCTTTGATAAGGTAGTTATAAACTGCCTCCTCGCCGAGAATTGCAAGAACATCATGCGGATTAACAGCACCGAGAGTAAGCTCTGTACCCTTTGCAATATGAGCACCCTCAACAATGTTTTCACAAAGACGAGCACCGTAAGGAATAAGATACTTCTTTTCCTCTGCAGTTTCGCTGTTGTAAACAACAACATGACGGCTCTTCTTGATTTCCTCAAATCTAACAGTACCCTCAATTTCCGAGAGGATAGCAAGCTGCTTTGGCTTTCTTGCCTCAAAGAGCTCTTCAACACGAGGAAGACCCTGTGTGATATCTGCACCGCCGGCAACACCACCGGTGTGGAAGGTTCTCATTGTAAGCTGAGTACCGGGCTCACCGATTGACTGAGCAGCGATAATACCAACTGCCTCGCCGACCTGAACAGGCTCATTGAATGCAAGGTTTGAACCGTAGCACTTGCGGCAAACACCGTGGCGTGATTTACAGGTGATAAGTGAGCGAATCTTAACTGACTCAATTCCTGCATCGGCAATTCTCTTAGCATCCTCGGCAGTCATCATCTTATCTGTTTCCATAAGAACTTCGCCTGTTTTCGGGTCGATAACAGGCTCAACAACATATCTGCCTGTAAGTCTTTCCTCAAGAGGCTCAAGAACACGGTTGCCGTCCATAATCTTGGAAACAACGATACCGTCGTGACAGCCACAGTCATCGTCGCGGATAATAACATCCTGCGATACATCAACAAGTCTTCTTGTAAGATAACCTGAGTCGGCTGTACGAAGCGCTGTATCTGCAAGACCCTTACGGGCACCACGGGAGGAGATGAAATATTCAAGAATATTAAGACCCTCACGGTAGTTAGCACGGATAGGTACCTCAATTGTCTTACCTGCCGTATTTGCGATAAGACCTCTCATACCTGCAAGCTGACGAAGCTGTGATGTACTACCACGGGCACCTGAGTCTACCATCATATGAATCGGGTTGTGTGCACCGTCGAAGTTGCCTGTAAGCTCGTTAGATACTTTATTTGTACAATCCTCCCAAGCCTTAATAACAGCTGAGGAACGCTCCTCGTTTGTGATAAGACCGTAGTTGTAGTTATAGGTGATTTCATCAACCTTTTTCTCTGCCTCTGCAAGATAATCCTTCTTCTTGTCAGGGATAAGAGCATCGCAGACAGCAACGGTCGTACCTGAAACGGTTGAATACTTGTAACCCTGAGCCTTGAGAGCGTCGAGCACCTTTGATGCAACCGAAACGCCGTGAACATTGATACACTTTTCGGCAATCTGTCCAAGCTGTTTTTTCTTAACTACGAATGAAACCTCAAGCTCAAACTCATTATCAGGGTTAGTTCTGTCAACAAAACCGAGGTCCTGAGGAACAGGCTTATTGAAGATAACTCTGCCTATTGTAGTTTTAACGAGCTTTGATTTTTCAACACCGTCAACCTCTTTTGTGAAGCGGATAAGACATTCCGAATGAAGACCGAGTGAGCCTTCGAGATACGCCATCATAGCCTCATCTGTGTCACGGTAGATATTATATTTTGTGATTTCCTCGCCGTTGATAACCTCTTTACGCGGGCATCCCGGCTCGCCGTCCTTAATCATTGTGAGATAGTAGGAACCGATAACCATATCCTGTGTAGGAACGGCAACAGGCTTACCATCTGACGGCTTGAGAAGGTTGTTTGCGGCAAGCATAAGCATTCTTGCCTCTGCCTGAGCCTCTGCTGAAAGCGGAACATGAACAGCCATTTGGTCACCGTCGAAGTCGGCGTTAAACGCTGTACATGAAAGCGGATGAAGCTTGATTGCCCTACCCTCGACAAGAACGGGCTCAAATGCCTGAATACCGAGTCTGTGAAGTGTGGGAGCACGGTTGAGCATTACAGGGTGATCCTTAATTACAACCTCAAGGCAATCCCAAACAGCAGGATTATTTGCTCTTTCAACCATTTTTCTTGCAGACTTGATATTTGAAGCAACACCTGTTTCAACAAGTCTTTTCATAACAAACGGCTTGAAAAGCTCAATAGCCATTTCCTTAGGAAGACCGCACTGGTGCATTTTAAGCTCGGGACCGACAACGATAACCGAACGGCCTGAATAGTCAACACGCTTACCGAGAAGGTTCTGACGGAAGCGTCCCTGCTTACCCTTAAGCATATCGGAAAGAGATTTAAGAGGTCTGTTGTTTGGACCTGTTACAGGTCTGCCGCGTCTGCCGTTATCAATAAGGGCATCAACGGATTCCTGAAGCATTCTCTTTTCGTTTCTTACGATAATTTCGGGTGCGCCAAGCTCAAGAAGTCTTTTAAGACGGTTGTTACGGTTGATTACTCTTCTGTATAAATCATTAAGGTCAGATGTCGCAAATCTTCCGCCGTCAAGCTGTACCATAGGACGAATGTCGGGTGGAAGAACGGGAATTACATCAAGAATCATCCACTCAAGCTTGTTTCCGCTATTGTAGAAAGCGTCAACAACATCAAGTCTTTTAAGAAGACGGACTCTCTTTTGACCAGTTGCGGTTTCAAGCTCTGCTGTAAGCTCTGCACGAAGCTGAGCAATATCTATTCCCTGAAGAAGCTCCTTAATAGCCTCAGCACCCATACCTGCCTTGAAATCGTCCTCGTAACGCTCTCTCATTTCTGCATATTCTTTTTCGTTGAGAATCTGCATCTTTTCAAGCGGTGTATCACCAGGATCTGTTACGATATAAAGTGCAAAGTAAAGCACCTTTTCAAGATATCTCGGGCTGATATCAAGGACAAGACCGAGACGGCTGGGAATACCCTTGAAATACCAAATGTGAGATACGGGAGCAGCAAGCTCAATGTGACCCATTCTCTCACGGCGAACCTTTGACCTTGTAATTTCAACGCCGCAGCGCTCGCACACCTTGCCCTTATAGCGAACTCTCTTATATTTTCCGCAGTGACATTCCCAGTCCTTCATAGGTCCGAAAATTCTTTCGCAGAAAAGACCGTCACGCTCCGGCTTAAGAGTTCTGTAATTTATGGTTTCGGGCTTAGTTACCTCGCCATATGACCATTCGCGTATTTGGTCGGGAGAAGCAAGACCGATTTTTATAGAACTGAATTCATTTTCATAATTATCCATATTGGAAGCACTCCTTTTATTTTAATTGGTTTGGAAGTCTTATCAGATTAGTCTTCGTCGGAATAGTCATCGCCGAAGTCATCTGCAAACAAATCTGCAAATGAATCTGACTGACCTGCTTCCTCGTCTTCACCGTCGGCATCTTCAACTCCGAAGCCCTCCTGGCCCTCAAAATCGTTAACCGTGGTGAATGCCTGTTCGTCGATTGGCTGAATACCCGCACCGTCGTCTATATCCTGCTTGAGCTCAATTTCATTGCCCTCTCTGTCAAGCACCTTAGTGTCAAGACCGAGAGCCTGAAGCTCTTTAAAGAGAACCTTAAATGACTCAGGTGTACCTGCGGTAGGAATATTCTCACCCTTAACGATTGACTCGTAGGTCTTTACTCGTCCTACAACATCGTCTGACTTAACAGTCATAATTTCCTGAAGAGTGTACGCTGCACCGTAAGCCTCAAGCGCCCAAACCTCCATCTCACCGAATCTCTGTCCGCCGAACTGAGCCTTACCGCCGAGAGGCTGCTGAGTAACAAGACTGTACGGTCCTGTTGAACGGGCGTGAATCTTATCGTCAACAAGGTGGTGGAGCTTGAGGAAGTACATATAACCTACTGTTATACGGTTATCAAACTTCTCACCTGTTCTTCCGTCGATAAGCTCTGTCTTACCGTCGATTACCTTATTGCCGTTTTCGTCGATGTAGTAGCCGATATCGGCAAGCTCAAGGCAATCGCGGATATCCTGCTCGTGTGCACCGTCGAATACAGGAGTCATCATCTTCCAACCGAGAGCCATAGCCGCATAGCCGAGATGAACCTCAAGCACCTGACCGATGTTCATACGAGAAGGTACGCCGAGAGGATTAAGAACGATATCAAGCGGTCTGCCGTCGGGAAGGAAGGGCATATCCTCTTGAGGAAGAATTCTTGATACAACGCCCTTATTACCGTGACGACCTGCCATCTTATCGCCGACCTGAATCTTACGCTTTTGAGCAATATATACTCTTACTACTTTATTTACACCCGGTGAAAGCTCGTCGCTGTTCTGACGGGTAAATACCTTAACATCAACGACAATACCGTACTCGCCGTGAGGAATACGCATTGATGTATCTCTGACCTCTCTTGCCTTTTCACCGAAGATTGCTCTGAGAAGTCTTTCCTCAGCAGTAAGCTCGGTTTCGCCCTTAGGTGTTACCTTACCTACAAGAATGTCGCCCGAATGAACCTCTGCACCGATACGGATAATACCGTCTGCATCAAGGTCCTTAAGAGCGTCCTCGCCCACATTCGGAATATCTCTTGTGATTTCCTCAGGACCGAGCTTTGTATCTCTTGCTTCAATCTCGTGCTCAACAACATGGATTGAAGTATAAACATCATCTCTTACTATCTTTTCATTTATAAGAACAGCATCCTCGTAGTTATATCCCTCCCAGGTCATAAATCCGATAAGTGCGTTCTTACCAAGTGAAATCTCACCGTTGCAGGTTGCAGGACCGTCGGCAATAACCTGTCCGTCCTCTACCTTTTGATGAAGAGAAACGATAGGACGCTGATTGATGCAGGTGCCTTGGTTAGAGCCCTGGAATTTAACAAGCTCATACTTGTCAACCTCACCGGGCTTAACGGTGATTTCGATTGTATCTGCGTCAACAGCTGTTACTGTACCGCCTCTCTCGGCGATAACAACAACACCCGAGTCGTAAGCAGCCTTGTATTCCATACCTGTTCCTACTACGGGAGCATCGGTTTTGAGAAGCGGAACTGCCTGACGCTGCATGTTAGCACCCATAAGAGCACGGTTAGCGTCATCGTTTTCAAGGAAAGGAATCATTGCCGTAGCGACGGAAACAACCATCTTAGGCGATACATCCATATAATCTACCTTTTCAGGAGGAAGAGTCATAAACTCATCACGATAACGGCAGGTTACTCTTGAATTGGCAAATCTGCCCTGCTCGTCGAGAGGCTCGTTAGCCTGAGCAACAACATATCTGTCCTCGACATCGGCTGTCATATATACAACCTCGTCGGTTACAACTCCTGTTTCCTTATCTACCTTACGGTAAGGGGCCTCGATGAAGCCGTATTCATTAAGACGGCTGTAACAAGCAAGATATGAGATAAGTCCGATGTTAGGACCTTCAGGTGTTTCGATAGGACACATTCTGCCGTAGTGGGTATAGTGAACATCTCGAACCTCAAAGCCTGCACGATCTCTTGAAAGACCGCCGGGACCGAGAGCTGAAAGTCTTCTCTTATGTGTAAGCTCTGCAAGAGGATTGTTCTGGTCCATAAACTGTGAAAGCGGTGACGAACCGAAGAACTCTTTAATAGCGGCAACAACAGGTCTGATGTTGATAAGTGCCTGAGGAGTAATCTCTCCGTCATCGTCCTGTGCCTGAAGAGTCATTCTTTCACGGATAACTCTTTCCATTCTTGTAAAGCCTATTCTAAACTGATTTTGAAGAAGCTCGCCTACTGCACGAATTCTTCTGTTTCCAAGGTGGTCAATATCATCAAGTGAGCCTACGCCGAAGGCGAGGTTAATAAGATATGATACAGTTGCAAAAATATCGTCAATGATGATGTGCTTTGGAATAAGGTCATCTGCACGAAGCTCAATTTCTTCTTTAAGTGCCGACTCGTCATCGCCGCACTTTTCAAGAATTTCGCTGAGAACTCTGTAAGAAACCTTTTCGTTAATGCCGTAAGGCTTGCAGTCAAAATCAATGTACTTTTCGATATCAACCATACCGTTTGACACGATTTTGATTTCTCTGCCGTCAACATCAATAAATGCAGTCATAACACCTGCATTTTCAATTTCAATAGCTTTTTCTTCGGAGATTTTCTCGCCGGCGTCTGCAAGAAGCTCGCCCATAGGAGAAATAATCGGCTGTGTTAAGGTCTGATTTTTAAGTCTGTCGCTTATAGCAAGCTTTTTATTGTATTTGTATCTTCCGACTCTTGAAAGGTCGTAGCGGTGTGCATCAAAGAAAAGACCGTCAAGATGAGCCTGTGCCGTTTCAAGCGTTGGCGGCTCGCCGGGACGAAGCTTCTTGTAAACCTCAAGAAGAGCCTCCTCCTGATTCTTTGTTGTATCCTTTTCAATTGTTGCAAGAATTCTCTCGTCCTCACCAAAGAAATCAATGATTTCCTGATCGGTACCGAGACCGAGCGCACGAAGGAAGGTTGTGATATAAATCTTCCTGTTCTTGTCTATACGAACATAGAAAAGGTCGTTTGCGTCGGTTTCATACTCAAGCCACGCACCGCGGTTTGGAATTACCGTGTTTGTAAACAATTCCTTACCTGTTTTGTCGTGGTCCATATTGTAGTAAACACCGGGAGAACGAACAAGCTGAGATACAATACATCTTTCAGCACCGTTGATAACAAATGTACCTGCATCTGTCATCCACGGGAAATCGCCCATAAATATTGTGTTTTCCTTAACCTCGCCTGTCTCCTTGTTTACAAGGCGTGCCGTTACCTTGAGAGGCTTTGCGTAGGTTACATCTCTCGCCTTGCACTGAGCAATAGAATACTTTGGCTCGTCATCGATTGAATAGTCAATAAAGTCGAGCACAAGATTACCGGTATAGTCTGTGATATGACCGATATCCTTGAACACCTCTTTAAGACCTTCATCAAGGAACCACTGATATGAGCTCTTCTGAACCTCAATGAGATTCGGCATTTTCATAACCTCATTGATTTTTGAAAAGCTTTTTCTTGTGGTTGTGCCGAGCTGGACATCCTTAACATTTACCATAAGAGTCACTCCGATCAATAATTTTTTTGCGTAAAAACGGGAATTTAAGCGAATTTTATGACCTGAAAATGTAAATTTTCCGTTACATAAATCTAATAAAAAATCTTATTAAACGCGCAAATTTCCATTTTAAGATGACTAATAATATAAACTAACAAAAGCAATATGTCAACTGTTTTTTTGTGTAATTTTCATTAAAGTCAAAAACTTTTTAATACACGGCTCCGTGTGTTTCTGAAAATTGATGAAATTTACTTCCTTTCCTTTATTGATTTGGGCAATAATATTTGTTATAATATTTTTTACTAAGTTTCTTTTAGGTGAGTATTGATGAAGGCAGTAAAAAAAATAATTTGTATATTTCTTGTGATTTGTATTTCGGCAGGACTCTTGAGCGCCTGCTCGTCAAAGTCCTCTTTAATAGACTTTATATATCCGTTTTCAGGAAACATAAACAGCTTTGACCCTCAGGTTGCCTCAACAGGCGACGAATTTTTGATTGCGGAAAACTGCTTTGAGGGACTGATAAGAATTAACGATGACGGCACGGTGCAGGCCGGTGTTGCAGAAGGCTGGCAAAAAAACGATAATTCAACCGTATATACCTTTACTCTTCGCAGGGGTGCAAAATGGCACATTGAGGAGGAAAGCAATGTTCAAAAGCTTATGGGTGAGGACTTCAATCCCGATATCACGGCACATGATTTTGTATTTGCCCTGCAAAGAACAGCCGATAAAAATACCGACTCTCCTCTTTTTTCATCAATATCAAATATAAAAAATGCCGTAGAAATACATTCCGGCAAAATGAGTGCAAATAAGCTCGGTGTCAAGGCTCTTGATGATTACACCCTGCAAATTGAGCTTGCATCTCCCGACGCTTCGTTTTTAAAGGTGCTCACTACTGCCGCGGCAATGCCGTGCAGTGAGGAATTTTTTAACGCAACAAAGGGCAGATACGGGCTCGGTCTTGACTATTCGCTTTTTAACGGTCAGTTTTATGTCAGCTCAATTCTTGAGGCCTCGTACATATTAAAAAACAACAAGCAGTACACGGGCGAATATCCGTCAAAGGTTTCTGATATTACTTTAAAAATTGTCGGCGAAAATGACGAGATTGCCGAAAGACTTGAAAGCGGATATTATGACGCGGCTTATATTTCGGGCGAGGAATATCAAAAGCTGAAAAACAGCAACATCACGGCATCAAGCTATGCAAACACAACCGTTGCAATGCTTTTGAACAAAAACAATCTTCTCTTTACCGAAAAGAAGCTTAGGGAGGCCGTTTGCCTCGGAATATCGAACATTGATTTATCGGGTATGGAATATCTTGAAAGAGCAACATCTCTTACTCCGCCAAGCTGTACCGTAGCAGGTGTTTCCGCCGACAAGGCTCTCGGAAATATAAATCCATCTCAAAATACCGAAAAAGCAATAGAGCTGTGGAAAAACGGACTTGAGGCTATCGGCGTGTCCTCTGCCTCCTTTACCGTTATTGCAACAGAGCAATATGCAGATATAGCAAAGCAGCTTGTTCAGGGAATTCAGGGCTCTGTCGGAAAGGTAACCTCCTACGGTGATGACAGAAGCATTTCCTTTTCACTTAAAATAAACATTCTTTCAGAGGAGGAATTTAATACTGCTCTGTCAAAGGGTGAATACGATATGGCAATTTATGAGTTTAAGGCTTCAAGCAGTCTTGCCTTGAATTTCCTTGACGAAATTGTAAATTCGGGATATATTTCCGCTCCGTACAAAGCAAGCAAGGCTTTAGAGGAGGCGCAAAAGGCTTCGACACAAAAGCTTGCCTCTGCAACAATAAAATGTGAAAAGGCTTTGCTTTCCGATTATTCGGTCAAGCCTCTGTTTTTCAAGTCCTCGTACTATGCTCAGGCAGAGAATGTCAGCGGTGTTCAGTTTCATCCCGGAAGCGGAAGGGTGTGTTTTGTAAATGCAGACAGAAAGGATTAAATCTGTTTTTCTTTGGACACTCACCGCTTTGTGCATGGGTGTAATCTTTTGGCTTTCGTCAAGAACCGCTCTGGAATCGTCCGAGCAAAGCTCTGCCGTTCTTGAATGGCTTATCAGCGTTTTCGGAGATAATTTATTCACCGATTTTATTGTGAGAAAGCTTGCGCATTGCCTTGAGTTTACGGGACTGTGCTTTTTGCTTAATCTATCCTTGTATCAAAGCTTCGGCAAAAAAATGCCCATAAGAGCAATTATGTTAACATCTTTATATGCCGTTACGGACGAGGTGCATCAGCTTTTTGTTGACGGGCGCTCGTGCCAAATAAGCGACTGGGCGATTGATACGGCAGGCGCGGTTATCGGAGCATTAGGCTTTATTGCGGTAATTTATGTCATTGGCTCCATAAAAAAGAAAAATTGCATTGACACGGTAAATAATTAGTTTATAATAAAAAGATGATAAATAGTGAAGAAAAATAACGGAGGAAAAAACTATGAATGTACTTGTATATGACAACGAAGAACAAATCGGTATTGCCGCAGGAAATTATATGTGCGGACAGGTTCTTGCAAAGCCCAACTCTGTATTAGGTCTTGCAACAGGCTCAACACCGCTCAAGCCATACGGCCATATGATTAAGCTTTACGAGGCAGGAGCAGTTGATTTCAGCAAGGTAACAACCTTTAATCTTGACGAATACTGCAGGCTTGATGTGAATGATGTTAATTCATATCACCGTTTTATGCACGACAATCTTTTTGATCATATAAATATTCCTGAGGAAAACATCAATTTCCTTGACGGTAATGCAGACGACCCCGAAAAAGAATGCAAGGCATACGAGGAAAAAATCAAGTCGGCAGGCGGAATTGATATTCAGCTTCTCGGCATCGGCTCAAACGGTCACATTGCTTTTAACGAGCCGTCAGACAGCTTCCAGAGATGGAGCCATGTTGTAGCGCTTAAAGAGAGCACCATCAAGGATAACAGCCGTTTCTTCAAATCAATTGAGGAGGTGCCGACTCACGCAGTAACAATGGGTATCGGCTCAATTATGCAGGCAAAAAGAATACTTATTATCGCTTTGGGAGAAAATAAGGCAAAAGCAATCAAGCAGCTTATTGACGGTAATGTTACACCGCAGTGCCCGGCATCTGTTTTACAGTTTCATACCGATGTAACGCTTATGCTTGACAGAGGCGCTGCTTCTCTTCTCTAATTTACATATAAGGAGGTCATAAAATGGCTGACAAGGAAAAGTTTTATATTACCACGCCAATCTACTACCCTTCGGGAAATCCACACATCGGTCACTGCTACACAACAGTTGCCTGCGATTCAATCGCAAGATACAGGAGAATGCAGGGCAAGGAGGTAATTTTCCTCACAGGTACAGATGAGCACGGTCTCAAAATCGAGCAAAAGGCTAATGAAAAGGGCATTACACCAAAGCAGTATGTTGACGAAATAGTCGAAATATTTAAAAAGCTTTGGAGCTATATGAACATTAGCTATGACAGATATATCAGAACAACCGACGATTATCATATCGAAACAGTTCAGAAAATCTTTAAGGATTTGTATGACAAGGGATATATCTACAAGGGCAAATATGTCGGCAAATACTGCACACCGTGTGAGTCCTTTTGGACAGAAAGCCAGCTTGTTGACGGCAAATGCCCCGAATGCGGCAGAGAGGTAACCGAGGCTGAGGAGGAGGCTTATTTCTTTAAAATTTCTCCTTTTGCCGACAGGATTGAAAAATTACTTCTTGAAACCGATTATCTTCAGCCACGCTCCCGTGCTGTTGAGCTTGTAAACAATTTCATAAAGCCCGGACTCGAGGATGTGTGCGTGTCAAGAACATCATTTACATGGGGTGTTCCCGTTACCTTTGACGAAAAGCATGTTGTATATGTTTGGATTGACGCGCTTTCAAACTACATCTCGGCGCTTGGCTATGACAATGATAAATACGCTGATTTTGACAAATTCTGGCCTGCAGATTTGCATATGGTTGCAAAGGATATTATGCGCTTTCACGCAATCATCTGGCCTGCAATGCTTATGGCACTCGACCTTCCGTTGCCAAAGCATCTTGCCGTTCACGGCTGGATAACCTTTAACGGACAAAAAATGAGCAAGTCAATCGGCAATGTTGTTGACCCGCTTGTTCTTGGCGAGCGCTACGGTGCCGACGCCATCAGATACCATATTTTAAGAGAAATGGCGCTCGGTGCAGACAGCTCCTTCTCAAATGAAATAATGATTAACAGAATTAACTCCGACCTTGCAAACGATTTGGGAAATCTTGTTTCAAGAACCGTTGCTATGGTTGAAAAGTATTTCGGCGGTGTTATTCCGACAGAAAAGGAAAGCGACGAGATTGACAACGAGCTTATCAATATGGCACTTTCACTCAGAGATAAGGTTGACGGCTTTATTGACGAAACTCAGCTTAATAATGCCCTTGCGGAAATATTTAAGGTTATTTCAAGAGCAAACAAATATATCGACGAAACTACGCCGTGGATTCTCGGCAAGGATGAAAGCAAAAGGGCAAGGCTTGCCTGTGTTCTTTATAATCTTCTTGAGACTATAAGAATTACCACTACCCTGCTCTCCTGCTTTATGCCGACAACAATGCCTAAGGTTTGGGAGCAGATAGGTGCAGACTCATCACTTATAACCTACGAATGCTCTGCAAAGTTCAATGTTCTTCCTCAGGATGTTAAGGTATGCAAGGGACCTGCTCTTTTCCCAAGAATTGATGTTGACAAAGAAATAGAAGAGCTTAACGCTCTTATTGCAAAGCAGGCAGAGGAGGCTCAAAAGGCACAGCAAAAGCCTGAAATAGAGGGACTTGCTCAAATTAGCTTTGACGATTTTTCAAAGGTTGAGCTCAGGGTTGCCGAGATTACCGCCTGCGAGCCGATTAAAAGAGCTAAAAAGCTTCTCAAGATAACCGTTAATGACGGAAGCTCACAGCCAAGGCAGATTGTTTCGGGAATTGCTCCTTGGTATAAGCCTGAGGATTTAACGGGCAAGAGTGTTATCATTGTTGCAAATCTTAAGCCTGCAAAGCTCTGCGGTGAAATGAGCAACGGTATGCTTCTTGCAGGAGATGTGAGCGAGGACGATGTAAAGGTTGTTTTCGTTGACGGTATGCCCGCCGGTACTAAAATCAGATAGTGAGGAATATAATAAATGTATCACAATATTTTTGATACACATTCCCACTATGACGACAGCAAATTTAACCCTGACCGCGAAGCCGTTTTGGGTAAGCTTCAAGGTCAGGGTGTTTCTTTCGTTGTAAGCTGTGGATGTGATATTGACTCAACACAATTTAATTTTGATTTGGCACAGCAGTATGACTACATTTACTTTGCATCAGGCTTTCATCCCGAAAATCTTGAGGGAGCAAGCCTTGACGATTTGACGCTGATAGAGAAATTTGCCAAAAACGGCAAATGTGTTGCAATCGGTGAAATAGGTCTTGACTACCACTGGATGTGCTCATCAAAGGAGATTCAAAAGAAATTCTTTGAGGCACAGCTTGAGCTTGCAAAAAAGCTTTCACTCCCTGTTATCGTTCACGACAGAGAGGCTCACGGTGACACGCTTGATATTTTAAAAAATGCAAAGCCTAAGGGTGTTTTGCATTGCTTTTCGGGCTCAAAGGAAATGGCAAGGGAAATAATTAAGCTCGGTATGTATATCGGTCTTAACGGCGTTGTTACCTTTCAAAACGCAAGAAAAAGCCTTGAGGTAGTTAAGGAAATACCTCTCGACAGGCTCGTGCTTGAAACAGACTGTCCGTATCTTGCACCTGTTCCGATGAGAGGCAAAAGAAATGACTCGTCATTTATTCCTTATATTGCCGAAAAAATTGCTCAGGTACTTGAAATGGATACTCAGGAGCTTCTTGACATAACAAACGAAAATGCCAAAAGACTTTATAATCTGTGATAAAAAAGAGGTTTTGTCAAAAAAAAGACAAAGTCTCTTAAAATTATTATTGATTATAATTTATATATATGATAATATAGTAAAAAATTTATTCGGGGAGGATTTTTTTGGAACAGCTGCAAGAAATTTTAAAAAGCATAAGTAATTTTGTCTGGGGCCCTGTGATGCTTGTTTTTCTTGTCGGAACAGGTATTTTTCTCACGATAAGGCTTGATTTTCTTCCGTGGAGAAATCTCGGCAAATCCCTTAAAATGCTTTTTAGCAAGGAATCAAGACGAACAGATAACGGCGACGGTGATATTTCTCCGTTTTCGGCACTTATGACGGCTCTTGCCGCAACGGTAGGAACAGGCAATATTGTCGGCGTGGCAACCGCAATGGTTATGGGCGGACCGGGTGCACTTGTGTGGATGTGGATTTCCGCCGCCTTCGGTATATCAACAAAATATGCAGAATGTGCGCTTGCCCTTAAATACCGCAGTGTTAACGAAAAGGGAGAGATGTGCGGAGGACCGATGTATACCCTAAAAAACGCTCTTTCAAACAAAAAGCTCGGCAGTTTTTTAGCGGTTATGTTTGCAATTTTTACCGTGCTTGCTTCATTCGGTATCGGAAATGCTACTCAGGCTAATTCAATAGCAGGTGCAGTAAGTTCAACCTTCAGCGTATCAAAAACGGCAGTCGGCATATTTTTGGCTGTACTCACCGCTGTAATCGTTCTCGGCGGTATCAAGTCAATTTCAAAGGTTTCCTCTGTTCTCGTTCCGGCAATGGCAGTATTTTACATTGCGGCAGGACTTCTTGTTGTGATAATAAATTATAAAAATCTTCCTCAGGGCTTAGCTCAGATATTCAGTATGGCATTCAACCCCAAAGCAATTGCCGGCGGTGTAACGGGAACAATATTCACTGTTATGCGCTACGGTATTGCAAGAGGTGTATTTTCAAACGAAGCAGGACTCGGCAGTGCCGCAATTTCTGCAGCATCGGCAACATCCGACCACCATGTAAAGCAGGGATATATCAATATGTGCGGAACCTTTATCGACACAATCATAGTTTGCACAATAACAGGCTTTGCAATCGCATCAAGCGGTCTTTTGGGCAAAACCGATGCCCAGGGTGCCGCACTTACAATAGCGGCGTTTGAAACCGCACTCGGCAAGGTAGGAGGAATACTTGTTACAATCGGAATAATCCTCTTTGCATTTTCAACAATTCTCGGCTGGGAATATAACGGCGAAAAGGCACTTGAATTTATGCTCAAAAAGCCTATTTACTGCTACATATACAGAGTGGTATTCTCTGTTTTAACTTTTATAGGTGCAACAGTTTCGCTCGACATTGTTTGGTCCTTCTCGGATATTGCAAACGGACTTATGGCAATACCGAATTTGATTTGCCTGATTATTCTTTCCGGCAAGCTTGCAAGGGACACTAAAGAGTATCAAAAGGAAATGAAAAAGAAATAAGCAATAAAATAACCCTCCTGTACGGAGGGTTATTTTATTCGCCGCAAAGCATTTCGGCAAGCTTTTTCTTTTCTTCGTTTGACATAAGCCTCATTTTAAGAACAACAGCCTGTTCAAAGCTTGAAAGCTCGTTAAAGGAGTCTTTAATTGCAAACTCGTTTGAGTAGCTTTGCTCAACGGAATCAAGCTCGTGCCCGTTCTCTTCAAGCAAAACATCAACGCTGATGTTATAAAGCTTTGCAATGTTTTTTAATGTCGGAAGCTTGGGAGCACTTTTTCCGATCTCATAATAGGCATAGGCACTGCGTTTAATTTCCAATGCGTCTGCGACCTGCTGTTGTGTAAGCTTTGCTTCTTTTCTGTATGTTTTCAGTATATTAGACAGTTCTTTTTTATCCATTTTTCATCACCCTTTGTGACAATAATATACAATTTTTGATTGTTTGTCAATACATTTCACAAAATTTTACATATTACAAAATTATTAACAAAGTTGACTTAAATATTACAAAATGCTACAATATTTTTAGGGTAACGGTACCCTACACCACATCAAAGGGGTAAATATGATGAAAAGAACACTTGCTTTATTTATGTCATTTGTTTTTGTTCTCACCTGCTCTGTCCCCTGCTTTTATGCAAAGGCGGCAAGCTATGAGGACGAGCTTAGAAGCAAGGGCTTTCCCGAAAGCTACATACAAAAGCTGACTCAGCTTCACAATAAATATCCAAACTGGATTTTTGAGCCGCTTATTACAAATATGGATTGGCAGTATGCTGTAAACGGTGAGAGAAATCCGCATTCCGACCAGCTTATTCAAAAATGCTCGCTTTATGATTCGTCAATGTACTGCAGCTGCAGTAAATGCTATGTTAACGGCTCATGTGTTGTGCAGGAGGCAGGAGGCTGGGTTTCGGCATCGGAAAAAGCAGTCGAATACTATATGGATCCTCGAAACTGGCTGAGCGAGGAACATATTTTTCAGTTTGAATCAACGGCATATGACGGAACGCAGACAAAAGCAGGAGTTGAGGCTATACTTTACGGCACATGGATGTACGACTCTTTAATCACTTACCGAACAACAAGCGGCTCCGTTAAGCTTTATGACAGCACAACAAAATATTCGGATGTAATTATGAAGGCCGCAAATGACAGCGGTATGAGCGCTTATTATCTTGCCTCAAAAATCAGGCAGGAAAACGGCGGAGCAAACGCATCGGCATCTGCCGTAAGCGGAACGGTAAGTCCTTTTCAGGGTATTTATAATTACTACAACATAGGTGCTTATACAGGTGCGTCAGACGGACTTGCCTGGGCGGCAGGCTTTCTAAAGCTTAACAGCAATTCAACTCTTTATTCCAAATACGATTCCGCAACAGGTGCTGTCGGCGGAACGGCAACGCCCATTAAGTCCGGTCAGTATATGACTTGGAGAGCCAACAAGGGCGATTATTACTATGTAAGACTTTATACCGAGTCAAACGGAAAATACATTGAGGGTGCAAGCGGTTATGTGCTTAAGGCTCATTGCAGAACCACATATTTGGGTGATACCGACTCAGGACTTGGCAGACCTTGGACAAATCCCTACAAGGCGATTTATTACGGTGCGAAATACATAGCACGAAGCTTTAAAAATCAACCAAGCGGTTATTTGCAGAAATTCAATGTAAACCCCGCCTCATCTAATCCTTTTACTAATGAGTATATGAAAAATGTTGCCGCAGCCTCAAGCGAAGCGGTAACAACATATAACGGATATGCCAAGGCAAACATTTTGGGAATAACAAAGAAATTTGTAATCCCCGTATTCAATAATATACCCTACGAGGTGGTAACCACAGGTCTTACATTAGCGTCATTGGTTGACAATAATGCAACCTTAGTTTGGAACGGCACCTACGGTGCAAGTGCATATCAGGTTCAAATTTTGTCAAACGGCCAGTGGGTAAATTATGCGGCAGTACCCACGCCCTCGCTGACGATTTACGGTATTGCGCCAAATCATTCATTCACCTTCAGAGTGCAGGCAATTGTGCCAAACGGCTCAACGGTAATATACGGAAGCTTCAGTAACGAGGTAACTGTTTCAACCGTTATACCAAAGGTAACGGGAGTGAAGGCAAGCTCGGGGAATGATTATGTTACTCTAAAATGGACTCCCGTGCAAAATGCGTCGGGATATTCCGTATACATCTATGATTCCTCTAAAAAGAAATATGTATATCATAAAAATGTTAACGGCGGCAGTAAAAGCTCTGTAAAGCTGACAAAGCTTAAGCCTAACAAAACATACAAGTATAAGGTGCTTGCATATGCTATGTTTAACGGCACAGAATACAAAGGACCAAAAAGCTCCGCCGTATCAATTAAAACGAAAAACAATGTTGTAACCTTAAACAGTGCTAAATCAAGCAAGACTAAGCGAATAACAGTTAAATGGACAAAGGTCAGCGGTGTCAGCGGATATGAGATAATGTGGTCAACCACAAGTAATTTCAAAAGGAATTTCCTTTCGGTAAAGGCTTCCTCATCAAAAACCTCGACAACGCTGAAAACCGCAAAAAGCAAAAAGAATTATTATGTACGCGTAAGAGCATACAAAAAAACAAAAAACAAAACAACATATTACCCCTGGAGCAAAACAATAAAAGTTAAGGTGAAATAAAAAGAACAGACCTTTTGGAATTTAATTTCCGAAAGGTCTGCTTTTATTCTATCAGTCGAGCACCTGATAATAAGGCGAAAACTGATTTAGCTTTTCTTCAAATTTATCCTTTGGCTGCTCCTTTGGAACCTCTATCGGATAATTACCTGTAAAGCAACCGTCACAAAAGCCACATTCAGAATTTTCTGCAAGCTTATGCGTAGCCTCAACAGAGAGAAAGGCAAGGCTATCTACACCGATTTCCCTTGCAATTTCATCAACTGTGTCAAATCGACAGGCAATAAGATTTTCCTGTGAGTCAACATCTGTTCCGAAAAAGCACGGATATTTAAACGGCGGAGAGGACACTCTCATATGCACTTCCCTTGCACCTGCCTCGCGAAGAAGCCTTACAATTCTTGCGCAGGTTGTTCCGCGCACTATTGAGTCATCAATCATTATAACTCTTTTGCCGTTAATATTTTCCTTAACTGCATTGAGCTTGATTTTTACAGCATTATTTCGCTGTCCCTGAGTCGGCTGAATAAAGCTTCTGCCGATATATCTGTTTTTGATAAAGCCTATACCGTATGGTATACCGCTTTCATTTGCATAGCCAAGAGCTGCATCAAGTCCCGAATCGGGAACACCGATAACAATATCTGCTTCAACAGGACTTTCCTTTGCAAGAAAGGCTCCTGCCCTCATTCTTGCGTGCTGAACAGACGAGCCCTCAATAACAGAATCGGGGCGAGCAAAGTAAATATATTCAAACACACAGATATTGCCCTTGCCTTTGCAATGCGTTTTAATTGAGCGAACACCGTCATTACCGATAACAACTATTTCACCGGGGAGAATATCTCTAACAAATTCACCGCCCAAGGTGTCAAAAGCACAGCTTTCCGACGAAACAAGCCAAGCACCGTCGGGCGTTTTGCCGAGCGAAAGCGGTCTAAAGCCGTTAGGGTCGCGAAAGGCAATCAGCTTTGTTGCAGTCATAACAACACAGGAATATGCACCCTTGATTGTGTGCATAACCTTTTCAATTGCCTCCTCCGTGCTTTTGCTTGTTAAGCGGTTTGCAACAATTGAATAGGCAATCGACTCAGTATCCGAGGTGCCGTGAAAAATTCCTCCCTTTAACTCAAACTGCTTTCTGAGCTCAGGAGCATTAACGAGATTTCCGTTATGCGCAACCGCAAGATTACCCTTGATATGCCTGATTACAAGAGGCTGAATATTATTTGCGTTTTTACCGCCTGTTGTCGAATATCTTACATGACCGATTGCCATATTGCCCAAGCCCAAATGCTCAAGATTACTGCCTGTAAAAACATCCGGCACAAGCCCGTCGCCCCTGTGGTGTCTGAAAACTCCGTCATCATTAACGGCAATGCCACAGCTTTCCTGTCCTCGATGCTGAAGAGCATAAAGAGCAAGATAAACCGAATGTGCAACATCGGTGGTTTTGTTTTCAAAAATGCCGAACACTCCGCATTCCTCGTGTAAACTGTTAAACATAAGCGTTCGCTCCCGATAAAATTAGTTTGGTGTGTATAAATTTGCATACGGTCTTGATGTTGCCGCAACAAGCTTCTTAAAGCCCTTTGACATTATGGCTTTATAATCTGCGCCGAAATATCTGCAATACTTTTTAACATATCCCTCAAGCTCTTTTTTGTCCGTTTCATCAAGATTTACAACCTTAATATTAGCACTTAGATTTTCCTTGGGAAAAGCACCTCTTACAAATATTTTGCCTCCGTGCATACCCGACGCACAATGAGTACCGAAAAGCTTTTCTCCCCTTTTCATATCAAGGCCTAAAAGAACTATCGTTCCACCAGCCATATATTCACCGAGAAAGGAGCCGGCATTTTTTCCGATAACAAGAACAGGTCGCATTTGACGAAATTCCTTCATATGAATACCGCCGCGGCATGCAACATTATCTCTTATATAAATTTGACCGTCACGCATTCCGTAGCCCATAGCGTCACCGGAATGACCGTGAACTATTATTTCACCGCCGTTCATTGTGTTGCCTACTGCGTCCTGACAGTTGCCGTAAACAACCACCCTGCCTCCGTTAAGATAGCAAGCCATATCGTTGCCCGGTGTACCGTGCACCTCAATCGTTTTGCCCTCGTCAAGCGCACAGCCGATATATCTTTGACCGTTAACATCCTTAACGGTTACCTTACTGCGCTTTGAAAGCTCGTTATTTATATCCTCATTCACCTTTTCATATCGGGTAAGTCCTGCTTCAATCGTCATATCAAAACTCCCCCTCTCAGCTTATTTATTCTTGTTTCTTTATCAAACATAAATATTGACGGATTATCCATAATATCACCCTCGAGGGTGTCAAGGCTGACCCTGCTTGAAATAAGATTTGTATATATTCCTGCGTTTTCGCTTGAGTTAATAAGCACATATCCGACAAGCTTATCGCCCTCAAAAACAAGACGCTTGTATGAATCGCCGTCTGTCTTAATTTTGTCGCGATACAGCTCACCCTGTGCGTTAATAAGACCGCAGGTGCATATTCTCAGCCCGAAAAAGTCTATGGCATTAACAGCATATGCTCCGTCAAGAAGCATATCTCCGCCTGCCATTCTGTTGCCTGCAACCGTTCCCTGAAGAACTGCGTTAGGCCAAAGGGCAATAATCTTTTTTGATCCGTCAAGCATATCCTCGGACACACAGCAATCCCCTGCTGCATAGATATCCCTGTCGCTCGTCTGCATTGTATGAATATCGGTGACAATTCCTCTGTTAACCTCAAGTCCTGCTTTTTCGGCAAGATCAGTCTGAGGCCTTACACCGACTGCAATAATAAGCAAATCACAGTTGAGCTTTTTGCCGTCATTCAAAACGACTCCGGTAATCTGCTTACCCTTTGAAGCTGCTTTTACTACCGTATTTTCAAGATGAAATTTTATTCCGTTATTTTCAAGATGCTTTTTAACCTGCTTAGCCGATGTTGAATCAAGTATTGACGGAAGGACTCTCGGTGCAAGCTCAACAACATCTACGCTTTTGCATATTTTAACAAGTCCCTCAGCCGCCTTCATACCGATAAGTCCGGCGCCGATTACAACAGCTCTTGTATTCTTGTCTGCAAGATTTTTAACCTGCTTTGTTGATTTTAAGTCAAGGAAGGTGCAGGCATTTGTCTTACCGCTGACATTTTCCATAGGCGGAACAAACGGCTTTGAGCCTGTGCAAAGACACAGCCTGTCATACGGATAGCTCCTTCTGCCTGCCTTAACTGTTTTTTTATCTCTGTCAATAGCGGTAACCTCTGTAGAGGTTACAACATCAATTTTCATTGATTTATAATAAGTGCTTTTTCGAAGCGGCATATCGCTTTCCTTTACCTTGCCTTTTAGGTAATAGCTGATTGACGGGCGGGAATACGGCAAATATTCCTCATTAGTCAAAACCGTTATCTGCGAAGAAGAGTCCTGCTTTCGCACAGCCTCGGCAGCGGCAAGTCCTGCGGCAGAAGCACCGACGATTACATATTTCATTTCTCAGCACCTCCTGCTTCAAGCCACAATAATGCTCTGTTTGGGCAGTTTTTTACACACGCAGGCTCATCACCTTGGCACAAATCACATTTAAAAGCAATGTTACCCTGCTTAATACAGCCGATAGGACAAACCGCAAGACAGGTCATACAGCCTATGCACTTATCCTCGTTTACGGAAACTATGCCTGTTTTCTTATCCTTGGTCATAGCTCCCGTTATGCACGCCTTTACGCACGCAGGGTCATCACAATGCCTGCAATTAACGGCAACAGAAGCAATTTTGTCACCGTAAACGGAAATTCTGCTTACAGGTGCAGGCTCCTCGGCTTTATAAGCCTTTACTACATCCTTTGATTTTGAGTGAGCGGTTTTGCAGTACACCTCGCAAAGTCGGCAGTTAATGCAAAGCTCTTCTCTTGCGAATACCTTTTTCATATATAACTACCTCCTATTCTCCCGCATATTTTATGCCGAGTATTTCAAGCTCTTTTTCATTAAGCCCTATACCTCTGAGCATAAGCCTGTTTCCTCTTAATGAGTCAATTGAATTGATACCCATACCGCCCATAATTTCTTTTATCTCGTGGTTCCACGCGTCAATAAGATTTATTACTCTTTTGTGGGCAATTTCGGGATTCAGCCTTCTTGTAAGGTCGGGACGCTGAGTTGCAATACCCCAGTTGCATTTGCCTGTGTTACAGGTCTGGCACATATGACATCCAATTGCAATAAGCGGAGCCGATGCAACATAACAAGCGTCTGCACCGAGAGCAATCGCCTTTACGATATCCGATGAGCAACGAAAGCTTCCTGCTGCAACAAGTGATACTGTTGAGCGAATACCCTCGTCACGAAGTCTTTGGTCTGCTGTGGCGAGTGCAAGCTCAATAGGAATACCGACATTGTCGCGAATTCTTGTAGGTGCGGCACCCGTTCCGCCTCTAAATCCGTCGATGACAACAATATCTGCACCTGCTCTTGCACAGCCTGAGGCTATTGCTGCAACATTATGAACTGCGGCAATTTTTACCGATACGGGCTTCTTTCCCTCAGTTGCCTGCTTGAGCGACCAAATAAGCTGTCTTAAATCCTCGATAGAATAAATATCGTGGTGCGGAGCAGGAGAAATAGCGTCGGAGCCCTCGGGAATCATTCTGGCATTAGATACCTCGACATTAACCTTTTCACCCGGAAGATGACCGCCGATACCCGGCTTTGCACCCTGACCGATTTTTATTTCAACAAATTTTGAATTATTAAGATATCCCTTGTGAACACCGAAACGACCCGAAGCCACCTGAACAACTGCATAATCACCGTAATCGTTTAATTCGGGATGAAGTCCGCCCTCACCTGTGTTAAACAGAGTTCCAAGCTCTTTTGCCGCCATTGCAAGTGATTTCTGCGCATTAAGTGAAATTGAACCGAAGCTCATAGCAGAAAACATAATCGGTGTTTCAAGCATAACCTGAGGCGGCATTTTTGTTATTGATTTACCCTTTTTCTCGACCTCAAGCTTTTCGGGCTTTCTGCCGAGGATTGTGCGAATTTCCATAGGCTCACGAAGTGGGTCAATTGACGGATTCGTTACCTGAGAGGCGTTGAGCAAAATTCTGTCCCAATAAATAGGATATGGCTTTGGATTGCCCATTGCCGAAAGCAAAACCGATCCCGTTTCTGCCTGACGGCAGATTTCCTGCTGATACTGAGGTGTCCAGTTAGCATTATCACGGTAATCGCACACATATTTTTCTATACGAAGTGCACCTGTCGGGCAGAGGTCAACACATCTGTGACAGGCAACGCAATTGTTTGAATTGCAGAGAACTGTTTTGCCGTCCTCGTCAAAATAATGACATTCGTTTGAGCACTGACGAACGCAACAGCCACAGTTAATACAAAGCTCTTTGTCCCTGACAATTGTAAATCTTCGGGGAATGTAATTTATCATTATTCGTCAGCCTCCTTTTCGTCAATTTCAAGAGGAATGAAGACAGGCTCGGCACCCGAAACCGACCAAACCTCGTCGGGATTCGGGCAGATAATTCTAATAGCCGACTCCTCCGATGCAAAATAAGCTCTGTTGCCCTTTGTTGCGGCAGTAAGAGAACGAAGCTTGAGTCTGTCATTGATTGCAAGCAGTCCCTTGTTTGAGCCGAGAATAACCGAAAACGGTCCGTTTACAAGCGCACCGTTATAAATCGAACGAAGGTTTGTAAAGTATTCGCGTCTTTCGTCATCCATTCTGTCAATTTCGTCCCATTCGGGTGCAGTAAGAACATCTGCGGCAACCTCGATGGGAAGATTGTGATGCCTTAGCAAATGGTCAAACAGATAGGTTATAACCTCTGTATCAGTCTGCATTGTGCAGATATATCCAAATTGCTCAATGTATCTGCGGTTTGCATCATATGATGAAATCTCGCCGTTATGAACAATTGACCAATCAAGAATATTAAAGGGATGAGCGCCTCCCCACCAGCCGGGAGTATTAGTTGGGAATCTGCCGTGTGCAGTCCAAATATACGCTTCGTACTGATCAAGCATATAGAATTCGCCGACATCCTCAGGGTAGCCTACAGCTTTAAAGCAACCCATATTCTTTCCGCTTGAAAAGATATATGCGCCGTCTATTGCGTTATTTACCTTTGTTACGCATTGAGCAACATACTCAAGCTCGTCAAGACGCGCATCCTTCATACGAACTCTGTTCGCCTTGCCGAAGTATCTCCAAATATCAGGTCCCTTTTCAATGCTTTCAACCTGCTTAGTAGGAATTTTTTCGGCAACATCAATATTAAAATGCCTGAAAAGAAAATCCTCACATTCCTTTTTTGCGGTTGGATTGTCAAAAAAGACATGAATTGCATATTCGTCCTTATGCTCCGGGTAAATTCCGTATGCGGCAAAGCCGCCTCCAAGACCGTTTGAACGGTCGTGCATAAGAGCGATTGACTTTATGATTTCAGAGCCGTTTATTCTGTTACCCTTTCTGTCAATAATTGCAGCAATGGCACAGCCTGACGGAATTCTGATTTCTCCCTCTTTTAACATATTCATCACTCCTTAAAGTGCATTTATTAAAGCATATTACACTTATGCTAATTAAATTTTACACAATATATTCCCGTCAGTCAATAATTGTGGATATAGAAAATAATACGAAAAACAGCGAATTTTATGTATAATATCACATATTTACTTATATTTCTTGCAACTTTATACATTTTTTAATGTATATTGCCGTATATTTATAACAATAGCGACTCTGCTGTAATAACAGAGTCGCCACAATCATTATACTTGCTTATTCGCCCTGAAGAGCATCATAGCCTGTTTCACCGGTACGAACCTTAACAACATCTTCAACATCATAAATAAAGATTTTGCCGTCGCCGATATTTCCGCTGTAAAGCACCTTTCGTGCCGTGTCAACAACCGTGCTGACAGGAACGGCAGAAACAACCATTTCAAGCTTCATTTTAGGATTGAGATTCATTTCTTCTATCTCAACACCACGGTACTTTTTGATATGTCCCTTTTGAGTACCGCAGCCCATAACATTTGTTACAGTCATACCCGTAACACCGATAGAATTCATTGCCTCTTTTAGAAGCTCAAATTTAGCAGGATTGAATATCGTTACAACCTTTGTCAGCTTGCTTTCATCTGTCGAGGTTGTATAGCTTTCAACAGGAACAGCCTTTTCGACAGGAGCCGAAGCAGAGGTAATCGAAACAGGTAGCTCGCCGATAACATCGGGAGTAAAGCCCGGCTGCATAAAGTCTGCATATGCCGAAGGAAGATTATGCTCGGTAGCATCAAGTCCCTTGATTTCCTCCTCTGCCGATACTCTGAGTCCGACAGTTTTCTTGATAACAGCGAATACAATAAACATAGTAACTGCTGTCCAAGCGGCAACACTAATAAAGCCTACAAGCTGAATACCAAGCTGTTTAAATCCGCCGCCGTAGAACAAGCCCTTACCGACGCCATCCATACCGTTTGAGAAAAGTCCTACTGCAATTGTACCCCAGATACCGTTAACGCCGTGAACGGCAACTGCACCTACAGGGTCATCAATCTTGAGCTTTTTATCAATAAACTCTACTGCAACTACAACAAGAATACCTGAAACCGCACCGATGATTATAGAACCGAGTGCATCTACACAATCGCAGGGTGCAGTAATTGCCACAAGTCCTGCAAGAGAGGCGTTAAGTGCCATTGAAACATCGGGCTTTCCATCCTTAATCCAAGTGAATATCATTGTAACTACTGTTGCAATAGCGGGTGAAAGCGTTGTTGTAACAAATATTGACGCAAGAGATTCGGTAGAGGTTGCCGCAGCACCGTTGAAGCCGTACCAGCCAAACCAAAGGATGAATACACCGAGAGCACCGAGGGTAAGCGAATGACCGGGGATAGCCTTTGCTACCTTCTTGCCTGTTTTTTTATCAACCTTATATTTACCGATACGAGGACCAAGCATTGCCGCACCTATGAGCGCCGCAATACCGCCGACCATATGAATAGCGGTTGAGCCTGCAAAATCGTGGAAGCCTCTTACTAAGAGCCAACCCTTCGGATTCCAAATCCAGCCTGCCTCAATCGGATAAACAACTGCCGAAATAACCGCAGAATAAATGCAGTATGAAAGGAATTTCGTTCTTTCCGCCATCGCACCCGAAACGATTGTTGCCGCAGTTGCACAGAAAACAAGGTTGAAAACAAAGCTTGACCAATTTTCAACATTTCCCGTGTAATCGGTGAGAAGTCCCAATGTAGGCATTCCCACAAGACCGCCAAGACATTCCTCGCCCATCATAAGACCGAAGCCTAACAAAATGAACATCGGAGCACCGATACAGAAATCCATCAAGTTTTTCATTATGATGTTACCTGCATTTTTTGCCCTTGTAAATCCTGTTTCTACCATAGCAAAGCCGCATTGCATGAAGAAAACAAGCGCCGCACCTATAAGAAACCATATGGCAAAGGCTTCACCGTCTACGATTTCCAAAATTGATTCTGTACTCATATTATCTCCTCCTTTAGCTTTTGACAGACACAATACTGTGAATGTATGAATAAGAATCCTTAAAAAGAAATAAAAATAAAAGAGGTGTCTGTTTTACATAAAACAGACACCCCATTGTGCCGAAATAAAATATGGCTAAACCGGTGCCGGCATCCGCTGACACCGGTTTAACAGATGGCATGAATATGCCATAAGAGAGGGCTTAATATCTGATAATATAATTATCAATCTCCCACTGAGATACCTTTGTACGATAATCGTCCCACTCATTCTTCTTGCCTTCTGTATAAGCATTGAAGATGTGGTCGCCTACTGTTTCCTTAATAAACTCATCAGCCTCAGAAGCCTTAATTGC
Organism: uncultured Bacteroides sp.; assembly: GCA_964422655.1. Lineage (GTDB taxonomy): Bacteria > Bacillota > Clostridia > Oscillospirales > Acutalibacteraceae > Eubacterium_R. Next base: position 54,574 of record CAYRBT010000005.1, on the reverse strand, counting down.
CTCTTCAAGAGAGCCCGGAAGACATTCAATGCCTCTTTCTGCAAGCTCTGCATCACTGAGGTCAAATACATTGTAATCAACAGCAGGAGCAGGCTCCATACCCTTTTTGATACCATCAAGACCTGCAGCAAGGCAAAGTGCCATTTCAAGATAAGGGTTGCAGGCCGGGTCGGGACAACGAAGCTCTACACGAGTACCCATTCCTCTTGCGGCAGGGATACGAACAAGGCAGGAACGGTTTGAAGCAGACCAAACAATATAGGTCGGAGCCTCGTAACCGGGAACAAGTCTTTTATAAGAGTTAACTGTTGGGTTTGAGTAAACAGCAATACCCTTAATATGAGCAAGAATACCTGCTATAAAGCTGTGTGCAATCTTGCTGAGTCCGTCAGGACTTTCGGGATCATAGAATGCATTTACAACCTTGCCGTTTTCATCGGTAGTTGTAAGTGACATATTTGTGTGCATACCTGAGCCGTTAATACCGTAAATCGGCTTTGGCATAAATGTAGCGTGAAGACCGTGCTTTGTAGCATATGTTTTAACAACATGCTTAAAGGTCATTACACGGTCGGCAGTTGTCATTACCTCGTCAAACTTAAAGTCAATCTCGTGCTGACCTTCTGCAACCTCGTGGTGAGAAGCCTCGATTGTGTAGCCCATTTCTTCAAGAGCAAGGCAGATATCACGACGGCAGTTTTCGCCGTGGTCGATTGGGTTAAGGTCAAAGTATCCACCCTCGTCGCCTGTGGTTGTTGTCGGGTTGCCGTCCTCGTCAAGCTTGAAAAGGAAGAACTCACACTCAGGACCTACATTAAAGGAATATCCCATTTCTGCTGCTTCGTCCATTACCTTCTGAAGAACATTTCTCGGGTCGCCGAGGAACGGTGTTTTGTTATCCGCACAATAAACAGAACAAATAAGACGGGCAGTCTGTGCGTTCTGGTGCTTTCTCCATGGGAAAATTGTCCATGTGTCATAATCGGGATGAAGATACATATCCGACTCGTCAATTCTTACAAAGCCGTCAATTGACGAACCGTCAAACATACATTCATTGTCAAGAGCTTTTTCAAGCTGTGAGCTTGTGATTGCAACATTCTTCATAATACCGAAAACATCGGTAAACTGAAGTCTGATAAATTCTACGCCGTTTTCCTCTGCACTTTTAAGAATGTCTTCCTTTGTGTACTTACTCATTGTAAATACTCCTCTCTTAAATAAAATTCATTTGGGCAATAAAAAAAGCGAGGGCACTCCACCTGTGTGGAACGCCCTCGTTCTTACTACAATGCCATTATACTTTCTCAAAAAAGAATTGTCAACATTTTTGTGCAATTTTGTCGATTATAAATCGTGAGCAAACAATCACGCTAAAAGTTTTTGTGCAATTTAAACATAAAACCGATTATTTTAAAAATTCTTCACTCACAACATCGTTTACATATTCCTCAAAGTATTCTCGACTTGCGCCGGACTGAGAATGAGTTGATGCGATTTCATCGGTATAATCCTTGAGCTTATAAACATTGAATTCAAATTTTCCGCTTTCGCCCTTTTTGTAATGACAGACAACCGGCACAAGCCTTGCGGTGCTTATATCAATTTCATCATTTTTCTTTTCAACGGTAATTTCCGCCATACCGCCTACAAGCTGAAACGGCTGAATTTGATGAGAAATAAAATTACCCAGAGAATAATAAACTAACATTTTTTTGCCTGTTTCCTTATTTGTAACCCACTTAACAGGCTGAAGCGTGTGCGGATGTGTTCCGATAACAATATCAACACCGAGATTTGAAAACAGCTTGGTGTACTCCTTTTGATAATCGGAAATTTCAGAGCTGTTTTCAGTTCCCCAATGAGCAAAAACTATTACAACATCGCTGTTTTCGCGTGCTTGCTTAATATCCTTTGTTACCGTGTCCTTGTCAAAAAGGTTAACACACCATGGCTTGTCCGACGGAAGCGGTATTCCGTTTGTTCCGTAGGTATAATTAAGCAAAGCAAAGGTTATTGAATTTTTCTCGTAATAGGTAATATTTCTTTCTTCGCTTGTATTTAAGCCGAGCTGAACAACATTTTTATGCTGACTGAAATACTCTGCTTCCTTTTCTATTCCTGCCCAGCCCATATCAAGAGAATGGTTTGTGGCGCAGGTAAAAATATCAAAGCCTGCGTCAATAGCCGCATCGCCTATCTCCCACGGAGAATTAAAGCTCGGATAACCCGTATATTCAAACGATGAGCCGCCGAGTATGGTTTCCTGATTGATTACGGCAATATCTGCCTTTTCAATTTCCGGCTTGATATTTGCATAAAGTGCGGTATAATCAAGAGTACCGTCCTCCTGCTCACCTGCCGCAATTAAGGTGTTGTGAATTAAATTGTCACCTACTGCGGTAATAGTCACCTTTGAGTTAGTGCTTTTGTCAGGCTTGGCAGTTGTATCCTCATTCACTACCGAAACAGAGGTCTGCGCAGTAGGATTTTCTTTATCTGCATTTTTTGTAATATGACCGCTAACCGCAAAGCAAATGAGAATAATAACAGCTACGGCAGCGGGAATTATATATAGAAAAAGGCTTTTATTTTTATTCATATTACCCTCCCGATATTCGTTTTTTTAATTATATCATAAATAATGTGTCAGTACAACATAGTTTTTATTGACAATTATAGTGTAAAGAGTTTATTATTATATTGTTACACAAAAAATATAATATAGGTGGTCTAATTATGGAAACTGTTTTAATGTACGGCTTATTCATAGTCGGTCTGGTTCTCATCATCAAGGGCGGTGACTGGTTTGTTGACAGCTCAAGCTGGATTGCCGAGGTTCTCGGTATTCCAAAGTTTGTTATCGGCGCAACAATCGTTTCGATAGCAACTACCCTGCCCGAAATGATAGTAAGCGTTCAGGCAACGGCAAAGGGTAATGTTGATATGGCGGCAGGAAATGCCATAGGCTCTGTTACCGCTAACACGGCAATGATTATGGGTATATTTATTGTATGTATGCCGTTTGCCGTTAAGCGCAAGGAGTTTGCTCCTAAAGGTATTATGATGTTTCTTGCATCTGTCGGTCTTGTTTTGGGATGTATCTTTACAGCAAAGCAGGAGCTTACCTTTGAGGGCGAAACAAACAGCTATTTCAGGCTTTCAACAATCGGCTTAATTGTCTTAATAATAATTTTCATTGCATTTTTCATCGAAAACTTTATTTCAATGAAAAACGAGCAAACACAAATTGAGCCCTCACCCACAAACATCGGACTTCAGGAGGAGGACGATATTGTTCCCACAAAGGAAAGTGCAACAGGTAAGGATTGGGCAAAAAACCTTATTTTCTTTGCACTCGGTGCGGCAGGAATTATAATCGGTGCGGATTTGCTTGTTGACTACGGAACACAGATTGCAAAATCACTCAATGTTCCGCAGCGTGTTATCAGCGTAATTGCCATTGCAATCGGCACATCGCTGCCCGAGCTTGTTACAACAATTACAGCACTCAGAAAGAAGCTCGGTGCACTTTCGGTCGGCAACATTTTAGGTGCAAACATTATAGACCTTACACTTATTCTTCCGATTTGCTCATTCGTATCAATGGGCAAGGGCACAGGTGCTCTCGCCGTATCGGCATCATCGGTAACAATTGATATGATTGTTTGTCTTGCGGCAATCAGCGTTGCGGTATTCCCGACAATAATTACAAAGAAATTCCAAAGATGGCAGGGCATAGTAATGCTTGCAGGATATATAGGATATGTAATTACGGTATTTGTATAATAAAAAATTCCCTGTTCTTAAGAACAGGGATTTTTTATCTGTATTATTTCACACCGCTTAACTGCTTCCAATGGATTTTGCAATAATATTCTCCGTCGATTGCGGGATAATCCTCCTCGCCGACTCTTGCTTTGTTATAGCAGTCATATTCCTGATTATATGCACATCGAATTTCCTCTTCACCGCCCTCGGAAAGCGACGGAATATATGCATTAAGGAAAATGGCAACGGATACAATAATTATTGCAACAACGGCTGCCTTGCCGTTTGTTTTTTCCGTAACCTTTTTAAAGAGCTTGCCTGCGTCGATTTTATCAAAAGGCTTTTCAAACAGCTTCATAATAAGCTTTGCAATGAAATAACCGCAAACACCTGCAACAACACCTACAATGAGTCCGCCGATGACATCGCTCGGATAATGAACCATCAGATAAATTCTGCTTCCCATTGTGCATACTGCAAGTGCCGGGAAAATATAGGCAATCTTTTTCTTGTCCTTTTTAAAGCAAAGGAAAAGTGCCGTTGCCATTTCAAAGGCAGAGGTTGTGTGGCCTGACGGGAAGGAATAATCACTTTCTGAAAGAGCGCCTGCGCCTATATACCAAGCCCAGTAATCCGCATTAGCCTGAAGGGTGTTATACGGTCTTATACGAAGCACCATGGGCTTTGCAATTACATTTGTGATAATTGTACCGACAAGCACGGCAAATAATATTGAAAAGCCGTATTTTCTTGTTTTTTTGAAGAAGCACAAAACGACCGCAAAGATAACAACAGGTATTACAAATGCCTCATCGCCGAAGGTGGTTACAAGCTTTGCAACCGCTGTTAAAAAATCGCATTGAATTGCGCCGAAGAAGTGATACACCCACATATCAAAGCCGTAAAAAACCTTGTCGAGTGTGTCACCGAGGGTTAATAAAATAGGTTCCATATTTTCCTCCTTATTGTTTTATTAAATCTATGTTAGATTTTCATTAAATATATATTATCAAAACCTGCTGTAAATTTCAATATTTAATATTAAACCCTTGTACTTTTTTTGTTAACATCCTTGTAAAAAATTGGTGTTATATTTAATGAAATCAAAAACGGAGAATCAAAATGATTACTAATCCATATAAAATTTTAGGTGTACCCGACGGTGCGAGCGAGGAAGAATGTACCAAGGCGTACAAGCTCCTTGCGAAAAAATATCATCCCGACCTCAATCCGAATGACAAAGAAGCAGAGCGCAAAATGTCTGAAATCAATGCCGCATATGACCAAATCAAAAACGGCACGGCGCAGCAGGGCTCAAATCCTTATTCCTATTCACGCTACGGATACGGCGAAAGCAGACAATCGTCATACACCGCACCGGATTATTTAAAATCTGCCGAGCAGTTTATAAGAACGGGACAATACAGACAGGCACTTAACCTGCTCAATAATATCGAGGACAAAACGGCAAGGTGGTATTATCTTTCGGCTCTTGCAAATATGAGTCTGGGCAATAGTGAAACAGCGTCAAGCCATATCAAAAGCGCTTACGCAAAGGAGCCTGACAATATAGTATATCAGCAGGCATACCAAAAAATAATTAACGGAATCAATCCGCTAAACGAAAACCCTTTTTCATCGTTTTACGGATTTGACACCTACGGCGATAATCAGCAAGGCCGCCATACGCAAACATACACAACCGTACGCAGAGGCGGTTGCCTTTCAAGAATTTTCAGAATAATTCTTATTATAATAGCAATAAGGCTGATTTTCAGAATAATTTTTTCCTTTGCATACAGACCGCAGTATTACAGCTACCGCGGTCAAGCTCCGACTCAAAGCTATTCGCAGGAATACGGCAATTCAAATTCGGCAGATTATTTCGGCGAAGCAAACGGAGAAGCAATACAGCAATAAGGTGATATGATATGAAAAAATTTTTTAATGATTTAGGATGGAAGCTTCAGCGTTTTATGGCGGGCAGATACGGTATTGACCGTTTGTGGAGATTTTTGTTTATAGTCTATTTTATAATTCTCATAATAGCAAATATTGTTTTTAGGTTTTCTAAGCTTTCGTATTACGCACTTTTTGTTATGGCGAATGCTTTGATGATTTTTGCTATTTTCAGAGTTTTTTCAAAAAACATTGACGCCAGAAGAAGCGAAAACGAAAGTTATCTTCGCTTTGTCGGAAAAATCAAGCAAAGAAACAAGCTGATTAAAGACCGCTGGCAACAGAGAAAAACGCACAAATTTGTAAAATGTAAAAAATGCAAAAGGGTTTTAAGAGTGCCAAAGCACAGAGGCAAAATCAATGTAACCTGCCCGCACTGCAAAAATCAGTTTGTTATAAGTACAGGCAAAAAGGCACAATAATAAATATGACAGCATTGCATAGCTCTAAGCAAATCAAAGTTATAATTTAAAATAAGGAGTTTTAATATGGCAGTCAAATTAAATGAAAACAAGGAAATCGTCAAAAAAATAAAAGACGGGCTAAAGGCAAAGGACGGCTACTGCCCATGCAGATTGCAAAAAATACCCGAAAACAAATGTATATGCAAGGAGTTTCGTGAACAAATAGCAGATCCCGATTTTGAAGGCTATTGTCACTGTATGCTCTATTATAAATCTAAAGATTAGTTAGGAGAAAAAATATGTCAGTTATCAATGTAAACAAAAATATATTTGAAAATGAAATTTTAAAAAGCGATAAGCCCGTCCTTTTGGACTTTTACGCCGATTGGTGCGGTCCCTGTCAGATGATTGCGCCTATCATTCACGAATTAGCCGACGAGCATCCCGAATATATCTTCGGCAAAATAAATGTTGATGAAAATATGGATTTGGCACAGTTGTTCGGTGTTGTAAGCATTCCGATGCTTGCAGTCATTAAAAACGGAAAAATGGTAAATCAAACAGTAGGCTTGACAGGAAAAGAAGAAATTTTGAAAATGCTTGAAGGATAAGAGCATATATTACAAATCCCGACTGAAAAATTCAGTCGGGATTTAATTATTTTGTCAGTAAGGTCACACATTCAATATGGCTCGATTGTTCAATAGAAAACATACTCAACCCCTATTGTACAAGGAAATAGTGGAGCACCTATTTTCGCCTTAAAATGGGTATGTCGAACCGATACAAACGCTCCGTTGCCTTATTGCTCGTATAGGCAAATAAGGTATATCTCTGTTGTCTAAATTTCAAGTTTCTTGTCTAACGCATCAACTTGACAAGCTGAAATTTGTCAGCATGTATTGTTGACTTGTAACTACCCTTGTTTTAATTCAACACATACTATTTCTGGATAATTAAATAATCTTACAGGTATTATACTATTTCCCAGGCCACGACTTACTATCATGGTTGTATCTTTCATTTTATATTCACCTTCCGTATATTGTGGATTAAATCCCTGACCAGGAGCAACCACACCCCCCATAAACGGGAGTCTAAATTGACCTCCATGTGCATGACCCGACAATACCAAATCCACTTTTTCTCCAGAATAATTAGTAATATATTGAGGTTCATGTGCTAACACCACGGTAAATTCACTTTTATAATCTTGCAAAATATTAGTCAAAGTATTATCTGATAAATTTCTATCGTCCAGTCCCACCAATGTAAATGATGAATCACCCTTATATATATTTACGCACTCGTTTTCAAGAATTGTTATTCCACTATCTCTTAATCCACTTAATAAAATATCCAAATCTTTTTCATCTAACCAATATTCATGGTTACCTGTAACATAATATGTTGGACAAATCTCTTGTACTGTATGAGCAAATTCTAATGCTCTGTTTATATTGGTGTGATTTGAATCCACCAAATCTCCTGTAATAACTACAATGTCTGGATTCTGATTTTTAATTATGGCTATCAGCTTATCATTATCTCTTCCGAAATATGCATTATGGAAATCTGATATTTGAACAATTTTAAATCCATCCAAATCACCTGATATTTTCTCTGATTGCACTATGAAATTATCCACTACCAGATGCTTGTTTTGATACAAAAAAAATAAAACAAAACATACACATACAAAACCAAATATTAGAACCCTTTTATGCTTTATGTTTTTTATTTTATATAAACTTATCATATTGCCTTTCCTCACAAAATAGGAATTTTATCTCTCTATCATGGATTCAGATATGTAATCGGATTCTGTGCCGACTTATTCAAATTCAGCCAGTCAATCTGCTTTACATATCTTTTCTCTAAAATATTAGTTATTATTTATGTACTTTAGTCAACAGAACCACGCACTCAACATGCGGTGTACGCGGAAACATATCGACAGCGGTTACACCCTTTGCCGTATATCCTTTTTCCTTTAGTATTACCATATCCCTTGCAAGCGTTGCGCAATCGCAGGAAATATAAACAATTCTGTTTGGATTCATTTGCTCTATCGTTTCAAAGAGCGAGCTGTCACAGCCCTTTCTCGGCGGGTCAAGAACAATTACATCGGGCTCAATTCCCTGCTCCTTTAGCATTTTTGCACCCGTTGAAGCATCTGCACAAATAAATCGGGCATTGTCAATATTATTGATTTTTGCATTTTGCCTTGCGTTTTCAACCGCCTGAGGAACAATCTCAATTCCGACAAGCTCTTTGACTTGATGTGCCATTGTAAGTCCTATTGTACCCACTCCGCAATAAAGGTCAACGAGAGTTTCGCTTTTTGCAAGACCTGCAAGCTGAGATGCTTTTTTATAAAGCCTTTCACATTGACTGTGATTGACCTGATAAAACGAGTTTGGTGAAATTATAAAGCGCTTACCGAGAAGCTCGTCGCATATATAATCTTCTCCCCAAATTGTTATGCTTTCTTTGCCGAGAATAACATTCGTTTTTTCTGTGTTAATGTTCAAAACGACGGATTTAAGCCCTTTGACCTTTTCTTTAAGGAGCGAAATCAAAAGCTCGCTGTTTGGTATTTCTTCGCCGTTTATCACGGCACACGCCATAATTTCACCTGTTGAAAAGCCTTTTCTGAAATATATATGTCTTAAAAGTCCCCTGCCTGTATTACTGTTGTACGAGGTAACATCCTCCGCCTCTGCCCATTTTGAAAAAGCGTCAAGCCCGCACTCAAATTCAATAGGTTGCAGCCTGCAGTCGTTACAGGGAATTATTCTGTGGCTTTTATACGCATAAAAGCCTGCACAAAGCTCTCCGTCATCAATTGACACAGGATACTGTGCCTTGTTTCTGTATCCGTCAAGGCTGTCGGCACCGATAATTTCATCAACGGGGATATCAAGATGACCGATACGCTTTATAGCGTCGGCAACTCTTTGCTTTTTATATTTAAGCTCCTCATCATAGGTCATATTGCGAAAGGAACAGCCACCGCATTTTGATGAATACGGGCAGTCACTTTCTATCCTTGAGGGAGAGGGAGTAATGATTTTTTCAATAATGCCGACAGCATAGCTTTTTGAGCATTTTATGATATGAGCGATAATCTCGTCACCCGGTACTGTACCGCGAACAAAAACCGCCATACCCTCATACCGTCCGACACCGCTTCCCTCAGAGGTAAGAGCGTCAACGGTAATTCTTATATTATCATTTTTTTGAAGCTTCACTAAAATCACCGAATATATAATAGCATAAAAAAGAGCGGCTTTGCAACCGCTCTCTTTTTAATTTGAGTTTTTGATTAGTCTTCCTTTTTCTTTTTAAAGAGAATTTTATCAACAGGGAAATAAAGGAAGAACTGAAGTGCCGAGCAAACTGCTGTTGCTACATTGAGAGAAGCAGCATCGGGCCAGCCCCACTTTGATGTAAAGAGTGTGTTAAGTGTCGGAGAAAGCCAAGCAGAGAAGCAGATAAGTGCAATTGTGAAGATTATGTAAATCGGAAGCACTACTGCTGTATTTGCACCTGAATTAAAGGTCTTTTCCTTGTTAACAAAGAAAGCAACAATCTGAGCTGCGATATTTGCAACATTAAATGCAATAAAATATCCAAGACCGCCTGAAACGATTTCGCCCAATTCATTAGTTGTTACAGGATAATCAAAAACAAACCAATGAAATGCGGTTGCATACATTTCTTTAATCTGAGGGATAAGCGGAATAAGATTTACAAGTGCAAACTGAACAATGCAGGCAAGCAGAGAAACAACGATGAACTTAACAAACTGCCAAGCTGTTACAATCCAAGAGCCCTTGCTCTCCGCCAAATTGTCGATGTCTTTTAAGTTTTTAGCCATATTTTTTACCTCTTCTTATAAATTTGATAAAACAATTATAACAGTTATATTACTTTAATGCAATATAAATTTAAAAAAGACCGATGATAGCTATAATTGCCCAGACAACCAAAGCGACAAGACCGAGCACAATTGCCAACAGGAGCAATACGATAAGCACAAGAATAAGCAGAACAAGAGGTCCTTTTTTGCTCTTTTTCACAGGGTCAACAAATTCCTTTTTCGGTATTTCGGGAGCAGGATTTTCCTCGTCATATATAGGATAAATCGGAAGAACTGCCTTCTCGTCGCAATAGCCCGGATTCCACAAAAGAGGCTCAACAAGACCTCTGACGCTCGTTGCACCCTTAAGGAATTTGCCTATACTCAAATGAATTGTATCAAGGAAGGAATCAATTATATTGAGCAGTCCGCAGGTAAGCTTATATTCTCTTGTTTCGGGGCCGTAGGGAGAGTCACCGCAGTAAAGATTTTGAACAAGCTCAAGAATGAAATCCGTTACCTTATTGTCTGCAATATCTGCGATGTCGGATTTTTTAAGTCCGCACTCCTTTTTACAGAGCCTCCATATTTTTTTGAAGGTGAGCTTGTTGAGCCATTTGCCTATCGGCTTGATTAGCCAAGCAAGCTTTTTAACCTTTTCGCCCGGAATTGAAAATGCAGATGTCATTTCAGAAAGACGGTCAATATCATTACCCATTGCCCAAATAACTTCGGCAATCATTCCAAAGAAAAAGCCCTTCATATATTCGTCAAACGGCTTACCCTTAGTATCAAGACCGGGAACATCCTTAATCATAACCGTTTCAACGTCAATTTTTGCGTTTTTCGGGTCGAAGGTAACATTCCTCATTGCAGGAGGACAGCCTATCATAGCAGCGCAGGCAACATCATAAAATACATTGCCCTTTTTGCTTGTTATGTAACTAATATCGTGAATGTGAGTATGTCCCGTAAGCATACAGTGAAGTCCTGCATCGGCAAAGATTTCTCTTGTTGTTTCGTGGTTTCTTTGCATATCGCCCTTACCGATAATAGCATAAAACGGTGACGGTGCAATCATCGGGTGATGAGTCATAGCAATAACATACTGGTCATTCTCCTGTGCGTCCTTGAGCTGTTCAAGAATCCAGCTCATACAGTCATCGGAAAATCCTGAGCCACTCTGTCCCTCGGGCTTAAAGTTGGTATCGTCGTTAAGTGCAAAAAGCCTGTACCCCGGTGCAAGCTGAACAACATAGCTCATTGACTCTCTGTGATATGAAATTGCCTCATTAGGACCGAATTCATAGTACATATCCCACAAATCCGCTCTGTTTTCAACAGCAGGCACCTTGATTTTTTCGTCGCCGTCATATCCGTCGGCAACACCGCCTTCTCTGAAATCGTGGGTAGCGGTGATAACATAAACCCTCTTGCCTCTTTTTTTGAGGTCGCGAAGCATCTCGATAAATTCCTTGTGAGATTCTATTTCGCCGTCCTTTGTTGTGTCACCCGCAAGAACAACAATATCGGTTGAGGTGTCCTCGCAAAGCATATCAAAGCCTGCTTTGAGCACAAGGTCGCTATCCTTGATTACCTTTTGCGATTTTGATTCTGCCTTGTCATAAGCCTTTCCCTCTGTTCCGCCCTTGCGTGAGTAATAGTGAGTATCTGTAATAAACTGAATTTTGAGAGGCTCATTATTACTTCCGTAAATTCTGTTTGCCATATTTCTCTACCTTTCTTTTATCACAAGGATACCTGATTTTACCGTATTATCAAAGGTAAATTCAAGCGAGCCTTTGTTTCTTTCTTTATACTCAATCTCTTTTCCGTCAAGAAAAGCTGTGTATTCTGCCTTATCGCTGAGAGTTACAATGACGGTGTAGCAGTCATTATCTCCGTAATACTTAAACTTAATTTCAGCACTTGTGGGAGTTGTTTTTTGGTAATCCGTCCACACATCAAAGCCTGTTGTTATTGTCTGAGGCTTGTAATAGCAGTTTGCCCATATGCATATAGGAGCAGAAAGTCCGCCGAAATTATGGAACCAGCCTCCCCTTCTCGTTGCAATACCGAAGCATTCGTATGTGTTATAGGTGAAATCTGTTTCCTCCTTCCACATATTGAGCGCACGGTCGGCAATATCAAATGCAAAATCAGCCTCGCCGTTATCGAGCATTGTTTTCCAAACAAACCACTGATGGCTCATCCAAACATTGCCGTTCCAATAGCCGTCATCAAAATAATATGAGGCTGACATATCAACGGCTGAAATACCCGCTCTTGACCACATTTCGTTAGGATTTTTAATATGCTCAAGGAGTCTTTGCTTTCTTTCTCCGTCAACTGCTCCTGCAACAATCGGGTAAATACCGTCCATACCCTTATTGAAGTTTTCGCCGTCCTCTGTTCTCATAATCCCGATAACATTAAGGTCTTCATCATATTCGGTATATCCGAAATAACCGCTTTCCTCGTCCCACGCAAGCTCGTTGAGAGCCTTGGTGGAATACTCAATATCGGCGTCATAAACTTGAATGTCATCATATCTGCCCAGAGAGTCGGCAACCATTTTCATAATCTTTCCGGCTCTGATAATCTGTGCAGTAGAAAGACAGGGACAGGTGTATTTTTGAGAATATCTGTTCATCATCTCAACCTGAGCGGGATAATCGTCCATACCACAGTGAGAATACCAGTAGTCATATGTTGTAAGAAGCCCGTTATTGAACTTGGCACAGGTTGAACCGTGATTTCTGCCTCTTAAAAATTCGTAATAAAGCTTTGCCTTATCGTACAAAAATGCAAGCTCATCCTTGTTCTCTGTACGCTTGAGAAGCTCAAGGTACTCAACAAACTGAGTCGGCACAAGCGAGCCGTGAAGCAGGAAGGCAAAATCCTTATTGCTTTCGTCGCACAAATACATATCAAGTGCATAGAGGCAAAGCTTGGGCGAAATTTCAAGAAGTCCCATTCCGATAAATCCGCTGTCCCAGGTATAGAAGCTGTCCCACCTCTTACCCGGCGTGTGATGAACAACATTTTCACCGTGGCGGTAAACGGGATAAACAGCGTTTGTCATAAGCGTTGCCTTGAGAATATCGGTTGAAAGCGTGTACTTTTTACCTGCCTCGTTAAAACCGTCAGCCTTGTCGGATGACTTTGCCCTTTGATAAATTGCCTCATACTCCTCGTCAGAAAGAGGCTCAAGCTCACCCGATGACAAAACCGCATATTCGGTGTGAGTGCTTTTCGGTTCGATAAAAATTGATTTTATAAGAGTGTTGTGGAAAAAGCCGTCGTCGCTCTTTTTTCTTTGAAATGAGCCTGAAAAGGTTTCTGCCAAATCGTCGTATGTATGATCACCGTTTGAAAGGCGGTTGATGAGTGCGTCCTCAAGACTGCCTGAGTCAAGCGTTCTTTCTCTTGTGTTTTTGTTATGAGTAAGAATATAAAACGGCTTTTCAATATTCTCGTATTTAAGAGCTGTTTTGTGTCCGTTTTCAAGCACGGTTGTTTCAATTTCGGGAACATATGCAAAGGGTACACTCTGAGCCTTCAAAAGCTCCTTTTCGTTTTCCTCAACTACTGCAAAAAAATCAAGCTCGATTCCTGCTGTACCAAGGCTTTCAAGTGTAAACTCGGGCATATATTCAAGATAAGCAAAGGTCAGCTTATCGCTGTTTTTAAAGGTTACGGTCTTACCGTTCATATCAAACTGAGCATCACCGTCGGTAACGGTTTTATACCTTACTGCAATTATGGGATTTTTAAATCCGCTTGCATCTAATTTGTACGAAACTCTGTCGCCCTTTTCACATCCAAACGGCTTAAGGTTGAGAAAATGAACATGATAGTTTTCGCATCTGTCACCGAGTCCCTTGCCCAAATAAAAATCCTTATCGGCAAACATACCCTTAAACATTCCGTCGGGATTTTCATTATCCCACGGGCGAGAAACGGCGTATGTATATTCCTCATAATCATTTGCAGTTTTGATTACGCACCTTTCGGGCTTTGACAGACTGCAATATGTGGGATGCGGAAATTCGAGAGCGGCAAACAAATTGAGAATACAGTTTTGCGAAAGCTCGGTATTGTTGAAAAACTCGCATCTCATAAGGTATGCTTCGTCATTTATTTTTGAGAAGGAGACATCGGCATAAACCTGATCCTTCCACATCAGCTCGTATCTGTAAGAATAAAAGGTATAATCACTGTTACAGCTCCACAAATGATATGCCGACGGAACGGTAACATTCGGAACGGGAGTCGAGCTGTTCCAAAGAGTAGGATGAACGGCAAAGTCAAATCGTGCTCCGACATCTGAAAGATTTTCAATTATTCTTGAAAGTCCCATATATTTTTTTGAATAGGGACCCCACAGGGGCATTTTAACGCAAGCAGAACTCATAGGCTTATTTCCTTTAAAAATAAATAAAATATTATATATAGATATTATCACCCATTTGAACATCTTTGTCAATAGAATATATGCTCATTGACAAAAAAAGAAATATAAAGTATTATTATATAATAAAGCAAATAATTTGAACAAAGCTTTTTCGGAGGTTGTTATATGAATTTAGATGCAAATGTTCAAAAAATAATAATGATTCTTTTAAAGAAATGGAAGCTGATTGTCTGCTTCGCGCTTATAGGAATAATTGCTGCGTATTTTTATACGGACACCTTCACAAAGCTTTCATATGTATCGTCGGTTCAGTTTTTAGCTTACGCCGTTGACACTAATCAGGAATTTTCCGATTCATCGTCTTCTCAAAATCAACAGCAAATAAGCAATACAAGCAAAATGAACTATGCTATGAAAATGATGGACACATATGTTCAGGTCTTTTCAACAAATAAGTTCAACCAAACGGTTGCCGATGAGCTTAACGAAAGCCTCAATACAAATTATTCCGCATCTACAATAAAATCGGCAACCAGCGTAGAAACCTTTGACAATACTGCGTTTTTTAAAATTACCGTTACCACAACCGACGCAGAGCTGTCATATCAAATTGCACATCAGCTTGAAAAAACGATACCTGAGGTTATGAAGCAAACAAACAGCGGTCTTGTTAACGCATCTGTTCAGGACCCTGCACTGAAAGCTACCACCTCAGAAAGCCTCGGATATACAAAAAAATGCATTGTCGGTATGCTTGCAGGAGCCGTTTTGGCAGCAGCATATATAATTCTTCGTGAGCTTCTTGATGTAAGAGTAAAATCAGCAGAGGAGCTGAGCGATAGATACGATATTCCCGTACTCGGAAGCATACCCGAATTTGAATTTCAATCACCTGTAAAAATGAAAAACAGGCAGTCAGAAAAAGGAGGCAGAAATAATGGCTAAGAAAAACAAAAAGAATTCTCTTTCCGTTCAGGCATCATCCCGTCTGCTTCTTGACAACGCACAAATTCAACCTGACCTCAAATTCAGGGTTGAGGAAGCATACAAAACCATCAGAGCAAATATTATGTTCTCTGCAATAAAAAAGGGATGCAAAACTATTGTTGTTTCCTCCTCTCTTCCAAACGAGGGAAAAACCACAACTACGGTTAATCTTGCGGTTACTATTTCTCAGGCTGACCAAAGAGTGCTTTTAATCGACGGTGACCTCAGAAAGCCGAAAATTCATCACTATTTTGATTTGCCTAATTCACCCGGTCTTACTAATCATTTGAGTGATATAATATCGGGAAAAAGAACTGCCGATCTGTTTTCTATAATTCATCCGACGCAGTATGAAAATCTTTCTGTTGTTTGCTCAGGCTCTATTCCGCCAAATCCTGCCGAGCTTTTAGGCTCTGACTTTATGACTGAATTTCTTGACGATGTGAGCAAGGATTTTGACTACATTATCATTGACACTCCGCCTATCAATGTCGTATCCGACTCTCTCGCTCTTATACGCGAATCCGACGGCGTTGTTCTTGTTGTGCGTTCAAATCACTCAACTCACCCAGAGCTTCAAAAGGCACTTTCCTCACTTGAATTTATTGACGCAAAAATTCTTGGCTTCGTTGTAAACTTTGCAGAAAGCAAGGCAAGTAAATACCGTATGTCATATAATTACAGCGGTTACGGTGCCTACGGTAATTACAACGCCTATTCAGGCTATTACAGATCCTCGGGCAGATATTCCGACTATAAAACATATAAATCATATAAATCAAATAATCAGGGTGATTTCAAATGATAATCAGCAATCTTGTCGAAACGCACTCTCACATTCTGCCCGCAATTGATGACGGTGCTCCGGATTTGGACACAAGCCTTGCAATGATATCAAGGCTTAAGGCTCAGGGCGCCGAGGCTGTTATTCTCACACCGCATTATTATTCCGACTCTATCTCTCTTCAGGATTTTTTAGACAGGAGAGATAATGCCTTTGAGCTATTAAAAAAAGAGCTTAAAAACGACAGCATCCGCCTTATTCCTGCGGCAGAGGTTTACATAAGCAGTTATCTTTTTAATTACGAAAGCCTTGACGGCTTAAAAATAGGAAGCTCCGATTACATTTTGCTTGAGCATTCCTTTAGCTGTGATTTTGGGCAGGAGTGCTATGACAGAATACTTTCGCTCAACTGTGATTATGGGGTTAAGCCGATACTTGCCCATATTGAAAGATACAGTGCTTTAATGGAAAACGAAGAGCTTCTTGACGAGTATTTAAAGATAGGCTGTCTTGTTCAAGCTAATGTCAGCTCCTTTGCAGACGCTCCGAGGGCAATACGAAAAAAGCTTTTCAAATACCTCGACAGCGGAAGAATACATTTTATCGGCTCGGACTGTCACAATCTTTCAAGCCGTGCACCAAGCTATGAAAAAGGAATAAAAGAGATAATAAAGAAAAGCTCAAAGGAAGCAGTTGAGCTGTTAGAAAAAAATGCTAATCTTCTTATAAAATGACAACAAAAAACGCAGTGGAAATAACTCCACTGCGTTTTTGATATATTGCTTTAGTTATTTTCGGAAGCCTTTTTGTCATCGGCTTTTTCCGTTGACTTTTCGGTATTGGCTGTTGCCGTTGTTTCGCCCTTCGACCTGTAATCGTCATAGCGGTTTTCGAGTTCTGTATACTCGCCTGTTTTCATATCCTTCATCAAAACGGTTTTGCCGTCAAAGGAAATGCAATACTCACCAACCATTTCAAAGGAATATGTCGGCTTTCCGTCCTCGGTGGTTACATCGCTTTGGCTCATAACATTAGCGGCAATAACAACATATTTTTCTCCGTCGATCTCTCTGCCGCTTGATGAAATCATAAGTGAATAATCATCCTCAACATCAGCAAGCCCAAGCTCCTCCTCGGTATATGATTCTCTAATAAAGTTGATTGCGTCAGATTCCTTTATTAAAGCCTTTTTTGTCGGAATGGTTGCAACAGTTGACACAGTGCTTTCTGTATCGTTTTTAGCCGAGCATGCAGCAAAAACAGACACGAGCAAAACAACCGCAGTAAGAAACACTAATAACTTTTTCATAAGAATCACCCTTGTTATCAATTAAGCAATGACTAAAAGATCAATCCTCGTCGTCCTCGCAGTCACATTCCTCAATCTCAAACTCCAGCATTTCGCCGCAGTTAGGGCAAGGAATAGTACCGCCGAGAACAGTATCCTCGTCAACAGTTATCTCTGCACCGCAAAGAGGACATTCAACCTCAAATTCACCGCACTCATCGTCACAGCAATCGCAATCGCAGTCGCAGTCGCAATCACAGTCATAATCGTCGTCATAAACAAATTCTTCAAGGTCTGCAAGATCCTCGTCAACAGCGTCAACCTGATCTGCAAGCATTTCCATACCCTCGGTCATATCGTCGATATCCTCAACGAGATTTGAAAGCACATCAATGATTGCGTTGTAAACCTTAGCCTCTTTTTTGTTGCTGTCAAGGTCAAGACCTTCAATTAAGCCCTTGAGATAGCCTAAGCTTTCTGTTGTTTCCATAGTAAACTCCTTTAAAATAAATTATGCTCTTTCCATATATTCGCAGGTTCTTGTATCAATTCTAATCATATCGCCCTCGTTGATGAAAAGAGGAACGCGGATTTCAGCACCTGTTTCAACCTTTGCAGGCTTGAGTGTGTTTGTTGCTGTGTTGCCCTTGAGTCCCGGCTCTGTTTCGGTAACCTCAAGAGTTACAAAGGTAGGAGGCTCAACACCGAATACCTTGCCCTTGTAGGAAAGGATACGGCAAACCTCATTTTCCTTAACGAACTTAAAGTTATCCGAAAGGTCTGCTTCGGAAACAGGAACCATATCAAAGGTTTCGTTATCCATAAAGTAGTAAAGACCGTCGTCGTTATATGAATAAGCCATTTCTCTTCTTTCGATAAATGCAGTCGGGAACTTAGCTGACGGGTTGTAGCTCTTTTCTGTTACTGCACCGGTAAGAACATTCTTAGTCTTTGTTCTGACAAATGCAGCTCCCTTACCCGGCTTTACATGCTGAAACTCGATAACCTGTAATACATTGCCATCCTCTTCAAATGTAACGCCGTTTCTGAAATCACCTGCTGATACCATAATATTATACCTCCGAGATTTAAAATCATTTATATTTCTTATCTATTTTATATTATTTCGAGCAATAAATCAATACCCATTTTGTAACTATCCTTTCCGTAGCCCGAAATCTGCTTAACACACACATCGGTAATGACGGAAATTTTGCGAAAATCCTCTCTTTTATGTATATCCGACATATGCACCTCAACAAAGGGAGTATATTCGCTCACGGCTTCAATAGCGTCACGGATTGCATAGGAATAGTGAGTATATGCTCCGGCGTTTATTACTACGCCGTCAAACTCGTCCTTGCTCTCGTGAATAACATCTATTATGTCACCCTCGTGATTTGACTGATAAAAGGACATTTTAGCCCCTCTCGCCTTTCCGTAAAGCTTTAGCTCGTCATTTATCTGCTTTAATGTTTCGCCACCGTAAACATTCTTTTTTCTTATTCCGGTCATATTGAGATTCGGACCGTTTAAAACAAGAATTTTTTTCATAATTACACCTAACCGTTAAATAAAATAATGGGAGCTCACTGCCCCCATTACTATTTTAATTATTTATACTTTCTCTTACGAGCAGCTTCGCTCTTCTTTTTACGAGCAACTGAAGGCTTTTCGTAGTGCTCTCTCTTACGCACTTCCTGAATAATACCATCGCGTGAAGTCTGGCGCTTAAAGCGTCTGAGAGCGCTGTCAAGAGATTCGTTTTCCTTAACTTTTACCTGACTCATTCAATTCCCTCCCTCCGACCACTTCGGGGGTATTTGATACTTCTTTAAATATCCGAGCAAGATTATATACAAAATTATTCTGATTGTCAAGCATTTTAGCGATAATTGTATAAATGATTTTATTTTTTGTAAAACTTTAGGGTAAAATTAGTTTTAATTTTGTATTCTTGGCAGACTCAAATTACTTTTTATAGCTACATTCAAAAAGCAAAACTGCCCTGCAATGCAGAGCAGTTTATTTTAATATAATTATTATTTTGCAAGATAGAGTGCAGATGTATCAACATTTGTATCGTCAACATACCAGCTGTTGCCTATTTCAACAACATAAACCTCTTGTGTTGCAACTACCGTACCATCATCAAGAGTAACCTCAACAACGCACCTTTGAACATTTGAAATAGCCTCTGAGTTATCAAGAGCGGCAAAAGCGTCGGTCATATTTGACTTTGGCGTGTCACCGTCAGTATCTGCAAGACCAAAATCGTCTGCCTTTGCTGCGCCCATCTGAGCAACAGGAGTAATTCTTTCCTTATACTCTGCTACATAAGCCTTAGCCTCATCGGCGGAAAGCTGTGTGCAATCCTTAACGGTAGCGGTAAGTCTATAATCCTCGCCGTACATTTCCTGATACTTACCGATTGTCTTTTTCTGAAGAACTGTCTTACCGTCCTGTGCGATAACCTCGTCAGTACCTGTGAGGCTTGAGCCGTAAGCGGAAACATTTGCTTCAAATGCACCGAACATATACTCGTAGTCCATAAATTCGTCATTATATACTTCTTTTCTGACCTCGGCAAGCTTTGCAAAATAATTTGAATAAATGCTGTCATAGTCATCAAAGCCGTATGTGTTCAAAAGCTCAACATAATAGTCGTACATAGTTGAATAAACCTTATCAAGAGCCTTTGCCTCTTCATCTGAGCCTGTGCCGACAAATTCTGCCTGCTCTACATCGTCGCCGTCATTAACATACGGAAGCATATATGCAGACCTGATAAAATCACCATACTTAGAATTCTTTGAAACAAGAGTGTTCTTATAAGCATTATATCCGTCGCCCGTTTGAACGATTGTGTCAACATATGTCTGAGCAACCTTTTCCGGAGAAAAAGCAGTGTATCTTGTTGTGAATGCAAAAATCGTGATAACAACTAAAGCAACTGCAACAACTACGCCTGCAAATACTGCATAGAGTCCGGGTTTAAATTCTTTTTTATTCATAGCTGTACCCCTCCTTACTCTGCAATATCGTCAGCCTCGTCCGACTGAGCAGCCTGTGCGGCTCTCTTTTCGGCAAGAGCGGCAGTAATTCTTTCTTTCTTATCTCCAACCATATCATAGAAGAAAATCGGAACACCCTGAAGTATTACGAAGATAGCCGGAATAATTGTGTATATAGCAAGGAACTTTGAAAGAGTTGCGTCTGTCTGAGCGGCATATGCAACATTCGGGTCCTTTGAGAACTGGTAGCCTGACCAAGTATATACAAGGAACGGTCCAAGATACTTTGTAAATGCCGAAGCAATCTTTGAGAAAAGACCGAAGCCTGCGTATGCAAGTCCCTCCTGTCTTTTGCCGGTCTTGTATTCCATTTCGTCAACGCAGTCAGCAATCATAATGTTAGGAGTAACATTTGTGTTACCGTGCTGAAGACCGCAGAAGAAGTTGAGAATAAGGAACGGGATTACAAGATTTGAATTAAATCCGATTGCCTTTGATACGATGAAAAGTATCGAAAGCGCAGAAGCACCGTAAATGCAGAAAATAATGAATGTCTTTTTAGTTGAGAATTTCTTAAGAACTGCCTTTACAAGAAGCATACCTACTGCAGTACCGATACCCATAGGAAGCATAAGCGCAAGCTTGAGTCCCTTTGAGCCTAGGAGATAAATAGCTATGTAAAGAGATACCGTGCCGTAAACGCCTCTGCCGAAGCCTGCAAGCTTTGTAAGTGAAACCATAAGAAGATTCTTATTTGTGAAAACAAGCTCGATTGACTCTGCAAGAGAAACCTTTTCTGTTGTGTAAGGAACTCTTTCTTTGTTGTTAGCAAAGAAAATCATTACAAATATAACCATTCCGAGAGCACATACTGCTGTTGAAATGATAAGGTCAAGACCCTGACCCTCAGCATTCTTGAACTGCTGACTGCCCATTAACAGCTTCATAAGTGCGCCGACAACAATGATTACCACCTGACCGCCTGACTGTCCTACACTACGCAGGAATGATGCGATAGAAATAGCGTCACTTCTTTCGCTCGGATTAGGCGAGCAAAGAGCGCCAAAGCAGTTTGCAGGTGATTCAACCGCACAGGAAACCGCGGTATAAAGAGCATAGATAATAAACATCCATACCGCTGCAACACCAAAGCTTGCTGTATTCGGTGCTACAAAAACGAGCAGTGAAACAATAGCAAGCGGGATTGCGCCAAAGCCTATCCAAGGCTTAACCTTTCCGAGCTTTGTTTTTGTTCTGTCAACAAGGATACCGATAATAAGCTCGCAAATAGCTCCTACAAAGCCGGCAACACCGAACACAAGCGAAACCGTGTTTGCAAAGGAAGCAGAATCGAAGCCCTTACCCTTGAAGGCGAAGTCTGCAAAAAATGTTGTGGTATAGTCCGGCATCCAGCCCGTAAGAAGAGCCACGCCGAAAAGTCCTATGCCAAAGGTAACAATTTCAGACTTCTTCATGTACTTTTTTTGTTCTTTAATTTCAGTAGCCATAAAGAAACCCTTTCTGTAATAAATTTTTCAATTTATTATAACATTTTCCACTAAATAATACAATGTTTTTTTAACTTTTATTTAACATAATTTTAACATAGACAATCTACTGAATTTCTGTCGGTTGACTTTATTATTAAGTGAGCTATAATTAAATAAGCTAAAGGAGATTTGCTATGTTAATAAAATTTTTGATATGCTTTGCGGCAGGAATAGGTGCAGGACTCGGCACGGGCTTTGCAGGAATGAGTGCCGCTGCGGTAATCAGTCCGGTGCTGATTTCTTTTCTCGGTGTTGAGCCGTACACGGCGGTTGGAATTGCCCTTGCAAGTGATGTTTTGGCAAGTGCCGTTTCAACATACACCTATGGTAAAAACAAAAATCTTGACATAAAAAACGGAATTGTTATGATGATTTTTGTTTTGCTTTTCACTTTGGTCGGAAGCTATGTGTCAAGCCTTGTTCCAAGCAACACAATGGGCGGATTTTCAATGGTAATGACACTTCTTCTCGGAATAAAATTCATTATAAAGCCTGTTACTCAGCCAAAATCCAGGCTTACAGGCGCAAGCACAAGGCAAAAAATAATACGCTCGGCGCTTTGCGGAATGCTTGTGGGCTTTATCTGCGGATTTGTCGGTGCAGGCGGCGGAATGATGATGCTTTTTGTGTTGGTAAGCGTACTCGGTTACGAGCTTAAAACAGCAGTCGGAACAAGCGTTTTTGTTATGACATTCACAGCCTTTACAGGTGCACTCAGTCATTTTACCATCGGTGAAAAGCCTGATGCTTGGATGCTTGTATTTTGTGCGGCAAGCACGATTTTGTGGGCAAGAATTGCCGCCGTGCTTGCAAACAAAGCGTCTGCCAAAACACTCAACAGAGTTACCGGTGCTGTTCTTGTTGTTATCGGAGCATCTGTTTTAATTGTAAATCTTATAAAATAACATACCGATATAAGCAAAAAAGAGCATTTCGCAAAACGAAATGCTCTTTTTGTTTGATAATTTATTTCTCGTTGATTTTCTTTGAATACTTTGCAAGGTAAACAGTTCTCATAAGGAAGCATTCCGCTTTAGGAACAAAGTGAGGTCTGTTGAAAATACTTACATCAACCTGAGCCTCACAGCCCTTTTCCATAATGATATTGAGTGCATCCATATCACCCTCGCTGTTACCTGTTACAAGTGCGCCGTTGCCCTCAATGAGAACAGCATTTCTGCCGTCTATTGCCTCACCGATTTCCTTTGCACACTCATCGGTATCTCCGTCAATCCACGGACAGCATTTTACATCAATTCCGACAATCTGTGCAAAATCGTCAATCATCGGGCGCATTGTTTCGCCGAGGCAGGAAACTGCAACAACATCTGGATTTGTGATATGATTGATAAAGGTGCAATCCTCTGTTTCATAAATTGCCTTGTGAATTTTTGCACATTTCGGAGCAATATCGTTGATGCCAAGGCCTGTTGAAATATCAACATCAACCTTTTTGCCGCCGTCATATGTAAGAGTGAAAATGTCACCGTTTCTGACTGAGCTACCCAAATCGCATATAGACTCAGGCATTTGACCTGCGTCCTCCTTGTTGAGAAAATAATTTCTCTTTGCGTCTGCTGAATACTCCTTTGTCCATGCGTGGCGAAGATAATTGTCCTTAATTACCTTTTCACAGCATCTCTCAAGAGTGTCTGCAACCTCAAACGCACCCTCATAGCTGTCACCGAGGCAAAGTGTACCGTGGTGCATAAGCATAAATGCACGACAGCTTGGATTCATCATCATACACTTTTCAACCTTTTTGCGAAGCGGAGTAGTGGTTGACATAGCATATTCCGCAACCGGAACATAATCTCCGAGCACAGGTCTGAATTCGTTATAAACATTTCTGATTTCCATACCTGTAATGCTGACAATAGTAGCAGCCTTTTGATGAGTATGAATAACAAAATTAACAAGCGGATGATGCTTATAAGCGTCTGCGTGAATTCCTTTTTCCGATGAGGGCTTGATATCTCCCTCGTGAGAGCAGTCCTCGATATTTACAACTACAACCTCATCGGGTGTAAGAGTGTCATAAGCCCTTCCCGACGGGGTAATTACAAACTGAGTTTCGCTTATTCTTGCGGACACATTGCCCCAAGTACGAGCAATAAGTCCTGTTTCAAGCAGTTTTTTACCTGCTTCAACAACTAATTTTTTAGCTTCTTCAACTGTGTAAGCCATAAATTTTCCCCTTATTTTATTTATCTGTATTAGCAGTTAAAGGGAGTGAGAAAAACTCACTCCCTGCCTATTAACAATCAATAGTCAATTTTTTCGCACTGAGCAAGCACCTTGTCAAAACGACGGATACACTCGTCAATATCTTCCTCGGTATAAGCACTTGAGGTGTAAAGACGAGAGCCTGCAAGAGTAACAAGTCCCTCAGCCATATAAGCTGCACCCATATACTGCATTTCTGTTTGACGGATACTTGTCTGCTTAAGAACAGTCGGGATAGTCCACGGCTTCTTCCAGTTAACTGCAAAGTGCATTGTAGCAACTGTATGAAGCTGGCAGATAGAACCGATATTGTAGCATACAAACGGAAGGTCATACTTCTTGATTGACTCATTAATACCCTTAACAAGTCTGTCAGCCATCTGACCTGCAACCTGACAGGCATTTCTCTTTTCAATCTCGCAGATTACTGTGTAGCCTGCACAACAGGAAATTGGAGTAGCAGCCATTGTACCGCCGCACATAGCCTTATGAATTTTCTTGCCCTCTGCCTTATCAAGACCGGCACCGAGATACTTCATAACCTCTTTGTGACCGCCGATACCGCCTGCACCGGGATAACCGCCTGCGATAATCTTACCGAATATTGTAATATCAGGGTCGATACCATAGTAGCCCTGAGCACCGGAAACACCGATACGGAAGCCTGTAACAACCTCGTCGCATACAAGGAGAGCACCATACTTACGGCAAAGTGCCTGAACACCCTTCGGGAAATCCTTGTCAACAGGGCGAGTTGCCGATTCAGGACCGCAAGGCTCAATGAATACAGCCGCAGTACCGCCGCGGAATTTATTTAAAATAAGCTTTCTTTCAAGGCTCTTAAGGTCATTCGGGAAGAATTCCTGTGTATGCTTGAATACAAACATCGGAACACCGTGTGACTGCATATTGAGAGTACCGGGAACACGCATACCCCAAGCAAGCTGATCTGACCAGCCGTGGTAAGCACCGCCCATTTTGATGATGTTCTTGTGACCTGTTGCAAGACGGGCTACACGAACAGCACACATACAAGCCTCTGTACCCGAACCGAGCATACGGAACATTTCAACAGAAGGAACGCACTCGCTGATTTTTTTAGCAAGTTTGTATTCGTAAGGATGGAAAAGACCGGTTGAAGGACCGCAGTCATCAAGAAGCTCCTTAACCTTTTCTTTTACAACATCGTCGTTTGAACCGATGATTGTCGGACCGCCTGCCTGAAGGAAGTCAAAATATTCGTTACCGTCAATATCATAGAGCTTATTGCCCTTTGCCTTTGTCATAACGATCGGGAAAGGATAGTTAAATGCGAGGTTGTGCTGAACACCGCCGGGAATAACCGACTTAGCCTCTGTAATCATTTCCTTTGATTTTGCGCACTTCTTTTCAAAATACTCTTCCTCGTATTTTTTAAGAGCGTCACGATTGATAGAATAAATTGGTTTTTTGATGAGAGCGTCAAGCTGAGCTGTAAGCACTGCTGCATCGGGATACTCTGAAATAGCAAATCTTGTATCCATTGGAAATTCCCCCTTAAATAATATTTAGTGTGAGTAACGGCTCACCTTTTTGGGTGTGAGTAATCACTCACTTAATTTACAATTAAAGTATATCACATTTTAACAATTTGTCAAATCATTTTCGATGAAAATTATGTTAAATTTGTTGCAAATAAGTCAGAATGATGTTAATATATCTTTAAACAGTCACACAAAACCGAGGGGGATTTGTTTAGCTTGCACAATGCAATACTTTTTCATTTGTGCAATGCTACAAAATTTAAAAAATGTCAGAAAAAAATTACTACAAGCAAGCCTTTGAGCGTGCTGACGAGGAAAGAAAAAATACTATACTCGAGGTCGGAATAGAAGAGTTTTCTTCAAAGGGCTATGAAAATGCAAATATAAATATTATTGCAAAAAATGCAGGTATTTCAATCGGTCTGATGTATAAGTATTTTGCAACAAAAGAGGATTTGTTTATCACCTGCCTGCAAAGAGGTATCGAAATCCTCGACAATGCGCTTTATGTTATTATGGAAAGCGACGACAAGCTTCTTGCAAAGGCGGAAAAGCTTATAAGAACCATGGTAACACATTCAAGACAGAATGAAAAATACATTAAAATGTATAACGAAATTGCTTCTGCGCGAAGCCCTGAAAGAATCAGGCTTATGGT
This sequence comes from uncultured Bacteroides sp., assembly GCA_964422655.1. GTDB lineage: Bacteria > Bacillota > Clostridia > Oscillospirales > Acutalibacteraceae > Eubacterium_R. The sequence continues at coordinate 28,128 of CAYRBT010000005.1, read as the reverse complement.
AGAAGAAATTGAACTAAAGCGAAGAAACATTTATGTTATGTCTATAACCGAGGCGCTTAACAAGAGCGATGTCAGACCTGACCTTGACCCAAGGCTTTTTGCCTTTTTTCTTGACAATCTTCTCACCTCCCTGCTTTTTTCATACACCTGTGACTACTATAAAGAGAGGTTTAGAATTTATACAGGTCTTGACATTGACGAAATGGACGACGAGGTTTTAATCAGCCAGCTTCTCAAATTCATTGAGTCTGCTTTTACATTTGAAAAGAAATAACAGTAATGCAAGCATTACTTAGATAACGGAGGAAAAATATGAAAAAATATGTAATCACCTATGACATCGGCACAACGGGAATTAAAACCTGCCTTATTGAAATTGACGAGTCAATGCGTATTCTCGGCTCGGCAACTCAGGGCTACGGACTTTATGTTGACGATGAAACAGGCTATAAGGGCGGTGCCGAGCAGGACGCTGACGAGTGGTGGGCTGCTATGTGCTCCACAACACGCACGGTTTTTGAAAAGGTACCTACTGTTAAAAAAGAGCAGATTGAGGGTATCAGCTTCTGTTCTGCTATGCAGGGACTTGTTCTTGTGGACAAGGAGGGAAAGTGCATACGCAGACCTATGACATATATGGACCAACGTGCAAGAGAGGAGCTTAAAAAAGGTATTGCTCACGGCGTGCAGATTGCAGGTGCCGAGCTTACAAAGCTTTTGAAGTATCTCAAATACACGGGTGCAGTTTCCTCCTCCGTTAAGGACCCTATTTGGAAATACAAGTGGGTTGAGGCTCACGAGCCCGAAAACTTTAAAAGAATTTACAAGTGGCTTGACATTAAGGAATATCTTATCTGCCGTGCAAGCGGTGAATTTGTTATGACAACCGACTCTGCATTTGCCACTCTCCTTTATGATACAAGAAAAGGACACGAGGGCTGGTGCAAGCCGATTTGCGATATGGTGGGTGTTAATATCGAGCATCTTCCTCCTATCAAAAAATGTACCGAAAAGGTCGGCGAAATCACGGCATCTGCTGCCGAGGAGCTTGGTCTTGCCGAGGGAACCGCAGTCTACGGCGGAGGCGGTGACGCTTCACTAATCGGCGTTGGTGCAGGCGCAGTAGAAAACGGCGACACTCATATTTACTCGGGCACATCAGGCTGGGTAGGTACGGTTTGCGAACAGCAGACAGTTGACGCAGGAGCTATGATGGCGGCAATTGTCGGAGCCGACCCTGAATCATACAACTATTTCGGCGAGCTTGAAACATCAAACAAATGCGTTGGCTGGGTTAAGGACCATCTTGCTCTTGATGAAATCGGCGTATTTCTCAAAACACACGGTGACGCCGCAGACAGCCTTGAGAAAATAGAGGTTAATCTCTATGATTACCTTGAAGAAGTAATTGACACAATCCCCGCAGGCTCAAACGGAGTTGTATTTACTCCTTGGCTTCACGGAAACCGTTGTCCCTTTGAGGACCCAAATGCTGCGGGTATGTTCTTTAACATTCGTCTTGAAACAGGAAAAACCGAGCTTATCCGCTCAGTAGTTGAGGGCATCTGCTTCCATATGAAATGGATGCTTGAAAGACAGGAGAAAAAGGTTAAAACCTCAAGCACGGTTCGTTTTTGCGGTGGCGGTGCGCTCGGTGAAACCACCTGCCAAATTCTTGCAGACATACTTGAAAGAGATGTGCTTGTGGTTGAATCACCGCAAAACATCGGCGCAGTCGGTGCGGCTGCCTGCATTGCTGTCGGTATGGGCATTATCCCGACAATGAAGGATGTTAAAAAGCTCATTCCTGTTAAGACTACATATCATCCAAACAAAACTAACAGAGCTGTTTATGAAAGAAACTTTAAGGTTTTCAAAAACCTTTACAAGTGCAACAAGGAAAACTTTGCTATTCTTAACGGCTGATAAGATGAAAATTAAACCTCCTGCAACAGAAATTTCTCTGAAGCAGGAGGTCTTTTTTTATATACACTTATATGTTGTGGCGATTTTTAACCTTAAGTCTTTCCATTGCTCTTGCAAGATTTGCCTGAGAATGATGATATTCAAGCAGAGAGCGTTCCTGTCTAAGCTCTTCCTCGGCTCTCATTTGAGCCTCTTTAGCCCGTCTTTCGTCAATTTCGTCGGGAAGCTCAGCCGAAACGCACACAAGCATTGCGTTATTGTCAAAAAATTCGAAAAAGCCTGAGCCGACAAAAGCATCAATATCATTGCCGTTTGCATCGGTAATCTTCATTTCGCCGACATCAATAGGCATAACACAGCTTTCGTGATTAGCAAGAAATCCGATTAAGCCTCCGTCAATATGCGGAACAATGATTTTCTGAGCCTCTCCGTCAAAAAACACTTTATTTGAGGCTATAATTTTTAACTGAAAGGTTTTCATATCGTCACCTTAATTAGCAAGTTTTTTTGCGTTTTCAAAAACATCCTCGATAGTACCGACATTAAAGAATGCCTGCTCGGGAACATCGTCAACCTCACCGTCAACAATCGCCTTAAAGCCTTTAACTGCATCCTTGACAGAAACATATTTTCCTTCAAGTCCCGTGAATGCCTGTGCAACATGAAACGGCTGTGACAAAAACTTTTCTATCTTTCTTGCGCGGTAGACGGTGGTTTTATCCTCGTCGGACAGCTCTTCCATACCCAAAATCGCAATAATATCCTGAAGCTCCTTATACTTTTGAAGATACTCCTGAACCTTTCGTGCAACTCTGTAATGCTCCTCGCCGACAACATCGGGCTCAAGAATACGGGAGTTTGACTCAAGCGGATCAACCGCAGGATAAATACCCTTTTCAACAATTTTTCTTGAAAGAACGGTGGTTGCGTCAAGATGAGCAAAGGTTGTTGCAGGAGCAGGGTCGGTCAAATCATCAGCAGGAACATAAACAGCCTGAACAGATGTGATTGAGCCGTTTTTAGTGGAGGCGATACGCTCCTGAAGCTCGCCGACATCGGTTGCAAGCGTCGGCTGATAGCCAACCGCAGACGGCATTCTGCCCAAAAGAGCAGACACCTCGGAGCCTGCCTGAACAAATCTGAAAATATTATCAATGAACAAAAGCACATCCTGATGCTCGACATCACGAAAATACTCTGCCATTGTAAGACCTGTTTGAGCCACTCTCATTCTTGCTCCGGGCGGCTCGTTCATCTGACCGAATACAAGAGCGGTTTTTTCAAGAACTCCCGACTCGCCCATTTCATTCCACAAATCGTTGCCCTCACGGCTTCTCTCTCCGACACCTGTAAAGATTGAATAACCGCCGTGCTGAGTTGCAACATTAGTTATAAGCTCCTGAATAAGAACGGTTTTACCTACTCCGGCACCGCCGAAAAGTCCGATTTTACCGCCCTTTGGATACGGTGTAAGCAGGTCAATTACCTTAATACCCGTTTCAAGTATTTCAACATCGGCAGCCTGTTCCTCAAATGTAGGAGGCTTTCTGTGAATTTCCCAATGCTCCTCATTTTCAAGGCTTTCCTTTGAATCTATTGTTTCACCGACAACATTAAAAAGTCTGCCCAGAGTTTTATCGCCGACAGGCACCTTGATAGCACCGCCGTGTGCAACAACCTCCATATCCTTGCAAAGCCCCTCTGAAGCCGCAAGCATAATACAGCGAACACATTTGTCACCTATATGCTGACTGACCTCCATTACAAGCCTTTTATTGTCAACATAAACCTCAAGAGCGTCCTTAATATCAGGCAACTCATTTTCAAATTCAACATCAACAACAGGTCCCATAACCTGCACTATTTTACCCTTGTTCATATTAGGACACCTCCCTACTCAGATTTCTTTTTCTGTGCCTTTGCGCCTGCGATAACCTCTGTGATTTCCTGAGTTATCGCCGCCTGTCTTGCACGGTTATACTCGATGCCGAGTGATTTAAGCATTTCCTTTGCGGCGTCGGTTGCCGTCTGCATTGCCATCATTCGTGCATTGTGCTCACAGCAATATGATTCAACTAGCGCACCGTAAACAAAGCCTGCCACATAATTAGGTACAATTTGCTCAAAAACCGTATCAATATCAGGCTCAAAACGGCAATGTTTATAATAGTTTCCCTCTGCGCCTTTTTCAAAAACAGGTCTTTTAAGCGGTAAAAGCTGTTTTATCTCAGCGTCAAATGTAACGGAATTTACCATTCTTGTATAAACGATATAAACCTCGTCAAGCTGCTTTGACTGAAAAAGGTCGACTATTTTTTCGCTTATAATTCTCGCCCTGTTCATATTCGGATTTTGAGCTGTGTACTTAAAATTGATATCAATTGGGATATTCTTTTTTTCAAAATATTTACGACCCACCTGACCGACAACAAAAAGCATATTGCTGTTGTCGGACAAAGCCTCTTTTTCGGCAATTTTGATAACATTGTGGTTATACGCTCCCGCCATACCCTTGTCTGCGGTAACTACAATATAGCCCTGCTTTCGCTCTTTAGGTGAAAGCTCATCTCTGTTATCAAAAAACTCGTTGCCCGTTTCAGGAGAAAGCTCAAGTATTTTTGCAAGAGCGTCCTGTATCGTATAAAAATAAGGCTCGGTATTTTTGAGGTCCCTTCTTGCCTTTTGAAGCTTTGAGGACGAAATCATACACATAGCATTTGTGATTTTCATTGTGTCCTTAATCGACTTCATTCTGGCTTGAATTTCACGAGCATTAGCCATTACTTACCCTCTTGAATTCGTCAACTGCTTCAATTATCTGATTTTTTATTTCCTCGTCAAGCACCTTTTCGTTTTCGATTGAAGAAACTATTTGAGGATAATTTTGATTTATATACTCAAGCATATCCATTTGGAATGCCTTGATTTTTTCCACAGGGATATCAAGAAGCCTGTGAGAGGTTGCGCAAACCAAGGAAATAACCATATCCGAAAGCGAGAGCGGTCTGCCAAGAGGCTGTTTAAGAAGCTCCATAAGTCCCTTGCCGTACGCAAGACCGGTCTTTGTTTCTTCGTCAAGGTCGGAAGAAAACTGAGTAAATACCTCCATCTCTCGATACTGAGCAAGGTCAATTCTCAGCGTACCTGCTGCCTTTTTCATAGCCTTTGTCTGTGCCGCACCGCCTACACGGGATACGGAAAGACCGACATTGACCGCAGGACGCATACCGCTGAAGAACAAATCGCTTTCAAGGAAAATCTGACCGTCTGTAATCGAAATTACATTAGTCGGAATGTATGCAGAAACATCGCCTGCCTGTGTTTCAATAATAGGAAGCGCTGTTATTGAGCCGCCGCCGAGCTCGTCGGAAAGCCTGCTTGAGCGTTCAAGAAGCCTTGAGTGAAGATAGAATACATCACCGGGATACGCTTCTCTGCCCGGACTTCTTTCAAGCAAAAGCGAAAGAGCACGGTATGCAACGGCGTGCTTGCTCAAATCATCGTAAACTATAAGGCAATCCTTGCCCTGATACATAAAATACTCCGCAATCGCAGTAGCCGAATACGGCGAAATGTACTGAAGCGAGGCAGGGTCCGAGGCTGTTGAGCAGACAATTATCGTATAGTCCATAGCGCCTGCTTTTTCAAGCGTTTTAACAAGCTTTGCAACACTTGAAGCCTTTTGACCGATAGCATTATAAATACATATAACATCCTTGCCCTTTTGATTTAAAATTGTATCAATTGCAATTGATGTTTTGCCTGTCTGCCTGTCACCGATAATAAGCTCTCTCTGTCCCCTGCCGATAGGAAACATTGAGTCAATTGAAAGAATACCTGTTGCAAGCGGAGTGTCAACGCTTTTTCTGTCAACTATTGACGGAGCGCTCTGCTCAACAGGTCTGTAATCATCGGCTTTAATGTCGCCCTTACCGTCAATCGGCTCACCGAGTGAATTTACAATTCTGCCGATAAAGGCGTCGCCTACCGGCACACCTGCTTTTTTATGAGTTCTCTTAACCCTTGCACCCTCGTGCACCCCTACATCGGAATCAAAGATAATTACACCGATTTGGTTGCGCCTGATATCCTGAACCATACCCTTGACGCCGTTTTCAAACACAACAATTTCGCCGTACATTGCATGGTTTAAGCCGTGAATAACTGCAATATTATCACCGACTCTGACAACCGTGCCGACCTCCTCGCTGTCATTTTTATTTTCATAATCCTTTATATCCCGTCTGAGAACGGCAAGTACATTGTCTTGATTAACACTACTGTCACGGGCGGTTTCCATAACCTGCTTTTTTATTGAATCAAGCCTTGTTTTAAGACTGCGGTCATATTCCCTGTCGCCGACTCTGATAATAAAACCGCCGATAAGCTTATCATCTTTAACAATTTTTATGTCAGCATCAGAGGCGTTTTTCTCTTTGCAAACAAATGCCTTGATTCCCTCAAGCTGTTTTTCGTCAGGCTCCGTAACACAGTAAATGGTTGCCGAGGCAACATTGTTTTTCTTATTTAAGAGTGCAATATATTCCTCTGTAATTTGAGAAAGCGCACCGATTTTTCCGTCGACTGAAAGAGTGACAATTAAATCCTTTACCGACGGTGCAAAAAGATCTGCGCATACAAGCTTTTTTTCCTCGATGCTGACGCTCGGGTCGGATAATATTTCTCCAAGCTCCTGCGACGAGGAAATTATTTTGAGCGCATCCTCAAGGCTTGACACACTTGCCTGTGAAGAAAGCAGTGAATCAAGATATGTCTTAGTATTTTCAATCATTGTCATCACTGCTTTCGTTTAAAAATTCATCATACAAATCACTGTCAGTTTGAGCAGAGGCATTTTTTTCAACCACCTTTTGAGCAGCCTCCATTGCAAGAGAAGCAATCTCCTCCTTAACTGCAAGCTTTGCCTTTTCGCAGGCGAGGTCAGAGCTTCGTTTAGCGTCTGCCTTTAGTTTGTCTGCATCTGCCTGAGCCTTGTCAAGAATTTTATCATATTCCTGCTTTGCGCTCTTTCTTGCGTCGGAGATAATTTGCTTCTTCTCGTTTTCAACGCCGTCAAGCTGAGCCTCATATTCATTTTTAAGCTCATCAGCCTGACTTTTCACCTCGTCAGCCTCTTTAAACTGCTTATCAATCATTTCTCTGCGTTTATTCATTGCATTTAAAATAGGCTTAAACAAAAACCTTTTGATTAGGAAATAAAAGATAATCAAATTTATTAATGTGAAAAGCATGTTCCAGTCAAATTTTAACATGGACTTATTTCCTTTCGTTCGTATTCGGTCTTAATCTTATTTCATAAGGAAGATTATAAGAATACTTGCAACAAGACCGTAAACTGCTGTTGCCTCTGCAAGAGCACATCCGAGAATAAGTGCTGTTCTGATGTCACCTGCTGCCTCGGGCTGACGGGCAATGGCCTCTACTGCCTTACCTGTTGCGATACCGATACCGATACCTGCTCCCAAGCCTACCAATACTGCAATACTTGCTGCTAATGCTACCATAATTATTTCTCCTTTAATAACAAAAATTTAATTTATTCTTCAATTGCTTCCTGAATGTAAAGCGATGTCAGGAATACAAAAATATAAGCCTGCAAAAAGCCGTCAAACAAATCAAAATATAAGCTGAAGGCAAGTGAAACACCGACCTTAAAAAAGACTACGCTTTTTATTAGCTCCATAATGATAAACGCGCCGATAATATTACCGAACAATCGCATACAAAGCGAAAGAGGCTTAATAATGATTTCAAGTAAGTTTATCGGCAAAACCACTGCCACGGGCTTTGCAAAGGATTTTAAATGTCCTTTAATTCCCTTGTCCTTAATACCTGCTATTTGCACAAGAACAATGCTTGTCAGCGCCATTGCAAGCGTTACCTGCATACTCTTTGTAGGAGGCTTAAAGCCGAATATTCCTATCATATTTGATGCACCGATAAAGATTGCCGTGCTCATAAGCCAAGGGACATATTTATCGCCCTTTGGACCCATTATTTTTCTAAAGAAGGTTATCAGCTTATCCATACACATTTCAAGAAACAGCTGGCGCCTGCTTATCTCTCCCTCAACCTTTAGATTTCTTGTAAGAATAATCGAGAGAATTACGATAACTGCCATTATTATCCACGAAACAACCGTAGCCTCATCAACTACAACATTTGTACCCGGAATAGTAAATACAGGCTTTATTTCAAGCTGGTCAATAAGCTCCTCTTTAATGTTCATTGTTACCGCACTGATAATAATACGCACCTCCCTGCAATGCCGTTATATTTGCTTTATATAATACACCTTTTTAAGCAAATTTTCAAGGGCACACAGCAGTATTTAATATATTTATATAAATTAAGTGCTGAGTGTCAAATCTTTTTTGTTCGTTTTTTATTATTATTAAAAATAAATGATTTTATTATTTACATATTTGTTTCGATGGTTTATAATATTTGTGAAATTTTTATTAAGGAGTTAAATTATGGCAAAAGACCAAAAGAAGATGGTTGACTCTATAACCTCTATGGACGAGGACTTTGCTAAATGGTATACCGATGTATGCAAAAAGGCAGAGCTTGTGTCCTACACCAGTGTAAAGGGATGTATGGTAATCCGTCCCTACGGATATGCAATATGGGAAAATATCCAAAGAATACTTGACGGCATGTTTAAAGAAACAGGCCACGAAAATGTTTGTATGCCTATGTTTATACCTGAAAGCCTGCTTCAAAAGGAGGCTGACCATGTTGAAGGCTTTGCTCCCGAATGTGCGTGGGTAACCTACGGCGGTAACGAAAAGCTTGAGGAAAGGCTTTGCGTTCGTCCGACCTCGGAAACACTTTTCTGCGAGCATTTCAAGGATATAGTTCACTCTCACAGAGATTTGCCTAAGCTTTACAATCAATGGGTATCTGTTGTCAGATGGGAAAAGACAACAAGACCGTTTTTGCGTTCACGCGAATTTCTCTGGCAGGAGGGGCACACCCTCCACGCAACATCCGAGGAGGCTATTGAAGAAACCGAAAAAATGCTTGGCGTATATACAAAATTCTGTCAGGACTATCTTGCTATGCCTGTTGTTCAGGGTATGAAAACAGAAAGCGATAAGTTTGCAGGTGCAGAAAGAACATATTGTATTGAGGCTCTTATGCACGACGGCAAGGCGCTTCAGGCAGGCACAAGCCACTATTTCGGCGACGGCTTTGCAAGAGCGTTTGATATACAGTATTCCAACAAGGAAAACAAGCTGACCTATCCTCATCAAACCTCTTGGGGTGTAACAACAAGGCTCATCGGTGCAATCATTATGACTCACGGCGATGATAACGGACTTGTTCTTCCTCCCGCAGTTGCACCTGTTCAGGTTATGGTTATCCCTGTGGCTCAGCACAAGGAGGGTGTGCTTGAAAGAGCGAACGCCCTGACAGATGAGCTTAAAGCTGTTTGCAGAGCAAAAATTGACGACTCCGACAATTCACCCGGATGGAAATTTGCCGAGTATGAAATGAAGGGCGTTCCGGTAAGAGTTGAAATAGGTCCGAAGGATATTGAAAACAACCAGTGTGTTGTTGTTACAAGACACAACAGAGAAAAGACAGTTGTTTCTCTTGATGAAATCGCTTCTGTAATACCGCAAAAGCTTCAGGAGGTTCACGACGCACTTTACGCAAAGGCTCTTGAAAACAGAGAAAGCAGAACCTACAAGTGCAAAACAACCGACGAAATTATCAAGGCTCTTGAAGAAAACGGCGACGGCTTTGTTAAGGCAATGTGGTGCGGTGACGAGGAATGCGAGGACAAGGTTAAGGAGCTTACGGGAGTCGGCTCAAGATGTATTCCCGTTGAGCAGGAAAGCATTTCCGACACCTGTGTTTGCTGTGGCAAGCCGGCAAAGAAAATGCTCTATTGGGGCAAGGCATACTAATCCTAATGCAAAATGACAGTGAATAATTAAGATTTTCGGAGGTATTATTATGGCAGTATTAGTTACAGGCGGACTCGGCTACATCGGCTCGCACACCTGCGTTGAGCTTATGAATTCAGGGAAGGAGATTGTTGTTGTTGACAATCTTTACAACTGCAAAAAAAGCTCATATGACAGAATCAAGGCATTAGTCGGCAGGGATTTCAAATTCTATGAATGTGATATTCGCGACGCAGAAGGTCTTTCTAAGGTTTTTGAAAGCGAAAGCATTGATTCGGTAATTCACTTTGCAGGACTCAAGGCGGTTGGCGAAAGTGTTGAAAAACCGCTTGAGTATTTTGATAACAATGTTAACGGCACTCTCGTTTTGCTTGATGTAATGAGAAAGCACGGCTGTAAAAAAATCGTATTCTCCTCATCGGCAACAGTTTACGGTATGAACAATGTTTCTCCGCTTACCGAGGATATGGAGGTCGGCGGTGTAACAAATCCGTACGGCAGAACGAAATATATGATTGAATGTATACTCAAGGATTTGTCCGTTTCAGACAACGAGTGGTCAATCTGCTTGCTTCGTTATTTCAATCCTATCGGTGCACACAAGAGTGGTACTATGGGCGAGGATCCCAACGGTATTCCAAACAATCTTATGCCTTACATAACTCAGGTTGCTATCGGCAAAAGAGAAGCGCTTAACATTTTCGGCAACGACTATGACACCCACGACGGAACAGGTGTAAGAGATTATATCCATGTTGTAGACCTTGCATTAGGTCATCTCAAGGCTGTTGACAAGGTTGAGGGCGAAAACGGATTGTTCATTTATAATTTAGGTACGGGAATAGGCTATTCCGTTCTTGATGTTGTAAAGGCATTTGAAAAGGCTTCGGGTGTTGAAATTCCTTATAACATCGGACCTCGCCGTGCAGGTGATATTGCTACCTGCTATTCAAATCCGAGCAAGGCTCTCAACGAGCTTGGCTGGAAGGCTGAAAGAGGACTTGAGGAAATGTGCGAGGACAGCTGGAGATGGCAAAGTCAAAATCCAAACGGCTATCCGGACTGATAAAAAATATAAGTAAAATAAAAGCGGTGCATTAAGCACCGCTTTTATTTGTTTTATCTTCTTATAGGTGGTGGTAAATCGTCGGGAGAATTATCCTCAAGCTCCTGCTGTCTTGCAAGCTTTTTTGCTCTTTTCTTTTTCTTCTTTTGATAATTTTTATAAACCAAAATGCAATAAGCAACAAGCACAAGAAAAACTATTACAAAGAAGATTTTTACAACGGTCAGGGCAAAAAACGCCTTAATTGCATTTATAACCTTTAAGAAGGTGGAAAGCTCAACATCCTTTGCAGCAACAAGGTCAACCGTTGCAACCGTTTCACCGCCGTAAATTATATTAGCCTTGCAGACATCTGCACCCTTTTTGATAGGAGCAGAAATGCTTTCGGGCTTTTCGGGAATATCTACAATAACAGCGGATTTATCAAGCCCTACGGGAACAATAACATTAGTATCCGCCTTGGCAACAAGCTGTATCGTATCTGCGTCCTTACCGTTTTCAACCGCTGCTTCGCCAAGCACCTCGTCCTTGCTGACAATCGTTGTGTATTTAAGGCTGTCAAACGCCCACTCAAAAAGCGATTTTGCGTCAACAAAGGAGCACTTTGTAAGATAGGACTGATTTTTTATTTTCTGCTGAGGAGATTTCATAACAACAGCAAGATAGTTGTAGCCGTCCTTTGATGCCTTTGTGATAACGCAGTATTCTGCCTCCTCTGTTGAGCCTGTTTTGATACCCTGTGCATACTCATAGTAATATGTCACATAGCCGGGACTCAGCATAAGATTAGTATGGTGAAGCGTGTAGTCACCGTACTCAACCTCAGTTGCGGTAGAATACTTTACAAAATCGGAATTTTTAAGCGCTTCTATGGTGATTGTTGCCATATCTCTTGCCGTGGTATAATGGTTTGGATCGTGAAGTCCGTCGGGATTTACAAAATGCGTATCCTTGCAGCCGATGGATTCCACCCATTTATTCATTTCGTCAACAAATGCGGATATTGAACCGCTGACATACTCGGCAAGAATTTGACACGCGTCGCAGGCAGAGTGAACCATAGTCAGATAAAGAAGCTTGTCAATAGTGATTTCCTCGCCGACGCTGATGCCTGCAACCTGCGCTCCCGTTCCGAGAGTTACATCAAATGCGTTTTGACTCATTTTTGTGGTTGCGTTCAAGTCCTTAACATTGTTAAGCACAACCATTGCAGTAACAATCTTGGTGAGAGAGGCAGGATAAAGCCTTTCGTCGATATTCTTTTGTGCAACAACGGGGTACGAGTCGTCGTCAAGATTTATAAGCATATAAGCCTCGGCATATATCTCTCTGTCAGGCTCATAGGTTGCGCCGTATGATGAAGCAGGAAAGCAAAACAGACCTGCGGTGATAATTAAAAATGTAAAAAATATTGAAAGTGCTCTTTTCATAGACTTGACACCTTTTTGATAAAAATATATTATATTATATAGTTTAACATCTTTTAATGATGTTTTAAAGACTATTTTATATTTTTTTGGAGAAAATTATGATTTATCTTACAGGCGACACTCACGGAGATATCTCCTGCTTTAAAAATCCAAAGCTTTCAAAGCTCGGAGAAAAGGATATACTTATTGTGTGCGGAGATTTCGGCTTTATTTGGAACCCTGAAAATCCAAAGGAAAAGAAAAATCTTGAATGGCTCAAAAAGCGCAAATACACAATTTGCTTTGTTGACGGCGCACACGAAAATTTTGATATTCTGAATTCCTATCAGCCGTACAGATGGAAGGGCGGAAACACCCATAAAATTGCCGATAACATTTATCATCTTATGCGCGGAGAAATATTCACCCTTGAGGGCAAGCACTTTTTCGTTATGGGCGGAGGAGAGAGCGAGGACTCATATATGCGCGAGGAGGGAATCAGCAGATGGGAGGCAGAGCTTCCAAATGCCGAGGAGCTCAGAAACGGCATCGGCAATCTAAAGGACAGCGAGCTCAACATAAATTATATTCTCACCTATGAAGCGCCGACAATCGCTAAGGACATTCTAAAGCAGAGAACTAACAGAAATATCATTATAACTCCGCTTAACACCTATCTTCAGGAGCTTATGCAGAATGTTGAGTATCTGCATTGGTATTTCGGCTCGCTTCATATTGACCTTAATATAAGCAAAAAAATGACTGCTGTTTTTAATGAGATAATACAAATATCATAATTAAGATTATTTAAAGCCTCGGGATTTCCCGAGGCTTTCAGCGTGTAGAAAAAATCCAAATAACAAATTTCTACACGCCGGCAGACTTCGAGAAATGGAACTGAATTTCGCTTTATTGCGATAATTGCTGTACGATGGTACCGCTTTATCGCAAAAAGCGGAAAGTGCCTAAATATACTTAGGCACGGTTCAGACCACTTTATCGAAAGTCTAAAGCCTCGGGATTTTCCGAGGCTTTGCTTTATAATTTCACTTTAACAACCTTTGAATAAGCGCTGTAAATCTTTTTACCGCCGACTGTTTTATATGCTCTTATTCTTACATAATAGGTCTTTTTGGCTTTAAGCGATTTAACTGTTGCCGAGGTTGTCTTGCCTTTTTTAACAATAACTGTCTTTTTGTTCTTTTTGAATTTGCTGTCAGTCGCACATTGGATTTCATATCCTGAGGCTCCGCTAATCCTTTTCCACGAGGCAGTAAGCTTTTTATTGCCCTTTTTCACCTTACTGATTGCAGGTGCTTTTGTGGGTGTTGCAATGCTTACCTCTGTGAACTGACCGCATTTATTATAGACAACGCCGTTGACTATTACATCATAATAACCGCGGATTTTGAATTTGTATGATGAATTTGCACTGACCTTTACCTTTTTGCCTTTTTTGTAAACATAAGAGCTTGAATATGAAGCCTTATCTGTTTTAGCCATCAGCCTCCACTTTTTTGAGCCTGAATCATAAACATAAACCTCGTAAAAACAGAATCCGCCCTGATTATCCCAGCTAATGCTAACCTTGCCCGACTTACTGCTGTTTTTAACCGATGTTATCTTTCCGGGAAGTACAAAAACTGCGCGTCTTGCCTCAATAAAGCCGTAAACACCCGTACCCTTTACAACGCACTCATACACGCTCGGATTTACACCGACACCGCTGACGGTATAATCCGTGCCGTAAACAAGCCTGTTGCCGTTAACGGTAACGATTGTTTCGGGAATTTGAGGTGCTCCGTTATACACAAGGGTATCACTAACAACAACATCAATGATGTTTTGCGTCTGCCCGCCGCCTGTGTTGTTATTCGTATTATTTTGATTGCCCTGACCGTCTGCCGAAGCAATGGTGAAGCTCATTTGCGCGCTTCCCGAATAATTGCCGATAAATTCGATATTAACATATGCTGTTCCGGGATTTATGTTGTTGCTGTATGACACGATATTATAATCCGTGCCCTCTTGCAAAACATATATTTTTCCGCCAAGAGAAATTGATATAACAAAATCGTTAGGTCTTATTTCTGCGCCGGTATAATCATATTTTGAATTAGTCGACTGACCCGACAAAAACGAGAGGTCGCACCTTATTGAAACGATATAATGCCTGTAAAGAGTAGTTCCCTGAGCAACATATTTATTGCCCGCCAAGGCGGTATAAATAACATATCCGTCATCGCCGTAGTTTAAGCCCGAGCCATCTGCAAGAGCCACCTCATAATCAACTCCTCGGACTAAAACGGTGCTGTCATTTAATATAAGCGTATTACAGCCCGAAACAACATCGGAGCCAAACGGAATGTCCTTGATTTCGTCAACGGAAAGTGAGCTGAAATTGCATTTTACAATTTCAAAAGGAATTGTAAACACATTGCAGAAATTAGTACCCTCTCCCATATTAAAATCAATGATTATATTATACAATCCGGGGTCCTTAGGATTAACCTCGTTTGAGTTGCTGTCATATATTTTCACAACATAATCTATGCTTTGACGAAGCGTGTGTCCTTCAATATCCGAAATTTCAACGGTAAAATCAAGATATGAGCCTTTGAATTCAACCTGAGTAATCTCAGTGAATTCATTGTTTACAATTTCCTTTTCGTTCCACTTGAGGCTGTAATAATTGTTTATATCACTCATATCCTTTTTTTGAATAACAAGAGTAAACGGATATATTACCTCATTAGTAGAAATATTAAGCGCAGAAAGGTCGTAGCTGCCGCTGTTTTCTATTGCAGAATAATCGTTTTTACATTCAACGCCGTTAACCAAATCCTGTACGGTAATGTTGTAATAATAAAGAGTTGCGCTGTATACTATCTCCTTGCTGCTTCCCGTCTGTTCAACAAGAGCACCCTTTTCAAGCTTATAATATTTCTTTTCGGGACTGATTATAAAATAATTTTCAACCTCTTTAAAATTATTTATATCCGCCCTTCTTGTAAGAACAACCCACGAATTACCGAAATCAAGACTTGCCGAGCCAAAAACATAATCAGCAGTGCTCAATGCTCCGTCAAGTGCGGTTTGACTTTGCTGATGTGACGAAGGCGAAAATGCAACATTTTCACTGCCTCTGAGAAAATAACTGTAATCCACAAGTGAAATTCGGTCGGTTTCGATTGAATTTGCAAAGGTTGAATCAAGATAATACCACATTGCCGAGCTTAAATCATAGGTATCACTATTATAATCACAAAGCTTAACCGTATTCCATGCGTGAGGGTCGGAATTTGTCGGCTCGGTATAATCACCCTCGACTATTCTGCAGTCAATACCGTTATACTGACAGATATAATACATAGCCTGAGTATATCCTTCACAAACTGCAAGCCCCTGCCCGTTAACCGACGGAGATACAACATTTTTTTGAGATGGATTATCTGTGCTCCAAACATATTTTGATAAATCTACCACATTTTCACTGTTTTTTGTGTTGCCGAAAAATGCGCCGTAAGCACTATGAGAGCTGTTATACTGTGTTGGATTTGCCTGATTATTTCGTGTTTCGTAGTCGTAAATCGTATTTAACGCAAGAAACTTATACGCTGTTTTGACAGTATAATAATTCTTTTCGTTGATAGTAAGTCCGTCCTTTTGAACAATGGAATTAGAATTTTTGATATAGACATTGTTCCATTGCTCGACAAACTCGCTGATTTCCTGCTCCTGAGCGGCGTCGGTATAATAATCAAATAAAAAGCTCACGGAAAAGAAGCGGTAGCCGTCCTCACCCGTATGGTCAGAGGCAATAGGTCTGCCGACCTCAAGCGAGTAATCGGTAATATTTTTTCTTAAATAATCACCGCTCACAGCCCTTAGCTTATTATCGGTTATACCGTCAAGCAAATAAACGGTGCTGAAAAATCTTTGTCTGAATAATTCCGCCTTTTCGCTTGTGAAATCAATATATACTTGATCACTGTTACTTTCATAGCCTGTGCACAGGTCCGAAAAGCCGTTGCTTTTTGTTGCAAAAAGTACAGTAATACTTTCTTCTCTTTTAATCATTTTTTGTCTGACATATGAAACAACCGCATCAAGATTATAGCTGTTATCAACAACATCGCACTTAACCCAGCTTCCGTTTGTCTGCACCCAGACATCGCCGTTTTCGTCATCCTCATAGCAGTATGAGCCTGACGGTGCAATTGCACCCACCTCCTCTGCCGTAAGTGCAAATGCAGACGAAGGTAATATTATGCAAAAAGCTGTAACAGTTGCAAAAAACATAACAAAATTTAATATTATCTTTTTCATAAGCATTACCTCCTTTATAATTATATTATACAATATTACTTTGATATTTACAAATAAAAAAAACACGGCTTTCGGTTAGGCACCTTGCACAACCGAAAGCCATATACTAAGAAAGAATATTCTTTTCTATAAATGCGTTGATATAATCGTAAACCTCTTCCTTGTTAAGCTCGTTTAAAATTTCGTGTCTTGCATCGGGATAAAGCTTTATATCAATCTCGGTATGACCTGTTGCTTTAAGACGGTCAAAAACCTCCTGAACACCCTTTGAATAATTGCCGACAGGGTCCATAGCACCGCTAATGAGCAAAACAGGTGTCTTTTTGTCAACATTTGCAAACCATTTATCATCGTTGCAGTCAATAACAAGCTTTGCCAAATCCTTATAGCCCTCGGTGCTGAATACAAAGCCGCAGTATTCATCGTTTTGATAATCGTCAACCGAAGCCGTATCCCTTGTTCCCCAATCATAATGAGTTCTGTGCTCAAACGGCTTGTCATAAGAGCCGAATCCAACCTTTTGAAGCCAATTTGATTTATAGGCTTTGCCCTTAACCGAGGCTATTGCCGAGGTAAGAAGAATGCTTATTTTTGCAAGCGGATTTTTGCCCGATGTTCCTATAAACACGGCACCGTCAAAGCAACAGCCGTATTCGTTGATAAAGCATCTCATAACCATACTACCCATTGAATGACCGCAGATTATGTATTTTTTTTCGGGATATTCAGCCTTTGCAATATCCATAAGAGCCTTTGCATCGGCGATGATATCCTTGTATCCGTCCCTTTCACCGAAATATCCAAGCATAGCCTTATCGCTGTTTGACCTGCCGTGATTTATCATATCATTCATAAAAACAGCATAGCCCATATCGGTAAATGCCTTGATTGCGTTTTTATATCTTCCGCAATGCTCTGCCATTCCGTGATGAATTTGAAGAACAGCCTTCACATTTTCGTCATCGGGATACCATTGCCAAGCCTTAATTGTGCAAAGTCCCGATTTACTCGGATATGAATACTCCTTGGTTTTCATAATAATTCCCCCTCAATATATTTATATTATTCTTCGGGTATATCTGAAGTACAGTGACAGCATTTTACTGCGTCAACAGGGATTTCACTTTTGCAAAACGGACAAACCTTTGTTGTCGGAGCAGGCTCTTCCTCAGCCTCTTTCTTTTTGCCAAGCTCCATTACCTTATTAAGCGCCTTTACCATACAGAAAATAATGAACGCCATTATAAGAAAATTGATTACCGCAGAAATAAAAGCACCGTAATCTATGTAGTTGTCACCTACAAGATGAATCTTGCCCTGAATATCGGCAGAGCCTATGCAATTTATAAGCGGTTTAATAATGTTATCGGTAAGTGAGGTTACAATAGCAGTAAACGCACCGCCAATGATAACACCGACTGCCATATTCATTGCATTTCCTCTTGAAATGAATTCCTTAAATTCTTCAAAAAACTTTTTCATTAGACTTCCTCTTTTCAAATTTATTTTGTAATTTAACTATATCATATAATCCCCGAAAAATCAAACGATGGAATATATTTTTTGTCAGCCGAGCTTCTTTCCTGTATAAAGAGCCTTTGCATACCCGACTCAAGAGCGTAGCTTACTACCTTATCGTATTCGCGTTTTGTGATTTTTCTGTTGATTTCGGGATACTCGCTCAAATCCGTGCAGGGCACATACTGAGCCATAAGTGACACATATGTATCGGGCAGATTATCCTTTATCCAGTCAATAATCTCAAGCGAGGAATTCGTGTTTTGAGGGAGGATAAGATGACGGACAATCATTCCGCTTTTCATTATTTCTCCGTCAAAGCTGTCCGCAACCTGCCTTCTCATTTCCTTAAGAGCTGTTGACGCTCTTTCAAAATAATCGGGTGCGTATGAATAACGCATTGCCTTGTCCGCTCTGATATATTTTAAATCCGGCAAATAAATATCAATTAGCCCGTCAAGCTCTTTAAGTGACTCAACATCCTCGTAGCCCGACGAATTATACACAACGGGAACAGGGCATTTCCACCTGCTCAAAAGCCGTGCAAGCCAGTGTGAATAGTGCGTAGGATTTACAAGATTTATATTGTTCGCACCCTGATTTATAAGACCTTCAAAAATTTCAATCAGCCTATCATCTGTAACAGCCTTACCTTTAAGTTCATGGCTTATTTCATGGTTTTGACAGTAAACACACCTAAGATTGCATCCGCTGAAAAACACGGTACCGCTGCCGTTTTTACCACTGATGCAGGGCTCCTCCCAAAAGTGAAGCGACGCCCTTGCCACATAAAAATCCTCTTTTACTCTGCAAAAGCCTGTTTTTTCATTTCTGTCTGCACCGCATTTTCTCGGACAGGAATTACAAATCATATCAGTGCCTTGTATATGTCGCCCTTTTTAAACGGTGTTTTTGACGCAATTTCCTTTGCCGCATTATTGACCGACATACCCTTTTCGACTAATTCCCTTGCAGATTTAACGGCATCATCAAGAGTGATTTTCTCTGCCTGCTCCTCCCTTTTACCCTCAATAACCAAAACATATTCGCCCTTTGGCTTTTTTTCGTCATAAAGAGAAAGGCTTTGTGAAAGAGTTGTTCTTACAACCTCCTCGTGAAGCTTTGTAAGCTCACGCACAATTGCAATTTTTCTGTCACCGAGTGTGTTATACAAATCATTTAAGGTGTTTATGAGCTTATGCGGTGCCTCGTAAAAAACAAGCGTTCTTTTTTCGTTCTTTATTTCTTCAAGGTGCTCATTTCGTGACTTTTTGTTAACCGACAAAAATCCCTCGAATGTAAACCTGCCTGTGCTCATTCCCGAAACCGCAAGCGCAGTAGCAAAGGCGGTAGGACCGGGCACGGACTCAACGGCTATACCCATTTCGTAGCACAGCCTTACAAGGTCCTCGCCGGGATCGGAAATTGCCGGCATACCTGCATCCGTTACTATTGCACAGCTTTCTCCGGCAAGCATACGCTGACAAATCATTTCGCCCTTTGCCCTTTTGTTGTGTTCAAAATATGAAACCGTTTCCTTTTTTATATCAAAGTGATTTAACAGCTTCATTGTTACTCTTGTATCCTCGGCAGCAATAAAATCAACTGCCTCAAGCACCTCAACTGCCCTCGGTGAAAAATCCTTAAGATTACCTATCGGCGTTCCAACTACATATAATTTTCCGCTCATTTATCGTACCCGTCGGCATAAGAGCCGTATATTTCAAGCATTTCGTCCGTAAATTTTCCGTTTTCCTTTTTGATTATCAGCTGAGGCTCTACACGAAGAAACGGCTTAGCCCCCTTTTGTCCCTGAATGAGAAAAAGAAACGGCTGTTCTCCCTCCCTATCCTGAACAAAGCGAAGTCTTTTAGGCTCAAGCTTATATTTGCGCATAATTTCAATAGTGTCAACAAGCCTTTCGGGGCGGTGGCACATACAAAATCTTCCGCCGTACTTTAAAAGATAGGCTCCCGCCTTTACAGCGTCCTCGATATTACAGCAAACCTCGTGCCTTGCAATTCTTGCACTTTCCGACAGCGACTCAATCCCCGTGCCGACAGGCTTGTACGGCGGATTCATCGTAACGAGTGAAAACTGCTCGGCGGTAAACTGATTTCCTATTTCTCTCAAATCGCAGATATAAGGCGTCAGCCTGCTTTCAAGAGAGTTTTCCTTAATGGAACAGCACACCTGCTCATACGCATTTTGCTGAATATCAAGACACGAAACATTGCTTATGCTATCATTTCTCAGCCACAGAAGCGGAATAATTCCACAGCCTGTTCCCATATCAAGAGCCTTGTCCCTTGATTTTATATTTGCAAAGTGAGAAAGAATAACCGCGTCCGTTCCAAAGGTGTGATTTTCACTGACTGCTATTTTAATTTTATCCGATAATCTTTCAAATTTATACATAGTGATATTATATCAAATACAGCCCTTATTTTCAATAGAATAAAGTATTCAGTATTTATTTGCACCGAGAATATGAATACCGTAAGCGTTTGTGTAATAATAGGTGTCAAGCCGCCTCATATATGAATCGTCCGTGTGAGCGCACACAAGCGGAATATCTTTAGAAAAGCCTGTAACAACAAGCGTGTGATAGCACTCCGCTCCATTACTAAGGCAAATAAAATCCCCCATTTCAAGCCGATGAATATTAACCGAAGAAGCGACAGGTCCGACAGAATTATTGTTAAGCATAAACCGCTTAAAATACTGTGCGTGCGACCACGCCGCCGCCCTGTCTGACGGAGAATTATAATACCAGCCGACATCTCTGCTGTAATTCATAACTCCTACCCCTGCAAAAAGGCATTGCGAGGCAAAGTTCGTGCAGTCACCCCCCAAACCGTCAAAATTCATATATGCGCCGTTTCGCTTTTTTGCCCATCTTTTTGCATACTCAACAGCACTATCCCTGTCATACAAAACAAAATGCACAGCAATCCCTCCGTTATTATATACGGTGACTGCTGTGCAATTATTATGAATTTTTATTTATTACTGCTTTGCGCCGTTATCAAACATTTCAAGAACCTTTACGCTGATTGCAAAGCAATCCGAAAGTCCGTTAACATCCATATTATCGTATGTATCTCTTCTTGTGTGATAATAGTCCTCAAGCTTATGGTTAAGTCCTGTAATACCTGTTGCACGGAAGCCTGCCTGTGCAAATGCGGCAGAGTCCGTTGCACCGCCGAGCGGAGGAACCCAACCCTTAATACAACGAATACCAAGCTCGTTTGAAGCCTCCATAAACAAATCGGAAACATCCTTGTCAGCCTTAACAGCACCGTTAAGGTCACGGTAGTTGGTCATCAAATATTTAGGATCGTGAATTGTATCGTAGGAGAAGATAAAGGTCGGAACATCGTCAAACTCGCCCTTATGCTTTTCGCACCAAGCCTTTGAGCCTCTGAGTCCTGCCTCCTCTGAGCCTGTAAGCACAACGCCTACCTCAGTATTTTCAAGAGTAATTCCCTCGTCCTCAAGAGCCTTCATAACTGCGATACCCATATAACAGCCTGAAAGATTGTCATTTGCTCCGTCAACAACTCTCTTGTAGTTAACCATAAAGTAGAGTCCTATAAGAAACGGAACAAAGAGAAAGCCCCAAAGTCCTGCCTTATAAAGCGGTGAAGCAACATCTATAACACCGAAGGTAAGACCGTTTTGGATAAGATAGATTATTGAAATTACTGCATAATACACAGCACCGACACCGCAAAGAATTGCGTGTCCCTCAAAGCCTACACCGCCGAGTGCATAGTTGACAGGCCATTCCCAAGCAGCATCGGGATGTCCGTTAAAGATTATACGGCGCTTAACCTCGCCTGTCGGCTTTTTAAAGGCTGTAACATTGTGTCCTGTCTTTTCGGGGAAAAGCTTATCAATGCACTTTTTATAAAGTCCGAATTGAAGGAAAACTATGATAAGACCCGCCGCAATAAGAAGAACAGAAATTATCGGGCAAATGAAAAACAGCACAACAGCGGCAAGAACGAAGCTGATTGTAAAATAAATCCAGCCGTAAAATGAGCCGGGATTTTCTTTAAAAGATTCAACCTCTGCTGTTTGGCAGCCGCAGTCCTTTTTAAGAACCTGAGCCATATACTCGCACGCCTGCTTTTCACCCTCTGAGCCGGGAGCTCTTTTTTCAAAGGTCTTGATGATGTGTGTGATTTCGTCAAGCATATACTTGCCGTAATCATTCTTTTTGTCGATTATTTTCTTTAAATCCACAATTCTACCTCCACTAATCAACTAAAGTATTTTTATAGACAAATTATACCACAATATGAATTATACATCAAGTGTCTTGCTTAAAAAGTTTTTGAGCAATTCACTCTTCGGATTATCAAAAACCTCCTGTGGTGTGCCGTATTCCTCGATAACACCGTTTGCCATAAACATTACCTTATCGGCAACATTTTTTGCAAATTCCATTTCGTGAGTAACAACAATCATTGTGCTGTCGCTGTTTTTAAGATTTCTGATAACATTCAAAACCTCACCCGTAAGCTCGGGGTCAAGTGCCGATGTCGGCTCGTCAAAGCACAAAATATCGGGACTCATTGCAAGCGCTCTAGCAATGGCAACTCTTTGCTGCTGACCGCCCGAAAGCTCGCAGGGATAAGCCTCTGCCTTTTCACTGAGTCCTACTCTTGCAAGCAGCGCGTCGGCATTCTTCTCTATCAGCCGAGTCTGCTCTGCTTTATAATTCTTTGACTGCGCCATGCCCGATTTCTTTTGCTTTTTAATTATTTCTTTAAGTGCAAGCTTTGGTGCGAGGGTTAAATTGCCCTTAACAGTATATTGCGGAAAAAGATTAAATTGCTGAAAAACAAGACCGAAATGCAGTCTGTTGCGCCTGATTTCCTTTTCCGAAAGAGTGCTTTTGTCGTCGGTATCATAAAGCACCTCGCCGTCAACGGTGATTGAGCCCTTATCCGCTGTTTCAAGAAAATTCAGACAGCGCAAGAGCGTTGTTTTACCGCTTCCCGACGAGCCGATAATTACAAGAACATCACCCTTGTCGAGTGAAAAGTCAATACCCTTGAGCACCTCGTTGCCCGAAAAGCTCTTATGTATATTTTTTACTTCCAATATAGCCATAATTAACCTCTGTAATAATCAAGTTTTTTCTCGATTTTTCCAAAAAGAATGGTAAGTATTCCGTTAAACAGCAAATAGAATACGCCGGTGTAGAAAAGAGGCCAGATAAGTCCGTCGGACTTAATGAATATCTGACCTGCCCAGATAACCTCGTAAACAGCAATTATTCTTGCAAGCGAGGTATCCTTGACAAGCGTAATGATTTCGTTACTCATCGGCGGTATAATTCTCTTGATAACCTGAAGAAGAACTATTTTGAAAAATATCTGGGTTTTGGTCATACCAAGCACCTGTCCTGCTTCATACTGACCTATGGGTATTCCCTCAATTCCGCCTCTGTAAATCTCGGAAAAATAACAGGAATAGTTAATTACAAATGCAATGAGCACCGCAACAAATCTGTCAAGAATTGACCAGGACGCAACCCAGGCAACAAGAAAATTCGGATTTTCAACCGTATTTGCGTGTGCCGCCGCAAGACCGGGTCCGTAATAAATAACCAATATTTGAAGCATAAGCGGTGTACCTCTGATTATCCAAACGAACACCTTAACAATAAACTTAAGCGGCTTGAATTTACTCATCGAGCCAAAGCTGATTATAAGACCGAGAGGAATTGCAAAAACAAGAGTCAGCGCAAACAGCTCAAGCGTTGTTCCAAAGCCCTTTAACAGCTCCAATGTAACCTGCCAAAACATTTAATATTCTCCTTAAATCAAACAGGGCACGAGCATAGCCCCTGCCCTGTTTTCTGTGTAGTTTTAATGATTATTTAATCAAAGTAAGGCTGTACTTTTCAGAAAGCTTATCCATTGTGCCGTCTGCTTCAAGCTCATCTGTAATTCTGTTGATTTCAGCAACAAG
Organism: uncultured Bacteroides sp.; assembly: GCA_964422655.1. Taxonomy (GTDB): domain Bacteria; phylum Bacillota; class Clostridia; order Oscillospirales; family Acutalibacteraceae; genus Eubacterium_R. The sequence continues at coordinate 3,952 of CAYRBT010000005.1, read as the reverse complement.
GTCTGAGCCCTTTCTGCAGGCAATACCGTATTCCTCTTCATTAAGAGATTCAACCTGAACAAGATCTGAATAGCTTGTGCCCTCGCCTGTCATAGCGTTTGCCATTGTGATATCAATTACACAAGCGTCGGCAGAGCCGGAAGCAACCTCCATAAGCGCTGCTGCCTGATCGCTTACTGATGTGCATTCAAGACCTGCATCCTTGATAGCGCTCTCACCTGCTGAGCCTGCCTCTGCAACAAAGGTAAGATCCTTCATTTCGGCAATAGTTGTGTAATTTGCCTTAACATCCTGTGTTGTGATAACAACCTGAGCATTTTTTACATAAGCGTTGGTAACATCTGCATTGAGTGTAACCTCATCTGTAATAGTCATACCGTTCCAGATACAGTCAATTGACTTTGCATTAAGCTCAATGAATTTGTTGTCCCACTCGATTACAACGAATTCAGCCTCAACACCGAGCTTTTCACATACTGCTTCGGCATATTCTGTGTCAAAGCCTGTCCAAGAGCCATCCTCAGCCTTGAAGTTCATCGGCTCATATTCGGTAATACCGATAACGAGCTTGTTTGCGTCCTTGACAGCATCAAGGTCTGCAACGGTTGCAACTGACGGAGCTTCTGTTGAAGCCGAATCATTTTCTGTGTTGTTAGCCTGCTTTGTGCATCCTGCAAAAGCCATAACTACCGATATCATCATAACTGCTGCAAGAAGAATTGATAAATACTTTTTCATTTTTTATTTCCTTTCAAAAAAATTCAATTTTGTGAATTAGCGCTTTGCCACGCTAAATCGTTATGCAAGCATTATAACAAATGTAAGATAAAATTGCAACTGTTTTTTTATTATTTGTTATATAATGCTGTTTTCAAAATCGTAAAGAGGTGCCTTTTCCTTATTTCTGTATTCGTGCTTTTCATAGTAGCCGATAAGCGTTTTATCATCATTTCTCAAGGCAACCATATATACATCCTTGTTCTGCCTTTCGTTATAAAAGGTATGTATCATATTGTTATCTGCACTTTCGGAAAACCAACCAACAACCTTTTTTATCATATCAACAGACTTATCGTTGTGGCAATCAAGCAGACTTTTGCCTAACAGCCTATCTCCGCCGTATTTTTCATAATTTTTAACAGCGGCAGGATTCATATATATAATCTCGTGAGTGAGATTGCATATTACAACCGATGCTCGTTCGGTGTCAATAACGCTTTTAAAATACTGTGATAATTCCATAACGCCTCCTGATTTTTATCCAAACAGTAAAAGTAATAAAATAACAGCAACAGCAACTATTCCCAAGACAATAAAAAACTTGATTGCTCTGTTAACCGCATCAAACATATTAGTTGGCATAATTTGAAAGAGCGCATATTTAAACGGTTCTTTAACCTTGCTTCCCACAAGATTTCTAAATCTCAGGTCATATGTATCAAGAGTGCCGTCCTTTTTAAGCTCAATAACTCTTACACCCCTGTCCTTGCCTGGTCCGTAAACATGAAAGCCTGCGCCCTGAGTGTAGCCAAGGTCAATTCCGTCAACCTTTCCGTTAAAGGAATTATTATGGTCGTGGCCGAAATAAACTCCCAATACCTCGCCCTTTTCCTTAAAGGCAGAAAACTCACCGCTGTTAATCTGCGGGTCGGCAGGGGATTCCTTCATAAATCCCGTACTGTTTACCCTATCCTTATTCAAAACATAAAATCTGTTTGCATGTGTTCTAAAACCGCGCACACTGCCCCTTGTGCCCTTTTTCACCTCGTTAAGAAGCTCAAAAACCTCGCAAAGCGGAATATGCTGAATAACCACTGACGGAATAAGACGGGAGTATTCTTTTTCGTATTTATCGCGTGTTTGACGGTACCATTCAATCTGATTTTCGTGAACACAGTCATAGCCTATATCAAGATTTGAATGACTGTCGATAAGATAGAGCAGAAATTTCAGCTCCTCACCGTCAAAAATCTCAACAGTATGGTTTGCACATCCGTCAATTCCGTCTGTATTTTCACCTATAAAGCAGTCAAAGCTCTTATAAATCTCAAGCTGCTCCTCGTTGGAAAGACCGACCTGCCTGTCGTGATTTCCAAAGCAGACAGTAAAAGGTATTTTTCTTTCTCTGACAGGCTTGGTAAGAGTGTCCAAGGCCCTTTCAACCCTTTGTCTGTCGCCCTTAAAAGCGTTTTTGCCCCAAATTTGATCACCTGAATAAACGACCAAATCCGGCTCCTCTCTGTCAAGAGCCGCATTGATAAGGTCAAGCGTGTCGGGACTGATTTTGTTACCCTCCTGCGTGTCGGCAATTTGTAAGATTTTAAATGTATCGTTTTTGAATTTCAGCATTTCGTCACCTCGTCGAATAACTGACATAATATTAACACATAATTTGCTTGACTGCAACGGGGTAAGCAATTATAATATCATTATATTTCCGCCCGTAGCACATTTGGATACTGCATCAGATTCCGATTCTGAAGATAGGGAGTTCGACTCTCCCCGGGCGGACCAAAAAAACAAGCCGTTTGCACGGCTTGTTTTTTCTTATATATAGTTTTCCAAGCACTGTTGTATCAATATTTGAATTAAGCTGTTTTTTGAGCCCGCGTGCCTTTGCCTCGCAAGCCTTTATATCTGCATTGCGGTGGCCTGTCAGCTTCATTTCCTGCCTCAGATATTCATTAGCCTTCTTAAGCTTTTCATTTTCTGCAACAAGATTGTTATACTCACTTAGGCAATGAAGAGAAATCCGAACCGTGGTTTAAATTGGCTGATTTGCCCTTACTCTGTGTTAAAAACACTCGGAATACATAAAGTATTCCTGCGTTTTTGTGCCTTGATTAAGAACAAATCAGCCAATTTAAACTCTTCGACCAAAAATGCTTGAAGTAAAGATGAATTTTGGATTTTGAGATGGAAGCCTTGCTGACGCAAGGCAACAGCGAAAATTTCAAAAGTCGCTTTAATTCTGCATTTTTGGCAGGTTTGGATTACTATTCATTGCCTAGCGTTACATCGAGGGAGTTTTTTTCTCGCAGGTTATCATTATTACCAACTTCAGCATTTCCTCTTTGGTCACTTTGCCTCTCTTGTTGTAGGTCAGTTCCAAAGAATCCAACATTGCTTCCTGCTGTTTTGGTGTTCTTAATGCTGAATATACTGTTTCCGCTGTGTCCTCTGTTGCTCCCAGAAATTTGAGAGTGCTGAGTAATACTGTTTCGAGTTCCGTCATCATTTTTATACCTCTCATGAATATTGATAGATTTGTACTTTCCAAAGACTGTTAATTTATAATCTTCATCTAATCTGCAAATATATTTGTATCCATTGTCAAGCCTATGTTCTATAATTTGATTAGTGTGATTTGCATGCCATCGTAATATTTCTGAATATAATCGTTTATATTCTGCTTGGTTTAGTTGAGGATAATTATATTCTTTTTCATCAAATTCGTCAACATCAAGAGAATTCTTGACATTTTTGTTTGATTTGGATATACTGTTAATAGAAGTTAAATCTAACTTCTTTATCAGTCCGTATTTGGAACTGGGTAACGGCAATTGGAGCCTATTAACCGACAGCCAAGTACGGACTGATTTTTTATTAGGATTTATATAAAGAATATCGCTTGTGTTAATAAGACTTTGTGGATTTGTATTTTTCCCGTATGCACTTGCAATTTTGATAATATTTAAAAAATTACCGTTTTTATCGTTTGGTAACAATGCTAAAACTGCAAGAACCGGCGAACCATTTGTATCATATAGTTCTCCAAACACTGCGCTGATTTTATCTATAACAGCATTGATAAAATCAACAATCCTCTCAATGATTGTCTTTTGCTCATTCTGCGTTTTACCGCTGTCATTTGCAAGCCACTCGGCAAAGTCATTAACACCGTACCTTTTTCTGATAATTCTGCTTCGCCCTGCGGGCTTGCACAATTATT
>CAYRBT010000004.1:0-144219 GCA_964422655.1 uncultured Bacteroides sp. | reverse complement strand
ATTCTACCATAGGGGGTGCTTTTTTTCTATTGTCCATTTTTACTGGACTTGTTCAGAAATTCGCATCATTTTTTTATTTTATTCATTATGTATTGCAGTCAGGGCGCTGACATTGACTGAGCGTTTAGCAGGTGAGATACCTGCCGCAACTCCTATAAGTATCGAGAAAAGTATTCCGCCGATTGCAAGCCATATCGGTATTGATGAAACACAAACCTTTATTTGCTCGCTGTCAATATCCATCATATTTGAGGCGACAAGCCGTGCCACAATATTTGCCGTTATCGAAATGATATAGCTTATTATCATTCCTATTGCGCCGCCCATAAAGCCGATTGTTCCTGCCTCGCACAAAAACAGAGCTTTAATATCCTTTATGTCACAGCCGAGAACCTTCATAATGCCTATTTCCTTTGTTCTCTCATAGACAGACATAACCATAGTGTTGCTTATGCCGAAGGCGGCAACAAACATTGATATTCCGCCGATTGCACCAAGGACGAGCTGAACAACCATCATAACCTTTTTGGTATATTCTATCTCGTCTGCGTTTGAATAACAGCTAAAGCCTGCGTTCTGAATTTTTTTCTTTACATCATCAACGCTCTGCATAGAATCGGCAAACACAAACATTTCCGAGTATTCGATTGCCTTTTGCGGAGAGTTGCTGATTTGACGGCTTTGTCTGATAAGCTCCTTTGCAAGTGCCATATCAACATAGATAGAACACACCGAGTCATAATCGCTTGCAGACTTTTTGATAACTCCGGCAACCTTTATTTTTTCCATCAGGTCAGGGTCAAAATTATTTGAATTTCCCATATCCGAGTCATTTGTGCTTGTGATTTTGGGACCTATTGCAAATATATCCTTCATAGGATTGATTTCACATTCCGAAATATTATAATCCTTGTCGTATTTGTATTTAACATTGCGTCCCTGAGCATCGGCAAAAGTTGTTATGCACTGCTCGCCAAACAAAACAGGCTTTTGCTTTGATATATCGCCGAAGCTTCCGTCGGAAAGAGTGTATCCCATTTCCTCCATTGAGGACAAATCAATCGCCTTAATCTGAGACCACCCGGAGTTATATTTTCCGCGTGTTATGGCAACATATTCAGTAACATCAAGAGTAGGAACAACGAGCTTTACACCGTCGATACCCTCAAGATATTGTACTGCGCTGTCATCAAAGGGGAGTGGCTTTTTTCCGTTTTCTTCTTCATAGCCCGAATAAACGGAAATTTTATTGAGCGAGGTGTCGTTGTCATACTGCGAGGTAATCATTTTATCTATTCCTATACCGATAGAAACCATTATAACGATTGCACAGGTTCCGATTACAACACCGATAACAGTCAGCTTAGTCCTTGTTTTGCGGTTTTTTAAATTTTGCAGTGCCATTAAAAAGAGGTCAGATTTCTTCATTAAAGTCACTGCCTTTCCTTGCTTTTCTTTTTTTAACAGCCTTTTTAATGATAACAGCCGTAATGATGATCACAACTGCTCCGCCCACGCAGATACCGATTATTACAGGGAGCGACGGGCTTGCTTTTTCAGGAGCTATTTCATCTTCGTTATTGAATTCTTCAAACGGGTCAGAGTATTCCTCAACTGTTACATTAAATTCCTGCTCAACACTCTTTTTCTCCATATTCTCATTTTCGTATTCAAAAACAAGCGTAAGCTTTTTGCTTCCTACCTCGTCAAAGGTAACGGGGAGAGTGTAGTTGCTTGAATATTGTGCGCCGGGTTCGATGTTTCCTATATAAGCACTGCCAAGCTCCGTGCCATTTTCATCTATAAGAGTTATTGTTGAATTGGAAAGCTTTGTCTGTCCGCTGTTAACAATTTGGAAGGCGCAGTCTGTTTCTTCGCCTACGGTTATTGTTTTGTCTGCAAGCTCAACAGATTGAAATTGAACCTTATCAGGCTGAACAACAGGAATGCTCATAGTAAGGTCGGAGCTTGCCGACTGCTTCGATGAATCCTCAATGTATTCGTAGCTTACTGTTGCACTAATCGGATATACACCCGACATAGCAGACGGCAGACACTTAAAGCTTTTATTTATGGTAACTGTTTTTCCAGCTCCTATTGATTTGATTGAGATTGTGTCTGTACCCTTTGCAACAACAAAGCAGTCACCGCCGGAAAGCTTAATGGTAATATTCTGCACCTTTGTTGTCTCCGAGTTGTTTTTGATTGTAAAGCTCAGGTCAAAAATGTCACCGCCGTTTATACCCTTTGAACCGTATGAAAAGTCGGAAATAAGGATTTGAGGTGTCAGCTGTGCACTTTGGGTATTAGATGCTTTTTTAGTAACCTTAATACTGTAATTAAATTCCGCCGTACCCTGCTGTTTTTCGCCGTTTTGTATGTATTCATATGTGATTGCTACGGAAATAGGATATATTCCCGACGAGCAGGAGGAGCTGCAGTGAAATGCTTTTGAAAGGCGGACTGATTTTCCATTTGAAATTGCGTCGTAGTAGATTGTGTCAACACCCTTGGCAATGCTGAAGGCATCTCCGCCCGAGAGCTTGATGTTTGCGTTTTTGATATCTGTTGTTGAGCTTGTGTTTTTTAAATCAAATGTAAGGCTGAAATCATCGCCGTTGTTTATGACCTTTTTGTTTATACTAAAGCTTGTAGAGATGCTCGGAGATTTTTCCGGCGAAGATGTTGAAGACTGCTTGCTTACACCGATGCTGTAGCTGAAATCATCGCTTCCCTGAGAGGTTATGCCGTCAACGGTGTATTCATATACCACACTTACGGAAATCGGATACATTCCCGACTCGGTTGATTTGTTGCAGTAAAATGATTTTGAAAGCGTTATTTCAGATGCCTTTGCAAGACTTTCCTTATATATCGTGTCAACATCGTTTGAAACGGTAAAGGCTTCACCGCCCGAAAGTCGAAGCCTGATGCTTTTAGCATCTACGGCTTTGCTTGTGTTTTTCAAATTAAAGGTGAGGGTAAAGGTATCTCCCGCCGTAATATTCTGCCTGTCTGTTGAAAACTTATCGGAAATAAGCGTAACGCTTGGTATTTCCGCCGGTGTAGACTCCTCTGTTGCGAAGCAGTACATCTGCGGAATTAAAATCATAGTCATTGAAAGTATTATTGATAAAATTGTTTTTTGCAGCTTCATATTTCTTCCTCCGTGTTTCAGTTGATTGATATTATTCTTCCGTCCGATATGTTTACTGTTATATCGGCGAATTTTGCAACATTAGCGTCATGCGTTACAAGAATAAGTGTTTGATTGTTTGCGTGGACAATTTGTGTTATCAGCTCCATAACCTCGATTGTAGTTTTGCTGTCAAGGTTGCCTGTCGGCTCGTCGGCAAAAATAACGCTCGGCTTAGGTGCAAGCGCTCTTGCAATTCCGACTCTCTGTTGCTGTCCTCCGCTCATTTCCGACGGCTTGTGGTCTTTTCTGTTTTCAATTCCCACAAGCTTCAGCATTTCAAGAGCGATCTGCTCGCGCTCTGCCTTTGAAACGCCCTTAAACATAAGGGGCAGGGCAACATTTTCAAGTGCCGTCATTGTTGAAATAAGATTGTATGACTGAAAAATAAATCCCGTGTAGCGTTGTCTGAACTTAACAAGCTGAGCCTCGTCAAATTTGTCAATTCTGTGTTTGCCTATTTGGACTGTTCCCGAGGTGGGCTTTTCAAGACCTGCAAGCATATTGAGAAGCGTTGATTTTCCCGAACCCGAGGTGCCGAGAATAGCACAGATTTTTCCTTTTTCAATCTCAAGGTCAACATTATCAAGTGCAATGATTTTTTCCTTTCCCACTTGATAATGACGGCTTAAGCCTACTGTTTTGATAAAAGCCTTTGAATTTTCCGTTGTGATCGCCCCTTTCGGTAAAATTTAGCTAACTGTGATATCACTACTATTACAGTTGCAATATAACATTGTTTTACTGCATTGTCAATAGATATATAAGAAAAAGAAAACAAATTCTTTGATGGAATTAAAAACACAAATCGTAATTTGTATAATCTTACAAAAATGACTGCTTATTATTATGAAAAATAACGATTGATTTTAACGCTTTTATGTGTTAAACTGTCTTTATAAAAAATCTTAAAATTTTAAAAGCGAGGTAACTATTTATGAAAAAGGTAATTAAAAGAATTGCGGCACTTGCTCTTGCAGTAGTATTGATTGCAAGTGTATTTGCAGGATGCAGCAGCAACGCAAAGGCATCTCAAATCGGTTTGTTTTACTGCTCTGCAGAGGCTAACTCAAAGTATCAGGTAGAAAAGGTTGCTCAGGAGCTTGCAAAGCTTGGCTATACAACAAAGGAATATTCCTTTGCTGACTCAAATGACCTTGCATCAGTACTTAATACTGCTGTTGCTGAGTCAACTGCTATTTACATTCCTACCGATAATACCTGTGCAAACAACTCAGAGCTTATCAATAACATTTGTGAGCCTGCAGGTATTCCTATCGTTGCAGGTGAAGAGGGAATTTGTGAGGGCTGTGGCGTAGTTACACTTTCAATTTCTTATTATGACCTTGGCGTTGCTACCGCAAAGCAGGCTTATGAGGTTCTTGTTAACGGCGCAGATGTTTCCACAATGGACATTGCTTATGTAGACGCTTCAACACTCGTTAAAAAGTCTATGCCTGAAAGAGCTCAAAAGCTTGGCATCACAATTCCTGAAGGCTTTATAGCAATCGGCAGTGAAGAAGACACCGCAGAAAAAGAGGCTGAAGAGCTTCCAAAGTATGACGGCGACAAGGTATTCAATATCGGTATCTGCCAGCTGGTTCAACACCCTGCACTTGACGCTGCAACACAAGGATTTAAGGAAGCACTCACAGAGATGCTTGGCGAAGACCATGTAAAGTTTGATGAGCAAAATGCATCAGGTGATTCAGCAACATGTGCAACAATCGTAAACCAATTCGTATCAAAGAATGTTGACCTTATTCTTGCAAACGCAACACCTGCTCTTCAGGCTGCTGCCTCTGCTACTCAGGAAATTCCGATTCTCGGTACATCTGTAACAGAATACGGTGTAGCTCTTGATATCGCTGATTTCAACGGAAAGACAGGCATCAATGTATCCGGTACATCAGACCTTGCTCCTCTTGATCAGCAGGCAGCTCTCTTTGAAGAACTCAACATCGCTAAAAACTAACATTAGACTCGTAAATATATAATTATGGCAACGAGATAATAATCTTGTTGCCATTATTTTTGAAGGAGAATTTTTTATGGCATCATTATTTGCATCAATGCCGGGTGCTGTGGCCTATGGTATAATTTGGGGCATTATGGCAATCGGCGTATATATCACTTTCAGAATACTTGATGTTGCCGATCTTACTGTTGACGGTTCAATGGCAACGGGAGGCATTGTCCTTGCTGTCCTTGTAAAAAACGGAACGAATATTTATCTTGCCGTAGCAATATCATTTTTAGCGGGTTGCCTGGCAGGATTGATTACAGGTATTTTTCACACATTTTTCGGAATACCCGCAATACTTGCAGGTATTCTGACACAGCTTAGCTTATATTCTGTAAATCTTCGTATTTCAAACAAAAACTCTAATGTTGCCGTCAGTGCAAGGAATTTAAAAAACATTTTGCTTACATCCGGCGATAATGTAAAATCAATAATTGTTTGTGTGATATTTGCCGTTGTAACAATTGCGATTTTGTATTGGTTCTTCGGAACGGAAATAGGCTCGTCTATCAGAGCAACGGGATGCAATCAGGCTATGTCGCGTGCTAACGGTATCAATACAAGATTTAATGTTATCTTCGGACTTGTTCTTTCAAACGGCTTAGTAGCTCTTTCGGGAGCACTTTATGCACAATACCAGGGCTTTGCGGATATAAATATGGGCCGTGGAGCTATTGTTATCGGTCTTGCCGCAGTTATTGTCGGCGAGGTTGTATTCGGAAAACTGTTCCATAACTTTGCATTAAAGCTTGTTGCAGTTGTTTTTGGCGGAATTATCTATTATATCGTTCAAAATATTGTTGTTTGGCTTGGATTAGATGCAAATGATCTTAAATTGCTTTCTGCTGTTGTAGTTGCAGTATTCCTCGGTCTGCCTTATTGGCAAAAGCAAGCCAAGTCTAAATTTGGTATGAAGCAACCTAAAAAAGAGAAGGGAGAGAATGTAAATGCTTGAAATTAAAGGCGTGCACAAAACCTTCAATCCCGGTACCGTTAACGAGAAGAAAGCATTAAACGGTGTTGACCTTGTTCTTAATGAGGGTGATTTTGTAACCGTTATCGGCGGTAACGGCGCAGGTAAATCAACTATGCTTAATATGATAGCAGGTGTTTATCCTGTTGACTGCGGTACTATCACGATTGACGGCAAGGATGTTACAAGGCTCCCCGAATACAAGAGGGCATCATTTCTCGGCCGAGTTTTCCAAGACCCAATGACAGGTACTGCTGCCGATATGCAGATACTTGAAAACCTTGCACTTGCTTCACGCCGCGGTAAGAGAAGAACACTTGCAAACGGTGTTACAAAGAAGGAAAAGGAGCATTACAAGGAAATTCTTAAATCACTTGATTTGGGACTTGAAACAAGGCTCACATCAAAGGTTGGACTTTTGTCGGGCGGTCAAAGACAGGCAATCACACTTCTTATGGCAACGCTTAAAAAGCCAAAGGTGCTTCTTCTTGATGAGCACACCGCAGCACTTGACCCGAAAACAGCAAAAAAGGTTCTTGATTTGACAGAAAAAATTGTTGCAAAGGACAATCTGACCACGATTATGATTACACATAATATGAAGGATGCCATAAACATCGGCAACAGACTTATTATGATGAACGACGGAAAGATTATCTACGATGTTTGCGGTGAGGAGAAAAAGGCACTTACAACTGCCGACCTTCTTTCCAAATTTAAGGTGACCTCCGGCGAAGAATTTGATAACGACAGAGTGCTTCTTTCGACCGAAGCAGACTAATAATGTGCGAAAGAGAACGATTTGTCAAAAGATGAATGGTTCTCTTTGCGTTTAAGGAGAAAATTATGAATCCGTTAATAATTTTAATTATTGTAATAGTGCTTTTGCTTATATGTGCATTTATAGGCGCAACCTATAACTCACTTGTTAAGCTCAGAAACAGTGTTGACGAGGCATTTGCCACAATGGATGTTTATCTCAAAAAGAGATGGGATTTAATACCGAATATCGTTTCAAGCGTAAAGGGCTATGCCGCTCACGAGGCACAGACACTTGAAAAGGTTATCTCTGCAAGAAATGCAAGATATCAGGATATGTCGGACGAGGACAAAATTGCAGCAAACGCAGAGCTTTCGAAAGGGCTTCAAAGCCTTAACTTTGTTGCAGAGCAGTACCCCGAATTAAAGGCAAATCAAAATTTTATTGACCTTAACAGACAGCTTGAAAAGACTGAAGAGGATATTGCAAACGCAAGAAAGTATTATAATGCGGTTGTTAAAAGCTATAACAACAAGACACAGATGTTCCCGTCAAGCATTATTGCATCTATGTTTAATTTTAAGAGCAGGCAGATGTTTAATGTTGACTCTGCAGAGCAGCGCGAGGCTGTGAAGGTGGAATTTTGATGAAAAAATTATCTGCTGTATTTTGTACTGCCTTACTGCTTATTCTTACAGCCGTTCCGATGCTTTCTGCCGACGCATATACAACTCAAGATGATTATTATATAGATAATTATAATGTTGATATGCAGGTGCTTGAGAATAACACAATCAGAGTTACCGAAAGCATTGACGCTTATTTTAATATTGAAAAGCACGGAATATTTAGATATATTCCCGTTGAGTGCAATGTTAACAGAGCGAGAGGCGATGGCGGTGTTGTTAAGGCAAAGGTTAAAAATATTTCCGTAAGCGAGAAGTATGAAGCCTACACCGATGACTACAATAATTTTGTAATTCAGATAGGTGATGAGGACATAACCTATGTAGGTGAACATTCATATACCGTATCATATGATTATGTGATGGGCAGGGATATCGGCGAAGGCTTTGACGAGCTTTACTACAATATTATAGGTGACGGCTGGGATACAAGCATCAAAAATGTCACCTTTAAAATTGAAATGCCTAAGGAATTTGACCAAAGCAAGGTCGGATTTTCCTCGGGTGCGCTCGGAACTGTCGGCTCAGGCAATATTTTATACACCTGTGACGGCAATACAATAAGCGGAAGCCTTATCGGAGGACTTAATCCCTATGAGGCGCTTACAGTGAGAATTGAGCTTGATGAGGGATATTTTAAGTTTGATCTTTTTGCGTATTACTTAAAAATTGCATTGATGATAATTATTCCTTTGGTTTGCCTTTTAGCAGTTTTAATCTTGTGGAGCAAATACGGTAAGGATAAAAAGATTGTTGATGTTGTTGAATTTTATCCGCCCGAGAATATGAACTCTGCCGAAACTGCCTTTTGGTACAAGGGCTCGCTTACAAGCAAGGACACCGTTGCACTTCTTATTGAGCTTGCAAATGAGGGATATGTTAATATCGTTCAAGCCGAAAAGAAAAAGCTTTTTAAAAAGGACGACTTTGCAATTGAAAAGGTAAGGGAATATGACGGTGCGGATGTAAATAAAAAAATATTCTTTGACGGACTGTTTAAAAGCGGAAGCCCCGTTACCGAGGATGATTTGTCGGAGGAATTTTATGTTACCGCAAATGCAGTAGTGGGAAATATAAGCTCGTCAAAAAATGTTTTTGAGGTGTTTGACAAAAAGTCTGTTTTGATGGTTGCGGTAGGTGTGATAATCAGCCTTGCAGGTGCAGGAATTTCAATATTGACTTATAACTCCGGCTTTGGCACCGGGCTTGAAAATCTTGCGGTTGCTTTGGCATTTATTTTGAGCGTAATTTCCCTGATAATGTCATTTTTTATCAGAAGAAGAACGGAAAAGGGGCATCAGCTAAAGCAAAGAATTAACGGCTTTAAAATGTTTCTTGAAACTGCCGAAAAGGAAAAGCTTGAGGCAATGGTAGAAGAAAATCCAAAGTATTATTATGATATTTTGCCATATGCTTATGTACTCGGAGTAAGTGATAAATGGACAAAGAAATTTGAGGGTATTGTTCTTGAACCGCCTGAGTGGTATTACGGCAGTACCTTTGACCAAATTATGTTCTGGCATTTTATGAATAATACTATGTCAAGGGCAACAGAGGCAATGACCTCAGCTCCGCAGACATCTTCGTCATCAATGGGCGGAGGCGGATTTTCAGGCGGTGGCGCCGGCGGAGGCGGAGGCGGAAGCTGGTAGGCAATTTAAATCACATAAAAAATCGAATGTCAGTTTGACATTCGATTTTTTTATAGCTTGTTTTCTTCTTGATATTCCTTTGAAAATTCTGTATTGAGCACATCGGGAATAGGTACGCCCATTTCCGTTTTGTCGTCGGGCTGAACGGTAGGATTTGTTATCCACGCGCTGTATTTGTTTGTTTGGCTTTCGCGCAAATCGTATTTTTCTACATAGTTCTTATGCCTTTTTCGCTTTTTTACAGGAACATCAAAATTGTTTCTGCTGTTTATTGTTTGATTATCCCTTTGCATTTTTGTCAATACCCTCTGCAACTGCCTTTAAATCCTCAAGTGAATTGATTTTTGCACCGCTTTGAATGATAGCCTCCTGTATCATTTCGGGCAGAGAGTTAAAGTATTCCTTCATATTCTGTGTGAGATTAAACATATCCGGCATAATATTCTTCCTTTCAAAATTATTACACCGTTAGTATTTACAAAAGCTCGGAGATTATTATGTTTGAAAGAAGCATTCCCTGTTCTGTGAGAAAAATATTTTTTTCGTTTTCCTTGATAAGTCCCATTTCGACAAATTTTTTATAGTCTTTTTTGATGAGCGCTTTTTCCGCACCCTTGTTAAGACGCAGAGAAAGCATTATTTTTTCTTCTGCCGTACCGCCCTCGCCGTCATCTATTATATTAAAATCCGTATCGTAGTAGAATCTTCGTTTGTTGATAAAAGAGTGGGCAGAAGCGCCTATCCCCAGATAATCCTCAAGAGTCCAATATTTTAGATTATGCCTGCTTTCAAATCCTAATTTGGCAAAATTACTGATTTCATACTGATTAAAGCCGAGTGCATTAAGACTTTTTATTGTTTTTAAATACATTTCGCTGACAGTATCCTCGTCAGGCAAAGCAAGTCTGTCTTTGAGCTCAAAGAATTTTGTGCCCTCTTCAATTTTGAGCATATATGCACTTATGTGAGTGACATTCATTTTTTCGATAAATTCAAAGGTTTCGTCAAGGCTGTCCAAGGTCTGCTTGGGTGTGCCGAGCATAACATCAAGGCTGATGTTTGTAATTCCCGCTTTTTTAGCATCGTTAACCGCCCTTGCAACCTCTGCCTGTCCTGCTCGCCTGCCTAATGCAAAACGCTCCTCATTTCTTGCACTTTGCATACCAAGGCTTATTCGGTTTACACCGTATGTTACATATTTTTCAAAATCACGCTCAAGATTTTTTGACGGATTACATTCAACGGTAATCTCGGCATTGTCTGCAATCTCAAAATGATTTTTTGACACAGCTATTATTTTGCCCAAAAGCTTAGGCTCAAGAATACTCGGAGTGCCTCCTCCAAAGTATATTGTGTCGAAGGCTCCTGAGTATTTTTTTATTTCCTCAAGCAGTCGGTTCACATATTTTTCTGCAAGTGATTTTTCGTATTTTACGCTGTAAAAATCACAGTACGGGCATTTTGAAAAGCAAAAAGGAATGTGAAAATATAAACCTGCGCTCATATAATCACACTCCTTTATATCTTTATAATTTGTCTGCTTCGTTTCTTTTATCTCTTGTCATCAAGGCATTTACCGCGTCAAGAGGGGACACACCGCCATTGATTGTTTTGTCAACTGCCTCAATAATCGGAATGTTGACATTATATTTTTTTGCAAGCTTCAGTGCCGACGGCAAAGCATTTATACCCTCAACAACCATTCCAACCTGTTTGACAGCCTCGCTCGGAGTTAATCCCTGACCGATTAAATATCCCGTTTTGTTGTTACGGCTGTGACAGCTTGTTGCAGTTACAATCAAATCGCCTATACCCGCAAGTCCGGCAAAGGTCTGGCGCGAGCAACCCATAGCAGACCCAAGTCGTGCTATTTCCGCAATACCTCTTGTTATTATTGCGGCGGTTGCATTATCACCGTAGCCGAGTCCCTTTGATATACCGCAGGCAAGGGCTATTATGTTTTTCAACGCTCCGCAAAGCTCAACACCTAAAATGTCATCATTAGTGTAAACTCTCATACAGGTGTTCATAAAAATATCCTGCACCTGTCTTGCGGCATTCATATCTTTGCAGGCAGATACAATAGTGGTAGGCAGATTGATTGCCACCTCCTCTGCGTGCGAGGGACCGGATAAAGCCACAACGGTAATATTTTTGCCGACTGCATCCTTTATTACCTCTGACATTGTGAGCATTGTGTTGTCTTCAATTCCCTTTGCAACATCAACAATCAGCTGTCCTTCTTTAATATACGGTGCAGCCTTTTGCGCTGTTTGTCTTACATATGGTGAGGCAACCGAAAACAAAAGAACATCCTTGTCAGTACATATTTCTTCAAGGCTTTTTGTAAATTTTATACCTTTTGGGATTACGGCACCCTTTAAATTAGGATGTCTGCGTTCTGATGAAAGAACGTCAATTTCGCTGTCAATCGCAGACCAAACAGATACCTCGTTGTCTGTACCTGCGAGCATAATTGCCAAGGCTGTTCCCCAGGTTCCTGCACCTAAAACACCGATTTTTTTCATATTATTTTTTCCTGCTCTCCGCCTTGAGCCTCAGGCTCTTGTCGAGAATTGTTTTTCTGAGTCTTATTGATTTCGGAGTGACCTCCAAAAGCTCGTCATCTGCAAGAAATTCCATACTCTGTTCAAGAGAAAGCGTAGTCGGCGGAACAAGCTTTAATGCCTCGTCGCTTCCGCTTGCACGGGTGTTTGTTACATGCTTTTTCTTGCAGACATTGCAAACGATGTCCTCGTCCTTTGCGCACTCGCCTACAATCATTCCCTCGTAAACATCAACGCCCGGACCTATGAAAAGTCTTCCTCTGTCCTGAGTGTTCCAAAGCCCGTAGCCTGTTGTTGTTCCCGTTTCGTGAACAACGATTGAGCCACGGCTTCTTGTTTCAATATCACCCTTATATTCCTCGTAGCCTGCAAAAAGCTGATTCATAATGCCGTTGCCGTTTGTGTCTGTAAGAAATTCCGAACGGTAGCCGATAAGACCTCTTGACGGAATTTTAATTTCAAGATGCGTCATACCTGTTGAACGGGTGTCCATATTTTCAATTTCACCCTTGCGTGAGCACAGCTTTTCCATAACAGCGCCGACATATTCCTCGGGCACCTCAATTATGGCAATCTCCATCGGCTCAAGCGTTCTGCCGTCCTTATCCTTTTTGAGAATAACCTGTGGACGGGAAACCTGAAATTCATAGTTTTCTCTTCTCATTGTTTCAATTAGGATTGAAAGATGAAGCTCGCCTCTGCCCGATACCTTAAAGGTGTCCATCGAGTCCGTTTCCTCAACTCGCATGGAAACATTTGTTTCAACCTCTTTAAACAGTCTGTCACGCAGATTTCTTGAGGTGACATATTTGCCCTCTCTGCCTGCAAACGGAGAGTCATTTACAATAAAATTCATCGAAATTGTAGGCTCGTCTATTTTTATAAACGGCAAAGCCTCGATATGCTCGGGGTCGCATGCAGTTTCACCTATGTTAAGGTCCGAAACACCTGCAACGCATACCAAATCGCCGAATTTAGCCTCATTGCAGTCAACTCTTTTAAGTCCCTCAAACTGATAAATCTTTGAAAATTTAATATTTTCCTGAGTGCCGTCCTGCTTGCAAAGAACATAGGGGGTGTTAACCCTTATTACTCCTCTTTCAACTCTGCCGACACCTATTCTGCCCACATAATCGTCATATTCAAGCGAAGAGAACAAAATCTGTGCAGGGCCCTCGGTATCACCCTCGGGCGAGGGAATATACTCTAAAATCGCATCAAGCAAGGGACGCATATCGCCCTCTCTTGCGTCGGGGTCAAGGCTTGAATAACCGTTTCTTGCCGAAGCGTAAACAACGGGAAATTCAATTTGGTCATCATCTGCGCCAAGCTCAATGAAAAGGTCGAGCACCTCGTCAACAACCTCCTGCGGTCTTGCGCCCTCACGGTCAACCTTGTTTACAACAACAAGCGGTGTTTTATGTAGACCGAGAGCCTTTTTAAGAACAAATCTTGTCTGTGGCATACAGCCCTCAAAGGCGTCGACCAAAAGAAGCACACCGTCAACCATTGTAAGTATACGCTCAACCTCACCGCCGAAATCAGCGTGGCCGGGGGTGTCAACAATGTTTATTTTTGTGTCCTTATAGTGAATTGCAGTATTTTTTGACAGGATTGTTATGCCTCTTTCTTTTTCAAGGTCGTTGGAGTCCATAACTCTTTCCTGCACTGCCTCATTGTCACGGAAAATACCGCTTTGATGAAGCATTTCATCAACAAGCGTGGTCTTGCCGTGGTCAACATGGGCAATGATTGCAATGTTTTTTATATCGTTTCTTGTGTTCAAAATTTTCACCTGATTACTTTGTTATTTTAAAGCTGTCGCGAAGTGCAACGGTTCTGTTAAATACGGGCATATCATCTGTTGAATCTTTGTCCTTGCAGAAATAACCGTTTCTCATAAACTGATATTTTGCCCCAACCTCGCAGTCTGCTATTGCCTTTTCAACAAAACCGTCTGCAACAACGAGAGAGTCGGGATTGAGATTATCCTCAAATGAAGAAACACCCTCCTCGTCACTCGGATTTTCAACATTAAACAATCTTTCGTAAAGTCTGATTTTTGCAGGGGCGCAGTCCGAGGCACAAACCCAGTGAATTGTGCCCTTAACCTTTCTGCCGTCGGGAGCGTCACCGCCGAGAGTTTCGGGATCATAAGTGCAGTGAACACAGCAAACATCGCCGTTTTCGTCCAAATCATATCCCGTGCAGGTTACAAAATATGCCTTGTAAAGCCTAACCTCGTTTCCTACAAAAAGACGGCGGTATTTCTTAATCGGCTCAACCATAAAGTCGTTTCTTTCAATCCAAAGCTCCCTTGAAAACGGCATTACTCTTGTACCGTATTCGGGGTGGTCGGGATGATATTCACACTCAATATCCTCTGTCTGTCCCTCGGGATAATTGTCGATTACAAGCTTAATCGGGTCGATTACCGCCATTGCTCTTGGAGAATTAGCACCGAGATTATCTCTTACACAGGCTTCAAGAAGTGCAAAATCAATAACGCTGTAAGCCTTTGAAACACCTATTCTTTCGCAAAAATCACGGATAGCCTCGGCAGGATAACCGCGTCTTCTCATACCGCTGAGAGTTGCCATTCTCGGATCGTCCCAGCCTGATACAATATTATCCTGAACAAGCTTTAAGCACTTGCGCTTAGAGGTCAGGGTGTAGTTAAGATTCATTCTTGCAAACTCAATCTGTCTCGGCTTTTCCCACTCGATAAGCTCGTCAACAAACCAGTTGTAAAGCGGTCTGTGATTTTCAAATTCAAGCGAGCAAAGAGAGTGTGTAACTCTCTCGTAGGCGTCGGAAAGCGGATGAGCAAAATCGTACATCGGATAAACGCACCATTTGTCGCCCGTTCTGTGATGATGAGCAAACATTATGCGGTAGATTATCGGGTCGCGCATATTGAGATTAGGCGAAGCCATATCAATTTTAGCACGCAAAACCATTGAGCCCTCGGGGAATTCTCCCTTTGTCATTCTTTCAAATAAATCAAGGTTTTCCTCAATGCTTCTGTCCCTGTAAGGAGAATTTTTGCCTGCCTCGGTAAGTGTGCCTCTGTACTCTCTCATTTGCTCGGGTGTAAGCTCACACACGAAGGCCTTGCCTTTTTTGATGAGCTTTATTGCACATTCATAGATAAAGTCAAAATAGTCGGAAGCATAATAAACATTGTCCCAGTCAAAGCCGAGCCACTTAATATCCTCCATTATAGCGTCAACATATTCGGTGTCCTCCTTGGTAGGATTAGTGTCGTCAAGACGCAGATTGCACACGCCCTTGTACTTTTCCTTTACACCGAAGTTAATGCAAATAGCCTTTGCGTGACCTATGTGCAGATAGCCGTTTGGCTCAGGAGGAAAACGCGTTTGAATTTTGTTGTACTTTCCGTCTGCAAGATCCTCGTCAATAAAATCGTGTATGAAGTTTGAATTTGCTTTAATTTCTTCCATATTTAAGTCCTCTTAATTATTAAACTATATTGAGCGGTAATGCTTTAGTGCCCTGTCTATTCTTTCAAGCACTCTTTTCTGACCGAGAAGAGCAGTGATTGAATGAAGGTCGGGAGTGTTTGTCCTGCCTGTAAGAGCAACTCTTATTATCGTTGAAACATCACCGACATGTCCTTTGAAGGCATCGGGATTTTGCTTAAATTCCTTAACATTGGGGGTACAGCCGACAGGCTCGCAGATTGATTTGATTTTTTCAAACCATGTGTCCTTGTCATCGCTTGTGTCAACAATATCCTTGTATTTTTCAAGCACATCAACTGCAAGAGAGGGTGTTGCATTTCCTGTTAAATCATAGCATTCCTCAAATACCTCGTCATACATATAGCTGATGTAATCGAAAATATCAGACCACTTTGCAATATCCTTTCTCGGCTTTTTATTGCCTCTGTCAATGTTTAAAACATCTGTTGCATACTGCCTGTCCCTGCTGTATAAATCGGCAAGCTTCTCGTTATATTCCTTTGCCCATTCATATGATAGCTCAAAAACTCTGTCGGCAGTCATTTGGCTGATAACATTTTTTGATACATCGGTAAGCTTTACCAAATCAAACAAAGCGCCCGAAACAGACATTTTTTTAAGGTTAAACGGAAAATCGTCAATATCCGCGTCCTTGTTGGCTCTCCTCCAGTCCTCAAAATTTGAGTTCATTATGGTCATCATATACTCGTTGACCGCCTCGGCAGGAAAGCCCTCGCTGATATAGTAGGTAACGGCAGCCTCGGGGTCCTTTCTTTTTGAAAGCTTGCGCTTGTTGCCGTTTTCCTCCTTCATAATAGGGGAAATGTGTGCATACTTAACAGGCTTAAAGCCGAGCACACGGAAAAGCTGAAGATGAAGAGGAACGGACGCAATCCATTCGTCGCCTCTTGTTACGTGTGTTGTTCTCATCAAATGGTCATCAATTGCGTGAGCAAAATGATAGGTCGGAATTCCGTCTGTTTTAAGAAGAACAACATCAATTACATTTTCGGGCATTTCTATTTTGCCCTTAATCATATCGTCAAAATAACACTTTTTTGTTATGTCGCCGGGGGATTTCAAACGAAGCGTCCAGGTTTTGCCTGCTTCAATATTTTCTTTTATCTCATCAAGGGTAAGGCTGCGGCATTTTGCGTATTTGCCGTAATAGCCCTTTATGTCCTCGTTTTCCTGCTGAGTCCTGATTTCGTCAAGCTCCTCGGCAGAGCAAAAGCAGGGATACGCCAAATCGTTTTCAACAAGATATTTTGCATACGCCTGATATATTTCTTTTCTTTGGCTTTGAACATACGGACCGTAAGCACCCTTTTGAGTGCCGTCGGGCATAACGCCCTCGTCGGCAGAAACACCATACGCCCTAAGTCCCTCAAGCATAACCTCAACAGCACCGTCGATTTTTCTTTTTTGGTCGGTGTCCTCAACTCTTACATAAAACACACCGTTTGTTGCCTTTGCGGTTTTGTA
This sequence comes from uncultured Bacteroides sp., assembly GCA_964422655.1. Taxonomy (GTDB): domain Bacteria; phylum Bacillota; class Clostridia; order Oscillospirales; family Acutalibacteraceae; genus Eubacterium_R. The sequence continues at coordinate 127,392 of CAYRBT010000004.1, read as the reverse complement.
TGCAACCATTCCCGAAAAAAGATTTCCGAAATGAAGAAAGCCCGTAGGACTCGGAGCAAGCCTTGTTACTCTTGCACCCTCGCAAAGATTTCTCGCGGGGTAGAGGCTCTCGTAGTAATCGGGAGCTTTGTCAATATCGGGAAAAAGTAAATCCGCTAATTCTTTAAAATTCGTCATATTTTCACCTGTGTTTATAAAATTACATCATATTATTGCACATTATTTAAAATTATTCAATATTTATTATAGATATTTTTATACTTATTTTATTGAAAATATTAGTGCAATGTGGTATTTTTATATAAAATCAAGTTGTATTGGGAGTAATATTGATGCAAAAGAGAATTGCACTTTGGGATAATCTAAAGCTCTTTTTGATTTTTACTGTTGTTTTAGGTCATCTTACATTGCAGTATTTTAACAGCAGTGAATGCTACAGCATTTTGACAATGATTATATACACCTTCCATATGCCTGCTTTTGTTTTTGTCAGCGGTCTGTTTTCAAAGCACAGCATAAATAACGATAAGCCACCTGTGAAAAAGGCGTTCGGATTTATAATCATTTACTTTTTTATGAGGATACTAAACTATATACCGAATGTTGTTTTCGGAGTGCACAGCGATTTTGAAATTTTTTATGCAGACGATGCTCCGTGGTATATGATGGCAATGGCACTTTGGTATATCATTACATATGCTATAAGAAAAATTGATACAAAATATATTCTTATCACAAGCGTTGTGCTTGCCTGCTTTGCGCCGTATATGACGGGAGATGCGGATTTTCTTGTTATTTTAAGGCTCATCACCTTTTACCCGTTTTTCTATGCGGGCTACTGCTTGGAGCCTGATTATGTCAGCACAAAAACATCAGGCAGGGGAGCAAGGATTTTTTCGGGGATATTCGTCACCGCATTTTGCCTGATTTGTATTTTTGTGAATGAGAAAATGTACTGGCTTTTTCCTTTGCTTACAGGCAGAAGAAAATATTCGGCTCTGGGTGCTTACGGCGATTGGGGAGTGCTGTTTAAGGCAGGATATTATATTGTTGCCGTTTTGCTTATTTTTTCAATTATTTCACTTTGTCCCAGAAAGAATTTCAAAATATCCGGATTCGGCTCGCGCACATTACAGATTTATGTGTTCCACCGCCCGTTTTTGTATTTAATGAAAAATGCAGGTCTGTTTTATTTGATTAGGCAGATAGGCGCAGGCTGGGAGGCAGTAGGCGTGCTTGTTTGTCTTGCGCTTACGGCATTGCTTTGCTTTGGCTTCTGGGGAAAGCCTCTCAAATATCTGATGAATCCAAAGGAGAAAAAGGAATATGCAACTGCCAAATGACCCTTTTATGCTTTTGAGCTTTGTGAATATGAAGCTCAGAGATTATTATGCAAATCTGGATTTGCTTTGCGAGGATATGGGCGTTTCCAAGGAGGCTCTTTGCAAAAAGCTCGGCGACGCCGGCTTTGAATACGATGAGGAAAACAATAAATTTTGGTAAAAAACGGACTGTCTTGTTCACATTTCAAGACAGTCCGCTTTACTGTTATTTTAAGATGTCATAATCCCTGTTAATATAAATTTTTTCAATCCACTCATCTGTGTCGATTTTAACAAATTCTACATCTCCGGGTTCGTTTTTATAGTATCTGTATGTTAATCCGTCGCCTCTGTAATAATCGGATTTTGAAGCCTTGCAGATTATCAGCTGATTATTACCGCTGTTGATTGTGTCCGTGCAGTATTTATCTAACTTGCAGTCTGTAATGTATGTGTTTGCAAAAATTACTAAAAGAATTACGGAAATACAACCGACAGAGCAGGTTAAAGCTTTGCCGATAGAATAAGCCTTTTTTCTGCCAAGCCTTTTTAATACTGACGGCAAAAGCGTCAAAATAACTGCCACTATTGAAAAATACCAGTAAACCGTACACCTCGGTGCAATGGGGGAAACTGCAATGAACGGTGCTAAGGTGAAAAAGGCAAATGCAATTAAAGCTACTACAACAATTCTTTTTTCTTTTTCAAGATTGAGCGCAAAATATAATACGCTGAAAATGTAAATGAACAAAAATATCAGTTGTATTATGTTAAGCAAATCGCCTGCCAAGGAATAATAATAGTTTTCTTTTTCAGCGCTTACAGCACAAAAAAGAGAAAAAACAGGATATGAAATCAATATTGCTTTTGTGAAAGACTCAATTTTTTCCGTTTTAAATGAGCCGACTTTTTTTGACATCAGCAGTACCGCTGACAAAAGCATATAAAGTATAAAGCATTTAGAAATTTCGGGCATAATTTCCTCTGTGTTAAACACGGTATTGCTTATCAAATCCTCAAGACTGCCGAGGTGAATGCCCTGATATGCTTTAACATCGTGGAATTTTTCGGTGTCATTACTGTTAAGCCTTACGGCAATCATTGCTCCTGCACCGAAAATAGCCGATATCAGCCACACAATGCAGGGTGTTTTTTTGTTGATATGCATTATGCAAAATGCTATCAAAAGTACAAAAGGAATTACAATATTATACAAGGTACTGTTTTCGGAAAAAAGCTGTGAGCAAAAGCCGAGTGCAAAAATTATTATCAAGGACAGCGACTTAATATATCCTTTACCTAAATCATAATTATTTATAATCAGCAGACAAATGAGCGTAAGGAAAAAAGGCAATATATAATTTGCAAACGCACTTGACCAGGAAAAAAAGTTGCCGAAAAAGGAATCGGGCATACCCAAAATCAGCAAGCCTGCCGTTATGACGGGAATTGAGCCTGCTGATTTTTGCCTAACGAATACTTTGTTAAGCAAAGCAACGAGGAGTGTCATTACTGTTGCAATAACAACCGCCCTGACAAGTCTTGATTGCGCAAGCAGTAAGCCGAATAAATTGCCGAGCACACGTCCGTTTCCGTAATTTGCCGAAAAGATTAGTGATTCCTTTAATCCTTGGTAGCCTATATAAGCGTAATATGTATCATCGACAGAATACGGAATTAGGTACATTAAAATTGCACATAGTGAAAAAAAGGATATATAAAATAATAGCCTGTTTTTACTGATTTTCATTCTATCACTCTTTTAATACAAGTATATTTTAAATATTACATTAAGTTTATACCGTTGTCAATAATGCTAAAAGAATGTTTTTCGAGATTTTTAAAAATAATTATTGACAAATATAAAAATTGTGATATAATCTAAATTGTAATCATTACAAAATAACAATGGTTACAAAGTGGTGATAAAATGACTTCAATGCAAATATCCGAGCTTTTTAAAGCGAAAGGGATTAAGGCAACTAATCAAAGAATAGCGGTTTACAAATTCCTTTGTGATAACTGCATTCATCCCGATGTTGATACGGTTTATAAAAATGTTGTTGAGCAAAATCCCTCGTTTTCAAAAACAACGGTTTATAATTGCTTGCAAACATTGGCTCAGTATGGATTGATTATTCCTGTAAAAATTGATGCGGATAAAATCAGATATGATGCCGATACAAGCTTTCACGGTCATTTTAAATGTGATAAATGCGGCAAAATTTATGATTTTGTTTGCGATGCCGATAACACAAACGGTATAGACGGATTTGAAATTCGTCAAAAGGATGTTTATTACAGCGGAATTTGTAATCGCTGTAAAATATAAAATTTTATTTCAAAGGAGAAGAAAAAAATGGCAAAGAAATATTTTTGTCCGGTATGCGGATACGAAAGTGACGAGCCAATCGAGGTATGTCCTATCTGTAAGGCAAAGATGGAGGTTAGAGAAGAGGGCGGAGCTCTTTCTTGGGCAGCAGAGCATAATGTAGGCATTATCGACGGTGTCAGCGAGGAAATCGTACAGGGACTTCGCGACAATTTTAACGGCGAGTGCACAGAGGTTGGTATGTATCTTGCAATGGCAAGAGTTGCACACAGAGAGGGTTATCCCGAAATCGGTCTTTATTGGGAAAAGGCTGCTTATGAAGAGGCAGAGCACGCAGCAAAGTTTGCAGAAATGCTCGGCGAGGTAGTTACAGATTCTACAAAGAAAAACCTTGAAATGAGAGTTGCGGCAGAAAACGGCGCAACGCTTGGCAAAACTCAGCTTGCAAAAATGGCTAAGGAAGCAAATCTCGACGCTATCCATGATACTGTTCACGAGATGGCAAGAGACGAAGCAAGACACGGCAAGGCTTTCGAAGGTCTTCTCAAGAGATATTTCGGTTAATGTTTAAATTAAAGCTCCCTACGGGGAGCTTTTTTTCGGCTCTTGCCATCGTCAAAGTTAACTTCGTATTGAAGATAATTGCTACGCAATCATCTAGCAATACTCCGATAACTTTTCCTCTTCCCACAAAGCAAACGCTTTGCGGGAGCCCTGAATTAAAATTTTTTTGAAAATTTGGGAGAAAAGGTACAGTGTACCTTTTCGTAGCAGGTTGCCAAACAAGGTGGAAGCAATGGCGTAAATTATGATTTTATGAGCTAATCTGCAATTCGGCAGGAGCAAGCCCCTGCCCTACGAATTAAACAATGAGAATTTAGACAAATCATAATTTATGTTATTGCCAAACGCAACGCGATTTTACATTTTTTGCACTTCTATGAAGTTATAATGCTTGCAGGGAAGTGTAAAAATATGAAAATATCAGACAGTCTGTCAAAAAAAATCAATATAAATTCAGGCAAGCTTAAGCCGTCTGTAAGCGAATGGTCAAAGCGTTTTTTGTGGCTGTTGCTTTCATTTGCCATGAGCTTTTCAAGTGTTGTCGGAGGAAGCTGTCCGTTTGCAGTATCGCTCATTACCGTTTCAAGCAAAAAGAATTTCCTTTTTTCTGCCGTGGGTGCAGGCTTAGGCTACATATTTTTTTGTGACGAAAACGACGCAAAACGCTATTTCAGTGCTGTTATAATATCGACACTCGGAACCTTTGCGCTGAATATGTTTAAGGCAAAAAAGGAAGCATATCTTCCGATGATTATTTCTTTTTTATCGGTTATGACAACAGGCTTTGTAATGAATGTCAGAGGCGGTGCCGGAGGTGCCGAGTACGCACTTGTATTCGGTGAGTCGGTGCTTGCCTTGGGCGGAAGCTTTTTCTTTTACAGAGCAGTCAACTGCAATATTAAGCGTCTTAAATTCAAGGCGCTTCCCGTGACGGATTTAACCTGTGTTATGATTTCGTTTGCAATAGCTTTGTCGGGGTTGTCTTTTATTGAAATAAAGGGTGTGTCGCCGGCAAGAATATTAGCCGTGTTTATCATTATTTCAACCGTTCGCTTTGGCTCTCAAAGGTGGGGACTTATCGTTTCGCTGTGTCTTGGCTTTGCCTTGGGGATAAGCAGAGAAAACAGTATGTTTTTGCTTGGTGCATATGCTTTTTCAACACTTGTAGCAAGCCTTTTTACATCATTTTCAAGCTTGGGTACGGGCTTGAGCTTTTCGCTTTCAATGGCGTTTTTTGCAATAGCCGCAAATGTCGGGGGCTTTTCTCTTTGCTGTGTTATTGAGAGCTTGACAGCCTCGCTGATTATATCGCTTTTGCCGTCAAGAGCTGTTGATAAAATCACACAGCTTTGGGAAAACGGCGCAGATATTGCACCCGACGGAAGTCTGAGACAGAGTCTTGTTGTGAGATTGCGCCTTGCCTCGTGTGCGCTTGCACAGGTTAGCGAAAATGTAAGAGATGTCAGGGAAAAAATCAATAGCTTGGGCAGAGTAGTCCCTGCCGAAAGCGAGCTGAGAATGGTTGCGGCAGACCAGTTTTTTTCTATTTCCGATATGCTTGAGGATTTGGCTTTTGAGTTTGATGACGCCGAAAGCTTTGACTTTAAATCGGCAGGCAGAATTCGCCGTATGCTCGGTGAGTACGAGATTTATCCGCAAAATATTTCCGTAATTTCAGATAAATATGACAGACTGAGGATAGAAATTCTTGCTTCGTTTGAAACCAAGGGACTTGAAAATCCGCGACTGAGAAATGAAATTTCAAAAATTTGTAAAAGAGAGTTTGAAAAAGGTCGCATAAGCACCTCTCAGGCAGGTGTAATGCTGTCTATGATTGAAAAGCCGAATTACAAAATGAGCATAGGCTTTGCACAGTATTGCGCCGAGGGAAATTTGTGCGGAGACACAATCAAAACAATAAATGACACACGCGGTCATATGATACTTATTATCAGCGACGGTATGGGAAAGGGCAGCAGAGCAGCACTTGACGGTGCTATGGGCGCAGGACTCCTTTCTAAGCTTTTGTGTGCAGGCTTTGGCTTTGATTCCTCGCTAAAGGTTGTAAACAGCGCACTTCTTGTTAAAAGCAGTGAGGAAAGCTTGGCGACGCTTGACTGCGCAAGCATTGATTTGTTTACGGGAAAATGTGAATTTTATAAGGCGGGCGCCCCAAAATCATATATTCTTAAAAAGGATAAGCTGACAAAATGTGAGCTTTCGTCTATGCCTGCCGGTATTTTAAGAGGCATTGAATTTGCAAAAAGAACAACCATTCTTTCAGTCGGTGACGAGGTTATAATGATGTCCGACGGAATTACCGATATATCTGAGGAATGGCTTGAAGGCTTTTTAACGCTTGAACAGGACGAAAGTCCTAATGACAAAGCAAAGGCAATACTTGATTTTGCCGTCAAAAATAGCAATGAAAGGCACAGAGATGATATGTCCGTTGTTGTTGCAAGGCTTATGCCTATGTGATTTGGTAAAAAATTTTAATGAAACTATTGACAAATTAAGTAAATAATATATAATAAACACAGTAAGTTTATCAATCTCAGGTTGAGAGTGAGCCGCAAGGCTCGCTCTCTTGTTATTATTAGGGAGGTTATTTTTTGGCAGGAAAGGGAAATACCGTTTCAAAGGTTACCGAGCTTGCTCAGCCTTATGCAAAGGAGCTTGGGCTTGACATTTGGGATGTCCGCTTTGTAAAAGAGGGTACCGACTGGTATTTAAGAATTTTTATCGACAAGCCGGGCGGAGTTTCTATTGACGATTGTGTTAATTTAACTCACGCAATAACAAAGCCGCTTGACGAGGCAGACCCAATAAGTCAAAGCTATTTGCTTGAGGTTAGCTCGCCGGGTGTTGAAAGAGAGCTGATAACCGACGCGCATTTTGAAAAGTATTTGGGCGCAGATGTTATGATGAGGCTTATAAGACCTATTGATAAGGTCAGAGATTTTAAAGGAAGGCTTACAAAATATGAAAACGGTGAAATAACCGTTGAGCTCACCGACGGCGAGGAGCTTACGGTTAACAAAAAGGATACCTCATATGTTAAGCTTGACGATTTTGATATTAACGATTTCAGCAAAGAAATTTAATCAGATGAAAGGATGATAGGAAAAAATGAGCAAGGAATTTTTTGAAGCAGTCAGATTGCTTGAAGCAGAGAAGGGAATACCGCAGGATTATTTGTTTGAAAAAATATCAGCGGCTATAATTGTTGCGGCAAAGCATGATTATAACGGCAAGGATATCGTTCACTGTGATATTGACCCCGACAAGCAGAAAATCAAGGTGTATGTTACAAAGAATGTTGTAGAGGAAATTGAGGATCCCGACACAGACCTCACTCTTGAGCAGGCTCAGGTATACAGAAAGTCTGCCAAGGTAGGAAAGACGATTGATATTCCTCTTAAAACAAAGGATTTCGGCAGAATTGTTGCTCAGACTGCAAAGCATGTTATCCGTCAGGGTATCAGAGAGGCAGAAAGAGGACAGATGATGCAGGAATTCAAATCTAAAAATCAGGAGCTTATCACAGCTAAGGTTGAAAGAATTGACCCGATAACAGGCAATGTTACTCTTGAAATAGGAAAGAATCAGGCTGTTCTTCCAAAGTCTGAGCAGGTTCCGGGCGAAAGCTTTACCGAAGGCGCAAGCACAAAGGTGTTTGTTGTTGATGTCAAGGAGGGCTCAAAGGGACCGAAGATTATGATTTCAAGAACTCATCCCGGTCTTGTTCGCCGTTTGTTTGAGCAGGAGGTTCCCGAAATTTATGACGGCACAATCGAGATTAAATCAGTATCCCGTGAGGCAGGCTCAAGAACAAAGATTGCCGTATTCACAAAGGACGAGGATGTTGATCCGGTAGGTGCTTGTATCGGACCGAGAGGACAGAGAGTTTCAAACATCGTTGATGTTCTCGGCGGTGAAAAGATTGATATTGTTAAGTACAGCGAAAATGCCGAGGAATTTGTTGCCGCTGCACTTGCTCCGTCAGATGTTTGTTCAATCGAGATAATTGACGAGTCGGCAAAATCCTGCAGAGCAACAGTTCCGGATGACCAGCTTTCACTTGCTATCGGCAATAAGGGACAGAATGTTCGTCTTGCCGCAAGACTTACAGGCTGGAAAATTGATATCAAGCCCGAATCGGGATTTTTTGAAGGACAGGAATAAAGGACTGTATATTTATGAAAGCTAAAAAAACACCTTTAAGAATGTGCACAGGCTGTGGTGAAATGTTTGACAAGCGTACACTTGTAAGAGTTGTCAGAACACCGCAGGGAGAAATCTGTCTTGATTTAACAGGAAAAAAATCAGGCAGAGGCGCTTATGTCTGCAAAAGCTCCGATTGCTTAAAAAAAGCGAGAAAGAAAAAAGCCTTTGAGCGTGCTTTCGGCGTGCAGATAAGCGAGGATGTCTATAATCAAATGGAAGAAGAAATGAAAAATGCCTGATAATAAAATACTGTCAATGCTCGGTCTTGCAAGACGAGCAGGGAAGCTTTCAATGGGACACGATATGGCTGAACAGGCGGTTTTGAAAAAAAGAGCAAAAATGATTTTTTTCTGCTGTGATGTTTCGCCGAGGCTCGTAAACGAGTTTAAAAAAACAATGGAGCTTCACGGTATCGACATACCGCTTTTTCAGACAGAAATAACTATTGAGCAAATACATTTTTTTGTCGGCTACAAGGCAGGAGTGCTGACGGTAGACGATGAAAATTTTTCTAAAAGGATTATTTCACTATTAAAACAGGAGGAATATGCGAATGGTAATAAAGGTTAAGGTTTCCGATGTCGCAAAGGATTTCGGAAAAAGTAACAAGGATATAATAAATATTCTCGGCGAGTATTGTGACGGACCTGCAAAAAAAGCAAATACCGTTCTTGAGGAAAATGAGCTGAATATCTTATTTGACAAGCTCACAACCGACAACAGCGTTGAGAGCTTTGACTCATTCTTTTCTGCCACAAAAAAGGCTGAAAAGGCAAGCAAGCCTGCAAAAAAGGCTGAGCCTAAAAAGACCGAAAACAAAAAGCATCAAAATCAGGCTGCAATTTTGCAGATGGCTGAGCAGGCGGCAAAAAGAGCAGAGGAAAAGGCTAAGAAAAAGGCTACTCAGGCTCCTCAGGCGAGAACAAAGGGCGAGGCAAGACGAGTTGATACCCGTGTAAATACCGTCGACCTTGAAAAGTACAATCAAAAATACGAGGATATTGCACCTGCTTCACAGATGAAGGATTATCAGAGCAAGCAGAAGCTCAGCCAAAAATCAAAGCAGTACAGGAAAAAGAAGCCTCAGGGTATGCATGCCCGTTCAAAGAAGGAAACCGAGGCTCAAAGGCTTGCCCGTATTGCAGAGCAGAGGAAGAAGCAACAGATTAAAATTCGTGTTCCCGAGGAGATTACTGTCGGCGAGCTTGCAAATCTTCTTCGTATGACTGCTACCGAGGTTATTAAAAAGCTTATGACTCTCGGTGTAATGGCTACCGTTAACGAGGTTATCGACTACGATACTGCCGAAATCGTTGCAACAGAGCTTGGCGCAAAGGTTGAAAAAGAGGTAGTTGTTACTATTGAGGAGCAGATTATTGAGGAAGAGGTTGAGGACGATGAGAACGCTGTTACAAGACCTCCTGTTGTCTGCGTAATGGGTCATGTTGACCACGGTAAGACATCAATCCTCGACGCAATCCGTGACACAGATGTAACATCAACCGAGGCAGGCGGTATCACTCAGGCTATCGGTGCTTATCAGGTGGTTGTTAACGGAGAAAAAATCACCTTCCTTGATACTCCGGGCCACGCGGCATTTACTGCAATGAGAGCAAGAGGTGCTATGGCAACCGATATTGCCGTGCTTGTTGTTGCGGCAGACGACGGAATTATGCCTCAGACAATCGAGGCAATTAACCACGCTAAAGCAGCAGGCGTTGAAATCATTGTTGCTATCAATAAGATGGATAAAGAGGGAGCAAATCCCGACAGGATTTTGCAGCAGCTTACAGAGCACGAGCTTGTTCCTGAGGAATGGGGCGGTGATGTTATCTGCGTTCCTGTTTCTGCAAAAACAAAGATGGGCATTGATAAGCTTCTTGAAACAATTCTTCTTATTGCAGAAATGGCAGAGCTTAAGGCTAATCCGGACAGAACTGCAAAGGGTGTTGTTATTGAGGCAAAGCTTGACAAGGGCAGAGGTCCTGTTGCAACGCTTCTTGTTCAAAACGGTACTCTTAATGCAGGCGACATCGTTGTTGCAGGCACGGCAGTCGGCAAAATCAGGGCAATGACAGATTACCACGGCAAGCCGATTGAAAGTGCAGGACCGTCGGTTCCCGTTGAAATTATGGGACTTGACAGCGCTCCGATGAGCGGTGACGAATTTAATGCCGTATCCGATGAAAAGCTTGCAAGGGCACTTGTTGAGCAGAGAAAGGCTAAGGCTAAGGAGGAGGAGTTCAAGCTCTTCCAGAAGGTTACTCTCGACACTCTCTTTGATACACTTCAGGAGGGCGAGATGAAGGAGCTTAACATCATTGTTAAGGCAGATGTTCAGGGCTCGGTTGAGGCGGTTAAGCAATCGCTTCTTAAAATTGAAAACGATGAGGTTAATGTTAAAATTGTTCACGGCGCAGTCGGTGCAGTCAGCGAAAGCGATGTAATGCTTGCCTCTGCTTCAAATGCGATTATCGTTGCATTTAACACAGGCGTTGACCAGATTGCCGCAGACAATGCTCACCGTGACGGAATTGATATTAAAACCTATGACATTATTTACGATGCTATTGAAGATATCGAAAACGCAATGCGCGGAATGAGAGCGCCTAAATACCGTGATGTTGAAACGGGCGAGGTTGAGGTTAGAGAGGTTTACAAAATTTCTTCTGCCGGTACTATTGCAGGCTCACTCGTTACAAGCGGTACAATCAAGCGTGACGGTAAGGTAAGAGTTATCAGAAACGGCAAGCAGATTGCCGATGTTAAGCTTGCAAACCTCAAGCGCTTTAAGGACGAGGTTAAGGAGGTTTCCTCCGGCTACGAATGCGGTATCAGCCTTGACGGCTGGGACGATATTCAGGCAGGCGATATTCTTCAGGCATACATTGTTGAGGAATATAGGGACTGATTATGGCAGGATTTCATATTGACAGAATATCCGAGGATATTAAAAGAGAAATTATATCTGTAATGCGTGAGCTTAAGGACCCGAGAGTTGAGGGAATGCTGACCGTTGTAAAGGTTGAGGTCAGCGGCGATTTGAGCTATGCAAAGGTGTATATCAGCGCCATGGAGGGCATAGATAAAGCCAAGGCCGCCGTCAAGGGACTTGAAAGTGCGGCAGGCTATATCAGACGCCAGCTTGGCTCAAGGCTTCATCTTCGCAAGAGTCCGGAGCTTAAATTTGTTGCAGATGATTCAATTGAAAAGGGAATGGACCTTTTTGAAAAAATTAAGGAAATAAGCAATGAGAATTGATGTTGAAAAATGTGCCGAGCTTTTAAAGGAGCAGGACAATATTTTGATATTGACTCACGCTCATCCCGACGGTGATACCTTGGGTTCGGGCTTTGCTCTTTGCCGTGCTTTAATGAAAATCGGCAAAATCTGTTCGGTAATAAATCATGACGAAATTCCTAATAAGTACAACTATCTTTTTGACGATATTGTGCAGATAAAATTTAAGCCTAAATTTGTTGTTGCCGTTGATGTTGCAACTCCAAATCTTCTCGGCGGACTTGAAAATGATTATCACATTGATTTGTGCATAGACCATCATTCAACTAATACCGAGTATGCCGACAATCTTCTTCTTGAGGATGTTCCGGCGGCGTGCCAGATTATGTATGAGGTGGTTAAGGCTCTCGGAGTAGAGGTTGATAAAAAGCTTGCAGACTGTCTTTATACGGGAATAACAACCGATACAGGCTGTTTTCGCTATGATTCAACCACGGCTCAAACCTACCGAGTAGCAGCAGATTTGATAGACTGCGGAGCGGAAAACGGCAGAATAAACCGTGTTATGTTTGAAACAAAGAGCAAGACCTACGCAAGACTTGAAAGACTTGCACTTGAGTCTATGCGCTTTTACGAGCACGAAAAGGTTGCAGTAATAACAATCACGCAGGATATGTACCGCCTTACAGGCTCAAACGAGCAGGAAACAGAGGCTATTGCTCCGCTTACAAGACAGATTGAGGGCGTTGAGGTCGGCATAACCATCCGTGAAAAAGAGGACGGCACCTGCAAGGCTTCGCTTCGCACCTTTGAGGCAGTCAATGCCGCCGAGCTTGCAAAGTGCTTTGGCGGCGGCGGTCACGCTCAGGCTGCTGCCTGCAAATTTGACTGCGATGTCAAGGAGGCAAGAAGGCTTCTTGTCGAAAAGTGTAAGGAGTTTCTCGAATGACGGGAATAATCTGTATAAATAAGGATAAGGACATTACCTCGTTTGGTGTTGTTGCAAGGCTTAGAGGAATACTCGGAGAGAAAAAAGCAGGACACACGGGAACGCTTGACCCTATGGCAACGGGCGTTTTGCCTGTAATGCTCGGCGGTGCAACCCGTTTTCTTGATTTTATTCCCGACAGCGACAAGACCTACAAGGCAGAATTTTTGCTCGGCAAAACAACGGATACGCTTGATATAACCGGAAATGTTACGGCAGAGCACGAGGTTTGCGCAGGACTTAACGAGGTAAATGATGTGCTTGGCAAATTCAGGGGCGTTATCTCTCAGCTTCCGCCAATGTATTCCGCTGTTTCGGTTGACGGAAAACGGCTTTACGAGCTTGCAAGGCAGGGAATTGAGGTTGAAAGAAAAGAACGCAGGGTAGAGATTAAGCACCTTGAGCTTTGTGTTGACGAGTGCTGTGAGGCGCAAAATAAGTACACAATTGAGGTTCTTTGCTCAAAGGGAACATACATAAGAACACTCATTGATGATATAGGCAGAGAGCTTGGCTGCGGTGCGGTTATGACGGCGCTTGAAAGAATCTCTGCTATGGGATTTTCTCTTGACAGGTGTGTGACTCTCGGCGAGCTTCAAGAGCGAAAGGACAGCGGTATGCCCTTTGACGATTTGATAATAAGCGTTGAGGACATTTTCTCTGACTACGATTTTGTCACCGTTTCACCTGCACAGGCAAAGCGTTTTTCAAACGGCGGAGCACTTTCTCTTGACCGAATAAGAAAAAAGCTTACCGACGGAATTTACAGAGTTTATTCACCCGAAAAGCAGTTTTTAGGTCTTGGAGAATGTGTCGGCAGTAAAAACGAGCTTTGCGTAAAAAGATTATTTATTAGAAGAGATTAGTTTTATCATATGACTGAAAATGTGAGTAAAAAAAGAAAAGCGATAGCACTCGGCGATTTTGACGGAATGCACCTTGCGCACAAAACTGTTATTACAGGAGCGCCAGAGTCGGTAATTTACAGCGTAAATAACAGATTTTCCCTGCTCCAAAAAAGTATTTTTGAAAAGCGTTATCCGAATACGGTTTTTGCCGATTTTGATAAGATAAAAAATATGGACGGCAGGGATTTTATCGAAGAAATTCTGCTTGGCGAATTTAAAGCGGAAATGATTTTGTGCGGCTATAATTTTCGTTTCGGCAAAAATGCCTCGTGGTCTGCTCTTGATTTAAGAGAGTATCTTGAAAAAAGGGATGTTTGGGTAAGAATTCTTGAGCACCTTGATTTTGAGGACGAGCCTATTTCATCTACAAGAATAAGAAATTGTATTTCACAGGGTGAAATTGTGCAGGCAAACAGAATGCTCGGATATAATTTCACCTTTGAAAACGAGGTTATTCACGGCGACAAAAGGGGCAGTACGATAGGCTTTCCTACGATAAATCAGCATATTCCAAGCGGTCTTATTGTTCCGAAATTCGGCGTGTACGAAAGCCGTGCCTTTGTTGACGAAAAGCCGTATAAGGCCTTTACAAACATCGGAATAAGACCTACCTTCAAGGTAAACGAACCGCTTTGCGAAACGCATATTTTTGATTACAGCGGTGATTTGTACGGCAAAGCTGTACGCCTTGAGCTGATAAACTATATGAGAGAGGAAAGGCTTTTTTCATCTGTTGATGAACTTAAAGAACAGCTTGAATATGATAAAAGCAGTATTATTTGATTTTGACGAAACCCTGCAGGACAGAACTGCGGCATTTGAAAAATATATGGACACCTTTTTAAAGGAGTTTTGTCCCGATATTGATGAAAAGGAAAAAGAAAAAAGAAAAGAAGAAATGCGAGTGACAGGCAAGGGCGGTTATGTCAACAGAGAGGAATGGTATGCTTCTCTTGTTAAAAGCTGGGGCTGGACAGACGCTCCCTCAAGCAAGGTTCTTGCAAATCATTATGATACAAAATTCGGCGACCATAATGTTATTTTTCCAAATTCCGTTTTGCTTTTAAAGGAGCTCAAAAGGCGCGGATATATCACGGGAGTTATAACTAACGGTCCCTCGATTTTGCAAAATCACAAAATGGACACAAGCGGACTCAGACCCTACTGCGACATAGTTGTTGTCAGCGGTGATGTCGGAGTGCACAAGCCCGATCCTGCGCTGTTTGAATACACGGCTGATAAATTGGGGTTACCGACTGAGGAATGTCTTTATGTCGGCGACCACCCTGTTAACGATATTCAGGGTGCGCTTTCAGCAGGTATGAAGGCCGTCAGAATGAATTGGGGTTGGTTTAAAGGGCAGGATTTAAGAGATGATGTGCCCGTTATCACCGATATTATTGATGTCCTAAAATATGTATGATATTAAAAATAAGTCGCTTTATTAAGTTTTTCTTGACACTGCGGTTTGTTTTTGATATAATAATCAAGCTCTGCAAAAGCAGAGTAATCCTTGCCTGTGTAAAATATGCAGGCCAAAAGACCAGAAGGAGGTGCTGAAGAATGGCATTAAAAAATTACGAAATCGTATTGGTTTTCTCTCTTTCAAACGGAGAGGAGGCAGTTGAGGCTCTCAAGACTAAGTTCACGGATCTCATCAGTAAGAATGGCACTCTCGGCGAAGTTGAGGAATGGGGCAAGCGCAGACTTGCATATCCTATCAACTACGAAAACGAGGGCTATTATATGGTTGTTAACTTTGCTTGTGATGAAACATTCCCTGCAGAGCTTGACCGTGTAATCAACATTACTGACGGTGTACTTCGTTCACTTATTGTTGCTAAGGGCGAGTAAGCGGAGGGTTCATAATGATAAATTCTGTTGTTTTAATGGGCAGATTAACTTATGAGCCGGAGCTTAGAACAACATCAAACGGTCTTTCGGTTATCAGCTTCCAGATTGCCTGTGACAGACAGTATCAGGCTAAGGGAGATGAAAGAAAGGCAGATTTTATTGATGTTACTGCTTGGCGTCAAACTGCTGAATTCGTTTCTCGTTATTTCCACAAGGGTTCAATGATTGCTGTTGAGGGTTCAATCCAGACAGACAATTTCACCGATAAGGACGGAAATAAGAGAAAGTCCGTTACCGTTGTAGCCAACAATGTATCGTTCTGCGGTTCAAAAGCAGAAAGCGGTACAACAAATCCTGCATTTTCTCAGCCTGCACCAAGCTATGCAAGTGCTGACAACTCGGATTTTGAAGAAATTGTTGACGATGACGACGATTTACCATTTTAAAGGAGGAAACTAACTATGGCATATAACAAAGCCGGCGGTCCTCGCAAGGGTCGCAAAAAGGTTTGCGTTTTCTGTGTGGAAAAGGTTA
Organism: uncultured Bacteroides sp.; assembly: GCA_964422655.1. Lineage (GTDB taxonomy): Bacteria > Bacillota > Clostridia > Oscillospirales > Acutalibacteraceae > Eubacterium_R. The sequence continues at coordinate 111,420 of CAYRBT010000004.1, read as the reverse complement.
ATGAAATCGACTACAAGGATGTTACAAGACTTAAGAGATTTACCTCTGAAAGAGCAAAGATTCTCCCTCGCCGTGTAACAGGTACTTGTGCAAAGCACCAGAGAGAGCTTACCACAGCTATCAAGAGAGCAAGACATATTGCACTTCTCCCTTACTCAGCTGACTAATTCAAAATCAAACACCGCTTGATAAATTCAAGCGGTGTTTTTTTATAAGTTTATTTTATTTATAGTATGGTTTCAAGTCCTCCGTCTCTTGATATATAAAACGGATGGGTCAAACCACTTCTATACGGATTGAAAGTCATTTTTGACATTTCGTAGGGCAGGGGCTTGCTCCTGCCTTGTTATAGTGTAAATTATGTTTTTCTTACAATTTACTAAAAAATATTTAATAAAATATAGCAACTTTTAGTATTGCAATGAACAGAATAAGAGTATATAATTTTAGTGAATAAAAACAGGAGGACAAAGTATGAAAAACTTTTTAGACAAGGATTTTCTTTTAGATACCGAAACTGCGAAAAAGCTTTTTCACGAGTATGCAGAGAATATGCCGATATGCGACTATCACTGCCACCTCAGTCCTAAGGAAATATATGAAAACAAGCCTTATGAAAATATTTCTGAAATCTGGCTTTCGGGCGACCATTATAAATGGCGTGCAATGAGAAGCTGTGGAGTCGAGGAAAAATATTGCACAGGCGACGCTTCGCCGAAGGAAAGGTTTGAAAAGTTTGCATATGCATTGCAATACTGCATAGGCAATCCGCTTTATCACTGGGCACATATTGAGCTTCAGCGCTATTTCGGTATTGATACTCCACTCAATGCAAAAACCGCTTCTGACATTTTTGACAGAGCGAATAAAGCTATGGCACAGGGTGATTTCAGACCTCAGAGCCTTATTATGAAAAGCAATGTCAAGGTTGTTTGCACAACCGATGACCCTGTTGACGACCTTAAATATCACAAATTGCTCAAAGAGGTTGAGGGCTTTGACTGTAAGGTTCTTCCGTCTTTCCGTCCCGACAAGGCGCTTAACGCAAATCTTGACGGCTTTGCAGAATACATTAAGACTCTTTCCGAGGTGTCGGGTGTTGAAATAAAATCTGCAAAGGATGTAACAAAGGCTCTTTTAAACAGAGTTGAATACTTCCATTCGGTTGGATGTCATGTGTCCGACCAGGCTTTTGACCGTCCGCCGTTTGCACTTGCAGACGATGATGAGATTGAGCAGATTTTCCAAAGGGCAATGAACGGCGAAAAAATCACGCTTGACGAATGTGATAAATATAAAACACCTATTCTTCTTGCACTTGGCGAAAAGTATCACGAGCTCGGCTGGGCAATGGAAATTCATATAGGTGCCATGAGAAACAATAACACGCTTATGTTTAACAAGCTCGGTGCAGACACAGGCTTTGATTCAATTGCCGACGGCGAAATTGCACAGCCTCTTTCACGCTTTCTTGATGCGCTTAACAGCAAAAACGCTTTGCCGAAAACAATACTCTTTAACCTTAACGACAAGGATAATGTTGTTCTCGGCACAATGCTCGGAAATTTCCAGTCAAGTGAGGCTCAGTCAAAGATACAGTACGGTCCTGCGTGGTGGTTTCTTGATACAATGGACGGTATGACAAATCAAATGAAAACCTTGGGTAATCTCGGTGTTCTCGGCAAATTCATCGGTATGGAAACCGATTCACGCTCCTTCACCTCCTACGGCAGGCACGAATACTTTAGAAGAATTATGTGCGCTCTTATAGGAAAATGGGTTGAGGACGGTTGGTATGCCTATGATGAGGAAATACTAAAAGAGATTGTTCAGGGAATAAGCTATAATAATGCAATGAGCTATTTCAATTTTGAATAAACGGGGGATTTTAAAATGAATTTGAATTTAAGACCTAAAGAGGAATGTATGTTTGATGAAATTTCGCTCGGCGAAATTATGCTCAGACTTGATCCCGGTGAGGGAAGAATAAAGACTGCACGCTCTTTTCGTGCGTGGGAAGGCGGCGGAGAATACAATGTTGCAAGAGGTCTTCGCAGATGCTTCGGCCTTAAAACAGGTGTTGTAACCGCTTTTGCAGAAAATGAGATTGGCTATCTTCTTGAGGATTTAATTCTTCAGGGCGGTGTTGATACCTCTCTCATCAAGTGGATGCCCTATGACGGAATAGGCAGAACTGTAAGAAACGGTATCAATTTCACAGAAAGAGGCTTCGGTATTCGCGGTGCAGTCGGTGCCTCCGACAGAGGAAATACTGCGGCATCAAAGCTTAAGCCCGGTGATATTGATTGGGATTATATCTTCGGCACACTCGGTGTTCGCTGGCTTCATACAGGCGGTATTTATGCGGCTCTTTCCGAAACTGCTGCCGAGGTGGTAATTGAGGCTGTTAAAAAGGCAAAGCAATACGGCACAATCGTATCCTATGACCTTAATTACAGACCGTCACTTTGGAAGGATATCGGCGGTCAGGCAAAGGCTCAGGAGGTTAACAAGGAGATTGCAAAGTATATTGATGTTATGATAGGCAACGAGGAGGACTTTACCGCTTCTCTCGGCTTTGAGGTTGAGGGCAATGACGCCGACCTTAAGGAGCTTAATATGGACGGCTATTTCAAAATGATTGAAACCGTTACAAAGGCTTATCCTAATTTCAAGGTTATTGCTACAACACTCAGAACAGTAAAGACTGCTACCGTAAATGACTGGAAGGCAATCTGCTGGGCTGACGGTCAGATTTACAAATCACTTGAATTTCCGGCACTTGAAATTCTTGACCGTGTGGGTGGCGGCGACTCCTTTGCTTCGGGACTTATTTACGGCCTTATGACATATGAGGACGCACAAAAGGCTGTTAATTACGGTGTTGTTCACGGTGCCTTGGCAATGACAACTCCCGGTGATACCTCAATGGCTTCGTTAAAAGAGGTTGAGGCAAAGGTTAACGGCGCAGGTGCAAGAGTTCAAAGATAATTTTTCATTTTAAATAATAGGAGAAAAGCTATGGCAAACAAAATTGAAACATTGGCAAAAATTCAGGAGGTCGGCATTGTTGCGGTAGTTCGTGCAACCTCTATTGAACAGGCAGAAAAAATTACCGATGCTTGTATTGCAGGCGGTGTGGCTGCAATTGAGCTTACCTTTACCGTTCCTCACGCTGATAAGCTTATCGAGGCAATGAAGGCAAAGTACAGCTCGGGTGAAATCATTATCGGCGCAGGAACCGTTATGGATGCGGCAACTGCCCGTATTGCCATTCTTGCAGGTGCAGAGTATATCGTTTCACCTTATTTTGACCCCGAAACCGTAAAGACCTGTAACCGCTACGGTGTGCCGTCAATGCCGGGAATTTATACTCCTACCGAGGCAGTTCACGCTATGGAATGCGGTGCAGATGTGCTCAAGGTGTTCCCCGGTGATATTGCAGGTCCTGCATTTATTAAGGACATTCACGGTCCTATTCCTAATGCGGTTATGATGCCGTCGGGCGGTGTTGATGTTGATAATGTTAAGGACTGGATTAAGGCAGGCGCAATTGCATGCGGTGCGGGCTCTTCTCTTATCGCAGGTGCAAAAACAGGCGATTATGATAAGATTACTCAAACCGGTAAGCTCTTTGTTCAGAGAATTAAGGAAGCAAGAGCAGAAATGGCAAAATAAGCAATAATATACAGCAAAAGTCAAGACAACCGTCGGTTGATGTAGTTTTTCAACTTGCGGTTGTCTTTTTAAAATGAGATTATAAGAAAAGATATGAAAGAAAAGGTTTACGAATTTTTGACCACAGTGCCGAAAGGTAAGGTAGTTACATACGGTCAAATAGCAGAATACTTGGGAAATAAAAAATTAGCGAGAGTTGTAGGAAATATTCTTCACAATAATCCCGATGAAGATAAGTACCCTTGCTATAAGGTTGTTGACAGCAAAGGTAATTTATCAAAGCATTTTGCATTTGGCGGTATAGAAAAGCAAAAGGAAAGGCTTGAAAAAGAGGGAATAGTTGTTAATAACTATAAGGTTGATTTAAAAGAATATTTATTGAAATAAATTATGATTTGTCTAAATTGAGTCTTTTTCCGTTACGTGTCGTCTCGTCAAAACAAATTCCGCTCGGTCACATACACCGCGTATGCTCGAGTCGACGAAATTTTGCCAAAGCCTTGCCTAACGAAAAAATCCATCAATTTATGAGAATTCTCATTGTTTAATTCGTAGGGCAGGGGCTTGCTCCTGCCGAATTGCAGATTAGCTCATAAAATCATAATTTGTGCTTCTTTTTACCGTTACCCTAATCCATTACAAAACAAAAGCCGTAGGAATTCTGATTATTCCTACGGCTTAATTTATTTTGTGTGCTCGTCGAGGGTAAGGTAATACGATTTTAAGAAATTATCTTTAAAATACTTAACCTCGTCAAGCTCTATTTCGTCAATGATTTTTTGCTGAGCCTCAAGTGCCTTTTCAAACTCTCTGTTGCCCATACGGTTTTCCTCAATGCATTTTATCAGCGCACTGATTTTGTCCGCCGCTTTAACAAGACGCCAAAGCTCATTATCCTCCTTTTGATGCTCAAAAAGCGGAAGATAATCCTCTCTGAATTCCTCGGGAAGCATTGAAATAAGCCTCCTGCCTGCGATATGCTCAATATCCTTATAAACATTTTTTATCTCGTCATTATAATACTTGACAGGGGTGGGCATATCACCGGTGATAACCTCAGTTGTATCGTGATAAAGAGCAAGCAGGCAAACACGCTGGGCGTCATAGCATTTGCCGAATTTTTTATTGCCGATAAGAGCAAGTGCGTGGGCAATAACAGCAACGCTGTGGCTGTGCTCTGCAATATTTTCCTTTGTGGTATTGTTCATCAAAGCCCATCTGTCGATAAGCTTCATTCTGTTTACCATAGCAAAAAAGTTGTTACTCATCTGTGGCGTCTTCCTTTTTTGCAATATTTATTCCAAGCTCGTCAAGCTGAATACCGTCGATATAATCGGGTGCACCGCTCATAAGCTCGCTTGCGTTTTGCACCTTCGGGAAGGCGGTAACATCTCTCAGGCTGTCTGCACTGCAGATGAGCATTGCAAGTCTGTCAAGACCGATACCCATACCGCCGTGAGGGGGAGAGGCATAGTGATACGCTTCAACAAGGAAGCCGAATTTTGCGTCGATTTCCTCCTGCTCCATACCCAAAAGCTCAAACATTTTGTTTTGAAGCTGACAGTCTGTTATTCTCATTGAGCCTGATGAAAGCTCGGTGCCGTTTAATACAAGGTCAAACGCCTTTGCTCTTACCTTTGCCTTGTCGGTGTCAAGATATTCAATACACTCCTCCATAGGCATAGTAAACGGGTGATGCATGGCAATCCATTCACCTGTTTCCTCGTCCTGCTCGAAAAACGGCATTTCGGTAATCCATAGATAGTTCCACTTGTTTTCGGGAATTATGTCAAGCTCCTTTGCAACAATAAGCCTGAGTGCGCCGAGAATAGAAAGCGCAGAAGCAGTTTTATCCGAAATAATGAAAACGCAGTCGCCCTGCTCAAGCCTTAATTCGTTGCAAAGTGCGTCAAGCTCGCCGTCCTTAAGGAACTTTGCAAATGAGCAGGTTGGTTGTTCGTCTGCCCATCTTATGTATGCAAGTCCCTTAGCACCGATACCCTTTGCGTGTTCGGTAAGCTTGTCGATTTTCTTTCTTGTATAAACCGAAGCAGAGTCTTTTGCAACTATTGCACGCACGGAGCCTCCGTTTTCAATTGCATTTTTAAATACAACAAAATCGGTTTTGTCTGCCCACTCTGTTATGTTTTCAATAAGCATACCAAAGCGTGTATCAGGCTTGTCCGAGCCGTATTTTTCCATAGCCTCGGCAAAGGTCATTCTTGGGAGCGGGAACTGAATATCAACATCAATTGTTTCCTTCATCAGCTTTTTGATAAAGCCCTCTGCCATTTCCATAATATCCTCTGTGTCAACAAAGGACATTTCAAGGTCGATTTGAGTAAACTCCGGCTGTCTGTCTGCTCTTAAATCCTCATCTCTAAAGCAACGGGCAAGCTGAATGTATCTGTCAAAGCCCGCAACCATACAAAGCTGCTTGTATATCTGCGGTGACTGAGGAAGCGCATAAAACTTACCGTTGTGAATACGGGAGGGAACAACATAGTCCCTTGCACCCTCAGGCGTCGACTTAATCATCATCGGTGTTTCAATCTCGATAAAGCCGTTATCATAAAAATATTCTCTTGCGATTTTTGCAATCTTGTGACGCATAAGAATATTTTGAGTAAGCCTTTGATTTCTCAGGTTAAGATAGCGGTATTTGAGAGTTGTTTCATCGCCGACCTTTTGAGAATTTACTATTTCAAACGGCGGAGTCTCCGATTTTGAAATGATGCGAAATTCCTTAACGATAATTTCTATCTCGCCTGTTGGAATTTCCTTGTTTTTGCTTTCTCTTTCGCAAACGGTTCCCACAGCCGCAACAACATATTCCGCCCTTACGGACTGAGCCTTAGCAAAAATTTCTCTGTCTGTTGTATCGTTAAACGAAAGCTGAACAATTCCTGTTCTGTCCCTTAAATCAATAAAAATGAGGTTTCCCAAATCTCTCTGTCTTTGGCACCAGCCGAAAAGCGTAACCTCTTTGCCTGCGTCGCCGAGCCTGAGCTCGCCGCAGTAATTTGTTCTTTTAAGTCCCTTTATACTTTCCATTTTTTATTCCTCGCCTCCGACATTGAAAAGCGAAGCAAAGTCAAATTCTTCGCCGTTAATTTCCAAATCTGCAAGCTGTTCGGATAGTGAAATGTTGTAAAAGCCGCTGACAAAGGTGTCAAGCGCGATTTCCGTTTCTTCACCGCTTTGCATATTTTTGAGCCTTGCAACACCCGATTCAACCTCGTTGTCACCGATAACAATGTTGAATTTTGCGCCGAGCTTGTCTGCGTATTTCATTTGAGCACGGATGCTTCTTTGATTGAGGTCCATAAGAGCCTCAAAGCCCTCGGCTCTCATATCCTTTGCAATCTCAACAGCCTTGAGCGTTGCCTTGTCGCCGATTGCAACGATGAAAAGGTCGGGCACATTCGGTTCGGGGAATTCACAGCCCTGAGCCTCCATAAGAAGCATAAGGCGTTCAAGTCCCATTGCAAAGCCGAGCGAAGGTGTGTGCTGACCGCCAAGCTCCTCAACAAGTCCGTCATATCGTCCTCCGCCTAATACTGTGCCCTGAGCGCCGATTGAATTTGAAACAAACTCAAAAACGGTTTTTGTGTAATAATCAAGACCTCTTACAATCTTTGGATTTATGGTGTAATCAATGTTCTGTGCTTTAAGATATTCCTGCACCTTGTCAAAGTGCTCCTTACATTCGTCGCAAAGATAATCAATAACAACAGGTGCGTTTTTTGCAATCTCTGAGCAAACAGGACTTTTGCAGTCAAGAATTCTCATCGGATTTCTGTCAAGCCTGCCCTGACATGTTTCACAAAGCTCGTCCTTTCTTGAAGCAAAATATTCCTTGAGTGCCTTGTGGTATTCTGCACGGCATTTCGGACAGCCGATAGAATTTATCTCTAGGCTTAAATCCTTAACGCCGAGAGTGTCAAAAATTGATTTTGCAAGCGCAATTATCTCTGCGTCGGCAAGAGGTGAGGCTGTGCCAAAGCACTCAACACCAAACTGATGAAATTCTCTGAGTCTGCCTGCCTGCGGCTTTTCGTATCTGTAACAGGAGGTAAGATAGCATACCTTTTGAGGCAGGGTTTCGTTGCAAAGCCCGTTTTCAAGGTAAGAGCGTACTGCTCCTGCCGTGCCCTCAGGTCTGAGGGTTATTGACCTTCCGCCCTTATCGTCGAAGGTATACATCTCCTTTTGAACAACATCGGTTGTATCTCCCACACCGCGCTGAAAAAGCTCAGTATGCTCAAATACAGGTGTTCTTATTTCCTTGTAGCCGAATTTTTCGGCAATATCAAGTGCCGTTGCTTCAATATATTGATTTTTGTGTATCTCTTTTGGAAGAGCGTCCTTTGTGCCTTTAATCGCTTTTGTAACAAGCGCCATAATGTGCACCTCCGTAGATTATAAAAAATGGGGTGAGCCTCAAAACTCACCCTCTTAACATTATATTATTTTGCAGGGTTATATCTGGGATTTACTATTTCTCTCCACTCAAAATCGCCTCGCTCAATACCTCTGATAAGAGCCTCGGCAGTTGCAATATTTGTTGCAAATGGGATATTGTGAACATCACACAGACGAAGCAGGTCGTGGTCATTGGGCTCGTGCGGCTTTGGTGAAAGCGGGTCGCGGAAGAATATAAGCAAATCTATTTCATTGCAGGCAATACGGCTTGCAATCTGCTGACCGCCTCCCTGACTGCCGGAAAGAAAGCAATTGATTTTAAGACCGGTAGCCTCGGAAACGAGCTTGCCGGTTGTGCCCGTTGCGCAGACATCGTGACGGCTGATAATACCGCAGTATGCTATGCAAAATTGGACAAGCAATTCTTTTTTTGCATCGTGTGCAATAAGTGCAATGTTCATAGGTTACCTCCGTTTTTTATATATTTTCAGTATAATTTTAAATATCTAATTTATAGTAACATAAATTAAAGCTATATTCAACAAAAAATTTAATTTATGGAAGAATTGTTCCAACCTTTTGGTTTGTTTTGGCGTCGGTATTGTTTTGATACCAGTAATCTATAATCTGCGCGGTGATTTCTGCGGTTTCCGAGCCCGAGCCTGCAAGCTCAACAACAGAGGATACGGCAATCTCCGGATTGTCATACGGAGCATAGGTGATAAGAAAGCCGTTGTTTCTTTTGCCGCCGTTTACAATGACCTCGGATGTACCTGTTTTGCAGGCAACCTTTGTGTCCATTTTTCCGAAAATAAGATACGGACCGCCCGAGGTTGCAACAAGCCTCATACCCTCGTGAACGGTTTTCAAGGTGCTTTGGCTGAGCTCTACTGTGTCAGCAACGGTTTTGCTTTTTTCGTTTACCGTACCGCTTGAAGTGTTGATAACGGATTTAACAAAATGCATTTCATATCTTGTTCCGCCGTTTGCGATTGTTGAACAGTAGTTTGCAAGCTGAAGAGGAGTAAACAGATTATCACTCTGACCGATAGCCGCCTGAAGTGTATCACCGGCATTCCAAATACCGCCTGCCTTTTCTCTGTTTTCGGGGGTTGCAAGAATACCCGAAGCCTCGGCAATTTCAACACCTGTTTTTTCTCCAAGACCAAAGGCGGCTGCGTATTCATTCATTTTTGTTATGCCCAGCCTCATAGCGCAATTATAAAAGAAGATATTGCACGAATCCTTGAGCGCTGTTTTAACATTTTCTCCGCCGTGCGCAATTTTTCTCAGGCATTTAAACGGCTGCTTTCTGTAAGTCATTGTACCTGTGCAGGTGAACACAGTGTCCTTTGTAATAGTGCCTTCTTCAAGGCTTGCACAAGCCATAACAGGTTTAAAGGTCGAGCCGGGTGCATATGCTCCCAAAGCAAATCTGCTCCAAAGCGGATTTCTCGGATTAGAGGCAAGCTCATCATATTTTTCGTAGTAATCGTTCAAATCAAAGGTGGGGTAGGACGCCGCGGCAAGAACCTCACCGCTGTTGCAGTCCTCGACAACAACAGCACCTGCCGACGACATAATGCTTACGCTGTTACACACATCTTTAAGCTTGTTTTGTGCCAAAATTTGCAAATCACGGTCGATGCTCAAAACAACCGTGTTGCCCTGAATAGGCTTTTTTGTAACCTCTTCCTTGATTTCTCCGTCCTTGCTTATTGTTATTGTCAGCTCACCGGCAGTACCTCTAAGCTCGCTTTCCATAGCCTTTTCAATTCCCGATTCGCCTATCTGGTCGGTAATTTTGTAGCCGTCATCCTTAAGCTCGCTGTATTCCTCAGCATTTATTTTTCTGACGGTTCCGAGAATGTGGGGAGCAAGCGTTGAGTCAACATATTCTCTGTATGCAACAACTCTTACATCGGCGCCGAGATATGTCTGCTTGTCCTCCTTGATTTTTGCAATCGTTTTGTCGCTGACATCATCGGCTATTGTGACGGGATTGTTGTAGGAAAAAAGAAGCCTCGTAAGCTCGTATCTTATAGCTCCGATTTTAAGAGCGGTTTTGTTGTCATAGCCCTCTATTCCGTATTTTTCAAGCATGGCGTCAAAGCAGTTTTGTGCCGTAGCGTATGACTGAAGATTGAGCATATCGGGACTTTTCATAGTGGAAATGTCTGCTTTTTTGCCTTTAAATTTGACATTTCCCTTTGAGTCGATTTTTAACGGAAGATTATTTGCATATTCCTCGCCGTTTTTTTCAAACAGCTTGATGAGGTTGTAAATTATCTCGTTTCTTTTGCCGTTATCCTGTGACGACGGAAAGTACACAGCATTAAGAATTACGCTGTTTCCCTGCCTGTTTGTGACAAGAGAGTTACCGTTTCTGTCAACGATTTCGCCTCTTGCGGCTTCAATGGGAACAACATATTTTTCTTCGGTGTTATTTAGCTCTGAATAATAAGCGTTATCTCTTATTTGGATTTTGTAAAGGTCAATTGCAAAGCCTGCGGTAACTGCAATAATAAGCAGTACAGCTATTACGCTTCTTGCGCTTTTATGTTTGCTTTTCACAGTTAACCACCTACTTAATATCCGATACAATTATGCCTGTAAATTTCCTTTTAACAGGCTTCAAAATCAGCCAGATGAGCGGAGTTAACGCAAGAGTATAAAGCATACTCGGAATATAGAAGGTTAACAGCGTCATCTCTGCGCCCTTGACATTTTTTATAATAATAAACAACAGCCAGTAAACAAAGCAGTAAATTACCGTTGCAGCTGCCGATGAAATCATATTTGTAATAAAATTATCTCTTGCAATATATGTTACAAGCGCCGACGAGAAAAAGCACATTATCATAATGAAAATGCAGTTAAATCCCATATGAACGCCCGAAAACAAATCCCATAAAAGTCCTGCAAAAAGTCCGATGAAGGCACCGTTTTTTTCGTCCTCGCCCATAGAAAGAATAATTGATACGGGAAGAAGCAAAAAGCATCTTGCCGATGCAATTTCAGGGAAAAGACCTGCGGTGTTTTGGAGCAAATCGCAAAGAAGAATTATAAGACCGTAGCAGAGATATTTTGTGTATGTTTGCTTTTTTGTCATTTATTCGCCCTCGTTGTCAGGATTAAACTGAGTAAGAACAAGACAGGAATTTATCCTGTTTATATCTGTTCCGGGCTCTACTGCCGCATATGTTGAAATATTTGTCGTTTCGTCATTTATGTCCTTAACGGTTCCGATTATTATGCCCTTTGGCATAGCCTCACTTATTCCGGCGGTTGCGATTATTGAGCCGTAGGAAATCTTTGTTGCAGAGTCAAGATTTTCAAACTTGCAAAGTCCGTCTGAGGCAAGCTGTGCACTTCCCGTAACATAGCTAAGCTCGTTAGAGCCTATATCGTATGCGGAAACGGAAAAATCGGGGTCGATTATTGAACAAACCACGCTGTAGGTTGGGTAAGCCTTTTCAATTATTCCGACAAGATATTTGCCGTAAAGCACGGCATTCCCCTCGCTTACACCGTTTACGGTTCCCTTGTTAATTGTAAATGAGCAGTATGGGTCGGCACTGTCCCTGCCTATTACAGATGCCTCGGCAAAGCGAAAATCCCTGTTTTCGTCCTTAAGCTCAAGTGCGTCCTTATAAAGCTCGTTTTGCGCCTTTAGATTATTGTAATCCGCAAGCTGCTCCTGAAGCTCGCCCAACTGCTTTTGCAGAGAGTCGATTTTCTTTTCGTATTCTGCATTTCCCTTTGCGTTTTCGGATATTCGGTCAATACCGTCTGAAATTTTGCTTGCCACCCAATGTGCAGGAGTAAATATTGTTCCCACAATAGAGGATTGAGCAGTTTCACCGTGGCCGTTTGCCGCGCATATCAGCATACCGAAAAGCAAAAGAGCAATAATAACCGTTATGAGCTTGAAACGGCTGCTTTTAAAAAGGTCTTTCATTTTATTGCGCCCTTCTAAGTTTTATTGATGTACCGATTGCAACACAGTCAAGAGGCTTCTCGGGAATGTGAACAGCAATCTTTGTTTCCTTTGAAATCAGCTCGGCAAGTCCTCGAAGCTGACTTGCACCGCCTGCAAGATAAATTCCTCTGTCAATTATATCCGACGCAAGCTCGGGCAGAGTAACCTCAAGCGTTTCTCGGATTGCAGAGATTATTTGATTAACAGGCTCGGACAATACCTCTCTTATTTCGGCAGAGGTGATTTCAACACTCTTTGGAAGTCCGTCGGTTAGGTTTCTGCCTCTTACCTCCATAGCGCCCTCGCCGTCATAAGGACTTGCAGAGCCTATTTTAAGCTTAATGTCCTCGGCGGTATTTTTGCCGATAAGCAGGTGATGTGCCTTTTTCATATGATTAACAATAGCGTCGTCAAAGGCATCGCCGCCGACCTTTATGCTTCTGCATGCGGCAATTCCGCCCAAGCTGATTACAGCAACATCACATGTACCGCCGCCGATGTCAACAACCATAGAGCCTGTTGCTTCAAAAACGGGAAGCCCTGAGCCCAAGGCGGCTGCCATTGATTCTTCTATCAGTTCAACCTCCTGAGCACCTGCAGACCTAACTGCGTCCTCAACAGCTCTTCTTTCAACCTCGGTGACGCCGCTCGGTATGCTCACAACAACCCTTGTTCTTGTAAAAAGATTTCTTTTGCTTGAACGGTATATAAAGCTTCTGAGCATATCAGATGTCATATCAAAGTCGGCAATAACACCCTCCTGAAGCGGACGAACCGCAACAATAGAGCCGGGTGTTCTGCCTATCATAGCCTTTGCTTCGTCACCCGTTGCAAGAACTCTCTTTGATTTTACATCAACTGCAACAACACTTGGCTCACGGATAATTACTCTTCCTTTTTTGTCGCAAATTACGGTGTTTGCTGTGCCGAGGTCAATGCCTATATCTCTTGAAAAAATCATAATTCTGTCTCTCTTTCAGTATGCTTCAAGGTATTATATATAATAATACTCCAATATAATTAACTAATTACATACATTATATAATAGTGCGCTCCTTATAACAATACCAAATTTTAAAATTTACAAAATTGTTAAACAATTTTTTTATATTATTGCAACACTTTGAGCAAAATTATATACTTAATATATGACGGCGTCGAAAGGAGTGAGAGGTATGAGTGAAAAGGAGCTTGTCCAAAGAGCTAAGCAGGGTGACAAAAAAGCCTTTTGCGACTTATACTCCTTGTATAAAGACAGGCTTTACAAATACGCTTTTTATAAGCTTGGAAATCCCGATGATGCGCAGGATGTTGTGTCCGAAACGGTTTTGTCGGCATTTAGGCAGATTAGCAGTCTTAAAAGGGCTCAGGCATTTCCTGCGTGGATATTTAAAATTCTTAACTCCTACTGCTCACAGTACATAAAAAATCAAATATCAAGCAGAGAAATGCTTAATCTGGAAAGCATTGAAAACAGAGTCTGCCTTCAGGAAAAATATTCAATTTCCGTCGAGCTTTCCTTTGCACTTGATAAACTTGAGGATGACGAAAGGGATATTGTGCTTCTTTGCGTGGTCGCAGGCTTTAAAAGCAGGGAAGCAGCACAGCTTCTCGGTATGACAGCGGGCTCGGTCAGGTCTAAGCTTTCACGGAGTCTTAATAAAATGAGAAAATATTTGGAGTGATGCTAAGTGAAAAAGAAAGATAAGGAAAATTTTGATTTTATCAAAAATAAATTTGAAAACGATGGTATTACACCACCTGAAAATTTAAGCGAAAACAGTATATTATCTTCTATTGACGATAAGGAGAATAAAAAGGTTAAGCTTAAAAAGCACGGTGCTTTAAAGGGCTTGATTGCACTTGCCGCCTGCTTTGCCGTTATTGTTACCTGTATAAATACAGGACTGCTGACAAGCAGTGTTGAAAATAATGAAAAAACAGGCACCGAACAGGAAATGCCTGTTGTTTCAGGTGTTAAATGCTTAACAAGCTATGCTCAGGCAAAGCAAATGATTGATAAAATCAGCAGCGAAAACATTGACGAGTACTACAATGTTTATGAATATTCATACGGTAAAGGTAATTTAAAATCAGAAGCAGTAACGCCGACAGTAGATATTGCCGATTCGGCTCAGGCTGAAAACAATTTTTCTTCAACATATAAGCAGATTGATGCGGTTGACGAGGCTGATGTAATTAAAAATAACTCAGAGTATATTTTTTATCTCAACTCAACAGAAAATAAAATTGAAATTTACCGTGCCAACGGTCAAAATCCGCACCTTGTATCAACAATAGAAAATCTCGGCAATTCTTCTGAAAAAAAGAATTTTGAATGTTATATTTATGATATGTTTCTTTATAATGATATGCTCATAGTAAACGCACTTGAAAGCTTAGAAGAAAAGGGAAGGTGGATTGAGCGTGTTTCATCATATATCTATGATGTGTCAAATGCACAAAAGCCTGTTAAAATCAATTGCTTTACTGTCAGCGGAAGCTATATTTCATCCAGAATGATAGGAGATAAGCTATATCTTGTGTCAAATTATTTTGCAAATAACTGCAAGAAAGAGGAGGATTATGTTCCTTATCATCTTGATTCAACAGGCAAAAAATGCCCGATGAATCCTAATGATATTTCATATTTTGATAATCCTCGGGAGAGCGGATATATTATAGTTACCGAAATAGATTTGTCAACCGGAGCAGAGCAAAAAACAAGCAAGGCCGTGCTTGGAGCAGGGCAGGATATATTTTGCAGCGAGGATAATATTTATACTTTCAGTACAATTTATGAATATACTGAAAAAAAGAATTCTAATAATGAGATAATAGATTTTAACGAAAAAAGCACCACTAAAATAATTAAAATTTCTCTCACAAACGGTATAAAAATTACTGCAACAGGAGAGGTGAACGGATATATCAATGACAGATATTCAGCTGACGAAAAGGACTCAAATCTGCGCATAGCAACCACCTCGAGAAATAAGGATGACGAGGAGGTAAATAACCTTTATGTTCTTGATAAGGATTTAAAGCAGATAGGATGTATTGAAGGCTTTGCCGAAACCGAAAGTATAAAGGCAGTCAAGTTTTTCGGCGATACGGCATATGTTATTACTTATGAGCAAACGGATCCGCTTTTTGTAATTGACCTTTCCGAGCCTAAAAATCCTCAGATAAAGGGAAGCGTTAAAATCACGGGCTTTTCAACTATGCTTGTTCCGGTTGAAAATGACAGGCTTTTAGGTATCGGCTATTCAACAGAGGAAACAGAAAACGGCGAAGCCGCACAGGGACTTAAATTAGTTCTTTTTGATGTGTCTAATCCCGAAAAGCCGAAGGTGCTTTACAGTAAAAGCTTTGCAGATTACAGTAGTACGGTTCAGTACGAACCCAAGGCGCTTGTTATAAACAGAGAGCAGGAATACTACGCAATACCGTATAATCTATATAACGAATACAACGAGATTTCGGGTGCGATGCTTTTTGAAATTAAGGATAATAAAATAATAATCCGCAATGATTTTTCATCTAAAAGCAGTGATTATGTTTCTCGATGTGCATATATTGATGACAACTTTTATATTCTCGGTGACACACTCGGCATAAAAGCCTTTTCAACAAAATAATTAAAAGCAAAGCTCCGATGCTTGACTGCATCGGAGCTTCTCACCGCCATTCACGCGGTGAATTTTATTGTTAAGATAGCTTATTTCATGCTTTCTTCGTAAGCCTTGATCATTTTCTTACTATGACTGCCTGTACGACTCATAATATTATCAAGCACCTTTTCTATGGTCGTTCCTGCTTTAAGGTGTATTTCAAAGCGTGTTTTATCCTCCTCGGGATACACCATTATTTCCTTGATATATCGGTCAACAAATGCCCTGTCAATATCCTCTCCGTCTATGTGAGCTTCGGCTGCTTTTAGTATTGCTTTGATGCTTGCAAGCTCCGATTTGATTTCCTTTTCGGTTTTGCTTTGTGCAGTTAAGGCATCAAGCTGTTGTTGTAGCCTTTCAATCTCCTTGTTGCAATCGGCAGTCATTTTAACGAAATCTTTATTAGTTATATTTCCGTTTGAATTGTGCTCAAGCAGTTTTGCCTTCATTTTTTCCTGGGTGATAATGCTTTGATTTATTCTGCTTATCTCCTCTTGGTTTTCATTTGAGTCAAGCAATTCCGATACAAGCCTCAGCACACAGGCGGATAGCTCCTCTATGTTTTGTTGCCCAGATTTGAATATATCCTCAATGATAGGCTTTATCTCGTCCTCATATATTGCTCGTGACGGGCAAGATTGAGTACCGTTGTTTATCTTACCGGAGCATACCCATTTTGATTTTTTCTCACCGTTTTTTAATATTGAGTCCTTTCGGTAATACGGTTTGCCGCAGTGAGCACATAACAGCTTTCCTGTCAGTAGGTTTTGATGTACTGTTTTGTGTTGTGCGGTTATAACATCTTGGCTTCGCATATACAGAACCTCGTTTGCTTTGTCCCATATTTCCTCGCTGACTATTGCCGGAACAGTTTCGCCGGTTTCGTCTTTATACATTACCCATTCGTCCTCAGGAAGAAATTTTTGCTTCTTCGTGAACAGGTCGGTTATTTTTACCTTGTTGCCGACATAGTAGCCCTTGTATTTTGGATTACGAATGATGTTGCTCATCGTTGAGTGGGATAACATTTTGCCCTTGCTGTTTCGTATTCCCTTGTTATAGAAATGCTTTTCCAACTGCTTCATACTGAAACGCCCGGTGCTGTACATTTCAAACAATTCTCTAATGAACTTTGCCTCTTCCTCATCTATTGTCAGCTTGCCGTTAGCCTTTCGGTAGCCATACATATTATCTGTGCCAAGCACAGTACCTTTTTTGATTGCCTGCTGATGACCGAATCGAACACGGGAGGATATTTTTCTCGACTCGTCTTGTGCCAATGATGACATAATTGTCAGCCGCAACTCACTGTCCTCATCAAGAGTGTTGATGTTATCGTTTTGAAAATATACGGCAACGCCGCTTGACAATAATTCACGAGTGTATTTGATACTGTCAAGAGTGTTACGGGCAAATCTTGAAACCTCTTTTGTTATGATTAGGTCGAACAGCCCTGCCTTACCGTCCTCAATCATTTCATTAAATTGCTCACGCTTTGCAATTGATGTACCGGATAAGCCTTCGTCAATATATCCCTCAACATATTCCCAGTTAGGATTTTTATTAATCATCTCGGTGTAATAGCTAACCTGATTGTCAAGTGAATTTAACTGAACATTGAAGTCGGTGCTGACACGAGCATAGAAGGTAACTCTCAATTTCAAATTTTGAAAGCTGATATTTTCTCTTTTGATTTTTTCTCTTGTAGAATATATATCCATATTTTGTCTCCTTTCGAAATGAACAATACCACAAAGGATTTTGGTTATCCAGATATTTATTCATTTTATTTTACTATGGCAGCAGTCCACTTTTCATTAGGGAACTGCTGCCAATTATTATTTTTGTGAAAACCTACGGTTGACCTCTTGTGTTATTTTTACCATAAGCTTTCTGTGGGTTCTTTCGTCAATGGCATTCTCCTTCAGCAAAGCATTTGCAAAATGCTCCATCCAAAGCTCTGTGCTGACTCTGTCGTTACAGTTTTGAGTATTGATTTTATCTCCGCCCTTAGCAGTTTTTTCAATACTATTATTGCCATTGCTTCCATAATTTATTTTTCTTGCTGCCACTTCGCAACATTCCTAACCGTAAATTATGGTATTGTCAACCCGGTAAAATCATCACTCCTTTCTTAAGCTTCAGCCACTGCCGAAGCCTTTACTGAAATATTTTTTGTTGTCATAATTAAATTTCCTTTCTGCCCGACGATTGCTCGTCGGGACTTTTTAGTTTTAGTTACATTCCACCCATCACAGGACCCCAGCCTTGATTATCATATTCGTAATCATAGTCGTCCTCATCGTAATCGGTGGAACTGTTTTTGTTTTCTTCAATTAGTTTAGCAAGCTCTTCCATACCATAGGCAATAGCATCGGCGTTTTGCTTTGCTCTGCGTTGGCGTTCTCTTAATTCCGGATCATCGGATTCACTTTCAATTATCGAATCTAATCCACCAATTATTTGACTTGTTGAGCCAATGATATCGCTCGCAGGATTATATCTGCCAATATCATCAGTGCCACTATAATGTTCGGAGTCAAGAGGATTAAAATACGCTTTGTTATCACTGTCAGTACTTTGTCCTTCAGCGACTGTATATCCGAAAGCGAGTTGTCTTTCGCTTTCCCAATATCCGATTTGCCAGATTTGGTCGTTTCCGATATTTTTGATAAGCTCAAATTGGTATCTGTCTTTATCCTCGATGAACCTATTTCCATTGTCTCCTGAACATCTGTCAGTTTCTCGTCTATTCGAGCCTTCTCTCCGTTCAGGCTCTCTATCATCGAATAGTATTTTTGCTGATATATTGCCTGATATATCTGTTCGCAGTCCTTCAGCTCGTCTTTTGTCGCTACCTTTTGTATTTGAGTATTGAATATCTTTTGGCTTGACACTAACAGGTTCATTGATTGAATTAGGTTTGTCCAATTCTTTTCCGTCAGCATCACTGCTTGCTCCGCCGGTGCTGCTTGATTGAGCTTTTGCTGCGCTTGGTCGTTGGATTTCTTCGCCATTGATATCAATTCTTCCTGCGACAATTTCCTGTCGGAATTTGAACTCATATTCAAGTACCTCCTTTAAGTATTTTTCATCATGCAGCTTGTTGTCCCTGCACTTTTTACCTTTGGGTGTTGTAAAGGTGATGTATTTATGATTGTCTGCCCAATCAACCTTGTATCCTGCCTGTTCAAGATTTTTAATGAAATCATCCTTGCTGACTGACTTTTCCATAGCATCATTAATTGCTATGCATAATTCAATTTTCCAGCTCTCGCCATTGTAGGCAGAATAGTATTCTTTGCCTGTCATTGGCTTTACGGATTTCTTTTCTCTTTTGCAAACAGGAACGCCGTATTTCAAACAAATTTCATCGTTGATTTTACGAAATTGCTCTATGGTGTTTTTATTTTGATTAATCTTTTTGCCGTTTTCGCTGTTAACAGAATTGATAATGATATGCGAGTGAATATTATCAGTGTCTGTATGCGTAGCGACAACAGCTTGGTGATTAGGATAGCAACGCTCTACTAATTCTATCGCCATTTGGTGAGCTGTAATGGGATTAATGTCCAAGCCTTCTTCAAAGGATTGCACGGCATAATAGAATTGTCTGCCATCCTCTTTGCCAAATAGTTTCTTTGTTAAGCCAAAATCTGCAAGTGCAGATTCGGGCATACACCCTACACCTGAAACCAAGTTTGCATTTTCATATTCAGTTTTTTGTTTTTGTACAGAGTATGCAATTACACTGCCAAGCGAACCAACATTTTTACTGTCCTTACGATTTATGAATGTTAATGTTGCCATTTCGTTTTCTCATTCAATATTTTTTTGAGAGCTTTTTTGATTTTATCAAGCTCATCAACTGTTTCTTCAAGAGAAACAACATTGATTCTGCCGAGCTGGGACAGCATTCTTAACTGATTAATATTACTGCCGATTCTATTGAGCTCAGTGAGAATATTCTTAAATGAAGCTTCATCGCCTATGACAGTTATGTTACAAAATATTGAAGCACAGGTTATATATGAGCTCATAGACATATGAAACTCATCTGCCATATCCTTGATGCGTTTTTTGTCACTTGGAGTTAAGTGCAAATTGATTCTCTCTGTTTTGTTTTCTTTAGGTATACTTATCACATCCTATTAATTTATTTTCCTTTCAGCCAACTACAGATACTTGTACCGTCATTTAAACGAAGGGGTGCGGGTCTCCCGCAACTTGTTTCGAGCAAGTGCCGAAACAAGGCGCCTTGGTGCGATGCTTGGACTCTCTTAAAGAGAGTTATCGTGGCTTCGCCACCCGAATTGAAAGCCGATTATTTAAGGTGATTGCTTTGTTCTGCATATTACTTGACCAATACTTTGATAAGGGTTTTCAATTCGGATTAGGCTTTGACGCTACATCCCTTACAAGTGGTTCACAAGCGTTCCAAAATCAAGCTTTATATCGTAGCCGATTACCTTGTCGTATTTGTATTAAATTTTTTTGAAAGGGTTTTTAATTGTTTGTTGCTACTTTTGGATAATGGGGTAGCCTAAATATTTAGCACTGTGTATAGGTTCGATTCCTGACCGTTGTCTGTGAACCTTTGCGTTATATCAATCCAGCCACCGTTTTCCAAATCAGTTAGTGCCCGTCTTACTGTTGTGACAGATAAGTTACAAGCCTTTGCTATTGTTTTCAGTGATGGATAGCATTGCCTTGTTTTCATATCCGAGCACCTTGACAGGTAACAGTAAACAACGAATGCTCTCTTTTCAATTCCGCTGCCGAATATATCATTTGGAACTCGAAAGTAATTGCCTTCTTTACGATTCATTTTTCACCTCCTTTGCACAGATACAATTTCTGTACTATTGATTCGTTATTATTGCTTGTACCACCTCCTTGTGATATTATGGTAGCAGAATTGAACAGCACCCCTCAACTTTTTGCG
Organism: uncultured Bacteroides sp.; assembly: GCA_964422655.1. Lineage (GTDB taxonomy): Bacteria > Bacillota > Clostridia > Oscillospirales > Acutalibacteraceae > Eubacterium_R. Next base: position 90,716 of record CAYRBT010000004.1, on the reverse strand, counting down.
TGAGGGATTGATAATTACGATTTTTCAATTTTTAATCCATCACAAGGAAGTGATAACTTGAATCCGATTAACTACTATATGTTAGAGCCGGCAAGGCTCTATGTTCACAATGGAAAAGAAATAGAGTTATACTATTACGAGGAAACAAAGGACGGTTGCTTTGAGCGTAATTATGAGTCAACGGTTAATGACGAAATATTCAAAATGCTTGAAGCCGATTTGTCGTTTATATCACAGGGCAGGAAGAGGCTTTCAAAGATATATAACAAGGTTAAGCAAAACAATTCCGACTTCTTCACTTACAGACAATTCTTTGTTGAGGCAAAAAAGATAGTGAACGATATTAAAAAATATTCACATCCTATTTCTGCAATTCTGTTATGCTTAATCCAAAAATTGGAAGAACAAACTCAAGGTCAAATCAATATTGATGATATGGACAAGGTTTGGTATGAAATTGAAACCATAATCTATATGCAATTCAATTTCAAGAAGGATTTAACGCATCTGTCACATATACAGCTTATCAACGAAAACAGAAAAGTTATTGCTATGTATGACAGGGAGTTAAACCTAAATCTGCAAACCATATTTGAATACAAGGACAAAGCATCAAAGGAATATTTGTTACTTGATTCTATTGCCGATTACTACAATGCACTTTTTTACCACTATGTAATCTCAAATCCAATGATTGCACAGTGTAAATACTGCGACAAATATTTTATTCCTAAAACGAAAAAAGTCACCCTGTACTGTGACAGGGTGAACAATAAAGGTAAGACCTGCAAGGTGCTTGGAGCAAAGCTGACTTACCATAAAAATATTAAGAATGATCCTGTGCTTGACTTGTACCACAAAGAAAAACACAGAATTGAAATGTACTGCACAAGAAGTAAGCTTGACAGCTACGATTTCTTTTATGATTATTATAATTGGGTTGAGATGTTTGAACCAAAAATCACTGAATACAAAAACGGTAATTATGACGGTAACAAGCTCATCTCTGAAATCAAGGAACAAACTCCAAATTTCCAACCATACAGCAAAGGTAAAAATTTTGCAGATGAAGAGGGATATTAAAGTTTAAGGCTCGCCAACACAATGGCGAGCCTATTCTTTCATTAGTTTTAGTGCTAACTTAAATCCAATTTCAAATGCCTGTGCCTCAATCAGCGAAGCGTATTCCGTGAAACAATCAACATATTTTTTAAACACAACCAAGTCATCATTCTTGAGTGAAGAAGATAGTGTTTCGTGATGCCGAGCAATTAGCTCTATCAATTCTTTCTCTTCATCTGTAATGACTTTATCTTCGTTAGGTCTAATATTCCCGTACCATAATTCTTGTAGTGTTGTCATAAATAATCAACTCCTTTGCAGTAACAGAACATACCACAAAGGAGTTTTAATGTCCAGATAATAATTGTTATTTTTGATTTTCTAAATTGTCACGAATATCGGAAAGCTTTTTACCTTTATATGTAAACCACAGTGTTCCTTGTACAGGATGGTCAAATCCTTTTAATTTCTGTGCAAGTGCAGAAACTGAAGTCGTTTCACCATTGTACTCTATATGCCTATCGTCAACTACAATTGCTTTGATTTTTTCATCCTCAACAAAAGCAATTTCACTACCAAAAGGAATATTACATTTACTAAATCTGAATGGACCTCTGCGTGCCGTTTCTCTTACTTCTTCTGCAAGTTCTTCATCAACTATTTCATGTCCTTCCGGTTTCATCCTTTTTAATCTATGTTCTGTGCCGCTGATTTTAGCGATACATTCAAGTAAAGAATATGCTTCTTCTGCAGACATAGCAAAAAATTCCTTAGTACGTGTTTTACCGTCGAAGTTATCAATTGTTCTTAGCTCTGGATTTAGATTGTCAATAAGTCTATGCAATTCCTTATCTGTAAGGCGATTATCAGTTTCATAAATTGCATACACTCTAAAAGCATATGGAATAGTTTCGCTACGATTAAGCTGCTTTAATCTTTTTTCTATGTCGTTTGCATATCCAATTTTTACATATTCCTTAAAAGAAGGATTTGTTAAAATATATATTACTCCCATAATATCACCCTATAAATTAATTAAGTTCTGCTAGAAAGCAATAATTCATGATAAGTGTGTAATACAAAAAATGACAACATAAACTTAAATAGTGTGGTATTGTCATATTTTACATTTCCATTAATTAAGCCATGTGCTATTTTGTTTCTAGTATCCCTACTAGTTTTATAAAAGCTAGTGAATGATTCATAATCAGTTATTTTCTTTTCTAATCCAATTTGATTATAAAAACCATCTTTTATGATATTTACTTGACCTGTAAAAAATACTTTTACATCATTTATTGTTTTATCTATACTGTCAGCATCAATTAAGTATTTTATTTCATCAGTGTTTAAATAATTAGATGTCGATAAATCTGTTATTTTCATTTTTTTGTTTGCAAATTCATCAGGATATTTTTTCGTCATAATTGATGTAATTGAAGATTCAATTGCTGTAGAAAAATCAAAATAATACTTAAAATATATTGTTTGAACAATATCAGTATCTTCTTCTTTTTCAACATTAATGTTGTCAAAAGTCCTTTGGGTTCTGTTCAACCGATCAAATAACAAGGTTTTTATTTCATCGGGTGTTAAGATTTCCATATTTCTTCTCCGTTGATAAATTTGATCATTTCGTTAACTCTATTAACTACATTATCTGGTTCTGTTGTTTTTTCAGTAAATGTTCTATAAAAGTAATCTTCATTTTTCCAAAGTTCTATTTTGTTCTTATTAAATGTTTCTTTTGAGATGGAAATACGATTTTCGTTAAGTATGGTCGCAATTACAAGAGCTTCTCCGAATATTTGATGGATTTTATTGCCAATATCAGTTTTATCTCTTTTCACACTATAAAGAGCAGTATCTTCAAATTGCTCTATAGTAGATAAAGCTTCTAAAACATCTGTAAAATAATCCATATAGTCAATTTTACCAATATTGCTGTAATACAAAAAATTGTTAAGCATAACTGTTTTTGAAGTCGTTACTTTGCTCTCTTCGTCTGCTTGAACAAACATTTTATTGCCATCCACTGTCAATTTATAGATGTAGTAATATGTTACTATTCTGAGTAAAAATTCTAGATCTTTACCTCTTTTTTGTATACTATTATCATTTTTCAGCAGTCTAAAGAATGCATCTCTGCTTGAAACAATTTCTTTTAACTTATCCAAACAAACTCCTTGATAAATAGTGTTTCTTATTTCCTGTTCTGTTAATTTTTCAGATCCAGTATTAATCCTTTCAAACACAGAAAAAATAACACTTTTAGATTCATTATCAGATTTTGCAGAAGTTTCAAATATCATCACGCTTAACGGATAGTCATAAAAAAATTGTTTATCACTATCATCTAGATTTTCAAAAGTTTTATTATACCAATTTGATGTTTTAATATTTATTTTGAATTTGCGTTCCTTACCTGATTGAGACCATGTTCCAGATTGAAACTGATCAATAGTTGTCAATCTTTGCATTCCATCTACAAGAATATATTTTTCCTCATTATTTTCAATAACTTTGAAAACAAAAATATTTGGTATTGGTAAATTCAATAAAATTGAGTCTATTAATCTTGCACTGTTGCTAAAGTTCCATACAAAATCCCTTTGGAAATCTGGAACAATTAATTTATTATTTCTTTTCCATTTGATTAATGTTTCAATTGCACGATCTACGGAATAAGAATTTATCTGATATCGTTTTAATTCTTTTTGTTCATTGAGTTCATTTTCTTCGTAACTAAAATCTCTTTCGTCTATTTCGTTTATCATTTGTTTTCTCCTCCTATTTTACCTTTTTAAAAACAAAAATATATTCATGTTTGAATAAATAAAAATCACTTGCTAATGCACGATAACGCCAAATTGCTTTTTGATTTGCTTTGCCCTTGGTTTCTTCAAAATTTTTTACAAGTATTGCTTTCATATTGAATCCACGCATCAAAAACAGGTTCATACAATAAAAGCCTAATGGAACAATTTCGCTGTTAGCATACTTATCGCCGATAACAACTGCGCAGTACCTGTTCTTTTCAAGATACTGTGATGTATTGTCTATGACTTGTCCGAATGATTCCAAAAACTCGTTTAGTGTTTCACAATTAGACAAGTCATTTTGGTTTTCGCTAAATTTTATAATATCCCAATACGGCGGGTGATAAATAATGAATTGAACTTTGTTTATTCCTAATTGTTCTAACTTTTCATCTAAACTAACAGTTCTGCTATCACCAATAATAATTTTGCCTTTTGTTTTGGGGTTCTTTTCTTCAAGCAATAGTTCTTGAGCATTCTTTGCAACTTCATCTTGAAGTTCTATTCCAATGGAATTTCTGCCAAGTCTTTGAGCTTCTATCAATGATGTACCACCACCGGAAAACGGATCTAAAATCCAATCTCCCTTTTTGGTGTATCTCCTAAATAATTGATTTGGAATTTGAGGAACAAAGTTACCGTGATAGCTCGCATTGTGAACTCCTGATTTATCTCTTTTGTCAAATATCCAAAGTGAATCTGTAAGAATATCATCATATTCTTTCCACTTTTTCATATCCAAATCATTATACTTTGCCATAAGTTATCCTTTTATCTTTTTGTTGAGTTCTTCACGCCACTTAGTTGGATTATACCAAAAACATCCTTCGCAACCAATTTCAGCGTCATAATTTTCATTACCTTCGTACCAATACTCGATTACTCTATAACCGTTTGCTCTCTTACCTGTTTTTGCACATTCTTCACAAAAACGGGACTTGAGTAAATTGTTTTGTCGAGTTAGTAACATAAATTTTGTCTTGATTTGTTCATCAGTTAAATTAGCATTATCTTCTTCATTATCAGTCCAACGGACTTGTGGAACTCTATGGTCTATTTCCAGTTGATTGGCAGGTTCAACACGAAGAGAATATTCATCAACACAGCCATATATTTCTTTAGCTCTTTTTGCGATAGCTGGTGGAATTCCGGTTCTTGCTTTTAATCCGTTATCAATGATTTCCGTAGATTTTAGTTTTCTGTGGATTGTATTTGCTCCACAGTGTTCACAAAAAATAGTTTTGTACCAATGACCGCTTTCATCTTGGTCAAGTTGTATGCCTTTTTCCTGTCTCCACACCTGCCAAGTCTTTGCTTGTCCGCTTAATAATTCGCATTTAGTACAATGCCATTTGCAATCAGACATGGTTTCAAAATCCTTATATTGTGTGCTGCCTTCTTTGAAAGGGTTACTCATAATTATTCCACCTTAAGTTTAAGATAAAATAATTATAACAGAAAAATGGCAACTTCACAATATGTAAAGTTGCCATAGTACTATTTTCTGATCAGACAGTGAAGATATTCTGTTGTGGTATTAGCTTTAATATTTCTGTTTTTGTCTGTGTCTGCCTTGAATCTGCGATATTCCTGTTCGAATCTTTGATATTCACCGTATTTTTCCATTGTGTGTTGAATAACATCGAACGGCATTAATCCTTCATTGTTGTAGCTTAAGAATATGTAATCGAAGTCAGCGTGTCTTAACACATCATCGAATGCTTCCATTACAGTTCTCGGTGAACAGAACAGGCTTTTTTGACTTGAATAATCTCTTAGACCGGTTTTTCCTTTAAGCTCCGGACTATCATATCTTGCGATAGTTTCAAGGACATGATAATTGGTACAATACTGTCTGGCATTGTATGGAGGGTCTAAGTACAATATATCTCCGCCAATTCTTTGTATTACATCAGAGATGTTTTCATTATATGCTTTACTCTCTTTATCTCCATCTACAATCGGCAGAAGTTCCAATTCAAACTCTTTTGCAGCAGATTTTTTTACTTGCTTTAGAAAAGCTCCATAAACTGAAGCTGTATTAGCATATTTATCTATTGAATTAATTAAGCTTGCAAGCAAGTAATAATATTGAGCTTCATCAATATCTCCACAATTTTTCAGCCTCTCAAGCTCGATTCTGATAGAATCACATTTCATTCCGTTTTGGTCGGTGAAGTACTGCCTGCCACTGCCGGAGCCTGCGCAATAGTTTTTGTAGATAAAGCCTTCTGTTCCTGATAGTTGGTTAAGACTATCAACAATATCAACTCTTAATGGTGGGACATTTTCTATTAAGTGCTTATTTAACACATAACTGTAATATTGAATGTCGTTTGAAATAACTCTGTATCCTTGCTCCTTAAATGTTTTCCCGACAACACCTGTTCCGGCAAACAAGTCTGCAAATACTTTTCCTTTAGTGTTTGTTCCTGCAACATCAGCAATGGTTGTTGTCAAAAAATCCATTAAAGAATACTTTGATCCAATATAATTCAAGTCCTCACCTCGTTTCGTATATACTATATCATACTTTGAGTGATATATCCAGCATTAAAATTCTTTTTTGAAGGAAATATCATCATTATCTGTTTTATAAGTTATTAACGAAACAGGATTAACTTTGAAATTTCTAGCATTTGCTCTAAATAGTGTTTCACAATGATCCTTAAATAACTGTAATGTATGTTGAACTTTAAATTCTTTTGCAATAATCACAGGATTGATTATAACTACTTTTCTTGGAAATGTTGGAAGAATATAATTACGTATCCACTCAATATACCAAGGAATTTGATTGTCGATAATTTCGTTATATGCTTCAACACATTTTAGTTCGATAACATTTATTATTACTGCTTCTTCTGTTATTTGCATAGTAGCAACATCAATTCGTTGCATTCCTACACCACAAGAAACTTCATTGCCAATCCAAAGATTATCAATGTTTTCAAGTAATAGGGGCTTTAATGACTCTTTATCGATGTTTTGAACTACATATGCCTGTAAATGCGACTCGCATTTGTTATTTCTTCTATCTTTATATAGCAATCTCGGTAAAATATCTAATTCGTTTCCTTGTCCGGCATAAATCTTTTCAACATCACTAGCAACAATTTCATTATTTTCAAATGAAAAGAAATTAGATTCTAAATATTCATCATTATTCTTCGCTGACAATAATATTTCTAATCTTCTTGATTCATTATCAGTTATCATTGTACAACCACGATTGCCCTTTAATTTTCTGTATATTAAGCTCCAACACATATCACTTGGATGCTGTACACAGACTAAACTGTCGAGTGCCTCGTGTTCAGATATTCCTTTCGGATAAACTTTATGTGGTCTTATCAAAACTCTAAAATTTAATGATTTTCCTAATTCTTCAGTTAAATAATCATTTGAATTTGGTTGATAGAATGCTTCGCTTGCTGCTTCAAATACACCAAAAAACATTCCAGGCTTATCATTGTGAGCTTGTAAATAAAAGATTATTTTATCTCCTACTCTAATTCTAGAAACATCTGCTATCATCGCAGCCAAATTTCTTTCAGCAGCAGAAGTTACACCTTCCTCTTTTTTTCTTGAGTTTACATATTCTGCATCTAGCAAAAATGGTGCATCTTTCGATGATCCCGTTCCGGCAAACAAGTATTCAAGATGAATTTTCATTGTTTGCTCATTTACAATAAATACGTGAGTCATACGACACCCTCTATCAAAAATGAATTTAAAATTCTTTATGGTCTTTTAAGTTTATTTACAAGATAATAGTAACAGAAATAATTGTTTTATTCAAGTTGTTATTAATGTTTCTGTCAATATTTACAATTATGTTAATATATAATGCTGTTTGTTATTGCTTTTAAAGCATAATGCTTTATAATTGAATTAAGAATAATATAGACAGGTATTTAAAATATGAAAATTAGTAGAAATGATTTATGCCCTTGTGGAAGTGGAAAAAAGTATAAAAAATGTTGTTTGTACAAAAAACATCAGAACGACCCGCTTTTCGATTATGAATTCTTGAATAACTGTACATCAAATTTCGATTATATTACTCCGATTGCATTTAACATATATAACGCAATAAAAGAATACCGATTTGAAGATGCCGTTGTAGCTATCTTTTGTCTTAATCTTTGGAGAAAAAACCGTTCAGCGCTAGCTCAAAGTTTATCATTGAATTTGGCATTGACAACGCCTGGAAAATTTGGAAACAAAAGAATTGAGAGTTATGCTGATTTCGAAAATTTCTATAATACAATTGCACCCTTTACTCAAATCACTTATCGAGAGGATTATACCATTGATGATTTTGGTGAGGTGTTTATTAATCATAGAAACAAAACATATCCTATTATTACAGGAAATGGGTATTCGCAAGTGTATGCAGCAATGCGTTATATGCAAACGCTTTCTCAATTAACCAATCACGATAATGAACTAGGTGTTCTGTTAGAATACAATGAACTAATCATTTCAAATACTGAAAGCACAAATTTAGAGAATTATGAACAAGATATAGTATTCGATTTACCTACAGAAGTATTTTGGATTAGTGTCAATAATTTATTTGGAAATCAGTTGTTTATAAAACAAATTCAAGCAGTTTCATGCATTATGGGATATCAAAAATCTCCAATAGAATATAGGCACTTTGTTGAAAGAAATAAAAAATTTTATCCGTTATATAATTGTTCTTTGCTAGTTGATTACTATAAAATACTTTTAAACAATTCAGATCACAATATAATAAAAAAGCATGTAACTTATACTATACATTCTATTGTTGAAAACTCTTATAATTTTTCAAACGATATACAGAATAGAGCCTTAATTAATCCTGTTTTAATTGATAAAACTACTAATGAAAAATTAGTTGATAAAGGTGTATTGTTTGCTGGTCTAAATAAAGAAAATATCCTTATTGTTATTGACAATGATATTTTTGATGATAATAAAGATGTTGATGCAATAGTTAATAGATTTTTGGAATGTTCAAATAGAGAATTGTTACTTGCCGAAGGTTATCCAAGAAAAGAAAACAATGGCACAATATGTGTCAATTTAGATGCAAAAAATAGAATAACTTTTATGATAGTAAATTCATATACGGATATTTCATCAAACTATTATATGCTTGGAGAAAGCGAAAGAAGACCTATATATAATTCCTTAGATTTGTTGTATATGATAGGCTTTTCAGATGATTTTGGAGAACTAATTGAGTTTTTGAAGTATCATGAAAATCAAACAGCCAAGATTTTCTCATTTGGTGGTATGTGTAATTTGTTTTTTGCTTGGAAAAACGCTAACAGAAACATTTTTTCTGGTGCAATAGAATTTAATAATTTATCACTAGATTATAATGAGGCAGAAGGATATACATACCAATACTTTAAAGAGATCTTAAGCGATTTTCCAAAGAATGGTAATAGTTTATTTATCGACCCTTTAAATTGGAAAGCTGAAAAGGTTGATTTAGGTTTCACAAGAATCTATCACAAAGGGTGCATTGGTTTTGGCGGAGAGGTTAAGAAATTATCACCTGAATTATTTGTTTTTATTGCAAAAAATGTTGCTCATTTTTGTGATGATGATTTTTCTCAGTCTGCACACACAGCATTGAACACATCTGATGAATTAATTCAAAGATTAATGCTTCGTTATGGGAAATATTTATCTAATTTTTCTGTTTTGAGGAATAAAACACTACAATTGTTATTTATTCCTTTAACCTATGCAAAAAAGAAATTTGAAAATAAATTTTTAAATGATCCTAATAGAACTATAGTTTATAGCGATGAATATATTCAAACTGAATGTGTAATATTACGCTATAGTTATGATTCAGAAATCCTTTTGAACGCTATTCAAAACGCTAGTAATCGTTACTCCGAAAATACATTTTTTGTAGAATTATTAACTCCTTTAAAAAAGTACGATTTAAAGAGTTTTGATTTATTCGAAAAAACGGTCTTTACCGATAACGACAAGAAAAAGACAGTCGGTGTTTTTCAAGTTGAACAAAAATATTATTTTTCAGATCGTTCTATTGATATAGTAGTATCGGATATTAGCTATACAAAAGTTAGAAAAGAAATAGCAAAAATCTGTTTTTCAGCAGGTATTGTTCCAGGAAAATATCACGGAAAAGAAGCTACCAAAACAATTAGAAGCATGCAAAATGCTGCTGTTCAAGTATTTGAAAAGTATATTTCTTTGTATGACAAAGAAGAATTAAATAAACGAATATTAGATTATTATGCTATTCAACAAAATGGTGTTATTGTAAATTATAAAAGGTATTTAGGATTTAAAGATTTAGATGCTTCTGTTCAAGAAGAATTTGAACATAAAACAAGAAATATAAGAGAAGAATATAGAAAAAACGCCGAAACAGCAAAATATTTTCTTGAATCAAATTTGGTCGTTGAAAGACGCTATGCCTCAGAAAAATGTTCAAAAGAAGATTTTGAATTTTTAATTGGGTTTGCAAATTGGCTTGTTGTGTTGCAAGATAATGCGGACACTTGTCATTATACAGATTTGGATTTATATATTGAAGTTGATTCTGAATATAAAATCAATACAGTTTTTGAAGATGACTCAAGGAAAATATATGACGATATTTTATTAAGAAAGTATAATACAAATGATTATCATATAAAAAATGATGATGAAGATGCTGGTTTTTTTCAAGAAGCTATTCAACAATTTAAAAATGATACAGGAATTGATTTTCAATTACTAATTCTCCTTTTGGACTATATGCAATTGGGGCTAATTGAGGACAATGTAGCAATAGAAATATATACAAATGTTTTTTCTGTTGAAAAAAGTGCATTGATAGAAGCGTTTAATTCAAACCTTGAAATTAGAATTGATGATGAGTTCGAGATAAGCAATATCATAGATTTTATTACATTGAACGAATCTTTATTAAAAACTCTCGAAAATAAGCAAACTGATATTTTGCCAATTTGGGACAGGGAAAAGAGAGATAATCGTTTCGATGTAAAACCATTGATTATTCAAAATGGAAATTTGGTGTTTACGCCGGTTGCTCTAAACAATCTATGTACTTTATGGATTAGCGGAATTACTGATTGGTATCTGCCTTTTGAGATAGGTTTACCTAATCTAAAATCTGTTCTTAAATCATGGAAGAAAAGATATGAAGATGAAATGGTTAAAGATATTGCGGAATTGTTTAAACATAAAGGGTTTGGTTTTGTTCAATATGAAGTTGACTTAAATAAACGTTTTCCGAAATCTGGTTATCCTGAGGAACTTGGAGATTATGATGTTTTTGCAATAGATGACAAGGGCAAGACTATTTGGATAATCGAGAGTAAGGTATTGCAAAAAGTAGGTTCTATATACGAGGATCAAATGCAACAAAAGAGCTTTTTCTTTCAACATAAGGACGATGAGAAATTCCAAAGAAGGATAAATTATATGAATAACAATATAGCAAAAATTTTATCTTCTTTCGATATATCAATTTCTGAATATACAATTAAGTCTTATATGGTAACAAACAAACTGTTTATGTCGCGATATAAAACAATAGATTTTCCTATTGTTACATTTGATGAATTTAATCGTATCTTAGAAGAATACAAATTTTAATGTATTCCTTCCGACAACCTATATGTTACTCAATAAATTAAGCGTTGGAGTTGAGTTCTCCAACGCTTTTTTACGGATATGCAGTGCAATTTTTATTTTTTGGATTTTTATATGGTTGAGTTTCGGTGTTACGCTTTTTCAAGTGTCAAAAACGGTTTAAACAGGGTATTTGTTCGTGAGCTTTAATCATTATAGCATTAGTTGACCATGCTGCTTTTGAGCTCTGATTTTGGCTAAACCGCGAGGCAGAATTCATATACAAGAGGCAAATTATGTCCATTTATTGTGCGAATATTACGGTTATATGTAACTGTTCGTATAGGACACATTACATTAACCATCTGACCGCCTACTGAGCCGGCCTGCTTTGAAGTAAGGTCACCGTTGTAACCCTGCTTAAGGTTAACACCAACCTCAGAAGCTGCTTCCATCTTAAATCTGTTAAGAGCTTCCTTAGCCTCAGGTACTACATTCTTGTTTGCCATTTGAAATACACTCCTTTTCACATTATTGCAGGTGTGAAAATAACTCATTAAAAATCAGTTCTTCTCACACTTGCAAATATAGTTTGTGAAGCGTATTCCTTTTTACTATTGAAAAATTTTAACAAAATAATATATAATTTTTTGTTTGAAAAACATAAGAGTAATGGCATATTATAGATTGGTATTGAATAATGAAAAAGGTTTTGATATGCTTTTATTAAAAGTTTTTTCCTATATACATTTTGATACTGCCCTTCAAGCTATTGTTCGGCGGAGAAAACAGCGAAACTGATAATGCAATGGATGATTTTCTTGATGATTGTGATTTTTTTGATAATTATAGAAAAACAAAAAGCAAGGTAGTTTATTTAACATCTTGCTTTTATTCATCGTTGAAAATGCGATAATAATATTGTATAATTTTGATAAGATAAAAATATTGCACAAAGGGCTAATATATTAAAGCAAAGCCATTAAATATTTCAGGCTCATAAAAATAGTACTATAAAAGGAAAGCTAACAATATGGAAAAATTCGGTTGGGCGTACATAGGCAGCGGTAATATTGCAGTTTCTACCGCTAATGATATTACAAAGGGCAATCACAAAATTGTTTCCGTTTACAGCAGGAATTTTGACAAGGCAAAGACATTTGCCGACAAATACGGTGCTGTTGCCTTTGATAATTTTGATGACGCTGTTAGATGCGAGGATGTTGACGGTGTGTATATTGCTACACCGCACACCTCTCACATTGAATATGCCGTTCGTGCTATGAGGCTCGGCAAGCCCGTGCTTTGTGAAAAGCCTGTGGGTGTTTCTCTCAAAGAGGTTGACGCTCTCATTGAAACGGCAAAGAGTGAAAATATTTATTTTTGCGAGGCAATGTGGACTTGGTTTTCCGATGTTGCGCTGACGGTAAAAAAATGGGTGCAAGGCGGAGAAATCGGCAAGATAAGGGATGTTGTTATTGACTATGCCTTTCCCGGAATTCTTATGCCTAAAACATCTCGGGTACTCACTCCCGAAACTGCCGGCGGAGCCCTGCTTGACATAGGAATTTATCCTATAACCTATTGCTATAATCTGTTTGGTGTTCCCAACAAAATCAACTGCAAGGGAAAAATCAAAAACGGTATTGATATTTCGGAAACGGTAATTCTTGAATATAACGGCTTTAAATGTACGCTTAATATGTCGCTTTGTAAATTAAAGGAAAGCTGTATTATTAAGGGCGATAAGGGAGCAATCAGTCTTCCCGTTTTCTTTCATATGGCGTCAAAGGCAATATTAAAAAATGAAAACGGCAAGCAGATTTTCAACGGAAAAACCGATTATCTTACGGAGTTTACAAGGGTGGCAGAAGAAATTCGGCAGAAAAAAGCAGAGTCTAACTACATTCCCTTTGCTTCAACAAGGGCTTGTATGCAGATTATGGACGAGTGCCGAAGGCAAATGAGCCTTGTCTATCCCTTTGAAAAGGAGTAATCTATGAAAGGATAATAGCACTATGAAAAGATTTACAATTTTTGTTTCGGTATTGTTGTGCTTTTCAATTCTATGCTCGTGTTCAAAGCAGGGTGCTGACAAATCACAAATGAAATTAAGCAACGAAAACGCAAATGAAACCACGCAAAAGGTGTATTCATATATCTGCGATACATACGAAAACGCAATAATTTCGGCTCAGCAGGAGTCAACATGGGTTGACACTCCCGAATACGAGATGAATTATATTTTAGATGCTACGGGCAAGCTTCCTGCCATGCGCGGTCTTGATTTTATGAATGATGATTTTGACGGAGTGGTTGATCGTGCAAGTGATTGGTGGAGCAGGGGAGGTCTTGTGACAATCTGCTGGCATTGCGGTCCCGATTTCAGCGGTAATTACGACAATTGCAAAAATGATGAAATTGCAGATTGGGACGCGGTTTTAACCGACGCAACACCTGAAAACAAAGCATTTGTTGAGAATATGGACAAGGCGGGAAAGGCTCTGCTTGAGCTTCAGGATGCCGGTGTAACTGTTCTTTGGCGGCCATTCCACGAATTTGACGGTCAATGGTTTTGGTGGGGAAAGGGAGGTTCGGATAATTTCAAAAGGCTTTGGATTATGATGTATGACCACTTTACAAATGATTTGGGATTAAACAATCTTATTTGGGTTTTAGGATATTCTCACAACGGCAAGGATTATAAGGGAAAGCCGGCTGAGTGGTATCCGGGTGATGAATACTGCGATATCGTCGGTGCAGACAGCTATGAGGTTGATGTAAACGGTGCAGAGGAAAGACTGCACAAAATCGTGAGCAAAATCACTCAGGGCAAAAAGCCTTTGATTTTCCACGAATGCGGACTGATACCGACCGTCGAACAGCTTAAAAAGACACAATGGTGCTCGTTTATGACCTGGCATACCGAGTGGCTGATTGATACAAATACCAAAGAGCATTTGAATGAAATTTATAACAGCGATTATGTTATAACGCTTGATGAATTACCGAGCTTTAAATAAAAAGGAATTTAAAGTTAGCTTTTTATTGATTTTTGCTACTATTTGCGTTTTGGGATAAAATAATTACAGGATTGATGATATGGAATATAAATATGAGCTTCATTGTCACACAGGATGTGTTTCGCGTTGCGGAAGGGTAGAGCCCGAAGAAATTGTAAAGCTTTATAAAGAAAAGGGTTACAGCGGAATTGTTGTTACAGACCATTACAGCCCGATGACCTTTAAGCCCTTAAAGCTTGCATGTCCGCAGGAGGAAATAGAGTTCTGGCTTAACGGATACAGAAGAATGAAAAGAGCGGCAGGTGAGGATTTTACCGTACTGCTCGGAATAGAGCTTCGCCACTATTTTACCGCAAACGATTATCTGATATACGGAATTGACGAGGATTTTCTTTATAATTCGGGTAATCTTATGTCAAAGTGGGAAAAGGATGTTTACAGCGAATGTAAAAAAAGAGGATATCTTGTTTTTCAAGCACATCCGTTTAGGGTAGGAATAAGACGCTGTGATTTGAGATATATCGACGGAGTAGAGGTTTTTAACGGCAAGACGGAAAAAAGCCTTAACGAAAAGGCGTATGAATGGGCAAAGAAAAACGGAAAGCTAATGGTTTCAGGCTCCGATTTTCACACAGTCAAAAATCTTGCAAAGGGCGGAATTATCACCGATACGCCCATAAAAACCAATGATGATTTAATTAAAGTATTAAAGAGTCAAAATTTTAAAATGATAGAGGAATATTAGTATGAAGACATTTAAAAATGTAATATTCGGAATACTTCCGTGTGTTTTGGTTGCGGGTATATCGACCTTGCTTGCAGGGCTTAGCATCGGCGGATTTTCATTTGAGGTTATCGGTGCACCTGTTTTTGCAATAGTTATAGGAATGATAGTGTCACTCGTTTTTCCTAAATTTGCATCAAACAAAAAATTCAAGGACGGAATTACATTTACTTCAAAGAAAATTCTGCAATGGGCTGTAATCATTCTCGGCTTTACGCTTAATATCAAAACCGTTCTTTCGGTCGGCGGAAAGAGTCTTCCGGTAATTATTGCAACAATTGCGGCATCACTTATAACGGCGGCAATAATGTGTAGGCTTTTAAAGGTGGAAAAAAAGGTTTCAATTCTTGTCGGCGTCGGATCGTCAATTTGCGGTGGCTCTGCCATTGCCGCAACAGCTCCTGTTATTGATGCAGATGACGAGGAAATCGCACAGTCAATATCTGTTATATTCCTTTTTAATGTTATTGCGGCGCTTATTTTTCCAACCTTCGGTAATGCAATCGGGCTTACAAATGACGGCTTTGCACTTTTTGCAGGCACAGCCGTAAACGATACCTCATCTGTTACGGCCGCCGCTTCGGCTTGGGACAGTATGAAGGCAACAAACGGTCTTGTGCTTGCGCAGGCAACAACCGTTAAGCTCACAAGAACGCTTGCTATAATACCTATTACGCTTGTTCTTGCGTTTATCAGAGCAAAAAAAGCAAAAGGCTCAGACGAAACGGGCGCAAAGGTTTCATTTAAAAGGATTTTTCCTTGGTTTATACTTTATTTTGTCGGCGCTTCGCTTGTTACAACTGCGGTTTCGGTCTTGCCCGAGAGCGCGTTTACAGCGTTTTACAGCGACTATTTTGTTAAGGGCGCAAAGTGGCTTGCAAAGTTTTTTATCGCAATGGCTATGTGCGCAATAGGCTTTAACACAAACATTGTCACTCTTGTTAAAAAAGGCGGAAAGCCCATTGCAATGGGTGCAGCCTGCTGGACGGCAATAACAGGCGTCAGCCTTGTTATGCAGCATGTTCTCGGTTATTGGTAAATTGAATGCAAAAAATCCGAGGATTTAGTTTCACTAAATTCTCGGATTTTTTGTTTTCTGACATACCATATATATTACAAAGCCAAGTAATCCACCAAGTGAATTGTATAGTAAATCTGATAACTGAAATGTACCTACACTTAGAACGATTTGAAAATTTTCTATAAGCAGAGAAATCACAAAACTGTATAAAACAGACAGAACACAAAGTTTAGCAGATTTGACATCCTTGGTTTTTGTGTCAAAAAACAGTTTAATCATAAATGAAACAGGAATGAAAATTACAATATTCCAAAGGGGAGACAAATCATAAAAATACAGGGTTTCAGTGATTGTCCAGCCTCCGAAAATATCCGAAAACGGATTGTGATGCTGTCTTATTAAAACTCTGTCAAACACCGTTGATTGAAACAAGAGAAATATGTAAAAAAGCTCAGCAGTTAATATGTAGGTGTCCTTCTTTTTAAATACTGATATCATATACTCTTTTAAATACATAACAGGGTATTGCTTTTTATATTTAATGATTTGTACAATCAATATAGTTAATGCTGATAAAATTAGTGATACACAAAAATAATGAAGAAAATAATAGCTAAAATTGATAAATAATGTATGAATTATTTTTCTCATCTTTGTTACCTTTTTAAAACGTATTTTACTATATTGATAATTTTTTTATAGTTTATCATCGCAATAACAGCAATAACTGCGATTAAAGCATATCTTACAGGATTGAATTTATAAAGTAATGTTGAAATTATCATAAATGCAATTACAATTGCAGAATAAATCAATATCTTTTTGGAATCAAATATTTTCTGCTCAATATTATTTTTCTTTAACAGCATTCTGTAAAGCATATAATGACCAAGTGCAAAAAGAATATAACAAAATACAGTTGTGTATCCTGCGGCGATAAATCCGTATTCTTTTATAAAGAAAGAATTAAGAATAACATTAAGTGACGCTCCCAAAACAGAAACAAGCATTACAAATTTAGTTTTTTCAAAATAAAACTCAATGTTAATGTAAAGAAGATAGATAAATGTGAAGAAAACAGATGCTGCAACAGGTGGGAAAATCCATTTTGCCTTTATATATTCATCAGTAGAAAAGATTCTTATTGCTTCAGGTCCAAACAACATAAATACACATATTATTGAAGCCATAAATAAGCATAAGACATTTGCTGTTTTTTTTATGTCAGAGAATTTTTTTTTCTTTATGCTTTCATAAAGAAACGGAACGAACGAGCTATTTATTGAGTTTACAAAAAGAGTGATAACAGTTGCGATGTTATACGAAACACCATAAATTGCCGCATCGCTCTTTCCTATCATTTTTGCAATCATTATGCGGTCGGATTGACCGAGAACAATTTGTGAAAGATAGTGAGGAATAAGCGGCAAATTAAATGCCAGAGCAAATTTCCAAAAGTCTTTTACAAACAGTTTTTTTCCTTTGATAGTTTGTATAATAAAAAATACTAAACCCACACACATTTGCACAAGTGCAAATGATATAACTCTTGCCTCAGACTTATAATCTGTCGAAATAACCGCAATAACGCCCAAAACAGGACTCATAACGGAAACCATTATTGTAACCGCTACCAAGCTTTTATATCTGTATTCGTATCTCTGCTTTTGTGCCCAAAACAAATATGCAGGCTCAAAAAGAAGCTGAGCAAACATTGTTAATATAAAAATCGATGATAAATCAAACAGCTTTTCCCAAAAGTCCATTGCAAGAAGATAGACAAAGAAAAAAGCAACCGTAACCAGCATAGACAATCCCTGCATTGACGATATAAATTCGTTTCTGCGGTTTTCATATTTTGCCATACCATTGTAAATTAGGCTTCCGGAAAGGTTTAGAGTAACAATAATGCTGACAATTGAATACCAAGACTGATAAAGTGTAAAAACACCATATTGTTCGGTAGTAAGTAAATGAGTAAAAATGGGCATTGTAATCATTGTAATGCCCTTTTGCATTAAATTGCATATGGTAAACCATATGCCTGCTCGTATGCCTATATTTAACGAAAAATACTTTGTTTTTATTATTTTTATGATGTTCATTTTAGTTTATTTGATTTACCAAATTACATATATAAGGTTAAATCCATTTTACTTTTACTCTTGAGGTTTGTAATGTTGTTGTATTTGTGTTGTTGTTTGTCGATTGTGTTGAATATCCACAAATTGTGCCTAAAATAGCAAAGGTGAAAACGCCGATGCTGGATTTGATAATAGCGGTACCAAGTGAGCTAATAATAAGTCCGACAAATATTGCTATTGATAATGCTTTTATATTTTTACCCAATGTTATTTTGTTGATAGGTAAAAATACCATAACAATCATTATGATAAAAATAATTGTTCCTATATATCCAAATTGTCCGAATACCATTCCAAAATAGCAGTCATTAAGGAATCCGGGGTCCTCCATTGAAAGTCCATACAGATTATTGAATCCATATAATTTGTAAAGCGGAGAGTAATGTCTTGCCGCTTGGTCAGAACCGTATGTGGCAAAGCCTGATCCTAAAGGGAAATAGGTATTAGCTGTTTTCAATCCATATCTAAGAAGACGCATTCTCGGCGAATCCAAATCCTTTAAATATGTTTCAATTTGCAATATTGATACGGATACAATTCCAATAAACGCAACGATAACATTACCGACTGTAAGCTTATCACTCTTTTTCCACATAATACTCAAAACAAGATATGTAGCTACTATAATATAAACAACGCCCTTTGTTGTGTATATCATACTGATAATTGAAAGGAATGCATAAAATTTGCATTTACTTGCTTTTTTCTCAGCAATATAGATGATTAACAAGCAACAAGCAATTATATAACCGTATCGTGCTTCGTTTTGAAAAATGAAGCTGAAGGAGGGTATGCCGTATCTTTTTTCACCGCTCATACCAATGTTCACAAATAGACTTATCGTTCCAAAAAATGTTCCTAAAATAATTGTGAGTTTAGCAATCGGTGTTAAATATTTAATTATAAGTTTTTTCTTATCATAATGCGCAACTTGCTTATAAATGATGAAAGGAAAAAACATTTTTGCTAGGCAGATAACATCAATAAGAATTGGAATGGTATCTGTTATCAATCTACTGACGGCATTGCCAATCAATCCCCAGACTATACAAATGATTAACAGAACGATAAGTGCAAAGTCTGAACCTTTTATTCCTTTCTTAAACGCCAACAGAATAATGTAAAATCCGCATAATATGCAAAGTATTTCGTCAGTGTATGCTGCAAATTCCCAATGAAAATTTTTCTCAATAGCAAGGCTTGCAGGAAGCATTATGATAAATAGAGAGAAAACAAGTTCTCTTGGATAAAGTTTAAATTTTAACCTGTCCATTAGTTTTAAAATTCCTCAATGTGTTTATTGATTTCTAAAATAGTTATTTATACTTTTACAGGCATCAATAAATATTCCTATATCTACTGAATAGCTAAGATACAAAAGACCCAGACTACGCCACATTTTCAAATCTTCCGGAGTATCAATAAAGGTGCCTATAACCTTGTTCTTTTTTCTTGCTTTTTCTACAATTTTTTTCATTTCGTCAACAACTATCGGGTTGTTGACCTGACCGGGAATACCAAGTGATTGAGATAAATCGTAAGGACCGATAAAGAGTATATCTACTCCGTCAACCTCAAGTATTTCATCAAGATTCTTTATGGCCTCAACACCCTCAAGCTGAAGAATTATCAGTAAATCCTTTGAGCTTTCAAAATAATCAAATCTATCCATATTAGAGTAGTCTGCAGCTCTTACAAATCTGCAAACGCCTCTCATTCCGTATGGATAAAACTTGGCGTTTTTAACAACGCGGCGTGCAGATTCGGCATTATTGATTTGCGGAACCTGAATACCGTATGCTCCTATATCAAGCGCTTTGCCAATTGTGTTTTCATCATAATCAGGAAGTCGTATAATAGGAACCGTGCCTCTTGCTTCTGCCGCACGAATATTATTTTGCTGGCTTTCAATTGAAACCGGACCGTGCTCCATATCGAGAATAACATAATCAAATCCACCTATTCCGGCAGCTTCGACAAACATAGGATCGCCCGTTTTCATAAAAGTTCCGAATACAGGCTCGTTGTTCGATATTTTATTTCTAAAACGCTCTAAAGTTTTTTTCATTATTCTGCCTCTTTTCCATTATACATATGGTTGTATATTGCATCGGCGATTTCAAAATCTTCTTTTTCATCAATGTCAATGGCTTCAATTTCGTTTACCTCAACAATAAAAGGTGTTTGCCCGATTCTTCTGCCAAGTTCATTGATAACAGATGCTTCGTATATGTAAAATCCGCTTGTTTCCTCATAAAGAGGTGGTAAATCCTGTGTTCTCGGTATATTCTCAAGGTCATAGTTAAACGGTCTTCCATCCTTCCACAAAAAATCCTGGAGTTTTTTTGCTGCAAAAGCCGAGTCGTTCATTCCGCTTGCTACGGCATCAATACCTTTTTCTATACTCTCTTTTGATATAAAGGGTGCAGTGGTGTGGGTCATAACATAAATATCGGCTTGAACCTCATTTGCAAACGCTTTGAGCACTTCGTTCATTTTGGTTGTGTCAGTGTCAAGTGATTTGCTTCTTTTCAAATATGTTACACCGTTTGGCAAAAATTCCTTAATGGCTTCATTGCTGCAATAAACATATATTTCATCAATTTTATCTATTTTAGAAAGTGTTTCAAGAATATAACAGCAAAGTGGCTTACCGTTTGTAAAAGGCTTTATATTTTTTTGCGGAAGCCTTGTATTGTTAAGCTTCATAGGAACTATTGCAACAGTTTTCATAAAATTATCCTTTCAGTATGTCATCAAGGTTAACTCTTGGAAAGGTTTCAAGTTCTCCGCCCCTTGTGGCATTATATATTTTGATATTATTTGCTTTTGCATAATCATTAGCACAGGCAAAAGCAGTCCTCATTCTAACGGGATTTGATGACGCATTTTTATCAATGAATCCGCTTTCAACAAAATGATTTTTTTTACCCTTTGGATAACTACAATCACAGCCGAGCAAATAAATTTCTTTAAATCCCATATAAACTGCGATTTCTATAAGAGAGTAGGTTATTGAGTAGCCGTCATATACAATTGAATATGCGTCATTGCTGAATTTTGCATTGGGGACTCCGAGCTTACCGTTGTATAAATGATATTCGCCGTCATATGGGAACCTGATAAAAGAATCAGGGAGGTCATAGTATCTTTCGAGAATATCGGCTACAAAAACATTTTCACTCAGAGTGCTTTTAATCAGCTCCTCCATAGCACCGAATACATCTCTGTCCTGAATCCCGTAAAATGTCGGGCGCCAATCGGTTTTGTCAAAGGTTTTTATGATTGAATTCATACTAAAGGTTATTTCATTTTTTAACTTATTTAAATCGTCATATGTAAGACTGGGACCTGTCGCAATAATAAAGCAGCGCTTTCCGTTATATAAATCTTTAAAACTTCTAATCTTTGTATATTTTTCGTCTGTTTTTCCTTGTCGGCGCTCTTCGGTTTCCTTAATAATTCTGTTTTGCTGTTTTTTATTGCGAATTTTCCAATATTGCAGTCTGAGCTTTTCGTATGTGGGATTTCCTTCAAAAATTCTTAGAATTTTATCTTTAAAAGTCATTATTAACTCCGATACTTATAAATTGTTTGGCCTTATTTTCAGTTGATAAGCTGTTTCTGTATATCATACAGCTTTCAACATAGCCCTTGTCATTGCTGATTTTGTGTAAATCGTCTTCGTTCCAGCTGTCATTAACAATACCGAGAGAATTTGCTTTTATGTATGAAGCGTTGTAGGGTACAGAGGTTGTAATAACGGGAGTACCAACGGCAATGGACTCCACTACCGATACCATATTGTTGTCCTTTTCCGTATAAACAAGGAGGGCCCTTGCTTTTTTCAAAATTTCGATCAGCTCATTATGATGAAGCTTTCCCGTAAAGGTAACATTTTTTTCTAAATCAAGGCTTTTAACCTGTTTCTCAAGTGCTTCCTTTTGGTCGCCTTCACCCATAATATACAGATGAGAAGTATTGTCATATTTTTTTACATACTCGCAAAATGCATTGATAATTTTGTCAATGCGCTTTCTTTTAATCAGCTGAGAGCTGACTGCAAAATGGTTTTCCTTTTCTGCTTGGTATGTAAACTTGTCAAGGTTAACTCCGTGGTCAATAACGGTATCGCTGACATTATTGCAAAACCGAGATATAAATTCCTTTGCCTCAATGCTTCTTGCAACAATTTTAGTGTTTTTAAAGAAAATTCTTGCAATTATGTTGTACCAAAGCTTAGATGGTATTTGGTGCATTAAACGGTTATGCTTAGCAAGCTCGTGCCAGACGATAAGATTCTTTTTTGTTTTTATCGAAAGCATAAGAGAGTTGAGCGAAAAAACCTCGCTTGTAATGATTAAATCAAATTGATTTTCAGCCACGTATTTTTTTATCTGAGGGCAAAAGGGAATGACATTTGCAGGAAAAAGCTTTTTGAGCCTTGCTTCAAGCCATACAACCTCAAAAGGATATTCTTCCTCCAAAGCAGGCTTGTAATCCTCAGCAGCGGCAAGAGTAATTTCGTGTCCCTGAGCCTTAAAGCCTAAGCAAAGGTCATATATCATTGTGTCTTTTATTGTATTTACTTTTTTTATTTCCCTTGTTTCGCTTGTGTAGATAATGGGATTAACTATAAGAATTTTCATTTTTTCACCCTTGGTTTATAATTTCACCGTAAATAGTGTTGAATTTATTCTCCAAAGTTAACTCGTTGTTTGCATATCTATATCCGTTTTCACCAAGCTCAAGTCGTAAATCATAGTTTTCAATAAGAGTTGTCAGCTTGCTTGCAAACTCATTTATAATAGATTCCTTGTCCTGTTGAGTATTAACAAATAAACCACATTTGTTTTTGTTTAAATCTCGTGAAATGCTTTGATTAAGAGATACAATAGGCAATTTGTGAGCCATAGCCTCAACAAAAACAGCTCCGCTGCTGTCACGAAAGGTCGGGTGGACAAAAATATCAGCGTTTTTATAAATTTCTGACACTTTTGTGTGATCAACGTTTCCCGCAACAGTTATTAGGTCATCAAGTTTATATTCAGAAATCTTTCTCTTAATTTTTTTCTCAAGCTCACCACTTCCGTAAAGGGATAAGTGAAAGCTCTGTTTTGAGGATATATTTTTAATTACATCAATGAGAAGCATTATTCCCTTTAGTTCGATAAATCTTCCTAAATAGATTATCTCAATAGTTTTTTTATTTTTATGCTCAATATTGAGGTCGCTTAAGTCTTCCGAAATTGCAATATCACAAAGCTTACAGCATTCTCTTCCGGAGGCTTTTTCTAAAGCATTTTTTGTTTCGTCATTAACAGCATATAGTTTGTCAAATGATTTCAGCTGTTTTTTATATCGGGGGAGCTTTACGATTAGCTTACTTACTAAATCACGATAGTCTTCGTAAAATTTTTGAGTTTTGTAGTAGCATTTTAATGCCTTTGGAGTGGTTTGACCGCCTCCTACGGGACCGAAAATGGAATATGTATTTTCAAGCTTATACATGTGTCCGGTTATTCTGTAATTGCCCATTGAAACATGATGCACAATGTCAAAATGGATGCCACAGTTTTTTGCCCATCTATATGCACATTTTTGCCACATAACATAGTACATATGATGAAAAGCCGAATGCTTTTCCCTAAACCAGTTAAGACAGTTCGGAACATCAACTATAACCAATTTTACATTTGAAAGACCAAATTCCTTTATTCCTTTTTCGGCATCCTCTGCATTGAATTTTTTAGTTAAAAGATATATTGTACTGTCAGGAAGTTTTTTGCTGAGAGTTGTAGTCCAGTTCCAACCGACAGCATCCTCTGAACCCATATATGGATTTACGCTGTAAGCGGATAAAAGAATATTCATATTATTCTCCAAATAATAGATTTATTTAAATTGAGATTCAATATCTGCGTCGACAATTTCCTCACCGGTTTTGTTTTTTAACTGTTCTCTTGAAATATCGGAGAGTCCGTCATTTATTACAGCGTTGACATCACAGGTAGAAAGCCTGTCAAGCTCCTCCTTTGTAACCCTTCCGTCACGCAAATCACGGCAGATTTTATTTTCAAACATAGAATACTTTTTGTCCTTAAAGTATCTTAAAAATTTGTGCTTTATTACCCAAGCGGCAGGAACCCAGATGTATTTGTGCATAGCAGGGGAAACAGAGCCTATCATCCAGCATTGCCTGTCACAATGACGAACCTTATCTCTAACCCTATCAGCCTGCTCGCTGTTCCAAAGAGTGTCCCAGTCGGTATCGTTAAGATTGCCCATAACCTCCTTTTCTTTTGTTCCGTTACAGGGCATAACATCACCGTACGGGTCGATAAAAAATGTATCAAACGCCATATCGCATGGCAAAAGCCTTTTTTGTCCGTAAATGTAATTGATGAGTCCGTGATTAAAATATGCACGAAACCACTTTTTAGGAGAGTTCGATTTCAAAAGCTCGTTGATAAGACCTTCAAATTCCTTTGCAACCATCTCTCTGTCCTTTATTATGTTTTTAGCCTCAACAAAATAGAACGAATTGTGAAGCGACGCGGTTGCAAATTCCATATTCATTTCATCGCTTAGCTTGTATAAATCAACCAAATCCTTTGCGTTTGCGTCCTGAACAGTCATACCGAAGCCGACATCGGGATGATTCATTTCAACAAGCCTTTTTAAAGTTGTATAGCCTTTATTGAAGCCGTCCTCAAGACCTCTTATTGCGTTGTTAGTTTCTTCAAGTCCTTCAATGGAAATTCTTATTCCCACATTTGGAAATTCCTTGCATAAATCAATGATTCTGTCCGTAAAAAATCCGTTTGTTGAAATAACAATGCGGTCGCTTTTTTTGTATAGCTCTCTAACGATATCCTTCAAATCCTCGCGGATAAACGGCTCTCCGCCCGTAATGTTTGTAAAATACATTTGGGGAAGCTTTTTGATTGTTTCAACCGTTATTTCCTCGTCTGGACGAGAGGGCTTTTTGTACCTGTTGCACATATTACAGCGGGCATTACAGCGATATGTTACTATTACGGTTCCGTTAAGCTTTTTAGACATAATTACTCCTTTTTTGAAAAGTCACCAAGAACAAGCTTTCTGAATAAAGGAACTTTCCGAACGATATATTTTGAAATAGGTATTGGAACAACCAGCCCCAATACAAACAAAAGAATTGAATATATTGCGTATGGAATACCGAGCATTGAGGCACAAATCACCCGTATTGTTATTTGAACATAATAGCCAATCATATAAATGTCCATACCGTAGTCGCCGACGGCCATAAATACTTTTTTTAATGATGAAATACAGTCAATGCTTTGAGCTATAAAATACCAGGTGATTATATTAAATATGCAAACTGTAAATGCAAATATTTTTTGAAAATAATCCTGCTTATGCATCATCAAAAGATAAGTGAGAGGTAACGATGTGACAAAAAGTAATGCCGTAATTACAAAAATAATTATCTTTTTTTCAAATTTCAAGCGGTTAATAAATTTTCCCGACAGCTTATTGTATGATTTGCTAAAAAGTATTCCTGTGCTAAAGAAAACGCCGTATAAGCATACGCTTGTAACAACAGGCAGAGTGTAATCTGTAAAAAATGTTGCAATTTTTAACCCTAAAAAAATAACAAAAAGAGCCCAATCCGGAATGAAATTTACAATTGTGAATATTACAGAAATCATAAAAAGTGTATATAAAAACCAAATTCCGCCATTAGGATTATTAAGACCCAAAACAACATTGACGAGTATGTTCAGCGGATTCTTTTCTAATTCGTTGTATGCGTATTCTTCAAGGAAAAATTTTAATACATATGAAACTGCAGTAAAGAACAAGTATGGAACAATGAGCCTTAAAAATCTGCTTTTTATCAGATTTGCTCTGCTTTTTACAGTGCGTGCCGTTGAGATTTTTGAAGCGGTTAAAAAACCGCTAAGCATAAAAAATGCAGGCATATGAAATGAATATGCATATGCTTTAAAATACTGGGAAAAAAGACCTCCTATATCACTGTTTAATGAGTGACCGATAACTACCCACACTATTATCAGCCCTCTGAAAACACTAAGCTCATCATAATATTTTTTCTCTTTAATCATTGAATACTACCTATTATCTGCAAATATTTTTCAGTATATTGCTCTAATGAATCAAATGAGTTATTTTTACAATTTAATGACATTTGAGCACAAAGTTCTTTGTTGTTGTATAAGTACGATATTTTTTCTCTTAAATCATCGGTGTTTTTGCTTTCAAACAATAAACCGTTTTCTTGGTTACTTATAAGCTCGGGTATGCCACCAATATTCGAAGCGATAACCGGAGTCATAAGCGATATGCTTTCCATTACGGAGAACGGACAATTTTCATACCATTCCGACGGGTACACAGAAAAGAGCGCATCTTCTATTAGTTCGTCAAGCTTTTTGCCTGTTATAAATCCGACATTTTTAATGTTTGGTATTGAATTTATTAAATCCTCGAGCTCGCCCTTTCCGGCAAACACAAATTGTATTTCAGGTAGCATTTTAACGCTTTGACAAAGAGCTCTAATGCCCTTTTCCTCACTATATCTGCCAAAATATAAAACATAATCTTTTTTGTGAGTTTTGCTTGAACACTGTTTATCAATAAAATTATGCAATACAACTGTTTTTCCTTTTAGCGAGGGGTTGCATTGTATTTTTGTTTCCATAAAATCTGAACAGCATATAACCTTGTCAATAAAACTATATGTGTGAAGATTTTTATAAAGATAGCCTTCAGCACTTCCTATTACGCTTTTAAGCAGAGAAGCGTGAATACACTTGTCTTTTGCACAGCTTAAATAATTACCGTTTAAACACTTATCACAGTTGTTGTGAGAAATCGGGTTGTTCATCATATGGTTGGGACAGACAAGCTGATAATCGTGCGCCGTAAAAACAACCTTAACCTTGCAACCGTTTTCTTTTTCATAATCCTTTATTGCATAAATTATCGACGGGGTAAGCTGATAATTGAAATTATTAAGATGCACAACATCCGGATTAAAGCCGTCAAGCACATGCTTTATTTTTTTTCGAGCTTCTTTGGAATAAATTGTTTTAAGCGAAAGCTTTAGCTTTTTTATCGCCGAAGAATTGTGAAAATCCATACCTTCGGTATATAAGTCGAGAGAGTTTGCAACACATCTTTCGGGATGCTCCATTCCGAAATACTCAACCTGATGACCGAGGCTTTGCAGGTATTCTCCGAGCTTGAACATATATGTTTCTGCTCCGCCCTTTGGATAAAGAAACTTGTTAACCATCAAAATTCTCATCATTTTTCACCTTTATAAAGCCTTAGTGTTTCATCGGTTATTTTATCCCAGTCGAACTTACTGCATATAAAATCGCTTGCCTGTTGCTTTAGATTGTTAACAACGGCAATATCATCAATCAGCCGTTCAAGCTTGCTTTTAAGATCATCAATATTTCCCTTTTTGAAATACACCGCCTTGTCCTCGCAAACCTCGGTGCATTCGGGAATATCCGAGGTAAGACAGCAGTTTGAATAGCTCATTGCCTCAAGCAGACTCAGGGGCATACCCTCAAGGTCACTCGGCAAGCAATAGATATAGGCGTTTGAATAAAGCTCCTCAAGAAGCTCGCCCTGAACAAACCCTGTAAAAATTATGTTTTTATCCTCTCCTGCGAGCTTTTTCAACTCATTTGCATATTGGGCTGTGTGGCTTGCCGCTCCGGCAATTACAAGCTTTTTGTTCGTATCAAGCCTTTTGTATGCTTCAATAAGATAATGGATGCCTTTTTCGGGAACGATTCTGCCGAGATAAAGTATGTAGCCGTTTTTGCTTATACCGAATTCTTTTTTTATTTCACTGTCATTTTTTACAACGGGCTTTTCCACTCCGTTTGGGATATAATGAGTTTTTCTTGAATATTTTTCAAGAAAATATTTTTGCACATTTTCAGACAGGACTATAATTTCATCTGCATATTTTGCCGCTGTTTTTTCGCCGAACAGCAAAAATTTTGTTGCAAATCCGCCCCATTTTGACCTTTGCCAGTCAAGTCCGTGAATTGTGACAATCACTCTTTTGCCAAACAGCTTCAAAAGCCGTGTAACACAGGCAGGACCCTCTGCGTGAATATGGACAACATCAAATTTGCCAAAGCAAATTCTAAGTGCCGCAAGTATGCTGTAAACAATGGCGTTTAGCTTTGCGTTTTCAAAGGTGAAAACGGATTTGAGTCTGACTGATTTATACTCCTTAAGAGTATTTGAACTTTCAAAACTTTTTCCTGCAATATGATGTCCCTTGCGGTTATAGACAGTAACCTCGTTTTCCGATTGTGCCATTCTCACCGAAAGCTCTTCAACAACTATTTCAATTCCGCCCTCACGGGAGGGAATTCTTTTGTGTCCCATCATTGCAATTTTCATTTTATCACCAAAATGCGAGTTATTCGGCACCCTTATGCGTTAAAACAACACCGACTGTTTTAATTATTATTTTTGCGTCGAGGGCTAATGACCAGTTATCTATATACTCGCAGTCGAGCTTTACGACATCTTCAAAATTCTGTATGTTTGAGCGTCCCGAAACCTGCCAATTACCTGTAATCCCCGGTTTCATTGAAAGACGCCTTTTGTGATGATTTTCGTATTTTTCAAATTCATCAACAGTGGGCGGTCTTGTTCCCACAAGGCTCATATCACCTTTAAGAACATTCCAAAACTGCGGAAGCTCATCAATGCTCAGCTTTCTTATTACGCGTCCGACCTTTGTTATTCTTGGGTCGTTATCCATTTTGAACATATGACCGTCCATTTTGTTTTCTTCCATAAGCGCTTTTTTGCGCTCCTCTGCATCAACATACATTGAACGCAGCTTGTAAATATTAAACAGCCTGCCGTTTTTACCAACGCGTTGCTGTTTAAAAATCAAAGGCCCCGGTGATTCAATAAGCAGAGGAATTGCTGTAATCAAAATAATCGGAATTGATACAATGCAACCGATTATTGAACCGATTATATCAACTAATCTCTTTATTGCAAGCATGTTAGAGTTGTGAACAATAGGGGAGAATACAACCATAGGATATCCGGATTTTACAATGCAGTTGAAATTATCAAACTTACTGTTTTCAACAATCTTTTCCATTGAGGGAATATTGACATGCACAACAATTCCCATATCCTCAAGCTCCTCAATAAGAGCAGGAACATCAAAGCTTTCATCAAGCGGAAGATTTATGTAAACCTCGTCAAGAGAGGTGGTTCTTATCCAGCCGATAAGATTTTCGGCATTGGCAACAACGGGAACAGAACACACGGTTTCAATCACCTTGTAGCGTTCTTTATCAATAACCTTTGATGCTGATGCCTTTCCCTTTGATTTTTGAAAATCAAGCGGGCATTTGTATTTTCCGTTTTCAAGCTTTGCGTCAAGCAGAGCAACAGCCTTTATGTTTTTTGACCAGTCAAGCTGAAGCCTGGGAATAAAATCCTCGGCTCTGTCAAGCGTTGTGATAACACCGGTCATTGTAGCAAGCTTTGTGTCGGAAATATGATTTAGCAAAAATTTTTTTAATACATAGCGACCTGCAAGCGAAAAAACAAAATAAAGAATGAATCCAAAAACAAACATATATCGCGAGTCGATAATATTATTTTTGAAAAGAATAAGCAAAACTGCAAACAGAGCATACGTCATTGCACAGTTTCTCACCGTCGATATAAATTCCATCGGTCTGCTTCGCTTGAGCAGATTGATGGGCGATGAAAAACAAAGAAATAAAATTGTGTATGAGGCAGTTAACAAAATAAAATATTCAATCCATTTTTCAGGATCATATCCGCTTATTCTTTTAATTCCGAAATAAAAGAAAAACAGTGTTAAAAACTGCGATGCGTAAAGTGATACTGCACCGACAACAGCTTCTAATATTTTTTGTAATCTTCGTCTGTTGCTCATTGCAAGAACATTCCTTATCTGTAATAGTGATAATTGTTATAGTTGTAGTTATAAGCATAACGGTCCTTGCCGTATTTATAGTAGCGGTTTTTGTAATATGAATAATACTTCTTGTCTGATGCATTTGCATCATTAAGAAGGAAGCCGACAATATTTGCGCTGATGTTTTCAAGTGATGAAACGGTAAGCTTTACATCCTGAACATCGGTTGAGCCCGCCTTGACGACAATGATATATCCCGTTGTTTTTGACACAAACGAGGTTGCATCGGTAACAAGGTTTACAGGCGGAGTATCAATAAATACGCAGTCATAATGCTCCTTGACAAAGCTGAGAAGCTTATCCATACGCGAGGAGGATAAAAGCTCCGCAGGATTCGGAGGGATTTTGCCGGCGGTTAAAACAGAAAGATTTTCAATATCTGTTTTTGAAACCGTGATGTTATCCGTTAAGCCTGCAAGTATTTCGGAAAGGCCGTTTTTAACAGGAATACCGAAAAGACGGTGAATAGTGGGGTTTCTCATATCCGCATCAATAAGAAGCGTTCTTTTACCCATCTGAGCAAAGGAAACTGCAAGATTTATTGAATTGATGGATTTACCGTTGTTTGCTGTCGGACTTGTTACAACAAATACCGGACATTTTTCGCCCTGTTGAATAAAGAGTAGGTTTGTTCTTATAGCATTGTATGCTTCTTTTACTACGAACGGAGAATTTTGGCAAAGAATTTTCTTTTGATCGTCCTTTCCGAAGGACTGAATATTTGATTTGCCATTTAATTTGGAATTATTCTTCTTTTTGGAAAAAGTCTTATTCTTCATTGCTGTTACCTCCCTTGCCGTTTAGTAGTGAATTTAAGCTGTCCAAGGAGGACTGCGGTGTGTTGCCATTATCCTTGGAGGCGTCATTGTCAACAGGTAAAAGCTTGGGTATAGTTCCAAGCACGGGAATAGTAAATTCCTTTTCAAGATCCTTTGCTTCGTTAATGCTTGTGTCAAATACTTCCTTGAGGAAGAATACTGCAAATGATACAACAAAGCCTGCAAGCAGTGCAACGGCTACAATCTTCTTGAGATTTGGTGATGACGGTGTTGTCGGAAGCTTTGCATAGTCGACAATCTGAATACTTCCGGCGCTGACTATTCTTATCAGCTCGTCCGGACAAATTTCTGCAATTGTGTTTGCAATGTCCATAGCCTCGGAAGCGTTTGTTCCTGTAATACGCACCTTGAATATGAATGTGCTTTCTACCTGTGAGCAGGAAAGCATTCCCTTAATTGCAGAGGGGGAAATATCATATTGAAGGTTGTCCGCAACCTTTTGGAGAAAGGTGTCACTTTTTAGAATTTCAATGTAAGTATTAACGAGCTCCTGAGAAGCTTCGATTTCACTTGTGGTAATGCTTCCGTCGGCACCTATGCGGTCATTGTCATTATAAGCGCAAAGCGTGATGGTTGCCGTATATTTTGGCTCAACAAAAAAGTTTGTAAAGCATCCGGCAAAGGTACCGCACAAAAGAGCTATGAGAATCATAATTACAAGCTTTTTCTTGAGCGTTGAAAATATGGCTCTCAGGTCAATTTCTATTTCTCTGTTTTCTTCCATTATTCATCCTCCGTAATTATGTTAAGTTAAAAACTTATACTTAGTCACTCTTATAATTATACCAAGCCGTTATTTACTTGTCAATTATAATAATATATAAAAAATAATATATAAACTTACACAATATAACCAAAAAAGATATTTTAAGACAAAAAATGCCGTTCGGATGGTTAACCGAACGGCAGGTAAAAGTGATATTTTAAATTGTGTAATCAACCGCAACGGATTTTTCCATTACACTGTGCATATGCTTTTTGACAACATTGCAGTGATATTCGTCGTTTTGGTAGTCCTCAAGTGCTTTTTCGTTTTCAAGTGTTACCTGAAGAATAATGTCAAATGAACGCTGTGAGTGAAGAAAATCCACACCGACCTCTATATCCTTTAAAAGCGGTACATTTCCCTTCATTGACATAAGAATCTGAGCTGTTTTCTCGCATTCCTCTTTACTGTTGTCCTTGAGCTTAAAGCAAACGATATGCTTAATCATGGCAAAATCTCCTTTTTATAACAAAAAGCCGACATACGCCGACTTTTTGATTGATATTATTTTGCAATATCCGATGCTCTTGATTCGCGGATAATATTAACCTTAATCTGTCCCGGATATTCCATTTCGCTTTCAATTTTTTTAGC
The DNA here is from genome assembly GCA_964422655.1 of uncultured Bacteroides sp. Classification (GTDB taxonomy): domain Bacteria; phylum Bacillota; class Clostridia; order Oscillospirales; family Acutalibacteraceae; genus Eubacterium_R. The sequence goes on along the minus strand of CAYRBT010000004.1, from coordinate 58,022 downwards.
GATTTCGTGAGCAACATAGGGCATTCTGTCATCGCTGACAATCTCGGGCTTAACCATAACCCTGACCTCTCTGCCCGCCTGAATGGCATATGCTCTTTCAACTCCGTCAAAGCTTGTGGAAATTTCCTCAAGCTGCTGAAGTCTTTTGATATAGTTTTCGATGTTTTCGCGTCTTGCACCGGGTCTTGCGGCAGAAACGGCATCAGCCGCCTGAACAAGACAGGCAACAACGGTTTTACATTCGATTTCGCCGTGGTGAGCGGCAATTGCGTGAACAATTGCGTCATTTTCCTTGTATTTCTTTGCCCACTCAACACCAAGCGCGATATGTGAGCCCTCCATCTCGTGGTCAAGAGCCTTACCTATATCGTGAAGCAAGCCTGCTCTGCGCGCCTGCTTTTCGTCAGCGCCAAGCTCAGCCGCCATAAGTCCTGCGATATAGGATACCTCAAGGCTGTGCTTGAGTACGCTTTGACCGTATGATGTACGGAATTTAAGCTTACCGAGAAGCTTAACAAGCTCCGGATGAATTTGACCGCAGTTAGCCGAAAGAACAGCCTTTTCACCCTCCTGCTTGATGATTGCGTTGACCTCTCTTGTGCTCTTTTCAAAGCATTCCTCAATCTTTGTGGGATGAATTCTGCCGTCTTGAATAAGATGCTCAAGAGTGAGCCTTGCAATTTCTCTTCTTACAGGGTCAAACGAGCTGATTGTGATTGCCTCCGGAGTATCGTCAATTATCAACTCAACACCGGTAATCGTTTCGATAGAACGGATATTTCTGCCCTCTCTACCGATAATTCTGCCCTTCATTTCATCATTTGGAAGGGCAACAACAGATACGGTTGTTTCTGCTGTATGGTCTGCTGCACAACGCTGTATAGCGGTGCCGATGATTTCTCTTGCCAGAACATCGCTCTGGTCACGAACCATCTGCTCGTATTCAAGAATGCGCTTACTTTTTTCAGTATCAAGCTCTTCGCTGAGGGAAGCAAGAAGCTGATTTTTTGCTTCCTCCTGAGTAAGTCCTGAGATACGCTCAAGCATATCAAACTGGCTTTTCTTGATGCCATCGACTTCGAGTAGTTTGTCGTCAAGCTCTTTTTGCTTAACGCTGAGATTTTCAATTTTGTGTTCAAGAGAATCAGCCTTTTTGTCAAGGTATTCTTCTCTTTGATTAAGACGGTTTTCCTGTCTTTGAACCTCACTTCTTCTTTCGCGGATTTCCTTGTCCGCATCAGAGCGAAGCTTGTGAATTTCATCCTTGGCTTCAATAAGTCTTGCTTTTTTTGTTGACTCGGCTTCAGCCAATGCGTTATTGATGATTTTGGTTGCTTCCTGAGTTGCAGAGCCGATTTCCTTTTCGCTCGTTCTTCTGCGATGCTCACCGCCTGCAACAAAACCGATAACGCCAAAAATTATTGCACAAATTACACCGATAACAATCGGAATGATAACACTACTCATATTCAACAGCACCTCCTTCTTTTGTTATAATTTCTCGAAATTTCCATCAGAAAAGGTACAGTTCATAATGCGAATTTTGAATAAAAAGCTTTGCATTATTGCATAACAAATTGCATAACAATATGTAAAACTTCTATAATAATATACACCTATATGTTGTGTATGTCAAGTTTTTTCATTGTCAAATATACAGAAAGTTATTTTAATCATCAAAAAATATTGACTTTGCTCTCATTCGGTGCTAAAATATTAAAGATGAAATCGCTGATAAGGACACGATTTGCATAAACCCGACAACAGAGAGTGTATGGCAGGTGGAAATACACGGACGGAGTGCAGATTACCGCCTTTGAGTGCCTGTAGGAAATGGCAGGCCGTATGTCTGCGTTAAAGATGTTGAGTGATACCGCTTGCGGTATAATTCAGGTGGAACCGTGGATTTTATTCACCCTGATTTTTTCAGGGTGATTTTTTTATTTTTGGAGGGATTTTTATGAAAATTACATTAAAAGACGGCTCTGTTAAGGAATATTCGGCTTCAATGACCGCAGCCGATATTACCAAGGATATTTCAATGGGCCTTTACAGAAATGCGTGCTCCTGCCGTATAAACGGACAGACAGCCGATTTAAGAACAGTTGTTGACAGCGACTGCACCTTTGAGGTTTTGACCTTTGATGATGAGGATGGCAAAAAGACCTTCAACCATACCGCGTCACACATTATGGCACAGGCTGTAAAGCGTCTTTATCCCGAGGCAAAGCTTACTATCGGACCGGCTATCGACAACGGCTTTTACTATGATTTTGATGTTGAAAGGTCCTTTTCTCCCGAGGATTTGGAAAAAATCGAAAAGGAAATGAAAAATATAGTTAAAGAGGGCTTTGAGATAGAAAAATTCGAGCTTTCTCCCGACGAGGCAATTAAGCTTATGCAGGAAAAGGACGAGCCCTACAAGGTTGAGCTTATTAAAGAGCACGCGGAAAAGGGCGAGCCCATCAGCTTTTACAGACAGGGCGAATTTACAGAGCTTTGCGCAGGACCTCACCTTATTGATATGAAGGTTGTTAAGGCATTTAAGCTTACAAACTGTACGGGTGCATATTGGAGAGGCGACGCAAATAATAAAATGCTCTGCCGTGTATACGGTACTGCTTTTCCAAAGGCATCAATGCTTGAGGAGCACCTTACAATGCTTGAGGAGGCTAAGAAAAGAGATCATAATAAGCTCGGCAGAGAGCTTGAGCTTTTCACCACAGTTGATTATATCGGACAGGGACTTCCGATTATGCTTCCAAAGGGTACAAAAATTATACAGATTTTACAGCGTTGGGTAGAGGATGAGGAAGCAAAACGCGGCTGGCAGCTAACAAAGACTCCGCTTATGGCAAAATCAGACCTCTATAAGATTTCGGGACATTGGGATCACTATCAAGACGGTATGTTTGTTTTGGGTGATCCCGAAAAGGACAAGGAGGTATTTGCTCTTCGTCCTATGACCTGTCCGTTTCAGTATCAGGCATATCTCAATAAGCCTCGTTCATACAGGGATTTACCGCTGAGATATGATGAAACCTCAACTCTTTTCAGAAATGAGGCAAGCGGAGAAATGCACGGTCTTATCCGCGTTCGTCAGTTCACAATTTCCGAGGGACACCTTATGTGTACTCCCGAACAGCTTGAGGACGAGTTCAGAGGCTGTCTTGAGCTTTGCGAGTATATGCTCAAAACACTCGGACTTTATGAGGATGTAACCTTTAGATTTTCTCAATGGGATCCCGATAACCGTGAAAAGTATATCGGTACCGAGGAGCAGTGGGACGAGGCTCAGGGTGTTATGAAAAATATCCTCGACGACCTTGGACTTGATTATAAAATCGGTATCGGCGAGGCTGCCTTCTACGGACCTAAGCTTGATATTCAGATTAAAAATGTATTCGGCAAAGAGGATACGCTTATCACAATCCAAATTGACCAGATGCTTGCCGAAAAGTTCGGTATGGAATATGTTGACAAGGACGGCGTAAAGAAAAATCCGTATATTATTCACAGAACATCTATCGGCTGTTACGAGAGAACGCTTGCTTTGCTTATTGAAAAATATGCAGGTGCATTCCCCGTATGGCTTGCACCTGTTCAGGTTAAGCTTCTTCCGATTGCCGACAGACATCTTGATTATCTCTATGATGTTAAAAAGGTGCTTGAGGCAAAGGGTATCCGATGTGAAATAGATGACAGGAGCGAGAAAATCGGCTTCAAAATCAGAAGTGCTCAGCTTGAAAAGGTGCCTTATATGCTCCTTGCAGGCGATAAGGATATCGAGGCAAATACAATTTCTGTTCGTTCGCGTAAAAACGGTGACGAGGGTGCTTCAACGCTTGATGAATTCCTTTCAAGAATTCTTGAAGAAATCGACACAAAAGCATTATAATATGATGATTTGAAAAGGGCAGGTCTAACAAACCTGCCCTTTATTGTTTTTATTGAGTTGTCATTTCCAAAAGCATATAGCCCTTTGGATAATTGCTTTTCATAAATTCCGATCCGTTCTTTTTTAATAATTCCTGATTGTGCTTTAAATAGGAGTTAAAATAATCCTGAGGGTTGTCTGCCGCATATTTAATAACTTCACCGCCGAGCAATTCGAACATAATGTCATACATAATATCGGCTTTTTCTCCCTCCTGATTTCCTTTTAAAAATTCAGTGTATGCATATTTTAAGGAATAATCACCGTATTCTAACAGGAGATCGAATTCCTCGGGTGCTTTATCCTTGTATCCGCCCATTGCCGATGACATATTGTATTTTACACAAATTGTCTCAATAAGTGCTTCGATTGACAGGTTAATATCAATATTGTATTTTTCAACTGCCTTTGCGAATAGTTCCTGCTTCATAATCAGGATATTATTGTTATGATTATTTTCAAATTTCTGAAGCTTAATGTATGCCGTTGTTGAAAAATACTTTTTAATATCCTTTGCATAATAACTGCCATCACGCGGTGTCCAATATTCCTTAAAGCTGTATTTCCCGTTATTTTTGCTGTACACTATTGCACAGGGATAGCATGCACCGCTTTCTTCTTTAAGTACCTTGTTTAAAATCGTTAATCCCGAAGCATATACATAAAAATATACAGTCTCACAGCTATCTTTGCTTTTACCGTTTAAATCGCCCTGCTTTGTGTCAAAAATTCTGTAACTTTCCGAAAAGTATTCGGCACGCTCTGCAATATCACCTTCATTATCCCTGATAGCATTTGCTATCATTTTTTCAAGGCTTGAATCGTAATTTGCAATGTCATTAACTGCTGTTTCAATATTTTTCTTAGTAACAATTTCCTTTGGATTTGTGCAACAGCAGATTAAAACCGCAAGGCACAGCATTATTGCAATGGCGGAAATTATTGCTTTTGGTTTTTTAAAAGACAAAACATTTTTTATTCTGCTTTTTACCGAGCCTTCACTGAAGGATAACGGACTTGGTGCAGGGAATTTTTTATCCGTTGCAAATGAAAGCAGTGCCGAGCCGTAGAGCTTTTTGATTTTGCTGTTTTTTGAAAGCACTGCTTCATCACAGCTCATTTCCATATCCTTATTCATAAGGTAAAATGCCAAATGACAAAGGGGATTAAACCAGTGAAGCGTGAGTAGTATAAAAGCCGCAAGCTTTACTATATTGTCAAATCTTTTAAGATGTATGCGTTCGTGCAAGATAATATACTCTTTGTAATTTTCATCGGTGCTTGAGGGAATATATATTTTAGGCTTGACGATTCCTGCTATAAAAGGTGTTGAAATATTTTCGCTGTAAAAAATATTATTCTCAAGTCTTATTGCTGTTGAAAGCCTTTTTCTTAACTTGATGTAGTCAATAAGAGATACTGTAAAAATGAAAATAATGACAGTAATCCACAGTAAAGATATTGCAAAAAGCACCTTGTCGATGTTTTCTTCATATGTGATTGTTGATGTAATTTCGTCGTAAATAAATGAATCCGCAGCAGGCAGACCTGATGATATATTGCCGGCTGAAGCAGAATTACTGTCTTGAATAAATTTTAAAGAGCTGTCTGCTTCGCTTTGTATCTGCGTCATATCGAATGGCTTTAAATTAAACAGGCTGAAAACGGATTTGAAGCTAACGGGACAGCAGAGCCTGAAGCCAACCACGCTCCAAAGAAGATATGAATACTTTTTCGGAGTTTTTTTTAAAAGCAACCTAAGTAATATTACTGCAAGTATAACATAGCTTGCCGTAATGCTCATATTAAGTACGGAAATAAAAGCATCTGTCATAATTAATCCTCCTTGTAGGAATCAATCAGCTTTTTTAATTCGTTTGCCTGCTTATTACTTATTTTTTTGTTTCCAAAAAATGCAGTCAAAAATTTAGGAAGAGAGCCGTCAAAGGAATTTTCGATAAACTGCTCGCTTGCAAATTCCTGCACCCTCTCTTTTGGCACAAGTGATGTTATTGTTGAATTATCATTTCTTGCAAATTCTTTTTCGCACAGCTTTTTGAGCATTGTATAGGTGGTTGATTTTTTCCAGCCGAGTTTTTCATTGCAAAGCTTAACCAAATCGTGAGATTGCAACGGCTCGTTATCCCATATAATACACATAAATTTAAAATCACTTTCACATAATTTAAGTTCCAAATTTTATCACTCCTTCAAATTGGTCTATAACAATCGACCTGTCAATATAAGTCTACAATGATAGACCAAATTTGTCAATAGCTTTTTCAAAAAAACACACCGCTTGTTTTTTTCAAGCGGTGCTGTACTTTTTATTTAATATTCCATATTAGCAAACATTCTGTTAATCTGCTTGCAGAGGTTTTTGTTTTCGGGCAAATCGAGGTTAAAGTCCTTTTCAAGAATACGGTTTGCACATTCCTGTGCAAGCCTGAGCGTTTCAATATCACTAACCATATCTGCAATTTTTAAATCGGGCAGTCCGTGCTGTCTGCTTCCGAAAAAGTCACCCGGACCTCTTGCCTTTAAATCCTCGTCGGCTATTTTAAAGCCGTCGCTGTATTTTTTCATTGTCAAAAGACGGTTTCGGCTTTCCTCACCTTTACTGTCCGAAACGAGCACACAGTAGCTTTTTTTGCTTCCTCTGCCTATTCTGCCTCTGAGCTGATGAAGCTGTGAAAGTCCGAAGCGTTCGGCGTTTTCAATAACCATTACGGTTGCATTAGCAACATCAACACCAACCTCGACAACCGTTGTCGCAACAAGGATTTTTACATCTCCCGACGCAAAAGCCTTCATAACGCTGTCCTTTTCCTTCGGCTTCATTTTTCCGTGCAAAACGGCAAGGTTTATGCCTTTGAATTCGCCCTCGGCAAGCTCGGTCGCAAGCTGTTCGGCAGATTTTACATCAAGCTCGTTTTCTTCAACAGCAGGGCAAATGATATAGCATTGCTCGCCTCTGCCTACAGCCTCACGGATAAAGCCGTAAAGCCGTTTGTGATAGCGCGAGTCAACAACATCTGTGCGAATTTCCTGCCTGCCCGGAGGAAGCTCGTCGAGTATGCTGATGTCAAGGTCGCCGTAAAGTATCAAGCCGAGAGTTCTCGGAATGGGTGTTGCACTCATAACAATAGTGTGAATGCAGTCGCCCTTTTCGGTAAGGCTTGCACGCTGTTTAACACCGAAGCGGTGCTGTTCATCAGTGATAACAAGACCGAGCCTGCTAAATTCAACATCGTTTTGAATAATTGCGTGAGTACCGATTAAAAGGTCGATTTTTCCGTCAATCAGGCGAGATTTTATTTCTCTTTTTTCCTTTACGGGAACTGAGCCTGTAAGAAGCTCAACTCTTATTTTTGCAGGCGAGAGCATTGCCGAAAGTGTTTCGAAATGCTGTGTTGCAAGGATTTCTGTGGGTGCCATCAATGCACATTGATATCCGTTTTTTACGGCGGTATAAATTACACCTGCGGCAACCGCGGTCTTGCCCGAGCCGACATCGCCCTGTATAAGCCTGTTCATCGGGTGAGGGGAGAGCATATCTGCTATACACTCGTTTATAGCCTTGTGCTGAGCGTTAGTCAGCGTAAAAGGAAGAAGCTTTAAAAATCCGTCGGTAAAATCCTGCTTAATCTTAATAGGAGTTTGCTTTTTTTTGCTTCCTTTAAGCTTCAAAAGTCCGAGCTGAAGCGTCAAAAGCTCCTCAAAAATCAAGCGCTTTCTTGCGTTTTCGATATCCATTTTACATTTCGGAAAATGAATATCCCTAATAGCCCTGTCAAGTGAAACAAGGTTAAACCGCTCAAGAATTTCAGGTGTAAGCGTTTCGTCAATACAGTCTAATTCGTCAAGTGCGGTTTTGACGGTTTTTGCGATGTATTTTGAGTTAAGCTTTTCCTTTGCGGGATATATCGGATGAATGCCGAGTGCACTCTCACAGCTCTCAATTTTAGGTGATGACATTGAGGCTGTGGTAAAGTTTTTTTCAATTTTGCCGTAAAGAATGTAGTCCTCAAAAACTTTGAGCGAGCCGGCAAGATATTTGTTGTTGAATATTGTTACATTGATTACATTTTCTCCGTCGGAAAAGCGGCATTTGTAAAGTGTAAGTCCTCTGCGTATCATACTTTCCTTTACGGGAGTAATCATAGTTGCCTTTATGCTTACGGTTTCGCCGTCAACTGCCTCGCTAACGGTTTTGGTTTCGCTCCAGTCCTCGTATTTTCTTGGGTAAAAATGAATAAGGGAATCAACGGCAAAAATGCCGAGACTGTTAAACAGCCCGGCTCTTTTGTCACCGACACCCTTAATGTATTTTATATTACTGTCAAGATTAAGCATAGTTACCCTAAACGATTATTCTACGGAAATAATGAAATAGTAAATAGGCTGACCGCCGTTTACGATGCTGATTTCAACATCTGAGCCGTATTTTTTGTTCAATGCTTCTTCAACCTTTACTGCATCCTCCTCGGTTGCACCCTCACCGTAGATAATTGTAATTAGTGAATGTGTATTCTTTTTGAATAATTTATCCGCAGATTTGAACGCGATGTCTGTAATGTCATTGCCGATAAATTTGATTTTACCGTTGCAAAGACCCATTATTTCGCCCTCGTGAACAGCCCTTCCGTCAACCTCGCTGTCCCTTGCGGCAAAGGTAACCTGAGCTGTTTCAACTGCTTCGGCAGCGTTCATCATATTCATCTGATTTTCCTCTGCGTCAGCCGTATCGTCAAATGTAAGCATGGCAGAAATGCCCTGCGGAATTGTTTTTGTTTGGAGCACGCGCACCTCTCTGTCCGAGGCAAGAGAAACGGTCTGCTCAGCCGCCATAATTATATTTTTGTTGTTAGGAAGAACAAAAACTGTTTTTGCCGGAGTGCTCATAACGGCATTTAAAATGTCGTCGGTCGAAGGATTCATTGTCTGTCCGCCGCTGACAACAACATCTGCACCGAGGTCTGAAAACAGCTCTGAAAGTCCGTCGCCTGCACATACTGCAACAAAGCCGTAATCATTTTCGGGAGCGGCAACAGTAGGCTCGATAACCTTTTCGCCGTCCTCGACACCAAGCTCGGCATTTGCGTGCTGGTAGCGCATATTGTCGATTTTAATATTTATAAGCTGACCGTATTTAAGTGCCGCCTGAATTACATTGCCCGGCTCGTTTGAGTGAACATGAACCTTGATGATATCGCTGTCATCTACAACAACAACACAGTCACCGATTGATTCAAGATAGGCTCTGAGCTTGAGCGGGTCCTTTTCCTTTGCAGAGTCGGATTTTTCAATAAGAAATTCCGAGCAGTAGCCAAATTCAATGTCATCAGACGCATTTGCAACCGTTGATTTTGAAGGAGCCGAAACAGGTGTAACTCCCGAGCCGTCAACAGGCTGAACAATTACACCGTTATGCCAAACACTTTCCATACCCTCAAATACGAGAACAAGTCCCTGACCACCTGCATCGACAACTCCTGCCTTTTTAAGAACGGGCAAAAGCTCAGGAGTTTTTGCAAGTGCCTCCTTTGCTGCCTGAAGTGCCGCAAAAGCAACCTCAAGAGGCTCGTCCTGAATTTCAGCCATTTCCGCTGCAGCCTCGCTTGCTTCTCTGACAACTGTAAGAATTGTGCCCTCCGTGGGCTTCATAACAGCCTTGTAAGCCGCATCAACGCCCTCTTTAAAAGCATTTGCAATATCCTTTGCCCCTGCTTCCTTTAATCCCTTAAAGCCCTTGGAAAAGCCACGGAATATCAGTGAAAGGATAACACCCGAATTTCCTCTTGCACCTCTTAAAAGCGCAGATGCACAGCGTGCGGACGCCTCCTCAATAGTGCAGTCGTCACCGAGTGCCGCCATTTCCTTTGCGGCGGCGGTAATTGTCATACTCATATTTGTTCCCGTATCACCGTCAGGCACGGGGAAAACATTCAGCGCGTCAACAGCCTGTCTGCTGTTTGAAATGTTGTTGGCTGCTGAAATAATTGAGTCGCGAAACATCAAACCTGTTATCATAATTTTAAATTTCTCCTAAAATTTAGTTAAGTGCGTCTATATAGACATTTACCTTAGAAACCTTTAAATCGGTTGCTTCTTCAACAGTGTATCTTACCTTGTTGACGATGCTTTCAACAATTGCCGAGATGTTAACCCCGTAGGATACGGAAATATGCAAATCTATTATCAAATTTCCGTTAACGCTTTTTACGGTTACTCCCTGGTCGGAATTGTCCTTTGATGATTTGTTTTTAATTGCGGATTTAATACTTTGGTACGGATTTGAATTTACCATACCCGTAACACCGAAACAGCTCTGTGCGGCTCTGCCGACAAGATTTGCAAAATAATTGTTTGTTATTTCGATATAGCCGTTTGGATTTTCAAGCTTAATCATAACTATCCTCCGTCATTCATTTATATTTATAAAATTATTATTTACTGTTTTTTACTCTGAAATAAAATTCCAGCTTTCGATATTTGAAAAGAAATTTCCGTAATATCCCTGCATATCGCCGTTCATAGCCTTAGAATAGCAAATCATTCCTTTTTTGTAAAGCAGGGGAATATACGGCATCTCCTCGTTAAAGGAAATAATGAATTTTCCAAGGTCTGCTTCTCCCGAAAGATAAGCCGAATAGTTCTCGTCGCAGGTAAGATTTTTTAAGTCAATGCCGTATCTTACTCCGCCCTTTTTGTCAAAAAACGGATAAAGGCTCATATCGTCGGCAAGCTTTACCTCACCGATATATATGTCAAATTCAACATTCTTTATTCGTCTTGTGTACTCCTTTGCATCCTCGGTTTCAATTTTTACATTAAAGCCGACTGCCTCAAGCTGTGATTTAAGAAGCGTTGCGGTGGCGATTCGGTTGTTGTTTTTGTTTACAAGGATGTTAAGCTTCAAATCCTTTGCTTCAACACCGCTTTGCATAATCGCCTGCTTTGATGTGGCAATATCCGCCTGCGAAGAAAAAATCTTTATGTTTTGTGCTGTTTTACTGCTTGGATTAAAGGTTGACTGCGCCTCGACAGCGTAGCCGAAATAAGCACTTTCGGCAAGCACGCTTCTGTCTGCTGCAAGGGAAATTGCCCGTCTGATTTGTGCGTTTGCCGTTATTCCTGCCATAGAGTTTATGCCGATATAGACAAGATTGTTCATATTAACAAGCTTTTTTGCACTTGAAATTCTTTTTGATACAGAGGAGCTTAAGTCCCTAAAAGCATATGATATATTACCTATGTTTACTGCGTTGTCGATTGAGTCGGCAGCGGCAATGTTGACAAGATTTATTGTTGTTAAATAAGGGCTGAAATTATCGGTAACATTTGCTTTCAGTATAACCTTACCGTCTGCCTCGTCATAGCTGTATCTTCCGCTTCCGACAGGATAGCCGTTTTCGTCGTCACTTGTACTGCATATGGGAAAGGTCAAAAGACTTACTGCATAAGGGTTTGGACGGTCAAGATAAAATATTACCGTACCGCTGTCATATGCAGATGCATAGTCGATATATTTGAGTGAATTGCCGTAGGCAGGTGACTTTTTTGCGGCGTTAAGCGAAAATACAACATCGTCTGTATCAAGACTGCTTCCGTCCGAAAACAAAATATCCGTGCGTATTTTAACCTTAAGCTGTGTGTCGCTTATAAATTCATATCCTGTTGCAATATTTTCAATCGGCTCATAGCTTTCGTCCAAATCAAAAAGCGACTCAAAAACAAGGTCGGCAAGTATTTGGTTGTTTTGCGTTTTTGCTTTAAACGGGTCAAGACTGTCGCCCTTGGTATAGCTTAGCTTAAACGAGGTGTTGTCGGTTATTTTTACCGCATCTGTCGGAGCCTCGCTGACAGTATTTTCATCTGTAATTTCGTTTGAACAGCCGGCAAGACAGGAGCAAAGCAGAATTAACGCCATAAAAAAAGCAATATATTTTTTTGCCATTTTTACCTCCTGATTAACTGAGCTGACAGGGCTTTGCCTGTTTTTTCATCAATTTCAAACAAACACCCCTCAAGAATACAGGGACCGTCGGGATTGGTAAAGCGAACAGGCAGACCTGTTATAAGCTTTTCTATTGCTTCATCAGGGCAAACGCCGAGCACGCTGTAATACGGACCGGTCATTCCTATATCGCTGACATAAGCCGTGCCGTTTGGCAAAAGCTGGCAGTCGTTTGTCTGTATATGCGTGTGTGTTCCGTAAAGAGCAGATACTCTCCCGTCAGTATAAAAGCCCATTGCACGCTTTTCTGAGGTTGCCTCTGCGTGAAAATCAATAATAATAGTATTTATATTATCCTCTTTTGCCTTGCTTATCAATTCATCCACAACTGCAAAAGGGTTTATGACTGTGTCAAGGTAAACAGAGCCCTGAAGATTGATTACGGCAACACGAAAGCTCCCCTTGTCAATTATAATCATACCCCGTCCGGGTGCGCTGCCGTGATAGTTTGCAGGGCGGATTATGGGATTGTCCGAGTCGAGATAATCGTAAATCTCCCGCCTTTTTAAGCTGTGGTTGCCGAGAGTTATAGCATCTACACCGCTGTCAAGAATATACTGTGCACTTTGGGGAAGAATACCGTTGCCTACGGCAGAGTTTTCGCCGTTTGCTATAACTATGTCAGCACCGAGCTCTTTTTTTAATTTCGGAAGCGTTTCACGCAGGTATTCACACCCCTGCTTTGAAACAATATCGCCGATTGTGAGTATTTTCAAAATAACACCGTTTCTATATACTAAATTTATTATTCAATACATTATACTATAAACATTAACTAAAAACAAGAAATTGACACAAATTTAATACTGTGTTAAAATTATAGTTCTTAAATGGTAATAAATAAAGATTATTTATGTATTATAATCTTTTGCAAATCATATACTTATAGTATATTTTCGGAGGGATACAAATGAGAATTTGTGTATTCGGTGCGGCAAGCAACGAGATAGACAATAAATATATAAGCGCAGTTGAGAATATGGCACAGCTTCTTGCAAAAAGAGGTCACAATCTTGTTTTCGGTGCAGGTGCCGGCGGACTTATGGGTGCGGCGGCAAGAGGCTTTAAGAATGCAGGTGCACACATTATCGGCGTTATTCCGCATTTTTTTAAAGAGGCAAATATCGAAGCAATTTACAGGGAATGTGATGAGCTGATTTATACCGACAGTATGAGGGAGCGAAAGGCGGTAATGGAGGATAAGGCCGATGCTTTTATTATTGTTCCCGGCGGAATAGGAACATTTGAGGAGTTTTTTGAGGTTCTTACACTTAAGCAGCTTGCAAGACACGACAAGCCGATTGCTGTTTTTAATATCGCAAATTATTATGATGAAATGGAAGAAATGATGAAGCAGTCGGTTGAAAAGGGCTTTCTCAAGGAGGCATGCGGTTATCTTTATGATTATTTTGATGATGCACAAAGCCTTGCCGAGTATATTGAGAAAAATAAAAAATACAATCTTTCGATTGAGGATGTTAAAAACAGTTAATCTGAAAAATGAAATAATAAAAAACGCTTGAATTTTTTGTAATTCAAGCGTTTTTTTATTGCTTGCACAGTCAGGAGGCTTTGCTAAGTGCTTTTGTTTTGAAGTCGGTAAAGTCAACTGCTATGATGAGTGCGTCCATGCCCTTGTCGCTGAGCATTGTCATAGTTTTTTTAAAATTCGGATTTGAGAAATGCAAGCAAGATTGTTTTTGTTTTTAAAATTTGTATAAATCTGCTCAAAGCAAGCAAAATATTTCAAGAGGAAATACAAAAATCCAAAAGGAGAATTTTTATGAAATTATACAAAAAAATCATTTCACTTTTTTGTGCACTTGCGCTGATTGCGTCAACAGGTGCTCTGTTTACCTCCTGCAAAAGCAATAATGCAGTAACCGTGAGGTATCTTAATTTCAAGCCGGAGGTCGCTTCTGTATATCAGGAGCTTGCCAAGGCATATGAGCAGGAAACAGGTGTTAGAGTAATTGTTGATACTGCGGCAAATAACGAGTATGAGTCAACTCTTACTTCAAAAATGTCAACCGATGAGGCACCTACGCTTTTTCAAATTAACGGTCCTAAGGGATATGCAAATTGGAAGGACTACTGTGCCGATTTATCCGACACACAGATTTATGCTCACCTGACAGATAAAGCACTTGCTATCAGAGATGATAACGGAGTGTGGGCTGTTCCGTATGTTGTTGAGGGCTATGGAATAATTTATAACACCGCAATCACAGACAAATATTTTGCGCTCGACAATAAGAATACGGATTTCACCTCTATGAGTGAAATTAACAGCTTCAAAAAGCTTTCCGCTCTTGTTGAGGATATGCAAAAAAATGCCGACAGGCTCGGCATACAGGGTGTATTCGCTTCAACCTCTCTTAAATCGGGTGAGGATTGGAGATGGCAGACGCACCTTGCAAATATTCCTGTTTATTATGAATTTAAAAACAACAAGATTGATTTAGCGTCGGATAAAACAAAAAATATCAGATTTCAGTACAGTGAAAATTTTAAAAATATATTAGACCTTTATCTTAATAATTCCGTAATTGACCGAAAAACAGTTGCAACAAAAACCGTAAGCGACTCAATGGCTGAATTTGCACTCGAGCAATGCGCAATGGTGCAAAACGGTAATTGGGCTTGGTCTCAGATTAAAGATGTGTCAGGCAATAAGGTAAAGGCTGAAAACATCAAATTTCTTCCGATTTATACGGGAATTGACGGCGAAAAAACTCAGGGACTTTGTGTCGGAACAGAGAATTTTTATGCAATAAACTCAAGGGCGTCCGAGGAGCAGCAAAAGGCAGCGGCAGATTTTGTTTATTGGCTTTATTCAAGTGACACGGGCAAAAAATATGTGACCGAAAAGCTTGGCTTTATTGCACCGTTTGATACCTTTAACGATAACGAAAAGCCGGATGACCCGCTTGCAAGGCAGGTGCTTGAATGGATGAACAGAGATGACATCAGCTCTGTTGCGTGGAATTTTACAATATTCCCGTCACAGACCTTTAAGGAAAACTTCGGTGCCTCGCTTTTAAAATACGCACAGGGTACAAAGGATTGGGCACAGGTCAAGGACGATTTTGTAGCAGACTGGAAAAAGGAAAGTCAAGCCGTGTCTTAAATAACGGAAAGGAAAATCGTGATGAAAAAAGCACTTAAAAAATATTCTGCTGTTTTTTTGCTTCCCACCGCACTTGCATTCACCTTTGCCTTTGTTATTCCGTTTGTTATGGGCATCGGATTGTCGTTTACAAAATTCACAACCGTAACAAATGCAAAATGGGTAGGAATTGAAAATTATGTAAAGGCGTTTACGGCTGAAAACGATTTTTTGTATTCGCTCGGCTTTACGGCACTCTTTACGGTTGTGTCCGTCTTGACGGTAAATGTATTTGCCTTTCTTCTTGCCCTTCTTTTGACAAGAGGAATAAGAGGAACTAATTTTTTCAGAAGCGTTTTCTTTATGCCGAATTTAATCGGCGGAATAGTCTTGGGATATATCTGGAATTTGCTTATAAACGGAGTGCTCGCAGTAATCGGCGTTGATATAACCTACAAAACCGAGTACGGCTTTTGGGGACTTGTGCTTCTTACAAATTGGCAGTTAATAGGATATATGATGGTGATTTATATTGCAGGGCTTCAAAATATCCCCGACGATCTGCTTCAGGCGGCGGCTATTGACGGCGCTTCGCCTGCAAAAACTCTATTCAAAATTAAAATACCTATGGTAATGCCGTCTGTGACAATATGCACATTTTTAACGCTTACAAATTCATTTAAAATGTTTGACCAAAATCTTGCCCTTACGGCAGGCGCACCTGAAAACACAACGCAAATGCTTGCCCTTAATATTTTCAGAACCTTTTATTCAAGAGCGGGCTGGCAGGGCGTCGGACAGGCTAAGGCAGTAATATTCTTTGTAATAGTAGCGATAATTGCGCTGATACAGCTCAGACTTACAAGCAGCAGGGAGGTTGAAAGCTGATGAAGGAAAGAAAAAAAGCATCAAAGGCAGTCACCTTTGTCGGTCTGCTTGTTGTTGCAGCTCTTTTTATGGTTCCTGTTTTTATCGTTGTTATCAATTCCTTTAAATCAAGGCTTTATATATCGAGCGAGCCGTTCAGGCTTCCCGACGCTTCAACCTTTGTTGGTCTTGAAAACTATATAAACGGGCTTACCTCCTCAGGATTTTTTCAGGCGTTTTTGCGTTCCTTGTTTATCACCGTTTTTTCGGTTATTGTGATTGTGATATGCACATCTATGGCGGCTTGGTATATCGTGAGAGTAAAATCAAGGCTGACAAAATTTTTGTATCTTCTTTTAACCTTTAGTATGATTGTTCCGTTTCAAATGGTTATGTATACAATGACCTTTGTTGTTAACAAAATAAATTTTGACAATATCGTCGGAATTATTTTTGTGTATCTCGGTTTCGGTGCGGGACTTTCGGTGTTTATGCTCAGCGGCTTTGTAAAAAGCATACCGCTTGAAATTGAGGAGGCGGCAACCATTGACGGCTGCAGTCCGCTTCAAACCTTTTTTACGGTTGTTTTTCCTATATTAAAGCCCACTGCAATTACTGTTGCAATTCTCAATGCTATGTGGATTTGGAATGATTATCTGCTTCCGTATCTCGTGCTCGGAACAGACGATAAAACCGTTCCTGTTGCTATTCAAATTGCTATGCAGGGTGCATACGGCTCAACCGATTACGGCGGACTTATGGCAATGCTTGTGCTTGCGATAATTCCGATTATCCTGTTTTATGTTTTCTGTCAGAAATATATTATCAAGGGTGTTGTTGCCGGAGCTGTTAAGGGCTGATTTTCAACAATATTCTGCGAGAGGACTTAAGTTATGGCTTCTATTACTTTTAAAAATGTGGAAAAAACCTATGAGGACGGCGTTACCGTTATAAATGACCTCAATCTTGAAATTAAAGATAAGGAGTTTGTTATACTCGTCGGTCCTTCGGGGTGCGGTAAATCGACAACTCTCAGAATGATTGCAGGTCTTGAGGAAATCAGCGCCGGAGAGCTTATGATAGGGGAGAGGGTTGTTAATAATGTTGCACCCAAGGACAGAGATATTGCAATGGTGTTTCAAAGCTATGCGCTTTATCCGCATATGACCGTTTATAAGAATATGGCTTTCGCACTAACTCTCAAAAAAATGCCAAAAAAGGAAATTGACAAAAAGGTAAGAGAGGTTGCAAGAATACTTGATATTGAAAAGTATCTTGACAGAAAGCCGAAGGCTCTTTCGGGCGGTCAGCGACAGAGAGTTGCGCTTGGCAGAGCGATGGTAAGAGAGCCTGAGGTGTTCTTGCTTGATGAGCCGCTTTCAAATCTTGATGCAAAGCTGAGAACACAGATGCGCACACAGATTGCAAAGCTTCACAAGGATTTGCAGACCACCTTTGTTTATGTTACACACGACCAGACAGAGGCTATGACAATGGCAGACAGGATTGTTGTTATGAAGGACGGCGTTATTCAGCAGGTGGACACTCCCGCAAATCTTTATGACCACCCGTGCAATATGTTTGTTGCGGGCTTTATCGGTACTCCGCAGATGAATTTTATTGATGCAGTGATTACGGAAAAAAATTCCAAGCTCTATGCCTCGTTTGATGAATACAGCATTGAGCTTCCCGACAGAATGCAAAGTCAAATCCCCGAGGGATATGTGGGTAAAAAAGTCATTTACGGTGTAAGACCTGAGGATTTTTCAAAGGATAAGCCCGAGATAATGACTGATAAATGGGCACAAATTGACCTTTACTGTGAGCTTGCCGAAATGATGGGCGCACAGGTTTATATAAATTCAATGCTCTGCGGTAAAAAGGTTGTGGCTATGGTTTCGTCAAATCACACAATTAGAAGCGACGAGTATGCAAGGCTTTATTTAAACGGTTCAAGGGCACATATTTTTGACCCTGAAACCACAAGGCTTATTTGTGATTAGGAGGACTTTGAGGTGCTTACAAAAAGAGCAAGCGGTATTTTAATGCACATATCGTCACTGCCTGACGACAGCGCAATAGGCACCTTTTCACAGGAGGCTTATGATTTTGTCGATAGGCTCAAAAAAGCAGGACAGACCTATTGGCAGATACTTCCACTCGGTCCGACAGGCTTTGGGGATTCGCCGTATCAAAGCTTTTCCACCTTTGCCGGAAATCCGTATTTTATTGATTTAAAGGAGCTTTGCAGGCTCGGCTATCTCGGCAAAGAGGATTACGATAATGCCGATTTCACAAGCGACGCAACAAGGGTAGATTACGGAAAAATATATACGAGCAGATACAGGCTTTTCAAAAAAATTCAGCCGAATTTTGAAAAAAACACACCCGACGATTATTTTGATTTTTGTAAAAACGAAGCATATTGGCTTGATGATTATTCTCTTTTTATGGCGATTAAGGACAGCTTCGGTGCGGTTTCCTTTCATAAGTGGGATAAAGAGCACAAGCACAGGGAGAGCCGTGCGGTTACTGAATTTGAAAAATCGCATAAAAAAGAAACAGAGTTTTACAAAATGCTTCAGTATTTTTTCTTTACACAGTGGGAGCACCTCAAAAATTATGCAAATAAAAACGGCATTAAAATTATCGGTGATTTGCCGATTTATGTTTCCGATGACAGCTGTGATGTCTGGTCAAATCCAAAGGTCTTTTGCCTTGACGATAATTTAGACAGCCGTATTGTTGCAGGCTGTCCTCCCGACTCATTTACCGATGAAGGTCAGCTGTGGGGTAATCCGCTTTATGATTGGGATTATCTGAAGGGTACAGGCTACAAATGGTGGATAGAGAGAATTAAGGGCGCACTCAGGCTTTACGATGTTGTAAGAATTGATCATTTCAGAGGCTTTGAGTCATATTATTCAGTCAAAGCAGATGCTAAAAATGCAAAAAACGGAGAATGGCTCAAGGGACCGAATATGGATTTGTGGAGCACCGTAAAAAAACAACTCGGCGATATTCCGGTGATTGCTGAGGATTTGGGCTTTATAACAGACGGTGTCCGCAGACTGCTTGATGAAAGCGGCTTTCCCGGTATGAAGGTGTTGCAGTTTGCATTTGATTCAAGAGAGGAAAGCGACTATCTGCCTCATAACTATACGCGAAACAGCGTTGTTTATACGGGAACACACGATAACGATACGATTAACGGTTGGTTGAAGTCTGCGGATAAAAGGGATATTGAGTTTGCAAAAAAATATTTGCGTGTTAAAGAGGATGACGATTTTGCAAGAGTTATGATGCAAAGCGCGCTTGCAAGTGTATCGGATATATGTATTTTAACAATGCAGGATTTGCTCGGTCTTTCGACAGAGGCAAGAATGAATATACCGTCGTCTTTGTCAAACAACTGGCGGTGGCGTGCAACAAAAAAACAGCTTGATGAGGCTGATTGGGATTTTCTTTATGAAAACACAAGGCTTTACGGCAGATTAAACGGCAGGGTGGTTGAATGAACGAAATAAAAGATTTGATTTATGATTTGTCAAAAACTATGTATCAAAAGGAGCTCGGTGAGCTGAATGTCAATCAGCTTCACAATGTTGTTTCCTTATCGGTTATGAGAAATATTGCGGATGTGTGGAAAAGCTGCTCAAACGAAAAGCTAAGGTGCAAAAGAGCATATTATCTGTCTGCCGAATTTCTTGTGGGCAGGGCAATTTATAATAACCTTTACTGCACGGGACTTTATGATGAAATAAGTAAGCTGCTTGATGAAAACGGTGCGGATATATCATGCTTCGAGGAAATTGAGGACGCCGCACTCGGAAACGGCGGACTCGGCAGACTCGCCGCATGTTATCTTGACAGCGCCGCCTCCTGCGGTATTCCGCTTGACGGATACGGAATACGCTACGGCTTTGGCCTTTTTAAGCAGTCCTTTGATGATGGCTTTCAGTCGGAGGAGCTTGATGACTGGAGGCGTTTTGGCGATCCGTGGTCAGTCAGGAGAGATGAGGACAGCGTGACTGTTCATTTTTCGGATTTTGATGTTGTTGCCGTGCCGTATGATATGCCTGTTATCGGCTGGAGAGCAAAGCACATTTCAACGCTTCGTCTTTGGCAGGCTGAGGCACAAAATGAATTTGATTTTGAGCTTTTTAACGAGCAGGAATATTCAAAGGCGCTCGAGCTTAAAAATTCGTGCGAAAATATTTCAAGAGTTCTTTATCCAAATGACTCAAAAGCAGACGGTAAAATATTAAGACTCAGACAGCAGTATTTCTTTTCAAGTGCCTCGCTTCAGGATATGCTCAAAAGGTTTAAGCTTGTTCACGGTAATAGCTTTGAAGAATTGCCGGATTATATCAGTATTCAGTTAAATGATACACACCCTGTAATAGCAATCCCCGAGCTTATCAGACTTTTGATGCTTGAAAATATGTCTTTTGACTCTGCATTTGAGATTTCACAAAGAGTGTTTAATTACACAAATCACACAATTATGCAGGAGGCACTTGAAAAATGGGATGCTCAAATTATTGAAAAGATTTCTCCCGAAATATTGAATATTATCAAAAAAATCGACAAAATATTCAATCAAGAGCTTGAGTCAATGAAAATAACGGACAAAAACGCTCTCTCTCAGCTAAAAATCATTCAGGACACCACCGTTCATATGGCACATCTTGCGTGCCGATGCTGTGCACATATTAACGGCGTAGCAAGGCTTCACACTCAGATACTCAAAACTGATGTGCTCAAGTGCTGGTATGTGCTTTATCCCGAAAAATTTGTAAATATAACAAACGGAATCACTCAGCGCAGATGGCTCGGTCTTTGCAACAGACCGCTGAGTGCTTTAATCAGCAGCCTTCTCGGTAATGACGAATGGCTTACCAACCTTGAAAGACTGGGAGAGCTTAAAAAATTCGCAGATGATAAGAGCATTCTCGATGAATTTATTTCTGCAAAAAACGAGTGCAAAAAAGAGCTTGCCGATTATATTTATGCTAAAGACGGCGTTCGGCTTGACAGCAGCAGGATTATTGATGTGCAGATAAAAAGACTTCACGAGTACAAAAGACAGCTTCTTAATATAGTTTCAATTCTTGAGATTTATTTTGAAATTAAGGAGAAAAAGCTTGTCGATTTTATTCCAACCGTGTTTATCTTCGGTGCAAAATCCGCTCCCGGATATTTCAGGGCAAAGGCTGTTATCAAGCTGATAAACGAGGTTTCAAGGTTGATTGATGCGGATAAAGAGGTCAGCAAATATATCAGTATTATATTTGTATCTAATTATAATGTATCGTATGCCGAAAGAATAATTGCAGGTGCAGATGTTTCCGAGCAGATTTCAACAGCGGGAACAGAGGCTTCGGGCACGGGTAATATGAAGCTTATGCTAAACGGTGCGGTAACGCTCGGCACCTATGACGGCGCTAATATTGAAATTGTGGCTAAGGCAGGCAAGGAAAATAATTATATTTTCGGTGCGACCGTTGAGGATATCAACGATATTGAGGAAAGCTATAATCCTGTTGAAATATATAATAATGATTACAGAATTAAGAGGTGCCTTGACGCACTTGTTGACGGTACGCTTGACGACGGCGACAGCGGTATGTTCAAGGAGCTTTACGACTCGATTTTAAAGGGCGCCGAGTGGCACAGCCCCGACCAATATTATCTTCTTCTTGATTTCAACGATTATCTTGAAGCAAGATTAAGGCTTAACAGAGATTATGCCGACAGGTATTCATTTGCAAAAAAGTGCTGGCTCAATATGTGCAATGCAGGCAAATTTTCGTCGGACAGAGCCGTCAGAGAATACGCAAGGCTGATTTGGGATATAAAGGAATATGAATAAATATGTAAGGGAGGCAAGGTGTTGCCTCCCTTAGACTGTGGATAAAGCAGTCTGAACTACGCCAGAAATATATTATTCGTAGGGCAAGGGCTTGCTCTTGCCTATCAATTTTTTATAAAAAACTGTTGACAAAGAATATTTTACGATTTATAATAAATCATATGATGTGCAACATTGTTTTAGAAAGGAGCGTACCCTATGCCTCCAAAGCCAAAATACACAAGGGAAGAAATAATTGAATGTGCAGTTGACTTAGTAAGAGAAATGGGCGAGCAATCCCTGACATCAAGAGAGCTCGGTGCAAGGCTTAACACAAGTGCAAGACCGATATTTACAGCGTTTTCGAGTATGGACGAGCTAAAGGATTGTGTAATTAAAAGTGCACTTGATATTTTTACAAAAATGAGCAATCGGGAAATTGAAAAGCACGATTGCCCGAAATACAAGGCGATAGGTATTGCCTACATACGCTTTGCAAATGAAGAAAAAAATCTTTTTAAGCTCTGCTTTATGAGAAGCAGAAATGAAGAGGAAAGAGAAAATCCGTTTGACAGCGATGTGATTGAAACGGTTAAAAATCAAACAGGCCTGAGTGAAGAGTTGGCAAAGCTTTTACATATGCAAATGTGGATATACACCCACGGAATTGCAGTAACTCTTGCAACCTCGTATCTTGAGCTTGACACAGAGCAAATAAATGCCTTGCTAACAGACGGATATCAAAGCTTTAAGCAATATCATTCATCAAAAAATAATCTAAACGGCGGTGATAAAAAATGAAAAAAATAATTGAAATAAGCAATTTGAGCAAAAGCTTTAAGGAGGTTAAGGCGATTGATGGACTGAGCTTTTCTGTTAACGAGGGTGAGCTTTTTGCCTTTTTGGGAATTAACGGAGCGGGAAAGAGCACCACAATTTCAATAATCTGCTCACAGCTTCAAAAGGACAGCGGAATGGTTGTTATCGACGGAGTGGATATTGATAAAGAAAGCAGAAAAATTAACAGCGAAATCGGAGTAGTGTTCCAAAACAGCGTGCTCGACAAGGCACTTAGTGTTGAGGAAAATTTGAAAAGCCGTGCGGCGCTTTATTCAATATACGGCAAGGATTTCAAAAAAAGACTTGATGAGCTTTGCGAGCTTCTTGATTTTAAGGATTTGCTAAAAAGGAATGTTGGCAGGCTTTCCGGCGGTCAGCGCAGAAGAATAGATATTGCCCGTGCACTCATACATAACCCAAAAATACTTATTTTAGATGAGCCGACAACAGGACTTGATCCGCAGACGAGAAAGCTTTTGTGGAGCATTATAACAAATCTCAGAAAAGAACAAAATATGACCGTTTTTCTTACCACTCATTATATGGAGGAGGCCGCTGATGCAGACAATGTAGTTATCATCGACAGCGGAAAAATAATCGCACAGGGTACTCCTCTTGAGCTTAAGAATAAATATACGGGAGATTTTATAACTCTTTACGGTGCAGACGAGGATGAAATCAAAGGCCTTGGAGTTGAGTATGAAAAGCTGAAGGATTCCTACCGTATCGCAGTTAAAAACACGCTCGAGGCAACAGAGCTTATTGTAAAGCATCCCGAGGTGTTTAAGGATTACGAAATTATAAAGGGCAGAATGGACGATGTTTTCCTTTCTGCAACAGGTAAAAAGCTGACAGGAGGTGCAGAAAAATGAGAACACTTTCAGCATTAGTAAGAAGAAATACAAGATTGTTTTTTAAGGATAAGGGAATGTTTTTTACATCTCTTATAACACCTATGATTCTTCTTGTGCTTTACGGCACATTTTTGGGCAATGTTTACCGTGATTCCTTCAAAAGCGGTATTCCCGAGCTTTTGCAGGTTCCCGATAAGCTGATAAACGGTTGTGTCGCATCACAGCTTTTTTCGTCGCTTCTTGCAGTATCGTGTGTAACGGTTGCCTTTTGCTCGAATATGATTATGGTTCAGGATAAGGTCAACGGCTCAAGAAGAGATTTGACGGTTTCTCCCGTTAAAAGCTCAACGCTTGCAATCAGCTATTATATATCCACCTTTTTAACAACACTTATTGTTTGCTTTAGCGCAACGGCAGTTTGCTTTTTATATATCGGAAAGCAGGGCTGGTATATGAGCGTTAAAGATGTTTTTGCCATTTTGCTTGATGTGGTTATGCTTGTGATGTTCGGCACGGTGCTGTCAAGCATTATCAACAGCTTTCTTTCAACTCAAGGACAAATTTCCGCTGTCGGAACAATAGTCGGCTCTGGATACGGCTTTGTCTGCGGAGCGTATATGCCGATTTCTCAGTTTAGCGACGGACTGCAAAGGGTTATCTCCTTTTTGCCCGGTACATATGCAACATCGCTTTTGCGCAATCACGCTCTGGGCGGTGTGTTTATTGAAATGGAAAATCAAGGCTTTCCTCCCGAGGTGATTGAGGGAATAAAGGATTCCATAGATTGTAATTTGTATTTCTTTGAAAACAGGGTTGAAATTGCAAATATGTATGCAGTATTGGGAGGCAGTATTGCAGTTCTCCTTGCGGTTTATATCATAATGAATAAATATGTTCTTAGTAAAAAAAGATAGAAGCTTGTTAATTTGACTTTTTCTACACGCTGAAAGCACCCGAAGGTCGTAACCTTCAGGTGCTTTCTTTGTATATACTATATTATTTATAAAGCGGTCCGTATGTCTTGCAGGCATTGTAGTCTGCCGACTGACTGTCATCTGTACCGAATGCCGACCAAGCGTGAGGTCTGAATATTTTCTCATCAGGTACATTGTGCATATTTACGGGTATTCTCAGCATTGAAGCAAGGGTGATAAGGTCTGCACCGACATGACCGTAAACGGTAACGCCGTGGTTAGCACCCCAGTTAGCCATTACGCTGTAAACATCCTTGAACGCACCCTCGCCTGTGAGATTTGGCACAAACCATGTTGTCGGCCAGGACGGGTCTGTTCTCTTGTCAATAGTGTTGTGAATTTCATCGGGAAGGTCTGCGGTATATCCCTCTGCAATCTGAAGAACAGGACCTATTCCGTCAATAACATTAACACGAAGCATTGTTACGGGCATTTCTGCCTTGCAACGGAAGTGGCTTGAGAATCCGCCTCCTCTGAAATATTCGTAATTTGCTCTGCACCAGTCGGTAGCGTCAAGGCAAGCCTTGATGTCGTCGTTTGTCATTTCCCAGAAGGGCTTCATACAGCCCTTGCCGTCGGCATTCTTGCTTGCACCGCTTCCGTCAAGTGCTGTTGCACCCGAGTTGATAAGGTGGATAAAGCCGTTTTCGGCAACACCGTCAGGCTTAACGCCTGTAACTCTTTCGCAAGCCTCGGGGCTCCAATATGTACGAACATCGTGGAAGCACGGTGCCGAGCCTGATACGAGAGTTCCGAGCATCATTGCAACACCGTTTAAGGTGTCATTCTCGGTTGCAAAAGGAGTAGGTGCCTTCGGTCCGTTCCAGTCAAAGCTTGAAGCCATAATAGCCTCGGTAAAGTCTGCGTTCGGAAGCCAGTCAGTCCAGTTTCTCTGTCCCTGAAAACCGCCGGCAACAGCGTTTTTGCCGAGTGCCTCCTCGTGCCAGCCCATTTCGTCAAGCTTTTTGTTGCCGTAAAGAATATCGCGTACGATAAGCGTCATCTTTGTAATGAATTCCCAGTCCTTATCGGCAGGAACAACCTTTGATTTGCGAATGATTTCAGGCAAATCCTTACCTTCGTTGAGGTCAAAGCCCTCCTTGCAGTTTTCCTTAACCCACTTAAATGCTTTTTCATATTCCTCATGGTCATATATTTCAAGAGTTATTCTGCGGATAATTTCGGTCATATCAACCCATTCTGCTCTGATACCGAAATACTGCTGGAACATATCTGCGTTGCAGTAGCTTCCGGCAATACCCATTGCAACACCGCCGAGATTAACATATGCCTTGTTTTTCATCCAGCCTACCGATACGGCACAGCGGGCAAAGCGCAGGATTTTTTCGGCAACATCGGCAGGCACCGAACGGTCATTCATATCCTGAACATCGTGGCCGTAGATAGAAAATGCAGGCAGTCCCTTTTGAGCAAATGCTGCCATAACAGCGGCAAGATATACTGCACCGGGACGCTCTGTTCCGTTAAATCCCCATACTGCCTTGATTGTGTTGGGGTCCATATCAAAGGTTTCCGAGCCGTAGCACCAGCAGGGTGTTACAGAGAGAGTTGCAACAACATTTTCCTGTGAAAACTTGTCTGCGCATTGTGCCGCCTCTGCACCGCCGCCGATAGTAGTGTCGCTGATAACGCACTGAACGGGAGTGCCGTCGGGGTATCTGAGATTTGACTCAATAAGCTCAGCGGCAGCCCTTGCCATTCCCATTGTCTGCTCCTCAAGACTTTCGCGAACACCGCCCCAGCGTCCGTCGATAGTCGGTCTTATTCCTATTTTTGGATATAACATAATTTTACCTCCGTAATATTATTTGTTTATTATTTTTACAAATCTGTCATATGCCTCGTCCCATTCCTTGCTGTGTGACGGTGTATATGATTTTAGATTTTCCGTTTTTGCAATAATGCTTCTGCCCTCGTCAATGTCTTTGATTTCTTTGAGAGCGATAAGCTGAAGAATGATGTTGCCCAAGGCAGTTGCTTCAACAGGTCCTGCAATAACGGCTTTGTCAATGCTGTCGGCAGTAAGCTGACACAAAAAGCCGTCCTTTGTACCTCCGCCTAAAAGATGCAGAGTACTAAAGCTCTTTTTTGTGCAGCCCTCAATCTGCTCAAGGGCATATCGGTATTTCATTGCAAGGCTTTCGTAAATGCACCTTACGGTTTCTCCTATTGTTTCGGGAGGAGTCTGATTTGTTCTTGTGCAGTATTCCTTGATTTTTTCGGGGAGACCTCCTGGAGTTGATAGGCTGTCATCATCGGGGTCGATAAAGCACTTAAACGGCTTACTTTCCCTTGCAAGCTGCTCAAGCTCGTTAAAGCTGTATTTTCTGTCTGCTTGGGAAATGTTTCTTCTCGTTTCCTGAATAAGCCAAAGTCCGCTTATGTTTTTGAGATAATTTATTTTGCCGTTAGCACCAAGCTCGTTCGAAAGCTCAAGAGTGTTGCTCACTTTACTCATCACGGGCCTGTCAAGCTCACAGCCGATAAGCGACCATGTTCCGCAGGAAAGAAAGGCACAGCTATCGTCGGCACAGGGCATAGCCGCAACTGCACATTGAGTGTCGTGCCCTGCAACCGTAACAACGGGTATGCCGTTGTATTCTCCGTTAACGGTAGTGCTGTCAACAAGCGGAGCAAACAGATTTTCGTCTATTCCGAATTTATCAAGCACATCCTTGCTCCAGCTTTCGCTTTCGGGTGAAAGCATCTGCGAGGTTGAGGCAATACTCTTTTCGCACACCCTGTTTCCTGTAAGCAGATAGCCGAACAGGTCGGGCATAAACAGAAGCGACCTTGCCTTGCAGGTGTTTTCGTCGCAAAGAAGCTGAAAAAGTGTGTTGATATTCATTATCTGATTGCCTGTTTTTGCATAAAGCTCGTCGGAGCTCATTTTTTCAAACGCCTTGCCGAGAACATCCTTTGTTCGCTCATCTCTGTAATGCACAGGCAGGTGAATGAGCCCTCCGTCACCGTCTAACAAGCCGTAGTCAACGCCCCAAGTATCAAATGCAAGGGAGTCGATTTTTCCTGCTTTGTCAATTGCTGATTTAACCTCACCGAGTATCATATCAACATCGTGGCAGATATGTCCGTCAACGGTTTTAGGTATGTTTTCAAAGCGGTGAATTTCCTCATATGTAATTTTACCGCAGTCATATACCGCCTTTATTGCACGGCCGCTTGAAGCACCGAAATCAAATGCTAAAACGGTTTTCATTTTACCACACCCTTTTTGAGCAGTATGTTTGCATAAATAGCCTCCTCGCCCGTTGCGATTATGAGATATGCACCCTTTGCTCTCTCATAAAATGCAAAGCGCTCCGTATATTCAATATCGTGGTGCTCAGGCTCGTGCTTATTTAAAATTTTCTCGTACTCATTCCATATTGTAGGTGTACCGCAGGTGTCACCCTTAACAATCTCCATAAGCGCCACCGGCTTTTCGGTGTAGGTGTCAAGAGGAATAAGCTCAAGAACAGCGTCAAGTATTTCGGGTACTCCGTGACCGTCTGCGCGGATAACGATA
Source organism: uncultured Bacteroides sp. (assembly GCA_964422655.1). Lineage (GTDB taxonomy): Bacteria > Bacillota > Clostridia > Oscillospirales > Acutalibacteraceae > Eubacterium_R. The sequence continues at coordinate 30,020 of CAYRBT010000004.1, read as the reverse complement.
CTGTTCTTGCCAACGCTGTGACAGGGGAAATTGCCGTCTGCAATCACAAGCTCGTCGCCGTGTCCCATTTGGCTGAGCGCCTTTAACAGGTCGGGAGATATAACATTAGGTATTCCTTTTAGCATAGTGCCTCTCCTTTACTCATCTTTTTTGTGCAGAATTTCATCGTCGGGGTTAAACACCTTGTAGCCCGGATGTCTGCCTGTTACTCTGTAATAGCCTCTAAGGTCAATAAGCTTTTGAATGTTTTCTCTGCTGATGTCACGGCTTCCGCCGAGAATAACGGCATTGATGGTAATTTTTGCCCAAAGCTCAAGGCTTTCCATTCTGTAAAAGGCTGTTATAACATCGCTTCCTACAGCAAGAGCACCGTGATTTTCAAGAAGCATAACATCGTGCTCCTCAAGGTAAGGCTCAATTGAATTGGGCACCTCAACGGTTGACGGAGTGCCGTACGGTGTGAGCGGAACGCTTCCGATAACAGCAACATCTTCAATCATATTATACATATCCATTGCCTTGTGTGCCACGGCAAAGCCCGTTGCTCCGGGCGGATGTGCGTGGATAACGCTCATTACATCGTCCCTCTTTTCGTAGCACTTGAGATGCATTTTGATTTCACTTGACGGACGGTAGCCCTCCTTTGCCTCAAGAATGTTTCCCTCGCTGTCAAGAATAACAAGCTTGTCGGGAGTGATGAAGGATTTGCTTATTCCCGTAGGTGTTGCAATAATTCTTCCGTCATCAAGGCGTGCACTGACATTGCCGTCATTTGCGGCAACCCAGCCGAGCTGCCAGGTCTTGTGGCAGACATCGCATATTTGTTCTTTGATTTCATCAATATTCTGCATAGCTTTCTCCTTTCGGTGTTTGACAATATAGGTATTTTATGCTACCTTATATTTGTATTATATTATATAACAAGTCGTATTGCTTGGCATTTTATGACGATATAATATGACAATATTCACTTTTTTGGTGGTTTTATGGATTACAGCTCATTGTATGAGAACAAAAAAAGAGGCACCTTTGATTTTCCGATAGAGCTTTATTATGTTGACAGCACGGCGTCAAGGTATAAAATGCCTCTGCATTGGCATTTGGAATACGAGCTCATTTTGATTATGAAGGGTAGCTTTGAGCTTTCTCTTGACGGCAAGGCGTTCACTCTTAATGAGGGGGATTGCGCGTGGATAGGTGACGGTGTTGTGCACGGCGGAGAGCCTACTGACTGCATATATGAATGTGTTGTATTTGACCTCGGAACTCTTTTGCACGATACTCCCGTGTGTGCCAGAAGCGCCGGAGAGTTTATTGCCGACGAAAACGGATATACGGGTGTGTTTCGTAAGGGGAGCGTTCAGGCAGAGCTTGCAGACAGAATATTTGAGTCTATGGAAAAGGAGCAAAAGGGCTACGAGTGGACAACCGTCGGACTTATGTGGCAGTTGATGGGAAGCCTTATATCTCTTAAGGAAAAGCCTGTTTCCGTTTCAAAAAACAGAGAAAAAATACTCAGGCTCAAGAATGTTCTTACATATATAAGAGAAAACTATGACAGTACAATAACCCTCAGCGAGCTTGCGTCGGTTGCAGGAATGTCGCCGAGATATTTTTGCCGTGCCTTTTCGCAGATTACGGGAAAAACGCCTATTGAATATCTCAATTATTACAGAATAGAGCAGGCTGGTGAGCGCCTGCGCCTTACCGACAGACAGGTTACGGATATTGCACTTAGCTGTGGCTTTAACGATATGAGCTATTTTTCAAAAACCTTTTCCAAGCAAAAGGGAATGAGCCCCACGGCATACAGAAATATCAATTATACCGTGTAAAATAATTTATAAAATATTATAAAAAAGCCTTTTATTATTGTTTTAATAGGTGTAAAATAAAAGAAAAAAAGGTGATTTTTATGGACATACTGTTGATTTTGGCTCTTGTTGCAGGCGTCGCCGGTCTTGTCTTTGCTGTTTTGACGGCAATCGGTATCGGCAAAAAAGATGCAGGTAATGAAAAAATGCGTGAAATATCGGGCGCAATTGCTACCGGCGCAAGAGCATTTTTGTTTTCCGAATACAAAATTCTTGCGGTATTTATGGTTGTTCTTTTTGTGCTGATATGGGCTCTTATCGGCTTTTCAACAGCCGTATGCTTTGTGATAGGTGCGCTTTTCTCAACTCTTGCAGGCTTTTTCGGAATGTCTGTTGCAACTAAGGCGAATGTAAGAACTGCTCAGGCGGCAAAGGCTCACGGACTCAGCAAGGCTCTGGGAGTTGCTTTTTCGGGCGGAGCGGTTATGGGACTTTCGGTTGTAGGTCTTGGAGTTTTCGGTGTGGGTGCAATTTTCCTTTTTATTTCAAAAAAGGCAGATTTACTCTACAATTACAGTATGCTCAATATTCTCACAGGCTTCAGTCTCGGCGCATCGTCAATTGCTCTTTTTGCCAGAGTCGGCGGCGGAATATATACAAAGGCGGCTGATGTAGGCGCTGACCTTGTGGGAAAGGTTGAGGCAGGAATTCCGGAGGATGACCCGCGAAATCCTGCAACAATTGCAGATAATGTCGGTGATAATGTCGGCGATGTAGCAGGTATGGGCGCAGACCTTTTTGAAAGCTATGTAGGCTCAATAATCTCTGCAATAACTCTTGCCTTTGCAGGCTTTAGCGGAGAAATGCGTATCAGATCTGCAGTATTTCCGCTTGCTCTTTGCGCCGTAGGAATTATTGCGGCAATTATTTCAAGCCTTTTTGTGTCAAATTCAAAAAGCAGTGATCCGCAGAAGGCACTTAATATCGGTGAGTATGCAACGACGGCGATTGTTTTGGTTACCACTTTTATTCTCAGCAGAAGCGTGCTGTTGAGCTTTAACGGCTTTTGGTGTGTTCTTGCAGGACTTGTTGTCGGTACGGCAATCGGAAAGCTGACCGAAATATATACATCCGACAGGCATAAATATGTTAAAGAAATTGCCGAATCCTCAAAAACGGGAAGCGCAACAAATATTATCAGCGGCTTGAGCGTGGGTATGAAATCAACCGCTTTACCTATCCTTTTTATTTCTATGGGTATTCTTGTTTCATACAAATTTTTCGGTCTTTACGGTATTGCGCTTGCCGCTGTCGGTATGCTCTCAACAACGGGTATGACGGTTGCGGTAGATGCCTACGGACCTATTGCGGATAACGCAGGCGGTATAGCGGAAATGAGTGAGCTTGAGCCTGAGGTTAGGGAGATTACGGACAAGCTTGACTCGGTGGGTAATACAACGGCGGCAATAGGCAAGGGCTTTGCAATCGGCTCTGCCGCACTTACCGCACTTGCACTTTTTGCCTCCTTTGCAGAAACCACGGGCATCAGCAAAAACGGTATGAGTATTCTTGATGCAAAGGTTGTTTCAGGACTCTTTATCGGCGGAATGCTGCCGTTTTTGTTCTCTGCATTTACTATGAGCAGTGTCGGAAAGGCAGCCAACAAAATGATTGAAGAGGTAAGAAGACAGTTCAGAGAAAAGCCGGGAATTCTTGCAGGAACGGAAAAGCCCGATTATCACAGATGTGTTTCCATATCAACAAAGGCGGCGCTCAATGAGATGATTTTGCCGGGTGTTATGGCTGTTCTCACACCGCTTGCAGTAGGATTTTTGCTTGGCGTCGAAGCCTTGGGAGGTCTGCTTGCAGGCTCACTTGTCAGCGGTGTTATGATGGCTGTATTTATGGCAAATTCGGGCGGTGCCTGGGATAACGCTAAAAAGTATATTGAAGGTCTTAAGGACGGCGGAAAAGGCTCGCAGGCACATAAGGCGGCAGTTGTCGGTGATACCGTCGGCGACCCGTTTAAAGACACCTCCGGACCGTCAATCAATATTCTTATTAAGCTTATGACAATTGTTTCGCTTGTCTTTGCAACAGCGTTTATGGCTGTCAACGGCGGAAACGGAATTATAAATTTATAATATAAACAACAAAAAATCACACGGTTTCATCCGTGTGATTTTTTTCTAAATTGTGTCTTTTTCCGTTACGCGTCGTTATTGGCAAAATTCCGCTCGGTCACATACACCGCGTATGCTCCCGTCGACGAAATTTTACCAAAGCCTTGCCTAACGAAAAAATCCATCAATTTATCAGATTTTTTATTGCTAAAATCGTAGGGCAGGGGTTATTCCCCTACTAGGGGAAATGTCTGCGTAGCAGACAAAAGGGTCTGCCGAATCGCAGATTTACTCCTGCCGATATATATTTTTTATAACCATTCGGCAAGAGCAAGCCCTTGCCCTACAGTTATTTCTTTCAATTCAACTCTATAAATCAAAATTTATTTATTTTGCAATCAATGCAAAGTAGAGAATAACAACTGCACCGAGGATAATTCTGTACCAGCCGAATGCCTTGAAATCGTGCTTTTTGATATATCCCATAAGGAATTTGATTGCAAGAATTGAAACGATAAACGCAACAACAAGACCGACTGCGAGAATTATAAGCTCAAACGATGTAAAGTTAAAGCCGAATTTAACAAGCTTGAGTGCGCTTGCACCGAACATTACGGGCACAGCAAGGAAAAAGGTGTATTCCGCCGCAACCGTTCTTGACACTCCGATAAGAATAGCGCCGAGGATTGTTGCTCCGCTTCTTGATGTGCCGGGAAAAACTGCCGCAATGAGCTGAAAGACACCGATAATAAGTGCCGATGTGTATGTAAGCTCGGCAATAGAGTTGATTTTTGACTGCTTTTTTTTGTTTATGTTTTCGATTATGATAAAGAGAATACCGAACACAATGAGCATAATTGAAACGGTCTGCCAATTATAAAACAGCTCGTTGAGCTTATCATCAAAAAGAACACCGACAACAGCGGCAGGCACGCACGAAACAAGCACCTTAAACCACATTGACCATATGTCTTTTTTTGCAACAATCTTTTTGTTTTCTAAGCCAAAGGGCCACAGCTTATTCCAATAAAGCACCACAACCGCGAGTATTGCACCGAGCTGAATTACCACAAGAAACATCTCTTTAAATTCAGGCGAAACATTAAGGTGTAAAAACTCGTCAACAAGTATCATATGTCCTGTTGAGCTGATGGGCAGCCATTCGGTTATACCCTCAACTACGCCCAAAACAATGGCTTTTATTATTTCTATAAACGCTTGCATAAAAAACCTCCTAACAATGAATTTATTATAGCAAATATGTTATTATATTACAATTACAAAATTGTCACAGAAATATGCAATATATTATATGCTTGAGAATTTTAAAATTATATCTAAATAACATAATTATTGACGAATAAGATGTTTTATAATATAATAAATTTATATATAGATTGTTGATGTTGAAATTATAAAACAGGAGAAACCTTGATGCTTAAGTTGATGTATATTACAAATCGATGCGATGTTGCACTTATTGCGCAAAAATACGGTGTTGACAGAATATTTGTTGATATGGAATATATAGGAAAAGATGAGCGTCAGGGCGGAATGGATACCGTTCAAAATCATCACACGGTTGAAGATGTTAAAAATTTGAGAAAGGTGATTTCCTCGTCACAGCTTCTTGTCAGGGTTAATCCTATTCACGAAGGCTCAAAAAAAGAGATTGACGCTGTTATTGAAGCGGGTGCTGATATAATAATGCTCCCTATGTGGAGGAGCACACAGGAGGTTAAGGCGTTTCTTGATATTGTTTCTTCAAGAGCAAAAACAATGCTTTTGCTTGAGAATAAGGAGGCAATGGAATGTCTTGACGAGGTGCTGTCGCTTGACGGTATTGATGAGATATACATAGGACTTAACGATTTGCATTTAAGCCTGAAAAAAAGATTTTTGTTTGAGCTTTTATGTGACGGGACAGTTGAGAAAATTTGCAATAAACTCAAAAAAGCAGGAATAGCATTTGGCTTTGGCGGCTTCGGCAGAATAGGCGAGGGGGATTTACCGGCACAGTATATTGTTTCTGAGCATTATCGCTTAGGCTCATCGTGCGCAATTCTTTCACGAAGCTTCTGCAATCTTGACCAAATAAGTGACAAAAACGAAATTGATGAGCTTTTTAAATCCGGTTTAAAAAAGCAGAGAGAATATGAGAAATATCTCAAAACTGCTTCGTCGCAGGAGATTGAAGAAAACCACAAAATGCTTGTTTCGTGTGTAGATAAAATTGTAAGCAGGTGATGAAATGTATAATGTGTTTAAAAGATTTTGTGATATTGTTGTTTCGGCTTTGGGGCTGATAGCTTTATCTCCGCTTATGCTTATAGTTTCTGTTCTTATTAAAATTGATTCAAAGGGACCTGTATTTTTTAAGCAGGTAAGGCTCGGCAGGGACGCAAAGGAATTTGAAATATATAAATTTCGTTCAATGTGTCAGGGTGCCGAGCAGATGGGAACAGGGCAGTATTCCTTTGCAGGAGATATGAGGGTTACAAGGGTCGGAAGATTTATTCGTGCAACAAGCATTGACGAGCTGCCTCAGCTTATCAATGTGCTCAAGGGTGAAATGTCGATTGTCGGCTTCAGACCGCCTCTTACATATCATCCGTGGCCGATAGAGGAATATACCGACGAGCAAAAAAGGATGTTTGAGGTCAAGCCCGGCATAACCGGTTGGGCACAGGTTAACGGCAGAAAGCATACCGAATGGCACGAAAGAATAAGGCTTAATATTTACTATGTCGAACACATAAGCCTTTGGCTTGATATTAAGATTATTTTTATGACAGCTCTGAGCGTTCTCAAAAATGAGGACAATGAAAATGTTGCCGTAACCGTTCAGGGTACGGCTGCCGATATCAATGCACCGTCAAAGGAAAACGAAGGTCAAACTGTTTAATTTGGGGGAAAATTATGAAAGTTTTATTCGTAGCTACTGTTCGCAGTCATATAGGACAATTTCATATGCCTTTTATCAAGCGACTTAAGGAGCTTGGCTGTACGGTTGATGCGGCTTACAGGGATAATTCTGCCGATAAGCCGGGACTTGATACATCAGCTATTGACCATGTATATGAGGTTCCTTTTTCTCGAAGTCCTTATAGCCTTGATAATGTTAAGGCATACAAAATACTAAAGAAAATTCTTAAAAATAATGACTACGATGCTGTTCACTGTCATACTCCTATGGGTGCAGTTGTAACAAGGCTTGCAGCAAGGTCGCTTCGTAAAAAAGGCTTAAAGGTTATTTATACTGCCCACGGATTTCACTTTTATAAGGGTGCCTCGAGCTTTAATTGGAAATTCTTTTATCCTGTTGAAAAGTATCTTTCAAAATATACCGACTGCCTGATTACTATCAACCAAGAGGATTACAATTTGGCAAAAAACGAGTTTTATGCAAAGAAAATCTGTAAAATCAACGGAGTTGGTGTTGAACTTGATAAATTTCACCCGATAGGCAAAGAGGAAAAATCACTTCTTCGCGATGAATACGGATATTCAGCAGATGATTTTATTTTAATATATCCGGCTAATTTAACCGCAGAAAAAAATCATATTATGCTTTTTGGTATGGTTAAGCTTCTAAAGGAGAGGGGATATATAGTCAAGCTTCTTTGTCCCGGTCAGACAGAGCTGATTGAAGAATTTGAAAAGACTGTTATTGAAATGGGAATTGACAGTCAGGTTGAATTTTTGGGTTATAGAAGAGATATTGAAAAACTTGCAGGACTGAGCGATGTCTCTGTTTCTTCAAGCGTGAGAGAGGGACTCCCTGTAAATATAATTGAAGCTATGGCACTTGGAAATGCTGTTGTGGCAACAAATGTTCGCGGAAACAGGGATGTGATTGAAAATGGTATAAACGGATTTTTGGTAGAAATCGGGGAAAAAGAAAAAATGGCCGACAGAATTTCCGAGCTTATCGAGCATCCTTATTTGCTTGAAAAATTCGGAAATGAGAATGCCGAAAGAGCAAAAGCATATTCAACACAAAATGTTAATTTAAAGCTTTTGGAAATATATAAATCACTGAATTTGATTTGAGGTATCAGATGAGGATATTGCATATGATTCCGGATATAGGAATATCAAACGGAATAATGAGCGTGATTCTTAATTATGCAAAGGCTATGCCTGAGGACATTAGATTTGATGTTGTATATTTTTCTTATCAGGAGAAAAACCGTCAGGCAGAAATTGAGGCTCTCGGAGGCAGAGTATTCAAAATCAATCCTCCTTCTCCCAAAAAACTTTTAAAAGGCGAAATGGACCGATTTTTTAATTCCCATAAGGGCGAGTGGGAGGTGCTTCATATAAACGCACCGCATTTTACTGTTTTTATTGCACCTGCGGCGAAAAGGGCAGGCATAAAAAAAATCTTCTGTCATTGTCATTCGACATTGTTTTCACTTAAACCTGAAAATCTAAAGCGTAATGAAATGTTGAACAAGCCGACAAGATTTCTTGCAGATAAAAAATTTGCGTGCAGTAAGGCTGCAGGTGATTATTGGTATGGCAAAAATTACACCGTTCTAAATAATGCCATTGACTGTCAAAAATACAGATTTAATCAAAGCACAAGAGATAAGGTCAGAGCAGATTTCGGCATTTCTGATGAGTTGGTTGTTGCTCATATTGGCAGAACGGATGTAGCTCAAAAAAATCATCCTTTTTTGCTAAAGACTTTTAGTGAAATAATTAAGCAAAATCCAAGCTCAAGGCTAATGCTGATCGGTGCAGAGCATACTGATGAAACAGACAAGCTTTGCAGAGAGTACGCAATAACAGATAAGGTAATCTTTTTAGGAATGAGAAATAATGTAAGCGAGCTTTTGCAGGCGGCAGATGTTTTTGTGTTTCCGTCAACAAGGGAAGGATTGCCTGTATCGGTAATTGAAGCACAGGCGGCGGGACTGCCCGTGCTGATGTCTGATTCTGTCACCGACGAGGCATTGATTACGGAAAATGCACTTTCGTTATCTCTTAACGAGGGTGCTCAAAAATGGGCAAAAAAAGCAACAGAACTCAGCAAATCACAGCGAAAAGATAATTTTGAGATAATGAAATCTGCCGGTTGGGATATATATGACTGTGCAAATCAACTCGCGGATTACTATAAAGGATGATTATATGTCTATTATAAACAAAGCTAAATCACTTCTTTTTCCCGAAATATGGTGCTGTGCAGTAAGGTTTAATGAAAACAGCCATGACTGCATATTGGACGACTGTGACGGTGAATTTTGTGTTATTAAAGACAATTTCAGATATTGGACTGCCGATCCATTTCTTGCAAAAAAGGACGGTTTGTATTATTTGTTTTTCGAGCTTTATGACAGACTTAAGCGAAAGGGTATGATTGGCTATCGCGAAATAACGCAAAACAGTATCGGCAAAATTAACTTAATTTATGAATCTGAAAAGCATTTGTCATATCCGTTTATTTTTGAAAAAAACGCAGAATATTACATAATCCCCGAATCGAATAAGCAGGGGGAGCTTTTTAGGTTGAAGTGCACAAGCTTTCCCGATAAGTGGGAGAAGGAAAAGGTTATTCTCAATGATAGGCTTGTCGATACAACATTGTTTGCTAAGGACGGCACAGATTATTATATTTCCGAGCGTGTTGATGATAACAATGTTTTTGACAGAATAGATTTGTTTTATGATGACGGCAATGAGATAAAGGAATGTAGCAGTAATCCTGTTAAAGTTGATATAAAAACGGCCAGAGGAGCAGGAAAGGTATTTGAATACAGAGGAAAATGCATTCGTCCCTCTCAAGATTGCTCAGAGTCTTACGGTGAAAAGCTTAACTTTAACGAGATAGACTGTATTTCAAGTGACTCATACAGAGAACACCTTATCAAAACAGTTAACGTTAAAGATATTAAACTTAATTGTCAAAATAATTATATCGGAATACATACATATAACAGGTTGGACAATATAGAGGTTATTGATTTAAAATTCAAAGGAAAATTTAATTTGCTCAATACCTTGGGCGCTGTAATTAAGCAAATTAAAAGAGCTATAAAATTAGGTTAAATGATGAAATATACAGTTATAATACCGGTGTATAATGCCGAAGAAAAGCTTTCAAGGTGTCTTGATAGCATACTTAATCAGGATTATGATGATTATGAAATTATTTTGATAAATGACGGATCAACAGACGGCAGTTTAAAGATTTGTCAAGAGTATGAAAAAGCATTTGATAATGTATTGGTAATTGATAAAGAAAACGGTGGTGCCGCTTCGGCAAGAAACAAAGGATTAGACTGCGCTAAGGGTGAGTATATTCTTTTTGTTGACAGCGACGATTATGTTGATGAAGGCTATTTTTCCTGTGTTTTAAAAAACTCTTTTCACGGCGGTATGGGTATTATGTCTTTTTCAACTGTCGGTAAAAGCGGAGTAAATAAGAGAAATATCCCATCAGCTCTATGCAATAAGGATAAAAACATTGATTTTTTTACAAAATGCAGAATTTTGGTTTTGTCACGGACAATCAATAGTCCTGTTTCCAAAGTGTTCGACAGAGAGCTTATTGAAAAAAACAACCTTCGTTTTGATGAAAGAATGCCTGTTGCAGAGGATTTTAATTTCTGCCTCGAGTATCTTATGCTGTGTGACGATGTAATATTGGAAAATACATCAGTCTATTTTTATGATATTACTAACGAAAGCTCACTTGTCCATAAAAGAAAAGAAGGACTTATAGATATTTATCCGATAGTTTTTGACAAGGCTTTTGATACAATCTGCCGCAGTCCCTTTTCAAATGAACAAAAAAACAGCTTGCTTCGCGTTTGGGATAAGCTGCATACGGACAGCTTTGCTACCTGTGTTATGGAAGAGCTTAAAGATAAAAATAAGACAGGCATAGAGAAAAAATCCGAAATAAGAAGTATGTGTGAAAAATTCTATTCATGCTATAAGCCTGAATACGGTTATGAAAATATTGTGCATTTTGCCGTAAGACTGTGTATAAAAAACAAATGGGCAAATATCCTTTACTTTTTTGCGAAAATTTATATTAAATTAAGAGATTAGGTTTATTTATGAACGAAAAGAAAAAGGTTTTGATTGTTAACGAACCGCTCGAATACGGAGGCTCGGATTTAGTTGCCGTAAGGCTTCAAGAAAATCTTGATAAAGAAAAATTTGAATGTGCATACTGTGTCAGGCACAGCTACAAAGGCCCACTTGAGCCGTATATTGAGCAACAGGGAATCAGAGTGATTCATCAGCCTGACGACAGTCTGGGCTATTTTGCAAGCTATAAATACTATCTTGAGCTGTTTGAAAAAGAACATTTTGATATAGTTCACAGTCATTTGCCGTTTTACAGCGGTTTTGTAATGCTTGCAGCAAAAAAATGCAGGGTAAAAAAAAGAATTACGCACTCGCATTTTTCTCAGCCGCTTATACTTGATCCTTCTAAAATCAAACAGCTTATTGCTCGTGTTTATAGGTCTATTATGCGAATTATATTAAAAAAATGCACAACCGATATGATTGCGTGTAGCAAGGAAAGCGGTGAATTTCTCTTTGGAAGAAGAACATTTAACAAAAGCGGAATTGTTTTAAATAACGGTATAGATTATAACAGATATAAATACGATGAAAAAATCAGACAAGCCGTAAGGCAGGAGCTTAATATTCCGCAAAATGCAGTTGTGCTTGGCCATATTGGAAGAATGTACTATATAAAGAATCAAAAATTTTTGTTGGATGTATTTAATGAATTTCATAAAAAGCACAGCAATTCGTATTTGCTTCTTGTGGGAGAGGGCGAGGAATATGAAGACACTAAAGAAAAAGCACACTCTCTTGATTTGGATGACTGTGTCATTTTTACAGGAATCAGAAAGGATGCCGACCGTCTTTTAAATGCTATGGATTGTTTTGTATTCCCGTCTGTTCACGAGGGCTTTCCGCTGACATTGATAGAAGCACAGGCAAATTGTCTTTCCTGCCTTGTTTCCGATACGGTAAATAAAAAGACGGCTCTTAATAAAAATGTTGAATTTGCTTCGCTTAAAGAAAGTCCGTATGTTTGGGCAGAAAAAGCAGAAAAAATGCTTGAATATGACAGGAAAAATGTAAATAATTCAAGGATAGTTAACGAATACGCTATTTCAAATATATCAAAGCAGCTTGAAAAAATATACTTAGATTAAAATTTTGAAAGGGGTGATCAAGATGTTCGGTTTAACGGCAGTTGAAGTATTTGTTGCAATTATTATAGTTTTTATCGTGCTTTATTGGATTACACCGAGAAAGAACATCTGGTTTCCTCTTGCGGTAGTTACGGTGCTTCTTGCTGTTCTTGCGTATAATATGGTACCATACGATACCGATGATTTAGTGAGGTATTATCAGGAAATAAGATATATGCGTAATGACGGAATTGAAGAACTTCACCGGGCGTTTAAGGAAAATCTTTATGAATGGAATACATACAGAGTTGCCGCGTACTATTTTTATTTTATAAGCTTTTTTCCTGACAACAGATGGCTTCAAACGGTTACGATTTTTATTGTTTACGGGCTTATGCTTCTTGTAATATACAAGGCAGCAAACAGATTTAATATAGATAAATTTCATATGTTTATCGGAATAATGTTTTTCCTTTCTACTTATTGGTATTACGATACCGCAAGCGGAATAAGAAACGGTCTTTCCTTTGCTGTATCATTTGCCTGCGCTTATTATCATTTGGTGGAAAGAAAAAATATACCTCTGTGCTATGTTGGATATATACTTGCAACCTTTACTCATTCAGCCGGAATAATGCCGGTTTTACTTGTATTGATTGCAGAGTTAACTTTGAACACAAGCGGTAAATTTATAAATTTTGTTCTTATGTTCGGGTTGTCCGGAGGAGGAATATTGATTAAATATCTATCAGAAAAAACAGACAATAGCTTTATTCAGTCAATAGCAGGAAAGGCAGAAAGGCACTCGGCAAACGGTACGCTTGGAACGGGAACTATGTTTTGGGTGAATGTTGTACTGTTAGTCGTTTTGGTAATTTTCTTTATTTATGTTTCGTATTATTTTCTTAACAGCGAGTATTCACACGATTTAAAGCGACTGTATAAATACACCTCAATAACAATATACTTTATGCTTGGGGCGATTCTCAGCGGATTGATTTTTGTCCGCTTTGCGAGGTGGATATTGCCTGCTTTGGGTGCTTTGATTTTTATGATAGGTATGCAGATTCAAAGCAATCAGATAAAAAGAGGCAAGATGATATGTCCCAATGGATATGTTCTTCCGTCGGTGGATATTAGGGTAAAGCTAAGACCGATTGTGATTTTTTTGTTTTGTGCGTTTACAGCAGTGCATTTTTGGTATCTGTGCAACGGAAGCTCACTTCATTGGATAAAATTTGATTAAGGTGGCACTATGATTAGTATTATTGTTCCGATTTACAAGGTTGAAAAGTATATAAGACAATGTGTAGAGAGCATTATTGCGCAAACCTGCAAGGATATTGAAATTATCCTTGTTGATGACGGCTCTCCGGATAACTGTCCGTCAATCTGCGATGAGTATGCAAACAAGGACAGCAGAGTAAGAGTTGTCCATAAGGAAAACGGTGGGCTGATTTCTGCCCGTAAGGCAGGGCTTGAGGCTTCGTCGGGTGAATATGCTTGCTTTGTTGACGGTGATGATTGGATTGAGCCTGATATGTACGAGCAGATTTTACGCACAATAAATGAAACCAATGCGGATTGTGTAATCACCCAATTTTATTATGAGTATCCGAATAATCCGACAAAAAGCGATTACAAATTAAACAGAAAATTATATGTTAGGGAAGAAATAGAAAATGAAATCTTTCCGACAATGCTGTTTGATAATCAGTATTATCGCTTTGGAATATATCCGAATTGCTGGACAAAGGTTTTCAAGCGAGAGCTGCTTGAAAAACACTTGATGGACACGGATGACAGGATAAGAATGGGCGAGGATATTGCTTTTACATATCCGTGTTTAATGGAATGTCAGACAATCGCATTTGTTGACAGGGCACTTTATCACTACCGTATAAATCCCGAGTCAATGACTAAGGCGTATGACTCTAATTTGCAGAATATTATTTATCTGCCATATGAAGCCTTGGTGAAAAAGAGTGCACAGCTGAATGTCGATTTGTCAAGCCAGCTTCCGTATTATCTTTTGTATTTGGTGAATTTTGTTATTCGTAATGAGGCTAATGCCGCTAATCCCAAAACCAAAGCAGAGAAGAATGCCGTTCTTGATGAAATAGTAGGTAATGATACTGTTGTGTCGGCAATGGATAAAATAAATCCATTGCTGTTGCCGAGTCATACAAGAATTTTGTATTTGAGTATTAAAAAGCGAAGCAGATTTATGCTGCAAAAATATATTAAGCTTTTGAGGAATTTTTTATAATGGCACAAGAACTGATAAGCATAATTGTTCCGGTTTACAGGACCGAGCAGTATCTTGACAGATGTATCGAAAGCATTGTAAGTCAAACATATAAAAATCTTGAAATCATCCTTGTTGATGACGGCTCGCCCGACAATTGCCCGCAAATGTGCGACGAATGGGCAAAAAAGGATAATCGCATAAAGGTTATTCATAAAGAAAACGGCGGTGTTGCATCTGCAAGAAATACAGGTATCGAAAATTCAACAGGTGAATATATTGGTTTTGTTGACGGTGATGATTATATAGAAATTGATATGTATAAGACCTTGATTGAAAATTTAGAATTAAGCAATGCCGAAATTTCTGTTTGCGGCTATCACATCAATGATGAAACCGATGTAAATGCGAACATTAGGGATGTTTCGCAATTCGACGCCTTGAAGAAAATCTGTATGGGTGACTACAAGTATGGCGTTTTATGGAATAAGCTATATAAAAGAGAAGTAGTTAACGGTATAAAAATGCCGAGCTTGAAGTGCTGTGAGGATTTGTTGTTCAACTATTATACCTTTAAGAATGCAAAGATTATAGTTGAATGTGATTCAAAGCTGTATCACTATATGCAAAATGAAAGCAGTATCGTGCATGGAAGCTTTTCAATAGGTGCTTTTGATGCAGTATATTCAAAAGAAATGATACTTAAAGAAGAAAAAAACACAGAGCTTGAAGATTATGCAGTAAGGGGCTTGATAAGCTCTTGCTTTGTAGTGCTCAGCGGAGTAATTCAAAGTGGTAAATTTAAGGAAAAATACGAATATTTGCGAAACTATATCGTGAAATACAAGAAAACAATTTTCAAATCAAATCTTTATACAGGAAATGATAAAATTAAAACATTTCTTTTGTGGCTTTTTCCATCTTTTTATAATTATTTGATAGAAAGGAAACACAGATGAATAAAAGAGAAATGTCATTAGACGAAATAAAGGCAACAGAACTGAGTATTTTAAAACGCTTTGATAAAATATGCAGGGAAAACGATATTGAGTATTCTATCGCTTTTGGCACTATGTTAGGAGCTGTTAGACACAAGGGCTTTATTCCATGGGATGATGATATTGATGTTCTTGTTAAAAGAGCCGATTATGAAAAGCTTATGAGCCTTCAGTATGAAGACGAAAAATACGAAATCAAATGTTATCGGTATTCAAAAGACTATTTCTATCCTTTTGCAAAGATGATTGATAAAAGCACCTGTATAACTGAAGATTGGCGTGCCGAAAAAGATATGGGATTATATATAGATATTTTTCCTCTTGATTATGTGAATGTTGATGCTCCTGAAAATGAACATGAACAAATACTTAACAAAATAAGAGCGAGAGCAGACAGATGGGACACAATCGCTTATTTAATGGGGCACAAAATATCACATCATAAAGCATTCAGTATAAGATATATCGCGAAATTTTTGTTTAAGCTTACAACTATTCCTTTTAGAAAAAGAATAATCAGGCATGCAGATTTGCTTAATGCAAAGGAAAAAAGCGGTAATTATTGTGCTATGCTTTTGCAACTTGATACTAATCCGTTTATCAAGGCTGATGCATTTAAGAATACTGTTTATTTGGATTTTGAGGATTTTAAAGCTCCCGTTTATTCAGATTATGATTACATATTGACTATGCAATACGGCGACTATATGACTCCTCCAAAGCCCGAAAATCAAAAATCAATTCATTGGTTTAAAGCCTATAAAAAATATTGAGGTAATATATGAATACTGCGTTAATCAGCGTAATAATTCCGGTATATAATGCCGGAAAATATTTTAATCATTGCATTGAAAGCATAGTAAATCAAACATATAAAAATCTTGAAATAATAATTGTAGATGACGGCTCAACCGATGAAACTCCAAAATCCTGTGATGAGTGGGCAAAAAAGGATAAGCGAATTAAAGTTATTCACAAGGAAAACGGCGGTGCTTCCTCTGCTCGCAATGTTGGTATTGATAATGCCGTCGGTGAGTACATAGGCTTTGTAGATGCAGATGATTATATTGACAGTGATATGTATGAAGTAATGCTTTCTCAAATTATTGAGCATAATGCCGACGCGGCGCGTTGCGGTATTATAAGAGAATCCGACGACGGTAAAAAAGAGGATTGGACAACAGGAGATTGCAGTATTAAAGAGGTTAACACAAAAGCTCTTTTATCTGATGTGGGCGAGGGCCTTGGTATTCTTCCGGTAAGTCCTTGCAATAAGCTTTATAAGGCTGATTGCATAGGCAGTATCCGTTTTGATACAAGGTTTAAATTTGCAGAGGATACATTGTTTAATTTTCAAGTTTCAAAGAATATTAAAAAAATGGTTTATAATGATGTTTGTCGTTATCATTATATTTTAAATTATAATTCTGCTTCAAATGAAATGTTTGATGAACATAGATTTGATGAACATAGGGTTATGGATATAATATTTGAACAAGCAGATAGTGATGTTTTAAAGTATTGTATAAAAGGTGATGTTATGAAAACCTTTAGAACAATAAAGCAAATGTGTAGAAATAACTCTTGTATGAATTATTTTCCTGAAATGAGAAACAGAATTATCAAGCACAAGACAGAAATATTTCAAGAAAATATATATTCAAAAATCACTAAGCTTAAAACATTGTTTTTATATTTGTTTCCTTGTATTTATAAAGTTTTTATAAAAGCTTATGCAAAAAAACATCAGTACAAATTAAATAGCAAATGATAAGTGTAAATTAGTTAGGGTAAAGGTTTTGTTATGTCCAGAACAGGCTCTTCAATTAAAAATTTCATATGGTCAAATGCGAGTACGCTTCTTTCAACAGTTTTAAACTTTGTTTTAAGAACAATCTTAATTAAAACCCTCGGTTCAACCTATGTCGGTGTAAATAGTCTTTTTACAAATGTTTTAGGTATGCTTTCGCTTGCAGACTTGGGTATAGGTACTGCGATTAGCTTCAGTCTGTACAAGCCTCTTGCTGACAATGATATTCCAAAAATACAGGCGTTAATCAATTTTTATCGCAAGGCTTACAGAATTGTGGCAATGGTTGTTTTTGCAATAGGTATTGTGTTAATCCCGTTTTTGCCCAAAATAGCAAAAGGCTCTGAGGGTGTAGAGCATTTAACGATAATTTACTGTATCTATATTTTCAATACGGTTACTTCTTATTTGATTACATACAAGTCTACAATAATTTCTGCTGATCAAAAAGCATATTTGATAACTAATATAAATATGGTTGTCAATATTATAATTATTGTATTTCAAATTATTGTTTTGTTGGTTTGGAAAAATTATATTGCTTATTTAGTCACTGCATCAATTATCGGTTTAATCAGAAATATATATATAAATCTTTATACAGGAAAAAAATATCCGTATTTAAAGCATAGAAATGCACAAAGGCTGTCAAAAGAAGATAAAAGTACAATATTTAATAAAATAAAAGCACTGCTTTGTCACCGAATCGGTCAGGTTGTAATTTCACAAACAGACAGCATAATTACATCTTCTATAATCAATGTAACAATGGTGGGGTATGTTGCTAACTATAATATGCTTATCAATGTTATTAAAACAATAACATCAAGCTTTTTCGACGCGATGATACCCAGCATAGGAAATTTGATTGTAACAAGTGATAAAGAATATCAAATAAAAACATACAAAAATATCGAATTTTTAGCTTTTTGGATGAATAGTTTTACTGCAATCTGTTTGTATTTTTTGATGACACCGTTTGTAAGAATATGGATTGGTGACGAATATGTTTTGAATTATTCTGTTATCTTTTTGCTTGTAATAAATTATTATGTCTATATATCTCGCTTACCGATTAACTCAATGAGAAATGCTTCCGGTGTTTTTGAACCGGACAGGATGTCACCTATTATTGAAAGTATAATAAATTTGGTTGTATCTGTTGTTTTTGCAAGGCTAATTGGTATTGAGGGTATATTTATAGGTACTCTAATAAGTAGCTTTGTACCGGCTATATGGTGTCCTCTCGTTGTTCATAAGTATTTTTTTAAAATCTCTGCTAAAAGCTATTTTGTAAGGCAGGCATTAAAACTGTGCATATTTTTAACTGCTTTTGGCTTGCTAAGTGTCATTTTCAAATACATATATTTTGAAAACCTTTTTGCAAATCTTATACTTAGAGGAGTTGTATGTGTTATTGTTGCAAATGCGATTGTAGTTCTTTGCTTTTTTAAAACTGATGAATTTAAAAATGCGATTTCTTTAGGTAAAGGTCTTGTAAAAAAACTACTAAAAAAGTAAAAATTATTTGATTGCACTGGAGAATTATGATTACTAAACTCAAAAAAATCTGGAAAAATTCTTTTGCTTACAAAATAATAAAGAAAATTGTTGATAGGCATTACAGAAAAAGGCTGACTAATACTGATTTTACAATTCTGTGTCCAAACTGTATCGGTGGTGTTATCTATAATAGGCTCGGTCAAAGATTTAATTCTCCGACTATTGACTTGTCTATAAATACATCGGAATTCGGATATTTTCTCGAAAATCTTGATTACTATATATCGCAGGATATGATTGACGGTGGGATAAATTCTCACAATAAGCCTGTCGGAATAATTAAGGGCGACGGAAACGGTATCCCCGATATTTATATCAATTTTATTCATTATGATTCTTTTGAGCACGGCAGAGATAAGTGGAACGAAAGAAAAAGGAGAATAAAAAAAGACAATACATATGTAATAATGTATGATATAAATGATTTGAACGAGGATGATTACAACAAAGCCGGCTATGCAAGCGAGGATGATTTGAAAAAATTTGAAAGCTTCAAGTGCAATAACAAGGTGCTTTTAACAAGAAATAAAAGCAATAATAAGCCGTATGCTCATTATATTCATCCTAAATACAACGGGCCATATCCAATTGTTTATTTAACGAGAAATATTTTTGGTATGAATGTTTTTGAAACTAAGTTTGACTATGTTTCATTTCTTAATAAAAAATAATTAAATAATTGATTTGCTTGGAGAATATTTATATGAAAAGTCAAAAAAGATTAGTAAATTACGACTTTTTAAAAATATTGATATTAAAAATTTGGTTGCACAAAAAGTTTTGAATAAAATTTCTTCCCTAACTCTCGGCGTTTATCTTATTCATCTTAATCCGTTCGTTAGAGACTGGATTTGGAAAACGATTGTTGCTCCGAAAAAATATATTGATTCGCCGTTATTGGCAGTACACTTTGTCATATCTATAATATCTGTATTTGCAGTTTGCTCGGCAATTGAGTGGCTAAGACAGCTATTATTCAAGCTATTACATATTGAACATTTGTCTGTTTTCATAGGTGATAAAATTGAAAAAGTATTAAAATCTGTATTTTATAATAAAAAGCTTTTTGACAAACTATAATCTGTTGAATTTTTGTCAATTATAAAAGGAAGGTTATATATGCATGCATATATGATTATTGCTCACAATCAATTTGAGCTTTTGGAAAAGTTAATACTTTCACTCGACGATGAGCGAAATGATATTTATATCCATATTGATGCCAAGGTTAAGGATTTTGATTTTGATTTCTTTTCTGAGTTGACAAAGCACTCCGATGTTTCATTTACCGACAAGCGTTTCAGTATCAGATGGGGTGGTTTCGATATGGTTAGGGCAGAATATGCTCTGCTTGAAAAGGCTTTAAGCAATGGCACGAAATATGAATATATTCATTTGCTTTCCGGTATTGATTTGCCAATAAAGTCAAACGATGAAATACATAGTTTTTTTACAAAAAACAACGGTAGAGAATTTTTACATTTCACCTCAAAATGCCTTAACGATACTGAACTTGATAGGATAAGGGCGTACCATTTTGCCCCGGGAAGAAGAAATATTATAAATCGAATAATCACAAAGCTTGAAAGCAAAACAGCGAGAGCCTTTGGAATAAACAGAATAAAAAACCTTGATGTTCAAAAGGGCTCTCAATGGTTTAGCATTACAGGTGAGTTTGCCAAGTATGTTTTAGACAATAAGAATTTTGTTTTTAAACAGTTTAAGTATACATTCATTCCGGATGAATTCTTTGTTCAAACTCTTTTAATCAATTCTCCTTTTAAGGACAAGCTATTCAAAAATGAGCTTGACAACGACCATTTTGCCTGTGCAAGACTTATAGACTGGAAACGAGGAAATCCTTATGTTTGGACAATGGAGGACTATGATGAAATAATGTCGTCCCCCTGTATGTTTGCACGAAAGTTCGATTATAAAAATCAACCTGAAATAGTTGATAAAATTTTATCCGATATAATACTTGAAAAATAGCTTTATTGGTGATATTATAATAAAAGAATTTTATTTGGAGGTTTAGAATATGGCATGCTTTATTGTACCTGCTGTTGAGGCAGTAGTAGTTACAGCCGTTGCTGTGGCACTTAAAAAGAAGGAGGAAAAGCTTCAGGCTCCTCAGCTTGATGGTGCTCAGTCGGTAGATTTTGAAGAAAAGAAAATTACCGTTTCAAAGAAATTGGGATGGCTTGCAAAGCTTCTTTGGGGAGGCGTAGTACTTCTTGCATTTGAGCATTTGTGGCACGGCGAGATTGTACCGTTTCCGCCGTTTTTGACGGCGATGTATAACCCTGAGGATACCAAGCTGATGCTGTCCGAAATGGCAAGCGTAGGTACTGCTATGGCGGTAAGCGTAACGGCTGCTTGGGGTGTTGTATGCGCAGTTGTTGACACAAAGCTTAAAGCAATCAAGTCAAAGGCTGTAAAGGAGTAAAATTATGTGCCTTTTGATTACGATATTATCTGCGGTTATTTGCACGGCTTTATGGTATAGGAACGCACCATCGGATAAGTACAAGCTCAGTACGCTTTGCTATTTGTTTTGGGGAGCGTCGCTGATGTGGATGATTGACGCTGTGTTTGAATACAAGGAGCTTGGCGCGGAGTATTTTACTCCCGCACCTTCCGATATGATAAATGATGCGTTCTTAGGCTTGTCCGTTGTTGCACTCGCTTTAGTGATTTGGATTGTCGTTCTTGTGATTAAAGATCCAAAGGGTGTAATTTTTAAAAAGAAAAACTAAAGCTTGGCTGTTCTGCTTAGTCAGAGCAGCCATTTATTTTTTACATAACTGTTGAATTGCATATGATAAAGCGTTATAATTAAATTATAGTTCAGGCGATTTTTTTTAGAGAGGGAAATTTATATGAACGAGTACATTGAAAATGTAATCAAAACAGTTGAAAGAAGAGATAATGCAAAGCCCGAGTACATTCAGTGTGTAAAAGAGGTTTTCAGGTCGCTCGAAAATGTTATCGAGGAGCATCCAGAATATGTTGAGGATGACCTTTTAACAAGAATGGCAGAGCCTGACCGTCTTATTACCTTCCGCGTGGCTTGGGTTGACGACGCAGGAAAAACGCAGATAAACAGAGGCTACCGCGTTCAGTTTAATTCGAGCATCGGCCCCTACAAGGGCGGACTTCGTTTCCATCCGAGCGTTAATTCGTCAATTATGTATTTCCTCGGCTTTGAGCAGACCTTTAAGAATTCTTTGACAGGACTTCCTATGGGCGGAGCCAAGGGCGGCTCTGATTTTGACCCGAGAGGAAAGAGCAAGGGCGAGGTTATGCGCTTCTGTCAAGCGTTTATGACAGAGCTTTATCGTCATATCGGTCCGAATGTCGATGTTCCCGCAGGTGATATAGGAGTCGGTGCAAGGGAAATAGGCTTTTTGTTTGGTCAGTATAAGCGTATTGCCGACGCGTTTGAAAACGGTGTTATTACCGGTAAAGGACTTTCCTACGGTGGCTCGCTTATCAGACCTGAGGCAACAGGCTATGGTGCAATATACTATGCCTGCGAGGTTTTTAAGCACGAAAATGACAGCATAGAGGGAAAAACTTTTGCTATTTCGGGCTTCGGTAATGTTGCGTGGGGCGCCTGCAAAAAAATAGCAGAGCTCGGTGGTATTCCCATTACTATTTCAGGTCCTGACGGATATGTGTATGACAAGGACGGTATCATTACCGATGAAAAGATTGACTATCTTCTTGAAATGCGTGCGTCGGGCAGGGATAGATGTGAGGATTATGCAGATAAATTCGGCGTGCCCTTCTTTAAAGGTCAAAAGCCTTGGGGCGTTAAGGCTGATGTTGCTCTCCCTTGTGCTACACAAAATGAAATAGGCATTTCCGAGGCTAAGCAGATTATTGCAAACGGTACAAAGTATTATATTGAGGTTGCAAATATGCCTACAACCGAGGAGGCACTCAATCTTCTTATGAGCACGGAGGGTGTGATTGTTGCACCGTCAAAGGCGGTTAACGCCGGCGGTGTGTGCGTATCGGGACTCGAAATGAGCCAGAACAGTCAGCGTCTTTCCTGGACTGCCGAGGAGGTTGACACAAAGCTTCACAATGCGATGATTGAGATACATAAAAACTCCGTAAAGGCTGCCGAAAAATACGGTCTTGGCTACAATCTTGTTGCAGGTGCAAATATTGCAGGCTTTGAAAAGGTTGCCGAGGCTATGATGGCACAGGGTATTTATTAAATTATGAGCGACTTTTTGACGCCGCGTGATTATATCGTGACTAAAATAGACGGTGATTATGCTCACCTAAAAAGAGTTGATATGCCGAATGAAGAGCCTGTGCTCGTTGCAAGGGCACTACTGCCTCTTGAAGCAGACGAGAATACCCGCCTTCATTACGAAATGCTTACATATACGATTATATAACAGTAAAATCGGCAGGAGATTGATCCTGCCGATTTTAGCATAGTTAGTGTTATTTTATATTGAATTAAACGCACTATGGTGCTACAATTAACTAAAATAAAGAATTTGGGAGAAATACTTTGAAACCGTCAAAGCAGATGTCGGAAAATTTAATACTCGGAATGATTCTTGCAGTCTGCGGAGGATTTCTTGATGCCTACACCTATATTATGAGGGGAGGCGTTTTTGCAAATGCACAGACGGGCAATATCGTTTTGCTCGGAATAAGCATAGCAAACAGAGATTTTTTAAAGGCTGTGTATTATGTTTTTCCTATATTAGCTTTTGCAATCGGAATTATGATTACGGAAATAGTAAAATCAAGGCTTCATTCTTCTTCAAATCTACACTGGCGACAGATTATGGTTTTAAGCGAGATAGCTTTGCTGTTTGGCACGGCATTCGTTCCTGAAGGCAAGGCGGATATTGTTGTAAATACTACGGTGTCCTTTGTCTGCGCACTTCAGGTAGAAAGCTTTAGAGTTATCGGCGGTAACAAGGTGGCAACAACAATGTGCACGGGTAATTTGAGAAATGCCACAGAGCTTCTGTTTTATGGGATAAAAACAGGAAATAAGGCGAAAATCAAGGACAGCCTGACCTATTATTCTATCAATTTGTTTTTTGTTGTCGGAGCCGTTATAGGTGCAGGGCTGACAAGAATTTTCGGCATTTACAGTGTATGGTTTGTATGCGCTTTGCTTTTTGCTCCGTTTGGTATGATGTTTAAAAAAGAAGAATGATCGCTGTACCTTTATTTGTACCTATAAATAAAATAAGTTGTTTTAAGGATTGTAATGTGATAAACTATAAAAAATAAAATGGGAAGTGATATAATGGAAAATATTTTGCTTTATGCTTTAATCGGTCTTGTGTGTGTGGCAATTGTACTTTTGCTTGTGCTTATTATGAAAAAGCCAAAGCCCGATGCGTCGGTTGCACTTCTTGACCAAAAGATAGATATTAACGCAAAATCCACCGATGAAAAAATTGAAAGGCTTTCAAATCAAATGAAAAGCCTTACCGACAAAAACTACGAACAGCAGATTAAGCTTATCGAAACGCTCAATCAAAATACCGACAGGCAGACAAGAGTGACTGCCGATGCAATAAGCTCTATGCAAAAAAGTAACGAGGAAAAGCTTGAGCTTATGCGAAAAACCGTTGACGAAAAGCTGACTGATACGCTCAATCAAAGGCTTAATGCTTCTTTTAAAACCGTGTCCGAGCAGCTTACTAATGTTTACAAGAGCCTCGGCGAAATGAAGGAGCTGAGCGCGGGTGTAACAACAAGCGTTACAGGGCTTAACCGTGTTCTCACAAATGTAAAAAGCAGAGGAACCTGGGCAGAGGTTCAGCTTGGAAATATTCTTGACCAGACCATACCGGGTATGTATGATACAAATGTGCAGACAAATCCAAAGTATAACGGCAGAGTCGAATTTGCAATAAGAATTCCCAATCAGGAAAGCGGAGGCTTTATTTATCTTCCCGTTGACTCAAAATTTCCTATGGAGGATTATGCAAGGCTGTCAGCCGCCGCAGAAGCAGGTGATATTGATTCACTTGACAGAGCAAAAAAAGCACTTGAGGCAAGAGTTAAGGATGAGGCAAAGCTCATTAAACAGTACATATATTCGCCTGATACTACGCCATTTGCAATTATGTATCTTGCAACCGAGGGGCTTTATGCAGAGATTACCGCGTCAAAGTCGGGCTTGGCGGAAAGGCTTCAGGCACAAGGCATTATGATAGCAGGACCGTCAACTATTACAGCGCTTCTTAATTCGCTTGCAATGGGCTTTAGAACAATTGCGATTAACGAAAAGGCAAACGAGGTTTGGAAGGTTTTGTCTGCTGCTAAAACACAGTACGAAAAATTCGGCGACCTGCTTGCAAGGGCAAGGAAAAAGGTTGACGAGGCAGGCAAGGCGCTTGACGAGGCAGACCACAGAAATTCAATTATTCAAAAGAATTTGCGCAAGGTTGAAACACTTGAAAACAGCGAGGCTGAGGATATTCTCGGACTTGATACAGATATACAGTAATATTTTAACCCTTTTGGTGATGAGCTATGGAAAAATTGTGGACCGAAAATTTAAGAAAAATAACACCTTATGTGCCCGGTGAGCAGAGCAAGGATAACGATATTGTTAAAATCAATGCAAATGAAAATCCCTATCCGCCCTCGCCGAAGGCAATTGAGGCTATGAAACGATTTGATGCAGAAAAGCTGAGGCTTTATCCTAATGCAAATTCAACAGCTCTCAAGGAAGCACTTGCAAAATATTACGGAGTAAAAACAGAAAATGTCTTTGTCGGCAATGGCTCCGACGATGTAATTGCTGTTGCTTTTCAGGCACTTTTTAACAGCGAATATCCGCTTGTGTTTCCCGACCTTACATACAGCTTTTACCCCGTGTGGTGCTCTCTTTTTAATATTGAGTACAAAACATATCCCGTTGACGATAATTTCAGAATAAATCCCGAGGATT
The DNA here is from genome assembly GCA_964422655.1 of uncultured Bacteroides sp. Taxonomy (GTDB): domain Bacteria; phylum Bacillota; class Clostridia; order Oscillospirales; family Acutalibacteraceae; genus Eubacterium_R. The sequence goes on along the minus strand of CAYRBT010000004.1, from coordinate 4,338 downwards.
ACAGGGAAAAAAACGGCGGTGTTATCATTCCTAATCCGAATGCACCCACCTCGCTTGGTGAGGGACTTGATTTTGTTGAGAGGCTTATGGAATATAACAAGGACAGCGTTGTTGTTATTGATGAGGCATATGTCGATTTCGGCGGTACATCGTGTGTTTCCTTAACAAAAAAATATGAAAACCTGCTTGTAACAGGCACCTTTTCAAAATCCCGCTCTCTTGCAGGACTTAGAATAGGCTTTGCAATCGGCAGTAAAACGCTCATATCGGTTTTAGAGGCTGTAAAAAATTCATATAATTCTTATACAGTCGATTCCCTTTCAATAGCAATGGGCTCGGCAAGCATTGAGGACGACGAATATTTTAAGGAAACCTGCAATAGAATAATTAAAACAAGGCAGAGAGTGACCGATGAAATGCGGGTGCTGGGCTTTACCGTGCTCGATTCAAGCACAAATTTTATATTTGCAACGCATAACAATCTTTCAATGAAAAGGATGTTTGAATTTTTAAAAACGAAAAAAGTATTCATCCGCTATTTTTCGATTGAAAGAATTGAAAATTATGCAAGAATATCTATCGGTACAGACAGGGAAATGGATATTTTTCTTGACGCAGTTAAGGAGTTTTTGAAAAATGAGCTTGAATAAAAGATTGACCGTTGTTTTTCTTTCGGTCATAAATATAATGAATATCCTTGCCGGAATAATCACTCAGGTAAAAATAATTACAGGCTCTGATGTAACATCTATAATTCCGATTAAGGCAGAGATGACGGTCAATCAGATTCTTCTTGTTAATTTTATGTCTGTTGCGGTAATAATGCTTTTGATATGCATAGTTACAACATATCTTGTGACAGATGTTGCGTACACTCCGCTTGAAATTTTGTCAAGCTGTCCTTTTGTTTTTATGATAATTCCGCTTGTTATTTTCGGTATGGGTGTGTTTAATGCGTTTAATGCCGAATTTATTTCAGACAAAATCTGGATTGCGGTGTGCTCTGTAATTTATCTTTTTGCAAATGCAGTCAATATCGGCTGTCTTATTACGGTAAAAGAGGACGCACAGGAATAAAATTTTTGATGATTTGTATAAGATATACTAAAATTTTTTTGTCATCACCGAATTTGTATGAAGATATACAAATTTGGTGATTTTTTTTATTTTTTTGCAAAATAATAATTGACATATGTCAGTAATAATGTATAATAAAGTCGTGTTAAACGGCTATACTTATTTGAGAGGGGTGCAGTATGGCAAGACCGAAAAAATCAAGACGGCTTTGCTCAATTCCCGATGTCAAAAGCTATAATATCGGCAAGGATATTTCCTCGTCGGTTAAAATGACATTCGACGAATTTGAGGTTATCAGGCTTATAGATTATGTAGGGCTTACTCAAAATGACTGCGCAAAGCAGATGGAGGTTGCCCGCTCAACAATAACTGCCGTTTATGACAGGGCAAGATACAAGCTGTCCGACTCAATTGTCAATAAAAAGGCAATAAGCATTGAGGGCGGTGATTTCGAGCTTTGTCCAAACAGCGACCACTGCTGCGGACACTGCGGCAAAAACAGATGCGGCAACTGCAAGCACGGTACCTGCGACAGATGTATCGGAATTTTTCACGAGCCGGGCGAGGAATGCTTCGTAGTTCAGTACAATTAGTTTATTTTTATCATAATAATATATACTTTGTTTTCGGAGGTAAATAAAATGGAAGCTTGGAGAAATTTTAAAGAGGGCGTATGGTGCGACGAAATAAATGTCAGCAATTTCATTAAGCTCAATTACACGGCTTTTGACGGCGACGCATCATTTCTTGAGGGACCGACTGAAAGGACAAGCGTTGTTCTTGAGAGAGTTAAGGAGCTTCTCATTAAAGAAAATGAAAACGGCGGTGTGCTTGATGTTGATACGGAAAAGGTGCTTTCAATCCTTTCACACAAGCCCGGATATGTTGACAAGGAAAGAGATATTATAGTAGGCTTGCAGACAGACGAGCCTCTCAAGAGAGGTGTATCTCCCTTTGCAGGCTACAGAAACGCCGTTCAGGCTTGCCGTGCATACGGTTATGAGATTTCCGACAAAATCAAGGACGAGTTCACATACAGAACAACACACAATACAGGTGTTTTCCGTGCATATACAGATACAATGAAAAAGGCTCGTCACGCAGGTATTCTCACAGGTCTGCCGGACGCATACGCAAGAGGAAGAATTATCGGCGATTACAGAAGAATTGCTCTTTACGGTATGGATTATCTTATTGAGCAGAAGAAGCTCGACAAGAAAAAGGTCGGCGAGGCTGATGTTCTTGATGAGGAAACAATTCATCTTCTTGAGGACCTTTCAAAGCAGCTTGACTTTATGAGTCAGCTCAAGGGACTTGCTCTTGATTACGGCTATGATATTTCAAAGCCTGCTACTAATGCAAAGGAAGCAATTCAGTGGTTATACTTCGGCTACCTTGGTGCAATCAAGGAGCAAAACGGTGCGGCTAACTCAATCGGCAGAATTGCTGAGTTTATTGACTGCTATATTGAAAGAGATTTGCAGGAGGGTGTTATCAACGAAACTCAGGCACAGGAGCTTATCGACGACCTTGTAATCAAGCTTCGTTTAGTTCGTCACCTCAGAACACCTGAATATAACGACCTCTTTGCAGGCGATCCCGTTTGGGTAACACTTGCACTTGCAGGTGTAACAGGTGAGGGCAAGCATATGGTTTCAAAGACCTCCTACCGTGTTCTTCAGACTCTTTACAATCTCGGACCGTCTGCCGAGCCAAATATCACAGTTCTTTGGTCAGAGCATCTTCCTCAGGGCTTTAAGGATTTCTGTGCTCAGGTTTCAATAGATACAGACTCAATTCAGTACGAAAATGACGATGTTATGAGAAGAATGTACGGCGACGACTATGCAATTGCCTGCTGTGTATCAGCTATGAAGGAAGGCAAGCAGATGCAGTTCTTCGGCGCAAGATGTAATCTTGCAAAGGTGCTTCTTATGGCTCTCAACGGCGGTAAGGACGAAATCGGTGCTGAGCAGATTGCTCCCGTGGGCGAGGTGTTTGATGAAGAGGTGCTTGACTACGATAAGGTGCTTGCGGCTTATAAAAAGTATCTTTCATGGATGGCAAAGCTTTATGTTAACACAATGAATGTTATCCACTATATGCACGATAAGTACGCTTATGAAAGACTTATGATGTCGCTTCACGATACAGATGTTGAAAGACTTATGGCATTCGGTGTGTCAGGTATGTCTGTTGCAACCGACTCACTTTCTGCTATCAAGTATGCAAAGGTTACTCCTGTTAAGGACGACAGAGGAATAATCACCGAGTTTAAGGTTGAGGGCGAATTCCCCAAGTACGGCAACGATGATGACAGAGTTGACCTTATTGGCAAGGAGCTTATCGAGTATTTCTATAAGGAGCTTTGCAAGACTCCTGCATACAGAGGGGCAAAGCACACTCTTTCAATCCTCACTATTACATCAAATGTTATGTACGGCAAAAAGACAGGTGCAACACCTGACGGAAGAAAAGCAGGCGAGCCGTTTGCTCCCGGTGCAAACCCGATGCACGGCAGAGATGCCGAGGGCGCTCTTGCTTCTCTTAACTCGGTTGCAAAGCTTGACTATGCTTGCTGTCAGGACGGTATTTCAAATACCTTCTCAATTACTCCTGATACACTTGGTAAGGATAATAACGAAAGAGTAGAGCATCTCACAACTATGCTTGACGGCTATTTCGCACAGGACGCTCATCACCTTAATGTAAATGTTCTTAACCGCGAAAAGCTTATTGCCGCTATGAATGACCCGACGCTTTATCCGTCACTCACTATCCGCGTAAGCGGCTATGCAGTAAACTTTAATAAGCTTACCCGCGAAAAGCAGGAGGAGGTTATCGCAAGAACCTTCCATACTGCGATGTAATTATTATCAAATAAAATAAGCATTGACTTCAATTGAGGTCAATGCTTATTTTTTATCTGTTCTGCCGACAATGTAGTCAATGCTTGTATGGTAATAATCTGCTAATTTCCAAAGCGTTGTAATCGGTATTTCACGCTTTTCGTTTTCATACTGCGAATATGTGTTTTGTTTAATATTAAGATATTCTGCAAGCTCGGACTGCTTAATATCACTGTCTTCTCTTAAATCCCTTAATCTCATAATTTCACCTGCTGTTATTATTATCAAAATAATCTTACAATATCACAGTTTGCGATATTGACATATATCTCAAATTGTGATATTATTGGAATGTGGTTAAGCAAGCGAGATAAATCCGAATAAGTTTTTTATGAACGGATTTTCCGCTATG
>CAYRBT010000003.1:0-154160 GCA_964422655.1 uncultured Bacteroides sp. | reverse complement strand
CCAAGGCTCCTGAGATCTGCCCTGTCTGCAAGCATCCTCAGGCATTCTTCGAAGTCCGTGCGGAAAATTACTAAGAATCAATCAACAGATAAATAAGGAATTCTATTCCGCATACCTTTACTCAACTATGAAAACTACAAAAAGCAACAATGGGCAGTAGTATAAAATTAACGGGTAAGAATCGGAATGATTCCTACCCGTATTTTGCATTATAGACAAACAAAAAAGAGCTGAAAATCAGCTCTTTTTTAGTAGAAGCGAAGCAAGAACTATAACACATACAAACAGAGTCCGGTGTGCTAGCGTGACACTATACCACTGCGTATTAAATTGACTTGAACATTAGAGGATTGTCTCTCAAATGTCTCTGTGATTATTGCCGTAAATTGCCAAAAATAACCATTTCGATTTTAAAAATCCATAGATTTAATCCTGATTTTTGGTGTCTCTCAAATGTCTCACTAAAGATTTTATCATATTTTTACAAGCCGAAAAATATGGCTATTTTGGGCAATTTGTGGTCATTTTGGCATAAAAAAAGGCTTGAAAACCGATGCTTTCAAGCCTGTGGCAGAGGTATAAGAACCTGCACTTTGTGCAGAACCTTGGCGTTCGGGCGTAAAACGCCCTCGGCTAATAGGATTCGAACCTTAAATGACGGAGTCAGAGACGCGCAATGCTTCATACAAAACGCCCATTTTAAGCACGTTTCAAGGCTTCCGTGTCTCTCAAATGTCTCTGTGAATTTTGTTGCGTTTCTTAACACGAAATTATATCAGCTTTTACAGCCCCATAGTAGCACAATAATTAGACCAGAGGTAGCCCAATTAGTTAGACAATAACAATATTAAACCCTTCAAATTAAAAATTACTGTATTTAAGTGACTGCTTTAACTAAAATGTTTTCCAACATTTTGTTTTCATAAAATCAATAATTTCACCATTGTCCTTATCTTCATAATAGCCAACGAGTAGTCTTTTGAATTCAGGCACATCTTCCTCAGGAATAGCAATAAAGCCCTCGCCCTTTGAAATCAAATAATGATTGGCAAAAATCACAGCAGCACGCTTATTGCCGTCATTGAAAATCTGTGTTTTCATACAATACAAACAAAGGTTTATTGCATTATCAATGCTGTCGTTATCACCATTTATTATTTCATCAATATCCTCGACAACATCTATTTCAACAGGAATTTGCGGAACATAGCTTGTGCCGCCGATAGTTACGGGTACTCCTCTGATTCTGCCGCCATCTGCATAAAAGCCTTCATTAACAAGCTTTGCAATATGGCATAAAACATGATAACTACTTTGACATTGAATAACATCCTTGTCAAGTATAAACTCCCACGCGTGCTTTAAGTTCAAAATCTTTTGAACATCACTTGCTGTTACGCCGTTGACCTTGCCGTTTTCAATAATCTCCTCTGTTTGAGGAAAGGTTGTTGCAACACCCTCTAACACAGCTTGAGAATAAATATTTGCTTTCATATTTATTCTGGCAAAATCAAGATTGAGCATAACTCTACTTGATAGTTCTTCTGATGCAAAGCCTAAAGCAGCCAAATCTTTATCAATATGTCTTATGCTCTTACGAAGCTCTCTTGCCTCACGATTATAACGAAGTAGTGATTGATAAAGCTCGTCTGTATATACATCAACATAGGTTGATGTAACTCTGCTGCCAACACGCTTTCGAACATATAAATACTTATTGCCGTTTCTGTCTTTGATTTCAGGCGTACCGTCATAGGGCAACAGATTAAGTCTTGCCTGCAAATCTGCCTTTTGCCTTAATAGCTCTTGTATTTCATTAAAATTATTATTCATAAAATCACCATTGGGGAACATTTTTTATTTCATTATACTAAAATGTTCCCCAATTTGCAACTACTTATTCAAAATTAGGTTTGATTAATTAGAATTTGTATCTGGATATCTTCCTAACTACGTGATATTGTTTGGAGCTGAGGTGAGATACATGTACGAGGTCTACAATAATAAAGGCGAATTCAAATTCTACAGAATTCAACGCACATACACAGATGAAAACGGTATTAAGCGAAAAAGAACTTTCAGATCAAAAAAGTCAGTTACCGAATGCAAGCAATTATATCGAAAAGAATTGCGTATCGTAGAACGAGCTAAAAAGGAAAAACTAACCTTTAGATATTTCGCTGCAAATTACTATTATACTCATATACAACATGCCGAGTTATCTAAAAGTTATAAGCAAACATATTCTTCCATAATATTTAATTATCTAATACCGCAATTTGGAGATAACAATGTGACGGACATTACCCATAATGAATGTCAAATATACCTAAATTCTTTGATAGGTTATAGCAGAAGCCATATTGTATCTATAAAGAAAGTTTTAAGGCGATTATTCAATGTAGCAATCAGAGAAGACATCATAAAATTCAATCCAACTGATGATTTAGTATTACCGTTTTGTATTGAGCACGAGCGCAGAGCTATTACTGATGATGAACGAAGATTGTTATATCAAGTATGTGAAAACCATCCTTCAGGAGCAATGGCATTAACTATGCTCCTAAGCGGGTTAAGACCAATGGAAATACAAAATATGACTTGGGATTGGATAGATTATGAAAATCATACAATCAAGGTTAAAAAATCAAAATCATTATCCGGAAAGACAAGATGTGTACCCCTATTCCCTGATATTGAAAAAAGATATATGTCAATGTATGAAAAACGAGTTTCAAAATATGTGTTCCAGATAGACTCAGAGCACACTTGGAATGAAAGTAGGTTCTACAAACAATGGCACAGCATATTAGACGAAATGAAACGTCTTGACAAGGATACCAATTACATCGGCGATGATTTTACACCATATTTATTAAGGCACACCTTTTGCACTGATTGTCAAAATGCAGGTGTGCCTATTAATATTGCTAAAGAGTTTATGGGTCACTACGATGTAAACACCACATCAAAGATATATACTCATACTACAGATGAAATGTACGAGTTGTGCAGGGGAAAGCTTAATGATTATTATAGTAATCAAATCTCCAAAAAATAATTAGACTAGGAGTAGACTAAATAATTATGCTATAACGATTAAAAGCTCATTTTATTATACGCTTATAACAAACCATACATATAAAATAGAAAAGTCACTTGAATAATTACTCGGTTCTTGGATTTTTAGAGTGTTCAAAATACTTCTTTTCATAATCATCCGGGGATACATAATTCAAGTATGAATGGCTGCGCTTGATGTTGTAGAAATTAATATACTCATTGATAATATTTATCAACTCTTTTTTGTTTCTAATATCAAAATAATGATTAAAACATTCGGTTTTGAAATTTTGGAAAAATGACTCTATAACTGCATTATCATATGGTGTGCCCGGTTTTGAGAAAGATTGAATTACTCCGTATTCAACTAACAAATCACAAAATGACTTTGATGTATAATTTGCACCCCTATCACTATGAAAAACTAATCCTTCATTTATATCTCTGCTCTCTATTGCTTTTCGGAAAGTGGTGTTAATTAGTCTTTTGCTATTAGTTTCGCCAACGGAATGAGCAATAATCTTTCTCGAATATAAATCCATAATTACACACAAGAAGAAATACTTTGGCTTTGCATTTCCTATCTGCAAATATGTAACGTCACTAACCCAAGCTTGATTTGGTCTTTGCGTATCGAACTTTCTATTAATGACATTACGCTTTTCACCATTCAAAAATGCACGATAATTCTTATCCATTCTCAAGCTGTGAATATGCTCTTCTTGCATAATCTTGAGAATGGTGTTTTTACTTGCGTTAAAACCTCTGTTTTTCAACTCGGCAGTAATCTTGTTTGCACCATATATATGATGGAACTCATTATCTATTTTTTCTATCTCCGGAAGTAACTCCGATTTCCTTTTGTTGTGAAGGTAATTCTTTCCTTTTCCTCGCTTTTGGTGATTATGAAAGGTGCCATGTGCCACATCAAGAGCATCACAAGACACATTTATTCCATATGTTTCCCAAACTTTGTCTATTAGATCTAATCTTTTTTCTAACGGAATCTCTTGAAAAAAATCTGCTTCGTGAATGATTTCAATCATACTCTCAAGCCTTTTAATTTTTTGCCTTTGTCTGTCAATTGTTTTTTGCATAGCAGTGATAGAAAAGCATTCCTTTGAGGAATTAATCCACTCATAGATTGTACTTTTGCTCACTCCGGTATCCTTGTGTATTTTAGGAACACTATCTCCATTTAAGTAACGGTTTACAACATCTTTTTTAAATTTATCACTATAATACATCGTATTTTGTGATACCTCCTAATATAAAATTTATGCCTTTTATATTTCTCTTTACCGTCATTTAAGGTTCGAATTCTTGACCTAAAAAGAAAAAGAGGCTTGGATTTTTTGCTTTACTGAAAAATCACAAGCCTCTATTCTATCATTTAAGCCCTTAAAATGCAAAGAATCGGTAATCAATCGAACTAAGTGGTTCGAAAGATTAAACCGATTCAATCTGGCAGAGGTATAAGGATTCGAACCTTAAATGACGGAGTCAGAGTCCGGAGTGTTACCGTTACACTATACCTCTATTTCTTTATTGCTGGATAATATTATCACAATTTTATGATAATGTCAATATTTTATTTGGATTTTAAGATATTTTTTTCTGATAAAAAACTGCCGTGGGTGAATAGTATTCCTCACGGCAGTTTTATTATACTGATATTATTTTATTACAACTGTTGTAACGCTTTTTGCAGGTATTGATACTGCGCCTCCTGTATTTCCTTTTTGATACAGGTCTAAATCGTGTGTAGCATCTGTAACATATGTTTCAAAGGAAGAACCATATGAGCTTGAGAAAGAAGTATATTCTGTCTTATCTGTATTATTGATATACACAATTGCGATGCTTCCGTCAGGATTTACATATGCGCTTTGCTTGATTGATGATGAAAAAGCACTTCCTGTTGAAACAGATACACGCTGAGCACCCTCGTCAATAAATTTTGAGTAGTTACCCATAACCCAAAGTCTTTTTGATATTTGCAAATCCGAGTGGTTATTGTTGTTGACATAGATAAGTCCATCAGGATAACCGCCGCTTGCACACGCTACCCACCAATCCCATTCTACTGCATTAAGAATTGTGAGGTCCTGATACATAATATCTGCAAGAGCAAGTCCGTATTCAATTCCGAGACCGCTTGTTGAGCCCTCCTGCTGAATGAGGTCGTACACACCTGTATTTCCGTCATTTGTCATTTGACAATATTCCGTGCATCTTACCTTTTTAATTGCGGAATAATTGCTTTTGGTTAACTGAGAGGCAACTGCGGTTCTGTCCGATGTTGAAGCCCAGTAGGAATGAGTATCGAGGCTGTCGGCATAGCTTCTTATGTTGGCATTCTTTGCACCGTAGTTACTGCTACTGCTGATTGATGTCTGCGAGGAGAACATCTTATTTAAAAATCCGTTCCAATACGATGAATGATTAAGCTGACCGCTTTCCCATATCGAAACATCAACCTTGCCGTTTAGCTTACTGCTGTTTTTGAGCGTCGGAATCATATAGTTATTATAAAAGTTTCGAGCCTCGGTGTCTGTCCAGTTACAGCCCTCCTGATCCATTGAAACAGAGCCGTCGCTGTTATACCAGCCTGCCCATTTCCATTCCGGCTCATTGATAGGGGATACGGTTGTAACATTGTAGCCCTCGTCAATAAAGTGCTCGGCGCAGGTGACAACATAATTTGCAAATGCCTGATAATTGCTCTCGCTCATATTTTTGTTGTAAGAGCCGTCCTCGTTTACAGGATTGCAGTATGCGTGGCCGTTATCCGTCATAAATACGGGTGCAGAGTTTGAAAAGAGTGTTACCTTCAAATCATTATTTGCTTTTTTTGCAGATGCAAGAGCGTTCATTGCCGCGGCGTCTGCACTCCAGTCATATGTGCCGTCTGATTTTAGGAAGCATTCGGCACGCCTGTCTACTATATAAATAGTATTGTCATCCTGTGAGCCTGCACCGAGATTATAGCGGTAGATATTAAGACCTATGCCTTTATTCTTGCCGTAAAGAAGCTCGGTGATTTCGTCAATGTTTTCCCAACTGCCGACAACCTGTGACCACCAAGCCGCAGAAGCTCCGAAGCCCTCTATTGTTTGATAGGTCGTAGACTTATTGACTGTTGTTTCCTTGTTTGCCGTGCTGATTGATTTAATAGCCTTATCAATTATGAGAAAATCCTTTGCATTAACATATCCGTCACGGTAAACATCTGCCTCAGAAGCATAGTTTGACTGATTATACGGCGGATTGTCATTAGCGTGACTTATAGCGTTAAAGTATTTGCTGTTAACTGCAACAGGGTCAAGGCTTAAATCGGTTTTACCGCACAAATCACAAGTATATATCATTGCTCCGCCCTGTGTTGAGGTATAGATATAGTTGTGACCTGTCGGATTTGTGAAATTTGTTTTGCTTTGGTCGTCGCAGTAAGCACAGCTTAATAGGTCATAGCCTTGCTCTGTGCAGGTGGGAGTAACGGTTGTAACGGTATATCTGTGTTCGTCGTTAAGGCAGTAGTAATACCAGTTGTAGCCCTTTGCCTGTCCTGCTTTAACAAAATCATATGCTCCGCTGTCGTGAAGTCCGAAAAATCTTGCATAGCCTCCGCTTGAATCACCAAACGCGTCTGTACCGATTGCTACATTGTCTGATGCGATTGTAACATAGTTGAAGCCGGTGCCGTAAAAAGCGTGGTCATCAACATACCTTGTATTTGACGGCAGGTTAAGCCAGAATGTACTTGAGCTGCAACCGCTGAAGGCATATGGATAAATGTGGAGCTCACCGCTTGATGAGGTGTTAAATACAATTGAATTTAGATTTATACAATTCGAAAAAGCATTTTGCGATACCGAAAAAGTATTGTCACTTCCCTCAAAGGATATATTCTTGATGAAATAATGAAAAGCACTCCACGGTGTACTGCTCATATCACCGCTTCCTGAGAAGCTGAGCCTTTTTGACGAGGTGTCAAAGCTGTATGTGAGATTTGATGAAGAATATGTATTGTTCGAGCAGGTGCCGTTGGTTGAAATATATGAAACACCGTTTGAAGATGCCCAGTCGGAAAGTGAGGAGGCGTCATCGACGAATGCACATGAGGAGGGGACATTGTAAAGAGCGTTTGTTCCTACTGAGGATATACTGCCGCTGTCCCATACAACGCCCTTTAGCTTTGAGCAGTTATAAAATGCCTTTGTGTCAAGTGCGGTGTGTCCCGAGCCGATAAATACCTCCTCAAGAGAAGTACAACCGCTGAAGGTTCCGTCGGGTAGCTTGCCCGAATAATCATTTGTTGCATTTGAGTTAGGCATTATTGCCCATTTAAGAGCTGTGCAGTCCAAGAAAAGCTCCTTGTAATACCACGAGCAGTTTTCCGGCAGAGTAATGCTTGTAAGCGAGGTGCAGCTTCTAAAACAACAGGTTCCTATTGTGTCAACGCTGTCTGCAATGCTGACTGATGTCAGGTTTGTGCAGTTATAAAACGAGTAGTCGCCTATGCCCTTGACTCCGCTTTCAACAATAACACTTTTGATTTTGGTACGATATGCGGTGTACCAAGGTGCTCTGTTTGAATAGCTGTTTGCATAGTTTGAACCGTAGCCCGAGCCGCTTAGCGTAAATACACCTGTATTTGTGTCAAGATTCCACGATAAATTTCCCGTAGTGCCCGAAGCGGCATATGCGTTAATTGAAAAGCTTACGAAGGACGATAGTATTATTGCTATGCTTAATACAATTGATAACATTTTTTTCATAAATTTTAACCTGCCGTTATTTTTATATACAGTCATTGTTATTATACATTAAGAAAAATTTTAAATCAACAAAATTATTTGAAAGAGTGCATAATTGTTTAATTGTAAACCTAATTATACAAAAAGGTTGACATTTTCTTTTTTGACTGCCATAATTCATAAAAACAAAAGAAAAGGAGCAGTTTAATATGGAAGATACTGTTAAAGAAAATAAGAAATTCAGAGTCATTGATTTGGTGTATATCGGAGTGTCGGCGGCTCTTATTGCCGTGTGCTCGTGGATTTCCATTCCTCTCACCGTTCCGATAACCCTGCAAACGCTCGGTATCTGCCTTGTTACAGGTCTTTTCGGATTAAAAATCGGCACTTTTTCAACTATTGTTTACATTCTCTTAGGTGCGATAGGTGTACCGGTTTTTGCAGGCTTTTCCGGTGGTCTCGGAGTAATTCTCGGCTCAACGGGAGGGTATATTATCGGCTTTATTTTTACGGCTCTTATTGTGGGCTTTGCCTCTGATAAATTTGCAGGTAAGCTTATTCCCCTTATCGTGTCAATGGTCATTGGAATTCTTGTTTGCTATGCCTTTGGTACTGTGTGGTTTGCAGTTGTTTATGCAAAGAGCAATGCTCCCGAATCACTTGCAACTATTCTTGGCTGGTGTGTTGTTCCGTTTCTTATTCCCGATGCGGTAAAAATAGCTGTTGCCGCTGTGTTGACTAACAGGCTCAAGAGGTTTGTTAAATGAAAGCAAGGATAAGATATCATCATTTGATGTGTATTCCTCGATTTACCGGAAAGGGATACAGCGATGCCTTTTGCAAAAATATGTATGAGGTTATCGAAAAATTCAGCAAGGGTGATTACGAGCTTGTAGGCTGTTGCGATGATATTTGCAGAGAATGTCCGAATAACATAAACGGAAAATGCTCAGATGAGGAAAAGGTTTCACAATACGATATAATGGTCAGGGAATGTATTGATAAAGGGAAAATTCCGTTACCGAGCGAAATATGTAATGACTGCAGGTGGTATGAAATCTGCAAAAATATAAATATTTGATTATTTGCCATTGATATATTGTAATGCAAAAATTTTTGTAGTATAATACCGCAAAACAATGTATTGTGAGGTAAGGCTATGCATCTTCTTGAAATTGATAAGGATAACTACATAGGTCAGGCAGACCCGTTTATTTTTGAAGCAAACGGCAGATTTTATATTTATACAACAGGTGACGACGGAATATATGCTTATGAGGCAGATGACCTTTTGGGTAGGTGGAGCTTTTACGGCAGAGTGTTTACATATCCCGATGTTGAAGATTTTTGGGCACCGAGCGTAATAGAGGTTGACGGCACTTATTATATGTACTGCTCGTTTGAGTTTTACGGGGATACTCCCGACAAGGGCGGTCACAGACAGACAATGTTTGTGTCAAGCAGTAAAAATCCGCTCGGACCGTTTGAAAATGCAAAGCAGCTTCTTCATCCGTTTTCAATAGATTCTCATGTTGTAAAAAATGAGAACGGTATGTTTATTTTCTATTCAACCAACACCTTTGAGGGTGAAAGACCGGGCACATATATCGTTGTTGACAGGCTTCTAACTCCCGAAAAGGCAGAGGGCAAGCCTAAGACAATGATTGTTCCGACGCTTGACGAGGACGTCTATATGAAGGACAGATACGAAAAGGGCGTAAATTGGCACACAATAGAGGGTGCGTTCTATTTTAAAGAGGGCGACTGGCAGTATCTTATGTATTCGGGAAACTGCTATCAGCAGCCTACATATTATATTGGATATGCAAGAGCAAAGACAGACGAAACGGATTTGACCAAGATTAAATTTGAAAAATATCCCGATGACAAAACCTATCAGCCCGTTATGGCGGCTAATGAGTTTGAGGAGGGAACAGGCCATCACTCAATGATTAAGTATAAGGGCGAGTGGTATGCCGTGTATCACGCAAGAGATGTTGAGGATGACGGACTTTCGGGCGACAGAAGAAATGCAAGAATCTGCAAGCTCAAGGTAGAGGACGGTATTATTACCGCTCAACGATATGCCGACAGGGTGTGATTGATATTTTTTAGAGGCTGTTTTTACAGCCTGTTTTTTAAACCTTTGTCTATTTTGACCAAATAATAACTGATAATTTTTACATTTAGTTATGTTGAAAAAAATCTGGGCGTAATGTAAAATTAGAGTATAATAACAAGGATTTATATTGCCTTTTAGGAGTTGAAAAAATGGACAACAAAATTTTAACTATTACATCCGACAGGAATGAAACGGTTTTTATTCACACTATGAACGGTCATTTCATTACCTCGTCGTCACACCTTAACTGCTATGTCGGCACATCGGATATCAAGCATAATCACGAGGTGTCGGTAGAGGCGGCAAAGCTTTTGGCGTCTTTTTATAACGAAAGAGGAATTGAGGCAGATTCTGTTTTGTGCCTTTACGAAACACAGGCGCTCGGAGCATATCTTGCACACGAGCTTGCCCGCCCGTCAATGCTCAACCCTAATCCCGACAATACTGTTTATGTTCTCGGTCCTGAATATGACGCACTTGGAAATATTATTTTCCGCGATAATCTGCGCAAGCTTATTTCAGGCAGACGAGTTATACTTTTGATTTCCTGTATAACAAGCGGTAAGACCATTGAAAGAGCTATTGAAAGCGTTTCATACTACGGAGGCACGGTGGTGGGAGTTTCCTCTGCCTTTTCCGCTGTTGAAAGCATCGGCGGAATAGAGGTTAATACCATATTCACAAAAGACGATGTTCCCGGATATGAAACATATCCGATTCACGATTGTCCGCTTTGCAGGGCAGGTCAAAAGGTTGACGCAATCGCAAACGGCTACGGATATTCTCTTTTATAACTTTCACTTGACAAAACGAATTTATTTGCTATAATGGTAATACAAACTTAATAGTACCCATTTAAAAACTGTGAAGCAGAAAAAGACTGCACAATTTAGTTTCAGAGAGTCGGCGGACGGTGTGAGCCGATACGAAATATGCGGTGTATAGCTCTCTGCGGAGTTGCTGTTTTGAATAGAAATCAATAGGAACAGTCGCGTGGCTGCGTTAACGGCAAAGGCATTGATTGATGCTAAAGGGCAGATTTATCTGCTGAAATAGGGTGGTACCGCGTGATTTTTACGCCCCTATACTATGCGTGTAGGGGCTTGTTTTTTGCTCCTGTGCAAATTTGAAAGGAGAAATCATTATGAAAAAGGGCTACGAAAAGTATGTCGGCTTCAAGCCGATAAACATTCCCGACCGTACATGGCCGGACAAAACTATTGAAAAGGCGCCGATTTGGTGCTCTGTTGATTTGCGCGACGGCAATCAGGCATTGGTTGACCCGATGAATCTTCAGGAAAAGCTGGAGTATTTTAAAACTCTTGTTGACATCGGTATAAAGGAAATTGAGGTCGGCTTCCCGTCTGCAAGTGAAACAGAGTACGAGATTTTGCGCACTCTTATCGATGACGGATATATCCCCGACGATGTAACAATTCAGGTGCTTGTTCAGGCAAGAGAGCATCTTATCAAAAAGACCTTTGAGGCTATCAAGGGTGCAAAAAATGTTATAGTTCATTTCTATAATTCAACCTCCACATTACAGCGTAAGGTTGTATTCAAAACAGATATGCAGGGTGTTATTGACATTGCCGTTAACGGTGCAAGGCTTATCTATCAGCTGACCGAGGAGCAGAAGAAAACAAATCCCGAAACAAATATCAGATTTGAGTACAGTCCCGAAAGCTTTACGGGCACTGAAATGGATAACGCTGTTGAGATTTGCAGGCGTGTTATGGAGGAGCTTCATATCACTAAGGAAAATCCGATTATCCTTAATCTTCCGTCAACCGTTGAGGGCTCAACTCCAAACGGCTATGCAGACCAGATTGAATATTTTTGCCGTCATCTTCCAAACCGTGACGCCGCAATCATTTCACTTCATCCTCACAACGACAGGGGAACAGGTGTTGCAGCGGCAGAGCTTGCATTGCTTGCAGGTGCCGACAGAATTGAGGGAACTCTTTTCGGTAACGGCGAAAGAACAGGTAATGTTGATATTGTTACACTTGCGCTTAATATGTGGACTCAGGGCATTGATCCCGAGCTTGATTTCAGCAATATAAATCAGATCAAGGATGTTTACGAAAGAGCTACTAAAATGACGGTTCCGCCAAGACATCCGTATGCCGGTGAGCTTGTGTTTACCGCATTTTCAGGATCTCATCAGGATGCTATCAATAAGGGCAAGATGTATATGGACGAAACAAAGTCAGACCTTTGGGAAATTCCGTATCTTCCTATTGACCCTGCAGATGTCGGCAGAGAATATGAGCCGATTATCCGCATAAATTCTCAAAGCGGTAAGGGCGGTACTGCATTCATTCTTGCAAATGAATACGGTATCAAAATGCCAAAGGCAATGCACCCCGAGTTTGGCGCAGTTGTTCAAAAGGCGTGCGACGAAAAGGGCAAGGAGCTCAAAACCTCAGAGGTTTTCGACCTTTTCCAAAAGGAATACAGAAATGTTTGCGGACCTTACAGATTAGTTAATTACAAGATTGCAGAAGAAAAGAACGAGGAGGATTACCTCACTTCAGTTCACTTTACAGGTACTCTTAAGTATAAGGACAACGAGCCTGTTTCTATTGAGGGATATGGCAACGGTCCTGTTGCAGCCTTCTGTGATGCTATGAATAAAACCGCACTTAAGGAATATGACTTTGTTGACTATGATGAGCACGCTATTTCTGTTGGCTCTGACTCAAAGGCTATCAGCTATATTCACCTTAAGACGCCAAAGGGCAAAAGCATTTTCGGTATCGGCGTAAGCCATAATATCGGCTATGCTTGTATGAAGGGTATTATCTGTGCCATAAACCGTGACCAGCCCGATACTATGCGTGACGACACAATGCCCGGTATCTTTGATGTGTGCTGATTTTATCCATTCATATAGGAAATAAAATCATTACAATATTGTATAATTCACATCTGTTATTTGGAGGATAATATGAACAACTACAAAATTACAGTATTAAAGGGTGACGGAATAGGTCCCGAAATTGTAGACGAATGTATTAAGGTGCTTGATAAGGCAGGGGAAAAATTCGGCTTTGCCTTTGATTACAACTATCAGCTTTTGGGCGGTTGTGCAATAGATGAAAAGGGTGTGCCGTTTCCAAAGGAAACAGAGGAGGCGTGCAAGGCAAGTGACGCTGTTCTTTTAGGCGCAGTAGGCGGTCCTAAGTGGGACAGTCAGCCCGGTAGCAACAGACCTGAAAAGGGACTGCTTGCAATCCGCGAGGCACTCGGTCTTTTTGCAAATCTGCGTCCTGCAAAGATTTTTGCACCGCTCAAATCTGCATCTCCTATTAAAGAGGAGATTATCGGCGACGGACTTGATATTCTCATTGTCCGCGAGCTTACAGGCGGTATTTATTTCGGTGACAGAGGTACATACGAGGAAAACGGCGTTGTCGGCGCTTATGATACAGAAAGATACACCTATCCCGAAATCAAGCGTATTGTCAAGGCAGGCTTTGAGTACGCTATGAAGAGAGAAAAAAGACTTACCTGTGTTGACAAGGCAAATGTTCTTGACTCCTCAAGGCTTTGGAGAAAGGTTATGGAGGAGGTTTCCGCCGATTATCCCGAGGTTGAGGTTTCGTATATGTATGTTGACAACTGTGCAATGCAGTTAGTAAGAAATCCAAATCAGTTTGACACAATCGTTACATCAAACATTTTCGGCGATATTCTTTCCGACGAGGCTTCAATGATAAGCGGTTCAATCGGTATGCTTGCTTCTGCTTCACTTGCAGAGGGTACCTTCGGTCTTTATGAGCCTATTCACGGCTCTGCTCCCGATATTGCAGGACAGGGAAAGGCAAATCCGCTTGCAACAATCCTTTCGGGTGCTATGATGCTTCGCTACACCTTTGGTGAATTTGAAGCCGCAGACGCAATTGAAAGGGCTGTCGACGAGGCTTTGACAAAGGTAAGAACTCCTGATATTTACGAGGATGGCTTTGAGGCAGTTACAACCTCTCAAATGGGCGATGTTGTTGCATCTCTTATTTGATGACAAACAAAAAAATCACTCCGCTAAGCATTTTTGCTAAGCGGAGTTTTATCTTTGAGTGTTTAGTTTCTTTCGGGTGAATTGTAAAGATGAATTCTTCCTGCATCATTAAATGCCTTTACGGTCATTACGCAAATCGGCACGATAAACATTCCCATAAAGCCGAAGAGCTTGAGTCCGAAGTAAAGTCCTGCAAGAGTGACGAGCGGATGAACACCGAGTGATTCGCCGACGATTTTGGGCTCGATATACTGCCTTATAATTGAAATGACTGCATAAATAACCATAAGTCCTATTGCCTGAGCGACATTGCCGATAACAAGGCTAATCAGCGCCCACGGTATCAATATACCGCCCGAGCCTGCAACGGGAAGAATGTCAAACACGGCAATACATATTGCAATTATTACGGTATAGCTGTTGTTTGATATTCCCGTAACATTAAGAATTGACAGACCGAGCAACAGCTCGCAGAAGGTTATAAACATAATAATTGAATATGCTCTAACCATTTTTAATATTGTTTTTGAAAAAATCTGCTTGATTTCGCTGAGCAGGTTTTTATTTTTTTCAGGGAGCTGAAGCTTGATAAATCTTACTATATAGCTGTAATCCTTTGTGAAGAAAATCCAGGCAATTATGCCGATAACAATAGCAATCAAAACTGAAGGAATGTTCTTTACAACGCTGTAAATTCCGCTGATACCGCTTGACAGACCGCCTGTAATTGCCTTCATATCAATACCGAGTGAGGAAATATCAAAATCTGTGATAAGTCTGCCGAAGAAATCGGTTATTGATTCGGAAATAGATGTATACAGTCCGTCGGGTAGGAATTTAAGAAAAGACAAAAGCTCCTTTTCAAGCGTTGCAAGAAATGACGGCAAATCCGAAAGCTGCTCGCCGAGATACGATACAAAGCTTCCTATTTCTCTGAAAACAGAAGAAAGAATAAGAATTATCGGAACGAGAACAATGCATATTACTAATATAACCAGCAATACCGACAAAAAGCCGTGACACTTATTTTTAGTCTTTTTATCAAGCCATCGAAGCGGTCTTTGCAAAAGCACGGCAAAGAAAAACGACAGCAAAAACGGCGCGGCAATCGCAAAGCAGTATTTGAAAAAAATAAATACAAGACCGAGTATTACCGCAATATATGCAAGATTGATAAGCGTAGCCCTTTTGTTTTCAACTTTTGTAGGCATTTTTAATACTTCCTTCGTTATTTTATATAATTATTTTAATGCAATACAGTAAACTAATCAAGCATATTTAACATATTTTAAAAATTTTTTAAAATAACTCTTGATACTTTAATGCTTTTTTGATAATATATAGAAAGTGTTTTTCACCGTAAAACAACTGTCTATGAGTGGAGGACAATTCAAAATGAGTAAGGTAAATTATTATCTTGTTAATTCAAGCATACTGCCGTCTGTTTACTCAAAGGTCATTGAGGCTAAAAGCTATCTGGCGTCGGGGGAGGCTACCTCGGCAAGTCAGGCGGCAAAAATGGCAGGTATTTCAAGAAGCGCATACTATAAATATAAAGACGCGATTTTTGAATACAACGGCGCAGACGCAGATGAAACCGCAACGATTAACGCAAAGCTTAAGGATAATGCAGGAGTTCTTTCTGCACTTATGAACGAGCTTTATAAAGCAGGAGCGAATGTGCTTTCGGTAAATCAAAGCGTGCCTGTTAATTCTGTTGCCGATGTGTCTGTTACAGTCAGAATTTCCGAAATGACTGTGACAGCCGAAAAGCTGCTTGAAGCTGTTAAAAGGATTGACGGCGTGAATGCCGTGTTTTTGTCATAAGGAGGTTATAATATGAAGATTGCCGTAATGGGATACGGAACAGTCGGTTCCGGTGTTGTTGAGGTTATTGAAAGCCACAGCAATATTATACCGAAAAGAACCGGAGGAAATACACTTGAGGTTGCGCACATTCTTGATTTGCGTGATTTTCCAAACGATCCTCATAAGGATTTATTTACAAAGGATTTTAACGATATTCTTAACGATGACGAGGTTAAGATTGTTGCCGAAACAATGGGCGGAGTTAACCCTGCATTTGATTTTACCATGAAGCTTCTCAAGGCAGGCAAGAGTGTTGTTACATCAAATAAGGAGCTTGTTGCACAAAGAGGTCTTGAGCTTCTTAAAACAGCAGATGAAAATGGTGTAAACTATCTTTTTGAGGCATCTGTCGGCGGTGGTATTCCGATTATCCGTCCGCTTACTCAATGCCTTGCCGCAAATAATATTGAGGGTATTGCAGGTATTCTCAACGGCACAACAAACTTTATTCTCACAATGATGATTGAACAGGGTATGTCCTTTGATGAGGCACTCAAAATTGCTCAGGAAAAGGGATATGCCGAAAAGGACCCGACTGCCGATGTTGAGGGGCACGATGCCTGCCGTAAGGTTTGTATTCTTGCTTCACTTGCCTTCGGCAAGCATGTTTATCCGTCACAGGTTGAAACAGAGGGTATTACAAAAATCACTCTTGAGGATGTTTCGTATATTGAATCTGCCGGCGGAGTTATTAAGCTTTTAGGTCAGATTATTTGTCTTAATGAAAATGAAATTGCCGCTTTTGTAAGCCCTGCCGTTGTTTATAACGGCTCACAGCTCGCGTCGGTAAAGGATGTTTTCAATGCAATTCTTGTCAGAGGCGACGCAGTTGGCGATGTATGCTTCTACGGACCGGGTGCAGGCAAGCTTCCTACCGCTTCTGCTGTTGCGGCGGATATTATTGACTGCGCAAAGCATACTCAGCGCAAAAAGATTTTTGGCTGGGACGAAGGCTCCGAGGATTATGTTGCGGACTATAAGAGCCGTGTTGAAATGCCGTTTTATGTACGCGCAAAGGCTTCCTGCTCACAGGTTAACTCGGTATTTTCCGAGGTTAAGTACCTTTCAAGAAAGGGACAGCCGTCTGACGAGGTGGCATTTATCACCGACAGAATGACCGAAAACGAGCTTTTCAAAAAGCTTGAGGGAATTGATGTCATCAATACAATTAAGGTTACAAACTATTGATTGGAGGATTACAACCTATGGGACTTATTGTTCAAAAGTTCGGCGGCTCCTCGGTAGCCGATGCCGAGCGTGTAATGAATGTTGCCCGTATCGTAACCGATACATATAAGCAGGGTAACGATGTCATTGTTGTTGTTTCAGCTCAGGGCGATACAACAGACGATTTGATTGAAAAGGCGCAGGAGATTAACCCGAATGCCGCTAAGAGAGAAATGGACCAGCTTCTTACGGCTGGAGAGCAAATTTCTATTTCGCTTCTTGCAATGGCGATTGAAGGCTTGGGCTTTCCGGTTATCAGCCTTCTCGGTTGGCAGGCAGGCTTTAATACTAATTCTATTTACGGTGCGGCAAGAATTAAAAATATTAAGCCTAACAGACTTCAGGCAGAAATTGCAAAGCACAATATTGTTGTTGTTGCAGGCTTTCAGGGAATTAACCGCTACGACGATTTAACAACTCTCGGCAGAGGCGGCTCCGACACCTCGGCAGTAGCAATTGCGGCGGCGCTTAAGGCAGATAAATGTCAGATTTTCACCGATGTTGAGGGTGTTTACACAGCAGATCCGAGAAAGGTTGAAAATGCAAAGAAGCTCAAGGAAATCACATATGACGAAATGCTTGAGCTTGCAACACTCGGTGCACAGGTATTAAACAACCGTTCGGTTGAAATGGCAAAGAAATATTCGGTAGAGCTTGAGGTTCTTTCATCACTTAACCCGATTCCGGGCACAATCGTTAAGGAGGTAGCTAAAATGGAAAAAATGTTAATCAGAGGTGTAACTAAGGATAAGGATGTTGCACTCGTTTCAATTTTAAATTTACAGGACACACCGGGAGTAGCTTTCAAAATCTTTTCAAAGCTTTCCTCAAAGAATATCAATGTTGATATCATTCTTCAGTCCTTTGGCAGAGACGGCACAAAGGATATCGTATTCACAGTAAGCAAGGATAACGGTCCTCTCGCTGTTGAGCTTCTCAGCGACCTTCTCAGCGACTGCAAAATCGTGTGCAACACAAATGTTGCAAAGGTTTCTGTTGTCGGTGCAGGTATGGAATCTCATCCCGGCACTGCATCAAAGATGTTTGAGGCACTTTATGAAAGCAACATCAATATTCAGATGATTTCAACCTCTGAAATTAAAATTTCAGTTGTTATCGACGCTGATGATGCAGACAGAGCTGTTTCGGCTGTTCACAAGGCATTTATTCCTAATGACTGATAATCAGTGCAATAATAAAACGCTTGAACCATTTATGGTTCAAGCGTTTGTTTTTTTATATCCTTTCAATTTCGCAAACGGTTAATTTGTTGCCGTTTACTTTAAATCTAACATCATATCCTGCAAATTTAACACCGTAAATTCTGTTGCAATCATCGTGATAAGCAGGTCTTGGGTCATGGCGTAAAATACCGATAAGAGCATTTTGCTTTTCACTCGCAATTATATCTAAAAGGCCTTTTTCAAAGCATACCTCAAGGTGATAATCCTTATAATCATCGGCAAAGCCCGAAACGGCGTCGGGTATGCAATCGGAATACGCAATGTACGGCTTAATGTCATATATCGGAGTGCCGTCCATCATATCAACTCCGCTGACAACAAGGACTGTTCCGTCATTTTTTGTGTGCCTTACCTCTTCAAGCTTAACACACGATAATCCGAGATTGTTTGGGCGAAACGGTGAGCGCGTTGCAAAAACGCCCTTTCTCTTTTCTCCGCCGAGACGCGGAGGTCTTACCGTGGGCGAAAAGCCCTCTCTGATATTTTCGCTAAACTGCCATATCAGCCACAAATGCGAAAAATCCTCAATGCCGTTTAAGGCCTCTGCATTTCTGTATTTCGGCTCAAATACGATTGTTCCTGTCAGTTCTTTTACAATTCCGCTTTGACGGGGTATTCCGAATTTGTCGGGCATATCCGTGTGTATGCGTGCAATTTTTTCCATATGGCTTTTAATTGCCCAAAAAGGCTACGAGCCCAACTCCGAGACCGCTTACAGCCATAAGAGCGGCAAGAACTAAAGCCGTTATTTTAACCCATTTTTGATTCATTTTTATCTCCCTTTAACATCTATTTCATAAGCTCGTCTGCGGCAGACATAAGTCTGTCGGAAATTTTTTGCGCGTCCTCTCTGCTTTTGCCGACAGCCGTAACATAAGCCTTGATTTTAGGCTCTGTGCCCGACGGTCTTACTATCAGCTTGTTGCCGTCGGTAAGAGTGTATGCAAGCACATTTGATTTCGGCAGAGTGATTGCCTCCTCGTGTCCGGTGGCAACTGCTTTTGATACCGATGTTTTGTAATCGTCGATTTTTGTAACGGTGTAGCCTGCAAATTCCGACGGAGCGTTATTTCTGAGTGACTCCATAATTTCTGCCATTTTTTCCATACCCGAAGCACCCTCAAAGGTGTAGCTTGATACGGTGTTTGAGTAATATCCGAACTCATCATAAAGACCGTTCATAACATCAATAAGAGTTTTGCCGTTTGCCTTATAGTAGGCAGCCATCTCGCAGATAAGCATTGATGCCACAACGGCGTCCTTATCTCTTGCGTGAGTGCCCGCAAGGTAGCCATATGACTCCTCAAAGCCCATAACAAAGCTGTCTGCCTTTCCCTGAGCCTCAAGCTCGGTGATAAGCTCGCCGATATACTTAAAGCCTGTCAGCAGGTTTTTAAATGAGCAGTTGTACTTCTTTGCGATAACCTCTGCCAAATCGGTTGATACAAAGGATTTTACAGCGATTGATGACGGGGAAAGAGTGCCCTTTTCCTTCTTTTGAGAAAGAAGATAATTAAGCATCATTGCGCCAACCTCGTTGCCTGTCATAAGCTTGTATTCGCCGTTTGTATCAAGCACGGCAATGCCGACTCTGTCACAGTCGGGGTCGGTTGCAAGAAGAATATCAGCCTTAACGCTCTCTGCCATTTTAAGTGCACATTCAAATGCTTGCTTAATTTCGGGATTAGGATAAGGGCAGGTCGGGAAATTACCGTCGGGATTCTCCTGCTCGGGCACAATATATACATTTTTAATTCCTATTCTGTCAAGAATTTTTCTAACAGGCTTGTTTCCTGTTCCGTTGAGGGGAGTATAAATAACCTTTAAGTTGGTTTCTTTGCAAACGGACGGGTTGACGCACTGCTTTATAACCTCGTCAAGATACGCGTCAATAACCTCGTCACCCATATATTCGATAAGGCCCTTTTCAACAGCCTCGTCAAAATCCATAGTCTTGATGCCTGTAAAGTAATCAACCTTTTGAATATAGCCGTAGGTTTCCTCTGCTTCCTCGTCGGTCATTTGATAGCCGTTTGAGTTGTAGCATTTGTAGCCGTTATATTTTGCAGGGTTGTGTGAGGCGGTGAGAATGATACCGCTTGAGGCTTTAAAATGTCTTATTGCAAATGAAAGGCAGGGTGTAGGCTCAAGCTCTTTGTAAAGATAAACCTTTATTCCGTTTGCGGCAAGCACCTTTGCGGCTTCGATTGAAAAATAATCCGATTTTATTCTCGAGTCATAGCCGATTGCAATTGACGGATTTTCAAAATGCCTGTTAAGAAAATCCGACAGTCCCTGCGTTGCACGGCAAACGGTGTAATAGTTCATTCTGTTTGTTCCTGCACCGATGACTCCTCTAAGTCCTGCCGTGCCGAATTCGAGCGAGCGATAAAATCTGTCGAGTATTTCTTCTTCGTTTCCCTTAACAGACTCAAGCTCTGCGATTAAATCAGGGTCGGCAACAGCCTTTTTTGACCATTCGTCATAAAGCGCATTTATATCCATAAAAACACATCCTCATTTTATTCTTTAGTTTGTATTTTAACCCTATTAAAATATATTGTCAATAACGATATTAAATGTTATAATTGTTTCGGTGATTAAAAATATGTATGCAAAAGTAAAAAGTCTTGGTATTTTCGGTCTTGACGCCTTCGGCGTTACAGTTGAGTGCGATATCAGTCAGGGGTTGCCCAGATTTGATGTTGTGGGATTGCCCGATGCTGTTGTTAAGGAGAGCAGGGAAAGAGTTCGTGCAACAGTAAAAAACTGTAAATTTGAATTTCCTGTTTCAAGAATTACTGTTAATATCGCTCCTGCCGATATCAAAAAGGAAGGCTCTCTTTATGATTTGCCCGTGTTTGCGGCTATTTTAAAGGCAAGCAGTCAGCTCAAATTCGACACAGATGAATACGCCTTTATCGGAGAGCTTTCTCTTGACGGCGAAATACGAAAGGTTAACGGCGTTTTGCCCATGCTTCTTGAGGCTAAAAGGATCGGAATAAAAACCGTTTTTATCCCCTTTGACAATTCCTGCGAGGGCGGAGTTGTTGACGGCGTTGAGGCAATACCTGTTAAAAATGTTTTTCAGGTAATAAAGCATATTTCAGGTGAGGTAAGAGTCGCCTCGGCACAGTACTCGTCAAGCGACGAGGAGCCTGAGGGGAATATGGATTTTTCCGATGTCAGAGGACAAAGCGAAGCGAAAAGAGCGCTTGAGATTGCGGCGGCAGGCGGTCATAACTGCCTTATGATAGGAAGCCCCGGCTCGGGCAAATCAATGCTTGCAAAAAGGCTTCCGACGATTTTGCCCGATATGACATATGAGGAAAAGCTTGAAACGACAAAAATTTATTCAATAGCAGGTGTGCTTCCAAAGGGCAGGTCGCTGATTGAAAAAAGACCATTTCGCTCGCCTCATCATACTATTTCGGCTCAGGCGCTTGCAGGCGGCGGAGCAACACCAAAGCCGGGCGAAATCAGTCTTGCCCACAACGGCGTAATTTTTATGGACGAGTTTCCCGAATTTGACAGGAGAGCGAAGGAGTCGCTCAGACAGCCTATTGAGGACGGCACGGTTAATATTTCCCGTGCATCCGGCTCGGTTTCCTATCCGTCAAGCATTATGCTTGTGGCGGCTATGAACCCCTGCCCGTGCGGATATTACGGCCATCCGACAAAGGAATGTAAATGCTCCGACGCCGTTAAGCAAAAATATATCAACAAAATATCAGGACCTATTCTTGACAGAATTGACATACATATCGAAACGGCACCTGTTGAATACGAACAGCTTTCGGGTAAGGGTAACGAGGAAAAGTCAGCCGAAATTAAAAAAAGAGTTAACGAAGCAAGAAAAATTCAGCAAAAGCGTTTTGAGGGCACGGGCATAAGCTGTAATGCCAAAATGACGCCGCAGATGACAAAGGATTACTGCGTATTAACCGATGAGGCGGACAGTCTGCTGAAAATGAGCTTTGAAAAATTAGGACTTTCCGCAAGGGCGTATGATAAAATTCTGAGGATTGCAAGAACGATTGCAGACCTTGATAAAAGCGAAAATATCGAGATGAGCCATATTGCAGAGGCTTTGCAGTATCGCTCACTTGACAGAAAGTATTGGGATAATTAAATGAAAAAATCAGCAAAAATAATAATAACCGTTCTTTCGGCGGTTTTGGCGGGAATTATTGCGTTTGAGGTTGTCGCAGTATATAATAATCGTAATTCACAAGAAGATAACGAGCCTGTTATACAGACACAGACGCAGGCTCAGCCCACAACGGAAAACACATATTCCGATCCTGCCGAAAAGCAGGCAAGGGAAATGATTGAAAATATGACGCTTTATGAAAAGGTCGGTCAAATGCTTCTTTACTATATACCAAAGGAAGAGCCTTTGATGAAAATGAGACGCTGGCAGTTTGGCGGTTATATTCTGTTTTCAAGGAATTTTGAAGGCTCGACTCCTCAGCAGACGAGGGAGGAAATTGCACAGTATCAGGACGGTGCAAAAATCCCTGCCTTTATTGCAGTTGACGAGGAGGGCGGAGGAGTTAACCGCGTGTCGCAGTACAGTCAGTACAGAAGCGAGCCGTTTGGCTCAAGCGCAAGAATTTACGCAAGAAGCGGTTGGCAGGGAATAGTTGATGACGCAAGGGATAAGAGTTTGTTTTTGAAGGATTTGGGTATCAATACCGTGCTTGCACCTGTTGCCGATGTGCCTTATTCAAGGTCTGACTATATCTATGGCAGAGCCTTTTCCACTAATGCAGACGATGTAAGCACCTATATTGAAAAAACAGTCAGCACGATGAATGAAAATAATTTTATTTCCTGCGTTAAGCATTTTCCCGGCTACGGAAACAACAGCAACACGCATACAGGCTCAAGCGTTGACGAAAGAAGCTGGCAGTCATTTGAGCAGAGGGATTTGCTCCCGTTTAAAGCCGCTGTCGAGGCAGGCGTTCCGTTTATTATGGTTTCTCACAACATTATTGAGGATTTTGATTCTGGTGTGCCCGCTTCTCTTTCTTCAAGGCTTCATAAGTATATCAGAAACGATATGGGCTTTGACGGCATAATAATCTGCGACGGGCTCGGAATGAGCGGTGTTAAGGAATATGTCGGCGGTGACAAGGGCGAGGCTGCCGTTCAGGCGGTTATGGCAGGCAACGATATGCTCTGTGCAACCGATGTTGGTGTTCAGCTTCGCGCAATAGTTAAAGCAATCAACGACGGCAGAATTGATATTGAACAAATTGAGGATTCTGTCACACGAATACTGATGATAAAAATTAAGTACGGACTTATAGAAGGTGAGTATTGATATGAATATTAAGAGGACTATGGATAATCTGGAAAAAAACGGCTTTAAGCCATATTTTGTCGAGTCAAGGGAGGATGTTGTGCCTCTCGTAAAGACCTTGATAAATAAAGGTGAAAGTGTATCAAACGGAGGCTCGCAGACGCTCAAGGAAACAGGCATTTCAGAGCTTATTGCCTGCGGTGATTACGATTTTATTGACAGAACCGGACTTGAGGGCGAGGAGCTTAGACAGGCATATATTCGTGCATTTGGTTGTGACACATATTTTTGCTCGTCAAATGCTGTTACCGAAAACGGCGAGCTTTATAATGTTGACGGAAATTCAAACAGGGTCGCCTGCATTGTTTACGGTCCCAAGCAGGTGATTATGGTGGTCGGTATCAACAAAATAGTTGAAAATATCAATGAGGCAGAAAAACGGGTAAAGCGCTTAGCTGCACCTAAAAATGCCTGCCGTTTTGAACTTGATACTCCGTGTGCAAGGACGGGTGAATGTATTTCTCTTAAACACGAAAATTCAGAAATATGCTCGGGCTGTGCCTCGGACAGAAGAATTTGCTGTAACTATGTAATAAGTGCAAAGCAGCGTCACAAGGACAGAATAAAGATTATTATAGTTAATGAAAATTTAGGATACTGATAAAAAAGAGCTGTTTTTTTATGTTGTTCAAACAGCTCCGACTTTTTTGTTCTTGACAGTATGTATATTATAATATATAATAAAATGATTAAAAATTGACAAATATGACAAGGAGATTTTTTTATGGCAGCGAAAACTTTTAAAATGACAGCAGAGGGTAAGGCTGAGCTTGAACAGGAGCTTGACAACCTTAAAACCGCAGGCAGAATTGATATAGCAGAAAAGCTTAAGGTTGCCCGTTCATACGGTGACCTTTCCGAAAACAGCGAATATGACGAGGCTAAGAGCGAGCAGGCTAAAATCGAGGCTCGTATCAGCGAGCTTGAATATCAGCTTGAGCACGCAGTTATTATTGACAGCGCTGACAAGGACGCTGTTAGTATGGGCTCAAAGGTAACTGTTATCAGACTCAGTGACAAGGCTGAGGCAACCTATGAGATTGTCGGCTTTGCACAGTCAAATCCGTCAGAGGGCAAAATTTCCGACGAAAGCCCTGTCGGTATGGCTCTTATGGGAGCAAAGAAGGGCGATGTTGTTGCAGTTGAAGCTCCTATCGGAAATCTTGAATATAAAATCAAATCAATTGACTAAGAGGTATTCATATGGCAGGAAGGTTTGAAATTACAAAGTCAGGTGACTCAGCCTTTACATTCGAGCTTATTATTGACGATAAGGCAGTCGGCAAAGGTCCTGTTTTTGACAAAGAGGATATGTGCAAGCGAGGCGTTAAGGCTGTTAAGAAAAACAGCAGAATGAAAATACAAAACGCTATTGCAGGCGACGAGGAAAAAACCAACCCCAAATATCTTGTTGAGGCAGACGGGGATAAGGTTAAATATACTCTTTTTCTTCAAACAGGCGCAGTTGCTCTTGAGGGCACTGCCGACAGCGAGCAGGAGGCTCTTGAAATAATCGAAAAAATCGGCAACAACGCAAATGCCGCACAGATGCAGATGGCAGAGGTTGTTCTTTCCGAAAATGAGCTCAAGCAGATTAGGATTAACAAGCTCAAGGCATTGCAGGCTCAGGGCTGTGACCCGTTTGAAATAACTGTTGCAAGGCAGACTCATCATTCAAATGAGATTATTGATAATTTTGATGAGCTTGAAAATAAAGATGTTGTCATCGCAGGCAGAATTATGACCTGGCGTGATATGGGTAAGGCAAACTTTATCGACATTCAGGACAGAAACGGCAGAATTCAGTCGTATGTTCGTATGAATGATGTCGGCGAGGATGCTTTCAAGGAATTTAAGAGCTGGGATATTGGTGATATTGTAGAGATTTCAGGCTTTGTTTTCAAAACAAGAACAGGTGAGATTTCCGTTCACGCAAAGGAAATTCGACTTCTTTCAAAGTCACTTCTTCCTCTTCCTGAAAAATTCCACGGTCTTACGGATACCGACACCCGTTACAGAAAGCGCTATCTTGATATGATAATGAATCCAAATGTTAAGGATGCTTTCATCAAACGCTCAAAGATTATTTCTTCAATAAGAAGCTATCTTGACAATTTGGGCTTTGTTGAGGTTGAAACACCTATTCTCAACACAATCCCCGGCGGTGCGGCGGCAAGACCGTTTATAACACATCACAACACTCTTGATATGGATATGTATCTTCGTATCGCAACAGAGCTTTACCTTAAAAGGCTTATTGTCGGCGGTATGGAAAGAGTATATGAAATCGGCAGAAATTTCAGAAACGAGGGTATGGATGTAAGGCACAATCCCGAGTTTACCTGCATTGAGCTTTATCAGGCTTATACAGATTATCACGGAATGATGGATATTGCCGAAAACATTATCCGCAATGCTGCTAACGAGGTTTGCGACGGCAACCTTCACATCACCTTTAACGGTACCGAAATCGACCTTGAAGCTCCTTTTGCAAGAGTGACAATGATTGACGCGGTTAAGCAGTACAGCGGTATTGATTTTGCCGAGTTTATGGGCGACAACGAAAAGGCTGTTGAAATTGCAAAGCAAAAGGATGTTGAAATTGCACCGGGTAAGGCTACCTGGGGTGATGTGCTCAATTCGTTCTTTGAGGAATTTGTTGAGGAAAATCTTGTTCAGCCAACATTTATTATGGATTATCCTGTTGAGGTTAGCCCGCTTACAAAGAAAAAGCCCGGTTGTCCTGCCTTGACAGAAAGATTTGAGCTTTTCATTCTCGGCGGTGAGTACGGTAATGCTTATTCAGAGCTTAATGACCCAATCGACCAGATGGAGCGTTTTCAGGCACAGATGAAGCTTCGTGAGGCAGGCGACGACGAGGCTAATATGATAGATAACGATTTTGTTACCGCACTTGAGTACGGTATGCCTCCGACAGGAGGTCTTGGTATCGGCATTGACAGACTTGTAATGCTTCTTACCGACAGCTATTCAATTCGCGATGTATTGTTATTCCCGACAATGAAGCCGATTGATAATAACTGATATTTTACAAAAAACAAATATTTACAAAAGAGGGTATATAAAATGAGATCCGATTTAATTAAAGAAGGTCCTTCAAGAGCTCCGCACCGTTCGCTTTTGAGAGCGCTCGGTATTGACGAGCTTGAAATGAAAAGACCTTTTGTAGCAGTAGTAAATTCAAAGAGCGACTACATACCCGGCCATATGCACCTTGACAAAATTGCAGAGCAGGTTAAGGCAGGTATCAGAAATGCAGGCGGTGTTCCGTTTGAGTTTAATACAATCGGCGTATGCGACGGTATTGCAATGAATCACAGAGGTATGAAATATTCTTTATGCTCAAGAGAGCTTATTGCAGACTCAATTGAGGTTATGCTCACAGCTCATCCGCTTGACGCAATAGTATTTATACCAAACTGCGATAAGATTGTACCGGGTATGCTTCTTGCGGCGTGCAGACTTAATTTGCCGTGTATTTTTATCAGCGGTGGTCCTATGCTTCCCGGCAAGAGCACCGAAACAGTAAACCGTATCGGTCTTTCCGAGCAGTTTGAATATGTAGGCGCTAATGCGGTAGGTAAAATGAGTGCTGAAAATCTTGAATCCTGTGCATTTACCGCTTGTCCGACCTGTGGCTCCTGCTCAGGTATGTATACCGCAAACTCAATGAACTGTCTGACTGA
The DNA here is from genome assembly GCA_964422655.1 of uncultured Bacteroides sp. GTDB lineage: Bacteria > Bacillota > Clostridia > Oscillospirales > Acutalibacteraceae > Eubacterium_R. The sequence continues at coordinate 126,776 of CAYRBT010000003.1, read as the reverse complement.
AACCATCGGTATGTCACTTCCCGGCTCAGGCACAATTCCTGCGGTAATGAGCGCAAGACTCCGCCTTGCAAAGATGGCGGGTGAGAGGGTTATGGACCTTCTAAAAGAGGATATTAAGCCGTCGGATATTATTACCGAAAAGGCTATTGAAAATGCTATGAGAACCGATATGGCTATCGGCTGTTCAACAAATACAATTCTTCATCTTACTGCAATTGCTCACGCAGCAGGTCACGATATTGACCTTGACGAGCTTGACGCTTACGGAAGAAAAACTCCGCAGATTTGTAAGCTTAATCCCGCTTCATCTGTATTTATCACCGACCTTAACGATGTCGGCGGTATTCAAGCAGTTATGAAGGAGCTTGCAAAGGGCGGTATGATAAATACAGATTGCCTTACGGTTAACGGTACTGTTGCAGACAGAATTGCTCTCGCTCCCGACGCTGACGGAGATATCATTCGCAGACTCGACAATCCGTTTTCTGCTGACGGCGGAATCGCTGTTCTCAAGGGTAATCTTGCACAGGACGGCGCTGTTGTTAAGAAGGGTGCAGTTGCTCCCGAAATGATGCAGCATAAAGGTCCTGCAAAATGCTATGACAGCGAAGAGGAAGCAATTGCCGCAATCAACGGCGGTAAGGTTGTTGCAGGTGATGTTGTTGTTATCAGATACGAGGGACCAAAGGGCGGACCGGGTATGAGAGAAATGCTCTCACCGACCTCTGCTATTATAGGTATGGGACTCGGATCATCTGTTGCACTTCTTACAGACGGAAGATTTTCAGGTGCTACAAGAGGTGCTTCAATCGGCCATGTAAGCCCTGAGGCGGCAATGGGCGGTACTATTGCACTTGTTGAGGATGGCGACGAAATCGAAATTGATATTCCTGCAAGAGTGCTTAGAGTAAATGTTTCCGATGAGGTGCTTGCACAGAGAAAAGCAAGCTGGAAGCCTCCTGTTCAGGAGCTTACAGGCTACCTCAAGAGATATGCTCAACATGTAACAAGCGGTGCAAAGGGTGCTGTTTTTGAGGACTGATTTATGAACGATGAAAAGGGAAGAAAAAAAGAGCATAAGCACAGAAGCTACAAAATAAGAAATGTTGTTTTGGAATATGCAGTAAAAAACGGTGCGCACATTCTTATCGGCTTGGCTGTAATAATTCCTGCTGTGTTTCTTTTGCTCAATCCTGTTACCTCTCTTGTTCACAAGGCAGAGGAAAAAATGCCAAAGACTGTCAGAGATGTAGAAATAATTTCTTCGGCTGAGCCTGTTGATATCAGCAATCCCGACGCAGTTGAGTACGGCTCGTATATTGCAAATATCGTCTGCGAAAAAAGGGGAATAAACACTCCTGTTTATTTTGGGCTTAACCGTGCTTCAATGAGATACGGCATAGGACTTTCCGGCAACGGTGCCGTTTTTGACGACAGCCAAAAGACTATTGCGGCAGGCTGGGATGAAACATATTTTTCTGCGCTGAAGCTTGTTGAAAAGGGAGATGTTTTTGAGGTTAAGACAAAGGACGCTAATCTCAAATATAAGGTGCGCGAGGCGTTTTATTCTGACAGTCCGCAGGAGGCTGAGGGCTGTGAGGGACAGCTTGTGCTTTACTCAATATTCTCCGAATTTTCAGATAAAAACGGCAAATGCTTTTATGTGATTGCCGACAGGGTAAAGGAGGCTGATATCAATGGCTGACCTCCACGAGTCAAAGGGTAATTTGAGAGTTAGAAATTTTCTCTCCTTTGTGCTCTTTGTTGTTATAACTCTTTCAAGCATTTCACTTTGCACAAGGATTTGCTTTTTAAATCCTAAGGAAATTTCAAATCAGTTTCTTTCTTACAATTACATTTCATCCTTTCAAAAAAACATTTCACAGTATGCAGAGGATTTGTTTATCAAAAACGGCATACCGTATGAAAATTTTGAAGATGTGATAACATATGAGCAGACGCAGGAGCTTGTAAAAACCTACACTCTCCGCCACCTGACTGCAAACTCCGGATATACCGATGAAACTGTTGCATCAGCAGTTGAGGCTATTCAAAATTCCTTTAAGGAGGAAATGCAAAAACAGCTTTCTCATACCGATTATAAATATAACGAGCAAAAGGCTGAGGCTGTTTGCGAGAAATTCTCGGATTATATTAACAGTCAGCTTTCTATTGACGGAATTGATACAATCCATACTGTTGTCAATATGGGCTCCTTTGTTTCACTTGTTCTTTCGATTTTGCTTGTTGTTGCGTTGCTTGTGTTGTGTGCGATAATATATTTTGTCGGCAAAAAAAGATATCGCTCACTAAGAGCAATTTCCATAAGCTTTATGTCGTCGGGTGTTTTTGAGCTTTGCTTATGTATTATAGTAATGGTAATATCAAATATTAAAAGGGTTGATATTTTTCCGCTTTATCTGAGAGAGGCTTTTATGAATTATGTTTATTCCTCTCTTGAGGCTGTCGCTTCTTCGGCGGCTGTATTGCTTTTGATTTCACTCGTTTTGTCAACGGCTGTGTGGAAGCATAAAAAAAAGTAAGGATGGTGCTTTTATGGATAAGGATACCGCTATTTCCGTACAAAATGTGACAATGTCCTTTGTACTTAACAAGGAAAAGGTTGATAATCTTAAAGAGTATGTTATCAGGCTTATAACCAGAAAGCTTGAATACAACAAATTCAATGCACTTAAAAATATAAATTTCGAGGTTAAAAAGGGAGAACATCTTGCAATAATGGGCCTTAACGGCGCAGGTAAGAGCACTCTTCTTAAAACGATAGTAGGTGTTTATAAGCCTACTGAGGGAAAGATAGAAAAGACCGGCGTTATTGCGCCTCTGCTTGAGCTTGGCGCAGGCTTTGACGGTAATTATTCAGGCAAGGAAAATATTTTCCTTTACGGTGCTATTCTCGGCTATGACAGAGAGTATATTAAATCAAAGTATGACGAGATAGTTGAGTTTTCCGAGCTTGGAAGCTTTATTGATGTGCCTGTAAAGAATTATTCAAGCGGTATGAAGGCAAGGCTTGGATTTTCAATTGCCACGGCAGTTGAGCCTGACATACTGATTCTTGACGAGGTTTTGTCGGTCGGCGATGCAGGCTTTAAGAAAAAAAGTCTTGCTAAGGTTAAATCTCTTTTTGAAAAGGGCGTTACTGTTCTTTTTGTTTCACACAGCGTTGAGCAGATAAAGGCCATCTGCGACAAGGCTATTCTTCTTGAGCACGGCGAAATTATTGCCTCTGGTGATGTTGGTGATGTTATCAAGGTTTATGAAGAAAAAACCCAAAAGAAGTCCGCTAAAAAGCCTGCACCCAAGAAGGAAGAAAAGAAAGAGGACAAGCCCAAAGAGGAAAAAACCGAAAAATAATTATATTCCCCCTCGACGAAAAATTGTCGAGGGGATGTCTTTTTTAGCACAAAAAGTCGGGACAGGGCTTTAATTTTGTGCTAAAATGTTAAAAAGGAATGAGGTGAGATTATGGGATATATAAGGCTTCACGAGCAGGTAAAGGTGCCTGTACTGAAAAACATTAAATTTGCGCTCAAGCTTATTTTGAAAACAGATAAAAGACTGTTTATCGGCTACATATTTCAGGAAACCATGGGAAGTCTGTTTTCTAATTTTATTCAAAATATATTGTTTTTAAAGGTGCTTCTTAATGTTATTGACGGTTCGCGTGATTGGCGTGAGTATGTCAGATGTCTTGTGCTGTTTCTTGTCTGCTCGCTGATTGTTAAAGCATCGCAGTGGGGCGGTGAATATATTTCTCATTATGCTACAAAAAGAGTGCTCAAGGGACTGAACAATATGCTGTTTGAAAAGGCTTCACAGCTTGATGTCAGCTGCTATGAGGACCCTGAGTTTTATGATAAGTACCAGAGGGCGACGCTTGTTTTGTCAGCAGGATATTTTGATATTTTGTGCTGGGATATATCAATAATCACAGGTGCGGTCATTTCCTTTATTTTCGTTATTACAACAGTAACGGTTATTGACCCTGCATATCTTGTATTTTTGCTTCCTGTTATGCTTGTTTTTGCAATAGAAATATCAAAAAGCAAGTGCGTGTATAAGCGTGATTTGGAAATGACAAAAAACAACAGAATAAAATCATATATTCAAAGAACGGTCTTTTTAAAGGATTTTTCAAAGGATATGCGCACATCAAATATCTTTGCCGTATTGATGAAAAGATTTGATAATGCAATCAGCTCAAATATTGAAATTCTCAAAAAATACGGACTTAAGCTTTTTGTGTATAGTATGATAAGCTCACTTTTCAGCGAGTTCATACCGATTGCGGGCACATATGCGTATGCAGGCTATCAGTTTGTGCATAGTGATAAAATGACAATATCGGGCTTTTCAGTGGTTTTGTCGTCTATCAATTCTGTTCGCGAGGCAACACTTAATATTGCACAGGGCTTTGAGGAAATGAATCAAATGGCGCTGTATTTTGAAAATTTGAGAAGCTTTTTTGACTATGAGCCCACTGTTGTTTCGGGCAAAAGGCAGGCAGGAGAATTTGAAAGCATTGAGTTTAAAAATGTGTATTTTAAATATCCGAGCGCAGAGGATTATTCTCTTAAAAATGTCAGCCTTAAAATAAATAAGGGTGATACCGTTGCTGTCGTCGGAATAAACGGTGCGGGCAAATCCACTCTCGTCAAGCTTCTTTTGCGATTTTATGATGCAAATGAGGGCGAAATCCTTTATAACGGAGTGAATGTCAAAGAGTATGATTTGAACTCGCTTAGAGATAAATTCGGTACTGTATTTCAGGATTACAGGAATTTTGCTGTTTCCGTTTTTGAAAATGTAGTGTGCAGAAAATGTAATGATGAGGACAAACAGCTTGCACAAAGGGCGCTTGAGCAAAGCGGTGTTTGGAACAAAATCAGCACCTTTAAGGATGGGGGCGACACGCTTCTTACAAGAGAGTTTGACGAAAACGGTGCAGGTCTTTCGGGCGGTGAAAATCAAAAGGTTTCAACCGCAAGGCTTTTTGCCAAGGATTTTGACATTGCCGTGCTTGACGAGCCATCGTCTGCGCTTGACCCGATTGCCGAGTATAATATGTATGAAAATCTTATCAGCGCAACAAAGAATAAAACCGTTATTTATATTTCTCACAGGCTTTCAAGTGCTGTGCTTTCCGACAAAATTTTTGTTTTAAGCGGCGGAAGAGTTATTGAAGAGGGGAGTCACAGCGAGCTTATGAAGAAAAACGGAGAGTATGCAAGGATGTTTGCCCTTCAGTCATCAAGCTATAAGGAGGGTGAATATAATGATTAAGAAAAAGATACAAAAAGAGCATTCTATGCTTTCAAATATGCTCTTTTTTATGAGGCTGCTTTTTAGCGTATCACCGCTTCTTGTTATAGGTGAATGTATATGGGGTATCATTCTCATACTTCCCACAAGGCTTATAAGCGTGCTGGGAGTTAAGGCAATGATAGACATAGTAACAAGCGGTCAAAACCTTAAAAGGGTGTATGCCGTTGCTGCATTTATTTGCATTGTGCTTGTTGCAAGCAAGCTGATTGCGTGGGTTTTTCGCGAGTTTTTCTGGAATGTTGAAAGAGAAAAGGTTTATAGGGGACTTAACACCAAGCTCTATGAAAAGGCAAAGAGCCTTGATTTAGCATCGTACGATAATCCCGATTTTTATAACAATTTTATACTTACTATTGAATCGTCATCTGACAGCATACAAAATATGCTTGGACTTGTCAGAATGTATATCGGAAATACGATTTCTTTGATTACAATTTCATCGGTGCTTTTGACAATTGATCCTGTTTGCCTTGCTATTATTCTTGTTTTCGTTGCTGTTTTCACACCGCTTAGCAGAAGGATAGGCAATCTGCAAATGGGCAGAAGAACGGATAACGCAAAGTATCACAGACGCTCCGACTATTTTCAGCGTATATTCTATCTTCAGGATTACGCAAAGGAGGTTAGAATGAACGGTATCAAGCCTCTTTTGATAGACAGGTACAATGACGCCGCCGATGATGTCATTGAAAATCAAAAGACCTATTGGGCAAAAATTTCGTTTTTGTATTTTATTCAGGAATTCGGCGTGCAGATTTTGGGCTTTATGTTTGTGCTTCCGTTGTATCTCGGCTACTGCGTTTTGGTAAGGCAGACTCTTTCTGCAGGAGATTTTGTTGCCGCCTTTAACGGTGCTTATTCAATTGCGATGTCAGTAAACTTTTTAACTGTTTGGGCGCTTGCAAGATTTTCCGAGCACGCAAAAATGATAGAAAAGTACAGGGAGTTTTTGAAGCAGGAAAGCGATATTAAGGACGGAGAAAGGACGGCTCAAAGAACACAGCCAAAGGAAATTGAAATCAAAAATCTTTCCTTTACTTATCCGGGTAATGACAAGCCAACCCTGAACAACATCAATCTCAAAATTAAGCCGTACGAAAAGATTGCACTTGTCGGCTACAACGGTGCAGGCAAAACAACGCTCACAAATCTTCTTTTGAGGCTTTATGATGCTACTGAGGGAGAAATTTTAATTGACGGCGAAAACATTAAAGAGCAGACCGTAAGCTCTCACCGCGACCGTTTTGCAAGCGTTTTTCAGGATTTTCAAATCTTTGCGTGTAGTGTGGGAGAAAATATTTCTCTTGATACCAAACTTGACGATGACAGGGCATACGAGGCACTCAGACACAGCGGATTTACTAAGGAGCTTGAAAACGGACTCGACACGGAAATGCTTAGAGAGTTTGAGGATAGTGGAATTATGACCTCGGGCGGTGAGGCACAAAAGCTTGCCGTTTCAAGAGCGTTTTACAAGGATTGTCCTTATGTTATTCTTGATGAGCCGTCAGCAAATCTTGACCCTGTTGCAGAGTATAAGCTTAATCAGGCTATGCTTGAAGCAGCGAAAAACAAAACAGTTATATTTATTTCACACAGGCTTTCAACCACCGTCAATGCCGATAAAATATATGTTATGGAAAATGGTACAATAATCGAAAGCGGTACTCACAGTGAGCTAATGGAGAAAAACGGAGCATATGCTTATATGTTTAATCTTCAGGCAGAAAAGTATCGTCAGGGTAGTAGTGTGAATTCATTAAATTAACCGAAAAAAGCCGTGCAGATTTCTCTGCACGGCACTGTTTTTTTATTGTATTGTTATTTTTTTATTGTTTCTACTACGCCCTCGGCAAGACCTGCAAGACCTTGAATTTCCGACGGAATAATAATCTTTGTAGCCTGACCGTCAGAAGCCTTTTCAAATGCCTCAAGTGCCTTGAGCTTGATAACTGCATCGTTTGCATCTGCCTCGTTTAAGAGCTTGATTGCGTTTGCAGTAGCCTCCTGCACCTTGAGGATAGCCTCAGCTTCACCCTCAGCCTCTCTGATTTTTGCTTCCTTAACAGCCTCTGCGTGAAGAATTGCAGACTGCTTTTCAGCCTCAGCCTCAAGGATTTTAGATTCCTTGTGACCCTCGGCAACAAGAATTTTAGACTGCTTTTCACCCTCGGCACGAAGAATGGACTCACGGCGCTCTCTTTCGGCCTTCATCTGCTTCTCCATTGCGTCTTGAATTTCTCTCGGCGGAATGATATTTTTAAGCTCAACTCTGTTAACCTTGATGCCCCACGGGTCGGTTGCCTCGTCAAGAATTACTCTGATTTTAGCATTGATGGTATCACGCGAGGTAAGTGTAGCGTCAAGCTCAAGCTCACCGATGATGTTACGAAGAGTTGTTGCAGAAAGATTTTCAATAGCGGAAATGGGGCTTTCAACACCGTAGGTGTAAAGCTTTGGGTCTGTTATTTGATAGAATACAACTGTATCAATCTGCATTGTAACATTATCCTTAGTGATAACGGGCTGTGGCTTAAAGTCAACAACCTGCTCTTTAAGGGATACGGTTTTTGCAATTCTGTCGATAAACGGAACTTTAACATGAAGTCCTGTTTCCCAGGTGCCGAAATATGTTCCGAGTCTTTCAATAACAAAAGCCTTTGACTGCGGAACAACTCTGATGTTTGCAATAACAAGCACAATTAAAAGAACAACTGCAATGATTAAAAAGATCATAATTTTCTCCTCTTTTCTTAATGATTATCGTTTTGAGTTACTATTAGTTTTACACCTGAAATGCTTTCTATCCTTACTTTTCCGTCACAGGCTATGACAGAATTGTCCGATGAACGGGCAGTCCAGATTTTTCCGTCAACCTTAACCTGACCGGTACCTTCAAGGTTGTTGATTTCTTCAACAACAATTCCTGTCTGATTTAAAACTCTGTCTGCGTTAGTGTGCTGAGTTTTAGGCTTGATGTATTTTTTTATCAGCGGTCTTGTGATAACAAGAGTCAAAATCGTAACCGCGATAAAAATAATAATCTGAACAGGAAGACTCGCATTGCAAAGAGAAGCAATTAGAGCCGCTGCCGAGCCTATCACAAACCAGATTGAAACAAGTCCCGCAGTAAGTGCCTCGACAATGCCGAACACAGCTGCCGCGACTATCCAAATCAGGTAGGATTGTGTTGCAGTAATTTCAGCCATTGAAATCACCTCCGTTAAATAATTCACTATATATAGTGTCTATATTATACCATATTTGGCGAAAATAATCAATATATAGCGAATACGGGCAATCCGAATTTACAATCTATTAACAATCCACACAAGGACTTGTATGCGTAATTTTGCCGTGTTATTCCTGTTGTATATTGTTTTTTTGAAGAAATCAGCAAATTCTTGGCAGTCCTTCACCGTAAAGGACATTTAATGTTCTTCTTCCACCGATTGAAGTTATCAGCGTTACACCATGTCCTGCCTTAACCTCGCCTATAATGCTTGCGTTTTCTCCGTATTTTGAGCCTCTGATTATTTCAAGAGCCTTCTGTGCCTGTTCTTTGGGCATAACTGCAACAAGCTTTCCCTCGTTGCCCATATGATAAATGTTTAAGCCGAGGATTTTTGCAAAAGCCTCAACCTCGATATTAACGGGGATTTTATCCTCCTCAAGCTCGATTGAAACCCTCGAAGCGTCTGCAAGCTCGTTTAAAACAGTTGCAAGACCGCCTCTTGTTACATCGCGCATAGCGTGAAGCTCGATTCCCTGACGGAGCATTTTTTCAACCATTTCGCAAAGCGGTGCGTTGTCGGACTCAATACTGTTTTCGATATTCATTCGCTCGCTGAGTATAGTTGCGTGATGGTCGCCCAAATTACCGCTGACAATTATTGCGTCGCCGGCTCTTAAATTAGTCGAAACAATGTCGGTGCTTTCCTTTACAAATCCCACACCTGTCGTGTTTATATAGATACCGCCGTTTCCCTCAATTACCTTTGTATCACCGCATATAACGGTCACACCCGCTTCCTTTGCGGTGTCGGCAATTGATTTTGCGATTGTTTCAAGTGTGTCAAAATCTGCACCCTCCTCAATAATAAAGGCGGTGGTGATATATTTAGGCCTTGCACCGCGCATAAGAAGGTCGTTGACTGTTCCGCAAACACAGAGCCTGCCGATGTTTCCGCCCCTGAAAATTACGGGAGTAACAACAAAGGAATCGGTGGTAACCGCTATTTTTGATGAGCCGTCAACCACAGCGCTGTCCTCCATCATATTAAGTATCGGATTTGAAAAATGCTTTGCAAATATGCGGTCAATTAACTCGCTTGTTGATTTTCCGCCGCTTCCGTGGGAGAGTGTAATTTTCATATTCTAACCTCGTCTGTTGTTAATATAGTGGTGAAAGCACGCACCCTCGTTTGATACCATACACGCACCCTGCGGATTTTCGGGTGTGCATATTTTAGCAAAAAGAGGGCACTCACATGGCGCCTTTTTACCTGTTATTATATCGGCACAGCTACAAGCTGTATTGCTCATTTTATCTGTGTCAAGACCAATGCTTCCTGCATCAAAGTGCTTGTATTCTTCTTTAATAGCAAGACCTGAATGGGCTATTTTACCCATTCCACGCCAGCTTGCGTCGCACTCGCAAAAGTATTTTGAAACAATGCTTTTTGCTTTTTCGTTGCCGTTATCGGTGACGGCATATTTATAAAGATTTATAACCCTGCCCTTACCCTGAAGCTTAACGAGAGAGTAAACTGCACCGAGTAGCTCCTCACCCTTAAATCCGCTTACGGCAAAGGGCAGACTGTATTTTTCTGCAATCGGCTCATAGATTTTTGCTCCTGTTATTACCGATACATTGCCCGGTGCAATAAAGCCGTCTATTTTACTGCCGTTTTTACAAAGATATTCAATGGCGGCAGGCATGGTTTTGAGCGCTGTTAAAAATTTTATGTTGTCTATTTTTTCGTTTATTGCCTGCTCGAGCAAAACGGCATAGATGGGTGTTGTGGTTTCAAATCCGACTGCCGCAAAAACAAAGAGTGTGTCCGGTTCGTTCTTTGCAAGGTCGATTATTTCAAACGGGGAGTACACCATCTGCACTCTGCCTCCCATTGCTTTTACATCCTTGAGTGCGTATTTGCTTCCCGGTACTCTTATCATATCACCAAAGGTGACAACACAGGTATCATCCTCAAGTGCAAGCGAGCAGAGCCTGTCGATATATTCGGCAACCGTTACGCATACGGGACAGCCCGGTCCGCTTATCAGCTTGATTTTATCACTCAAAATGGATTCAATACCGCTTTCGCTGATGGCGGCGGTGTGTGTTCCGCACACCTCCATAAGAGATAGCGGTTGTCCGTCATATTCACTTAAAAACCTTGATATATCTTTAATATCCATTATTAAAGCTCTCCGAGTTCGTTGAACAGTTCAATCATATTTTGCGCCTCATCTTCAGGTAATACCTGAATGATAAGTCCTGCGTGAACAAGAACATAGTCGCCGATTTTACAGTCAACAATGCCCTTATTAACCTTAACCTTGTTTGAATTGTAGTCGATAACGGCGGTGTCACCGTTTATCTCAACAATTTTACCGGGTGATGCAACACACATATTTATTCCTCCAAATCCGATATAAATGCCTGTCCCAAAGCAATACCGCCGTCACCGCAGGGTACAAGCTCGTTAATATAAACCTCAAAGCCCTCTGCTTCAAGCATTTTTATCGTGTTTTCAGTTATTATTTTGTTATTGAACACACCGCCTGAAAGCGCAATCTGATTGACGCCGTCTGATTTTCTGTATTTCAGCGATGCTTGAGTAATCAACCTGCATATCATCATATGAAAGCCGAGGGCTCTTTCTTCCTTAGGTATAGTTGAATTATTTAGACTGATTAGTATTTGTGCAGGATTTAACGAAACCGGAATTTCAAATTCCTTTTCAGCCCTTTTTGCAGTCGACTCAAGAGCACAGGCACATTCACCCTCGTAGCTGTTGTAGTGGCAAACATCAAGCAGTGCGCTTACAGCGTCAAACAGTCTGCCCATGCTTGATGACAAAACCGTGTTAATATCAGCCTTTACAGCCTTGTTTATCAGCTCGTTTGTTTTCAAATAACAGGCAAGAGCAAGGTCGGCATTTTTTGCTATCTCGTCTGAGGCAGGCATTTTTGTGTATTTTAAATGCTCTTTTCGTTCAAACGCATTATTATTGTAAAGAATTATCTCACTGCCCCATACAGCGCCGTCACAGCCGTAGCCCGTGCCGTCAAAGGCAAAGCCTAAAACCTTGCCCGAAAGTCTGTGCTCAGCAATTACAGAGGCTATATGAGCCTTGTGGTGCTGAACGGTCAAATCATTGTTAAAAAGGCGTGAGGAAAAGTATAGTGGGTGGCTGTCGCTTACAATCTTATCCATTTTAAAGCCGTGCAGGGCTTCAAATCTCGTTATGCCTTCCTTGTATTTTTCAAGCACCTGTGCATTTTCCAAATCACCGAAATGCTGGCTTAAAAATACATATTTGTCTTTATGGTATGCAAAAACGGATTTTAAATCTCCTCCGAGACAGAGCGTATCGTTTTTTGCCTTGCTTTCAATTTCAATTGCAAGAGGGGTGTAGCCTCTCGCTCTTCTGATAAACTGCACTCTGTCTGCCACAACCTTAACAATGCTGTCGTCAAGAGGAGTAAGAATTTCTCTGTTGTGGGAAAGTGTTTTAACATTAAGCTTTTTTATTTCCTCGTCGTCTGTGATTATCGGGCTTGATGAAATATTTGCGCTTGTCATTACAAGCGGCGAGCATTCGTTTAAAAGCATTATTTGTATGGGATTGCAGGGGAGAAATGCACCGATATAATCACTTTTTGAGCAGACGCACGGCTCTAAATCCTTTTTCTTGTCAAGCAAAACAATCGGTCTTGCAGGGGAGAGAAGAAGCTCCTTTTCCCTGTCATTTACAAAGCAGTATTCTTCAATCTCGTCTAGAGAAGAAAACATAACCGCAAAGGGCTTTTCCTCTCTGCCCTTTAGCTCTCTTATTTTTTTGACTGCGTCGGCATTATCTGTTTTACAGCACAGGTGGTATCCGCCGATATCCTTAACCGCAAGCACTTCACCGTTATTCAGTATTTTGACTGCATCTTCAATGGTTATGCTTGTTTTGGGTCCGCAGCTGTTGCAGGCAATGGTCTGTGCGTGGCACCGCCTGTTTTCAGGCTCGGTATATTCATACGAGCATTTTTGGCACATATCAAATTTGTCCATTGCCGTATTTTCTCTGTCATACGGAAGAATACGCATTATACTGTATCTCGGACCGCATTTGGTACAGCTTATAAAGGGGTGGCGGTATCTGTAATTGCTTTTATCGTTAAGCTCCCTTTCACAATCCTCGCAGGTAGCAAGGTCGGGAGTGATAAAGGCAATCTCGTCATCTCTTGATGAGGATATGATTTTAAATTCGTCAAACTGTATTTCTTCAATTATTTCATCGGTATAGCTTTTTATTTCAAACATTGCAATAAGGCGTTGGACATAATTATCCAACGCCTGTTTGTCTGAGCTTATTATTAACAGGACATTTCCGCCTGAATTCTGCACCGAGCCTTTTATTCCAAGCTCCTTGGCAAGCCTTTGCGCAGTAGGGCGAAAGCCGATGCCCTGCACAATTCCGTTAAAGCTAAGCCTGCGAGTCATTACTGCTCCTTGTGAAATACTGCTATTCCCTTTTCGCCGTCATCGTCAACCGTGCTCAGCGACTTAAACTTGATGCACGCGTCAATGCAGGCACCGCATTTTACACATTTGTCACGGTCTATTGACCAGGTCTTTTCGCCTGTTCTGTCCACTGTTATACATTCCTGTGGGCATTTTCTTGCACACAAGCCGCAAAGAATACACTTTGACATATCATTAGTGATTTTTCCTGCCGGTGCTTCGGGAATAGGCTGACTGAATGAATCAACTGTTTTTTCCTGTGCCGGCTCGGTATAGCCGGGCACTATTGTAAGACATTTTTTCGGGCAGGCAATAACACAGCTTCCGCACTGAACACAGCCCATTCTTTCAATTGACCAGGTTTTAGTGCTTCTGTCAACTGTTATTGCGCCCGACATACATTTTCTTGAGCAAAGACCGCACATAATGCAGTCGTCGATATCTATTTCAATATGTCCTCTGCTTCTTTCGGGATACTCTCTCGGCTGAAGCGGATAGCTTGAGGTAGCAGGCTTAGAAATAAGATTTTTTATAGCTTGCTTTGTGAAATCCATAATTCCCATTTGCCCTACCTCCTATCTTTCTGTGCAGCTAACGCACGGGTCGATTGTGAGTATCTGAAGCGGAACATCGGCAAGCTCGGAGCCCGGAAGGATATGAATAAGTGACTGAATGTTTGTAAATGTAGGAGTCCTTACTCTGAATCTTTCAAGGAATTTTGTTCCGTTTGCCTTTGCATAATATATCGCCTCGCCTCTCGGCTGTTCAACTCTTACAAAAGCCTCACCGTCGGGATTGCCTTTAATTGTGTTTGCAATCGGTCCCTCGGGGATTTTGTCTGCAAGCTGTTTGATTATGCTGATTGACTGGAAAAGCTCGCCGATTCTTACTGCACAGCGTGCATATCCGTCGCACTCATCAGAGGTAATGATATCAAATTCAACCTTGTCATATGCCTCATATCCTGTTTTTCTCATATCAAGAGCTACTGATGACGCTCTCGCCATAGGACCGACTGTACCAAGGCGAACAGCGTCCTCCTTTGTGAGAATACCTACACCCCTCAAACGCGACTCAACCGTGTAGTCGCTGAGGAAAACGCTTGTAAGCTTTCTGAGGTCAGCCTCCATACCTGTGAAGATATCAACAAAGCTTTTCAGCATTGAAGAGTCCATATCCTTCAAAACTCCGCCGATTTTGTTGACGGAAAAGATAACTCTTCCTCCTGTTGATGCTTCAAACATATCAAGCACCTTTTCTCTCATTCTCCAGCACTGCATAAACAATGCGTCAAAGCCGAAGGCGTCGGCAAGAAGTCCGAGCCAAAGAAGGTGAGAATGAATACGGCTCATTTCTCCCCAGATTGTGCGGAGAAACTGTGCTCTTTCGGGCACCTCTGCATCAAATATTGATTCAAGTGCCTCGCAGTAGCACATACCGTGCTTGAACGAGCAGATACCGCAAATTCTTTCAATAACATACTGATAATCATTAAAATCCCTTTTTTCTGCAAGTCCCTCAAGACCTCTGTGAACAAAGCCTATTGACGGTATTGCTTCAACAACCTTTTCATCCTCAAGCACAAGGTCGAGATGTATCGGCTCGGGAAGAACGGGATGCTGAGGACCGAAGGGAACTACTGATCTTTCTCCCATTATTCTGATACCTCCTCATCCTTTTTTACTATTTTAATAGAATCTTTTACTTCTTTTTTAAACGGTGTTTCCTTGGCAATTCTGAAAAACTTGTTATTGTAATCGGGATTGATGGATTTAATTTTTACACCGAAAAGCTCTTTCATTTCGTTTTCATAAAGCATTGCCGACGGATATATGTCCGATAATGTTGCTATTTCCGTATCAATCGGCAAAACGATTTTATAATTTTCAAATGTATAATCAAGAGATACCGAGTATATAAGCTCGTTATATCCCTCAAATGCCGTGGCACATATCTGCGTAAGGCGATAGCCCTGTCTTTGCTTTTCAAGCAAAGTATTGTAAAGAGAAGCTATATCTACCGTAATAATCGGATAATTATTTCTCATTATTTGTGCCCTCCTTTAATTTTTTGCTTTTTTCTTTAAGAAGAGCGAGCGACTTGACAACACCGTCGATAATGGATTCAGGTCTTGCCGCACATCCCGGCACATAAATATCAACAGGGATAACCTTGTCAACACCGCCGATAATATTGTAGCAATCCTTGAAAACACCGCCGTTGCAGGCGCATACACCGATAGCACAAACAACCTTCGGCTCTGTCATCTGCTCGTAAATCTGCTTAACAACATCCTTGTTCTGCTCATTAACCGAGCCGGTGATTAAAAGAATGTCTGCGTGCTTTGGATTTCCTGTATTGATAACACCGAAGCGCTCAACATCATACACGGGAGTAAGGCAGGCAAGCACCTCAATATCACAGCCGTTACAGCTTGAGCCGTCATAGTGCATTATCCAGGGTGATTTTGTTATATCTGCCATTTTTTATACCCCCTTCATAACTGCTTCAAGGATAAATACATTCAATGCACCGATTATGAGCGTAGTCATCCAAGAGTTTTTAAACATCTTTTTCCATTTAAGACGGGCATTAGTGTTGTCAACAAGAATAAGAACAAAGTATGTGATTGATATTGCAATAAGCGCAATGAATATTGTCCACCATTTTGCATTGAGGAAAAACAGAGCAATAACGCCCATTAAAAATACACTTTCATACCAGTGAGCGATTTCAACAACTGCAAACATCTGTCCGGACATTTCGGTTGTTATACCCTTAACCATTTCCTGATGTGCGTGATGGCTTGTTGAAAGGTCAAACGGGTGCTTTCTGAGTTTAATTGTAAGAATAAATACAAAGCCGACAAACACACCGGGGAGAAGCACTATCGGAAGAGTTCCGTCAATGGCAATAATTTCTCTTACCTTGAAGGTGCCTGTTGCAAGATAGAAGCCAACGCCTGTAAGAAGCACCATCGGCTCATATGCAAGCATCTGTATCATTTCACGGTTTGCACCCATTGTTGAATACGGTGAGTGACTGCTTGTAGCAGCGAGGATTAAAAATAGATTTGCGGTTGTAAGTGCAAAGAATACAAGAAGCAAATCAAATCCGCCAAAGAAAAGACAGCCTGTAAAGATTACAAAAACAAGAAATGTTGCAAGATAAAATATCTGAACATGATTAACAACAACAGTTTCTTTTTTTAACAGCTTTATAACATCATAAAACGGCTGAAGCAGGGGAGGTCCCTGTCTGCCCTGCATTCTTGCAGTGATTTTTCTGTCAAAGCCGGAGGTAAGTCCGCCGATAATAGGGGCGATAACTATGTATACAACTATGCAGATTACTATTTTAATAACTCCTGACATTACATAGCACCTCCTGTTGAAGCAATGGAAATAACCATTATTGAAATAATGATAAGAGTTGAAATTACGATTGAAGGCTTCCAGAGCTTTTTCTCGCCGAATATATCCTCAAGATACCAGTTTGCAAGGAAAAATCTCTTTTTCTCGCCCATTGAATCAATATAATTCATTTGGTCGCCGGCATTAACACCGTTGATATATCTCGGTGCTTTTGCATAATGCGTGTGCTTTGCAGTAATCCATGTAGCAGCAGGTACTGCAAATATTGCAACAATCATAATCATCATAATAATGATATTATCGTTTGAAATAACCTGAGAAGCATTGTTAAATACATCGTGAATATACGGAATGATTACCTTGCTTGAAATAATCGGGAATGCAAGACAAAGTGAAATCATAGCCGCTGAATGAACAAGTATTGAAACCCATTGATTAACCGAGGTTGTATTTTCCTGTTTGATGTCGTTTGTTTTTGAAGCAAGAACCGTTGCAATCCATTTTGTCCAATAAAACATTGTGGTTGCACTTCCGAAGCAAACAAACATAAGAAGAACAACAGAGCCGCTGTCAATGAATGCTTTAAGTGCTGCCCACTTGGAAATGAGCATACCAAACGGAGCAAGGAACATTCCTGCAATACCGATAACGAGTGTCCACGCAAGATACGGATGACGGCGAACAAGACCGTGCATTGTTTCGATATCTCTTGATCCTGTTGAGTTTTCGATAGCACCGACAGTCTGGAAAAGCAGGGATTTTGAAACGGCGTGGAAAATGAGAAGGAATATACCTGCCCAAACCGTTTCCACAACACCTACACCTGCGCAGGCTGTGATAAGACCGAGGTTTGAAATTGTCGAGTAGGCAAGAACCTTTTTGCCGTCGCTTACGGTAATTGCAAGCATTGACATAACAAGGAAGGTAAAGCCACCGATAAGACTTACCATTTCACCCGCATATGTAGAGGAAAGCACAGGTGAAAGCCTTAACAGGAGATAAACACCTGCCTTTACCATCGTTGCACTGTGAAGAAGTGCAGATGACGGGGTGGGTGCAACCATAGCGCCGAGAAGCCATTTTGAAAAAGGAAGCTGAGCACTCTTTGTAAGTGCTGCAAAGGCAAGAAGAATAACGGGTGCAAGTATTACATTTCCGTCAAGAGCGATAACGCCCTGAAGATTTGAAACACCAAAATTCATACCGAGCATTACAATTCCCACTGCAAGACCGCAACCGCCGAGCAGGTTCATCCACAATGCCTTGAAGCAATTGTTTATCGCCTCGCCTGTGCGTGTATAGCCTATAAGCAGGAATGAAACTACGCTCGTAATTTCCCAGAAAAAGTAAAGCCAGATAAGATTGTTTGAAAAGATTAGACCGAACATTGCTCCGAGGAAAATATAAAGGAGTGCAAAGAAAAGCCTTCTTCTGTCCTTAACCTCGGTGTGATGATTGTGGTAATCTTTCATATATCCGCAAGCATAAACTGTTATAAGAGTGCCGACAATTGCCACAATCAGCATCATAATGACTGTGAGCTGGTCAACATATACCTTTGGCACATTGTGCTCGGGTGCATTTCCGCCAAGCTCATACCAAAACATCAAGCCTGTTTGTGCGACGGATAAAACTGCCGCATAGTATTTCTTATATTTGATACTCAGCACAGTTACAAGCACCATCAAAAATGCTTCAACGGCAAGCATTATATGGTCAATTACTGCCGTGTTTATAAAAAATCTCTGCACCGAGCTGCCTGCAATAAAATACCTTATTGCAAAAGCCAAAGCCAATCCGATTATTACGGAGCAGCTTGAATAGGTGATTACCTGTCTGGCACGGTTGCTGTTGATTATACCGAGAAGCAATGCGCTCAAAAAAGGCAGGGTAATCAAAGCGATTGTTAAAGTTTCCATTGAACCAACCTCTTTCATAAAACACAAAATATCTTAAGTTTCTATATAACTTAAATATTTAATTTTTAACTTTTAATATAATAGCACTATATTATTTCGCGGTCAACTTAAATATGGTATTTTATTAAATTTTTTTACATAATTTTTAAAAGAACTTTATCAAAACAAATTTAGAAATATATTTAATAGTTTATTAACTTTTTACCTATTGAAAAAATAAATAAAAATGATATATTTATAGTGATGAAATTTTGGAGATGAATAAGCCTTGGCAAAAAAAATAAAGATAGCTACATATATAATAATTGCATTTATTATTTTTAGTGCTGTAACAGCTATAGGAATTGTGAAGGGGCAGGAGGTTAAGCCTGTAATGAGCGTTGCTATGGCGTCAAACAGTCACAATTCAATACTTGTTAAATGGGACAGAGTAAAAAAGGCAGACGGCTATATTCTTTTTAACTGTGACGAGGTGAGCAAAAAATCGCATCAGCTTGCACGCGTGGACGGCGGAGATTCCTGTCAGTATGAGTTTGAAGATTTGCCCGGAGCAACGGTTTACAATCTTGAGGTCAAAGCGTACAAAAGATTTATGAATAAGGAATATTTGAGCAAGCAGGCAAGTAATGTCATTATTTATTCAATACCTGATGTTGTTAACCTCAGCGTGTTTTCGGGCGGAAAGGGAGTTTTGTCTATTGAGTGGGAGCCTGAACAGGGGCTCAACGGATATGAAATTCAGTATTCTGTCGACAGCCAATTCAATAATGCAGTTACAAGGACGATTGAAGATTCGACAACAAGAAATATATCCGTGAGCGACCTCACCCCCGGTGAAAAATACTTTGTGCGTGGCCGTTCATATATGCTTGTTGACGGCAAAAAAATATACGGAAAATGGGGAGAAAGTTCCTATGCAATAATAAATGACAAGGATTTGAATATTGAAAACATCAATCCAAACAAGCCTATGGTGGCTCTTTCGTTTGATGACGGTCCTGCATTTACCTATAAGGGAGAAAACACAACCGAGAGAATTCTTGATGTGCTTGAAAAGTATAATGCCCGCGCAACATTCTTTATGGTTGGCGAAAGAGTTGACAAGTCTACAAGCTATCTTCTTGAAAGAGAGCTTAAGATAGGATGTGAGCTTGGAAATCATACCTATGGTCATATTCATTACGGAGAAGATGTTACCGCACTTGATATAAGCAAGGCGAGTGAGCGTATAAAAAAGTATTCGGGACAATATCCAACAATTTTTCGCTGTCCGGGAGGCAGACTTACCTCGACAATTAAAAAGGAATGTAAAAAAGAGGGAATGCCCCTTGCTTATTGGTCAATAGATACGGATGACTGGAAATCAAAAAATGCAAAGCTTGTTTACAAAAAGGTTATCAATCAGGTGTATGACGGCTCAATTATTTTGATGCACGACATTTATCCCTCAACCGCAGATGCAGTTGAAATGATTGTTCCAAAGCTTGTTAAAAAGGGCTATCAGATAGTAACCGTAAGTCAGCTCATCACTGCAAAAACAGGCGAAAAGCCAAAGTCAGGTCAGCAGTATGTTGACTGCGAAACAATAAATAATAATACAAAATAATATATAACAAAAATCAGGCTCGCTGACAGTGTTATTTGCCGTCAGCGAGCCTTTATTTACATTATTTTACAGTATTGATTTTAAAAATTGCTGAAGTCGAGTGTCCTTTGGAGCGGTAAAGATTTGCTCGGGCGGAGCCTCCTCAACAATTCTTCCGTCTGCCATAAAGAGCACCTTGTCGGCAACCTCTCGTGCAAAGCCCATTTCGTGAGTAACAACAACCATTGTCATTCCCTGCCTTGCAAGGTCCTCCATTACCGACAAAACCTCACCGACCATCTCGGGATCAAGTGCAGATGTGGGCTCATCAAAAAGCATAACATCGGGCTTCATTGCAAGTGCTCTTACGATTGCAACCCTCTGCTTCTGTCCGCCTGAAAGCTGTGACGGATAAGCATTTGCCTTTTCCTCAAGACCAACCATTTTAAGAAGCCTCATGGCTTCCTCATCGGCTTCGCTTTTGCTCATTTTTTTCAGCTTTACGGGAGCGAGAGTTATGTTTTTGAGAATGGTAAGATTGTTAAAAAGATTAAAATGCTGGAACACCATTCCCATATTCTGTCTAACCCTGTCGACATTGCATTTTTTATCTGTTATTAACTGTCCCTCAAACCAGATTTCACCGCCGGTTGGCTCTTCAAGAAGATTTAAACAGCGCAAAAAGGTGGATTTTCCCGAGCCTGACGGACCAATAACTACAATTCTGTCACCGCGGTTTATTTCATAATCTATACCCTTGAGAACCTTGTTGTCCTTAAAGGACTTTTCAAGATTATTAACCTTGATTAACACTTCCTTAGTGGTCACTTGCACGAAGCCTCCTTTCAAGCAGAGCTACAAGCCTTGTAAGCACCATTACAAGCACAAGATAGATGAGTGCAACAGCAATAAGAGGCATAAACGCACTGAAGGTGACACCTCTTATCATATTTCCTGCTCTTGTTAAATCGGTGAGCGCAACATAGCCTGCAACAGATGTTTCTTTTAGAAGTACGATTACCTCGTTTGCAAGCGCAGGCAAAACATTTTTAAATGCCTGCGGGATAATGATGTAAACCATTGTTTGAACAAAATTAAGTCCCATTGCCCTGCCTGCCTCAAACTGACCGTTGTCTATTGACATAATACCCGAACGGAAAATTTCGGCAACATATGCACCGGAATTTATACCAAACGATAATACGGCAATAAGCACCTTGTTGTTTGAGGTTGAAAAAATAATGTAATACATAATAAGAAGCTGTACTACAACAGGAGTTCCTCTTATAATAGTGAGATAAATGTTTGCAATGAAATTGAAAATGCTCAGAAATACCTTTCCGGCACCGTGCATTTTGCTGATGTTTTTGTCATAAGAAGAGCGTATAATTGCAAGAATTATACCGATTGCAATACCTATCAAAACGGCGGAAAAGGTTATTTTGAGTGTTGTTGACAAGCCTTCAAGCAAAAGCCTCCACCTGTCGCCGTCGATAAAGTTTAAAATAAACTGTGATTTCAGATTTTCAAACCATTCAGCCATTGCAGTTCCTCCTTTGTCTGTTTCAAAAAAACGGAGGTGAAAACCACCTCCGTCGTGTGCTTTGGTAATTGATATTATTACTCAGCAGGAATGTACTTGTCGATAATCTTCTGTACGGTTCCGTCAGCAATAAGGTCCTCAAGAGCACCGTTAACCTCTGCTGTGAGCTCACTGCCCTTTGCAAAAGCAATTGCATAATCCTCTTCTGTGTACTTTGTATCAAGGATTGTAAGACCTTCGTTTGCCTTTACGAATGATTTTGCAGGCTCGTTATCAATAATAACAGCGTCAATCTTACCTGTTGCAAGAGAAGCAACCGCCTCTGCGCCTGTTGTGTATTCCTCAATTGTGCAGGTTGTAAGACCGTCTGCAATATCAGCTGAGAAATAGATATCACCTGTTGTTGAAAGCTGAGTACCTACCTTGTATGAAGCACCATCAGCATAAAGGTCGTCAACAGTTTTGATGTCTGAGCCCTCTTTTACGATAACAGCCTGAACACCTGTTGCGTATGATGTTGAAAAATCAACGCTTTCAAGTCTTTCGTCTGTTACTGTAAGACCTGCCATACCCATATCTGCCTTCTTTGAAGATACTGCGTTGATGATTGAGTCAAAGTCCATATTCTCAACCTTGAGCTCGTAACCAAGCTTGTCTGCGATTGCCTGAGCAATTTCAATGTCGATACCAACATACTCGCTGTTGTCACCGATTGACTCATATGGTGGGAAGTCTGCACTTGTTGCAAGAGTGAGAGTCTTTGCAGGTGCATTGTCTTCTGTCTCGTTGGCGGTGTTGCCGTTTGAGCATGCTGCAAACAATACTGCTGTCATAATAACTGCAAGAAGAGCAGCTATAATCTTTTTTGCTGATTTCATTTTTTATTCCTCCGAAATTTTATTTTTAAATGATAAAGGACAGGGAACAGACCCTTGTCCTTTGAATAATCTAACATATGTTACTTATAAAGTCAACAAAATTTATTATTATCTTGCATATTTATACATAAAATTTATATCAGTCGGCATTTGCAAGCCATTCATACTCGGGAACGTAAATTCTCGTTTTGTCCCACGGGTCGCCGTCAAGGTGGCGGATAAGCCAAACATAATACATCTCAAATCCCGGAGCAGTAACCTGCTGATGAGCATTACCGCCTCTTATGCAAAGACAGCTTCCGCTTTCCGTTCTGTAAGGAGTATCACCCTCAAATCCTGCGCCAAAGCCTTCGGGGCGGTCAAACTGATAATAGTAAACCTCAGGCTGCGGATGGTGGTGCGGGGGATAGCTTGACCAGCGTCCGGGCTTGTTGAACACCTCGCCCATAACCATATTTGAATACGGAGCATTGTCGAGATCAAACATTGTCGAGCACACTCTGTGACCTGTGCCCTCCCACTGACCTTTGCCGAATTCCTGATAGGTGCAGTTTTCGGGATTGTAGAAAACAGGCTCCCATACCCTTTCGTTATCTGTCATCTGCACAAGCACCTCGCTGTCGCTGTCTGCTGTTACGCTTGCTCGTGTGCCCTTGCAGAAATGGATTGCATAGGGTGTTTTCTGGAATGGATTTTCTCTCTTGCATTTTTCATTGATTTTGTCCTCAACGGCAAATGTAACCTCGCCTGAAAGGAGAAGCACGGCACATTCGTTCTTATCCTCAAAAATGCTAAGCGTTTCACCCTTTTTGAGCCTTTTAACATAAATATCCATAAGCATATCGGAATTTATGCCGTTCATTTCGCAAAGCACCTTTTTGCCGTTTTCGTCATAATCTGCCTTAAATAACATTTTGATTACCTCTTTTTTAATTTTATTTTGAAATCTTTTTAATATCCTTTTGCTCGCCCATAACAATTATATGCTCGTTTGATGAAAAAACATAGTCCGGCGAATTTATAGCAACAATGTCGTTACCGCTTCTGTATGCGATTACGGATACGCCGTGGATTTTTCTTACATTTATGCTTGAAAGCGATTTGCCTATCCAATGCGACGGAGCGGAAATTTCATAAATTCCCGTATTTTCGCTTAGCCTGAAATAGTCAAATACAGACGAGCTGCTGTATTCAACAGCCATTCTGTACGCGTTATCCCTTTCAGGATAAATAACCTCGTCGGCTCCGTTTTTCATAAGGAATTTTTCGTGAATTAACGACGAAGCCTTGCCTACAACATACGGTGCGCCGAGCTCCTTGAGATAGCTTGTGATAACAAGACTGTCCTGAAAATCGCCTACGCACACAAATACATAGTCGTAGTCCTCAACGCCGAGTGCTTCAAGGTTGCTCTTTACGGTGAAATCACCGATTTGTGCGGTAGTTACCCTGTCCGAATACTCGTTGATAATTGCTTCGTTTTTGTCAACAAGCATAACATCATTGTCCATTTCGCAAAGATATTCTGCAAGGTGATGACCGAATTTTCCTGCACCGATAACAAGAATAGATTTCATACAATTTTCTCCTGAGTTAAAGTTTTTATCAGCCTACAAGCATTTTGCCCTCGGGCTTTTTAATGCTGTTGTTTGCGTTGTTGAATTTGAATGCAAAAACAAAAATAAGTGATGTCAGCCTACCTGCAAACATTAGCAGAATTATCAGTATTTTCGGTATAACGGCTAAAGAGGAGGTTATGCCTCTTGTCATACCGACTGTTCCCATGGCCGATATACATTCAAACAACACATCAAAATAATCAAATTCTCCCTGTATTGCGGATATGATTATTGAAAAAACAAATACAGTAGTAAAGTTAATAAAGAATATCGCCGTTGCTTTTTTAATTAAGTCGTTGGGTATTTTTCTTCCAAAGCATTCTGCATCCGGCGAATTTTTTATAGTTGAAATAATGCAGATAATAAGAATTGCAAAGGTGGAGGTTTTTATACCGCCCGCAGTAGAGCCTGACGAACCGCCTATAAACATAAGGATATATGTCATCATGGTTGATGCGTCGGTCAGATTTGCTGTTGAAACGGTTTCAAAGCCTGCCGTTCTTGTTGTTGTGCTTGTGAAAAAAGCATTCATAAGAGTCTGCCAAGCAGGCATATCCTTAAAGCTGTTATTCGATTCAAAAACAAGATAAATTACAGTTCCGAACAGCAAAAGAAAGGCTGTTGCGCAAAGAGTTATTTTTGAGTGAAGAGAATACTTTTTAAAATTCAGCTTATTTATCATTATGTCCTTCCAGACGATAAAGCCTATTCCGCCTATGATTATCAATGCACTGATAGTTAAAATGATTACGGGATTGCTGTTGACCTCGGCAAGAGATGAGCCGGGAGCAATTCTTCCCAAAACATCAAAGCCGGCATTACAAAAAGCGGAAACAGAAAGAAATACCGCTGTGTAAAGACCGTTTTTAAAATTCATCATAGGAATAAACTGAGTGCTCAAAATTATTGCGCCGAGCAATTCAAAAAATATTGTGCCGGTAATGACCGTTTTGCTAAGTGATTTTAAATCTCCGGGATAGATTGAGCCAAAGCTTTCCTTAAGCAAAAGCTTTTCCTTTAGGCTCATTCTTCTTCTCAGATGATGGGTTATGATTGTTATAATTGTCATAAACCCAAGACCGCCGATTTGTATAAGACACAGTATTACAATTTGACCGAAAAGAGTCCATTTTGTAAAGGTGTCAAACACAACAAGTCCCGTAACACAGGTAGCCGATGTGGCGGTAAACAATGCGTCGAGGAAGCCGACGCTTCCGCTTTTGCAGGATATGGGAAGCATCAGCAAAGCCGTACCTATCATAATTACCGAAAAAAAGCTTATAAAAGCCGTTTTCGGATAAATCGCATTATAGTTTTTATTCTTTTTTTGAGCGTTATGCTTTTTGTTTTCGTTTATCAATTTTAACTCCGTGATTTATTTGTTGTCTGCAGGATGGTAGCCGTCAACATATTTTTGAAGCTTTTCTCTTACATTTGAGTCGTTAATATCGCTAAGCTCTTTTAGCATTTCTTCAAATTTTTCGCTGTCTGTTATCATCGGCTGATTAACAAATATTTTTTCATTTGCAGTTTTCTGCCTTGTTTTAAGCTCGTCATCCATTGCAAGCTCCTCATAAAGCTTTTCACCCGGACGAAGACCTGTGATTTTTATACCTATTTCGTCAACGGTAAATCCCGAAAGCTTAATAAGGTTTTCTGCAAGGTCCATTATCTTTACAGGCTCGCCCATATCAAGCACAAATACCTCACCGCCCTGAGCAAGACCTCCTGCCTGACACACAAGCTGTGCCGCCTCGGGTATTGTCATAAAATATCTTGTTATGTCGGGGTGTGTAACACATACGGGACCGCCGTTTTCAATTTGCTTTTTGAAAATCGGTATAACGGAGCCGTGCGAGCCTAAAACATTACCAAAGCGTACAGCCGTATATTTTGTGTTTTGGCTCAAGGTATTCATATGCTGAACGATTATTTCGGTTATTCTCTTTGTTGCACCCATAACATTTGTCGGGTTAACAGCTTTATCGGTTGAAAGAATAACCATTTTTGAAGCCTTGAATTTGTCTGCGGTAATCGCAACATTATATGTACCGAAAACATTGTTTTTTACCGCCTCACACGGCGAAGCCTCCATAAGAGGAACATGCTTGTGCGCTGCTGCGTGAAATACAACATCGGGATGAAATTCCTCAAACACCTCGTTAAGCCTGTCAATATCTCTTACCGAGCCTATTCTTACCTGAATGTTAATGGAATCTCTGTACCTTTCATTTAATTCGTTTGCAAGCTCAAATGCACAGTTTTCATATATGTCAAAAATTACTATTGTGCGTGGCTTATAACGGGCACACTGCATACAAAGCTCGGAGCCTATCGAGCCTCCTCCGCCTGTAACAAGTATTGTTTTGTCAATAAGATACCGGCAAGCCTTTATATCAAGCTTAACCTCATCTCGTGAAAGCAAATCGGTGATTTCGACATTTCTGATTTTTCTGCCTTTTTCATTATTGCTTTCAAGGATTTCCTCAATTGAGGGCGAGGTTTTAACCTTTTTTCCTGTTTCAAGTGCAATTTTAAGTATTTCGTTTTGTCTTTTTTTTGTTGCCGACGGAATACAGATAATGATTTCATCAACCTCATATTTTTCTGCAATTTGAGGAATTTGACTGCAGTTTCCGGCAATTTTTATGTTCTTTATTCTCTTGCCCTTTTTAGCGGGGTTGTCGTCGATGGCAACAACAACCTTGTACTTGCTGTTTTGATTTGCCTGCAAATCGTCAATAACCGCATTTCCCATATAACCGGCACCGACAATCATAACCCTTTTTTTGTTTCCGTCGCCGATGTTAGTTATGCGTATTCTTAAATTATGAATATATCTTCTTAATGCTCGGTATCCGATTCTCGGAATACAGGTGCAGAAAATCACGAAAATAACCATCAGAATATATGCGTAAAACGGCATAATATGGCTGTATCCGAGTATATGCTTGAATAGAATTTTATCAATCAAAAACAGCACTACGCTGTCGAAAAAGGAGGCAACCGTGCAGGAAACAATTTCGTCTGAGCCTGCAAATGCCCACACACTCCTGTAAAGACCTAAGCAGTAATTTATTACAACAATTAACGCACTGATAATAATAAAGTGACCATAATTGAAAATTACCTGTGAATACGGAGTTTCAAAAACCCTTCCCATATTGACAAAATAACAGCACAAGACATTTGATACTGAAAAAAGCGCAATATCGGAAATTGCAAGAATTATTTTTTTCATTATTCCTATTGATTTTTTGCTGATAGGCATATTTTCACCCCGTTGATTGAAAATTAGTGCATTGAAGCTTTGATTTTTTTAATTATCGCAATAAGAACGGATACGGTAAAGGTAGCTCCTACTATTGAAAGAGGAATTATGTAAAGCTGTTTGTTTTGAGAAAGAGCATTCACATTTACACCCATACGGGTAAGAACGCTCTGCGCATTTATTTCGGTGGTTACAACCTCGTTTTCAACGGTTCCGACAACCTTGCGTGTTGTACCGTCTTTTATTGTTGTTACCTGAGCAACAGCCTCGCTGACCGTGAAATCACATTGAGCATACAAATCGTTGTTGGCACATACAACAACGGTTGCCGTGCCCTCGCCGATTGCTTTGATATCTCCGTTTTGACCGATTTCTATTATGCCCTCCTCGTCACAGAAATATCCCACAACGGCGGGCGCTCCCGCAGGTTCAACCGCATATTCCAGCCTGACGGTATCACCTGTGAATAATTCATAGCCTGAAGCATAAATACTAAGGCTTGTAAGAGGAATATCCTTAGTTGTTGCTTCGGTGGTTGTTTGCTTTGTTGTCGGTTTGGTTGTTGTTTGTGTTGTTGTTACTTTTGTTGTTGATTTAACAGTTGATTTTGTTGTTTTGGATTTAGTCGTTTGCTTTTTTGTTGTAGTTTGTTTTTTGGTAGTGGTTTGCTTCTTTGTTGTCTGCTTTTTGGTAGTAGTCTGCTTTTTTGTTGTTGAAGCAGGCTTTCCCGACGAGCCTGAGCTTACCGAGGCGTAGTTTGGCGATGCGTAGCCCATAATTGCGCTGATGTTGTTGTATGGCTTTGAGCCTTTTTTTGTATACTCTCTTGCCTTAACCTTGCCTGAGCAGTTTCCCTCAATAGTATAAACCGTATCACCTGAGGTGTAGTTAACTATTCCGACATGCTGGCACGAGCCGTTACCGCTCCAATCAAAGAACACAAGGTCGCCTGTGCTCGGCGTGTAGCCCTCTGACGCAGGGTGATAACCGCCCTTGTTTTTGTACCAGCTTATCATACTGTTGCAGTTTCCTCCGCTTGGCACAATCACACCGTTAAGCTTGGTATTAAAGCTTGTCCCTGTTTGATTAAAGCACCAAAGCACAAAGGTTGTGCACCAGCCTCCCTGATAGCCGTACCACTCTCCGTATTTTGAATATGATGAAGTTCCCGTATATCCGACCTCGCCCTGAGCAACTGAAACGACCTTGCTTCTCATTTCACTTTCGGTTGCCGCAAATACCGATACGGGAAATGATGAAAACGCGACAATAATAATTGCCATAACAAAGCAAAGTGCTTTGAATTTTCGTTTAACCATATTTTACCCCTTATCAAGACTTAAAATAATCTAATTTAATTATAGCAGTATACAGCAAAAAGTCAATTTTTTTTGACGCCAAATTATTATTAAAAGATAAACTTTAGTCTATTATATTGAAAATTTTTTCCATCTGTTGTATTATATTACCGTACTTATCTATAACAATCATTGAAGGGGATATAATATGAAAAAATTAGAAAATTGTGAGCTTGAGCATACCACGCCTGAGGCTGTGGGAGTTGACAGCAAAGCGATTACTGATTTTATCAACGAAATTAACGAGAAAAAGCTCGGACTGCAAAGCTTTACGGTAGTGCGTCACGATAAGGTTTGTGCGCAGGGATTTTTTAAGCCGTATGCAAAGGACATTCCGCATGTGCTTTATTCTATGAGCAAATCGGTCACATCAACGGCTATAGGCTTTGCCGTGAGCGAGGGATTGATAAATCTAAATGATAGAGTTTCTGATTTCTTTCCCGAATATCCTATGAGCAAAAGACCGTTTAACAGAATGATAACCGTGCGTATGCTTCTCACTATGCACACCGACAAGCTGATAACCGTTCTTGAGGAAAAGGAAAACGCAGATTGGATAAATAACTTTATGGGTGCAACATTTCTTCTTCCTCCTAATACCAAGTTTAATTATATTTCCGAAAACACATTTATGCTCTCTGCAATCATTTCAAAGGTGACGGGAATGAGCGTTCTTGATTATCTTTATCCCCGAATGTTTGAACCGCTCGGAATAGAAAAGCCCTTCTGGGAATCAGACGGGCAGGGCAACTCAGCCGGCGGTTGGGGACTTTATATGAAGAGTGAGGATATTGCAAAGTTTTTCCTGCCGTATATTCACGACGGAAGGTGGATTGACGGTACTCAGCTTATCCCTGAGGTTTGGGTTAGGGAGGCTACGAGAAAGCAGGTTAATTCAGTCAGCGACGGATTTATCGACAATATGTGTGGCTATGGCTATCAGTTTTGGAAAAATCCTATTGCAAACAGCTTTCGTGCAGACGGTCTTTTCGGTCAGCGTTGCTTTATGTTTCCCGAATATGACGCTCTTGTTGTTCTCAACTGCGGTGAGGCAGAGGATTACAAGGTTATGAAGGTCTTTTGGAAGTATTTTCCCGAATGCTTTAAGTACGGTGTCCTTGATGAAAACAAGGAAGAATATTCAAAAATGCTTGAAGCAATTGAGGCGTGTCACACCGAGGACCTTGAAGCGACCGAAAGAAATTATGAGCTCGAGGAAAAAATTTCAGGCAGGCTTATTGAGTGCAAGACCTCGGAATTTGTATCTGTTATTTCTATTTCAATCACTCAGATGCTTTATAAAAAGCCGGGAAAAATCAATGCTATCAGGCTCACCTTTGAGGATGATAAGCTGATTTTCTATTGGAAAGAAAAGGAATATGAAAATACAATTGAGGTTGGTATGAACGGCGAATACGGGGTGTCGGAAATAACTCTCGGAGATTTGCATTATCATACATACTCAAAGGCTTCATGGCAGGAGGACGGCTCACTCGAGGTTTGGATAAGACCGGTTGAAACCGCCCATGTAAGAAAATTCACATTTGTTTTCAATGATGACGATACTGTTAAAATTATTAACGATATGACACCTCGATTTGAGGATTTGATTGTTTATTATATGACCTTTACGGGACATCCGATTAAGGACAAAAACGCGCAGGAGCTTGTTAAGGAAACCGTCGAAAAGCTTGGAGTTCCTATAATAGAGCCTGATTTCAAAGGTAAATTTGTTGAATAACAAAATAAACACAAAAAACGGACAGCAGACGCTGTCCGTTTTATTTACTATGCAAAATCAGTCCTCATGTGTGACAGGATATTTTAAATCCTCTTTCGTCCAGTCCTTAATAATTTCAAGAAATGCTCTTGACTCCTCCTTGGCCTGCGGAAGATTGTGGTCAAGGCAATTTCCACATTCCTTTGGCGAAGCACCGGGGATAACGCCCCAGTAATCAGCTATGAACTGAAAAGCCTCGTTGATGAGCTTTATCGAATAATTGTCGCTGAGGCTTCTTGTAAGAAAATAAAATCCCGTTCTGCAGCCCATAGGTCCGAAATAAATTATGTTATCTCCAAATTCCGTGTTTCTTACATATGTTGCAAAAAGATGCTCAATAGTATGAATAGCCGCATTTGTCATAACAGGCTCTCTGTTAGGCTCTCTCATACGAATGTCATATGTTGTTATATCATCATCAATTCTGCTGATGTATATTCCTTTTTTCAGTATGTTGTGGTCAATCTGAAAGCTGGGTATTGTTTTCATTTTACTTCTACTCCTGTTAAAAATGATATGTTTTGCGTTATTTGCAAGCAGGGCAGTTCGCTTTGATAGGACGAAATCATTTCCTTAGCCTCAAGCTTTGCCTGTTCAAAAAGCTCCTCAAAGCTGTATCGGTATGCTTTGTTATCAAAAGGCGATATCCACTCGCTTTTTTCTATATTAGCATATTTTTTTGCTTTTTCCAAGTCCTTTGGCCTCATCATTGCCGTAAATTTATAATTTTTTGTCACAGGTGCAATAATTGTTTCAATCGGAGTAATTATTGCTCTTTTTATTCCTGTTGAGTCGGTTGAAAGATTTTGAATATATTTTGTGTCCTCAACAGCCTGTGAAAAGCATTTTGCCTTTGCATTTATATCGGATACCTTGGGCGCAAGATATTCGTAAAGCAGTCCGGTTTCATCGGCAAGTGCACTGTTAAAATTAAATACCTCTGCAGGATTGAATTTTTGAGGATTTTCAACATTAAGCCGTTTTGAAAGCAAATACGAATCCATGGCAAATTCGATTTTGTTATGTGCCGTGTGTGGATTCATAAATCGGTTTTCCTGCGTCATTTTATTTTGCAGGCTATATACATACGGATGACACCGCCGATCAAGTGCATAGTGCATAATAAAGCCATATACATACGATTTTGCAAGCTCGGGATTGTCGCTTTTTTTACAGTAGCTTCTCATTATTTCAAGCAATAGTGCAGGCTTGCTTCTGTGAAGCGTAGAGCCGAATTTTCTCAGCGATTTACCGCACATCCACGGCATAACCCTGTGAAAAAAGAATATATCGGGGCCCTGAGCACCATAGTAAACAGCATCACAATTTATGCTGAAATCGGCGTGCTCCTTAACAAAGGGCATAAGCTCCCTTGCAAAAATGTAATGTGAAGAAAAAGCAGGCATTAAATCAGTCCTTTAAAATCATCGGGAAACGGGCAGTCAACCGTAATTTGCTTTTGCGTTACGGGATGCAAAAACGAAATTGATTTGCAGTGAAGCGCCTGACGGTCTATTTCGTTGCTCGGCTCCCCGTATAAAGTATCGCCCAAAAGAGGCTTACCTATGTGTGAAAAATGAACTCTGATTTGATGAGTCCGTCCTGTTTCAAGTTTGATTTTCAACAGGGTATTCCCGTTTTTTGTGCTCACGGCACTCCAATGTGTCACGGCTCTTTCACCGTCGTCAAACACACCTCTTTTTATTATGCTTTCGGCAACTCGTCTTATCGGTAAATCAATTATACCGTCACCCGACAGCTCGCCCTTGCAAACAGCATAATAATCCTTTTGAACCTTTCCTGCAAGCTTTGCGGCGGAAAGCTCATTTTTTGCAATAAGCACAAGTCCGCTTGTATCTCTGTCAAGACGGTACACGGCTCGAAATGCCGTATTATTTTCAACATAGCAGGCACAGACATTTGCAAGCGTGTCACCGCGGTGATTTCTGCTTTCGTGAACAGGCATAAACGCCGGCTTATTTAGCACGATTATATCCTTGTCATTGTATGCCACGCTCACCCTGTCACATTCAAACGGCACAGGCATTTTGCCCTTGCCTTCGATAGCAATTTTCAGCATATCACCTGTGTGCAAGGGGTCTATTGCTCTTGCAAAGCTTCCGTTTACGGTAATTCCGTTTTGCGTTTGCTTGAGCTTTGTAAGCAGGGAAGAGGATACGCCGAAATCACGCAGAAAATCGCGTATTTGTCTGCCGTTATATTCCTCTTTAATTTCAAACTCAATAATTCTCATAAGCAAAAAAACAGCCCTGCCTAAACAGAGCTGTTGATAAATTTTAATTAGTCAACCTTAACAATCCAGCCCATATCATCAGCCTTTTTACCGAACTGAATACCGGTAAGAGTGTCATAAAGCCTTTGAGTAAGCTCGCCTGTTTTAAAGCCGTTAATTTCAACCGACTTGCCCTCGTAGGTGAGTCCGCCGACAGGGCTGATAACAGCAGCAGTACCTGTTCCGAAAACCTCTTCAAGCTTGCCGTTTTCGGCTGCTTCCATAATAAAGTCGATAGTAAATCTTTCTTCGTTTACCTTGTAGCCCCATTCCTTAAGAAGCTCAATACAGCTCATTCTTGTAATACCGGGAAGAACTGTGCCAACGGTCGGAGCAGTATAGATTTCTCCGTCAACCTTGAACATAATGTTCATTGAGCCAACCTCTTCAACATACTTTCTCTCGACGCCGTCAAGCCAGAGAACCTGTGAAAAGCCGAGTTTGTGGCCCTTTTCCGAAGCAATGATGGATGCAGCATAGTTACCGCCGCACTTTATGTAGCCTGTTCCGCCCGGAGTTGCACGGACATATTCGTCCTCAACATAGATTTTAACAGGATTCATACCCTCTTCATAGTATGCACCTGACGGTGAACAGATGATAATGAATTTATATTCATCGGCAGCCTTAACACCGAGAACAGGCTCGGTAGCAATGGTAAACGGACGGATATAAAGGCTTGTGTCAGGCTCTGACGGAACCCAATCCTTTTCAACGCTTACAAGTGCCTTAACAGCGTCAACAAAATCCTCAACGGGAATTTCCGGAATACAGAGTCTGCGGTGAGTTGATTGCATTCTCTCTGCATTCTTGTCGGGTCTGAAAAGCTGAACAGAGCCGTCGGGAGTTCTGTATGCCTTCAAGCCCTCAAAGCATTCCTGAGCATAGTGGAATACGAGAGCTGAGGGGTCAAGAACGAGTGGCTGATAGGGGACAATTCTTGCATTGTGCCAGCCCTCGCCGGTCTTGTAATCCATAATAAACATATGGTCGGTGAAGATGTGACCGAAGCCGAGCTTTCCTGTTGGCTTCTCCTTTGGTGATTTGGTTAAATCATACTTGATTTCCATTTTATATTACCTCTTTTTAAATAAAATTCATTATATATTGTAGGAAACTATTATACCGCCGTTACTTGCATAGGTGGTGTTAAGTCCGCTGCATTTAACAATTTCAATATCCTTAAAATCAGTTGTTGCCTTGATTTTATCGGCAAGAAGCTGGGCTCTTTCGGGACAGCAAACATGAGAAATTACAACTCTTTTGCCTGTTAAATCTCTGCCGTCAACGCTTTCAGCAATAAGCTTTGCAATTTTAACCATAGCGCGATTCATTGCAATATCCTGAGCGACAAGACTTACATTTCCGTCCTTTGCCTTGCAGATAAGCTTAACTCTCAGCTTTTCAAGCACGGAAGCGGCAAGGGCAAAAAGCCTGCCGTTATTTTTGAGCACATCAAGCGACTCAAGACAGAAGAAAAGCTTTGACTCATTTTGAATATAGTCCTCAACCTTTTTGCAGACATCATCAAAGCTGTTTTTGCCTTGCACAAGCTCAACGATTTTTTCAACAATAAGACTTTCTGCACCGGAGGTTGCAAGAGAGTTGAAAATGTGAATGTTCTTGCCCTCGTGCTCTTCTTCAAAAATCTGCTTGCCCTGAACGGCGCTGTTGTATGTTCCCGAGAGCTTGTCGGTTATTGTAACAACATAAATGTCGTCCTCATCGCAGTCAAAAGCCTTTGCCCAAGCGTCGGGAGCGGGGCAGGCTGTTTTGGGAACGGAATCATACTCAGCCACTCTTTTGACATAATCGTCCTGGTCAAATTTTTCATCGTCGGGGATTATGTAATCACCGAGCTGTAATGTAAGCGGAACAAAGGTGATGTTATCAAGCTTGCCGATAAACGCTGTTTTGTCGCAGCAGCTGTCAACAATAATTCTGTAACTCATAGGGATAGCCTCAACTTTCAACTGTCATATCTTTAGTATTATATACCCTTTTTTTAGCATAGTCAACAGAATATAAAAAATAAGGCAAGTAGCATTATTAGAAACTCGCCTTATTGTGTGTCTATTATTTTATTAAATCTAATGCTTTTTTTATCTGAGCGTCAACGCTTGAAGCACTCGGACCGCCCTCAACAAGCCTGTCGTTTACGCATTTTTTAAGGTTAATTGCCGCGTAAACATCATCGTCAAACATATCGCAAACAGCCTTGTATTCCTCAATCGGCAGGGTTTCAAGCGTCAGCCCCCTGTCAATGCAAAGTGCAACAAGCTCGCCCGTAGCCTTGTAGGCGTCACGGAAGGGGAGCCCCTTTCCCACAAGATAGTCCGCACAGTCGGTTGCATTGATAAAGCCTCTTGCGGCGGCATTTCGCATATTGTCCTTGAGCACCGTCATTGTGTCAATCATAGGAGTGAATGCGTTTAGACACATTTTGACTGTGTCAACAGCATCAAATATTGCCTCCTTGTCCTCCTGCATATCCTTGTTGTATGCAAGGGCAATACCCTTCATAACGGTCAAGAGTGCAGTCAAATCGCCGAAAACTCTGCCGCTTTTTCCTCTTACAAGCTCGGCAATGTCGGGATTTTTCTTCTGTGGCATAATGCTTGAGCCTGTCGAAAATGCGTCGTCAAGCTCAACAAACTTGAATTCCCAGCTGCACCACATAATAATTTCCTCGCTGAAGCGTGAAAGATGCACCATAATAAGCGATAGTGCCGATGCAAGCTCAATGCAAAAATCCCTGTCGGAAACACCGTCAAGACTGTTTGACGAAATACTGTCAAAGCCCAAAAGCTCGGCAACCATATTTCTGTCAAGAGGGTAGGTTGTGCCTGCAAGCGCACCGCTTCCGAGAGGAAGCACATTCATTCTCCTTTTAACATCTGCAAGCCTGTCCAAATCTCTGCAAAGCATTGAGCAGTATGCCATAAGATGATGAGCAAAGGTGATAGGCTGTGCTCTTTGAAGGTGGGTGTAGCCGGGCATAATCGTATCCTTGTTTTGCTCCGCCTTTTCACAAAGCACACCGATTAAAGCCTTCAGCTTTTCGCTGATTTCGTCGATTTCCTTTTTAAGCACCATTCTTATGTCAAGTGCCACCTGGTCATTTCTTGACCTTGCGGTGTGAAGCCTTTTGCCCGTCTGTCCGAGCCTTGCGGTAAGCTCGCCCTCAATGAAGGTGTGAATGTCCTCTGCCTCCATATCTATTTCAAGCCTTCCGCCTTTGATGTCGTCAAGAATTTCGCTTAATCCCTCAACGATTTTTTCGCTTTCGCTCTTTTCAATTATATTACAGGCGCCGAGCATTGTCGCGTGGGCAATGCTCCCCCTGATGTCCTCTTCAAACATACGGCAGTCGAATTTTATCGAGGAGTTGAAATCGTTTGTTTCCTTTGCAAGCTCCTTTTTAAATCTGCCCTTCCATAACTGTGCCATAATTAGTCCTTATTATTCTCTCTCTGTGCATCGAGAAGAGCCTTAACCTTGATTGATAAGCCGAAAAGATTGATAAATCCTGCCGAATCAGCCTGATTGTAGGCACCGCCGTCCTCACCGAAGGAAGCGATGTTTTCATCATAAAGAGTGTAGGGCGAGGTGATACCTGCGTTTATTATATTACCTTTATATAGCTTGAGCTTAACATCACCTGTAACGGTTTCCTGAGTCTTGTCAACAAATGCCGAAAGTGCCTCGCGAAGCGGAGTAAACCACAAGCCGTTATATACAAGCTCGCCGAATTTCTGAGCAACAAGCTTTTTGTAGTGAGAGGTTTCGCGGTCAAGAGTAATCATTTCAAGAAGCTCGTGAGCCTTGTAAAGAATTGCACCGCCCGGAGTTTCATAAACACCCCTGCTCTTCATACCTACAAGACGGTTTTCAACTATATCAAGAAGACCGATACCGTTAGCACCGCCGAGCTCGTTTAATTTTTCAACGATTGCAAGCGGCTTCATATTTTCGCCGTCGATTGCTGTCGGAACGCCCTTTTCAAAGTGGATTGTAACATATGTAGCCTTGTCGGGTGCCTGCTCGGGAGCAACTCCTAATTCAAGGAAGCCCTCCTTTGAATACATAGGCTCATTTGCAGGGTCCTCAAGGTCAAGCCCCTCGTGAGAAAGATGCCAAACATTCTTGTCCTTTGAATAGTTTGTTTCACGGTTTATCTTGAGGGGAATGTTGTGAGCCTCTGCGTATTCAATTTCTTCCTCTCTTGACTTAATGTCCCAGGTACGCCACGGAGCGATAATCTCCATTTCCGGTGCAAATGCCTTGAGTGTAAGCTCAAATCTTACCTGATCGTTGCCTTTACCGGTACAGCCGTGGCAAATCGCGTCAGCACCCTCTTTTTTAGCAATCTCTGCAAGTCCCTTTGCAATACACGGACGAGCGTGTGATGTGCCCAAAAGATATGTTTCATAGTCTGCACCTGCTTTAAGACAGGGGAAAATGTAGTCCTCAACATATTCGTCCTTGAGGTCAAGAACATAGAGCTTTGAAGCTCCTGTCTTGATAGCCTTTTCCTCGAGTCCGTCAAGCTCTGTGCCCTGTCCTACATCGCCCGATACTGCAATAACCTCGCAGTTGTTGTAGTTTTCCTTGAGCCATGGAATGATGATTGATGTGTCAAGTCCGCCCGAATATGCAAGCACGACCTTTTTGATTTCTTTAGCCATAAAAATATATCTCCTTTTGTATTAAAATTTTAACTGATAACCATTATAATAAGAACATTCCGCCATTGCAAGCACTTTTGAAAAGTTTGTATAAAAATGCAAAAATACCCAATAATATGCACAAAAATTGTATAAAATTACATAAATATTCAACAAAAAATCCACTAATTTACCGAAATAAAAATATGATTTACTCTTGCTAAAAAAATGAACACAAATCGCAAATCCGTTCAAGAATGCAAAATTATTTTGTAAACAATTTGTAAACAAATGCAAAAAATATTTTCTCGTTTACTGTTGACAAAGGCATAATACTGTGCTATTATGCAATTGTATATTATATCAAAGGGATTACTATGCCCTTTGTCAACTCACTTCTATTTGTATAACGCCCGACTGTACGGAGTTTTGGTCAGGTAACGAGGTACGGTATTGTGCTTGTACTTTAGCGGTGAAATTTAAGGAGGAAAAAGTTATGAAAACAAAGTTCTCGAAAAGACTTCTGTCACTGTTGCTCAGTGCACTGATGGTTGTTACATCTCTTCCGTTAGTGGCTATTCCTGCATTTGCTGCAAATGCGGCTGTAACAGAGGTCGAAAACGCTATGAAAGAATTTGAAGATAAGCTTACCGTTGCAGGTGCGGCTTATACAAATGTAACGCAGGCTTATAATGCTTATGTTAACTGTCAAAAAGCTCTTGACGCTTATATTTACGGCGGTGACACAACCGCACTCAACGGCAAGGCATCTGCACTTACCACAGCTATCGGCAAAATCGGTACATTCAGTGGTTATTCAACTGACGGCTCTGCAACTAATAAGAATGTATGGAGCGGTGATTCAACCTCGAATTACGAGCTTTACAAGAATGTTCTTTGGATTGAGTCTCCGTATGATGCCGACAATAATAACAGAGGTACTTATGATTACAACGGTAAGTCTGTAACAACAACAATATATTACCCCGATGTTACTCTTCTTTATGACGGCGGTGCTAATATTCCGGCAACGAGTGTTATGGTTGTTATGTACGGAGGAAGCTCGAACCAGAGTAATGCTAACCGATATGTTTACGGTGTTTCTATTGATGGTTCAAAAGGTCTTGATTTGCTTCAAAACTGGAAGCGTGGCAAAGACGGCACCACTTTAGACCACACATGGAATATGTATGGGTCAGCTTGGTCTATTTCGAAATTGAGCTCAGGCTTTAATAATTGCTCGGGTGCTGAAAGAATTCGTAAAAAGGGTATCACCAAGGCTACTGCCTATACATACAGATATTCAAATATGATGCAATTTACCGGCACTATGCCGGACACAGAGATTTCCCGTGAAATCACTCCTACTCTTACATCCTATTGCGGTTCTGAAACAGCATTTACTAACAGCGATATTGTTTCTGCAATTACAGGTAGCAAATCTATTCATGTAATCAACACAAACGCACTTGTTAATCAACTTAAGACAACAGGCGAGTCAATGAAGTCAATCGCAGTTTCGGATTATTCAGAGGGCGGTATTGCTTCATTCATTTCTGTTATGGACGAAGCATCAAGCTTTGATCCTAACACATATTTCACATCGTCAAACGATTATGCAGGATGTGCCAACGCGATTATTTCACTTATCAGCAGGCTTAAATCTGCTCCCAACAGTAATGTTAAGAATAGCGATGACTACAAGGCTATGCGTACTGCAATGAGCGAGGCTGTAAGAAGTCAGTATACCTCAGGCAACACAGGTTATACAACCGAGTCTTGGGGCAAATTTGTTACCGCTTACGAAACTGCACAAAACGATATGAAGGCAGTTACAACAAGCGGCTACACAGGCGAAACAATTGTTGCCGACGCTAATGCACTTACTGCTGCATTTGAAGGTCTTAAGACAAATGCAAACAAGGTTGAAACATCCTCACTTGAAGCAGTTATCGATCAGTTTGAAGGCTGGACCAACATCTTCACATCTGAGTCATATGCTTCGGTTGTAAGCGTTGTTGACGCTGCCAAGGCTGCTATCTGGGGCACAGCAGACCAATACAAGATTGCTACATCTGCTCCCGATGATTCAACAGAGGCACAGACAGCTGTTGCAACACAGGTAACAAATGTTCAAAACGCTCTCAAGAATCTTCGCTTGAGCATGGATACTGTTGTAGAGCTTTCTGCAGGCAGATATTCAATGAATACTGCACTTGCTTTGACTGTTTCCGACCCGTCGGACTATGCAAACTATTCTGACTATGCCTTGGCTGTTGCAAATGCAAATGACTATGTATCATCAGCCGCAACAACTGAGTTTACCGATTACGATACTCAGCTTGCCGCATACACGGCACAGGTTAAGGCAGTAGTTGATGCATACAATTCACTTCAGTATTCGTTCACAAAGATTCCCGACGGTACTGTTTCACAGGTTGGTGCTTTGAGTGCTATTACTCAAATCACAAACTCACATAACGACAGTAAGTATCAAAAGATAGATTTTTCATACACTCCTTCGGCTGTTATGATTAAAACTACTCACGATACAAAGGCTTATCCTTACGGTAATGCATATGTTAAATTTGCAACAAATGTAAGCGGTATGGATAACAATATGCTTGACAGTATCTCCATCAACGCAAATGCTTGGAATTCAAGTACTGCAGAGTTTACATCAGGCGATAAAACACTCGGTGATACAGCAACCTATGCAGGCTGTCTTGCTTATAACGGCTTCTCGCTTTCTAACTTCAGAGTAACCGAGATGGTAAACTACGCATCAAATCCTTTTGCAAAAACCGCTGACGGTACTGCAATTACAGACCAAAATTCAACAGTATTTGACACAATGCTCGGAACAACAGATAACGCAACTCCGAGCTCTGCAAAGGGCGGTGTGTTCGCAAAATCTGCAGGTGGTGCTGACGGTTCTATCACTATGGGTGCAAACCTTAATGTAACTCCTACCGCAACAGCCGTTAAAGCTCTTGACGCTACAACACTCCCGACAAGCACTACATATAATCTTAATACAACATATTTCGGTGCTGTTCATACATGGGAGCAGAAGGTTGGTGCATTAAGCTACCGCGGTTACAGTATCGCAAAGAGTACTGAACAGATTAACACCTATGTTACAGTCCTTGATATTTCTTATCTTGTTGACCTTGTAAATGAGTGTAACGCAATTGTTCCAAACGCTGCATACTATACCGATGCTACTTGGGCAACCTTCACTCAGGCACTCAAGGAAGCACAGGCAGATATGGACTACACCACACTTTCGGCATCAATAATGCTTTCTCGCTGCAAGGACAGATATACAACTCTTCTCAATGCAAAGAATGCACTTGCTTATAAGACATTTACTATTACATTTAATTATAAGGACGCAGCAGGTGCTGATGCTTCAACGGTAATTAAGAATGTTCGTTACAACGATGTACTTGAAACAGGCTATGTAAGAGATGATACAGGTGCTCAAACCTCAACAACCTACATCAGCGTAATCAACGGCATTTCAACTCCAGATTACATTTCGGGCAACTATTCATATGCATTCTCAGAATGGTCACCGACTGCTGACCTGAGCTCACCTGTTAAGGCTGACGCAACATATACTGCTCAGTATACATCAACCTTGAGAAATGCTGATTTCACAACCTTCAATACTGCAAAGGCAAAGCTTGCCGGCGCGCTTATTGATGATGTATACACGGTTGCAACACTTCAAAATCTTGCAACAGAAATTTCTGCTCTTACCTATTATAGTTATACAGACCAGCAGAAATTAGACACAATGGCTGATTCACAGGGTGCTATTGATGCCGAAACAACAAAGCTTACAGACCTTTACAACGCTCTTACTCCGGCAGGACTTGACCTTTCGGCAGCTCAGGCATTAAAGGAGCAGGGCAAATACACAACAGACAGAGATGTCTATGATATGAGTGGCTATGATTCGGCAATTGTATATGAGCAAACCGTTAATGTCGGCGGTAATCAGGTTAAGGGACTTGTATACGATACCGATTTAGAGCTTGACGCCGCTATCAGAAGCTATTTGAATGGCTTGTCAGTAATGACATATACCGTTTATTTAGACGGTGTTCCAGTAGGTACTGCTGATTACGGTACATCTGTTATCGTTGACGGTAACGGTACATTTAATTCAAATGTTGCAGATACCGAGGTTGATTACACCGGTCCTGCAAGAGCTTGGTATTACAGCTATTCGGCTCCTTCAACAAACAATACACAGACCGATGCCAAGTATATGACATCAGCTCCGTCATTCGGCTTTATTGTTAAGGGTAATACCTACCTCACAACAAAGGATGTTGAGTCATCAGGCTCAGGCTATGTTGTAACCTTCGTATCAAACGCAGGCGCAATGAAGAAATTTGATGTTGTTTACACCGACGCAAGCGGTAATTTCACAATGCCGACTGCTCCGTCATATGCTTTCTATAGCTTCACAGGCTATGACAACGGACTTGCAGCAGGTGCTCAGGGCAATGTAGCTGCCGACACAACAGTTGTTGCAAATTACTCGGTAGATACATCTACAACCTATACAATTAAGTATTTCGAGAGCTACGATTTCTTCCTTGGATGCTTTGATGATAACCTTGAGTTAACAGGTGCTCCGTCACAGCAGTATTCATGCAATTATAACGAGCTTGTTGAGATTCCGGCAGCGAGCGAGAGCGTATACTGGTGTCAGGTTAAGGTTGATCCTGAAACCTCAATTGACTATTATACAATCCTTTCAATAGGTACATCATATTCGTTCTATTCTTGCCAGGATATTAACATTCTTCCGCTCACACAGTCGGATTATGAAACTATCCTTCGTGATTCAACACAGGGTGTAAGGAATAGTGCTACCGGAGCTTATGAGCCTTCACTCAATGCAGATGCTTATGATGTAATTCTTGATTCTGCAGGAAATCCGATTCTTGCAAATGTAAATGTTACAAACGGCAGAATTACAACCTATCCTGAGGTAACAGCATCTGTTTCGGCACTTGACAATGTTGTTCCGATTTATAATGATGCAGCTACTTTCACCAAGTTCTCAATGATTGGTACCTTTACATTGCCTGAGGGATATTCAATGGTTGAGTGCG
The DNA here is from genome assembly GCA_964422655.1 of uncultured Bacteroides sp. Classification (GTDB taxonomy): domain Bacteria; phylum Bacillota; class Clostridia; order Oscillospirales; family Acutalibacteraceae; genus Eubacterium_R. Next base: position 84,264 of record CAYRBT010000003.1, on the reverse strand, counting down.
GATTCCTCTTTACAACAACAACCGGAACAGGTGATATAACACTTGAAAAGGTTGGCACAAACGGTATTGCCCGTATGAAATCATCAAGATACACAGTCGGCAATCAGTTTGTTGTTAATGTTAAGGCTCCGTCAGACGGCTCAACAAAGACATTCGACTATGTTGGCTACGCTATCATAAAGAACAATACTACAAACGAACAATCAGTTGTTTATACAAATATCAAAAATGCCACAACAGCAGGATTTTAATGAAGGGAGATGTTCGTAATGAAGAAATTATATGAAGAACCAGAAATTCAAATTCGTAATTACAAGCTCCCGTTAAGAGATGTTGTTATGACCTCTGACCCGTCTAATGGAAATGACCTCGGTGACGGCGATGATTATGATTATTTTGGATAAGTAAAAGCAAAGGGCTGCGGATTTTCCGTAGCCCTTTCATTTTGTGCAAATTGATAAATATTACTTGCATGGCAGGGGTTTACTGCTGCCCTTTGTGTTTTTATTAAAAAATGCTAAATAATTGAATTTGCTATTTGACATATTATAAGTTATATATTATTATTAAAGTAATTAACTATGTCTGGAAGTGGGCTTATGAATATTCTGATTGTCGGACTCGGTCTTATCGGTGCGAGTCTTGCAAAAACATTAAAAAAGAATACATCTCATCATATCATGGGCTGGAACAGAACTGCTTCTGTAACGAAAAGGGCTCTCGGTGATAAGGTTATTGACGAGTGCGGCGAGCTTGAAGCACTCATCCCAAAGGCTGATATTACAATAATCAATCTTTATCCCGATGCGATAGTTCCGTTTGTTAAGGATAACCGCCATCTGTTTAAGGAAAACAGTATTGTAACAGATTCCTGCGGTGTCAAAACTAAAATTTGCAGAGAGCTTGAAAAGGAAGATTTTGATTTTTATTTTATCGGTGCACATCCTATGGCAGGCAGAGAGGTCAGCGGTTATGATAACTCGCTTGACACCCTTTTTGACAATGCTTCATTCATATGCACTCCGACAGATGATATACCGAGAAATATGACTGACGCACTTGTCGGTCTTGCACAGGAAATGGGCTTTGCAAGAACCGTTGTTACAACTCCTGAGCACCACGACGAGATGATAGCCTTTACATCACAGATTGCCCATGTGCTTGCATGCTCGTATGTTCTTTCTCCGCTTGCACCTTATCACGCAGGCTATTCGGCAGGAAGCTACCGTGATGTCAGCCGTGTTGCGCGAATTAACGCTGATATGTGGACAGAGCTTTTTATAGATAATAAGGAGCCTCTTGTCAGTGAAATAGACGATCTTGTTTCAAACCTTATGAAATTTAAATACTGTATTGTTAACGGTGATGAAAAACAGCTTCACGATTTGATGGAGAAGGGCAACAAAATCAAGGAGGAAATCGGATAATGAAAAAGCTGACCGTTAAGGTTAATGAGAGCTATGACATTCTCATTGAAAAAGGTCTTATTAAAAAAACAGGTCTCCTTGTCCGCGAGGTTCTCAATTCAAAAAGACTGGCTTTAATCAGCGATACAAATGTGTATGCGATTTACGGCGAAGCGGTTAAGAGCTCGCTTGAGGAGCAGGGATATACCGTTTATACTTATGCTTTCACAGCAGGCGAGGCGTCAAAAAAGACAAGCACAGTAATAGATATGGTTGAGTTTATGGCTCAAAACGGACTTACCAGAGATGACGGTTTAATCGCGTTGGGAGGCGGTGTCTGCGGTGATATGGCAGGCTTTGCCGCTGCAATATATCTTCGCGGAATTAAATTTGTTCAGATACCGACCTCGCTTCTTGCTCAGGTTGATTCCTCTGTCGGCGGAAAGACAGCGGTTGATCTGCCACAGGGCAAAAATCTTTGCGGTGCGTTTCATCAGCCGTGTCTTGTAATAATTGATCCCAATGTGCTTGATACGCTCAGCCCACGCTTTTTCAGCGACGGAATGGCAGAGGTAATTAAATACGGCTGTATAAGGTCAAAGTCTTTGTTTGACAGGCTTTTGAATGAAAATCCAAAGGATTTTATTGAGGATTTGATTTATGAGTGCGTTGACATAAAAAGACAGGTGGTTGAAAATGACGAAAAGGAGCACGGCGAAAGAGCACTTCTTAATTTCGGTCACACCTGCGGTCACGCAATTGAAAAGCTGTGGTGCTTTGAAACGGTAACACACGGCGAGGCTGTCGGTATAGGTATGGTTATGATAAGCAAAGCAGGTGAAAGGCTTGGACTCACCGAAAAGGGCACAGCCGATAAAATCATCAAGGTGCTCGAAAAAAATAATCTAAAAATCAGCGATACTCATACGGCAAAGCAGATTGTTACGGCTATGAGCGCTGATAAAAAACGCACAGGCAACGGTATTAAGCTTGTTATGCTCAAGGATATTGGCGACAGCTTTATTTATCCTGTTGAGTGCAGTAGTCTTGCAGAAATTTTCGGAGTAAATAATGAGTGAAGTTTTAATAAAAAATGCAAAGCTTAATGGTGAGGTTACCGTTCCTCCGTCAAAGTCAGCGGCTCACAGAGCACTAATATGCTCATATTTGGCAGGTGGCGGAACGGTAAAGCCGATAATAAATTCCAATGATATGACGGCTACAACAGGAGTGCTTGACGGGCTTAGAAATAACGATAAAACACTCAATTGCCTTGAAAGCGGTTCAACCGTTCGTTTTATGATTCCTGTTGCAGCGGCGCTTGGAAGAAATGTTACCTTTACAGGCGAGGGTAGTCTTTTAAGTCGTACTCTCAGCGAATATATTTCTCTTTTGCCAAAGCACGGTGTCAAGGTGGAAAGTCAGGGAGGATTACCCCTTTCAATCTCGGGACAGCTCAAAAACGGAAGCTTTGAGGTTGCGGGAGATGTGAGCAGTCAGTATGTTACGGGACTTTTGCTTGCTCTTGCAAGCCTTGAGGGTGACAGTGCACTCGTGCTTAAAACACCGCTTCAGTCAAAGCCGTATGTTGATATGACTGTTAAGGTGATGTCGGATTTCGGAGTTAAGATAAAGGAAACGGATTTCGGCTATTTGATTAAAGGCTCTCAAGTGTTTAAAAAGCTTGATTACACCGTTGAGGGTGACTGGTCACAGGCGGCATTTTTCCTTGTTGCAGGTGCGCTGGGAGCCGATATATGTGTTAAAGGGCTTGATATGAATTCCACACAGGGTGATAAAAAAATCGTTGATGTTTTAAAATGCTTTGGAGCAGATGTTGAAATCGGAAATGATTTTGTCATTTGCAGAAAAAAACAGTGCAAAGGCATAGAACTTGACGCTTCGGATATTCCGGACTTAGTTCCGATTATTGCCGTGCTTGGAGCATTTTCCGAGGGAAAGACGGTTATTTCGGGAGCACAGCGACTGAGGTTTAAGGAGTCTGACAGGATTGAAAGCGTCGTTAATAATCTTAGGCTGATAGGCGCAAGGGTGGAAGAAACCGAGGACGGAATGATTATTTACGGCAGTAAAGACCTTCACGGTGCAAAATTAAAAGGATACAACGACCACAGAATAGTTATGGCGTTTTCGATAGCCGGCTTGTTTTTAAACGGCGAAACGGTAATTGACGACGCTTACAGTATAAACAAATCATATCCGTCATTTTTTGACGATTATAATAATCTTGGAGGTAGGGCAAATGTCCTCTGAATTCGGCGAGAGAGTTAAGCTATCAATATTCGGTGAAAGTCACGGCGAAGCAATAGGCTGTGTTATCGACGGACTTCCTGCCGGAGTAAAGCTTGATACACAGGAAATATATGTTGATATGTCGAGAAGAGCTCCCGGCAGGGATTTATCCTCAACACCGAGGCTTGAAAAGGATATACCGCATATTCTTTCGGGTGTGATTGACAATGTAACAACAGGTGCACCGCTTGCTATGATTATTGAAAATACCAACACCAGAAGCGGTGATTATTCAAATTTAATGACAATTCCGCGTCCGTCACACAGCGATTATCCCGCCTATGTAAAATACGGCGGAAATAACGATATAAGAGGCGGTGGGCATTTCAGCGGCAGGCTGACCGCTCCGATTGTTTTTGCGGGTGCAGTTGCAAAGCAGGTCTTAAAGCAAAAGGGCATCGTTATAGGCGCGCATATTGCACAGATAGGAAGCATCTGCGATGAGCCCTTTGACAAAAACAGTGTTGATAAAGAGCTTTTGAAGGAGCTTTCATCAAGACCGTTTTCAACAATAAGTCAGAATGCTCAGGATAAGATGCGAAAGGAAATAGAAAAAGCGCGTATGTCGCAGGACAGCATAGGCGGAATTATTGAGTGTGCCGTTGTCGGTATGCCTGTCGGCGTGGGCGCAAATATATTTTCAACCGTTGAAGGCAAGCTTTCGTCAATTCTTTTTGGCGTTCCTGCCGTTAAGGGTGTTGAGTTTGGAGAGGGCTTTGGCTTTGGCAGTATGCTCGGCTCTCAGGCAAATGATGCTTACTGTATAAAAGACGGAAAAATTGCCGTTAAAACAAATAATAACGGCGGTGTTCTCGGCGGAATGACTAACGGTGCTCCGATTGTTTTAAGGGCGGTTATCAAGCCCACACCGTCGATTTCTCAGCCTCAGCGGTCTGTGAATTTGCAGACAATGCAGGAGGAAACGCTTGAAATTCACGGCAGACACGACCCGTGTATTGTTCCGAGAGCTGTGCCTGTAATTGAGGCGGCAGTTGCCTTCGGACTTCTTGATTTGATGATGTAAAAGGAAAATATTTAATGGATTTATTAGAGCTTAGAAAAGAAATAGATAAAATTGACGAACAGCTTATTCCCCTTCTTACAAAAAGAATGGATGTTGCTAAGCAAGTTGCCGAATACAAGGTGAAAAATTCCATACCTGTTTTAAATGCACAGAGAGAGCAGGAAATTCTTGATAATGTTGCGCTCAAATGCGGTGAATACGGAGAAACAATAAAGACTGTTTTTTCTGCCACTATGGACGCTTCGCGTGCAATTCAGCACAAAATCATCGGCGGAGGAGAGGAGCTGCGAAGTACAGTCAATGAAGCCCTGTCATCAGGCAGGCTGTCAAGTCCGTCAAAGCCGATTGCCTGTCAGGGCGTGGAGGGCGCGTACAGCGCCGTTACGGCTAAGGAAATTTTTCCTGACTCGGATGTAGTTTTTTATAAGCAGTTTGAAGATGTTTTCGAGGCTGTAAACAGAGGGGACGCACAGTACGGTGTAATTCCCGTTGAAAATTCTACGGCAGGGTCTGTTCACGAATCCTATGATTTGATAATGAAGTACAGATTTTATGTTGTCGGTGCATATGATTTAAAGATAGAGCATTGCCTTTGCACAAGGCAGGATATCAGCTATGAGGATATTACTGATGTATATTCTCATCCGCAGGCACTATCACAATGTAATAATTTTTTAAAAAGCTTTGATTTTACCGGCATAAACTTTTCAAATACAGCAGCAGCGGCAAAATATGTTTGCGAGTCAGACAAAAAGAATGTTGCCGCAATCTGCTCTGAAAAGGCAGCAAAAAAATATGGCTTAAAGGTGCTTAAAAGAAACATACAAAACAATAATAATAACAAGACAAGATTTATCGTTATTTCAAAGAAGCTTGTTATTCCCGATGATGCGGATAAAATATCAATGATATTTACCGTTGCACACAAAACAGGCTCTCTTTACCGTGTGCTTGGCAGATTTTCAATGGCAGGGCTCAGCCTTACAAAGCTTGAGTCAAGACCTATTGAAAATTCCGATTTCAGCTACTATTTTTATGTTGATGTTATGGGAAATGTAAGAGATGGCAAAACACTTGATTTAATATGTGCTTTGTCTGACGAACTGCCTGAATTTGAGTTTTTAGGTAATTTTCACGAGATAAAATAATTTTTCGGAGATGAATTTGTGAAACAGCAAAAACGCCATCAGACAAGTTTAATATCGAAGATTATTATAGTTATAATGACGGCGCTTTTGGTGTTTTTATCAATAGTGCTTTATAATCACGCAAAATTAGAGGTAAGATTTGATACGCTGATAAACTGGCTAAAGCAGATAGATGAGTCGGTTGCAAAGCTTGATTACACCTATGAAATAATAATTTGTATATTTGCTCTTTATATTGCAAAATGTCAGCTTCCTATTCCTATGGGCTTTTTGTGTGTAATATCAGGTATGGTATTTCCGCTTTGGCAGGCATTTTTTATAAATCTGCTGTTTACCGCATTTTTCTTTTCGGTAAAATACTTTGAGGGCACCTTTATCGGAGGAGGCTGGACGGGAATGATTCTCGGTATAAAACAGCTTCACTTTGTGAGGGATTGGATTCAGTTTAAAGGAACGGGAAATCCCTATGTCCTTTTTGTATCAAGACTTGTACCGAGTATTCCGCTTGGAATGGTATCAAAATATTACGGCTCAATGAGATATGATTTTGTCTATTATACGCTCATAAGCCTTTTGGGATTTGCGCCGAGACTGTTTATATATACAAAAATCGGTACGGCAATTTACAATCCGTTTTCCGTGCAGTTTATTGTATTGCTGATGATAATTGTCGCCTTTTCAGGCGTTTCGGTAATAACATTTAATATTTTTTACGGAAGAAAATCAAAGCAGATGAATCAAACTCTGCTGATTTATTCCGAAAAAGAAAAGTATAAAATTGTACTTTAGGCAAAGCACAAAACACAGGCATACCTGCGTATGCCGAGTATTTTTAACTAAGATTAAGGGAGAATAAAATTTATGAAACCAATTGAACTTATTAAAATGCTTGAGGGCTCTCAGGCTGATGAGATGCTCAAAAGAGTTTATGTAACCGACAGCGAGGTTGAAAAGCAAAAGCCCCGTTACATAAAAACCGTAAAAAAGTTTATTGAGCTTTTCGGCGAGGACAGAGATGTTATTGTTCTCAGCGCACCGGGAAGAACCGAGATATGCGGTAACCACACCGACCACAACAACGGTAAGGTGCTTGCCGCTTCAATCAATCTTGACGCAATTGCAGTTGCGGCAAAAAATGACTCTCTTGTTATCAATGAAAAGTCTGAGGGACATTCGCTCAATACAGTTGACATTTCTGTTCTTGAGCCTGACAGCAGTATGTTCGGTCAGTCGGCTTCAATGATTAAGGGTATTGCCGCAGGACTTAAAAACGAGGGATATAACATTGGCGGCTTTGATGCCTGCACAACAAGTGATGTTATGGGAGGCTCGGGATTGTCCTCATCGGCGGCATTTGAGGTGCTTTTGGGAACAGTAGTATCTCATCTTTATAACGACGGCAATATTGACGCCGTTACCGTTGCAAAGGCTGCACAGTACAGCGAAAATGCTTATTTCGGCAAGCCGTCGGGACTTCTTGACCAAATGGCGTCATCAGTCGGCACCTTTGTTACAATCGACTTTAAGAGCACCAAGGAGCCTGTTATCAAAAAGGTTGATTTTGATTTTGAAAAATCGGGACACAGCCTTTGCATTGTTGACACTCACGGTAATCACAGCGATTTGACAGACGATTATGCCGCTGTAAGAGGCGAGATGGAGGCTGTTGCCAAGGAGATGGGCAAGACTGTTTTGAGAGAGATTGAGTTTGACGATTTTGTCAAGGCAGTTCCTGCTTTAAAGGGTAAGGTTAACGACAGAGCTATTCTTCGTGCATTCCATTTTTATAATGAAAATATCAGAGTTGAAAAGGCAGTAAACGCCCTTGAGAGTAATGATTTTGAAGCATTTAAGGACATTATTACGGAATCGGGCTTTTCTTCATATTTATACAATCAAAATGTATATACAACAAAAAATCCAACAGACCAAAAGCTTTCGCTTGCTCTTTGCTTGAGTCAGGAAATGCTTAAGGGCAAGGGTGCTTGGAGAGTTCACGGCGGAGGCTTTGCAGGAACAATACAGGCGTTTGTTCCAAACGATATGGTTGAGGCTTACAGAAAAACAATGGATTCTGTTTTCGGAGAAGGCTCCTGCCACATTTTGATTATCAGACCCGTGGGCGGAACAAGAGTAATTTAGCTTTTTGATGTGAAATAAGGGGAATATAAGGTGAAATACATATTTATTGTTAATCCTATTGCCGGTAACGACGATAAAAATAAGATATTTTCAAGAATCAAGTCAACCTTCAGAATGATTGATGACGAAATGATTATTGAAACAACAAGGTGCATAGGTGATGCACAGAGAATTTCCCGCGAGTATGCAGAAAAATATTCAAAGGATTGTGTTATTGTGTCCTGCGGCGGTGACGGAACGGTTCACGAAATTGCAAACGGACTTGCACATACCGATACACCGCTTATGGTATTGCCTCTGGGCACGGGGAATGATTTTGCAAAAAAGCTCTACAACACTAAAAAAATCAATGTTGACAATGTTATCAAGGCATTCGGATTTTATAACGGAAAGATTAAATATGATGTAAGGCCTATCGACCTTATTGACTATAACGGCGAAAAATGTATAAATGTTATGAGCTACGGACTCGACACAAAGGTTGAAACCATAGGCAGAAAAATAGCTGAAAAAATTCCTGCACTCGGTCATAATGCGTATAATATAGCAATATTTCCGGCGCTTTGTCAGTCAATGAAATACACTCTTAATGTTGAGTTAAGCTGTGTTGACGAAAACGGAAATCGGTATACTATTGACAGACAGCCTATGGAATACACTCTTTTTGCGATTTGTAACGCAAGCTATTACGGCGGTGGCTTTTGTCCTGCACCTAATGCAAGGCTTGATGACGGGCTTCTTGACTATGCCCTTTGCAATCCCATAAATGTTGTTCAGGCACCTCCTCTTATTCCTCGTTACAGCGCAGGTCAGATTGACAAAATCAAACAGCTTGAAACAGGTTATGTAACCTCGGGAAGAATTACCTCAACAGACGGCAAGGCTTTGCTCGGAAACTGTGACGGTGAGAATTTTGATTACAACGAGGTTAACTTTAAGGTGGAGCCTAAGGCACTCAAGCTCTGCTACATAAAGGGCTTTTAACTTCAGTTTTACATACAGAAGGGTTAAATTTGAAAAAGACAATTGCATTTTTTCTCAGCTTAATTATTTTGCTGAGTGCTTCGTGTATCAGCGCTTATGCCTCGCAGATAAAGGAAATATCGGTATCCGTCGAGGAGATGAACGAGGGCGCATATGAGGCAATAGAAAAGTATCTTGACGAGGCTAAGGCTAAGGCTTCGGACAATCTTATTTACAAAATATATATCCCGTCGGGGAATTATACCCTGACCTCAGGACTTCATATTTTCAGCAATACACAGTTAATTCTTACTGAAAGCACCGTGCTTAATAAGGGCTTTTCAGAGGGTAATATGCTTAAAGCAGGGCTTTATGATGAGGGTAATACTCATTATTCAGGCTATGACGGCTTTAAAAATATTGTTGTAAGCGGCGGAGTGTGGGATGGCGTTTTTAACGGCAGCTCCTGTGCTATGCGCTTTGGACATTGCACAAATTTGACAATATCAAATTTAACAGTTAAAAATATTATGAATGCTCATCATATCGAGGTTGCGGCGGTTGACGGGCTTGATATTACTGCCTGTACCTTTTCGGGCTATATGAGAACAAATAATTCAAGCGGAGAGGCGCTTCAAATAGATGTGCTTCATACAAAAGAGCATTTTCCCGCATATGATGATTATGATGATACTCCGTGCAAAAATGTAACTGTTTTCGGCTGTCTGTTTGAGGATTTGTATTCCGGTGTGGGTACCCGTTCGGGCGTTGTCGGAAGCTATTTTGAAAACATAAAAATTATAAATAACACCTTTACAAATATCCGTGAAAAAGCAATTTACTGCTTCAACTACAAAAACAGTGAAGTAAGCGGAAATGTAATAAATAATTCCACCTGCGGTATAGCGTTTGAGTATTATCCGTCGGGAGGCTCGGTTTCGGATAAGCTTTGTATGCCTAATGATACAAGCAAAAAAGCCGTTGTGTCATCGGACTGTAAATCAAGCATTTCAAACAATATTATCAATGTAAAAAAGATTGATGATACAGGAGAAAGCTTTGGTATTTTTGTTTACGGCACAAGCCTTTCTAAAGAGCAGGCAAGGTCATTCGGATTTACTGCAACGGATTTTACTGTTAAAAATATCGGCATATATTCAAACTATGTTTTTTGTCACAGCAGTGAGTCAAGGGGGATTTTTCTTACGGGAACAAGCAACAGCGAAATCATCGGAAATTCCCTAACTGATTATACTTTGGCAAATGACGGTATTAACGGAGTAAATCTTTGTGCATCAAAAAAGAATTTGATAAAATCCAATACCATTTCGGGTGGATTTAATAACGGTATTTCTCTTTATGACAAAAATGGTGCTTCAAGCAAAAGCAACAGCCTTTGCTCTAACCTGATAACTGAGGTTCAAAGCTACGGAATTCGTGTTGCAGGTGCTTCGGGTATAACGATTAAAAATACAAACAATATCGGCTCGTGCGGAATTGCCCCTCTTTGCGTATCAAGCAAAATAATAGATATGTCTCTTTCCAATGTGACCTTTAAACGCTCAAAGCTTACTCAGTCGGGTAAGGCTGAATTAAGATGGAATGAGGTGCCGGAGGCTTCGGGATATAAAATCTACCGTTCCTACGGCTTTGGTACGGCATATAAGCAGATAGCAACCGTTAAGGGCGCTAAGCTTATGTTTGAGGATAAAATGTCCAGACGGGGAAATACATATTACTACAAGGTTTGCCCTTACAAAAAGGTTGATTCGACAGTAATTATCGGCACTGCAAGCACGGAATACGCATTTTCCTGCTGAAAGCGTTAACAAAAATTTATCTCCTTCATAGAATGTTACTGAAGTTTACTTCAATATTTTATGAAGGAGTTTTGTTATGCCTGATAATCCAATTTCCGATACGGGTGAAAGACGAATAAACGAGGCTGTTTGCATTGATACAAAGCGTATATTTGACAGCTGTGTAAGCAAGGATTGCCTTGAAGATTTAAGAGTTACATTTTTTTCAAAAAGCCAGAAGCTTATTGACGAAGCCGTTACAATCAAAACAAGAGATTGCTGTATTGAAGAGGTAAGCATTGATGTTGAAGAGGTGCCTTTTAACAGAGGCTTTTACAGCGTTGATATAACATTTTATTTCAAGCTGTGCTTTGATACCTATTCAGCTCCCTGCACAACCCCTCAGGTTGCTGTCGGCTTTGCTCAGTTCAACAAAAAGTGTATCCTTTACGGCAGCGCAGGAGATGTCAAGGTATTTGTTTCAAATCCGTGCAGTGAATTAACAGACTGTCCCGTTGCACCGAGATATACAAATCCCTCTGCAAAGGTTCAGGCTGTCGACCCCGTTGTTCTTTCAACGGATATATGCGACTGCTGTGACTGCAGTATATCGGTTTGCTCCTCTTTCCCACAGTCTATTTTGAGCGCTATGGAGGATTCAATTCCCTCCTGCGGTGCATCAAAGGCTGTGCTTGTTACACTCGGACTTTTCTCTATTGTGCAGATGGAAAGAGATGTTCAGATACTCATACCTGCATATGATTACTGCGTTCCAAAGAAGGAATGTAATTGCAGCACATCAAATCCGTGCGATACCTTCCAGAGCATTGATTTTCCTGTTGATGAATTCTTCCCGGCAGAAAAGGAGTCCTGCTCACAGTGTGACGCCGAATGCGACGAGGATAAAAGTGAATAAATAAAAAATACCGCAGGAGAGTTAAAGCTCCTGCGGTTAAATTTTTATTTCTCGTCATCGTCAAACACGGGATATGTTCTGCGGTAAAGAGAATTTATTTTGCTGAAATAAGCCGAGTCAATGCTGTTTATTGTGTCTGCTGTTGTTCTGAAGCGCCAATTTTTGTCAGGGACTCCGGGGATATTCATTCTTGCATCACTGCCAAAGCCACACATATCCTGAAGCGAAATAACTGCAACATTTGACGAGCTTTTCCAAACGGCTTCGATAACCTTTCTGCAGGAGGGACTGTAATATCCGCCTTCTCCCCAGTTATCTCCGTCAAATCCGACATAATCAAGTGCAAAGCGTCTTTCTTGCTCGCTTGCCTCCCACAGCCAGCCGAGTATTGTGTTATTATCGTGAGTGCCGACATAGTTAATACTGTTTTGGCAGGCGTTGTGCGGCATATGCGATGAGTCGGAATTCGGGTCAAAGCCAAACTGCACAACATTCATACCCGGAAAGCCTGTGTCCTCAAGAAGCTTGACTACATCTTCGCCAAAAACGCCCAAATCCTCAGCAATTATCGGTGCGTCGGGAAAGGCGTCAAACACCTTGTCAAACAGTTTCATCTTAGGACCGTCAACCCATTCGCCGACCTTTGCCGTGTCGGAATCGGCAGGCACCTCCCAATATGACGCAAACGCTCTGAAATGGTCAATTCTTACTGTGTCATAGGTTTTGAGTGCTTGACCGAGGCGGGAAATCCACCAGCTAAAGCCGTCCTTTTCCATCGCTCTCCAGTTATAAATCGGGTTGCCCCAAAGCTGACCGTTTTCGCTGAAATAATCAGGCGGAACACCTGCAACCTTTTGCGGCTTGAGAGTCCTTTCGTCAATCATAAACAAGGAAAGATTTGACCATACATCAACGCTGTCCATTGCCACATATATCGGCATATCGCCGATTACGGCAACACCCTTTTTGTTGGCATATTCCTTTATTTCATACCATTGCTTAAAAAATATGTACTGAACAAATTTCCAAAATGCCGCTTTTTCCTCAAAATCATAAATGCTTTTGATACATTCAAAATAATGGGAATGCTCCTTGCTCCACTCCCACCACGGATTCATATCCTCAAGCTCTTTTACTGCCATAAACACGCTGTAATCGGTAAGCCACGGATTGCTCAGCTCAAATTCCTTAATGCTCTGAGCTGTTTTTGAATCTATGTTCATAAAGGCTTTTTTGAGTGTTTTCAGCCTTTTTTCGCCTGCAAATTCATAGTCTGCGGTATAAGGAGATCCTGAGTAAATGTTCTCATTCAAATCCTCACGGCTAATCAGTCCCATATCAAAAAGACCTTTGGGGTCAATGAAAAGATAATTTCCCGCAAAGGCAGACGGGGAGCAGTAGGGCGAGTTTGCATTGTCAAGCGGATTAAACGGAAGCACCTGCCAATATGTAAATCCCATTTGAGCTATTTTGTCAATAAAAGCCTTAACATTCCCGTCAAAAACTCCAACGCCGTAATCCGACGGCATTGAGCTTATATGAAGCAGTACACCTGCACCGCGTTTTTTGAGCATAATATCATTCCTTTGCTTTTGCAAAAATCATTTCCTTGCTTTTGCAAATAAAATATTGTTCACATTTTATCATAAATATCAACAAAATTCAATCACCTAAAATTATTATTTTATTATAAATATATATTGATTATATATGTTTATTTTGATATAATATTTTCCGTATAAAAAACAGCTTTGCGGGAGGTGGAGAAATTGAGCGAGGCTTCAAGAAAAACTCAGCTTGTGGACAAGCAGGAAATATTAAAGCAAAAGCAGTTTGCACAGAGAGTCGGCTCGGTTATTTCCGCCCGTTATAAGAATAAACCAAAGGCGTGTGTTATTACCTACGGCTGTCAGCAAAATGTTGCCGACAGTGAAAAAATCAAGGGTATGCTCGAGGAAATGGGATATGATTTCACCGACAACAGACTTGAAGCAAAGCTGATTATTTTTAACACCTGTGCTGTCAGGGAGCACGCAGAGGACAGGGTGTTCGGTAATGTAGGAGCGCTCAAAAGCTATAAGCGTGAAAATCCCGATGCAATAATTGCCCTGTGTGGCTGTATGATGCAGCAGGAGCATATCGCAGACAAGATTAAAAGGTCTTATCCGTTTGTTGATTTGGTTTTCGGCACTCATGTGGTTTACCGCCTGCCTGAGCTTTTGTATCGAGCACTCACAGGCAGAAAAAGAGTTTTTGAAATACCTGATATGGACGGTGCCATTGCCGAGGGACTCCCTGTAAAAAGGGATAACGATGCCAAGGCTTGGCTTCCGATAATGTACGGCTGTAACAATTTCTGTTCGTACTGCATTGTTCCTTATGTAAGAGGCAGGGAAAGAAGCAGAAGCCGTGAGGATGTTGTAAACGAATTTAAACAGCTTGTCAGTGAGGGCTTTAAGGAGATAACTCTTTTAGGTCAGAATGTTAATTCCTACGGCAAGGACTTAATACCTCAGGTTAAGTTTTGCGAGCTTTTAAGTGAGCTTAATGACATTGAGGGTGATTTCAGAATACGCTTTATGACAAGTCACCCAAAGGACTGCACAAGAGAGCTTATCGACACCATTGCCAAATGCGATAAGGTTGCACAGCATTTGCATCTTCCTTTTCAAAGCGGAAGCAACCGTGTGCTCAAGGCAATGAACAGGCACTATACAAGAGAGCAATATTTAGAGCTTATCAATTATGCAAGAAGTCTTATGGGCGACGAGCTTTCAATCACAAGCGACATAATAGTCGGCTTTCCCGGTGAAACCTATGACGAGTTTAAGGAAACGCTTTCGCTCGTTGAAGAGGTAAAAGCGACCTCACTTTTCACCTTTATCTATTCACCGAGAAAGGGTACCCCCGCTGCTGAAATGGATGACCCCGTAAGTGCAGAGGAAAAATCAAAATGGTTTAAAGAGCTTACGGATTTGCAGGAAAAAATCAGCGCTTCTCAAATGAAGCTTCACGAGGGCAAAACCTACAAGTGCTATGTTTACGGCAAGGGCAAGCTTGGAGATAATTATATTGCCGCAAGAAATGACGGCAATTTGATTATAGAATTTGAGGGTGACGAAAGCCTTATCGGCACCTTCCAAAGAATTAAAGTAATCGAACCCTTAACTTTTGTTATGAGGGGAGAGTTAGTAAAGGAGAAACAAAAATGAGTATAGAATCAGCACTCAGAGAATTAGGCAAAGAAATTCAGAAGGACGAGCGTTTTATCGCTCTTCAGGCTGCTGCAAAGGCAAATGACGGCGACGAGAAGCTTCAGCAGCAGATGCAGGAAATGCAGCTTCTCTCACTCAAATATCAGCAGGAGGCTGAAAAGGGCGAAGAGGCTTCACAGGAAAGAATTGCAGAGCTTCAAGAGCAGTATCAGAAGCTTTATGCCGAGATTATGGAAGGCGAGAATATGCAGAATTATTCTGCCGCTGCAACCGAAATGGAGCAGATGGCACAGTACATCAGCGGTATGATCGGTCTTTTCTTTGACGGACAGGACGCAGAAACCTGCGAGCTTCCTAAGGACGACGGTTGTACTCACGACTGCTGTACCTGCGGCGGATGTCACTAATCGCTTTTAATCACAACAACTGAAATCACACAAAGAGGGGAAGAGCAATGGGTAAAAATGAATCAAAGCTGTCGCCGATGATGCTTCAGTATTTTCAGATAAAAAGTCAATATGACGATACTATTTTGTTCTTCCGTCTCGGTGATTTTTATGAGATGTTTTTTGAGGATGCAAAAATTGCTTCGCAGGAGCTTGATTTGGTTTTAACAGGCAAGGACTGCGGTCAGGACGAAAGAGCACCGATGTGCGGAGTTCCGTTTCACAGCGCAGACAGCTATATTGCAAAGCTTGTGTCAAGAGGCTACAAGGTTGCGGTATGCGAGCAGATTGAGGACCCGGCAACAGCGAAGGGCATTGTCAAAAGAGATGTCATAAGAGTCATCACACCCGGCACGGTTATTGAGGGGAATATGCTTGAGGACGGCGTAAACAATTACCTGTGCTCAATATATCACGGTGAAAGGGACACGGGAATTTGCTTTGCCGATGTTTCAACGGGTGAATTTCATATTACGGTAATCGACGGAGAGTCAGCGGATACTAAGCTTGTAAATCAGCTTTCAACATATTCTCCAAAGGAGCTTATTATCAATTCAAGTGCACTTGATTTTGCTTCGCTTGAAGGCTTTGCAAAAAGAATTAACGCAAGCGTTGAGATTTTAGACGATGAAAAATTTGATTTTGATGCGTCAACCTCGCTGATTATCGAAACTCTCAAAAAGGAAGAGATTTCTTCGCTTGGAATAGGGCACAGCAAATCAGCCGTCTGCGCTTTGGGAGCGGTAATTGCTTATCTTAAAGAAACGCAGAAAAAAAGCGAAATCGAAGCTCCCTCCGAAATAGATTATTATGACGATAATCAATATATGGCGCTTGACATCAGCGCAAGGCGTAATCTTGAGCTTACACGCTCTATGATGACAGGCGACAAAAAGCATTCGCTTCTCTGGGTTATAGATAAAACTAAAACCGCAATGGGAAAAAGAATGATAAAATCTTGGCTTGAAAGACCTCTTATGTCTGTTTCAAAAATAGTCAAGAGGCAGAATTCTGTCGGCGAGCTTGCCGATAATCCTATGATGCGCGACGATGTCCGTGAATTTTTAACAGGTGTCAGCGATATTGAACGCCTTATGACAAGAATAGTTTACGGCACGGCAAATGCTAAGGAGCTTAAGGCACTTGAGTCTACAATCGAAAGACTTCCGCAGATAAAATCCTCACTTAGCGGTGCTTCATCGGCATTGCTCAAGGATATATACAACAGCATTGATTTGCTCGATGATGTGCGTCAGCTTATTGAAAAAGCGATAGTTGACGAGCCTCCGTTTTCCGTAAGAGAGGGCGGACTTATTAAGCAGGGGTACAACACAGAGATTGATTCTCTCAAGTCAATAATGAATGACGGCGCCGGTGTAATTGCCTCAATAGAAAACGAACAAAGAGAGCTGACGGGTATACCTAAGCTCAAGGTGGGCTACAACAAGGTTTTCGGCTACTATATTGAGGTTACGAATTCCTACAAGGATATGGTACCCGAATCCTACATAAGAAAGCAGACCTTAACAAACTGCGAAAGATATATCACTCAGGAGCTCAAGGAGCTTGAGGGCAGAATTATCGGTGCTAAGGACAGATGCACCGCTCTTGAATACGAGGTGTTCTGCGCAGTAAGAGAAAGCATTTCTGCAGAGCTTACAAGGCTTCAGCAGACTGCAAAGGCCCTTGCGGTTTTAGATGTTCTTGCTTCTCTTGCTCAGGTTGCAGTTAACAATAACTATGTTTGTCCCGTTATTTCAAATGACGGCGTTATTGAGATTAAGGACGGCAGACACCCTGTTGTCGAGGCGTTGCTCGACGGTGCACCCTTTGTTCCCAACGACACGCTTCTTGACCTTGACGAAAACAGGTGCTCAATTATCACAGGTCCCAATATGGCAGGTAAGTCGACATATATGAGACAGATTGCACTTATTTCGCTTCTTGCTCAGATAGGTTCATTCGTTCCTGCAAGAAGTGCTAAGCTCGGTATTGTTGACGCGATATTTACAAGAGTCGGTGCAAGTGATGACCTTGCAACAGGACAATCTACCTTTATGGTGGAAATGAATGAGGTTTCATCAATTCTTAAAAATGCTACCTCCTCGTCGCTGATTATTCTTGACGAAATCGGCAGAGGAACCTCCACCTTTGACGGAATGAGCATAGCAAGGGCGGTGCTTGAGTTTGTCTGCAAGAAAAAAACTCTCGGTGCAAAGGCTCTTTTTGCAACCCATTATCACGAGCTTACCGCCATGGAGGGTATGCTCGACGGCGTCAAAAACTATTCAATAGCCGTTAAAAAGCGCGGCGACGATATAACCTTCCTAAGAAGAATTGTCCGTGGCGGAGCCGACCAAAGCTTCGGTATCGAGGTTGCAAAGCTTGCGGGTGTGCCTGACAGCGTTGTAAAAAGGGCAAAGGTTATTCTTAAGGAGCTTGAGCAAAATTCGGTTAAAATAGAATTTAAGGCAGAGGACAGTATCATCGAGGAAGAGGAAAACGATATACAGTATAACTTTGCCGTTAACAGTAAAAACGAGATACTTGAAATTCTCAAAACGGTTGATGTGAATACACTCACACCGATTGAGGCAATGCAGACGCTTTATGATTTAAAGAAAAAAGCGACAGAATTAGACGGTTAGATATAACCGATAAAACGGGAAAGGAGGAGCGTCAATGGCAGTAATCAATATTCTTCCAAAAGAAATATATCAGCTCATAGCAGCAGGCGAGGTCGTTGAGCGCCCTTCCTCAATCGTTAAGGAAATGATTGAAAATTCCGTCGATGCAGGTGCAAAAAATATAACCGTAGAAATAAAAAACGGCGGTTCAACCTACATAAGAATAACCGATGACGGTTGCGGAATAGAAAGAGAACAGATAAAAAAGGTTTTTATTTCACACGCTACAAGTAAGATAAACGAAAAAGAGGATTTAAACTCAATCGCAACGCTCGGCTTTCGCGGTGAGGCAATGGCTTCTATTTCGGCTGTTGCAAGGGTAGAGCTTTTAACAAAGGCTGACGGAGAAGGCGTCGGCACAAGATATGAAATTGCAGGCGGAGAGGAGCTTGCTCTTGATGACGCAGGATGTCCGAAGGGCACCACTATCGTTGTGAGGAATATATTCTTTAATACCCCTGCAAGAATGAAATTTTTAAAAAAAGATGTGACAGAGGGCAATTCGGTTGCAGGAATTGTTGACAGAATGGCTCTGTCACACCCTGAAATATCGTTTAGGTTTATCCGCGACGGCAAGCAGACCTTGATAACCTCGGGAAACGGCGATTTGAAATCGGCAATATACTCCGTTTTCGGCAAAGAAGTCAGCGAGGGACTTGAAGCTGTCGATTATTCGTATAAAAATATGCGTCTTTCGGGCTTTGTGTCAAAGCCGTCTGCTTCAAGAAAAAGCAGAGCAATGCAGTTTTTCTTTATAAACGGCAGGCTTGTTAAATCGGCAACGGCAATGGCGGCGCTTGAGCAGGCGTACAAAAATTCAATTATGGTCGGTCGCTATCCAATGTGTGTGCTCAATATTGAGCTTGACCCGTCGCAGATTGATGTCAATGTTCATCCTGCAAAAATTGAGGTTCGTTTTTCGGATGAAAAGCCGATTTTTGATTTAATATATTACGGTGTAAAAACTGCAATAGACAATGACCGTTCGGTACGAAATGCAGAATTTACACCCGATATTGAAAAAATATATGACGGTGCCGCTCGGCAGGAAAAGACTTTTTCCGCAAGGCTTGATTTCTTTAAAAAGAAGGATGAGCCTGCCGTTCAGCAAAGCTTTAAGGTTCAGCCTCAGGCTGATTTTTGGCAGGTGGAGTCACCTAAGCAAAATTATGAAAGTAATTCGGCACACGGAAAAATAAGCCTTGAAGAAATAAAAAAGGACAACGATGAAGATACCGCCGAGATGCAGGTTAGAGAGCCTTTGATCAAAAAGGTGGTAACCGATGATGAAAAAGCACAGAAAAATTATATTCCTGCATTTAAGCTGATAGGAGAGGCGTTTAAAACCTATCTTATTGTCGAGATAGAAAAAGAGCTTTATTTTATTGATAAGCACGCGGCTCACGAAAGAATGAATTATGAGCGACTGAAGGCACAGTCAACGGTTGAAACGCAAATGCTTTTGTCACCCGTAGCAGTTAATCTTTCGTCAGAGGAATACTCGGTGATGTGCGATAATCTTGATTTGGTAAGGCAGTGCGGATTTGAGCTTGAGCAGTTTGGCGAAGGCTCGGTTATAGTCAGGGCAGTTCCTTCACTTGTCTCAGATGACGATGTCAAGGATTTGATTACTGAAATTGCACAAAAGCTTCTTGAACACAAAACAGATATTGTACCCGACAAAATTGACTGGATATACCATTCGGCATCGTGCCGAGGTGCAGTAAAGGCAGGGGATTATACCTCACGGCAGGAGCAGGAGCTTTTTGTGGAAAAGCTGCTTTCAATGCCCGAGATACGCTTTTGTCCGCACGGCAGACCGGTGTTTATAAAAATATCAAAATACGATATTGAAAAGCAGTTTGGCAGAGTTTGATTATGAATAATAAAATAATAATTGTTGCAGGACCTACCGCTTCGGGCAAAACGAGTGTGGGTATAGAAATAGCAAGGCATATTAACGGCGAGATAATCTGTGCCGACTCTATGCAGATTTATAAGGGAATGCCTGTTGCAACAGCGGCCCCCACAGATGAGGAAAAGCAAAAAGCACCTCATCACCTTTGTGAATTTCTTGATGCTGACAAGAGCTTTTCGGTAGCCGATTGGTGCTCGCTTGCAAAAAAATGTGCCGAGGATATTATTTCAAGAGGCAGGGTTCCTGTTATTGTGGGCGGTACAGGTCTTTTTATCGACAGCTTTGCAGACAACATTCAGTTTGAGGATGTTGCGGTAGACCAAGAGCTAAGAAGCACTCTTATGCAAAAGGATATTGATACCCTTTACGACGAGCTTTGCAGAGTTGATGAAAAGGCCGCGCAGAGCATTCACAAAAACAACAAAAAAAGAGTTGTAAGAGCACTTGAGCTTTATTACTCGGGTGTGAGCAAAACTCAGCAGAATATAAATTCAAAAAAAGAAAAAAGCCCGTTTGATTTTTTGTATATTGTTTTGACATATAATGACCGTCAGAATTTGTATGATAGGATAAATAAACGGGTTGACCTTATGGTTGAAAACGGCCTTGTCGATGAGGCAGAAAAAAATCTTGCCTTGAAAAAATCGACCTCTGCTCAGGCAATAGGTCATAAGGAGCTTATCCCGTATTTCAGCGGTGAGCTTACTCTTGACGAGGCTGTTGATAATCTGAAAAAAGAAACAAGACACTATGCCAAAAGGCAGATAACCTGGTTTAAAAGAAGAAGCGAAGCCGTACGGCTTGTTATGGACGATAATGAAAAAGATGCGGTTAAAGCCGCAATTGAGATTTGCGAGGACTTTTTAAATGGCTGAAGCTAAGTCGAAAAAAGTGAATAAGAGTAAAAAGAGCTTTTCAACCGATGCGCTTGTAATGAGCATTGTTTTGCTCCTCATTGTCGGATATATATTCTTTGAATGCTACAGCGCAACGCATGTTGATGTGCAGACTGTTACCGCAACAACCTCAACCGTGTATGAAACGATAGAGGCAAAGGCACTTGCAGTGCGCAGGGAGCAGACGGTAAGCAGTAACACCTCGGGTGTGACCGTACCGTGTATTGCCGACGCCGACAAGGTTAAAACAGGCGGAAATATCGCTATGGTCTTTGCGAATGAAAGCGATGCTCAAAGCTATTCAAGGTCGATTGAGCTTCAACAAAGCCTTGATTATTACATTGCTCTTGAAAGCAAGGCGGCAGGAGTTGCAACCGATGTTGAGTCGATTGACAGAGATATTGTAGGAGATGTTAATGATTATATTCGCTTTGCATCAAGAGGCTCGGTAAATTCGGTTAAGGAAAGTGCTTTAGGGCTCAACGATAAGCTTGCAAGAAGGCAAATGATTATCGGAGAGAGCATTGACTTTTCATCGGTAAAGGCTGATTTGCAAAAGCAGATTAACGAGTGTAATGCCTCTGCGTGTCAACCGACCGGATATGTAAAAACCGAGCAGTCGGGTATCTTTTCTTCATATACAGACGGCTTGGAAAATGCTTTGGATTACGACAGTATTTCCTCTATTGATGTTGCGACGCTTGACAGGTATTTTGAGCAGGCACAAAATGCCGAAAAAACAGACTGCCTCGGCAAGCTGATTACGGATTATGAGTGGTACTTTTGCTGTAAGGTTTCGGCAAATCAGATAAGAGATATAAAAAACGGCGATATTCTTAATGTTGCACTCAAGGACAGCGATGAGGTAATCGAGTGTCAGGTTGTTAGCGGAGCCGAGGTTGATTTGGGTGTCAGCGAATCTGTTTTGGTGCTTAAAAGCTCTCGAATGGACGCTTCAATTGCCTCAATGAGAATAGAGGATATCGAGATAAGATATAACGAGTACACAGGCTTTAAGCTTCCGTCACAGGCAATACATATTGACGAGGACGGCAACAAGATTGTTTACGCTCTTATTGCCAACAAGGTTTCGGCAAGAAAGGGCGAAATCATATATTCAACAAAGGATTTTGTTGTATTTGAATATG
Organism: uncultured Bacteroides sp.; assembly: GCA_964422655.1. Classification (GTDB taxonomy): domain Bacteria; phylum Bacillota; class Clostridia; order Oscillospirales; family Acutalibacteraceae; genus Eubacterium_R. The sequence goes on along the minus strand of CAYRBT010000003.1, from coordinate 62,243 downwards.
ACCCGTTAAACAGCGAGTCAATTCGTTTGTACGATCAAATAATTACGCAAGGGAAGGATTTACACGATGGAAAGGTTTATACCTGATGAGGCAAGGCTTCAGGCGGTAGAGGACAATTATAAGGCAATAAAGCACAGGGTTGAGGAGGCCGCCGTAAAGGCAGGCAGAAATCCTGATGATGTTCGTCTTATGGCGGTAACAAAAACCGTTGAAAGCGTTTATATCAACAGAGCACTTGACCTTGGCGCCGACCTTATAGGTGAAAACAGAGTTCAGGAATATCTTTCAAAAAAGGACGAGCTTCATCTTGACGGAGTTGAAAAGCATCTTATAGGTCATCTTCAGACAAATAAGGTTAAGCAGATTGCAGGCGAGGTGGATATGATTGAATCGGTGGATTCAATTAAGCTTGCAAAGGAGATTGACAGAGTTTCCAAAAACAAGGGAATTGTATCAAAGGTGCTTATCGAGGTGAATGTCGGCAAAGAGGAGTCAAAAAGCGGAATTTTCATTGAACAGCTTGAAGAACTTATTCAAGAGGCTTCTCTGCTTGAGGGCGTTAAGATTAAAGGACTTATGACAATACCTCCGATTTGTGAAAGCGATAAAGAGGTTTCAAGGTATTTTGAAAAGATTTATCAATCTTTCATTGACATTAAAGATAAAAAAATAGATAATGTAGATATGGATGTTTTGTCTATGGGAATGAGCGGAGATTTTGAAGCGGCTGTTGCAAACGGCTCAAATATTGTCCGTGTAGGCTCTGCAATTTTCGGAGCAAGAAAATATTTTTAAATTAAGGAGAGGCGGATATGGGATTTTTTGACAAAATAAAGGAAATTGTTACTGAAAGTGACGAGGACGATTTTGATGATTTCTATGAAGATGATAATAATTCTTCAATAGGTCTTGCCCCTCCGATCAGAGATAAGTTTTCAAGGAGGGAGCCGTCGGAGAAGGCTGAGCGCTTTTCAGAGCGTCCGAGAATTAAAAGGCACGACAACGATAAGGTTGTAAATATTCACACAACTGCTCAGCTTCAGGTTGTTCTTGTTAAGCCTGAGAGATTTGAGGAGGCTGCCGCTATCGGCGACAACCTTAACGAAAAAAGAACGGTTGTTCTTAATCTTGAAAGCACAAACCGTGACGTTGCTCGCAGATTGCTTGACTTTCTCAGCGGTGTTGCATATGCAAGCAACGGTCAGATAAAGAGGGTTGCAAACAGCACCTACATCATCACACCTTACAATGTTGATGTTATGGGCGACCTCATTGACGAGCTTGAAAACAACGGAATGTTTATGTAAATTCAAATATACACATCATAGCAGGGGGAGAATAAGCATATGATTACACCAAATCAAATTCGTGAAAAGACTATATCAACAGTTGAAAGCGGCGGTTACGATAAGACTGAGGTTAATGAGCTTTTGCTTGAGGTTATTGAGTCCTACGAGGCTGTTTATACCGAAAACAAGGAGCTTTATCGCAAGATGGAAATTCTTGCAAACCGCATTGAAGAATACAGAGCTGACGAGGACTCAATAAAAACTGCTCTTATAACGGCTCAGAAAATGGCTTCACAGGTGGTTAACGAGGCTAAGGAAAAGGCAGAAAAAACCGTGAGCGAAAGTGCTTCGAGCGCACAGCAGACAGTCCTTGACGCAAAGGAAAAGGCAGAAAAGATTATTTCAGAGGCAAGAGATTATGTTGCCTCTCTTACACAGGAAAAGGAAAAGGCTGCTCAGGAAATCGTTTCGGGTGCAGAGAGTAAGGCTAACGAAGCAATCGACAGCGCAAAGATAGTTGCACAGAATGTGCTTGATAAGGCAAAGACTCTTTCAAAGGAATTAGTAGAAAAAGCAAAGGAAGAAAAGACCTATCACGAGGAGCTTGCCTCAAGGCTTAAAACAGAGTCAAAGGGCTTCAAGGAAAGTCTTATTTCTCTTTATGAAACACAGCTTGGCAGACTCAAGGATTTGGCGGAGGATTTTGATATTGCGTCAGACGATACAAGTCCTGCCGACGCTATTGAAAATGAAATTAACAGCCTGATTTCAAGCATTGATGAAATTACGGGCGAGAATGTTGACGAGGCAGTTGTTGAGCCTGCACAAGAAAAAATTGAAGATCAGGAAGCAGACGAAGCAGTAGCTGAAGCTATCGAAGCAGAGGAGGCTGACGAGGTCGAGGCCGAGGAGGAAGAATTTGTAATTCAGGAAACCGAAGCGTCGCAGCAGGAGGAAATTTCCGAAGCCGATGAGGATGCCGAGGTTGACAGTATTATCGAAGAGCTTGAGGCCTCACAGACTGATGAGCTTGAGGATTTTGAAGAAATTGATGAGGAGCCTCAGGATATCGGTCAGGCTATCGACGCTTTTTCAAGTGACGAGATTACACCTATTGCCGACAGCACTCCCTCAATTCCCGTTATTGAGGATGAGCCGGAGTTTGAAAGCGAGCCAATGCCGTTTGAAAGCTATTTCAATGTAAATAAAAGCGATCCTCATAACACGGACGAAACCATTTCCCTTATTCCTCCCGATGATGACGATGAGGACGATAATACAAAATTCAAGGGATTTTTCAAAAAGAAAAAATAAACCTATCAAGGAGCAAAGATAAATGGATTATAATGAAACCTTAAATTTACCGAAAACCGAATTTCCCATGCGAGCAGGGCTTCCGAAAAGAGAGCCTGAATTTCTTGAACGCTGGGAAAAGGACGACCAGTACAGAAAGCTTATGCAAAACAATGAGGGTAAGCCGTTGTTTGTTCTTCACGACGGACCTCCGTATGCAAACGGCGATATCCATATCGGTCACGCGCTTAACAAAACTCTCAAGGACTTTATTGTAAGATATAAGAATATGACAGGCTTTAAGTCACCGTTTGTGCCCGGTTGGGATACTCACGGATTGCCGACAGAGCTTGCCGCAAGAAAAAAAGCGGGTATCAGTGCAGAGTCTGATATTTCCGATTTGGAGCTTAGAAAAATATGCCGTGATACCGCTCTCGGATTTGTTGATTTGCAGAGAGAGTCGTTTAAGAGGCTCGGTATAATTGCAGAATGGGATAATCCTTATATCACCCTTAAAAAAGAGTTTGAGGAGGAGCAGATTAAGGTCTTTGCTTCTATGGCTTCAAAGGGATACATCTATAAGGGACTCAAGCCTGTATATTGGTGTGCAGACTGTAATACGGCTCTTGCCGAGGCAGAAATTGAATATGCAGAGGATCCCTGCCACTCAATTTATGTTAAGTTTAATGTAACAGACGATATGGGCAAGCTCACCGCTATGGGCGCAGACCTTTCAAAAACATATTTTGTTATTTGGACAACAACAACATGGACACTTCCCGCAAATGTTGCTATTTGTGTAGGTCCTAATTACGAGTATTCTCTTATTAAATCAGGCGACGAGTATTATGTTATGGCAACCGACCTTGCCCCGAATGCTATGGAGGCAAAGGGCGTTACCGATTATGAAACAGTAGGTATCATCAGAGGCTCAGAGCTTGAATATATGAAAACACAGCACCCGTTTATAGATCGCACCTCGCTTGTTATTGTGGGCGACCATGTTACTCTTGAAAGCGGTACCGGCTGTGTTCATACCGCTCCCGGTCACGGTGTTGATGACTTTATCGTGTGCAAAAAATATCCCGAAATCCCGATAGTTGTTCCTGTTGATGCAAAGGGCAGACTTACCGAGGAGGCAGGACAGTTTGCAGGTCTTACCACCGAGGAGGCTAACAAGCCGATTGCTATGCACCTTGACGAAATAGGCGCACTCTTTGCATTAAAGAAAATCGAGCACCAGTATCCGCATTGCTGGAGATGTCACAAGCCTGTTATCTTCCGTGCAACAAGCCAGTGGTTCTGCTCTGTTGATGACTTTAAGGACGCCGCTGTTGAGGCTGCCGAGGAGGTTAAATGGTATCCTCAGTGGGGTAAGGAACGACTTCAGTCAATGGTACAGGAAAGAGCCGATTGGTGTATTTCACGCCAGAGAAAATGGGGTGTACCCATTCCCGTTGTTTATTGTAAGGAATGCGGTAAGGAAATTATTGACAATGATTTGATGATGAAAATATCCGAAATCTTCGGAAAAGAAGGCTCTGACGCGTGGTATGCTCACGATGCACAATACTTCCTCCCCGAAGGCTTCAAATGTCCTCATTGCTCAAGCGACAAGGGCTTTGAAAAGGAAAAGGATATTATGGATGTGTGGTTTGACTCGGGCTCATCACACGCCGCTGTTTGCAAAAACAGAGATTATCTTAAGGTGCCTGCCGATGTTTATCTTGAGGGTGCAGACCAGTACAGAGGATGGTTCCAATCCTCGCTTCTCACCTCGGTTGCAGGCGGAGGAAAAGCTCCGTATAAGCAGATTATCACTCACGGCTGGACTGTTGACGGTGAGGGCAGAAAGATGTCCAAATCACTCGGAAACGGTATTGCGCCTCAGCAGATTATCGAGCAGTACGGTGCAGATATTTTAAGACTTTGGGTTGCAAGTGCGGACTATCACGCAGATATTCGTATCAGCCCTGAAATTCTTAAGCAAATCAGCGATAACTACCGTAAGCTTCGTAACACAGCAAGATACTGTATCGGCAACCTTTATGACTTTAATCCCGATACAGATATGGTTGATAACGATTCTCTTGAGGAGCTTGATAAGTACGCTCTTATGAAGCTCGATGAGGTTATCGAAATTGCAAGAAATGCGTATGAGGAATACGATTATCATACAGCCGCACATTCACTCCACAATTTCTGTGTTGTTGATATGAGTAACTTCTACTTTGATGTTCTTAAGGACAGACTTTATACCTCTGCTCCCGACAGCAAGACAAGAAGAGCGGCACAGACAGTTCTTTATAAGGTGCTTGATGCACTTACTCTTATCCTCACTCCTATTCTTGCATATACAGCAGACGAAATCTGGCTTGCTATGCCTCACGATAAGAGCAGAAATCCCGAATCACCTTTGTTTAACGAAATCCCAAGGGCTGAATTTATTGAGGCAGACGACGCATTTATTGCTAAGTGGGACAAAATTCATTCAGTAAGATTTGATGTGCAGAAGGCTCTTGAGCTTGCAAGAAATGAAAAGATTATCGGCAAGCCTCTTGAGGCAAAGGTTACACTTTATGCCGACGGCGAGCTTTATGATTTTCTTAAAGCCTCCGAGGCAGAGCTTCCCGAAATATTTATCACCTCAGCTGTAAGCGTAGAAAAAGGCGAGGGCGAGGTTAAGGGCGATGTTGAAGGCCTTTCTGTTTCGGTTTCAAGGGCTGACGGCGAAAAGTGCGAGCGTTGCTGGAAATATTCAGACACGGTCGGTACTGTTTCGGAGCATTCGACTCTTTGTGCTCATTGTGCTCAGGTAATGAAGGAGCTCGGAAAATAATATCAACAAGGCACACGGAAAAACACCGTGTGCCTGATATACTGTAAGGATGTGTGTTTGTGAAGCTGAAAAATAAAAATATTTGGTGCATTGTTATGATGGCTTTGATAGTTGCTTTTGACCAAGCTACAAAGTATTTTGCAAAGCAGTATCTTTACGGCAAAGAAGCAAAGCAGTTTATCAAGGGTGTTGCCGAATTCGTTTATGTTGAAAATACGGGTGCCGCATTTTCAATGCTCAGCTCGGGCAGATGGTTTTTTATAATCCTCACATCAGTTGCGATTATTGCCTGCCTTATCTATATATTTAAGGGAAATGGACAGAAAAATCTGTGGGTTTTCTGGTCGCTCGGTGTAATCATCTCAGGTGCAATCGGAAATCTTATTGACCGTGTTTTTCTCGGATATGTTGTTGATTTTATCAATCCGACCTTTGTCAATTTTGCGGTGTTTAATATTGCAGACTGTGCCGTAACCTTAGGCTCTGTATCGTTTATCGGCTATCTTGTTTTTGATATGTTCAAAAAGGAGAAAACAAATGAGCAGCAGATTTGAAATGACGGCCGATGCTTCCCTTTCGGGAATCAGAATTGACAAGGTGCTTTGCGATAAAATGGACGGCTTTACACGAAGTGCTGTGTCAAAGCTTATTGACGAGGGCTGTGTTACGGTTTGCTCAAAAAGCATTTCAAAAAATTATAAATGCAGGGAAAATGACGAGATTTGTGTGCTCATTCCCGATGCCAAGCCTCTTGAAGCAAAGGCAGAGAATATACCGCTTGAAATTGTTTATGAGGACAGCGATTTGCTTGTTGTTAACAAGCCAAAGGGTATGGTTGTTCACCCTGCGGCAGGCAACTATGAGGGCACGCTTGTCAATGCGCTTCTTTATCATTGCGGTGACAGCCTTAGCGGCATTAACGGAGTTATAAGACCGGGAATTGTGCACAGGATTGATAAGGATACATCAGGGCTTTTGATTGTTGCAAAAAATGATTTTGCCCATATCAGCCTTGCCGAGCAGATAAAGGAGCATTCCTTTCACAGAGCGTATTATGCGGTTGTTTACGGCAATATTAAAGAGGACAGCGGTACTGTTTGCCAGCCGATCGGACGCCACCCAAAAGAACGAAAAAAAATGGCAGTCACCGAAAAAAATTCAAAGGACGCCACAACGCATTATGAGGTGCTTGAGCGCTTCGGTGATTTTACATATATTAAATGTATACTTGAAACAGGAAGAACTCATCAAATAAGAGTTCATATGTCATATATAGGTCATCCGCTTGCGGGTGACAGCGTGTACGGACCTAAAAAGGTTATTAAAAGCCTTGACGGTCAATGCCTTCACGCAGGTGAAATAGGCTTTGTTCACCCGAGGAGTGAGCAGTATCTTGAGTTTAAAACACCGCTTCCCGATTATTTTGAAGTGTTTTTAGCAAAGCTCAGAAGCAAAAACAGCTGAGAGGAGAAGAAAAATGGAAAAGACCTTTGAGAAATGGCTTGTTGTTTCCGACATTGACGGAACTCTCAACAACAAAATAAGAAAGCTTCCCCGAGCAAATTATGATGCAATAAAGAAATTTACAGAGCTTGGCGGTAATTTTACATTGGCTTCGGGCAGACTTCAGTCAAGCCTTGAAAGAAACTATAACAGAATAACCGCAAATCAGCCTGCCGTTGTTTTAAACGGTGCCGGAATTTACGATTTTTCAAAAAGGGAAATGATTTGGCGAAATACCATCAGCGAAAAGGGACAGGAATTTGTCAAAATGATTTCCGAGGATTTTGTAGGTCTTTTTAAGAGCGTGGACATAGGTGTTTATTTTGACGATTATGTTTATGTTGTAAGAAACGGCTTGCTTTCTCAGGGAACAATGTTCTTTGACAAGGCTCATTTTGAGGTAAGCTCAATAGACGAGGTGCCGAAGGAAGGCTGGATGAAGGTCATTTTTTGGACAAATCCCGTTACAATGAACAAGCTGAGAAATGTTATAGACAGAGAGGAAAACCCCGACGCTAATTTTATGGCGTCATCTCCTTGGAGCTTTGAAATGCTTCAAAAAAACACCCACAAGGGTGTTGGAATTATGAAGCTTGCCGATATACTCGGCATTGAAAAAAGATATGTAGCAGGCATCGGAGACTACTATAACGATTGGGATATGCTCAAAACGGTAGGACTTCCTGCCTGTGCAGGTCAGGCACCAAAGCCTATTCATAAGATTTGTAAGTTTGAGGCGTGTCATTGCAACAAAGGATGTGTTGCGGATTTGCTTGAATACATAATGTCCGGCAGAGCCGAGGAGGACATATTAAAGGAAGCAGAGGGAATCAAATGTTAACAATCGGTGCACATTTAAGTGCTTCAAAGGGATATTGTGCAATGCTCAATCAGGCACTTGAAATCGGAGCAAATACATTTCAGTTTTTTACAAGAAATCCGAGAGGCTCAAGTGCAAAAGAAATTGACAGGGAGGATGCTTCAAAATTTCTTTTGCTTATGAAGGAAAATAATTTTCCCATAATTCTTGCTCACGCACCATATACTCTTAACTGTTGCAGTGCAAAGCCTGAAACAAGAGAATTTGCGCTCAACACATTTAAAGATGATTTAAAAAGGATGGAGTTTACTCAAAATCAGCTTTATAATTTTCACCCCGGATCTCATACGGGTCAGGGCGAGGAAAAGGGTATTGAGCTTATTGCAGATACTCTCAACAAAGCTCTTTTTGAGGATATGACAACAACCGTGTTGCTTGAAACAATGGCGGGCAAGGGCTCGGAGGTTGGAAAAAGCTTTGAGGAATTAAGAGCAATAATTGACAGAGTTGAGCTTGACGGCAAGCTCGGTGTGTGCCTTGATACCTGCCATGTTAATGACGCAGGCTATGATATTGTGAATAATCTTGACGGCGTCCTTGAGGAGTTTGACAGAATAGTTGGTATTGACAGATTAAAGGCTATTCATCTCAACGATTCAAAAAATCCGCTTTCTGCTCATAAGGACAGACACGAAAAAATCGGCAGGGGATATATCGGCACGGATGCCTTTGAAAGAATTATCAATCACCCGTCGCTCAAGGACCTTCCGTTTTATCTTGAAACTCCAAACGAGCTTGATGGCTATGCAGATGAAATTTCACTTTTGAGGTCGCTGTATAAAGGTTAAATAAGTTTTAAAAAATATTTCCGAGTGTAACCTTTTGGTTATCTCGGATATTTTTTATTTGATTTTTTGTTGTAATAAGTTCGGATATGAGCTCTTCATTTTCTTCCTTTGCCATATCCTCAAGCGAATTTATTGTGATTGACGCATCGTCAAGTGTTCCGTGCTCAATCATTGCCGTAAGTGCAAGGTATCTTTTATTCCAATAATCTGCAAACTCAGTGCAAACCTTTTCAGCCTTTTTATAGTCCTCCTGCTTTGCATATTCAATAGCCGACTGAACATAGCCCTCCGACGCTTTATAGGTGCTTTCAACCATATATTGCTCAAATATGCAAAGTGCAATGCAGATGACGAGAAACGATACAGCTAAATATACTCTTTTCATTTTCTGTTCTCCTTATCAATTAAATATGTGTTTCCGTTGTCGTCAATGGTAAGAAGCATAACCCTTTGTGCTTCTCTGTTTACACTTTGAAGAATAAGCTCTATTTCAGAGCTTTTTATTTTATCCTCGTTAAAGTATTCCGTAACAGGCTTTCCGTCCATAACTATTGTAACGGGCATACCCTTTTCCTCAACGGAAATACCTATGTCATTGGGAGTGAGAGGCTTGTATTTGGCTTTTGGAAGCACCGATATTGAGCCATTTGTTTCTATTACGGCATCTTCAACCTCGTCCAAATCAAAAATATCCTTTTGCCTGAGTGCGTCAACTATATCATCAACGGTAAATCTCATTTCGCTGAGCTTTTTTTGGTCAAGCCTTCCCTTTCTTATTATAAAAATAGGTCGTCCCTGAATGAAATTTCTGAATTTGAGGCTTTTCATTGAAATTGCCGCAACGAGTATTTCAAAGCTGATAAAAAGCAGTATAGGAAGAAGGCAGTTTGCAAGCGGCATTGAATTTTCTTCAAGCGGAATAACTGCGATTGCACTGAGCAAAATTGTAATTACAAGCTCGTGAGGCTTTAGCTCTCCGACCTGTCTTTTTCCCATCAGCCGTACAGCGAGAATTACAAAGCAGTAAATTATAATCGCTCTTATAAAAATTATTGTCATTTTTATCACCGGATTTATTTTGTGATGAAATTATCTCAATATTATTATTTGATGATTTCAGGTTATACTATTTTTGGTGATAAATAATGGAAAAGCTCTTTTCAAGCTATGAGCTTAACAAAAAGAAATTTGAAAACGATTTCAGCGAATGCTCGGATTTTTTGCTCAGAGAGGCAGAGGTCAGCGGAGAAAAATGCTTTTTTGCAGTTATGGACGGACTCATAAATTCGCTTCAGCTTTCACAGATGATAGTATCTCCCATACTTAAAAAAGAGGTTGGCTTTGACAGTAACGAGGAACTTTTTGAAACGATAAAGCTCAAGGTTGTCAACTCGCTTGAAATGAAAGAGGCTCAAACCTTTGAGGACTGCTATTATTTTTTGATGAGCGGATTTTGCGTTTTTATTTTAGACGGGGTAAGCAAGGCAATTGTATGCGGTATTCAGGGCTGGGAAAAGCGCTCAATAGATGAGCCGTCAAATGAAAACAATGTTAAGGGTGCCAAGGAATGCTTTACCGAAACGCTAAATGACAACAAGGCACTCCTTAGAAAAAGGCTTAAAACGCATCACCTGAAGCTAAAGCAGCTGAAGCTTGGCTCAGCGGCAAAAACCTCCGTGGTGATAGCGTACGTGGACAACCGCGCAGACGCATCACTTGTCAGCGAGGTTGAAAAAAGACTAAACGGTGCAAATTTTAATACCGTGTCAGACTACGGCGAGCTTGTACCGTTTGTAGACACGGATATAAAATCATTTTTTTCCTGTATCGGAAATACGGAAAGACCTGATGTTGCCGTTTCAAAGCTGCTTGAGGGCAGGATTGTAATTATGGTAGACGGCACACCGTTTGTAATTTATCTTCCCGGACTTTTCAGCGACAGCTTTCAGTCGCCCGATGATTATGATAATCCTCCGTTTTACAGCGGATTTATCAGATTGCTCAGATATTTCAGCTTTGTTTTGTCGATTTTTCTGCCGGGTATATATGTTGCGGTGGGCACCTTTCATCAGGAGCTTATCCCGACAGGCTTGCTTTTTATTATCGCAAGCGAGGAAATTACAACTCCGTTTTCACTTATGGTAGAAGCGCTTATGCTCCTTGCATTGTATGAAATTATGCGAGAAGCCGGCTTGCGACTTCCAAAGGCAATAGGTCACGCCGTATCAATTATCGGCGGTATCATAATCGGTGAAACAACTGTCACCGCAGGTCTTATCGGAGCCCCTATGCTTGTGGTTATTGCAATGACGGCAATATCGTCTTATGTCGTTTATCCATTGTATGAGAGCGTGTCAGTATTAAGATTTCTGTTTATTCTCATAGGCGGACTGACGGGGATTTACGGCATAATTCTCGGAGCGTCGGTTATGTGCATAAATATATGTTCGCTCAACCCCTTCGGTGTTCCTATGTCATCTCCGATATCTCCGCTTGACAAGCATTCGCTTGGTGATATTTTCTACCGCGAAAGCTGGAAAAAGCTTTCTAAAAGAAAGGTAAGAGTAGGTGAGCTTAAAGGTGCAGACATCGATGTATCAAAGAGGTAAAATATCACCCACAGGGCTGATGTATTTGCTTTTTATCAGCAGGATTGCAGTCAGTCTTACTAATGTGCAGTCAATAACAATGGGAAAAATCAGCTCGGATATTTTGATAAGTCTTGTTTTGTCGCTGGCGATTACGCTTTTGCTTTCGCTTCCTGCAATTTTTTGCACAAAAAAAGGAAAAAGCCCCTTTGATGTAAGGTGGCTCGGATATCTCTATTTTCTTTATTTTGTATTTATTTCCGCTGTTAATATCAGCCGTTTTTCATATTTTGCCTCAACAACTCTTAACCCCGATTCGCAGTCGTGGATTATAATATTTATAATCTGTGTTTGCATTTGCTACTGCGTTAATCTCGGAATTGAGGCGATTTCACGCTTTGCGGGATTTGGATTTATCGTTATGCTTCTCGGCGCACTTGCGGTTATTTTGAGCAACATTGAAGAGTATAACGAAATAAACCTCTATCCCATTGTAACTGACAGCAGGGTTGATATTTTTAAAAATGCTTTTATTCTTTCTTCAAACACAACTGAAATAATAGTGCTTCTTTGTTTAAAAAACAGGGTAAACGGAGTGCCTGTTAAAGCATATGTTAATGCGATACTTCTTTATTTTGTCACTATTTTTCTTTTGATTTTATTTATGCTTGCCGTTATGGGCGAAAGCACGCAGTTTAAGAGCTTTCCGTTTTATACCTTTTTCCAAATTTCAAAGATAGGAACCTATGAAAGACTTGATGTTATTCATATTTCGTTTTGGATAATGGGCATATTTATTAAATCCGTTTTAACTGTTTACTGTGCCGCTGTATCCGTTAAGTCTATGAAAAGCACAACAAAAAGCATAATAGCATCTGTCATCACCTTTGTGCTTGCACTTGTGTTTGCACAAACAGGTATGAGCGGAAATATGAAGCCTTTGATGATTGCTTTGCCGTTTGCTGTTTTTTGTGTGATAATTCCGCTTCTTACACTTATATTTAAAAAGAGGAGTACCGCCGATGCGCTTATCGAAAGGTTTTAATATTTTAATTGCTGTTGTTATGGCTTTCATACTCTTTACGGGCGGTATGAATACAAGATACCTAAAGGACCTTGTTGTTGTCGAGGGTGTGGGTATAGACAAAAGCACTGACGGAATAAATCTTACCGTTCAAACCTTGAATGTGGGAATAAATAACGGTGCCCAAATACCGCAGGGCAATATGACAATTAACTCCGAGCAAAAGGCAAAAACAATTCCGAATGCCGTTTCAAAGATGTCAAAAAGCCTGTCAAAGCGTATGTTTTTCGGTCAAAACAAGATTATTGCAATAGGAAAGGAGCTTGCCGAAGCTGATTTTTCAAGCCATATAGATTATATTATGCGTTCTTCCGATACAAGAGCGGATGTTGCCGTATGTCTATCTGCAAATGATGCAAAGACCATTATTGACAGTAAGGAAAACGACACAACCGTTCCTTGTGAAAATATACTCTATCTTATCAACAGTAATGAAAAAGCAGGACTTAGCTGCTATGTAAAAACAAACGATTTAATCAATATGTACGCAGATAAAACCACGGATATTTATATGCCGGTGCTTGAGAGAAAAAAGGATGAAAAAAGCGTATCTTCAAAGGGCATAGCGCTTTTTAACGGTGACAGACTTGCGCATATAACAAATGATGATGAAACTATGGGCTTTGTGATAATGAACGGCAAGCCCGAGAATGTTGTTCTTGAAGCAAAGAGCGAAAAATTCGGTAATATCGGAGTAAAGCTTTCTGACATTAAATGCAAAAAATCAACAGCCGTTGTTGACGGAAAAATTGTGTTTAGCGTTTCGGTCAAGGCAGATATGATTATTGATGAAATTGAAAAAGCCTCTGTTACAACACTCAAAAAAGATGATATTGATAAAATTTGCAGGCTTGTTGAAAAAAGGATTGTAGGCGTATGCAAAAAAGCCTTTTTAGCCTGTGTGTCAAATTCAAGCGACAGTCTGCGTGTGGGAGAGTATCTTGCAAGGGATTGTCCAAAGGCATATGAGCTTGCTTCGAATAATTGGGATATGTATTTTCAATCGGTGCATTTTTCACCCGATGCAAAAATCAATATCAAAAAAATCAGCGACAACACTCAATTAGAGTAATGCATTGTCTGAAAATATGCACAAGCTCCGAGGAATCTGCCTTGCTTTTGCCCGCAAAGCATACAATCGCAGGAATAACCGCTGTAAGCGTAAAGAGAATTGCATATATTATAAGCGTCTTTTTCAAAATCCCATCTCCTTGACTTTGTGTAATAAATTATGTATAATAATTCTATTATACTGATATATTACTATGATTTTTTATATTACAATATGTTATTACAAGCAAAATTGAGGAAAGGAGAATTTTTATGCCTAATAACTATATTTCGCCTATATCTATGGATGCACTTTCAAGCTTATGCGGCGAGCTTGATAAGAATAATTCCATAAGCAAAAAGGATTATGAAAAATATCATGTAAAAAGAGGTCTGCGAAACGAGGATAATACCGGCGTTATGGCAGGTCTTACAAGAATATGCTCGGTAGAGGGCTATTATATTCTTGACGGTGAAAGAGTTCCGAAAGAGGGTAAGCTTTCTTACAGAGGCTATGATATTAATGATATTGTCAACGGCTGTATAAAGGACTCTCGCTTCGGCTTTGAGGAGGTTATTTGGCTTCTTCTTTTCGGTGACCTTCCGAGTGAGGCTCAGCTTGTTGCACTTCGTGAGGTGCTTGCGGAATGCAGGGCACTTCCCGATGAATTTGTTGAGGATATGATAATGAAAAATGCCTCAAAGGATATTATGAACAAGATGGCAAGATGCGTGCTTATTCTTTATTCCTTTGACGAAAATCCCGACGATATTTCAATACCGAATGTTCTTCGTCAGTCGCTTCAGCTTATTGCGCAGATGCCGACTATTATGAACAGTGCATATCAGGTTAAGCGCAGGGCTTTTTATAACAAAACAATGTTCCTCCATCCGATAAAAAAGGAACAGTCAACTGCCGAGTACATTTTAAATCAGCTCAGAGTTGACAAAAAGTTCACTCTCGAGGAGGCAAGGCTTCTTGATATTTGCCTTATGCTTCACGCAGACCACGGCGGAGGAAATAACTCAACATTTTCAACAAGAGTTCTCACATCAAGCGCAACGGATACATATTCCGCAATTGCAGCAGGCTTTGGCTCTCTTAAAGGACCGCGTCACGGCGGTGCTAATCTGAGGGTTGCAAGACAGATGAGAGAAATTATGGAAAATGTAACAGACCCCACAAATCCGTCAATGGTTAAGGATTATCTTGTTAAGGTGCTCAATAAGGAGGCAGGCGACGGCTCGGGACTTATTTACGGAATGGGACACGCTGTTTATACAAAATCCGACCCGAGAGCCGTAATTCTCAAGGAAAATGCTAGAAAGCTTGCTTACGAAAAGGGCTTTGAAAAGGAATTTAAAACACTTGAAAATATTGAGCTTTTGACTCCGCAGGTATTTGCAGATGTAAAGGGAGTGGACAAGACAATGTGTGCAAATGTTGACTTGTATTCCGGTCTTGTTTACAAGGTTCTCGGTATTCCCGAGGATTTATATACCCCTGTTTTTGCAATTGCAAGAACGGCAGGCTGGTGCGCTCACAGACTTGAGGAGCTTACCTCGGGCGGCAAGATAATTCGTCCTGCATATAAGAGTGTAAGTAAACCGCGTGAGTTCAGGTCTATCTCTGAGCGCGGAAAATAGTTGATAAAACGAGAGGTGAGAAATAAGTGAAAAAAGCAGAAAGGATTTTTTCCGGAATGGTTTTAGTGATGATTTCCGTTTCGCTTTGCTTTTTACGCTTATTTCAGCTTCTCAGATATACGGATAAGCAAACGGGCTTTGTCACCTCGGCAGATTACATCACCTACATTATTTATGGTCTGCTTTTTGTCGGCACGGTTTTTTGTGCATTTTTTTCTTTTTGGATAAAAAAACGGCAGGTGCAAATCTGCTTTGCCGATAACAAAAGCATTTATGTGTCGTCTGTTTTGCTGAGCGGCACATACTTTTTTGATTTTTTGCATCAATGCCTTAACTGCTTTAGATATGTTGAGGAAAAGGGCGTCAGTCAGTTAAGCTATATTATTTTTTATCTGCTGACTGCCGTATGTGCACTTTTGTGTTGCTTTTATTTTTTTGCTGTTTCAATGACTGCAAAAAAGCTGAATTTTGATTTCACTCGACTTACCGCACTTCATTTTGTTCCGATTATATGGGCTTTTTTAAAGCTTGTTCTTATTATGACGCAGATACTTGATGTACGAATGTCCGTGCAAAGCGTGTGTGAATTTCTGTTTTTGATTTCGTTTATTTGCTTTGATTTTTGCTTTATAGGTACTGCTGATAAAAATAATTCAACGCTTTCGCCTTCAATGTGCTTTTTTTCAATGACGGCATTTATGACCTCGGTTACGGTTTCCCTGCCGAGAATAATTGCTCTGCTTCTTGCAAAGGGGAGTATGATTGATAGGGTCGGCTTTACCGCTGTTACATATCTAATGGCAGGAATATTTGCATTTGTTCTTGCCGTGGCAAATAAAAATGATGGTTTTGAAAAAAGGGTTTAGCTTTGTTTATTGATAATTTAAAAACAATAGCACTTCAGGTTGCTGTTTTGTATTTGATAGCCGGTATAGGCTTTGTTACGGATAAGGTCGGAATATTTAAGCAGTCAGACGGCAAAAGGCTGATTGACTTGCTTTTTAATGTTATTTTGCCGATAGCAATTATCCGCACCTTTATGACAATGGAATATACGCCCGAGCACACAAAGGGCATATTTGTTGCGTTTCTCTGTGCATTTGCAACTCATATTTTCGGTGCGCTTGTGTCCTTGCTTACCTTTAGAAAAAGATCTTTAAAGGAACGGGGTATTTATCACTACGCTCAGCTTCTTTCAAATGCCGCCTTTCTTGCTCTTCCGCTTGCTAAAAGTGTAATCGGTGACGAGGGTATTTTTTACTGCTCGGTTTATGTTGCGGTGTTCAATATATTCGCATTTACCTTAGGAATTTACGAAATTTCGGGACGAGAGGCAAAAATCAATTTAAAAAAGCTGATTTTAAATCCCGGCTCAATTTCCGTAATCATAGGGCTTCCGCTTTTCTTTTTACAGCTTGATATACCGTATTTTATCGAGTACCCTATGGAAATTGTCGGCAACTGCAACTCGCCTCTTGCGATGATTGTGTTCGGCACATTTTTTGCAAATTCCAATCTTAAGAATTTGTTTGTTAAAAAAGAGATTTATTTTGTTTCGTTTATCAGGCTCATTTTTATTCCGCTTTGTATGCTTGGACTCTTTGCACTTTGCGGAGTAAGGGGAAATCTGCTTATAGCAATGACAATATCAAGCTCGGCGCCCACAGCAACCAACACGGCTATGTATGCCGCAAAATATGACAACGATACAGCGCTCGGCTGTGAAATTGCAGCTCAGTCATCAATATTCTCGATAATCACAATGCCGGTAATAGTTGCTCTTGCGACTGTAATTTAGTCTGCAAAATGTGACAAAATTTAATTTCCGAATTGTAAACTTTATTTGAAAATAAATAGACTAAAGTTGAATTAACGCCCAAAATAATATATAATTGTATAGAAATAATATATGTTATATAAGGTGATTTAATGAAGCTTGCAATCGTAATAATATCAAACAAGGATTTACCCAAGGTGCTTGCTAATACAAGTGCCGAGGGCTTCTTTTCAACAAAAATTTCTACATCGGGTATGTTCCTTGAGGAAGGTCATACAACAGTGCTTTTCGGTGTTGAAGAAAGCAAGGTTGACACTCTGTTTTCCATAATTGAAAATAATGTAACAAAAAGAGTTGTAAGAAAAACAGGTGTTGAGAGCACACTTGAAGGCTCTCTTTTAAAAAAGCCTGTTGATGTTGAGGAATACGGAGCTGTCGCTTTTGTGATTGATGTAGAACAATTCAGAAAGCTTTAATTTATGGAATTTAAGGGTTTTATAGGAAACAGCCGCGTAACAGCTCAGCTCGGTGCACTTATTGATGCTCACCGTTTTCCGCACGCAGTAGTAATTGAGGGCGAGCAGGGAATGGGCAAAAAAACTCTTGCGCGCTGTATTGCAAAGGCACTTGTCTGCCGTAATAATAACAAGCCGTGCGATGAATGCAGTCAGTGCCGTAAGGCAAGTGAGGGAATCCATCCAGACATATTTGAATATTCATCGGCACAGACGGCAAATTCGTTTCATATAAGCACCGTCAGAGAGATAATCAATGACGCTTATATGCAACCGAACGAGGCAGAGTATAAGGTTTATATCCTTGCAAACGCTCATTTTATGAATTCGGCGGCGCAGAATGCTCTGCTCAAAATTCTTGAGGAGCCACCGTCATATGCGGTATTTCTGCTTACTGCCGAGTCAAAAAGTATGCTTCTTGATACCGTGCTTTCGCGCTCGGTTGTTGTCAGCCTCGAGGGTGTCGGTGCCGACGAGGGAGCAAGATATATTTCCGATACGCAGGACTCAATTGATTTTGAAACTGCAAAAAGGACCGTTCAAACCTTTAACGGCAACATAGGCAAAAGCATTGACAGTCTTAAGGATACAAAAACTGCCGAGCTTGTAGATGCCTGCCGTGAAATTTGCCGTGCGCTTGTTGAGGACAGCGAATATGCACTTTTAAAAGCGTGTGCGGTTTTTCAAAAGGACAGGCAGTCAATAGTTTTTGCGTGCGAGCTGCTTAAAAATATTTTCAGAGATGCTCTTTTTGCAGGAGTGTCAAATGAATTTATTTCCGGCCAGCAGGAAAGTGCCTTGCTTTTAAAATCTCATATTACAAGGCAGAAGCTGACAGCTCTTGTCTCTGTTTGTGATGAGCTTAAAAAAACTGCGCTTATGAATGTGAATAATGCGCTTATTATAACAAAAATCTGTTACAGTCTTAGGGAGGCTTCGGGCAGATAGCGGAGGATATACATATATGGTAAAGGTTGTTGGCGTTCGTTTCAGGGGCGTCGGTAAAACATATTATTTTGACCCTAAAAATCTTGATATAAAAAGCGGTCAGGCACTTATTGTCGAAACGGCAAAGGGGCTTGAGTGCGGTTATTCGCAGTATCCGGTCAAGGAGGTTGACGAAAGTGAAATCGTATCTCCTCTAAAGCCTGTTATCAGAATTGCAACCGACGAGGATTTAAAAACCGTTGAGTATAACAAGACAAAGGAAAAGGAAGCTCTTGCAATATGCGAAAAAAAGGTTCAGGAGCATAAGCTCGAAATGAGCCTTACAGATGCAGAGTATTCCTTTGACCGTTCAAAAATCATTTTTTACTTTACGGCTGACGGCAGAGTTGATTTCAGAGAGCTTGTAAAGGATTTGGCTTCAACGCTTCATACAAGAATTGAGCTAAGACAAATCGGCGTTAGAGATGAAAGCCGTCTTTTAGGCGGTCTTGGAATTTGCGGAAGACCGTTTTGCTGTTCTATGTTTCTTGATGATTTTCATTCTGTTACAATCAAAATGGCAAAGGACCAGGGACTTTCACTCTCACCGGGTAAAATCAGTGGTACCTGCGGCAGACTTATGTGCTGTCTTAAATTTGAACAGAATTCGTATGAATATCTTAACAAAATCACTCCTTCAAAGGGAACTGTTGTTGACTGCCGTGAGGGCAGAGGAACGGTTGTAGAAGCTTCTCTGCTTACCGGCAAGCTAAAAATACAGCTTGACAATACTCCCGACGGATTGCCTGTTGTTGTCAATAGGGAGGAAGTCAGAATAGTAAGGGAAAATAAACCGAATATGGAAAAAAAGAATAAGGGCTAAATATAAAAAACTCTTGATTTTTTTGTACTATACTGTTATATTTAATAAGAAGAATGATGTAGGAGGTGTTTTTAATGGCATACGCAATTTCTGATGATTGCATTTCATGCGGTGCTTGTGCAGCAGAATGTCCCGTAAGCGCTATTTCAGAGGGCGACGGTAAGTTCGAAATCAATGCTGATGCGTGCATTGAGTGTGGTGCTTGTGAGGCTGCATGCCCCGTAGGAGCTCCTGCTCAGGCTTAATTGCTTATACTTAACATAAAAGCGTACCTTTAAGGTGCGCTTTTTTTGTTTGTAAAATTGATAATGTAAATAACGAGTTTGTATATGGGATGTCGAGGACGCCATCCCCTACAAAATATCAGGAGCGTTCTTTTAAAACCGTTGGGGTCGGCGTCGCACGAACTCACTTAAGGAAGTTTTATTGTAAGCGGTCTGAAATGATTGAATTGTAAGTAAAATAATTAAATCAATCGGAGGAATTACAATGAAATCATTATATGAAGAAATGAACGGGAGTTATTTTGAGGCTGGAGATGTTAAAGTTCCTGCTCTTGTATCGGCAGATACAAATTATGAAATAGGCTTTTGGGGACAAAGGCATAAGAATTATTTAAAAGAAAGCCACAAAGTTATATATTATAATCTTTTGACAAAAGGTAAACTAAATTCATATTTGCACAAGATTGATATTAGTGCAAAAGAACGATATGATTTACTTGTTAAACAGTTTGCTGAAAATCAGGGTGTAAATGAGCAGCTCAAAGCAGAAAATCAAATGCTATGGGTCCAGATGATGAATAATATTGCTAATCAGGCAAGAGAAATAATATATGATGAAATAATTTGTAATTATTGAAATTTTGAGGCAGGTTTTTCCTGCCTCATTTTTATATACATTGTTAGTAGAAAAGTTCCATAAAAGTGTGAATTTCTGCATTTATGCCATATTATTGTGCATTTTGGCAAAACCTCTTGACAAAATATTTTCAATGTTCTTTAATTAAATTAGGTTTTTATATCACAAAAACAAGATTGTAAGGGATATAGTATTATGAAAACATTTATATATAACCAAGTAATTTAAAGCAAGGAGAATATTTTGATTAAATTCAAACCAAAAAGCAAAAGTAAAGATGCTTCAATATCCATAGATAAAATAATGGAAGAATGTGAACAGTATAGAAAAGATTTAATTCGATATTGCTCGCAATTTTTTGAATTCGAGCCTGAATATGCAGAGGATTGTGTTCAGGAGGCTTACATAGCTTTATATGAGAATCTGTCTAAGGGAATAGAGATAAGTAATTATAAGTCATGGCTTTATAAAGTTGTATTGAATTACAAGAATAAAGCAATAAAAGACAAAATTAAACGAAACCAGTTGGATTTTTTAGATAATGAGAAAAAAGATGAAACTCTAAATAATGCTTTATCTTATGAACCGGATTTTGTCGAAAATATGATTACCGATGAAACCATAGAAGAAAGAATGATGAAAATTCTTTCTGCCCTAAATAAAGATGAACAGCATTTATATTTTGCTCATTATCATGACAAAAGGAATCTTAAAGTTATTGCACAAGAAATGGGAATATCCCATACTGCTGTACGGCAGCGGCATGTTGAACTTACAAAGAAAATCAAAAAAATGATTAAAGAATATGAAAAAATTTAGATTATTTTGCTCACACTTAATTTGTTTTGAACACTATATATAAGGGAGGTACAATTGTACAAATGAAATTCAGCGAAGAAGAACTTTTAAGAATTGCAGATTCCGGTTTAGCAGATATGTCCTGTGAGCAAATTAAGCAACTAATTCAAAAAGAATCTCAAAAGAATTATGAAGATATTAACACTGATTTTATAGACTTGTGTTTTGATGTTTTATCAATAAAACAAGATGGAAAGCCATTGAACATAAAGAATGTTAATAAAAAAGTCAATAATATTAAAGTGAAAAAGATTTTATTAGTTGCTGCAGTTTTTATGCTATTTATTGCTACAACATTGACTGTTTCAGCAAGTGTTTTTCATTTTAATATTCCAAAGGAAATATCTTCTTGGATTAAAGGCGATGCAAAAACAGATATTAATTTAAAACTTGCAGACACAACAGCCGATGGATATTTACTTGAAAATTCAAATTTGGCAAAAGAATTAAAAATTCAGGGATTATCCCCTGTCACATTTCCAGAGGAGTTGATAAAAGAAAATTCCAATATCATTAGAACCGATAATACAACCACCGATAAAACTATTTCTACAAATGTTGAAATTGAATTCAACTATAACAATGATTATGGTTTATTATCTATTTCGCAATATGTAGAAAATTTTGAATGGACAGGTGAAATGAGTGATCACAATGTATTATCAGCCGAAATGATAAAAGTAAATGGAATGGATGTTTTAATATTTGAAAGTGAGAATAGTTGTACTATTCGTTATAAAGATAATTTTACTACTTATGAAATTTATTTAGAAACGGATTTTGAAACAGCAAAATCATTTGCACAGTCTATAAAATAGACAGAAAGGTTAAAATTATGAAAAGGTTTTTATCAATATTTTTATCAATACTTGTAGTTATCGGTTGTTTGGTTCCAAATTACGCTTTTGCGGCAGATAATTCAGAATATGATTCTGAATTCACTCAAGAAGAATTTGAGGCATTAGAACATATATATGCGGTATCCATTCAACCATATGCATCAGGTTTAATAGTGGGACATACATTAGGAATAGCAAAAGATAATAACGATTTATTAATTACAGGATCAACAACCGGCAGTTCATCGGTTGTTAAATGTGGATTTACAAAAGTAGTAATACAAAGAAGAACTTCTTCAAGTGCATCGTGGACAAATTATAAAACTTTTACGGATTTATATGATGATGATAATCGTTATCAACTTTCAAAAAGAGTTCCTGTTACTTCAGGATATCAGTATAGAGTAACGGCTACTCATTATGCAAAAAAATCATTACTACAAACTGAAAAATATGATTCATCCACAAAATCTATATCATTTTAACTTGAATTTAAAGATGTTAGACTGAAAAACTGACATCTTTTTTGTTTTTTTATGAAAATCTTCCTCACACTTTTATTAAAAGCTACACTATGTAAATGAGAGGATAAATGATTCTTAATATATTTATCAGTATATATGAAAGGCGTGTTTCCGATGTATTATAAAAATATATAAACTGATATATTGCTTTATTTTTGACAATTAATATACTAATTTAGAAAGAAGGGTAAAATATGAGAAATCAAAACAATTCAACTATTTTTAAAACAAAATTGTGGAAGAAATCAATTTGTATATTTCTGTCTATTGTTATGGCACTCGGAACATTCGTAACGCTGACTTTTAGTAACTTAATATTATCTGATTATATTGATTTTAGGAATCTTATTGTTGCTGAAGCCGCTACTGATTCATCCACTCCTTTGTTTTACAGATATGGAGAACTTGTCGGCATATATACAGTGAACTATCAAGATAATTCAAAGTTGCAGTATAAAATCAGTGATGATGGTACATGGACTGATTATTCAGTTCCTTTTGCCATTCCTGCACATGAAACAACAAAAGTTTATACAAGAAAAGGCACAAACGGTAAAGTAACTTATGCTTCCTTATCAAATACAGATAAAGCTCTTGGTGTATATGAGGAAAGCAATATAGATTTTGAAATTCTATATAACAATATTACTTTCCCATATTTAAGAAGTTACAATAGTGTTGATAAAGAATGGTTTGATTCAACACAAAGTAAAGTTGTTAATGTAGATAATCATATTGAAGTAGAGCTGCCTGACGGTTCGCTTTATCCTGTAATAAGAAAATCTGCTGATTTATATGTTGATGAATTAAACGGATTTACTTTAACAGTAACATCAGATAATTATATTTTTGATAATGGAGATTACAAGTATTATTTTGCTATTAGTGAAGTACAGAATATTTCTTACTTGTCAGCAGTTGAAGATTATTCAGGCAACAGATTAGAATTTATTCGTTCAGAAAACAATGTTTCTATTTCGGATGATACAGGCAGAACATTCGTATTATCCTATAATGATGACGATGTAATTATTACAGATGCTAACGGTAACAATCTGGAATATGAAAAAGAAAATGATAAATATATTCAAGTTGTAGATCAGGCAGATGTTATTATTGGTGAATATACATATGATGACGATGTTATGATTAAAAGTATGGATAAGTCAATCAGTTATTATGATAATGGCAGATTGAAGAAAATCACATATGATAATGGATCATACATAAATTATTTGTATGATGATGAAAATATGACTTATTCTACTGTAGCGTCAAACGGAGAAAAGACAAAAACTGTGTATAATAACGCATTTCTCCCCGTTGAGTATATAGATGAATATGGCATAAAAAATGAATATACTTACGATGTGCGTTATAAAGTTATTAAACAAAAAGTTGACGATGAAACGTTTGCTTTTACATACAATTCAAAAGGAGATATTTTATCTTCCACAAGTGACAACATTGAAAGTAATACACATTATACATATGATTCACAAGGTAATATAATAAGAGAAAAAATCGGAGAAAATTATACATATTACACTTATGATGATAACAAAAACAGATTAATTTGTGCAGTGTTGAAAGAGGACTTTGACGGTAATGTGCCCGACAGTTATAATTCCTCTTTAAACTGCTTTGATACTATCTATTATACTTATGATGATAAAGGTAGAATTACAGAAAAAGTTAGTAACAATGGGGCAATTTATAAATATGAGTATAATGATATAGGTAATATTTTAAAAGAGTCTTCTATAATTACAAAAAATGATACAACAAAAACTGACATTATTACACATACATATGATGATATGGGTAATTTGCTCACAACTAATTGTGATATAGATAATTCATCATATATTTATGATAAAGCTGGCAGGATACTCCTTGCTGATGAAAATGGCGAAGCTACAAGAATTCTATATGATGGTTATGGAAGAACAGTACAAGAAATAGAACCTGAACATTATAATAGCGAAAAAGACGGGCTTCCAAATAATAATACTTATGAGGATACGAATGTAGGATATATATACACCTATTCAGAGGATGGAAACCTTGAGAATATAACTAATGATATTGGAACAGTCACTACTTATGCTTATAATGAAGTAGGAGAACGAATTCGTGAAAGTTTTGATATTTACGAATTTAATTATAGTGATCAGGGCGAAATTCTTAACATTAAAGTTGCCGGCGAAATTAGAATATCGTATACTTATGATGAAAAGAATAGATTATTAACAGAGAATTATGCTAATGGGGATTCAATTCGTTATGAGTATAATGATATAGGAGAATTGTCGGCAAGATACAGAAACAATAATGAAAAACCTTATGTAACATATTCATATGATACAGACGGCAAATTAAAGCAAATCATTAATACAGATAATGGTCTAAAAACAGTTTATGGCGAAAATGATACAGTAACCATTTATAAATTATCTGATAATTCTATTCTTTATTCTTCTTTTGAAACACCAGATGGAACAAATGAAGATATAGAATCAAACACAGTAATTAATGTTACCGAAAACCACTTTGGCAATAATTACAGATATTCTATTAGCAATAATTATGTAGAATATATTACAGATTCTTTAAACATTAAATATAGATCTTTATTTGACAAAGATGACATAATTATATCTGATAACATAGAAGTCGATAATAACATTATTATTAATTCATCATATAATTATGATGACAATAATAAACTCTCAAAAAAGAGTCTTTTATATGGAACCAATTCTATTGATATAATTAATGAACGCAATATGACCGATAAAATTATATCTACATCTAATTATGATAATAAAAGCAAGTATATTTATGATGAAAAAAATCAGTTAATTTCTGTTGAAGATAATAAGTTTTTTTCTGATTATAAATATGATAATCGTGGAAATATCAAAACAAAAACTTTAAATAATAATACGGATATTTATTCTTATTCTGATAGTTTATGGAAAGATTTACTTGTGTCGGTAAATGGTATTGAACTTACCTATGATAACAATGGTAATGTTCTTACTTATGGTGATAAATCATTTACTTGGGAAAATGGAAGACAATTACATAGTATTAAGGATAATGCAGATACATACCTTTATACTTACGATGATCAGGGATACAGAACAAGTAAAACAGTGAATGGCAAAACTACTTACTATAATACAAAATATGGAATGTTATTATCACAATCATTTGACAATAACATTATATATTTTCAATACGATAATTTAGGAAAGCCTTTTGGCTTCGTCTACAATGATGTACAATATTTTTATGTTACAAATCAATTTGGAGATATAATCAGTATTATTGATGTTACAGGTGACAAAATTGCCGACTATGAATATGACGAATGGGGACAAATTATTTCAATTAGTACCACTGATAAAGAAAGTGAAAGAATTGCCAATATAAATCCACTTCGTTATCGCGGTTACTATTATGATATTGAAACAGGATATTATTATTTACAGTCCCGTTATTATGATCCTTCAATTTGTCGTTTTATAAATGCTGATGATATAATGATGGCTAAGTGTCATAAATCCGAAAATATAGGTCTAAATTTATTTGCTTATTGTTGTAATCATCCAATAGAAAATAGCGATCCTTCAGGATATTGGAAAAAAGATGATCATTATTCTTGGACTAAGTCATGGATACAAAGTCAAAAAAGAGGCACTATTTATGATAAAATCAGAAGTGATGCCGATACTATTGCAAATCAATGTCGTAATTTAGATAATGAGTATCCATCTACAGCTTATACTCTATCTGGATTTACCGATGCGACTAAAAAATCTTGGCAGTATTTTCATTTTAATGGAAATAAAACAGGAACCGATTCGAGAACTAAATATTCTAATGATATGATGACAAATGCACTTTCTGCTTATAAAGTTAATAAAAGTAAAGGATTAATGTACTTGGGATACGGTTTGCATGCAATACAGGATATTGAGGCACATGGACAAATTGGCAGAGGTGCAGATGTTCCTGCACACGGCGTAACTGCTGATAATCCTAATTATGAGTGGAAAGATTCTTCACATACAACTTTACAGAAAGTATCAGGAACTGCTCAACCCAGATATTCAGCTACCTATACATCAAGTTTAAATTATTTAAAAAGATTTTGTAATGCAATATAAGTTTTGAAATGAGGTTTTATATGAAATATTGTATACAAACATTGTTTTCAATTATATCATCTGTTTCGGTAATGATAGTGTTTTATCTATTAAGTATTTTTGTAATAAAAGAAATAAAGCAAGATATTTGGCAAATTTTATTGTATATCGGCATAGTCGTTTTAACATTGATTTTAAATTTTGTCTTTGGATATTATTTTTCAGATAAACTACTTAAAGGCGGTTTTATAATTCAATTGGTAATTCTATTGCTTATATCAGTAGTTATAATATGTTATGAGAATACTTTTGTGTTTTATATAGGAATATTTGTTAATCCTATATACACCTATAGTAAAGAAATATTGTGGCATTTTGATGCTATGTTAAGTAATGCCTTATTTATTAAAAGTATAATAGCAATGCTATCATCAATATTACCGGGTTTATTTATGTTTTTAGGATCACTGATAACGAAACAAAAAAAATAAATGATATTAATTCATCTAAAATAACGGTAGGGGTAATCCTTACCGTTATTTTGGATAGAAAAATTTAATTGTATCCTACGGGCTTATACAAAATTTTTTAATATATTATTGTAATCTAATCGGTGTTAGAGGTCTTATTCATGAATATGAAGGATTAATTTTCAAAACTATACAAACTCATACAAAGTTAAAGAAATATTATTTTGTTTAAATTCATTGACATAATCAAAAGTATCTGCTAATATTTGGATATAAAATCAAATATGTGTTTATGTTTTTTTAGAAGGTGCAAATGGCGCTAATACATAATCAACTGCATAGAAAAGGCAGTTGAGGGTTAACATACAGACTTAAATTAAGTCGTTTACATAGTGAGTAAACACGCTATGAAGGCGGAGCTGAAAGGTTCTGCTTGTTTGTGTTACTCACTTATGCAAACGGCTTTTTCTTTTTGTCTTTGATAGAAAATGACAAACTTTTCTATCATTCGGTTTTACAATAATTCTGTTGTTTAAAGCATTCTTTTGTAAAACTATCTTGCCCTCTGCAAGAGCCCACTGATATCTTTGCAAAGCTTGCTTTGAAAGTGTCATAGTGGGTTACACACTTTGATAAAAGTGTGTAACAAAAATCGTATTGATTAAAAAATATTTATGATTGGAGATGATAAAATAGCAAAACAAAATTATTCGGTTGCAAGAGTTGTAACCCATAACAGAGATGATATCGGCAAA
This sequence comes from uncultured Bacteroides sp., assembly GCA_964422655.1. Taxonomy (GTDB): domain Bacteria; phylum Bacillota; class Clostridia; order Oscillospirales; family Acutalibacteraceae; genus Eubacterium_R. The sequence goes on along the minus strand of CAYRBT010000003.1, from coordinate 34,716 downwards.
TTTGAACGGCATATTGAACGAAAAAATGATAACTATGCAAATATGAATGTTGACCTTTCTCAATCTCATAGAAACATACAGTTTAAGAAATGTGATTGTACCTATAACAATAAATTGAATGAGATGGTAGAAAGCAAACAAGTATCCCTGCGTGGACTGAAAGCAGATGCAAAGATCTATGACGAAATGATATTTGATGTCAATACAGAATACTTTGAATCGCACGGCGGATATGAATTTGCAAAAGAATTCTATGAGCAGGCTTTTTACTTTGCCGAAAAGGAAATGGGCAGTGAATATATTTTATCTGCTGTTATGCATGCAGATGAAATCAACCTCGCTGCAAGTGATAAATACGGTTATCCTGTTTATCATTATCATTTGCATGTAGTCGCACTGCCTGTTGTTCAGAAAGAAATCAAATGGTCAAAGCGTTGTAAGGATAAAGCATTGGTCGGAACCGTTAAAGAGGTTGTCAATCAGGTCAGCCATTCAAAGAAATGGAAATCGGAGCAAATTGTTGATGAGAAAGGAAACAAAATACTTGTTCCCTCTTACAGTTTGTTACAGGACAAGTTCTTTGAATATATGCAAGATGCAGGTTTTGATGATTTTGTAAGAGGTGAAAAAGGCAGCACAAGAGAAAACCTATCTGTACTGCAATATCAAATCAGTAAGGATGAAGAACGGTTAAAGGATATTCAGAAAAAGATAGAAATCGTTGAGCCTGCACAGATTGAATACAAAAAGATTGATGAAATCGGAAAGAAAACTTTTACAGGCAAGGTGCAAATGTCAAATGATGATTATGACAAGCTCACAAGCCTTGCAAAAGAAGCAATATCAAGCAGAGCCGATATTCAGTATTACAATACTTTAATGTATGGTATGCAAAGACAGATTGACGATTTGCAATACAAATTTGATAGATTAAGGCGTTTATGCAGACCGTATGTTGAAGCAATGAGAATTGCACCTGAAAAGGTAAAAAAGTTTATTGATGATATTTTAGTCAAGGCAAGAGAAAAAGCAAAAGCAGAAAAAGTCAAGGAGGAAATACCTTATCCTCCAATAAGAAGAAAGCTGAAATATAAATCAAAGGAGGATTTTGAGAGATGATTAAGCTTGAATTAACTAAATCTGAATATGACCTGTTAAACAAAATCCGAACAGAAACTTATGCAAAGCTAAGTGCAATGACTAAAGAGCAAAGATTAGAGTGGTTTGCGCATTATCCTAACCCGATAAATTTTGAAAAAGAAATTAACGGAACAGTGTATACAGTTAACACTCATTTTAATAATTCTGCCAACGAAACTATCATTGAAAAAGCAGAGAGAATAATTTTGAAAAAAATAACAGCCGAAATTACGCTTTAAAGTGTTGAAGTGATGTTGTAAGTATGATATAATAAAATAAACTTACAATTCAATCACTTCGGCTGTGGAAAGGAGTTAAATTTGAAAAGAAAACAGTCAGAAGAAAAAATCGATGCCTTGTATGCAAGATTATCCCAAGAGGATGAAAAGGAAGGCGTATCAGGCAGTATAGAAAATCAAAAAGCAATTCTTGAAAAGTATGCAAAGGATAATGGATTTGATAATCCCAAATTTTTCTTTGATGACGGTTATTCAGGTGTTACATTCAATCGTCCTGCATTTACTGAAATTATGGAATTAGCGGAACAAGGAAAAGTGCGAACACTAATTGTCAAAGACCATTCAAGGTTGGGCAGAAACAGACTTGTAGTCGGTCAACTACTTGAAGAAGACTTTGACATGCTTGGCGTTCGTTACATTGCCATAATGGATAATATTGATACAAAGAACGGTATCAGTGACTTAGTCCCTATGCAGGATTTATTCAATGAATGGCACGCAAAGAATACCAGTCAGAAAGTACGCAATGTTTTTAGAAATAAAGGTATGGCAGGCTTGCCTACTACTTGTAAAGTGCCGTATGGTTATCTCAAAGATCCTAATGATAAAAATAAATGGCAGGTAGATGAATATGCAGCATCTGTTGTAAGAAAGATATTTGACTTATGTGTTAAAGGTTACGGACCTTCACAAATTGCTAATCAATTAAAAGCAGAAAAGATACTGACACCACTGCATTATTGGGAGAAAAGAACAGGCAGACCAATATCAAATGCCGAATTTCCATACAGTTGGGAAAAAAGAACAGTAGGAGATATTTTAATTAGACAGGAATATATTGGTGATACAGTGAATTTCAGATGTACAACAAAATCTTTCAAAAGCAAAACAAGAATATATAATCCGAAAGAAAAATGGTTGATATTTGAAAATACACATCCTGCTATTATTGACAGAGAAACCTTTGCTGTTGTTCAGAATTTAAGAGAACACAGACGCAGATTAACAAAAAGCGGTATCACAAGTATGTTTTCAGGTTTGTTATATTGTGCAGATTGCGGAGCTAAACTTAACTACAATGCAATAAGCAATGGTGATAGAAGCAAGGCACATTTTGTCTGTTCTGCATACAGAAAAGATACAGTGAATTGCTCTGCTCATTATATACGAGAAAAAGTAGTATATGATATTGTTCTTGAAAATATGCAAAGGGTACTATGGTATGTTCAGGCATACGATAAAGAGTTTGCAAGGCTTCAGATTGAGCAATATGGCATTGAGCAAAGAAAAGAGCTTGCCAAGAAAGAGAAAGACCTCATAAAAGCCAAGAACAGAATAAATGAGATAGATATTCTGATACGAAGACTCTATGAGGACAATGTGCTTGGTAAGATAACTGATGAAAGATTTGCAACAATGACAGTCGCTTTTGAAAATGAACAGAAGCAACTCAAAGTCAATATTCCTGAAATGGAAAAACAGTTCAATTCTGAAAAGGACAAAAGTGAAGGCTTACAACATTTCATTGACAAGGCAAAGAGATTAACTCACTTAACAGAGCTAACACCTGAAATACTGCACGAATTTATAGAAAAGATTGTTGTATCAAAGCCATACAAGATAGATGGCAAGCGTCATCAGGATTTAGACATATATTACAATGGTGTGGGTATCATAAAAGAGCCAACACCTAAACAGATGGAAGAATATTTCCAGGAACATATTTTAAACAGCAAACACAGCATAGCTAAAAACTATGCTGTGAAAAAGTATTAAAGTCGGATGGTAACCTTACTTCCTTAAGTGAGGTTACCATCCTCGACGACCCGAAATACTTAACCTTTTAAATACAAACAGGATGAATGGTATGCTCCTCAAACGGATTAAAATGCGAAAGCGAGGTGTCGCAAAGCGCAGTACCGCGCTGAATACAGTAATTTCCGTATTTGTCCTTGAGCTTATCAACCGCAAAATCAAGCTTTTCTAATTTTTCTCGCCGTTCAATAGTTTTTGCAAGGTCAAATTGCACGGGCGTGTCAAAGTCAAAATCCGTCATACTTATTCCAAGGCTTCTGATAGGCTCCTTCCAGCTGTAATTTGCCTTAAAAAGCTCCATAGCATTCTCGATAATTTCAAGGCTTACATTCGTCGGCGCTTTTAGGGTGCATTGACGGGTGAAGCTTTCGAGATTTTTATTTCTTACCGATATTGAAAGCGTTGTGCCCTTGAGATTTTGCTCTCTCATTCTTCTTGCAACGCTTTCCGCCAGCACGGTAAAGACGATTTTTACATCGCTGTCATTGACCAAATCTCTCGGTGTTGTGGTTGAATTACCGATGCTTTTAATATCTCTTTGCAAATCCTTATGCCTGACAGGTGAGGTGTCAAGACCTCTTGCAAAGCGCCAAAGCATTTCGCCGTTTTTGCCGAAAACCGATTTTAAAAATTTCAAATCCGTATTTGCCAAATCACCTATTGTGAAAATCCCGTAATAATTAAGCTTTTTTGTTGTTGCTCTGCCTATCATCAGCAAATCACTGCACGGTAGAGGCCAGACTATATCCTTGTAATTATCTTTGTTTATCACCGTTACGGCGTCGGGCTTTTTGTAATCGGAGCCGAGCTTTGCAAAAATTTTGTTAAAGCTCAGTCCTATGCTCACCGTTATTCCTACCTCGTTTTTTACTCTTTCTCTGATTTCCTGCGCGATTTCAATCCCTGTTTTGCACCAGTCGCCCGTGACATCAATCCAGCTTTCGTCAAGACCGAAGGGCTCTATCAAATCAGTATAATCCTCAAGAATTGAGCGCACCTTTTTTGAAAACTCAATGTATATCGGAAAATGAGGCTCAATTATTATCAAATCAGGGCATTTTTGCCTTGCCTTCCACAAAGGCTCACCGACAACGAGATTGTATTTTGATGCAATCTCGTTTTTTGTCAAGATTATTCCGTGGCGAGATTTTTCGCTTCCGCCTACTGCAACGGGCTTGTCCTTGAGCTCGGGATGTAAAAAGCATTCAACACTTGCGTAAAATTTATTGCAGTCTATATGCAGTATTTCTCTTTCCATAGTATCACCTTATTTATATTATCGAACATATGTTCTATAATAAACCATAATATCAAAATTGTCAAACATAAATAAGTGCAAAAAAATAACAGTACAGATAACTGTACCGACGCAAAATTATATATTCTTGACCTTTGATACGCTTTAGTTTATACTAAGTATAACAAGTTATATAAAGGTGAAATTATGGCATTTTACGATATTGCAGGATTAACGGTTGAAATAAAAAACGAAAAGGGCAGGACTGCAAAGCAGGCAATTCCTTATCTTTCAAAAAATCAAAATATCAAGACAGCGGATATAGTTATAGATGTTGACGAAAAAAGAGTTCTTAATGCTATGAAGGAGCATCCCGAGCTCGTTCAGGACGATTGGGAATATATGCTGACAGGCTCCGATTTTTATACCGAGCTGATTAAGCATCAGGGGATATTGCTTCACTCCTCCTGCGTAGTTGTTGACGGTATGGCTTATGCCTTTTCGGCAGACAGCGGAACAGGTAAGTCAACCCACACGCAGATGTGGCTTGAGCGCTTCGGCGACAGAGCATATATGCTAAATGACGACAAGCCGGCAATAAGGCTGATTGACGGTACGGTGTATGCCTGCGGAACTCCCTGGAGCGGAAAATACGATTATTCAACTCCTGCTGTTGTACCGCTTGCGGGAATATGCTTTCTTGAGAGAAGCGAGGATAACTGGATAAAAAAAGCGGATACGGGAAGAGCTGTGTTTAATATTTTTTCACAGACCGTAAGAAATCTTAATAAGGATAAAATGGAAAATCTGTTTGATGTTTTGGAGCAGATTTTTGCAAAGGTACCGCTTTTTGAAATGGGATGTAATATAACTCAGCAGGCAGTCGATACCTCTTATAATGCAATGAAGCCCGAAAAATAAACAATTCCCAAATTTGATTGGGAGAGATTCTTATATAACTTATCGGCATATTTGTGTAATAATAGCGTTAAATATATGTTAACGCTATTTACCGAAAAAAATCAATGTGTTATCATAATAGTAAATAATTTAGGAAAAGAGGATAAAAATGGGGAAGGTTAAATCTTTTTTAGACAGCAAGATTGTCAAAACAGATGTCGGTGAGGAAACATATCTTACCTGGCGCGAAACAATATCATACGCTCTCGGTAGAGGCGCTCAGGGTATGAACACCTCTATGACAAGCTCAAAATATGTAAATTATTTTTTGACAAATGTTTTGTTTAAAAAGCTCAAGGATCCGATGGGTACGGCGTCAAAAATTCGTTTGTTTTGCGGTATATTTGATGCAATAAATGACCCGATGATGGGTGTAGTTGTTGACAAGACAAGAACGAAGGACGGTCAGATGCGTCCTTATATCAAATGGGCACCGCTTTTTGTATCAATTGTAATGGTGCTGTTTTTTGTCGGCAGTGCAGACGCTTCTCCCTTGTTCAATATAATTTACACAACGGTTTTGTTTGTTCTTCTTGATGTGACATATACAGCGTTTGATATACCTATGGGTGCGCTTGCATTTTCCATAACGCCTAACGGTATTGAAAGGACAAAGCTTTTCGGAGTAAGCTCCATTGTTCGTTCGATAGTCGGCGCACTTCCTCAGGTGTTTGTTGCAGGTGCTGCGTGGCTTCCGTATTTTCGCGACCATACACCGCAGGCATATTTGACATCTGCAATTATTTCAGCGATAGGTATATTCTTCTTAACAAGGCTTACATATAAAAACTCTGTTGAGCGTGCACATCACAGCTCGGATTCACCGTCTGTTAAGGATTGTTTTTCGCTGTTGTTTAAAAACAGACCGCTTCTTATGCTGTTTTTGTGTAACATTTTCTTTATTTTATGTAAGGTTGCAGAGCAGGTTTCCTTCTATTTTGTAGCTGACCTTATGTTCAATCTCAAATACAATGCTGTTATTGATGTGGTTAAATTCCCCGGATTTTTGCTTGCAGGAGTCCTTGTTCCTAAAATTGTTGAAAAGCTCGGCAAAAAGGCAGATTCGAGAAAATTTTATCAGATTTGCTGTATCAGTGCGATTGTGCTTCACATTCTTTTTGCAGCTCTTACATTTAAGGGACTTCTTCAAAAAGAGGCAGATCAGTCGGTATCGCTTCTCACGGGAATAGTTGTGTGTGCATTCACCTGTCTTTCTACAATTCCTCTTGAATTTAAAAACCTTATTCAAAAGGAAATGGAAGCAGAAACCGTTGATTATATTGAATGGAAAACAGGTACGCGTGTTGAGGGAATAATGCTTTCAATTATGAGCTTTACGGGAAAGATTGAAAACACCATCTCATCTTCATTTGGTCTTGCTATTCTTGGTTGGGTAGGATATGTGAGTCATACCGAGGGATCTCTTGTTCAGGCACCCGCAACAAATAACGCCTTGTTCCTTCTCACAACGCTTCTTCCTGCACTTGGTTATCTTCTTATGCTTATTCCGATGCATTTCTATAATATCACCGGTGACGGTCACCGACAAATGATGAAGGAGATAAAAGAAAGAAGAAGCAGGGAAAATGCTCAAAAGGCTCAGACTGAAAGTGCTTCTGTTTGATTAAATATGCAGAAAAAATCCGCTTCAAAATATGAAGCGGATTTTTTCTGCTATTGTGTTTTTGGCGGTATGCCTTTGAGTGCCTTTTTGAAGGCAAATATTAAAAATACTGCCCCAAGGCACCAGCTTATAGGCTCGGCAATGCAGGCACCGAAATATTCCCACTTGGGAATAAATACAAATGCTGCGCATATCTTTGTTGCAAGCTCCATACCGCTTGAAATGAGAGGCGGTATTTTTCTGTCTATCGACTGAATTGAAAATCTGAGAATAAAAAGAATACCGAGTACAAAGTAAAACGGCGCATTGATTCTTAGATACATCTGCGTATTTTCAATGACCTGACGGTTTTCTGTTCCCGTTATTATTCCTGCAATTTCTCCTCCTGCAAAAAACAGCACAAAAAACGAAATAACCGACCACACAAAAGCATAAATGATACTGTATTTTAGTGATTCATTTATTCTTTTGTATTTAGCTGCACCGTAATTCTGTCCCACAAAGGTTGAACAAGCAGTGCCGAGAGTTACAAGCGGTTGCATAAACATTTCTGCTGCTTTTCTTGAAGCAAGGTGAGCGGCTATGACACCTTCGCCCAGAGCATTTATTGCACCCTGCATTATGATTGAGCCTATCGAAAATATAGAGTTCATCATAGCCATTGAAAAACCTGTCGAGAGCATTTTGCCAAGCAAGGGGCGGTTGGGAGTAAAGCTTTCTCTTGAAAGCCTTATAATTTTAAAGCTTTTCATTATAACAGCAAGGCACAAAAGCACGGCAACAAGCTGTGCAACTATTGTTGCTGCGGCGGCACCCTTTACGCCCATACCGAGATATTTTATAAACACATAATCAAGTACGATGTTAAGTATGCTTGCAAGAATAAGAAAATAAAGCGGTGTTTTACTGTCGCCCAAGGAGCGTAAAACAGTAGACTCAAGATTATAGAGCATAGGCACTATTATCATAGTTAAAATGATTATGATATATCCGTATGCGTCTTCAAGACGAGCGTCGGGTGTGTTCATAAGCCTTAAAACAGGCTTTGCAACAAATATGCTTGCCACGCATACAACAACAGATATCAACGCATTTAAGATAATCGACTGTGCAACAGCGTTTTTGAGCCTTTTTTCATCTCTTGCGCCGAAGCATTGGGCAATAATTATTCCAAAGCCTCCGTTAAGGCCAAAAGCAAAGGTCAGCACAAGGCTGTAAATTGACGAGCTTGCACCTATTGCAACAAGTGCATTGTCGCCCAAAATGTGACCTGCAATTGCTGTATCTGCAAGGTTATAAAATTGTTGAAATAAATTACTGATAAGCGTCGGAAAAGCAAAATAAAGTAACAGCTTTTTTGTTGATCCGACTGTTAAATCATGAGCCTTTGCCATTTTTAACCTCTAAGCTATATCGTTATTTATTCTTCTTTTTTCTGTTTCTCAGTACAATCATAAATATCATTCCTATCACACCGCCGATTGCGTTCATTATCATATCGGTCATTGTGTCAAACAATCCGAGATAGCCGTATTCGTTATGATATTTTGAAAGGTCAAACATAGCCGTTTCCTCTCCTGCCCTTGCAAGCTGAAGATTAGTGCCGTGAAGCGTGTCCATAGCAAACTCGTAAAATTCCCATCCCACTGCAATAGAAAGTGCAAACATCAACGAGAAAATAGCGGCAAGGGTAGCGGCACACTGACCTTTTTTTCTTTGAATTATGCAGGCAAAATCGTAGCCGAATACCGCACAAACAACACCCGAAAGAATGTGCATTGCGTTATCAAACCACCAAAGCCTGTCGAAAAAGCCGAAATAAGAGCCTATTACAATACCTACAAAAATAATTATATTAAGCATTGTCTGGCTGAGAGGCGGCACCTCCTCAATAAAGCTTCCGTTACCGAAAATTTGAAACATATCCCACAAATGAGTGAATATAAAACAAAACACGCTCTCAAAGCCCATAACCAAATCGCCGTGAATAAAGGAATATCCGGCGCAGATAAGCATTGAAATTCTGACAATTATCCAAAATACAAGCTGAGCCTTCGGTATTAGATTTATAGGGTCTTTTTTTATTTTATATGCCATTATCATCACCGCCTGTAAAAATACCTTTATATTCTAACATATAAAACGAAAAAGTCAATTTATTAAATAAAAATAAACTATTATTATTATCTGTGGAAATATATTGTTTTATTTGCTATAATCACACAGTAATAAATGAACATAAGCAACTGAAATGTTCATAAATCATGGAGGGAAATATGGCAGAATTTACAAGCAAATACGATGTTGAAAAAACAATGTATGATAAATTTATGGATTCTGTTGCCGCAAGAGGCGACAAGCCGTGCTTTTATTATTATAATAATACATTAAGCTTTAATCAGGTTAACGAAATGGTTGACCTTTGTGCAGCAGGTCTTCTTGCAAACGGCGTTAAGAAGGGTGACAGAGTTATTATCTGTGCTCCTAATATGCCTCAGTGTATTGCATCAATTTATGCAGTTAATAAAATCGGTGCAATCGCTTCAATGCTTCATCCGCTTTCTGTTGCAAGTGAGGCACAGTATGCAAAAAACCTTGTGGACGCAAAATTTGCATTTTGCTTTGACGTAAGCGAAAAGGCGTTTGAGGGTATGGAGGATTTGACTCTTGTTAAGTGCAGAACAGCACAGTATTTTCCGAAAACCCCGTACGGTGCTATTGCAAATATGCTCTATAAAAAGAAAATCAAGGGCAAGACTGCTCCTGCAACAGGTGTTAAAAAGCTTATTGACTGGTCTGATTTTCTTAAAGAGGGTAAGGAATATTTAAAGGATAACGAGGTTGAAATTGCAACCGATCCGTACGCAACAGCCGTTACAATGATGACAGGCGGTACAACAGGTAATCCTAAGGCTGTTATGCTTTCAAACTACAATATCAACAACCTTTCATATGAGGTTTGGGATGTTGTTGATACCGTAATTGAAAAGAAAATTGACCCCGACAATGACGCTATGCTTACCGCACTTCCCGTATTCCACGGCTTTGGCTTTGGTATGTGTATGCACTATTCTATTATCGTCGGTCAGCCTCAGGCTCTTTTCCCGCAGTTTGATGCAAAAATGTGCTCCGACGCTATTAAGAAATATCATATTAACTATGTATTCGGCGTTCCGGATTTCTTTGAAAAGGTTTATAAGGCAGGCTATCTCAAGGGTATTGATATGAGCACTATGAAGCTTATCGGCTCCGGCGGTGATGTTGTTCCTTATACACTTACCGAAAAAATGGATAGATTGCTTAAAGAAAACGGCTCAAAGTTCCATTTTGCAACAGGCTACGGCTTGACAGAGTGTGTAACGGTATGCTCATTTACCGATATGAGAAGAGAGGCTCCGCAGGGCTGTATCGGTCTTCCTACATATAATATCGAGGTTATGACGGTTAAGCCCGGCACTACCGAGGAGGTTAAGGGCGAGGACGGCGAGCTTTGCGTTTACGGTCCGACTCTTATGCAGGGATATTGGAATGACCCCGAGGAAACCACTAAAATGCTTATTAAGCACGATGACGGCAGAGTATGGCTTCATACAGGTGATATGTGCTATATCACTCCCGAAACAGGTGATATTTACTACCGTCAAAGACTTAAGAGGGTTTATAAAATCAGCGGCTATCTTGTATATCCTTCATTTATTGAGGAGTCTTACAGAGCCATGGCAGAGATTTATGACTGCTGTGCAATCGGTACAGGCGAGGAGGGCAACACACAGCTTAAGCTTTATGTCGTTAAGAACAAGAAATATGCAAATGACGATGAGGAAGAGCTTAAAAAGAAGATTATCGACTTTGGTATGCAAAATCTTTCAAAGTGGTCTGTACCTAAGGAGGTCGTTTATATCGACGAGCTTCCGAGAACAAAAATCGGTAAAGTAGACTTTAAAGTTTTGAAATAATCAGGTAACAAAAAAATCAGGCAGTGTAAACTGCCTGATTTTTTGTTATTGATTCAAATAAAGCCAAAAGCCTTTTCCGAGAGATTTTATAATATTTTCAATCAAATCGGGTGAAAACAGTTTGTTGTCCTCGATAAGCAACGCAATCAGCTTTTGAATAAATGCCATATTTATGTCGTTTTTACTGTCAATACCGCACCTTTCGATTATTGTGCAGATGATGTGATATATTCTGTTAAGCTCCTTTGAGTTAAGACATAGCATACCGCCCTTGAGCGTTTGGGCAATCGTGTCCGAGAATACGGAAAATTCATTGGCTCGTTTAAGCTCCCTGCCGTCTGTTTCCCAGTTGAACATATTGTGCTGTTGTATAGAAAAGGATTTACTTTCAATAATTGTATAATCCGCAAAATTATGAAGCAGTCTGCCGACAACGCAGTCCTTTGGCACAAAAACCTTTATTTTGTCGCGAAGCTCAACAGGTATTTCTCCATCCATAAAGCTGTCGGGAAAGCCGGGACCGTCATTGTTGTAAACGCGTATAATTTTTTCTTTTATGCTTTCGTTTGCACAGATGAATGTAAACAGAGCAAGGTTTCCACCCTTTGAATGACCTGCAAGATAAAGGCGTCTTTTTGAATTTATGTAGTGAATGTTTATGTACTGAAGCGCCTTTATTTGACTTGTTACGGGAAACTCGCACGACATTGCAATATCCTCGCTCATTGAAGCGACCGAATCATCGGTACCTCGAAAGGCAACAAAATCAAGTCTTTTATTAAGAGCGAAAATTGCGGCACAAAAGGAGAATTTTTTATCGTCATCCTCTTCTAAATGAAAATTACGGATTTTAACGCCTTTAAATCTTTCAGAGCCTGCAAGCTCAAAAAGAAGCCTGTATGTGCTTCTTGTGTGGCGGTCGCCCTTTTTGGTGAGTGTGCCTTTATTTTCCTCAAGCTCCTGAGCAATTTTTTCTATCGTTTTTCCGATGTGTGCAGAAAAATCAAGATAAACAAGCCTGCAGAATATTATATTGTCAACATCATTCGGCATTTCTTCGTCAAAGGAAATACTGCCGAATTCGTTTATGTAATCAAACAGATTTGACATATTCTGCACAGTCCTTCCATAAAGCTTTTGTTTTGTCGAAAATATAAGCAGAGTTGTTTTTGTGATACTCGTATTCGTTTCCGCTTAAATTGTTTTCAATCTCTGCACGGGTAATCGGCTTGCCGTAGGATATAATAACCCTTTTAAACGGCATAAGCTTACCTGAAAAGTATATAGAGCAGGGGAGTATAGGCGAATTTGCCTCACAGGCAATTCTTGAAATACCGCTTTTTGCCTCTCCCGGAAAATACGGAAGCTGAGAGTTGATTTTTCCCTCTGGGAATATTGCAAGATTAAATCCCTTTTTCAACAGGTTAACGGCATAAGTGAGTGCCTGTGCCGATTTTCCGTTTCCTCTTTCAACGGGAAAGCAGTTTATTCTGCTCAAAATCATTCTCTCAAACGGATTGTCAAAAAGCTCGCTCTTTGCCATAAAGTGAACGGGAGGGAGCTTTTTTGAATATGTAACAAAGATGAAATCTATCATCGAGGTGTGGTTTGTTGACAGAATAAAATTCGTGTCGGGTATGTTTTCTTCTCCGCGAATTTCAATTTTGAAAAGCAATTTTGCAAGTCCGTGCAGTATGCGAAAGCAATGCTTTTCGGACCTTTTGTTTTCATAATGATTGTAATTATACATTTTTGCTCCAATGGTTGAAAAAATTTATCTATATGTATTATAGTGATAGCAGGCATTAAGGTCAATGGGAAATTTCAAAAAAGCACACATAAAATAAAGCGGTGCATATGTGCACCGCATTTTGCAATTTTGTTATGAATATCTGCTTTTGATGTATTCTTCAATCAAATCAACAGTTTTGTCCGTTCCGATTTTTGCAACATTTATGCAAAGATCATATGTATCGGCCTCGCCCCATTTTTCATCGCTGTAAAAGTTATGAAATTTTGCACGCTTTTTGTCCGTAGCCTTAATTTCTTTAAGAGCCGTTTTTTCGTCAATACCGTACTTTTCCATAACTGCTTTTTTGCGATAATCAATATCGGCGTGAAGAAAAACAGTTAAAAGGTCAGGTCTGTCCTTTAGTATGTAGTCAGCACATCTGCCGACTATAATACAGCTACCCTCCTCGGCAGCCTTGCGGATTGCATCAAACTGATATTGAAAAACCTTATCCTCAAGTGTTGTGCCGTTATTCGTTATTGTTGAATACGCGTCGGACGAAACATTGTAAAGAAAGCTTCTTGTGGGTCTTTCGTCATAGAATATGAAAATATTTTCGTCAAAGCCGCTTTCCTTGGCGGCTCTTTTTATAATTTCCTTGTCATAGTAAGGAATGTTTAATTTTTCCGAGAGCTTCTGTGCAATTTCGTTTGCACAACAGCCAAACTGCCTTCCTATTGAAATAACAAAATTTTTCATATAATTACCCCCTTTTTACATCTATATTATATCACAGGTTTATTTAACTTGCAATTTTAATGTTATTATTGTAAAATCAAATTATGAAAAATTTATTGTATTTTACGAAAAAAGCAAAGCATTTTGAAGAATCGCTTCCCATAGGTAACGGACGAATCGGAGGTCTCGTGTTCGGCAATCTTAAAAAGGAGAGGATTGCATTAAACGAGGACAGTCTGTGGTCGGGGTATCCTAAGGATTTAAACAAAAAGGACGCCCATAAGTATCTTGATGAGGCAAGAGAGGCCATATTCAATAAGGATTACAAAAAAGCAGAGAATATTCTCAATAGGGATATGCACGGTTACTGGTCAGACGCATATCTTCCGTTTGGTGACCTTATTATTGAGTATTCAAAGCTTCCAAGGAGTAATTACGCAAGAAGTCTTAATCTTGAAACGGGAGTGGCAAGTGTTCAGTCGGGCGGATTTGAACAGACTGTTTTTGTTTCTCACCCTGCACAGCTTATGGTTGTTAATATCACAAGTGATTTCGGTGTAAGCTTTAAGGTGCGCTTTGACAGTCAACTTGTGCATAACTGCTTTACAAAAGAGGACAGTCTTGTTATGACAGGTCAGGCGCCTGAGATTTGTATGCCACCGTATTATAACAAGGGTGAGAGCATTGTTCAGGGTGACAGGGGAATGAAATTCTGCGGTGCTGTCAAGGTTCTCGGTAATGCAAAATTCTGTGAGGATTATATTGAGGTTAAAAATCAAAAGGAGATAACGCTTCTTGTTTCTCTTGCAACCTCTTTTGTTGATTTTAAGTCGATGCCAAACGGTGACGCAGAAAAAAAGTGCTTTTCCTATTTTGAAAACATAAAGCCTTATGACAGGCTGATTGCAGAGCATATTGCCGATTTTTCTTCTCTTTTTAACAGAGTTGAGTTTTCTCTTGAGGGCGGTTATGACGATTTGCCTACGGACAAGAGAATTAAGAGAATGAACAAAAAAGGTGATGATTACAGCCTTGTTGCTCTTTTGTTCCAGTTCGGCAGATATTTAACTATATCCTCGTCACGAAGCGGGACAAATGCCACAACGCTTCAGGGAATATGGAACACTCATTTGAGAGCCCCCTGGTCATCAAGCTATACAACAAATATCAATACCCAAATGAACTATTGGTGCACGGATTCTGCTAATCTTTCGGAATGCTTTGACCCGCTTGTTGAGTTTGTCAAAAAGCTGTCGGTAAACGGTCAGACAACCGCAAAGGATTACTATAACTGCAAGGGCTTTTGTGTACATCACAATAGCGATATTTGGGGAATGACATATCCGGCAGGCTTCCCCGACGGCGACGGTAACGCAAGTCAGTATGCACCTTGGTGTATGAGTGCTCCTTGGTTTTTAAATCAGCTTTATGAGCATTATCTTTATACTCTTGACGAGGACTATAAGGAGGAAATCAGGCCTATGTTTGCCTCCTGCCTTGAATTTTATAAGGATTTTCTTGTTGAGCATAACGGAGAGCTTGTAACCTGTCCGTCAATAAGTCCTGAAAATAAATTTAAGGACGGCGTGTCGGCTTCACTTACATATATGCCATCTATGGATAGGGAAATTCTTTTTGATTTCTTTGAAAACTGCAGGGAGCTCGGCTTTAGCGATGTGCCTGAAATTTCTCAGGTGAAGCCTGCAAGCGACGGCAGAATACCAGAATGGGCAGAGGAATATGCGGAAACAGAGGTTGAGCACCGCCATGTCAGTCATCTTTACTGCATTTATCCGTCAAGGTTTATTCAAAGCGATGAGCTTAATAAGGCTTGCGAAAAATCACTTTTAAAGCGAGGATTCGGCGGAACAGGTTGGTCGCTTGGCTGGAAGGTTTGCCTTTGGGCAAGGCTAAATAACGGCGATAACGCATATAGACTCATTAAGCAGCAGCTTACATATATCAGCCCTAAGAAAAAGCTGCAAAACGGCGGCGGTTCATATCCTAATTTGTTTGACGCCCATCCGCCGTTTCAAATTGACGGCAATTTCGGTGTTACGGCAGGTATTGCCGAAATGCTCAAAAACGAGGCGTTGCCGTCAGAATGGACAGGAAGCATTAAGGGTATTAAAGCCTACGGCAAAAAAGAAATTTCATATTCCTTTAAAAACGGAAAAAGAATATAAAAGAAAACGGAATGTTCCAAACGAACATTCCGTTTTTTATTTAGTTTATTTCTTCCTTTAATGTCTCAATAATTGAATCGTTTTTAAGCTTTGATACCGAGAAAAGCATTGAAAGCTCAACTATTGCAAATACCACAACAATAACTGCAAGATACATTGTCCAGTTAATTTCAAACGGAATACTTGCTGATTTGGTTAATGCTGTCAAGCCGAAGCTTGCAAGAATACTAAGCGGAATACCGAACACAAGAGCCTTTATTGCATAAAACAGACTTTCAAGATGTATCATTTTTCTAAAGCCCTTCGGCGTAGTACCCACGGATTTGAGCATTGCAAATTCCTTTCTTCTCATATCAATGCTTGTTGATACGGTGTTAATGATATTTGCCACCGTGATAAGTGAAATGAGTGAAATAAAGCCGTAAATGAATACCTTTAGAATAAATACAAGCGTATTCATCGCCTGAAAAGCATCTACATAGTCTGAAACATAAGTGGTTTCAAAGCTTTGACTTTCGGTAAAATCATATAGCTTTTCGGTAACCTGTGCGTGATTGTCGGTTTCTATTCCGATAATAGTCATTGATGAGTCATTAAGCTCCTTTGAATATACGCTTGCCGGAACAAATATTGATATACTGCCTTTAGGATTAAGATTATATACATAATTGTTGTTTTTGTAATCAATGATACCGCCGATTTCAACCTCCTTCGGCAACGCCATTTCAGCAGAAGCATTTTCACTGCCGTTGTCCCTGCTGTAAATTGTTTTTCCGACTACGCTGTTCTTGAATACTGCCGATGATGAGCCGTCACGATTTAAGTCGTTCATAAGAAGAACTTTTACTGCTTTTGAGCTTTCGTAATATGGACTCTCATCAATTTTGTTTTCCCTGCACAGCTTGTTGAAATCCTCGTCATCAATGGCATTAACAAATACAGGAATTCGAGTATCAAAAATGTTGCTGTATTTTGATGTGAGGTTTTTGTTGTCAACAAAGCTTCCCAAAATGTCGTCAATTTTTTTGCCTGCATAAAAATATTTGTTTACGGTGGTGTAGTATGCATCTACATCCTCAAGCGTATCAAGCTCTGTGCGAAGCTCATTTTCTTTTTTTCTGTCAACACCGATAATAACCTGATAGGGACATTTCTTTTCCATATCATTTGCAAGCATAAACAATTCGCAGAAATGATTACAGCTTAAAAACAGAATAACCGAAAGTGCGATTGACACGGTTATAACTCTTGATTTACCCGGATTTCTCTTTAAGTTCTTGTAAGCAAGCTCTCCCTCGTAGCCGAAAATTTTGCGGATAATTTTTGGACTTTTGAGATTTTTAGACTTGATTTTGATTTGCTTTTGCTGTCTTATTGCGTCAATCGGAGTGATTTTTGACGCCCTCTGCGACGGAATAAACGAAGAAATGAGTATTGTTATAATGCTGAACAAAACTATTCCCACTATTGCCCAAAGCGGCACAACAACCTTCATTTTTATATTGTCGCTCGTAACGCCGTTCATCATTCCCGTTGAAATGATTTTGTCGCCGACTGATTTAAGCGTTATTCCTATTCCGAGAATGCCTGCACCTATACCAACCGGAATACCTACCGCACCGAGAATTAAGCCCTCAAAATAAATTGATGTTCTTTTCTGTGCCTTTGTTGCACCGACGGAGGCGAGCATACCGAGGTATCTGACTCTTTCGGAAAGTGACATCGCAAAGGCGTTGTATATCAAAACAACCGAAGCAACAATGATAATTGCAAGAATAACAAGTGACATAGGAAGCAGCTGTGACATAAGCACACTGTCCTTATCTGCTGCAAATTTTGTTTCAAGATAATCATCGTTAATGCTGTAATCCTCAATTTTATATTGCTTGATAATTGACCTGATTTCATCAAGTGATTTGTAGTTGACGGTTTTTAGAGCGATTGTTGCAGTCACATTGCCCTTTGCTTCGTCGGCACTTATGCCCCTTAAAATCTTGTAGTTAAGTGTTGAGGGGTTGTCGTGAAGAATTGCGGTTATTTTAAACTGATGAGCTTCTTCCTCTTTAAACTGCTCACCGCCGCTATAGCTTCCGCCGATTACAAATTCCTCGCCGTTTTCAACTGATACGCGAGTGCCGACAGGGATTTCAACCGTGTCACCGAGCTTCCAGTTGAGTCCGTTTTTTGAAATGAATTTTTGCTCAATTGCAATTTCATTTTCGTTTTGCGGGAGTTGTCCGTCATACTCACATTTGATTATTTGTTCAAGATTTTTAACATCTCCTGCGTAAAAATCGCCTGTTCCCAAATAAATCTTTTTGCTTTTGTTTAGCCTATAAGATGGATTCTCCGGTTCTATTTTTATACCTGTTTTTGCTATTCTGTCATCCTTTTTTATTTGCTCAAGCTGTGTGCTGTTAACGCTCAGCTCGGTGTGTATATCACCGCTTGACATAAGCGTGACATCACCGAAAAGATTTAAAAAGGATGCAACCGCAACAAAAACAGCCGTTATCATAGCAACGCTTACGCAAATTCCGAGCGTTGTAATGACGGTTCTTGATTTATTCTCCTTGAGATGACGCAGGGTAAGCTTGTTAACTATGTTCAAGACATCCTCACCTCATCTCTAACGATTTTACCGTCCTCGATAGAAATAACTCTGTCCGCCGAAAGAGCAATTTTTTCATCGTGAGTGATGATGATGACGGTCTGGTTGTTTTCTTTGTTAAATTTCCTTAAAAGCTCAACAATTTCTCTGCTGTTTTCGCTGTCAAGATTACCTGTCGGCTCGTCCGCAAGCATTAGCGCGGGATTGTTGATAAGCGCTCTGCCGATAGAAACCCTTTGCTGTTGACCGCCCGAAAGCTGATTTGGAAGGTGGTCAAGTCTTTCTTCAAGACCGAGCTTTTTTGTCAGCGTGTCAATCTGCCTTTTGTCAGGCTTTCTTCCGTCAAGAAGGAGAGAAAGCGTCAGGTTTTCCTCAACAGTCAAAATCGGAATAAGATTATAAAACTGATAAACAAGTCCTATCTGACGGCGTCTGAAAATAGCTAAAGCCGTTTCGTCGAGTGCGGAAATATCCGTATTGTTGATAACCACCTTTCCCGAGGTGGGAACATCAACACCGCCGAGAATATGAAGAAGTGTTGATTTGCCTGAGCCCGACGGGCCTACAATGGCAACAAACTCTCCCTGCTCAACGCTGAAGGATACATCGTTAAGAGCCTTAACCTCTGTTTCGCCCTTGCCGTAAATTTTAGATAAGTTTTTGATTTCAAGAATTTTCATGGTTTATCTCCTTTCGTTGTACCCTTATCATATCAGCCCTGTCTTACAATTCAGTGACTTCTAAATAACAATTTTGTCACACAATCGCCTTGTAAAATTTTACAGTGAATTTTGTTCCTTTTCCCACTTCGCTTTGCGCTTCTATTTGTGCTTTTTCCTTTTCAAAAATTGCCTTTGAAAGAGCAAGACCTATTCCCACGCTGTCGGCAGAGGAGTTTTTGCCGTGATAAAATCTTTCAAATATGTGGCACAGCTCGTCCTTTTCAATTCCGCAGCCGTTATCGCTTATGCTTACCTCGCTGTATAAATTAGTGTCCCTTGCTTCTATGGTCAGTTTTCCTGCGTTTTGAGTGTGCTCAATGCAGTTTTTTATTATGTTTTGAAAGGCCTCCGTGCTCCAGGTGAAATCACCCTTAAAGGTAAACGGAGTTATGCTTTGGCTTACTGTAATTTCCTTTAGCTCAAGCGTAATCAAAAACGGCTCCAAGGCAGATTTGATAACCTCGTCAATATTCGTTTCCTCGCTTTTTAGCTCTATTGTTCCCGCGTCAAGCCTTGAAAGCTTCAACAGCGTTTGAATAAGCCAGTTCATTTTTTCAAGACGGCTTTCTATAATACCTATAAACTCATTTCTTTTTTGCTCGTTTTTTTCTTCCTTGAGCAAATCGGTCATAACCATCATTGATGTCAGCGGTGTTTTAAGCTGGTGTGATATGTCCGCAAGCGAGTCTGCAAGGCTTGTTCTTTCCTTTTCAAGAACCTCGTTTGTGGTTTTGAGTCGGACTATTACCTTGTAAAGATTATTTTTGAGTATCGAAAGCTCACCCTCGGTGTTTTCGTCAATTTCAAGACTGTAATTGCCTGAGCACACAAGCGATAGGTAGCTGTTAAGGTCGCTTAGCCTGTCATATCTTTTTTTAGTGATAAAAAGAAAAACAGCCGAAAGAATTACTCCGAGCACAAGACAAATCAACGCGCATATGGGATTTATAAATAAACATATAACCGATGATATTACCGTTAATGCACATGATAGTATAATGATAATTTTTAACTCTTTATTCTTCATTCAAAAATATACCCCAATCCTCTTACTGTTTTGATAAATTCGGGATTTGCCATATCCTTTTCAATCTTGCTCCTGAGCCTTTTTATGTAAACGGTGAGCGTATTGTCGTTTACGAAATCTCCGTCAACATCCCATATTTCCTCAAGAAGCTTCTGCCTCGTAAGAATAATTCCTCTGTTGTTTATAAAGGTGAGCAAAAGCCTGTATTCCATTGCGGTAAGTATTATTTCCCCTGAGTCAAGATAAACCTTTGCCTCGTTAGTGTTGATTGTAAGTGAATTTACGGTAATCACCGATTCATTGCTTTTTGAGCTGTATCTTCTTAAAACGCTTTTTATTCTTGCAAGAAGCTCCTTTAGTCTAAACGGCTTTGAAATATAATCGTCTGCACCCAGCTCAAAGCCCATTACAACATTTACCTCCTCGTCAAATGCCGTAAGGAATATCACGGGCAAATCACCCTTTGCCTTTATCATTTTGCAGATGTCATATCCGCTTCCGTCGGGGAGCGTTAGATCAAGCAGGTGCAGATCGAAATCATTTTGCAAAAGAAGTTCTTTTGCTTGCTTAATGCTTTTTGCAAGCGTAACCTCGTAGCCCTCGTTTTCAAGTGAATATGTAAGTCCTATGCCGATAGCCTCGTCATCCTCAAGAACAAATATTTTCATTTTATCACCGCCGTTATATTAGTTGATTTTATTTTATCATATATTATTTATCATTACCATTACAAAAATGTCACATAAAATTAAAAAAAGGAGCTGAAATTCAACTCCTTTTACCGTGCTGTTATGTAATACGATGTCAGCAAATCATACCGCCCTCAACCCAAGACATAACCGATGGATACTCCTCCTTATAGTTATCAAGCTGCTCGTGGTTTGTGTCAACAAACGCCTGAAGCTCGTCGGTATCCTCAAAGTCAAATGTGAAGTCCTGCTCAAAGGCATAGGTTGATGTGAACATATAATCAAAAATATCGTCTGCCGAAAATTCCTCAAGCATTTTGTCGGCAACAATTTCGGTTGTGTAATCAAGAGCATTTTTTGCAGTAATCTCAATATCGTCGGTGTCAACCTCTATTTCTTCTTGCTTTGAGCAGTAGTCAATCAAATCGTCCTCGCTCAGTCCGATATTTTGAATATGCTCAATAACATCCTCAAGACCTGTTTCGTTTACCTCGTCATATAATCTGTAAACAAATTCGCCCAAAAGATTTTGCAAGGAAACAGCCTTGATTACAGCATCTATTTCATAGCCCTCCTCGTCAGTGATAGCAAAGCCCGATTCCTTAAAGCTTTCCCACAAAAGCTGATAAAAGCATCTGTGCTGCTCCTCCTGTTCAAAAATTGCCTCTTGAATATAGTTTTCAATATCCATACACTTTTTCTCCTTAAACCTTTAGTGTGCAGGAATTACTGCCTGTCTATATTGTAACTCATATATATCCTATTTTCAATATTGCAATGAAAGATTATATAAGTTATAATAAAACGGAATGGAGTGATTTAGTTGATTATCAAAATTACGAGTAATGAAAATTATGTACTTTTGAATACTCAGGGTGCACAGCTGAGCTCTCTTGTTAAGGAGGGCAGAGAATATCTCTGGCAGGGAAATCCTGATTTTTGGGCAGGGCAGGCTCCCGTATGCTTTCCGATAGTCGGCGTTTTGCCTAACTCCGAGGCTTATGCCTTCGGTAAAAAATGCAGTATGAAAAGGCACGGGGTGGCAAGGATAAATCCTTTTGAGGTTTTTGAAGCACACAAAAACAGCGTGACCTTTATTCAGCAAAGCACAGAAGAAACAAAGGCTCAGTTTCCGTTTGATTATGAGCTTAAAATTAAATATACAATCGTCGGAGATACTGTTACTAATGAATATATAATCACAAACACGGGTGAGGATAAGCTCCCGTTTGTTATCGGCGGTCATCCTGCGTTTAACTGTCCGATAGACAGCGACGAACGCTTTGAGGATTACAAAGTTGTGTTTGACAAGGCGATTGACAAGCCCTGCTTAAGACCGAACCATAAAACAGGTCTTGTGGATGTCAATTCATATGACGATGTAATGCACGGCTCGGATACGCTTTGTATGGAGCACTCATTATTTGAGGAAAAGGATGCGCTGATTTTTCTTAATTGTCCGTCAAAATCCGCACAGCTTATCGGCAAAAACGGCCACGGAATAAAAATCGAATTTCAGGATATGAATAATCTGCTTATTTGGTCTGCTGTCGGCAACGCACCCTTTGTTGCGCTTGAGCCGTGGACAGGTATTTCAAGCTGTAATGATGAGGACGGTGTGTTTGAGCACAAGAGGGGAATGACAATTCTTGAGCCGGACGAAACTGCTTCGTTCAAATTTAAAGTAACAATGATTTAACAAACATTATATATTCTATCAATATAATGATGATAAATTTAGTGTGTCGGGTGATAAAATGAATTACGGATTTTTCAGAGCCGCCGCCGCTTCTCTCAAGCTCAAGGTGGCAGATACTCAGTTTAATAAAAATGAAATAATCAATGCGATTGACAAGGCGCTTTGCGAAAATGTTAAGCTGCTTGTGACACCTGAGCTTTCCCTGACAGGCTACACCTGTGCCGATTTGTTCTTTTCAAAGACTCTTTTAGACGGTGCCGAAAAAGCCTTAAAAGAGATTGTCGAATATACAAAGGGCAGGGATATTGCCGTGCTTGTGGGTATGCCCGTTGCGTTTTACAACAGCCTTTATAACTGCGCTGTTGTAATAAACAGCGGTGAGATAATAGGTGTTGTGCCAAAGCAGAATATAGCAAATTATAACGAATTTTACGAAAAAAGATGGTTTGCATCGGGCAAGCAGTTTGAAGGCTGTCAGCCTATCAGTCTGTGCGGCTTTGATACAATGATAGGCGAGCAGATTTTTGACCTCGGTGACGGTGTTGTTTTGGGCGTCGAGCTTTGCGAGGATTTGTGGGTTCCCAATCCGCCGAGCAGTACGCTTGTCTGCCACGGCGCAAATGTCATTGCAAATCTTTCTGCGTCAGACGAATATGTTTCAAAGGCACAGTACCGCAGAGAGCTTGTCAGCAACCAGTCGGCAAGGTGCATTTGTGCTTATGTTTACGCAGGTGCCTCCGTTTATGAAAGCACAACGGATTTGGTTTTCAGCGGTGCAACGCTTGTGTGCGAAAACGGTGCGGTGCTTGCTCAGGGTGAACGCTTTGAGAGGAAAAATGTTGTTACAATAGCTGATATAGATGTTGAAAAGCTTATCAACCTGCGTCAAAGCAATATGTCCTTTGAGAATCTGAGTACGGCAATCGGCTTTGTAAAAAGCAGGGTAAAAAACGACTCGAATGATTTGAAATACAGATATGTTGACAAGGCACCGTTTGTTCCTGCCGACGATGAAAAAAGAAACGAAAGATGTAAGGAAATTCTTTCCATTCAGGCATCGGGACTTGCAAAAAGAATTGAGCATATCGGCTCAAAGGGAGCAATCGTCGGTATTTCCGGCGGTCTTGATTCAACGCTTGCGCTTCTTGTGTGTGTTGAGGCAATGAAGCTTTTAGGCAGAGATAACAGTGATATTCTCGGCATTACAATGCCCGGCTTCGGCACAACGGACAGAACGCACTCAAATGCAGTTGAGCTTATGAAATCTCTCGGCGTTTCATACACTGAGATAAGCATAAAAAATGCCTGCATACAGCATATGCAGGATATCGACCACGATGCGAGTGTTAAAGATATAACCTATGAAAACACGCAGGCAAGAGAAAGAACGCAGATTCTTTTTGATATGGCAAACAAGCACGGCAAGCTTCTTGTCGGTACAGGCGATCTCAGCGAGCTTGCAATGGGCTGGTGCACATATAACGGCGACCATATGAGTATGTACGGTGTTAATGCCTCAGTCCCAAAAACGCTTGTAAGATATCTTGTTGAATACACCGCAAAAATCAGCGACGAAAAAACTGCGTCTATTCTTTACGATATTCTTGACACGCCTGTTTCGCCTGAGCTTCTTCCGCCTGACAAAAACGGAGAAATTGCACAAAAAACAGAGGATAATATCGGACCCTATGAGCTTCACGATTTCTTCCTTTATCACTTTGTGCGCTTTGGCTTTACGAAGGAAAAAATTGCATTTCTTGCGCTCAAGGCATTTGACGGTAAGTATGATGAGCAAACCATTAACAAGTGGATAAATGTGTTCTTTAAACGCTTTTTTATCAGTCAGTTTAAGCGTTCGTGTATTCCCGATTCGCCAAAGGTCGGCTCTGTTTCACTCAGCCCGAGAGGCGATTGGCGAATGCCGAGTGACGCTTCATATAATTTATTTGTATAGAGAGGTATTAGTATTATGAAAAAAATAATCGCTTTATTGATGGTAATTGCAATGCTTTTTGCATTTGCCTCCTGCTCGTCAAAGAAATATAAGGATACAGTTGTTACAATTCCCGTTACCGACGAAAACGGAGAGCAGGTGACCGACAAGGACGGAAATCCTGTTACCGAGATTGTATCAATTGATGAGGATGACTCAAAGGACGCCTCTGACAAAACGGATAAAGCAGACGCTTCAAAAAATGAAGCAGATAAAAGTACAACCGCCAAGCAGTCAGACAAAACAACAAAAAAGTCTGAAAAAAGCACAACCTCAAAGAAGGGTGAAGCAGCAAACGGCAAGGAATCGCAGTCGTCTAAAGCCACGGAAAATAAGGAAACAGCAAAAAGTACTACTAAAAAGACAACTGAAAAGACTACCGAATCAACAACCAAAAAGCCCGAAAAGCGTGAGGTTAAGGTTAAGGTTGTGCTTCCTTATTACAATGATATAGAGTCAGAGCTGACTGTCAAATTCAAGGTGGAGGGCGATGATAATTATAAAACCCTCAAATTTGCGGATAAAGATAATCCGTTGAAAAGAAATGATTACGATGTTGTAAGGCTTGACGGAAAAACCATTAAGGAGTATTCACTCGGCGAATATAAGGGCAGCGTAAAGGTTAAGATTGAGCTTTCGGGAGTATCTCTTTCAAGCAATGTTGTTGTGATTGACGCGTATAGCAAAAATGCCGAGATTACGCCGGCAACAGGCATAGAAATGATAGACGGTGAAATAATTTAAATCTGTATTTGAAAATAAATAGGTTTACATATAATAATAAGTTAAAATACTTATTGAATTTGTGATTAGATAGTGGTATAATTAGTTGATTTGGTTAAGACAAACCTTACCAAAAGTGATATTTTTATAAGTTTAGGGAGGATTTTCCAATGGCACGCAAAAGAAAAACCATGGATGGTAACAGCGCTGCCGCTCATGTAAGCTATGCGTTTACAGAGGTAGCAGCTATCTATCCGATTACTCCTTCGTCAAATATGGCTGAGGAAACAGACGCTATGGCTGCAAGAGGAGTAAAAAACATTTTCGGCCAGACCGTTAAGGTTGCCGAGATGGAATCAGAGGCAGGTGCTGCAGGTGCAGTTCACGGCTCTCTTTCAGCAGGTGCTTTAACAACAACCTACACAGCTTCACAGGGATTGCTTCTTATGATTCCTAATATGTATAAGATTGCCGGTGAGTTAATTCCGTCGGTTATCCATGTATCGGCTCGCTGTGTTTCAACTCACGCTCTTAACATTTTCGGCGACCATTCCGATGTTATGGCTTGCCGTCAGACAGGCTATGCAATGCTTTGCTCTGCAAATGTTCAGGAGGTAATGGATCTTGGTGCAGTTGCTCATCTTGCAACAATCAAGAGCCGTGTTCCTTTCCTCCATTTCTTTGATGGCTTCCGTACTTCTCACGAAATTCAGAAAATTGAAATCTGGGATTACGATGACCTCAAATCAATGGTTGATATGGACGATATTCAGGAGTTCCGTGCAAGAGCGCTCAATCCTGAAAGACCTGTTCTCAGAGGCTCTGCCGAGAACAGCGATGTCTTCTTCCAGCACAGAGAGGCTTGTAACAAGTATTACAACGACGCTGTTGCTGCAACAGAGAATTATATGAACATCGTTAACGAGAAAATCGGCACAGATTACAAGCTCTTCAACTACTACGGTGCACAGGATGCTGAAAGAGTAATCGTTGCTATGGGCTCTGTTTGCGATACAATTCAGGAAACTGTTGACTTCCTCAATGCAAGAGGCGAGAAGGTTGGTATGATTAAGGTTCACCTTTACAGACCGTTCTCGGTTAAGCATCTTCTTGATGTAATTCCGGATTCAGTTAAGTCAATTTCCGTTATTGACAGAACTAAGGAGCCGGGTAGCCTTGGCGAGCCGCTTTATCTTGATGTAGTAGCAGCTCTTAAGGGATCAAAGTTTGAGTCTGTTCCTGTTTACGGCGGACGCTACGGTCTTGGTTCAAAGGATACTCTTCCTGCTCATATCATTGCTGTTTATAACAATATGACAGCTCCTGCTCCAAAGCAGCAGTTCACACTTTCAATTCACGATGATGTAACAAATCTTTCACTTGATGTTACAGAAAGCCCTGATACAACTCCTGCAGGTACAACCTCTTGTAAGTTCTGGGGTCTTGGCTCAGACGGTACAGTAGGTGCTAACAAGGATTCTATCAAGATTATCGGCGATAACACCGATATGTACGCTCAGGGTTATTTCTTCTATGATTCAAAGAAATCCGGCGGTATCACCGTATCACATCTTCGTTTCGGTGATTCTCCGATTACATCAACATACCTTATCAATAAGGCTAATTTTGTTGCCTGCCACAATCCTTCATATGTAACAAAGTATGATATGGTACAGGATATTGTTCCGGGCGGTACATTCCTTCTCAACTGTATCTGGACTCCTGAGGAGCTTGATAAGGAGCTTCCTGCAAAGATGAAGAGATACATTGCAGAAAACGACATTCAGTTCTACACAATCAACGGTATCAAGATTGCCGAGGAGGTAGGACTTCCGGGCAGAGCTTCAACAATTCTTCAGTCTGCATTCTTCACAATTTCTAATATTCTTCCTGTTGACAAAGCTATTGAGCTTATGAAGGCAGCAGTTGTTAAGAAGTTCTCAAAGAAGGGTGAGGCAATCGTTAACGCTAACTGCGACGGTATCGAAAGAGGCTCTAAGGAGCTTGTTAAGATTGATGTTCCTGCCGCTTGGAAGGACGCTGTTGACGAGCCGGTAGAGCTTGTTATCCCAACTGACCGTCCTGAAATGAAGAAGTTTGTTAAGGAAATTCTTGATCCTGTCGGCAGACTTCACGGTGATGACCTTCCTGTTTCAACATTTGTTGACTGCGCTGACGGCGTATATCCTCAGGGCTCGGCAGCATTTGAAAAGAGAGGTATCGCTATTACAGTTCCTGAGTGGAACAGCACAAAGTGTGCTCAGTGTAACCTTTGCTCAATGGTTTGTCCTCACGCAGTAATTCGTCCTGTATGTCTTAACGCAGAGGAGGCTGCAAAGGCTCCCGAGGGAACAGAAATGGTTGATCACAAGAGAGCTCCTTATAAGTTTGCTCTTATCGTTTCAACTCTTGACTGCACAGGCTGCGGCTCTTGTGCAAATGTATGTCCTACAAAGTCACTTACAATGAAGCCAATCGCTTCTCAGCTTAAGTCACAGGCTTCATTTGACGCACTTGTTGATACAGAGCCTAAGGCAGAGGTGCTTGCTAATAACACAATCGGCGTTCAGTACAGAAAGCCGTATCTTGAGTTCTCGGGCGCTTGCGCAGGCTGTGGTGAAACACCTTATGCTAAGCTTGTTACTCAGCTCTTTGGTGACAGAATGTATATTGCTAACGCAACAGGCTGTTCATCAATTTGGGGCGGTTCTGCTCCTTCAACACCGTACACCGTTGACAAGAAGGGCCACGGTCCTGCATGGTCAAACTCACTCTTTGAGGATAACGCAGAGTTCGGTTACGGTATGATGCTTGCTCAAAAGCAGATTCGTGAAAGACTTGCTTCTGACGCAGAGGTTCTTCTTTCAACATCTGTTGCTGATAAGGCTCAGGCTTGGCTTGATACCTATGAGGATGCACAGACTAACACAGAGGCTGCTGAGGCTCTTATTGAGGCTCTCAAGGCTGCAAGCTTTGATGGTGAAGCAGCAGATGCAGCAGCAGACTTCCTTAAGGATGCCGACTATGCGGCTAAGAAATATCAGTTCATCTTCGGTGGTGACGGTTGGGCATATGACATCGGCTTCGGCGGTCTTGACCATGTAATCGCTTCTAACGAGGATGTTAATATCGTAGTATTTGATACAGAGGTTTACTCAAACACAGGCGGTCAGGCTTCAAAGGCTACACCGACAGGTGCAGTTGCAAAGTTTGCTGCTTCGGGTAAGGTTGTTAAGAAAAAGGATCTCGCTCAGATTGCTATGAGCTACGGCTATGTATATGTTGCTCAGGTTGCTATGGGTGCAAATCCTGCACAGTGCTTGAAGGCATTCCAGGAGGCAGCGGCTTATAACGGACCTTCAATCATCATCTGCTATGCTCCTTGTATTAACCACGGTATCAAGATGCCGTTTAACCAGACAGAGCAGAAGAAGGCTGTTGCAGCAGGCTATTGGAACCTCTTCCGCTTCAACCCTGCACTTGTTGAGCTCGGTAAGAATCCGTTCTCACTTGACAGCAAGGCTCCTACTGCTGATTATGTTGAGTTCATCGAGGGCGAAACAAGATATTCGGCACTCAAGAGATCATTCCCCGGTAAGGCTGAAGAGCTCTTCGCTATTGCCGCAGATAACTCAATTGAGAAATACAATAAACTTGCTAAGCTTGTTGATTACTATGCTCCCGACGCAGAATAATCATAAATAATTTAAGCTCCGACAGCTTTTGTCTGTCGGAGCTTTTTTATCTCATATAAAAAAATAAGCAGTAGGCTTTTATCGCCTACTGCTTATTTGAGTTATCCCTCGTATTCGTCCTCGTTTTCCCAGTTGTGCCAAATATTTTGCACATCGTCGTTTTCTTCGAACATATCAATCATTTTTGACATTGCCTTCATATCGTCCTCGGACTCAAGCCTTGTATATGTCTGAGGAATGTATGCAGGCTCTGATGAAACAATTGTATAGCCCTTTGCCTCTAAATCGTCGCGCACGGCACCAACATCATTTGCCTCTGTTCTGATTTCAAAGATGTCCTCATCATCTGTAAGAAAATCGGTTGCACCTGCTTCAAGAGCGTCCATCATAAGACTGTCTGCGTCAACATCCTCTTTTTCGATTATGATAACGCCCTCTTTGCCGAACATAAAGGTAACCGATCCGGGAGTTCCCATATTTCCGCCTGCCTTGTCAAAATAGTGGCGAACCTCGGATGCCGTTCTGTTTCTGTTGTCTGTAAGAGCCTCTACAACAACAGCAACGCCTGACGGACCGTAGCCCTCATATACGATTTCTTCAAAGTTTGCACCGTCGGTATCTCCTGCGGCTTTCTTTAACATTCTTTCAATATTATCGTTTGGAACATTGTTCTGCTTTGCCTTAGCAATAACATCTCTGAGCCTTGCGTTGTTATTTGGGTCGGGGCCGCCGTTTTTAACGGCAACGGCAAGCTCTCTGCCTATCTTAGTAAAAACCTTTGCTCGTGCGGCGTCGTTAGCACCCTTTTTTCTTTTAATGGTGCTCCATTTGTTATGTCCGCTCATTTGTGTCACTCCTTTTGAAAAATCACAATTCATATTAACTTTAGTATTTTATCACATATTATATTTGCTTTCAAGTATAAAATAATATTGTATATTTTTTTATAATGTGTTATTATATATCCGATTATATTATTGTAAATCAAACAAATACAAAATTTCGGAGGTTTATTATGTTTTCTGACTACTATGATTCAATCGGCAAGGTAGCCGAAACCGACAAAGAGGTTGCAGACGCAATGGCTCTGGAGCTTAAAAGGCAGAGGGAGAATATCGAGCTTATCGCTTCTGAAAACCTTGTTTCTCCGCAGGTTATGGCTGCAATGGGCTCTGTTCTTACAAATAAGTATGCAGAGGGACTTCCTTCAAAAAGATATTACGGCGGTTGCCAGTATGTAGATGTAGTTGAGGAAATTGCTATTAAAAGAGCGTGTGAGCTTTTTGGCTGCGGATATGCAAATGTTCAGCCTCATTCGGGTGCACAGGCAAATACAGCAGTTTATCTTGCGCTTCTTCAACCGGGTGATACAGTTATGGGTATGAGCCTTGACAACGGCGGTCACCTCACTCACGGCTCACCTGCAAATATCAGCGGAAAGTATTTCAATTTTGTTCCCTACGGCGTAGATGATGACGGCTTCATCGACCTTAAGGAGTTTGCAAAGCAGGTTAACAAGGTAAAGCCAAAGCTTGTTGTTGCAGGCGCATCTGCTTATCCGAGGGAGATTGATTTCAAAACAATGGCAGATATCGCTCACGCAAACGGAGCAATGTTTATGGTTGATATGGCACATATTGCAGGTCTTGTTGCCGCAGGGTTTCATCAGTCGCCGATTCCGTATGCAGATGTTGTTACAACCACTACTCACAAAACACTCAGAGGTCCGAGAGGCGGACTCATCCTCTGCAACAATGAATATCTTGCAAAGAAGCTCAATTCGGCAGTATTCCCGGGAACACAGGGCGGACCTCTTATGCATGTGATTGCAGGTAAGGCAGTATGCTTTGGCGAAGCACTCAAGCCTGAGTTTAAAGAGTATCAAAAGAGGGTTATCGAAAATGCAAGGGCTCTTGCAAAGGGACTTACAGACAGAGGACTCAATCTTGTTTCAGGCGGAACAGACAACCATCTTTGTCTTTTGGACCTTCGCGGTACCGATGTTACAGGTAAGGAGCTTGAACACCGTCTTGACGAGGTACACATTACTCTTAACAAAAATACTGTACCAAACGAGCCTCTTTCACCGTTTGTTACATCGGGTGTTCGTATCGGCACACCTGCCGCAACAACAAGAGGACTTAATACTGAAGATATGGACAGGATTGCAGAATATATTTATCTTGCAGTTACCGATTTTGACAGTAAAAAGGAGTATATCAAAGAGGGAGTTGCGCAAATCTGTGCGAAATATCCTCTCTATGAATAAGCTATGAAAAGTGTATTGTTTGAAGTATTAAAGTTTTTTCTTAGAGCTATATATGCCCCGATAAAGCTGTTCAAAGCAAAAAACAGGATTGTTTATTTATCCCGTCAAAGCAACGAAAAAAGCATTGATATGGTATTGCTTGAAAGGGCGATAAAAGAGGAATGTCCTGATACCGAGCAGGTTTTCAGGCTAAAAATGATACCCGAAGATTTAGCAGGCAAGATAAAATACTGCTTTTCGATAATCGGGGATATGTACTATCTTTCAACCTCTCGCCTTGCTATTATTGACACCTATTCGATAACGGTGTCGTGCCTTAATCACAAAAAAACACTCAAGGTTATTCAAATGTGGCACGCACTCGGAGCAATAAAAAAATTCGGCTTTCAAAGCCTCGGCACAAAAGAGGGCAGGGATGAAAAGATCAGCAGAGCAATGTGTATGCATAAAAATTATGACTACATTCTTGCACCGAGCAAGGCAACAGCAAAATTTTATATGGAGGCATTTGACTGCACTGCCGATAAAATGAAAATATGCTCCTTGCCCAGAGTTGACGAAATTCTCAGCGATAACGGTGCATCTGCAAGATTTTTTAAGGAAAATCCTGCTCTTAGCGAAAAAAAGATAGTGCTCTATCTTCCAACCTTCCGCGACAGAGAGGCGTATGTTGCACAAATGCTTAAGGTGGAGTTTGAAGAGCTTGAGGGCTATCATCTTATCGTGAGCACTCATCCGCTTTTTTCACAGCTTGAGCCTGATAGTAGGTTTTTGTATAACGGAAGCTTCTCAACCTACGATTTGATGAAGGTTGCCGATATAATTATCACGGATTACTCGGCTTGTGCATTTGAGGCAAGCGTTCTTATGAAGCCGCTTTATTTCTTTGTTCCTGATTATGACGAGTACTCGCAGGAAAGAGGAATAAATGTTAATCTCAAGGAGGAAATGCCTGAATTTACCTTTGAGGACGCAACACAGCTTGTCAGCGCAATAAAGCAGAATGACTATGACCTTAATAAGCTTTTTGCGTTCAAGTCAAGGTATGTTGAAAATGCAAGACCGAACAATGCACAAATACTTGCAAAATTTGTTTCCATACTGATTAAATAAAGAAGGCAACATAATGGATTATATTTTTTCAAATAGGATTTCATCTCTTCAGCCGAGTGCGATAAGAGAAATACTAAAAGCAACGGCAGACCCGAATATTATACCGCTTGCGGCAGGCAATCCCGCTCCCGACGCTTTTCCCGTTGAGCAGGTGCAAAGGCTTGCACGCGATATTCTTGATACGCGTCCGATTGACGCACTTCAGTACGGTGTGTCGGAGGGTTATCAGCCGTTGAGGGATACGGTTTCGGCTTGGATGAAAGAGCGTGAAGGCATCGGCAGAGAATTTGATAATGTTCTTATTGTTTCAGGCGCAACGCAGGTTATGGATTTAACAACAAAGGTGCTCTGCAACGAGGGAGATGTTGTTGTTTGCGAGGAACCGTCGTTTATCGGCTCGCTAAATTGCTTTCGCTCCTACGGTTGTAAGCTCAAGGGCGTTCCTGTTGAGGCTGACGGAATGAGCGTTGACGCACTCGAAAGGGTGCTTGATGAAACGGAAAATGTAAGGTTTATCTACACAATCCCTAATTTTCAAAATCCGTCGGGCGCTACTATGTCGCTTGATAAAAGAAAAAGACTTTATGAGCTTGCAAAAAAGCATAATGTTATTATTCTTGAGGACAACCCGTACGGTGATTTGAGAGTTTCGGGCGAGCCTTTACCCACAATTAAGTCATTAGATAAAGACGGAATTGTAATCTATGCAGGTTCCTTTTCAAAAATCCTTGCCCCCGGTCTGCGTGTGGCATACTGTATTGCACCGCAGGAGATTATTGCAAAAATGACTGTCGGCAAGCAGGCGTCCGATGTGCATACCCCCTGTCTTAATCAAATGATTGTTGACGAGTGGTTTAAGCGCTATGATGTTGACGCTCATATTGCAAAAATTCAGGATATTTACCGCAGTAAGCTTGAGCTTATGTGTAATTGCATTGATAGGGAGCTTGCAGGCTTTGTTGAATATGTTAAGCCTGAGGGCGGACTGTTTATTTGGTGCAGGCTTCCCGATAATGTAGATATGCTTGAATTTGTTAAAAAGGCTGTTGAAAGGAAGGTTGCGGTTGTTCCCGGAAATGCCTTTCTTATCAACGATACAGATAAAACGCAGCACATTCGTCTTAATTTCTCGACTCCGTCGGATGATGGCATTATCAAAGGAATTAAGGCACTTGGAGAAATCGCAAAGGAATATTTATAAAATTGTGTCTTTTTCCGTTATGCTGTGTTATTGGCAAAATTCCGCTCGGTCACATACACCGCGTATGCTCCCTTCGACGAAATTTTACCAAAGCCTTGCCTAACGAAAAAATCCATCAATTTATTGTTTTTTATTGTTTAAATCGTACGGCAGGGGTTTACTCCTGCCGACCTATTGATTGAATTTTCTGTAAATGATAACCCTTTACGGTTTTTGCTTTCAATTCGGTTCATAAAATTATAATTTGGAGATACAAGCTATGGCAGAAGAAATCAAAAAAGAAAGAAAAAAAAGAAGCCTCTCGCTCATTCAGCCGACATCAATTCCCACCTTGGGAAATTATCTCGGTGCAATGAAGGGCTGGCCGAGCTTTCAGGAGGATTTTGACACCGTTTTCGGAATTGCGGATTTACATTCCATTACGGTAAGACAGGACCCTCAGAAGCTCAGACTTCAGACAACACAGCTTTATGCACTTCTTATGGCAGTGGGACTTGACCCCGAAAAAAGCATACTTTTTGTTCAGTCGCATGTTCCTCAGCATTCTCAGCTCGGTTGGCTTTTAAACTGCTACACAATGTTTGGCGAGCTTAGCAGAATGACGCAGTTTAAGGATAAATCACAGCAACACGCAGACAATGTTAACGCAGGACTTTTTACATATCCCTGTCTTATGGCGGCGGATATCCTGCTTTATCAGGCGGATGTTGTTCCTGTTGGTGCTGACCAAAAGCAGCACCTTGAAATCGCAAGGGATATTGCAGAAAGATTTAACGGTATATACGGAAATGTTTTTACCGTACCCGACGCGTATATTCCAAAGGCAGGAGCAAGAGTTATGAGCCTTGCCGACCCGACGAGAAAAATGAGCAAATCAGACCCCAATCCTAAGGGCACGGTTTATCTCACAGATGAGCCGAATGTTATAATGAAAAAGTTTAAGGGCGCTGTTACCGACAGCGAAATGAGTGTTCATTACGGCGAGGGCAAGGACGGAATAAATAATCTTATGACGATTTATTCTGCGGTTACCGGCAAGAGCTTTGACACAATAGAAGCTGAGTTTGCAGGTAAGGGCTACGGTGATTTCAAAAAGGAGGTAGGCGAGGCGGTTGTTGCCGAGCTTGAGCCTGTTCAAAAAAAATATAAGGAGCTTATGGACGATAAGGCTTATCTTCAACAGCAGTGGACAAAGGGTGCGGAATTTGCACAGAGAGTTTCACAGTGTACACTTGATAAGGCAATGAAGAAAATAGGCTTTTTGATGAAATGATAAAAAAGGATGAGTATTTGTATGAACAAGTCCAGTAAAAATGGACAATAGAAAAAAAGCACCCCCTATGGTAG
>CAYRBT010000002.1:0-156219 GCA_964422655.1 uncultured Bacteroides sp. | reverse complement strand
TAATATCTTAGTTTAAATAAAACGAAAGGGCAGACGGCTTATGCTGTCTGCCCTTAGACTTGTTGATAAAGAGGTCTGAACCACGCCTAAATAAACTGCACGCTGCAACAACCGGCTTTTATAGCTGGTTGTTTTTTAGTTATACTCTGCTTCTTCGGCATCCTTTTTTGTTTTGTGGACCGTACCGAACGGATGGTGTGGGGGAGCGTAAATTGAACATATTTTCAGTGGTCTTTTGCCTATGTTAATAACATTGTGCCAACAGCCTACAGGAACAATGATTGCAAAACCGCTATTCGCTTTTCTTCTATAATTCATTGCACCCTTATTCTGTCCCATTTTAACAAGTGCGTACCCGTCTTCTATTCGTAAAAGCTGGTCAACATCTTGATGTATTTCAAGACCGATTTCTTCGCCGACAGGTATGCTCATCAATGTTACCTGAAAATTTTCACCTGTCCAAAGTGCAGTTCTGAAATTAGTGTTTTCTTTTGTGATACGGTTAATGTTTGCAACAAATGGTTGTGGACCAAAATCTGTTATGCTCATATTATTTTCACATCTGTTCATATTATCACCTCATAAAATAATGCTATTTTATTCTATGTGAGCAATAAACAGTTGTTTACAAAAAAACACCCGACTGTTTTCAGTCGGGTGTTTGATACTATTTTATTTCCATTCTTGAATAACTGACGGATTTTCAAATATTTCGTCAAGCTTTCTAAAGAACGGAACGATGTCGCCGTAGTCAAGCGCTTTGTGGTCAATTGCAACTGTAAGAGGAAGAATGAGCCTTGACTCAATTCTGTCTTCACCGTTTTCATCTGTTACAACAGTTGGTCTTTTTTGTGCGGCATTGATAGCGATTGCAGTAGTCTGTGGCGGAATTATTTCAAGAAGCAAGCATTCGCCCTTTTGCTCTCTGTAAATTGAACCAAGATTAGAGATGGTTGTTGTTCCTTGCTCAATATCGTGCTTTGTCAGGCGGTCTTCCTTAGGAATTGAGTAGTACTTTTTCTTAGCCTCACCGCTGAGCGTCTTTACCTTGTGCTTACCCGGCATTTTTGAGCCGTAAAGTCTTCTTATTGCCTGAAGAATTTTTCCCTGCTTAAGACCGTTGAGGGTGTTGTCAAGAGAAACCTCAAACATAACCTCATTCATATCTGAGTTTTTAGCTCTTCTGATGCTTTCATTTATGGCGTCAGTCATCTCGGTAAGAGTCTTGTTGCCCATATCGTGCATATTTATAGTCATCATTTCTCCTGAGGGGAGAACCATAGGCATTGAAATATCAATATGGTCAAAATATTTAAGAGTGCCTCTAACAAGCTTTCTGTTAAACTCGAGGTGTGTATTCATTTTCGGAGCTGCCTTATAGCCCTCGCAAAGAATTTTAAGCATTACGGTGTTAATCGTAATTTTCTTTGATTTGTCTGTGCAACCCTCATTAAGCTTTTTGCACTCTTTAAAAAGCTCTGTAACATCTGCGTTGTAAATCAAAGTAGCGTGGGGGATAGTTTCCCAGCTTTCAGCAGTCATATTAGAAACTATTTTTCGTGCTATTCCAAAGTGTTCTGTTTTTACAAGTGACATATGTGCACTCTCCTTAATTTTGTTGGAAAAATTATACCATAATTATTTATTTTGTGTCAATTATCATATGATTTTTTAATACTAATTTAATTTTTGATGAAGAAGCTCGGCAATGTCGTCCTTGACTTTTGATACCTTTTCGCCGACTTCATTGTTGATTTCTTCAAGCTGCTGCTTCATTTCCTCTTTGGTAAACGGCTCTTCGTTAAATCTCTTTATGTATTCAAGAATTAAATGAGGTCTGAAGCGTGGGTGAGAAATTTTTATGAGCGCTACTGCTCTTTGCTTTAGTGTTTTGCCCTTTAGCTGAGCGATACCGTATTCTGTTACAACATAGTTAACATCATTTCTCGGTGTTGTTACGGCGCTTCCCTCGGTAATTAGCGGTACAATTCTTGACACGAGTCCTTTTTTTGCCGTGGAGGGCATTGCAATAATTGACCTGCCGCCCTTACTCATAGTGGCACCTCTTACAAAGTCAACCTGACCTCCGACAGCAGAATACTGATTAAGTCCCACAGTATCGGAAACAACCTGACCGAGAAGGTCAACCTGAAGACACGAGTTGATTGAAACTACATTGTCGTTTTTTGCAATTTCGCACGGATTATTAACATAGTCAATAGGATAAAACATTACCGACGGATTGTTATTGATATAGTCATTGAGCTTTTTAGAGCCGAAGGCGGCGCCTAATACAGTATTATATCTGTTTGTCTGCTTTCTTTTGTTGTTGATTATTCCTGCTTCAAGTAAATCGACAACACCGTCGCCGACAAGCTCGCTGTGAAGTCCCAAATCTTTTTTGTCATAAAGCTGTGCGCATACTGCGTTGGGGATTCCGCCGATTCCAAGCTGGAGGCAGTCACCGTCATTTATAAGCGATGCACAGTATTTTCCGATTTGCATTTCTGTGTCGGTAATATCTACGCTTTTAACCTCGGGGAGCATTTCGTCGTGTTCAACAAAATATGTGAAATCTCTTACATGCTTAATGCTTTCACCAAAGGTTCTGGGCATAAATTTATTTACCTGCGCAATTACAATCTCGCAGTAATCTGTTGTGCCCTTAGTATAATCAACGGTAGTACCAAACGAAACATATCCGTGCTCGTCGGGAGGGGATACCATAACAATTGATACTCTCGGGCATATATAATTCTTAATAACATCGGGAATTTCATAAAAATGAGATGTGGTAAATTCGCTTACACCAGTTGAAATTGCCTTTCTGTTGCTTTGAGAAGCAAACAGGCAGTTTAGCGTGAAATGCCCCTTCATTTCGGGACGGCACCAAGGCGAGTCGCCTAATGTGAGCATACTGATGATTTCAACATCTTTGAAATCCTGATAATGCTCAACAAGTGCTCTTTCAATCCCGAAAGGCTCGCCACAGCCAAAGCCTGTAACAACCTTGTCGCCGTCATTGATAGCCTTGATTGCTTCCTCGGCACTGACAAGCTTGCTTTTATATATCTCTTTCCAATCCATAATTTACCCCTAATAATATATTGATATATAATATCAATACAATAATAACTTATATTTGTATATTATGTCAATATTTTATTGAATTCTCGCAAAAGATAATGTATTATACTGTATATTCAAATACAACCTATTCATAATATAATTAGGAGCGAATATGAAAAGAAATCTGATTGTAGGTCAGTCGGGCGGCCCGACTGCAGTAATAAATTCAAGCCTTGCCGGTGTAATTGATTATTCACTTAAGCAGGAAAAAATAGGTACGGTTTACGGAATGATTAACGGTATTGAGGGCTTGCTCGAAAACAAAATTATGAATTTAAGCGCGACCTTCGGTAGTAATCCGTCTGAGATAAACAGACTAAAGCTTACTCCTGCGATGTATCTCGGCTCTTGCAGATATAAGCTTAAGGATGACGGCGAGGAATATAAAAGAATAATTGATATTCTAAATAAGCTTGATGTTGGTTATTTTATTTATATCGGCGGAAATGACTCTATGGATACAGTAAAAAAGCTTGCCGATTATACTTTATCTCATTCAATAGATATTAAGGTTGTCGGAATACCTAAAACGATTGATAATGATTTAAACGGAATTGACCATTCACCCGGCTTTGCAAGTGCGGCAAAATATGTTGCCTCGGCAGTAAAGGCGGTTTCCTATGATACAAGTATATACAATGTAAAAAGCGTTCATATAATTGAGGTTATGGGCAGAGATGCCGGCTGGCTTGCAGCCTCGTCGGTTCTTGCAAGAGGAGAGGGGAATACTGCACCTCATCTTGTATATCTGCCTGAGGTTGAATTTTCAGTCAGCAGATTTTTAGATGATGTTAAGGCTAAGCTTTCGGAATATAATTCTATTATTGTCGTTGTCAGTGAGGGAATTAAGGACAAAAACGGCGAATACATTTCTTCTAAATCAGACAAGGTAGATGAATTCGGTCACTCAATGCTCAGCGGAGCAGGAAGCTATCTTAAGGGTGTAATTGAAAATGAAATCGGCTGTAAGGTCAGAGCACTTGAGCTTAGCGTTTTGCAAAGAAGCGCAGGGCATATAACATCACTTACCGATGTTGAGGAGGCATTTAACCTTGCTATTGTGGCTGTTAAATCTGCCTTGCAGGGAAAGACGGGAGTTTTTTCAACACTTCACAGAATTTCCGATTTACCTTACAGCGTTGAATACTCAACAGAGGAAATCGGTATAGTTGCTAATACCGAAAAGACCGTTCCAATTAGCTGGATAAGTGAAAGTAAAAACGATGTTACCGAGGAAATGGTAAGATATCTAAAGCCTCTTATTGAGGGTGTCGTTCAAACACCGTACAGAAACGGTATGCCCGATTATATTGATATTTCGCATTTGGATATAGGAAAGCAGAAATACAGAGATAATGAAGAAAACAGCCTGAAGGAATAATCCCTCAGGCTTTCAATTTCTGCTATTTATTTAAAGTGTCTTTTAAATGCTTTTCAACGGAATATACCATATAATACATACAGATTGACTGTATGACCGTTGCTGTTAATTGTGTTATCGGGTGATTAAAAATTAAGATTGCGATTAGCGTAACAATAAACTCAGCTATTCCGAGAATGAACATTTTCCTTCCGCCGTATTTGTTGGCATAAGCAAAATTGTCCTCGCTTTGCATAGCGATTTTTGTTTTCCAGCCTATCGGACTTTTCATTTTCGCAGGTGTTTTCCACATAATAAGTCCGCCGAAAATTAAAACAGTAGGAATGAGTAATGTAATAATAATGTTTAAAAAGTCCATAATTTATTCTCCGATTATTTGTTGTTACTTAAATATTATCACAGAATATACTGTTAATCAAGAAAACAAACAGAGCAATCCGCCTGCTTTACAATTATCTTATTTACCAAAGTGCTCAATAAGTCTTATATATTCTTCGTTAGTGATGTGAAGCATTGAGCCGTGACGGGGACGGATGTGATTTATTTCAAAATTCTCGCATTTTTTGAAGTGAATTAAATCCTCACTTTCCTGTGCAAAATATCCGCCTGATTTAAATTGGTCAGCTATCATCACATACTTATCGGTATTTAAAATTTTGTATATGCAGTTACCCTCAAGAGAGGTATCAGCAACCGAAACTTTATTATTTTCAGGCTCAAAATACGGACCTGACAAATGCTCGCTGACAGCATAGCAAATACCGTCCTTTTCTCCGTCAGCCTCAAAAAGATAGTATTTTGAGTTGTGTTCAATAATGTCGGCGTCAATGGCACTTAGTCTGCTTTTTGGATTAAATAATATCTTGGGCTGAGTAGTAAGTGATTTAAAATCCTTTGTGTACGCATACCAAATAATTGTGTCAAGGTTATCATCTGTATTGTGGTGTGACCAATAAATCATATATTCGGATTTTTCATTGTCATACATTACCTGAGGTGCCCAAACCCTGTCACAGCTTTTTGTTTCCTCAAACTGAGTAAAGTCTATTATTCTTTCGTTTTCCCGGCTTATTAAATCCGTACTGTCCCAAATGACCATAGAGGTATTGCTGTTCCACCCGTCGTGACATCTCATATCCGTTGCGATAATATGAAAAACATTATCTTCATCACGGAAAATAAACGGGTCCCTGCACGACTTTTTGCCGAGCCTTTGTTTAATTACAGGATTGTTTTTGTTGAGAGCAAAAAAGTGATACCCGTCATCTGAAAGTGCAAAATGAACAGATTCCTCTTCGGGCAGATTGCCTGTGAAATAGCAAAACAGATATTTGTTAAGTGACATAAAGCACACCTCCGTTAAAGCAATTATATCAGCAACAATGAATATATATCAAGTATTTTATTGATATTATCTCTTGATAAAGATTTTTTTGCATAGTATAATTAGCTTGTATTTGTTTTGTATAAGTTTTATTTGCGGAAGTGAAATTATATGTGGATTGTTTTTGCCGTGCTTTCGGCAATTTTTGCGGCACTGACCTCAATACTTGCAAAAATAGGCATAGAAGATGTTCCCTCAAATCTCGCGACAGCGATAAGGACAATTGTTGTTGTGCTTTTGTCGTGGGGAATGGTTTTTATAACTAAGGAGCAAGGAGGAATTTACTCTATCAGCAGAAAAAGCTGGATATTTTTGATTCTTTCTGGTCTTGCAACAGGCATTTCCTGGCTCTGCTATTACAGAGCAATTCAGCTTGGTGATGTGTCAAAGGTTGTTCCGATTGATAAAATGAGTGTTGTTATTACACTTGTTCTTGCGTTTATATTCCTACACGAGCAGTTTACCGTAAAATCCTTTTTCGGTGTTATATTCATAACAGCAGGCACATTATTGTTAGTGCTCTAAGATACATATTATTATCGGAGAAAAAATGGATATAAAAGATTTTTTTAGTAAGTATAACAAAGCTGCGGTTGCTTTTTCGGGAGGGGTTGATTCCTCCGTTTTGCTGCTTTATGCCAAAAAGTATTCCAAATCAGTTAAGGCCTATTTTGTCAAAACTGAATTTCAGCCTCAGTTTGAGCTTGATGACGCAATAAAAATATGCAATCAGCTTGAAGCCGAGCTTGAGATAATCAATTTAAGCGTGCTTGATAATCAAAATATTTGTTCAAACACTCCAGAAAGATGCTATTACTGCAAAAAGCAAATTATGTCAAAAATTATTGAAAGGGCACACTGCGACGGCTTTGATACCGTTCTCGACGGTACAAATGCAAGTGATGATATTGAAGACAGACCGGGCTATAAGGCTTTGTGCGAGCTTGGTGTGCTTTCACCGCTTAGATTATGCTCGCTCACTAAAAAGGATATAAGAAAAACGGCTGAAGAAAACGGACTTTTTGTTTACGGCAAGCCGTCTTATTCCTGCCTTGCAACGAGAATTGAAAAGGGAACACAAATTACAGATAAAATTCTCAAAACTACCGAAAAAGCCGAGCAAGAGCTTTTTGATGCAGGCTTTTTAGATTTTAGAGTGAGATACAAAAACGGCTCGGCTGTTCTTGAAATGAGAAAGTCGGACGCAGATAAGCTCTTAAATGATGACAAAATCGTCAAAGGTCTGAAAAAATATTATGACGGTGTGAGCTTAAGCCTTGATTTTAGAGAGCCTGAGGGTGATTAAATGAATAAAGATGAATTGCGAAATATTCTTGAAAGAGTTTCATCGGGTGAGCTTTCGTGCGATGATGCAATAGTAAAATTTAAGACAGAGCCTTATGAGGATTTGGGCTTTGCAAAGCTTGATACCCACAGAGGAATTCGTCAGGGCGCCCCAGAGGTTATTTACGCAGCAGGAAAAACCAAGGAGCAAATTTTGAAGATAACGCAAAAAATGCTTTCAATCGGTGAAAAATCTGTATTGATAACAAGACTTAGCAAGGATAATGCAGATTATCTTAAAAACGAGCTTCCTCTTTTTTATGACGAGCTTTCAAAAATTGCGGTTGCAGGCACCTTTGAAAGAAAAGGCGAAAGGGGAAATATTGTTGTTGCCTGTGCAGGCACGAGTGATATTCCCGTTGCAGAGGAGGCGGCGCTTACAGCCGAGTTTTATAATAATAATGTAACAAGGCTTTACGATGTCGGTGTTGCCGGTATTCACAGGCTGACAGCAAACATTGATACTCTGTCCCGCGCAAGAGTTATTGTTGCCTGTGCCGGTATGGAGGGCGCTCTTGCAAGCGTTATTGCAGGGCTTGTTGATTGCCCTGTTATCGCAGTTCCGACAAGTGTCGGCTACGGTGCAAGCTTCGGCGGAGTATCTGCTCTTCTTTCAATGCTAAATTCCTGCGCCGGCGGTGTGAGTGTTGTTAATATTGATAACGGCTTCGGAGCAGGCTATCTTGCTAATATGATAAATAATATGTGACGGTGAATTTATGAAAACATTATATTTTGAATGCAATAACGGTGCTTCGGGCGATATGATTATATCCGCATTATTTGATTTGATTGATGACAAGGACGCTGTAATCAATGATATAAAGAATATGAATATTCCCGACACAGAGATACTGTTTGAAAAAAACAGCAGTTATTCTGTCAGTGCAGTCAGCACTAAGGTGATTTATAAGGGTGCCGAGGAAACAGAGTCTACCGAACATCACCAAACTGAAAGAAATCTTGATGACATATTCAATATAATTGATTTACTTAACACAAGTGAAAAAATAAAAGCCGACGCCAAAAATATTTATACCATTATAGCAAATGCCGAAAGCAGAGTTCACGGCAGGGAAGCGGCTGAAATTCATTTTCACGAGCTTGGTACTATGGATGCTATTGCAGACACGGTGATATGCTCTTATCTTTTTGACAAGATAGGCGCAGACAGGGTTTATGCATCTTCGATAAATGTTGGCAACGGAGTTGTAAAATGCGCACACGGAAAGCTTCCTGTACCCGCTCCTGCAACTGTCGAAATATTAAAGGAAATACCTTATTATAAAAGTGATATTTATTGCGAGCTTTGTACCCCGACGGGCAGTGCTGTTTTAAAGTATTTCTGCAATGAGTTTTCGGAATGCTTTGCATTTAATAACCGAAAAATCGGCTACGGTATGGGGAAAAAGGATATCGGCAGAGCAAATATACTGAGAGCCTTTTTGTCTGAGCAGAATTTAACAGAAATAATTTCTCAGCTTGAATTTAATGTTGATGATATGACGGCTGAGGAAATCTCATACGCATGCGAAATACTTTTAAGCTCGGGTGCAAAGGATGTTTACTGCGAGTCTGTTTATATGAAAAAGGGTAGGATCGGAACAAAAATTACCGTGTTGTGCGATAAAGGTGAAAGCGAGAAATTTTCAAGCCTCATCTTCAAGCATACAACTACAATAGGAATCAGAGTATATTCACCGCAACGTTATGTGCTGGAAAGAAAAATTGAGTCACGGAATACTCCTCTCGGTAAGGTAAAGGTCAAAAGGTCTTTTGGCTTTGGAGCCGAAAGGGAAAAGACTGAGCTTGAAAGTCTAAAAAGTATAGCACAAAGCAACGATATTTCGCTTTTTGAAGCAAGAAAAAAAATAGATAATTTTGGTAAATAATAAATTATTATTAACTTTTATTTGTGTAACTATTAACAAATTACACAGTAAATTGTGACAATGTTTACAGTTTATTCATAAAATACGCCCGATTATAATAATTTTTTTGTTGAAATTTAAAAGTGTTGATGTTATACTACTATTAGATTTATAAGGAGGTATCTGCCTTGAGTAAAGAAGATAAAAACGCAAAAAAGCTTGCAAAGAAGGAAGCAAAGCTTAATAAGAAGGAAGCTAAGGCTGAAAAGGCTAATGCAAAGTATCAGGCTAAGGCTGACAAAAAACACGCAAAGGCTTATAACAGCTTTGTAAAAGACACAGAAAAGAAAAACGCTAAGCTTCAGTCAAAGGCTAAGGGTGAGGGCAAGGAGTTTGTTCCGATTGCTATTCCGCCTATTGACGAATATAGATCAAAAAAGGAAATCAAAGCAGATAAGGCTGTTGACAAGGCATACGCAAAATGTGTCAAGAGTCTTGAAAAGAAAAATGCTAAGAACGAAAAGAAATGTGCCAAGAAGGGCAAGCCTTTCGTTCCTGTTCAAATTCCTGACAAGGAAGAGTTTGCAGGCTCAGCTCAGAACGAGAACAAGGCAGGCAAGATTATCCTTATGATAATCCTTATTCTTTTAATCTGGTTCCTTATTTATTTCATTATTATGTACATAAGCTATGAATATGTTGCTCCTGTTAACGAGGAAACAACAATTTCCGAGGATGCAGGTGTTGCAGGTGATTTTGAGCCATACTCAAATCCGCACGAAATTA
The DNA here is from genome assembly GCA_964422655.1 of uncultured Bacteroides sp. Taxonomy (GTDB): domain Bacteria; phylum Bacillota; class Clostridia; order Oscillospirales; family Acutalibacteraceae; genus Eubacterium_R. The sequence continues at coordinate 146,324 of CAYRBT010000002.1, read as the reverse complement.
CTACAACTCCCGACTACAGTATTGCAGATGCCAAGAAGCTTCTTCAGCAGACAATTCAGGATAACTGGAAGTCAATCGGATACAAGAAGGATCCTTCAAGCACAGCAATTTCATTTAATAACAGAATAGAAACTGTTAACAGTGCAGATTGCTTTATGTTTACCTGCTCAGGCAAGACCTTTGCCGTTGCAGTCAACCTTTCGGCAGTTTATTATTGCCACGACGGTGAATACGAGCCGCTTTCATTTGCAGGCACGGATATTCTGTTTGATTGATTTTAAACAAATTATAAAAGACTTTGTCCATACGGGCAGAGTCTTTTTTTGTTGTCTATTTTGAATAATTTGGCAAATAAGTGTAAATGTTATTTGTAACAATCGGAAAATGATGTATTTCCTATTGACAAGGTAGGAAATTAGTGCTATTATTTCCTATTGAAAAGGTAGGGATATTTAAATGAATGTATATGCAGATAACGCAGCCACAACTAAGCTGAGCAAAAACGCTCTTGATGCTATGATGCCGCTTATGACTGATATTTACGGTAATCCGTCATCACTTCACACAGTAGGGCAGATTGCTAAGGAACAGCTTGAGGCTGCAAGACAAACGGTTGCCGATGCTATCGGTGCCGATGCTAAGGAAATATATTTTACATCGGGAGGAAGCGAGGCAGACAATCAGGCTATCAGAACAGCCGCATTCCTCGGTGCAAAAAAAGGTAAAAAGCATATAATTTCTTCAAAATTTGAGCATCACGCTGTTTTGCATACTCTTAACGCTCTTGAAAAAGAGGGCTTTAGAATTACTCTTCTTGATGTTTATTCAAACGGTATTGTTAAGCCTGAGGATGTTGAAAGGGCTATTGATGATGACACCTGTCTTGTTACCATTATGACTGCAAATAACGAAATCGGAACAATTCAGCCGATTAGCGAAATAGGTGAGATTTGCAAAAAAAAGGGTGTTTATTTTCACACAGATGCCGTTCAGGCAATAGGTCATATTCCTGTAAATGTAAAGGACTTAAATTGTGATATGCTTTCGGCCTCTGCTCACAAATTCCACGGTCCCAAGGGTATCGGTTTTCTATATGCAAGAAAGGGAATTCTTCTCAAAAACATTATTGAGGGCGGCGCTCAGGAAAGAGGAAAGAGAGCAGGAACGGAAAATATGCCTGCAATAGTAGGTATGGCACAGGCCATAAAGGATGCAGTTGCTTCTCTTGATGAAAATGCACAAAAGGTTACCGCAATGAGAAACAGGCTTATTGAGGGCTTAAAGGATATTGAAAGAAGCAGAATTAACGGCGATTTGGAAAAGAGGCTTCCCGGAACTCTTAATATGTGCTTTGAGGGTATTGAGGGTGAAAGTCTTTTGCTTCTTCTTGATATGAAGGGCATATGCGCATCAAGCGGTTCAGCCTGCACAAGCGGCAGTCTTGATCCGTCACATGTTCTTCTTTCAATAGGAGTTCCCGTAGAGATTGCACACGGCTCATTAAGGCTTTCTATCAGCGAATATAACACTATGGAGGAAATGGAGCACATTATCAAATGCGTGCCCGAGGTGGTTTCGTATTTGCGTTCCATTTCACCTGTTTGGGAAAAAATAACTAAGGAGGAAAAATAAATTATGGCTCTTTATTCAGAAAAAGTTATGGACCACTTTACAAATCCAAGAAATGTTGGTAAAATTGAAGACGCAGACGGTATCGGCGAGGTTGGCAATGCCAAGTGCGGCGATATTATGAAAATGTATATTAAGGTAAGCGACGACGGAATTATTGAGGATGTCAAGTTTAACACCTTTGGCTGTGCTTCCGCCATTGCTTCAAGCTCAATGGCTACCGAAATGATTAAGGGTCAGCCGATTGACAAGGCACTCGAGCTTACCAACAAGGCAGTTGTTGAGGCTCTTGACGGTTTACCGCCGGTCAAGGTTCATTGCAGTGTGCTTGCAGAAGAGGCTGTAAAAATGGCTGTCAAGGACTATTATGATAAAAATGGAATTGCATATGACGCGTCAAAGTTCTGCGGCGGGGATTGTGCTCATTGCGGAGAACACGAATGATAAAAGACATTCAGCAGGAAATTATCAGATTAAAAAAAGAAAATGATATTTGCATACTTGCACATTGTTATCAGTCACCCGAAATTTTGGAAGTTGCCGATTTTGTAGGTGATTCCTTTGCACTTTCGGTTGAGGCTTCAAGGGTTCAGAATAAAACTGTAATTATGTGCGGTGTTCGCTTTATGGCGGAAACTGTTAAAATTCTTTCACCCGAGAAAAAGGTTATTCTTTCAAATCCGTCGGCAGGCTGTCCTATGGCTGAGATGATGGATAAGGAGGTTATTTCTCAGGTTAAAGAGCAGTACCCCGATTATACTGTTGTTGCGTATATCAACACGACAAGCGAGCTTAAAACAATCTGTGATGTTTGCGTAACCTCCTCCTCTGCATTAAAAATTTGCAGAAAGCTTGAAAGCGACAACATTCTCTTTATACCCGATTGTAACCTCGGTGACTGGATAGCAAAGCAGCTTCCGGAAAAGAATTTTAAGCTTTTAAGCGGTGGATGTCCCACTCACGCAAGAATGTCAGAGAGAGATGTGCTCAAGGCAAAGGAATTGCACCCCGATGCACTCTTTCTTGTTCATCCCGAGTGTATTCCCGATGTTGTCAAGCACGCTGATTACGCAGGCTCAACAACAGGTATTATGGATTATGCAAAAAACAGTGACGCAAAGGAATTTATTATCGGAACCGAAAACAGCATTGTATCTCATTTACAGCTTGCCTGTCCCGACAAAAATTTCTATCCTCTTTCAAAGGATTGTATCTGTCACAATATGAAAGCAACTACGCTCGTAGATGTTCTTAATTGCTGCAAGGGCACCTTTGGCGAAGAAATTATTCTTGATGAGGATACATATATTGGCGCAAAAAGATGTATTGATGAAATGATTAGGCTCGGTTAGGTTTTGTATGAATAAAAAGGTTATTATCGCAATGAGCGGTGGCGTTGATTCCAGCGTTGCCGCTTTTTTGATGAAGAAAAACGGATATGACTGCATAGGCGCAACGATGAAGCTCTATGATAATGAGAATATCGCAGTCAGCAGAGAAAAAACCTGCTGTTCACTTGACGATATTGAGGATGCAAGGGCGGTTTCGTTTAAGCTTTCAATCCCGTATTATGTCTTTAATTTTAAAGATGAGTTTAAAGAAAAGGTAATAGATAAATTTATTTCTACTTATGAAAACGGCGGGACACCGAATCCCTGTATTGATTGCAACAGGTATTTAAAGTTTGAAAAGCTTTTTCAAAGAATGAACGAGCTTGGATATGATTATGTTGTAACAGGTCATTATGCAAGGGTGGAGGAAAGAAACGGCTGGTACTATTTAAAAAAAGGAATTGACGAAACCAAGGACCAAAGCTATGTTCTTTATTCTTTAACTCAACATCAGCTTTCGCATATTCTTTTTCCTCTCGGTGATTATTCAAAGGCTCAAATCCGTGAAATTGCCGAGGAAAACGGCTTTTTAAATGCACGAAAAAAGGACAGTCAGGATATTTGCTTTGTTCCCGACGGTGATTATGCCGGCTTTATTGAAAAATATACAGGCAAATCTTATCCCGATGGCGATTTTGTAGATGTTAACGGCAATGTTCTCGGTACTCACAAGGGGATAATCCGCTATACAAACGGGCAAAGAAAGGGGCTTGGCGTTGCCTTTGGCAAGCCTATGTATGTTGCTGACAAGAATATTGAAAAAAATACCGTAACGCTGTGCACTAATGACGAGCTTTTTTCAAAAGAGGCTTTGGCAAATGATTTTAACTGGCTGATTCCAAATCCGTCGGAAATTATTAAATGTAAGGCGCGAGTAAGATACAATATGAAGGAACAGCCTGCAACAGCATTTATTTTGGAAAACGGTTCAGTCAAAGTGCTGTTTGATGAGCCGCAAAGAGCGATTACAAAGGGACAGGCGGTAGTTTTGTATGACGGTGATACGATTATCGGCGGCGGAACAATATTATAAATAAAAAAACGGACTGTAAAAGTCCGTTTTTTTATGGAAAAATTTATTTAATTACAGCTCAACCTTCATCGGCATTCCGCCTTTTTCTCTTGACTCATCTGCAAGATAAACTGACAGATGACCTGCAACAGAATCGAATATTGATGTGCAGGCAAGGCTTGGCTTTTCGCCTTGAATGAATTTAACAAAATCCTCTGTAAGTCTTTCGTCACCGCCGCCGTGACCTCCGTAGGCACCTACCATATCACCGGTGACATTAAGGTCAACCTCTTCAAGATCGCATTCTCCGTGATGTGCGTTGGGCGATGGATTTATTTTTGATACATAGAATTTTGATTCTTCAAAATTACCGTAAATTTCACCCTTAGTGCCGACAATATGTATTCTTCTGAGCGGCTCGGAGGATCCGCCGACCATATTGTGTGTTCCGGTTGCACCGTTTGCAAAGTTTACTAGGACAGACTGATGGTCAACTACATTGTTGTCGCATTTATACATACATCTTGCATACGGACTGTCGCTCTTCATAAGTGCAATTTTATCCTCAATTGTCGGATTTTCTATGCTCTCAAGCGCGTCCCAAACATAAAAAGCCCATCTGTCAGGGTGGTCAATATAAAGTCTTTTTGTTGAGAAATTGCAGGTATCAACAAGCGGACAATCCTTCATACAGATTGTTCCTGCACCCTCGGGTGCGTTTTCCGGCTTAAACTGATACTTTCCGCCGAACGATGAAATTTGAACAGGCTTTGTTTCTGACATCATCCACATCATAATGTCAAGGTCGTGACAGCATTTTGCAAGAAGCATTGTTGTGTGGCATTTGTCGGAGTTAGCCCATTTTCCTCTTACATAAGATGTAGAAAGGTGATGATATGAAACATGCTCCGAGGTTTGAATATTTATGATATCGCCGATTTCGCCGTCGGCAATTCTTTTTTTGATAGAGTAATAAAAAGGAGTATATCTGAGAACATGGCAAATCATAACCTTGGAATTGTTTTTTCTTGCACATTCAACAAGCGTTCTCATTTCCTGCTCGTTAACGGCAAACGGCTTTTCAAGAAGCATATCATATCCGCAGTTTAAAAGCGGAACAGAGGTTTCGATATGCGCCTCGTCCATTGTGCCGTTGATTATTGTGTCGGCAAGCTTTCCCTTTTTGGCAAGCTCCTCAGCAGATTCAAAGCACATATCCTCGCCAAAGCCAAAGTATTCCATACAATGCTTTCTTCTTACGGGATTAGGGTCGGCAACACCCACTATTTTAAGTAATTCGGGATTTGTTTTTGCAAGCTCGCTGTAAACGAGGGCTCTGTGTCCGGCACCCACTATAATTGCGGTAACGGGAGATTTACTCATTTTTATTACCTCACATAATATCTAATTTTGATTATAATAAATATATATCAAATAATAGAAAAAGTAAAGTAATAAGTATATTTTTTTTCATTTTATTGACGAAAAAGTATTTATCTTATATAATTGATGAAAAAAAGGAAGCGGGTGTGAATTTGAAAAGCTTATTGGTTTATTTGAAAGGGTATATTAAGGAGTCTGTTCTCGCTCCGCTTTTTAAGCTTCTTGAGGCTTCCTTTGAGCTTATAGTACCGCTTGTAATTGCATCGATTATTGATGTCGGCATTTACAAGGGAGATATAAAGTATATAATTTCAAAAAGCGCAATTCTCGTTTTGCTTGCACTTGTCGGAATGACTGCTGCAATAACCGCTCAGTATTTTGCCGCAAAGGCTGCTACGGGCTTTGGAAGAAAGCTCAGGCATTCGCTTTATCAAAAAATTCAGTCGCTTTCCTTTAGTGAGCTTGACACTCTCGGAACATCATCACTTATTACAAGGATGACAAATGATGTTAATCAGGTTCAAAACGGCGTTAATCTCGTGTTAAGGCTGTTTTTGAGGTCGCCGTTTATCGTTATCGGTGCTATGGTTATGGCATTTTTTATTGATGTCAAATGTGCCTTTATTTTTCTTGCGGCAATTATTCTTTTGTCAGTTGTTGTGTTTTCTGTTATGGCATATACAATACCAAGGCACAAGGATGTTCAGTCAAAGCTTGACAGCGTTACACTTATCACAAGAGAAAATCTTGAGGGTGCAAGAGTAATCAGAGCCTTTACGGGCGAAGAAACCGAAAAAAAGGAATTTAATAAAAGAAATGAGCTTCTTTCGCATCTTCAAAGAGCAGTTGGCCGTATTTCTGCGCTTCTAAATCCGGTTACCTATGTGATTATCAATATTGCTATTGTTGTGCTTGTTTACAGCGGTGGTCTTAAGGTAAACGCAGGTGAGCTCACTCAGGGACAGGTTGTTGCACTTTATAATTATATGAGTCAAATCTTGGTTGAGCTTATAAAGCTTGCAAATCTTATTGTAACCGTTACAAAGGCGTTTGCTTCGGCTGACAGAATAAACGATGTTTTTGCACAAAGCAATACACTTTCTCATAATGACAGCAATGCTTTAAGCAAAAGCTATATTGAATTTGACAATGTTTCACTCAGATATAAAAACGCGTCTGAGGTTTCACTTAATAATATATCCTTTACGGCTGAAAAGGGCGAAACCGTCGGAATAATAGGCGGTACAGGCTCGGGCAAATCAAGCCTTGTTTCTCTTTTAGCGCATTTTTATGATGCACAAAGCGGTACTGTCTATGTTGACTCAAGAGATGTAAAGTCATATAATGACGATGTACTGAGGAGTAAAATCGGCTTTGTTCAGCAAAAAGCGGTATTGTTTAAAGGCACAGTCAGGGATAATATGAAATGGGGCAAAAAGGACGCTTCTGACGAAGAAATAGTAAGTGCTCTGAAAATCGCACAAATTTATGATACAATAAGCGAAAAGGGCGGTCTTGATTTTTATATTGAGCAAAACGGTTCAAATCTCTCCGGCGGTCAAAAACAGCGTTTGTCCGTTGCAAGAGCACTTGTGCGCCGCCCTGAAATACTTGTTCTTGACGATTCTTCATCGGCTCTTGATTTTGCTACCGAGGCAAAGCTTAGAGAAGAAATATATTCTCTGCCGTATAATCCGACTGTGTTTATAGTTTCACAGAGAGCGTCATCGGTTATGAGCGCAGATAAAATTATTGTTCTTGAGGATGGCGAGTGTGTGGGTATAGGTACTCATTCACAGCTTCTTGAGGACTGCGGGGTTTATAAGGAAATTTATACCTCTCAGTTTGGAAGGGAGGCTATCTGATGAGCAGTAGGGATACTCTTAAAAAGGTTTTTTCTTATATCGGAAAATATAAGTATTATCTGTGCCTGTCTTTACTTCTTGCCTTAGTAAGCGTTGCGCTTATTCTTTATGCACCTATTCTTGTGGGACGGGCAATAGACTGTATTGTGTCAAAAGGTAATGTCGATTTTGACAGAATGATTTCCATTTTGATACAGACTGCAATCATCGTTGCTATTACTGCACTATTGCAATGGCTGATGAATGTCTGCAACAATAAGATAACATATAATGTATCGCGTGATTTCAGAAAAAAGGCATTTGAAAAAATTGAGGCTTTGCCTTGCTCCTTTATTGATTCACACCCCAAGGGTGATATTGTAAGCAGGGTTATAGGCGATGTTGACCAGCTTGCAGACGGTCTTTTAATGGGATTTACACAGTTTTTTACCGGCGTTATAACCATTCTCGGAACATTAGGCTTTATGCTTTCAATAAATGTTTGGATAACTCTTGTAGTTGTTGTGGTAACACCGCTTTCATTTTTTATTGCAAAATTTATTGCGGGAAAAACCTATAAAATGTTTTCACTTCAATCAAAAACAAGAGGCGAGCAGACGGCGTTTATTGATGAAATGATCTCAAACCAAAAGGTTGCCGAAGCATATTCTATGAATGTAGAAAACCTTGAGCGCTTTGACGATATCAACGACAGGCTTGCTGACTGCTCGTTAAAGGCGACCTTCTTTTCTTCAATTACAAATCCTGCAACAAGATTTGTCAACAGCATTGTATATGCCGCAGTAGCGCTTTTCGGTGCGATAATGGCAATTAAAGGCAATATTACTGTCGGCATACTTTCGTGCTTCTTGTCATATGCAAATCAATATACAAAGCCGTTTAATGAAATAAGCTCTGTCATAACCGAGCTTCAAAATGCAATTGCCTGTGCCGGTAGAGTTTTAAGGCTTATTGAGGAGGAGTCCGTTAAGGCTGATGATTATGATGCCATTGAGCTTAAAGATGCTCAGGGAAATATTGAAATCAAAAATCTTGACTTTTCATATGTTCCCGAAAAAAGCCTTATTACAGATTTAAGCTTAAAGGTCGGCAAGGGCACAACCGTAGCAATCGTCGGTCCGACAGGCTGTGGAAAAACAACGCTTATCAATCTTCTTATGAGATTTTACGAGCAGCAAAGGGGCAATATAATAATTGACGGTATTGACACAGACAAAATCACACGAAAATCACTCAGAAAAAGCTTCGGTATGGTGCTTCAGGACACTTGGCTGAAAAGTGCAACCGTCAAAGAAAATATCCGCCTTGCAAAGCCTGACGCAACAGATGAAGAAATTGAAAATGCCGCAAGGCTTGCATATGCACACTCATTTATCAAACGATTGCCAAACGGATATGATACCTATATCGGCGAGGACGGAGGCTCTCTTTCGCAGGGACAAAAGCAGCTTCTTTGTATTGCAAGGCTGATGCTTTCTCCTCCGCCAATGCTTATTCTTGATGAGGCAACATCCTCAATCGACACAAGAACAGAAATAAAAATTCAAAAAGCATTTAATACTCTTATGCAGGGCAGAACGACATTTATTGTTGCTCACAGGCTTTCTACCATCAAAAATGCCGATATAATTCTTGTTATGAAGGACGGAAATATAATCGAGCAGGGAAGTCACAGTGAGCTTTTTGAGAAAAAAGGATTTTACTATAATTTATATAATTCACAGTTTCCAAAAGAAATGTTAAGGAATTAGGAGAACAGTATGAATATAACGATTATCGGTGCAGGAAAGCTCGGAATCAAGCTGGCTGAAAGCTTGGTTGAAGAAAACCACAATGTTACGGTGGTCGATATTAACGAGTCAAAGGTAAATAAAATTGTTGAATCCTATGATGTTCAGGGAGTCTACGGAAGCGCAACACAATGCGAGGTGTTGCGCGAATCGGACATTAAAAGCTGCGATTTGCTTATCGCAACCACTCCGTCTGATGAAAACAATATCCTTTCCTGCCTTATCGGCAGAAGAATGGGAGCAAAAAACACTATTTCAAGAGTTCGTAATCCCGAATACTCTGCTCAGATTAATTTTATGAGAGATGAGCTTGGTATATCTATGATGATAAATCCCGATTTTGCCGCCGCTCTTGAGGTGTTTAAAATTCTTCAGTTTCCTTCCGTAGTTAATGTCGAAAGCTTTGCTAACGGAAATATTGACATTGTTGGCATTAAGGTGAAAAAAGAAAGCTCTGTTTGCGGTAAAAAAGTAAGCGAGCTTTCATCAAAAAACAAATTCATTATTTGTGCTGTCAGCAGGGGTGAAGATGTATATATCCCAAACGGCGAGTTTGTTTTGCGTGAAGGGGATATGATTCATATTTCAGGCTCTCATTACAGCCTTGGCAAAATCGCAAGAGAGCTTTCTGCTAAAAAAACAACAAGCATAAAGAATGTTATGATTATAGGCGGTTCAAGAATTGCAATCTATCTTGCTCATATGCTTGAAGAGGCAGGCAAGAATGTTGTTATTCTTGAAAAAAGCAGAAAGAAATGCGATGTTCTTTTTGAGCATTGCTCCGAGGCAACTATTATCAACGGCGATGCCGGTGATTACGCTCTTCTTAACGAGGAGGGTATTGACAGAATGGACGCTGTTGTTACTTTGACTGACTCTGACGAAACAAATTTTCTTGTTTCAATGTATAGTGAAAGCCTGAATGTGCCAAAGAATGTTACAAAGATAAACAATCTTAATCTTACAAAAATGCTTGAAAAAATGGGAATGGATACATATATCAATGTTTCCGAAATCACCTGTGATATGATTACACAGTATGTAAGAGCAAAAAAGAGTGTCAGCTCATCGTCAATGAAAACTCTTTATAAGCTTGTTGACGGAAAAATCGAGGCGAGCGAATTTGTTGCCGACGGCGATGTAACATTTCTCGGCAAGCCTCTTTCGTCACTTGATATTAAAAAGGATGTCCTCATTGCGGCTCTGCACAGAAAGAATAAATTCATTATTCCAAGCGGCAGCGATGCTATTGAGCAGGGCGACAGAGTAATTATTGTATCTAAAGCATCAAAAATTTATGAGTTAAACGATATACTTTCATAAGGAGCTAATATGAATTATAAATCAATTTTCTACCTGCTCGGTAAAATTATGATTATCCTCGGGCTTCTTATGATTTTACCTCTTTCGGTAGCGTTTTATTACAGATTAAACGGATTTGACGAGGCTGGTTATAAGGCATTTATTATTCCGATAATTATTCTTGTAATTACAGGCTTAATTTTAAGAAGTATGAAGCCTCAAAAAATTAAAATATATGCAAAGGAAGGACTTGTTATCTGCGGCCTGTCGTGGCTTCTTTTGTCGCTTTTCGGCGCGCTTCCGTTTTATATCAGCGGTGCAATTCCGAATTTTGCCGACGCCTTTTTTGAGTCGGCATCTGGCTTTACAACAACAGGCGCTTCAATACTCAATGAGATAAAGTCACTTCCTAAATCAATCCTTTTTTGGCGAAGCTTTACGCATTGGATCGGCGGTATGGGTATTCTGTCGTTTATGATTGCCTTGATACCTAAGTCAAGAGCTAATTCAATGTATGTTATGAAGGCGGAGGTCCCCGGCCCAAAGGCAGGAAAGGTTGCCGCAAAAATATCTACAAGTGCAAGAATACTATATATTATTTATTTTGTTATTACGATTATAGAAATATTTGTACTTTTTGTCGGCGGCAGAATAACAGGGGATAACATAAGATTTTTTGACAGCGTTGTTACTGCCTTTGCCACTGCGGGTACAGGCGGATTCAGTGTTTTGAATAACTCAATCTACGGCTATCACAGCATTTTTGTTGAATGGGTTTGCATAATTTTTATGTTTTTGTTCGGTATCAATTTCAACCTGTATTATTATATTCTCTCAAGAAAATTTTCTTCTGCGTTTAAGGACGAGGAATTTAGGTCTTATTTGATAATAAATCTTGTGTGTGTAACGATGATTACACTTAACATTATGGGCTCTTATACAAGTATTTCAGCCGCAATAAGAGATTCGTTTTTTGCTGTTAATACAATAATGAGTACAACAGGCTTTTGCACTGCCGATTTTAATACCTGGCCGACATTATCAAAAATAATTCTTGTGTCGCTGATGTTTATTGGATGCAGTGCAGGCTCTACCGGCGGTGGTATTAAGGTTTCAAGAATAGTGCTTTATGCAAAGCAGGCTTCAAGGGATTTGAGGCAAATGACAAGGCCTAATACCGTGCTTAATGTTAAAATGAATAAAAGAGTTGTCGAAGCAAATGTTTTAAAGGGTGTAAATGCCTATTTAATTATTTATATTATTTTTATTCTTGTTTCTACTGTTCTTGTTTCATTTAACGGGTTTGATACTACAACAACCTTTACTGCAGTTGTCTCTTGCTTTAATAATATCGGACCCGGTCTTGAGCTTGTAGGTCCTGTCGGCAATTACGCGTCGTTTAGCCTGTTTTCAAAGATTGTATTGATTATTGATATGCTTGCAGGCAGACTTGAGCTCTTCCCGATTCTTGTTTTGATTTCACCAAATACATGGAAAATCGGAAAATGACATATTCTTGCTTGAGCAATCACGCTTGACAATAAAATCCTTTAGTGTTAGTATGTATTCAATATTTGAAAGGAAATCATATTATGTTTACATCAGCTTATGAACTTAACAGAGCCTATGATTCTATGCGCAGAGCGTATGGAATTGCTTTGCTGTGTTCATTTTCGGTGTAGGTATATAGGCATATTAACAAACCCGTTGATGAGCATATCATCAGCGGGTTAATTTAATTTAGGAGGGATTTATATGTTAAACCACTGAAAAGTTAAAATTAGAGGAATACGATAAAAGCAATAATGTATGGGATATGAAAAGCTGTCCTTTTACTCAACAATTCAAGGAGCAAATTGCTTGCGGTAATCGTGATTCTTACCTAATGAAATACAAAGATAAGTACATAGCTATTTGTGATTTAGTTTACAACTACGGAGAATATTCTAAAACGGACGGCAGTCAAACATTCAAGGCAAAATTTTACACATTGGAGTTCTAAAAATATTATAAAAGAAAAACAGCGTAGCATAAGCTACGCTGTAAATTTTCATAAATTAGTCGTTATTGTTGAGGGAAGCATCCTTTTTATTCTGCTCTTCAAGTCTTTCTGCACGCTTTTCAGCAAGCTCAACAATCATCTGCTGCTGAAGCTTACCGTGGATAGGATAAATGATGAATGACACACCGTAAAGTCCTCTTGCAAGTGCAGGAAGGATACAGAATACTGCCCAAATACCGTTAAGCATTGTCGGGTCTGTTTGAGGGATAGCGTTACCGAGTGAGTCGGTAAGAGGAATGTAGTTAATCCAAGTAAGAACCATACCCGAAAGCCAGCCGGTAACTGATGTAGCAAGCTTACCGAAATAGCCCTGTACTGTTGTAACAAGAGCCTCATTTCTGAGTCCGTGCTTCCATTCCATATAGTCGAGTGCCTCGGCTGTAACAATCTGTCCGCTGACATTGAGAATTTTGTTTGGCAGACCGCAGATTGTAAGACCGAAGATAACCCAAATAAGATTAAGTATGTAATTATCATGGAAGGTTTGACCGAAGGGATGATAACCAACAAAGAACAAGGTCATATAAGCAAAGAAGCCAAACAAACCGGCAATTATTGATGTTGTTCTTGCACCAAGTTTTTTAACCATTTTAGCCGCAAGGGGAACCATAATGTAGTTAGGAATACCTGTGAAAAGACCGCATATTGTCTGATTCATAAGAGAGCCGGTATTATTAAGCCAGAAATACTGCTCGGATGAACCGCCGACTGCCTTAAATGAGTTAAAGAAGTTTGCAAGAATAACTGCAAGAAGCGGTCTGTTAGTAATGATATTTTTAAGTGATTCAAGCACCGAGGTTTCTTTAATTTCTTCACGGCTCATAAGCGGTACACGCTCTCTCATATTGAAGAAGCCGAATACTGCAAACGCCGCGGCAAGAATCAGCATAAAGTATGCAAAGCCTGTATAAATTCCTTCCATTGTAATGCTCTTGTTGATTTTCGGAAGGAGTGTTACAAGCACGGGAACGAGCGACGGCAACCAAGTACCGAAAAGCTCAAAGAATTTGGTTATCGTAATAAGATTGTTACGCTCGTCTGTGTTTGGAGTGATGTTGTAAATCATAAGACCCCAAGCACCGAAATAGCTCATACCCAAGCCGTAAATGACAATTGCAACTGCCGCCCAAACAACCTTTTGAGTCGAGCTGATATTAGGCGCAGAGAACATCATTGCACCGCCGATAACCCAAAGCGGAAGTGGAATTATAAAGAAAGGTCTGATTCTGCCCCAACGGGTACGGGTACGGTCAATGATAAGACCTGAAATTGTATCATCGACTGCGTCGTAGATAGAAGCAAAAAGACTGATGTTGGCGTAAGCTGTTGTGTTGAGCTTAAGAAACTGAATCATAAAGAATTCTTTGAAAGCATCAACAAACTGGCTCAGGTTCTTTTGACCGAAATTTACAAGAACATAAGCCGCAATTTCCTTTGGAGTAAGATAGTTTTTGTGAGTATAGGCAAGCTTATCAAGCTCGTCCATTTCGTCAAAGCCTATCTCCTCGGTCATTGTTTGTTCTGACAAAAGCATTCCCTCATTTCCGGGACAAGGCTGTCCCAACAGTATAATATCAAAACTATACTATCATAATAATTACTTTAAATCAACACTTTTTTATTGGCTAAATAAAAAATAATTAAATATCTCATATTGTATTGACAATTATCAAAAATAATTATAAAATGGCAAAGTAAGTAACTTTGAAAGGGGTACATATTATGGCAAGTACCTGTCCTAATTGCGGTAAAAAATTGCACATATGGGATGTTAAGGCTGAGTGCTCTCAGTGCGGAGTATCTATTCCTAATCATAACTGGCAGAAAAGGCTTGAGGAGGATAATCTCAAGGCTGAAAAGCAGTTTGCTGTTTTCTATAAATCATTAAACAGAATCGCTTATTCTATTTGGGGAACAAAGCTCAGAATTGTTCGTTTGGTTTTGACATTTTTACCTGCTGTCGGCTTTATTCTTCCTTGGGCAACGCTCAAAAGTGATGCCGAAAGCTTTGATTTGAGCATTATTTCATTTTTCGGAAATAAGTCATTGATTCAATTTTTCGGTTCGTTTTTCGGCGATGCGGGACTTTTCTTTACTAATATGAAGTTTGAGGGATACAGCGGTCCTGTTACCTTTGCGGTATTAGGATATTTGCTGTTTGTGCTCAGTGCCCTGTTTATCGTTATAGCGTTTTTTATGAACATCATTATGTGTAAAAGACCGAAAACAAAAGTTACTGTTGTTTTTGATGTTTTGTCAATAGCAGCTTCAATTGCGGCTGTGGTTCTTTTTGTAATTTCGGGTTCTCTTGCTTCTCAAGCTGTTGCATTTAATTTCGGTGATATGCCTGTTATCAACGGCACTGCTTCTGTTTCTTGGGGATATTTTGTTGCACTTGTTCTTTTGCTTGTTGCAATGGGAGTAAATATTGCTGTTGCAAAGGCTCCTGCAAAGAGTGACGAAACTCTTGAGGAGGAAAGACTTGCAAGAAAGGCTGCAAAGGAAGAAAAGGAACGCCTCAAGGAAATTGAAAGAGAAAAGGCAAGGGAAGAGGCTGCAAAGGCTGCTGAAGAGGAACAGCGTAAGATTGTTGAGGAGGCAAAGGCAAAGCTTGCTCAGCGTAAAGAGAAAGAGAAAAAATAATTTATAATACTTTGAATATAAGGAGCGGATATGTTCGCTCCTTTTATTGACCTTGCTAATTAGTTTTGATATAATCAAATGGGAGTGATGAATTTGAAAGCTAAGGAAATACAGTTAACTAAGAAAAACAAAATTACTATTTCTGTTGTTGTGCTTTTGGTCGTTGCAATTATTGCTTCGGCAATTGCCGTTAAAGCTAATTCGACACAGATTTATGCTGATTTGCTATACAGCTTTATGCCAAAGTCCGTTGAGGGCGAGATCGACGGCAGAAAGATAGAATTTTTTATTTTAAAGGACGAAAGCTTTGACGCGAAGAAAGACAAAAACGATTATCTCAAAGCGTACAGATATTACTATTATGATAAAGACGGTAACAGAGTTGACCTTGATTACGATGACCAGTTTGAAGAGGGTGACCAAAAATTTAACCCGTCAATTTTATTCCTCTATAAAGCGGCGGAAAAATGGCAGTCTGTTAAAGGTAAGATAGTTTTAGCCGGAGTAATTGTTGCCATAGTTTTGTTAGTAATCATAATTCTTATTTGGTTTAAATCCTGGGCAAGAAGGCAGGACGAGCAAAAGGCCGCACTCTATAAAAACAATAACAGGAAGAAATCTAAAAAATAATCAGACTATACATTACAATATAATTCGGAGGTAAATATGAGCTTCGATATGCTGTTTACTCCTATGAAAATAGGAAATGTTGAAATCAAAAACAGGGTAGTTATGGCGCCGATGTGTATGGGATTTGGTCAGTACAACGGTTGCGCTACCGAAACGATGATGAATTATTATGAGGAAAGAGCTAAGGGCGGAGTAGGTCTAATTTTCACGGAAATAACAAGAATTAACGATGTCACAGGTGCTTCCTCGTTCGGTCAGCTCGGTATGAGCCACGATTATCAAATTCCTGCCCTTAAGGAAATGGCAGAAAGAATACATAAGCACGGCTGTAAGGTTATGGTTGAGATTCATCATCCGGGTAGACAAAACTTAGGTCTTATGATGGGTACTGTTCCTATTTGTGTTGTAGGTGACAAAATTTTAGGTAATGCGTATACAAAAATTCTGACTAAAGGAATTATTCCTCCCGGAAGAAAGCTTCAGGACAAGAATATTGTTCCGCGAGTTGTATCTCCAAGCAAATGCGAAAAAAGTAAAATGAGCCAAAGCGTAAACAGACCGCTGTCAAATAAGGCAGTCAAAAGGCTTGTTGCTCAGTTTGTTGAGGGTGCCGTGAGAGTTAAAAAGGCAGGCTGTGACGGTGTTGAGCTTCACGCTGCTCACGGATATCTTATTCAGCAGTTCCTTTCACCAAACACAAACAAAAGAACCGATGAATACGGCGGAAGTCTTGAAAACAGAATGAGATTTCTTTGCGAGATAATTGACGGTATCCGCAAAAGCTGTGGCAAGGATTTTCCGATTGTTGTTCGCTTGACTGTTGATGAAATGTATGACAAAATCGGTCAAAAGGGCAAGGGATACGGTCTTGACGAAGGACTTAAAATGGCAAAAATTCTCAGCGATAAGGGGATAGATGCGATTGATGTTTCCTCTGCTGCTTATGACACCTTTAACTATTGGCTTGAGCCGACAACCTTTGAATGCGGATGGAGAAAAAATCTTGCCGCTGAGGTTAAGAAGGTTGTTGATATTCCCGTAATTGCCGCAAATTTGATTCGTTCACCCGAGCAGGCAGAAAAACAGCTTGTAGAGGGGATACAGGACTTTATTTCTCTTGGCAGACCGCTTATTGCCGATCCTCACTGGGTTGATAAGGTTAAAGACGGAAATGAAAATCTCGTAAAAAGATGTGTCTGCTGTCTTTACTGCTTTGAAAGTATGATGCACAACGCATATAATTATGACCATGGTCATTGCTCGGTCAATCCGTTTGTCGGCAGAGAGCAGGTTGAGCTCAATAAAAACGGCAACGGCAGAAGGGTTGTTATCGTCGGTGCAGGTGCGGCAGGACTTACTGCGGCGGAGCTTCTTGCTGACAGAGGCTTTTCTGTAACAGTTCTTGAAAAGAATAACGAGGCAGGCGGTCAACTAAACCTTGCTGATAAGCCTCCTCACAAGGAAAAGCTGTCTTGGGTTTGTACGGATTTGCTGTCAAATGTAAAAAACAAGGGCGCTCAGGTTGTTTTCGGTGTTAAAGCCGATAAGCAGATTATAGACAGCTATAAGCCTGAAATTGTTATTAACGCAACAGGCGGTAATGCTATTCATCCAAAGGCATTTACTGCTGACAATATATTCACCGTTACACAAATACTTGACGGTGAGGTTAAGCTTGAAAACAAGAATGTTGCAGTAATCGGCTCGGGAATGACAGGGCTTGAAACGAGTGAGCTTCTTGTGTCGCAGGGCAATAAGGTGACAATTGTTGAAATGGCAGACAGTATTGCTCCGGGCGCTTGGTTCCAGCATGTTGATGATGCACTTCCAAAGCTGAAGGAAGCTGATACAAAGTTTCTTACAGGTCATAAGCTGATTAGCGTTGATAAGGACGGTATTGCACTTGAAAGGCTCAGTGATAAACAAAAAATCAAAGTTCAGGCGGATTTTGTCGTTCTTTCGCTCGGTGTTGCACCTGATAAAGCCCTCTATGATGAGATTAAAAATTCATCACAATACAAGGTCTATAATATCGGCGACAGCGTAAAAATCGGAAGAATTGCCAATGCAACCGAATCTGCATATCAGCTTGCTGTTAGTATTGAATAATAAAAAAAGAAGAAATCCATAAAAACGGATTTCTTCTTTTTTATTTAAAGAATTATTAACTCTTTTGTGATTTTTGAAAGATTTTCGCGTCCTCTCGGGGAAAGGTAAAGTAAATCCTCAATTCTGATTCCGAATTTATCGGGAATATATATTCCAGGTTCTATTGAGGTTACATTCCCTGTTTCAAAGGTATCCGTGCTTTTTGGTGAAGCGTTGTAGCCCTCGTGAATATCAATTCCCACTCCGTGACCTAAGCTGTGCCTGAAATACCTTGCCATATCCTTTTCCTCAAGCACATCGTAGGACGCCTTGTAAACATCTGAACATTTTACACCTGCGTCAAGCGCTTTTATACCTGCCTTTTGAGCCTTGAGAACAAGGTCATAGCACTCCTTCATTTCGTCGGTAGCATTGCCAACGGCAACCGTTCTTGTCATATCCGAGTGATAGCCCTGACAGGTAGCACCGAAATCAAATAAAACAAAATCACCCTTTTGAATTTTTCTGTCAGAGGGAACACCGTGAGGCATTGAGGTGTGACTGCCGGTCAGTAAAATAGTGTCAAAGCTCACACCGTCCGAGCCGTTTTTTGCCATTAAATAATCAAAATATGAGGCAAGCTCTTTTTCACTTTTATCGGGCTTTACATAGTTTAAAAGCTCAATAAATGATTTTTCCGCAATATTATTTGCATCCTTAATCAAATTGATTTCGTAAAGCTCCTTTTTGTTTCTTAGAAGCATAATGCCGTTATCAGCGTTTACAAGCTCAACACCGCTCAGGTTTTCCTTTAAAGCGTTATATTTTGCAAGTGAAATTGTTTCGTTTTCAAAAAGAAGCCTTTTAATATTATGCTTTTTTATAATTGATTTTATATCATCAAAAAATTTGCCCGATGTTTCAATAACCGTCAAGCCCGTCTTTTTTGCGTGGTTTAGTGCGGTTTCGGTATATCGCGAGTCAACAATATGATAGCCTTTGTTGTCGCCGGTAATTATGATTACACCCTCGCTTGGGGAAAATGTGCAGACATAGTGCATATTGCTCTCATTAAAAAGAATTACGGCGTCACATTTCTTTTGACATACAAATCTTGAAATTTTTTCTTTATTCATAATATCATATCCTTATAAAATATACAGATAATTTATCATTCAAGCTTTTTATTGTCAATAGTTTATTGACAATTATGCGGTGATATGATAATGTTTATTCAATAATATATTATATATTCCAGGAGAGTATTATGGAAAAGTACCTCATCAATCCAAACCAAAAAATCAGTAAAATCAACAAGGATATTTACGGTCATTTTTCAGAGCATCTTGGCAGATGTATTTACGGCGGTATTTATGTCGGAGAGGATTCAAAAATACCTAATGTTAACGGTATGAGGTGCGATGTTGTAAATGCCCTCAGGGAAATGGGTATTCCTGTTCTCAGATGGCCCGGCGGTTGCTTTGCAGACGAATATCATTGGAAGGACGGTATCGGTCCAAAGGAAACAAGAAAAAAGATGGTAAACACTCATTGGGGCGGAGTTGTTGAGGATAATTCCTTTGGCACTCATGAATATTTTGAGCTTTGCCGTCAGCTTGGCTGTGATAGCTACATAAACGGAAATGTCGGCTCGGGTACTGTTGAGGAAATGAACGAGTGGATTGAGTATATGACCTTTGACGGTCTTTCTCCCATGGCTGAGCTCAGGAAGAAAAACGGTCATGAAAAGCCGTGGAAAATAAAGTATTTCGGTGTTGGCAACGAGTCTTGGGGCTGCGGCGGTAATATGGACCCCGAATACTACGGCCGTCTTTTTAAGAGATATAATACATATGTAAGAGATTACGACAGTAATAACAGAATTAAAAGAATTGCATGTGGTCCTAATGTTGACGATTATCATTGGACACGCGAGGTTATGGATAAGGTTAAGCATAAGGCACAGGGTATTTCTCTTCATTATTATACAATCCCCGGTGATACTTGGGAAAATAAAGGCTCGGCAACAGATTTTTCTGTATCGGATTATTATAAAACTGTATGCAGAGCTTACAAAATGGAAGAGCTTATCAATAATCATATTGCTGTAATGGATTCAATAAATCCTCAAAAGTGGGTTAATCTCATTGTTGACGAATGGGGAACCTGGTATGATGTTGAACCGGGAACCAATCCGGGATTTCTCTATCAGCAAAATACAATGAGGGATGCAATTGTTGCAGGACTTACTCTTAATATCTTTAACAAGCATTCTGACAGAGTTATTATGGCAAACATTGCACAGACGGTAAATGTTCTTCAGTCGGTTATTCTTACCGATGGTGATAAAATGGTGCTCACTCCGACATATTATGTGTTTAAGATGTATAAGGACCATCAGGAGAATATCCTTCTCGGCTCATATATTACTACCGATGAGATTACATCTAAGGAAGCGGGAAGAACCTGTCCTCAGCTTGTTGAGTCTGCTTCAATTGACGAAAATGGAGTTATTTATTCTACAATAACAAATGTTTCCGACAAAAAAGCATCAAAGATTAAGTGCCAAATTGCCGACAGAAAGGTAAAAAGCATTAAGGCGGAAATTCTCAGCGCAAGCATTTTTGATAAAAACGATTTTGACAATGAAAATAATGTTTTAACTAAGGAATTTACCGACTTTAGAAAGCTGTCTGACGGCTTTACGGCAACTATTCCTGCCTGCAGTGTTGTTAAATTTGTTATTGAATAATGAATCAAGAGTGTAAAAAATGTCTGCTTCTTGAAGCGGGTGAAAGGAAATCCTTTGAAACGGTCAAGGATTATATTCAAAATCTTGATACAGATTTGAAGGTTGATGATTTGCAGTATAAGAAACGGCTGTCACGGTGTCTTAGCTGTGACAGTCTTATTTCGGGTATGTGCATCAAATGCGGGTGCTATGTAGAAATCAGAGCGGCTTTAAAAAATAAAAGCTGTGCTGATTATGATGATATGAAATGGTAGAAAACGATTAACAGACGGTGCTATTATGAGTGAATTAAGCAGATACGGACATAGACAAAGAATGAGAAATTCTTATTTGTCGGGCGCAATGGAAAATGCTCCCGACCATAATCTTTTGGAGCTGTATCTTTCGCTTGTAATTCCACAGAAGGATGTAAAGCCGATTGCTTATGATTTAATAAATACCTTTGGTACGCTTGAAAATGTTATAAACGCAAGAGCAGAGGATTTGATGAAGATTAACGGAGTAGGCGAGTCGACTGCCGTTGCACTGAATATAATTTCAGATATGAACAAGAGAATAGTTTATAACCGCAATAATAAGGTGAAAAAGATTCTTTCAACACAGGATTCTTATGAGTATTGCTATAATCTGCTTGCTATGGAAACGGTCGAAAAAATCGCAATTGTTACGCTTACTAATGACGGAACGGTTATCAATCATCACATATTAAACAGCGGAAATGTCAGTTCTATCAGCGTTGATTTGAGAAAGCTTGTCGGCTTTGCGATAAACGATAATGCCGCAGGCGTTTTGATTACACACAATCATCCAAACGGCGATGCTACCGCTTCCGCCGCAGATATAAATTTCACAATCGAAATAAATTCAATGCTCAGA
The DNA here is from genome assembly GCA_964422655.1 of uncultured Bacteroides sp. Classification (GTDB taxonomy): domain Bacteria; phylum Bacillota; class Clostridia; order Oscillospirales; family Acutalibacteraceae; genus Eubacterium_R. The sequence continues at coordinate 124,901 of CAYRBT010000002.1, read as the reverse complement.
AAAATCAAGGTTAATCTTGTTGACCATATAATTATCGGAAAGGATTGCTATTCCTCGGCAAAGGCAGATCCGAAATTTTTGATTTCACTATAATAAATCCATATACACCGCATAAGCGGTGTATTTTTTTTGAATTTTTTGGCAATAATGCTTGTATGAGAGCTTTTAAATTACTTAATAAATATCATACATCTTTGCTTATAGCATTTGTTATTTCCTCAATATTGCTGATTTTAAGCGAAATTTCTGCAATAATAAGTTTAAAAATTACTGCAAAGCCTGAAAGCCTGTTCGAGAATCTTAGCGAGCTTTTCAGTTGCCTTGTACCTTTTGTTATTTGCTTTTTTCTAACGCTCATCACGAGCAGAGGAAAAAGAGGATTTAAAGGGTTTTGGAGTACTGTTTGCCTTTCTGTATTTTTTACCTGCTTTTCATCTGTCAGTAAGGCAGACGGTGCAATTTTTTGCGCTTTTTTGATTTCGTTAATATGTATCTATTTGTTTGATAATTGTGAGGTATGGGTGTCGCTTATTCTGTCGGCTTTTGCATCAGCGGTTCTTGGTATCCTTTTCGGATATCTAAATGATTTTGCATTAAATTTTTATATGTGGATAGCAAGGCTTATGGGACAAAAGGGAATACTGTCAAGCCTGTTTTTTTCTGCTGTTAAGCCGTTTTTTTCTATTTTAGATATAAATTCCTTTGGTGAACTGTTTTTTCACAAAAGCAGCGGCGGTTCGTTTTTTATCGGTGATAATATTGTAACGGGTGCAAAGGATTTGTTTATTGCGGGGTATGAGGGAAAATCAATATCCGGTTTTTTATCGGGACACTTTTATTTTCTGTTTTCCCTGTGCGGTGTTTCAGCATCACTTTCCTCAGAGCTGAAAAATGCACAGAAAATAGCACTTGTCTGCACGGCAGTTGCTTCTGTACTCAGCGGCAATACAACACTTATTTTGTTATTCATATTTTTTGAAAGCCCTTTGCTGTTTTTATCAAGCGTATTTTTCTCAGTATTATCATATCTGACTTCTTATCTGCTTGATTTGTCAATAGGCTATGAGCTTAACGGCGGCTTTGTCGAAATGCTTTTAAATTTAAATAATCCCGTGTATCTTTTTGCAGGCTCAGCCGTTTTTGTGTGCATAGGATATTTTACAGCAAAATACAGCACTGAAAAGCACGGTATTTCAGATTCGCTTAACACCTATATTCCCACAAGGCTGAATAAAACAGTTGATGCACTCGGCTCAATCACAAATATTATTAGATTTAAAAATGACTGTATTGAGGTGAGAAACCCAAAGCTTGTTAATCAGCTTATGCTTGATTGCGAAATTGACTCAAATGTTGTAAAAAGCAATGATGAAGACTTTTTGGCGTTGAAAGAGTATTTGTGATGTGCTATACTTTCTTAGGTGATTATATGAATATAAGGAAAGAATTGTTTAAAAATCAAGATAAGGCTTATGCTGATTTTCATTCTAAGCTTGTTCCTGCAATTGATAAAAATTTAATTATCGGAGTCAGAATGCCTGTTCTGAGAAAAATCGCAAAGCAAGCTGTTAAAGAGGGTGCTTTGCTTGAGGACTCATATTACTACGAAGAAAAAATGCTGGCAGGCTTAATGGCGGGGTATAAAAAGTGCAGTATTGAGGAGCACCTTGAGGATTTGCGCAAATTTATCCCCCTTATAGATAACTGGGCGGTCTGTGACTGCGCTTGTTCAACTTTTAAATTTGTTGAGAAAAATCCGCAAATTTATTGGGATTTTATTATACAATATTTAGGTAAAAGTGAATATGAAACAAGATTTGCAGTTGTAATGATGATGGATTATTATATCAATGATGAATATGTTGATAAGGCTCTTGAAATAATGACTCAAATAAAAACAGATGAGTACTATGTCAATATGGCAATTGCGTGGGCGCTCTCCGTAGCTTACATAAAATACGAGGATAAGGCTTTGGATATACTGAACAATAAAACGCTTGATGCTTTTGTTCATAACAAAGCAATTCAAAAAATAAGAGAATCATATCGTGTTGATAAAGCAAAAAAGGATTATCTAAAAACTCTGAAAATTTAAGGACTGCTCAAAATGAGCAGTCCTATTATTATCTTTATGCTTATATTTTTGTCGCCTTTGATGCAACACCGAGCAGAGCGGCGTCACTTCCAAGCTTTGACCTTACGATATTAACATTTTTAAAGTTTTCCATAAGAAGATTGTAGATTTTTCTGTCAATAAGGTCTATAACATAATCCTCATTCATTATACCTCCGCCGAGAATTATAAGCGGAGGGTTGAATATGTAAATGATATTCATAAGACCGATTATCATTTCGTCAATCCACTTGTCAATAACCGAACGGATTTCCGGCTTGGTGAAATACTCTTCTTCAAAAATCTGAAACGCATCAAGGTTTGTTGAGTTAGCCTTATTTACCGCCTCAACAAGTGCCTTTGTTGACGCATAGCACTCATAACAGCCCTCACCGCCGCAGGTGCATTGCTTACCGCCTGCGTGTGTAATCATATGACCGAATTCACCTGCTGACGAGCCAAAGCCCTTATAAAGCTTGTTGTCAAGATAAAGAGCACCGCCGATGCCTGTTCCGTATGTAAGGCACAAAAAATCAGACTGACCTTTACCTGCACCGAAGATAGCTTCGCCCAAAGCAAAGGCATTAACATCGTTTTCAACGAAGGTTGGTATTCCGGTTTTATTTTCAATTATCTTTTTAACCATCATACCGGTATAATAAGGAATGTTGTCGGTTGAGTAAACAACGATACCGTTTTTGTCATCAACCTGACCGGCAGTGGAAATTGCAATTCTGTCGAGATTTTCGTATTCTTCAATAATTGAAATTATCTTTTGAATAAGCACCTGACCGCCCTTGTGAGCCTCGGTAGGTATTGTGTGCTTGTCTTTGATTTCAAATTTTTCATTGCAAAGCGCATATTTTATATTTGTTCCGCCGATGTCAAATGCAAGTATTTTCATAAAATCTCTCCATTTGTATAGTTTGTATAACTATTATAGCAGTAATTTTTTATAAATACAATACTTATTGAAAAATGGTCATATCTGTGTTATAATGTAAAAAAACATTCACGGGAGATTTTTATGGAAGAGGAAATCAAAGAGGAAATACTTGACAGCCCGCTTATTGTTCATAAAAAGTCTGATGCCTCCTATCAGGAAACTGCTTCTGAGGTTGGTATGCAGACTACACATATTGATGAGGACTCATCGGATGAGCCTACTCTTGAGCGCCATCGTTTCAAGAAAAAGAAAAAGAAGAAAAAGTGGCCTTATGTTATTCTTGCCGTTATTGTAATTGCGGTAGCGGTTTTGGCGGTGTTATTTAATAAGGGTGTCATTTCACTTGGTCAAAAGGAAACGACAACCGCACCTCGTAAATCATATACTACTCAGGCTGAAAACAGGTTTGAAGGCACTATAACCGTTAAGGGTACATATATTTTCTTTGAAGGTGTTGAGGTTGACGGGATAGGAGCTCTTGAAAGAGAAATTAAGTATCTTGATAAGGGTACAAGGTTTACTGTTCAGGATGAGAACGCAAACAGCGATTTTCTTAATTTTGAAGTTCTTTCTCTGCTTTCAAAATATGAAATGGAGTACGACATTATTCATATTGTTTCATCCGGACTTACATCTGTTTATGAGGTGACAGCGCCGAGTGTTGAAGCAACACAGCCACAGTCTGACACTAATCCGACAGACGCATCTCAGCCACAGTAACGGAGCAAAATATGATAGATTATCTTAATCTTGACGAAAATTTGAAACAAAAAGTAATTGACCTTGCCTATAAAGACAGGGTCAATGTATTTTCTCTTGCAAAAAAATGTAATAAGGGTAATTTTTCGTGCTTAAGGGCAAAGGACGATTTAACAAGACTTGCCGTTGTTATTAAATGTCTTGAATACACAAAGGCTCAATATGATAGGCTTAATATTGATGACAGGGTGTTTTTTGATACAATGTCGGATATATCTATCTGGTGTTCAAATAATAACAATAAAGGACTCAAAAATTACGGCTGGATAAAAAATCATTTAAGCTGTGAGCTTTTCAGACTCGGCAGGCTTCAGTTTCAGCTTTTTGCCTGCAACAATCCAACCTTGAATTACAGTCTTTTGCCGTTTAGCTTCGGCGAAAAGATGATTTATGTTCATATACCGCAGGGAGAAAGGCTGATTTATGATGATTGTATCAGCTCGCTTAAACAGGCTAAAGTCTTTTTTGCCGAGCATTTTCCCGACTATGAGTATAAATACTTTTTCTGTGAAAGCTGGCTTCTTTACGGTGATAACAGTAAATTTATGTCGCCAAACAGCAATATAATCAAATTTGCCTCTATTTTTGATGTCAAATATTCCGTAAAAGATGACTCGCAGGCAATAGAAAGAATTTACGGTAAAAGACATCTGTTTAAATCACGCTATCCCGAAAATACTTCACTTCAAAAAAGTGCTAAGCAATTTATGCAAAACGGGGGAAGGCTCGGTGTCGGAATAGGTGTTATTCCCGTTGAGAGCATTTGATTTACAGGCCTTGATAATAGCTTACCGCAAGCTCGTCACAGCGCTCATTATACGAATGACCGTTATGCCCCTTTACCCAGCAAAATTCTACCTTATGGATTTCAAGCTGTTCAAGAAGCTGTTGCCATAAATCAACATTTAGTGCAGGTTTGTTGTCGGCTTTTTTCCATCCCTTATTTTTCCACGAGTATACCCAACCCTTATTTATTGCATCGCATACATATTTTGAGTCTGTTGTGAGCGTTACCTTGCACGGCTCCTTTAAAAGCTTTAATGCTTCAATTACAGCGGTGAGCTCCATTCGATTATTTGTTGTGTCGATTGAGCCTCCGCTGATTTCTTTTTCATTTCCTTTGTAAACAAGTACGGCACCCCATCCGCCCTTGCCGGGATTTCCGCTGCAGGCACCGTCGGTGTAAATTTCAATTTCCTTCATAAAAAATATTTCCTTAAATTTATTTTGCTTTATAACATATTTTACCACTAAAATTGGTAATAATCAATATATGACCGACTTGACAAGAGAGCTATTATACTTTATTATATGTATAACTTTTTATGTTCGGAAAAAATTTTATAGTTGGAGGTTTTTATTTTAATGATAAATCAAAATAAGTCGGGCGGCAAGAGTGCCTACGGAAAACGGAATTCCAAGAAGCGCTATGTAACTTACCGCAAGACAAACAAGAAAAATGTGCAGGTACCGCCTGCAAAAAAGGAGTCTGTAAAAATTTCTTTTCTTGGCGGAATTAACGAGATCGGAAAGAATATGACTCTTTACGAATACGAAAACGATATGTTTATCGTTGACTGCGGTCTTGCATTTCCCAATTCGGATTTACCCGGTGTTGATTTGGTAATTCCCGATTTTACATTTGTTGAAAAGAACGCAGACAAAATCAAAGGAATTATCATAACTCACGGTCACGAGGACCATATCGGAGGCCTTGCTTATCTTCTTAAAAAGGTGAATATTCCTATTTATGCAACTAAGCTGACAATAGGACTTATAAAGGGTAAGCTTGAGGAGCACAGGCTTCTTTCGTCGGCAAAGCTTGTTGAAATCAAGCCGAGAGATAATATTACACTCGGCTCGTTTAACATTGAAATGATTCATGTTAATCACTCAATACCCGACGCTGTCGGCTTGGCAATAAGATGTCCTGCAGGTGTTATAATTCAAACAGGAGATTTTAAGATTGATACCACACCCGTTGACGGTGATATGATTGACCTGCCAAGGTTTTCGGAATACGGCAAAAGAGGTGTGCTTGCTCTGCTTTCGGATTCTACAAATGCCGAAAGACCGGGATATACGACGAGTGAAAAATCAGTCGGTGATTCCTTTGAAACGCTTTTCAGAAAGGCAAAGCGCAAGAGAATTGTTGTTGCCACCTTTGCTTCTAACATTCACAGAGTTCAGCAGATTATTGATGTTGCACAGTCAAGGGGAAGAAAGGTTGCCGTAATAGGCAGAAGCCTTGAAAATCTTGTTAAGGTAGGAAGCGAGCTTGGATATCTAAATATTCCCGAGGGAATTTTGATTGATATAAACTGCATAGGCAATTATACAGATGACAAGCTTGTCATCATAACAACAGGCTCGCAGGGAGAGCCGATGTCGGCACTTACAAAAATTGCCTTTGGCGAGCACCGCAAGGTAACACTCACACCGAATGATTATGTTATTATTTCGGCAACACCGATTCCGGGCAATGAAAAAATGGTCGGCAATGTCGTCAACGAGCTTATGAAGCACGGCGTCGAGGTAATATATGAAAAGATGTACGAGGTTCACGTTTCGGGACACGCCTGTCAGGAAGAGCTTAAGCTGATGATGGGACTTGTTAAACCAAAGTATTTCATCCCCGTTCACGGTGAGCAAAAGCATCTTCAAAAGCATGCACTTCTTGCAACTGCTATGGGAATCGATGCTAAAAATATTTATATTGGTAATATCGGAGAAAAAATCGAGCTTTCCGATGATGGCATAAAGCAGGTTGATAATGTGCCTGCAGGTGAGGTCTATGTTGACGGTCTTGGTGTCGGCGATGTCGGAAATATCGTATTAAATGACCGTAAGCATCTTTCAAAGGACGGTATTATTATCGTTGTTGCAACTCTTGACAGTTCGACAGGAGAGGTTGTCAGCGGTCCCGATATTGTTTCAAGAGGCTTTGTATATGTTAAGGAAAACGAGCTTCTTATGAACAGTGCAAGGGATTTGGCTTGCAGAGTGATTGACGAAAACTATGACTGTAATTATCACGATTGGAATACAGTAAAGACTAAGCTGCGTGACGAAATCTCGCGTATGATGTATGAAAAAACAAAGCGCAGTCCGATGATTCTTCCGATTTTGATGGAAATATAGGAGATAAAAATATGAAAGTTATTCTTAAAGAGGATGTAAAGAGCCTCGGAAAAAAGGGCGAGCTTGTAAATGCTTCCGACGGATATGCAAGAAATTATCTTTTTCCAAAGGGACTTGCAATTGAAGCTAATTCAGCCGCAATGAACGATTTTAACAACAAGGAGTCTGCTAAAAGGTTTCACAAGGCAGAGGAAATTAAGGCTGCACAGGCAGATGCCGACAGACTCGAGGGAAAGACCTTCAGCCTAAAAGCAAAGGCTGGTGCAAACGGCAAGCTTTTCGGCTCTGTTACATCTAAGGACGTTTCTAAAAAAATTAAGGAAGACCTTGGAATTGATGTTGACAAGCGTAAGATAGTTATGCAGGACATAAAGGCTTTTGGAACTGTTCAGGCAGAAGTTAAGGTTTATCAGGGAATATCTGCCAAGGTTTTTGTTCAGGTATCGGAGGCATAGCATATGGCTGATAAATTAAATTCCGTTTCGGGAGTTAATATGCCTTATAATCATGAGGCAGAGCAGTCAGTTCTTGGCTCTGTTCTTGTTGATGCAAGCTGTATGGAGGAGGTTGTGTCGCAGGTAAATGCCGACTGCTTCTATCTCCCTCAGCACAAGGCTATATTCAGCGCAATGATGATGATGTATACAAATTCAAAGGCTATTGACCCCGTAATCATTGCCGATACCTTGACCAAAGAAGGACTTTATGATACAGCAGGGGGAAGGGCATATCTTCTTGAACTTGCTCAGTCCGTTCCTTCAACCGCAAATGTTGAGTATTATGCAAGAATAGTTAAGGAGCAGTATTACCTTAGAATGCTTGTTAATATCTCAACAGATATAATCGAACAGGCAACGGGCGGTGAGGCTGACGCCTCCGTTATTCTTGACAGCGCCGAGCAGATGATTTACAACGTAAGGCAGGGAAAGGAAAAGAACGGTCCCGTTAAAGTTAGCGAAGTAATTTTGAATGATGTTTATAATAAGCTGACTCTTATTACCGGTGAGGATAAGGAAAAGTATAAGGGTATTCCCACGGGCTTTGGTATGCTTGACAAATATATTACAGGTCTTAATCGTTCAGACTTAATCCTTATCGGTGCCCGTCCTGCAATGGGTAAAACGAGCTTTGCGCTTAATCTTGCACAGAATATATCAATGAATGCAGGCAAGAAATGTGTTGTTTTCAGCCTTGAAATGACAAAGGAACAGCTTGCAGAGAGGCTTTTGTCTGCTCAGGCAGGTGTTGAGTCACAGAAGCTGAAAACAGGTGAGCTTACAAACGATGAGTGGGTAAGACTCGGAAATGCCGCAGGTCAGTTTAATAATGTTGAGCTCTATCTTGACGATACATCTTCTATCACTGTTCCCGAAATAAAATCAAGAGTACGCAGAATGAAAAATGTTGACTGTATCATTATTGACTATTTGGGACTTATTTCTTCTGCAACAAAAAAGGAAAACAGAGTTCAGGAAATTTCCGAAATCACAAGAAATCTTAAAATGATGGCAAAGGATTTGAACATTCCTGTAATTTGCTGTGCTCAGCTTTCAAGAGCAACAGAGGGACACGGCAAAAATCACAAGCCTCAGCTTTCTGATTTGCGTGAATCCGGTTCAATCGAGCAGGACGCAGATATTGTTATGTTCCTTTACCGTGAGGACTATTACAGAAATGATGTTGCCGAGGATAAGCAGGACGAGATTGACGCTAATAAGACCGAGCTTATTGTTGCTAAAAACAGGCACGGTGCAACAGGCTCAATTGAAATGACCTTTGATAAAGAGTTTACACGCTTTAGATCTGTCGACAGAACTCACTATGAATAATAGAATTTTAGAAACAGTAAAAAAATACAATATGCTTTCTTATGGCGATACGATTGTTGCAGGTGTTTCCGGCGGTGCCGATTCAATGCTCTTGCTTCATTTTCTTATTTCTGTCAGAGATTTGTATAATCTTAACATTATTGTCGCTCACATTGAGCACGGAATAAGAGGCGAGGAGTCGGTTGCCGACGCTCAATTTGTTAAAGCCTACTGCGAGAAAAACAATGTTGAATTTCGTCAGCTTAGTATCAATGCGCCGTTAGAGGCTGCTCAAGAGCATTTAAGTGTTGAGGAATATTCAAGACAGGCAAGATACCGCTTTTTCACCTCAATCAAGTGCGACAAAATTGCAACTGCCCATAATATGACGGATAACGCAGAAACGCTTATTTTTAGGCTTGCAAGAGGTACAGGGCTAAAGGGCGCCTGTGCAATATTGCCGGTCAGGGAAAACATTATAAGACCGCTTATTGAAATCGGTGCAGATGAAATTAGGGACTACTGCGATAATAATTATATTCCTTACAGAGTAGATAAAACCAATTTTTCAAACGATTATTCGCGCAATTTGATAAGAAATGAAATTTTACCGTTGCTTAATCAAATAAACAGCGAGTCGGTCAAAAATATAGACTGCTTTATAAACGATGCAGTTGAGGATTTTTCTTTTATAGACGAATGCGCTCAAAAGGCATATTCTGAATCTGTTTTTGAAGATAAAATTGAAATTTCAAAAATTAAACATTTTAATACTGCAATAATAAAGCGTGTAATAAAAAAATATTTTTCTGATAAAGATATTTTACTTGACCGCATACATCTTAAAAATATCTTATCCCTGCTCAATAAACAGGGTAAGGTTCAAATAAAAGGGGAGTTTTTTGCAGTTAGTGACGGCGAATATCTTAGATATGCCGATTTCTCAAATGATAAAAGAGAAATTAAATATGAAATTAAAATTTTAAAATTTAGTGAATTTAATCCAAAAAATGTTGATTTTTACTGTGACTGTGATAAAATTATTGGCAATGCAGAGATAAGGTGCAGAATGGTGGGCGATACCATAAGACCTGCAGGAAGAAGCTGTACCAAGTCCTTAAAAAAGCTTTTTAACGAGCTTAAAATACCGCAGGAGGAGCGTAACTCGGTTGGCGTTGTCTGTGACGACATAGGTGTTATCGGTGTCATCGGATACTGCGCTGACGAAAGAGTACGGCTCGACAGCAGTACAAAAAATGTTTTCTCTATCAAACTTCCCTTGGAGGATTAGCAATGAATAATATGGCAAAAAACTGGAAATCAATGCTGGTTTATATTTTGATTCCCATATTGCTGATTGGAGCAGTTTTGTTCTTTGCAAATCAGCAGACAAAGGTTGATATGAAGTATTCCGAAATCGTGTCTATGTTTAAGGCGGGAGAAATTTCGGAATTCAGGCTTGACCTTTCAAGCGGTAATCTTGTGTATAAAACCTTCAAAAATCCAAAAACAGAGCAGAGCTATTCTGTACCTAACACCGCATATTTTCTTGAGGATATAAGAGATGAGGTTGACGAGTATAACGAGGCAAACCCCAAAAAGCCGATTGTATATGATTTACAAAAGGGAACATCTAATTCGTGGTTTGTCAGTATGATTCCGACTATGCTGATGTTCCTTGTACTTATTGGTCTGTCGGTTTACGCCTTCAGAAAAATGAGCGGAGCGATGAGTAACGAAACAAATAAAACTCTCAGCTTTGGAAAAATAAGAACAAAAAGTCTTGTTGATGACGAAAAGCGTAAAACAACATTTAAGGATGTTGCAGGCTGTGATGAGGAAAAGGCAGAGCTTGAGGAGCTTGTTGAGTTCTTAAAGGAGCCTGAAAGGTTTACACAGCTCGGTGCAAGAATACCAAAGGGCGTGCTTCTTGTTGGCCCTCCCGGTACAGGTAAAACCCTGCTTGCTCGTGCGGTTGCAGGTGAGGCAGGCGCACCGTTTCTTTCAATTTCCGGCTCTGATTTTGTGGAAATGTATGTAGGTGTGGGTGCTTCTCGTGTGCGTGACCTTTTTGACCAGGCTAAGAAGAAATCACCTGCGATTATCTTTATTGATGAAATTGACGCTGTCGGCAGACACAGAGGTGCCGGAATGGGCGGCGGTCACGATGAAAGAGAGCAGACTCTCAATCAGCTTCTTGTTGAGATGGACGGCTTCGGTGCAAACGAAGGTGTCATTATCATAGCGGCTACAAACCGACCCGATATACTTGACCCTGCACTTTTAAGACCCGGCAGATTTGACAGACAGGTTACTGTCGGCAGACCTGATACCAAGGGCAGAGAAGAAATTCTCAAGGTTCATTCAAAAAATAAGCCTCTTGCTCCCGATGTTGACCTTAAGGATGTTGCAAAGGGTACTATCGGCTTTGTAGGCGCAGACCTTGAAAATCTTATGAATGAGGCTGCTCTTCTTGCAGCAAGAAGAAAGTACAAGGCAATTACCCGTCAGGAAATTCAGGATGCAATGCTCAAGGTTATTATGGGTACTGAAAAGAAATCCCACAAGATGTCCGAAAAAGAGGTTAAGCTTACTGCCTTTCACGAGGCAGGCCACGCTATTGCAACCTATTATCTTGATTCTCAGGATGAGGTGCACGAAATCAGCATAATCCCAAGAGGTATGGCAGGCGGTTATACAATGAGCCTTCCTACCGAGGATAAAAGCTATAATTCAAAGCTTGAAATGCTCGATGAGCTTGTTGTTCTACTCGGCGGTAGAGTAGCAGAGGCACTTACTCTCGGAGATATTTCAACAGGTGCGTCAAATGATATTGAAAGGGCTTCAAAGGTCGCAAGAGATATGATTACCAAGTACGGTATGAGCGATACTCTCGGACCTATCAACTTCGGCGGCGATAATCAGGAGGTATTCATCGGACGCGATTACGGTCATGTTAAGAATTATTCCGAGGAAACCGCTTCTAAGATTGATGAGGAGGTTTCAAGGCTTATCAATGACGCTTATAAGAGAACCGAGCAGATTCTCAAGGAGCATATGGATAAGCTTGAGCTTGTTGCAAACGCACTTATTGAGAGAGAAAAGCTTAATAAGGATGAATTTAAATCTCTTATTGAAAACGGATATATTGCTTCTGATGAAGAAGATACTGTATCGACAGATGATGATACAACATCAACTGAAAATGTCGAAAGCGAATCAATTACCGAAACAGAAACAATTATCGAAAATAATGAAGAATAGCAAAAGCGGTCATTTGACCGCTTTTTGCTTTTTTCAATGAATAAATGATTTAAAAGTCGGTTAGCTTATGAATATGAAATCACTACGGCTACGCCATTTTTAGATGTAATCTTGACTTTTTACACAATATATTGTATTATAAATCGGTATATACTTCACTTCGGAGGGATAAATTTGGCTAAAAAGAAAGAATATGGAAACGAAAGCATTAAATCCTTAAAGGGTGCCGATAGGGTTAGAAAAAGACCTGCCGTTATTTTCGGCTCGGACGGACTTGAGGGATGTCAGCATTCCGTATTTGAGATTATGTCAAACTCAATAGACGAGGCAAAAGAAGGCCACGGTAATAAAATCGTTGTTACAAAATTTATTGACGGCTCTGTTGAGGTGCAGGATTTCGGACGCGGTATTCCGGTAGACTACAATAAAAATGAAGACAGATATAACTGGGAGCTTTTATTCTGCGAAATGTACGCCGGCGGTAAATATGATAACGGCTCAGATAACTATGAGTTTTCTCTCGGTCTTAACGGCTTAGGTCTTTGTGCCACACAATATGCCTCCGAGTATATGGATGCCGAAATTCATACCGGCGGATACAAATATACACTGCATTTTGAAAAGGGCGAAAATGTCGGAGGACTCAATAGAGAAGCCTATGACAAAAAGGACACAGGCACCCGCATAAGATGGAAGCCCGACCTTGAGGTTTTTACAGATATTAACATTCCTCTTGATTACTATAAGGAAACAATAAAAAGACAGGCTATCGTAAACGACGGTGTTAAGTTTATTCTCAAAAATCAGGTTTCCGCAACTAAATTTGAAACAATAGAATACTGCTACAACGACGGCATTATGGACTATGTTAAGGAGCTTGCAGGTGATAAAGCGTTTACAACTCCGCAATATTGGGAATGTGAGCGTAAGGGCAGGGACAGAGAGGACCTTCCCGAATACAAGCTCAAAATAAAAGCCGCTATCTGCTTTTCACTTAAAACTCAGCTTAAGGAGTATTTTCACAATTCAAGCTTTCTTGAGCACGGCGGTGCACCTGAAAAGGCGTTTAGAAGTGCTTTTGTAAATCAAATAAATGCTTATTTAAAGTCAAATAATAAGTACACTAAATCCGACGGACAGATAAGCATTCAGGATATTGAGGACTGCATTATATTTGTTGTATCCTCGTTTTCAACGCAGACCTCGTACGAAAACCAAACCAAAAAGGCAATAACAAACAAATTCATTCAAGACGCTATGACGGACTTTTTCCGCAAACAGCTCGAGGTGTATTTTATTGAGAACAAAATGGATGCCGATAAAATCGCAAATCAGGTTCTCATCAATATGCGTGCTCGTGTTAAGGCGGAAAACACAAGGAAAACGCTCAAAACCTCTTTGCAGTCAAAAATGGATATGACTAACCGTATCCAAAAATTTGTTGACTGTCGCTCAAAGGATGTTAACGAGCGTGAGGTCTTCATAGTTGAGGGTGACTCGGCACTCGGTGCCTGCAAGCAGGCAAGAGATGCGAATTTTCAGGCGATTATCCCTGTCAGAGGTAAAATTCTCAATTGCCTTAAATCCGATTATGACAAGATATTTAAAAACGAGATTATCACCGATTTGATTAAGGTGCTCGGCTGCGGCGTCGAGGTAAAAAGCAAGGCGGCAAAGGACCTTTCAATGTTTGATATGGACAATCTCCGTTGGTCAAAGGTGCTTATCTGTACCGATGCCGATGTTGACGGATTTCAAATCAGGACGCTTATTCTCACAATGATTTACCGCCTTATGCCTAAGCTTATTGAGGCGGGCAAGGTTTATATTGCAGAATCCCCCTTGTATGAGGTTACCTGCGGTGACCAGACATATTTTGCGTATAATGAAATTGAAATGGACGAAATTAAAGAAGAAATAGGCAATAAAAAATATACCGTTCAGCGTTCGAAGGGTCTTGGTGAAAACGAGGCTGAAATGATGGCTTTAACCACTATGAATCCCGCAACAAGGCGACTTATCAAGGTTACACCCGATGATGCCGAAAAAACATCACAGATGTTTGATTTGCTTCTCGGTGATAATCTTGAGGGCAGAAAAGAGTATATTGCCGATTACGGACATCTTTATCTTGATGCCGCTGATGTAAGCTAAAGGAGGTTTAATTATGGCTAAAAGAAAAAAAGAAGTCGAAAAAAATAATAAACCTCTTGCTGACAATATTCACATTAAGGGCGCAGGATTTGTTCAGGACGAGGTTATAACCGATACTTTAACCGGAAATTATATGCCCTATGCAATGAGTGTTATTCTTTCCCGTGCTATTCCTGAGATAGATGGCTTTAAGCCCTCGCACAGAAAGCTTCTTTATACAATGTATAATATGGGACTTTTGCAGGGCGGTACAATTAAGAGTGCTAATATCGTGGGCAGAACCATGCAGTTAAACCCTCACGGTGACGCGGCAATTTACGAAACCATGATTAGACTTTCAAGAGGTAACGAGTCACTGCTTTATCCCTATGTTGAGTCAAAGGGTAATTTCGGTAAAGCATACAGCAAAAATATGATGTATGCCGCATCCCGTTATACCGAGGCAAAGCTTGCGCCGATTTGTCACGAGCTTTTTGATGATATTAAGTCGGATACCGTAGATTTTGTTGATAACTACGACAATACGATGAAGGAGCCGACATTACTGCCTGTTACCTTTCCGTCAATTCTTTGTAATGTTACAACGGGTATTGCTGTCGGTATGGCTTCTTCCATTGCTTCCTACAATCTAAAGGAAATCTGCGATACAACAATCGCTTTGATGAAAAATCCCGACCACGCATTGAGCGATACTCTCCCAGCACCCGATTTTGTCGGCGGAGGATATATCCTCTATGACAAAGAGGAAACTGAGAGAATTTACGAAACCGGCAGAGGCTCGGTGAAGGTTAGGGCTAAGTACACATATGACAAAAAGTATAATTGTATTGATATAACACAAATACCGCCTACAACCACATCGGAGGCTATTATTGATAAAATTATTGAGCTTGTAAAAACAAACAAAATCAAAGAAATCAATGATGTTCGTGATGAAACAGACCTTTCGGGCCTTAAAATTACTATAGATTTGAAGAGGGGTATTGACCCTGATAAGTTTATGGCTAAGCTTTATAAGATTACTCCGCTTCAGGACTCGTTTAGCTGTAATTTTAATGTGCTTATCAAGGGCAGACCGATGGTGCTCGGTGTTCGCAGTATTCTTTTTGAGTGGATTGATTTCAGACTCGAATGTATCAGAAGAAGAATAAGCTTTAATCTTGACAAAAAGAGAAAGCAGCTTCATCTTCTCAAAGGCCTTTCAAAAATTCTTCTTGATATTGACAAGGCAATCAAGATTGTCAGAGAAACCGAAAGCGAGGCCGAGGTTGTTCCAAACCTTATGATAGGGTTTGGCATTGATGAAACTCAGGCTGAGTATGTTGCAGAAATCAAGCTTCGTCATTTAAACAGGGAATACATCTTAAAGAGAATTAAGGATATTGAACAGCTTGAAAATGATATTGCCGATTTAGAGGCTACTCTTTCAAGCAAAAATAAAATGAAAAAGATTATAATATCCGAGCTTGAAGCCGTTTCAAAGAAGTATGACACAGGAAGAAAAAGTGAAATTCTTTATGATGTAAGTGATGACGCAGAGGTTGAAGCAGTTGAAATTCCCGATTATCCGGTTACATTATTCCTTTCCGAGCAGGGATATTTAAAGAAAATCAAAACCGCAAATCTTCGTATGAGCGGTGAGCAGAAGGTCAAGGAAGGCGACAAAATTATTGCCGAAATTGAATGCTCAAACAAGGACGAGCTTTTATTCTTTACAAATCAACAGCAGGTTTATAAGTCAAAGGCTGATGATTTTACCGACACTAAGGCATCGGTTCTCGGCGAATATGTGCCCTCAAAGCTTGAAATGGCAGAGGGTGAGCAGGTTGTTTATATGGCAGTGCTTAGTGAATACACGGGATATATGGTTTTTGTGTTTGAAAACGGTAAGCTTGCAAAGGTTGATATTTCTGCATACGAAACCAAAACAAACCGCAAAAAGCTCATCAATGCTTATTCTTCAAAGGCTCCGCTTGCTCAGGCTGTTTATATCAAAGAGGACACCGAAATTGTTCTTTGCTCATCGAGCGGAAGGATGCTTCTTGTAAACACAGGTGCAATTTTGCCAAAAACCACAAAGGACACGCAGGGTATTTCTGCTATGAAGCTCAAGAAAACTCACAGAATTACATCAATTCATCTTTACAAAGAGGGTGAGTTTGAAAAGGCTTGGAGATTCAGAGCAAAAAATCTTCCTGCCGCAGGTGCTCTACTCAGCGAAAATGACATTGCCGAGCAGATAACCTTTTAATTTTGCAAAATAGTTTGATGTTATTAAAAAAACACTTGCATTATTGTAATTGTTGTGATATAATCCATTAGTAACTAACGCAGACGGAGGAAATACTATGCTCTGGTATCATTATATTTTCGGTGCAGTTTTAATTGTTGCATCAATTATTATAACAATCGTAGTACTTATGCAGGAGGGCCGTTCACAGAACCTTTCCGGTGCTATTGCCGGCGGTGCAGAAACCTTCCTTGGCAAATCAAAGGGCAGAACTATTGAGGCAAAGCTTGAAAGAATTACCAAGTGGTTAATTGTTGCTTTCTTTGTTATAGTTCTTGCTGCATTCCTTGTGTTTCTTTTTATAGGATAAGAACAAAAAATTAACCTTGCGTAATGCAAGGTTATTTTTTTTAGATAGGAAAAATTATGAATTTTATTATTTTTGATTTAGAGTGGAATAACGCTTATAATTATAAAACCAAAAAGGGAATGAATGAAATTATCGAGATTGGCGCCGTTAAGCTTAACAGCCGTCTTGAAATTGTTGATTCGTTTAAACAGCTCATTAAGCCACAAATTTCTAAAAAGCTTGGCTCAAGATTTAAGAATTTAACACACATAACTATGAGCGAAATAAAGGAAAACGGAATTCCTTTTGATGATGCATTTGACTGCTTTTCATCTTGGTGCTCAGATGCGGATAATGTCTTTTTAAGCTGGTCTATGAGTGACTTATATACCCTTATTTCAAACTACAAAAAGTTTAAAAACACGGCAAATATTGATTTTATGAAGAAATATGCCGATGCACAGAAATACTGTATGAGCTTTATCGACGATTACAGTGACTCGCATCAAATAAGCCTTTCAAAATGCGCTGAAATATTTTCTATTGAAACAGAAAACATTTCATTTCACAGAGCACTTGAGGACTGTATGATAACCGCACTTTGCTTTAAAAAGGTTTATGACGAAAAAAGATTTAATCAGTTTATTCATTGCTGTGATACCTCATACTTTGAAAAGCTGATTTTTAAGCCGTACTTTATATGTGAAAAGGTTTACAAGGATTTTGATGTAGATAAAACAGAGCTTGAATGTCCTGTATGCAAGGGAAAAATTTTACCGATAAATGAGTATCAGTTTGCAAATAATACTTTTAAAAATGCAGGCGAATGCCAAAAATGTAAGAAAAAGTTCTGGATTTTTATTCGTGCAAAGCAGAATTACGACAGCATAAGTGTGTCGAAAAGGGTAGTTTCCATCAATAAAAGACGGGCAAAAAGCATAAATAAAAAATAATTACAAATGTTTACAAAATAACTCTTTATTTATTATTACTTTTGTAATATAATAATATATATTTTTAGCGGAGGTAATATAATGGCTTCAAAAGAATATGACGATTTATTAGAATCCTTTATGAATAATTCTGCAAAAGCATATAATGAAGACAAAACTTCCCGTGAGGAAAATGCCAACAAGCTCCCATCCTCATATAATGTGCCTAATACTGCCGACAAGAAGGGCAAAAAGGTTCAAAGAGGCAGGAATATAGATAAGAAAATCAAGGCAGAGAATAAGAAAAGAAAAGATAATTCTCCCAAAACTCCTGCACAGAAAACACGCTCCTTAATCGGCAAAATACTTCTTGGTATGGCCATGGTTGTCGGTGTTGTAGGTGTTGTTTGCTTTTCCGTTATAGCAATTTACGGATATACGGTTGTTTACGGCGATCCTGTTTTTGATTTGGATGTTGAGGCTTCGTCGCAAAATCAGACCTCGTTTATTTACGGCTATGAGGGTGACAAGCAGATTGAGATTACACGCCTTCACGGCGAGGAAAATCGTATTTGGGTTGACCTTGATGAAATGAGCGAATATCTTCCAAGCGCTTTTATTGCCGGTGAGGATAAGCGCTTTAAAGAGCATCACGGTGTGGACTGGATAAGAACAATCGGTGTTTTTATTAAAAATAATAATCAGGGTGGTTCAACAATCACTCAGCAGTTAATTAAGAATTTAACCGATGATAATAAGGTAACCTACATCAGAAAATTCAACGAAATTCTCAGAGCATTAAATCTTGAGAGAAATTACAGTAAGGAACAGATTTTAGAGGCTTACCTTAATACAATATACCTTTCAAACGGCTGCTACGGTGTTAAAACCGCTGCCGAGGTTTACTTTGGCAAGGAGGTTTCAAACCTTAATGCCGCTGAGGCAGCCTGCCTTGCTTCCATCACTAAGGCACCCTACACATACGATCCACTTATTTTCCCTGAGGAAAACAGGACAAGACAGCTTTGGTTCCTTAAAGCCATGAATAAAGAGGGCTATCTTACCGATGCTCAATATAATGAAGCTGTATCATATGAAATGGTATTCACAAACAGCAAAAATTATAAAGGCTCTCAGCTTAATGATGAAAATAAAAAGGAAAACAGCAACAGTATTACAAGCTATTATGTAGACTATGTAATTTCCACCGTACAGGAGGATTTGCAGAAAATGGGCTACACAAGTAAGAAGGCTCACGACCTTGTTTACGGCGGAGGACTCAAGATTTATACTGCTATTGACTTTAATGTTCAGGACGCTCTTGAAGACGTGTATGAAAATTACAGAAGAATGCCCGATGAAACAGTTCAGGGCGCTATGTGTGTAATGAATTACAACGGACGCGTTATGGGTATCGTCGGCGGAACAGGAAAGAAAAAGGCGGCAATGCTTCTTAACAGAGCATCGCAGTCAAAAAGACCGCCCGGCTCATCAATCAAACCGCTTTCCGTTTATGCTCCTGCACTTCAAAAGAGTCTTGAGGACGATGATTTGGAAATCTATTGGTCAACTCCTATTCCCGACAGGCCGCTGAAAATAGTTGAGGGAAAGCCGTGGCCACACAATCAGGGCGGTGGATATTCGTCAAGAAATGTGTCCTTGCAGTACGGTCTTTCAAGGTCGCTCAACACAGTTGCGGCGAGAACGCTTGATATGATTGGAGTTGATTACTCCTTCGATTTTGCAACCGAAAAATTTAATCTTTCAACGCTTGACAGCATACGAGATGTTGATTACGCACCGCTTGCAATCGGTTCTCTTACAAACGGAGCAACCGTTCTTGAGCTTACTGCGGCGTATGCTTCATTTGGCAACGGCGGTTATTATTACGAGCCTTACTGTTACTATAAAATTGAGGACAGCAAGGGTAATGTAATTATCACCAAGGAGCCTGAAAAAACAAAGACTGAGGCATTGTCAGAAAACACATCTTGGGTAATGAACAAGCTTTTACAGACTGTTATGACTCAGGGTACAGGTACAACATATAAGCTTTCGGGAATAGAGTGCTTTGGTAAAACAGGTACCACAAACGATGACAAGGACCGTTGGTTTGTCGGCGGAACACCTAACTATGTTGCGGCTACCTGGTACGGCTATGATGATCCAAAGGAGGTTCATTACAGCCTTTCACCAAACCCGAGCGGTACAATTTGGAATCTGGTTATGAAGCAGGTTTACGAAAAGCTTGATGCTCAGCAGACAGAATACGAAAAAGAATTTCCCGAATGCGACGGTATTGTAAGAAAATCGTTTTGTACCACCTGCGGTAAGCTTTCTAACGGCGGTGGCTCATGGGGCTGGTTTGATGTGAATAATCTTCCCGGATATTGCAGTGGACACGAGGAGGAAAAAACCGATGATGATGAAAAGGATAAAAACTCTGATAATAACAAAACAACTTCATCGGCTCAGGGCAACGGTACGGTAACGGAGGCAACTACTCAGGCTCCTGCTGTTTCCGAAGCACCGCAGACCTCTGCGCCTGCAGCACCTCAGACACCGGCTCAGTAATTTTTAATTTATCATAAAACGGAAAATCGGATTTTTTCCAATTTTCCGTTTCTGTCTTTTCGCGGAGGATTTATGAAAATAATGTCAGTTGATTACGGTGATGCAAGAACAGGTATTGCCTTTTGTGATGAAAAAGAAATACTGGCAAGTGCATACTGTGTCATTGAGGAAAAATTTCAGCCGAAGCTTGCTGAAAAAATAAAATCCATTGTTTTGCAGGAAAAACCGAAAAAAATTGTTATCGGTCTTCCGCGAAATATGGACGGCTCGTATGGCTTTCGTGCCGAAAGGTGCAGAGAGCTTGGAACGCTTCTTGCAGGAGTATGTGACATTCCTGTTGTCTATGAGGATGAAAGGCTTACTACTGTTATTGCACACGATATTTTATCCTCAAACAATGTTAAGGGTAAAAAGAGAAAGCAATCAGTTGACGCAGTTTCGGCGGTTGTTATTCTTCAAAGCTATATTGACAGGAATAAATCTGTGTAATTGACCGGCTGAAGTCACCGTATTATATATCGGTGATTAAATGAATATAACTTTCAGGGGTTGTAGGATAAGTATTGATTTTTCTTTTGTACTTATGCTTTCGTTTGCCTGTTTATCAGGTGCAAAGGATTTAGTTTATCTTATTTTATTTTCTTCCTTACACGAGGCAGGACACCTGTCAGCCTTGCTTTTTATGAAATGTAAACCAAGCCTTCTTAAGCTGTCCTTTTACGGTTTTGCCATAAAATATGAAAGCAAAATCGGATCTTTAGCAGAGGCAATTGTTTTGCTCAGCGGACCTGCGGTTAATCTTTTACTTTATTTGATATTAAGAGATAATGTAAATTTGTTATTATTTATTCTTAACATAATACCAATATATCCGCTTGATGGCGGTAGAATTTTAAGTCTGTTTTTTCCTAAAGCGGCAAGGTATATAGGAATTGCTTTGCTTGCATTCGTTTATGTGACGGCAATATATTTGCTGATATTTTACAAAGCCTTTTCACTTTTACTTATTGCTTTATATTTGACTGTATATTACAGTTACCCTAAATAATTATTGAGGTATAATATGAAAAAAGAAGTCGAAAAAATACTCCAATATGTCCAAAAGCCTGCAAGATATATCGGCGGTGAGCTTAATTCCGTAATGAAGGATAAAAGCAAGATAGATATAAGATATGCTTTTTGCTTTCCCGATACATATGAAATAGGTATGAGCCATCTCGGTATGAAAATTCTTTATTCGGTTGTAAATGACAGAGAGGATTCGTGGTGTGAGAGAGTTTTTGCGCCCGATACCGATATGGAGGAGCAGCTCAGAAAAAATAATATTCCGCTTTTTGCACTTGAAAGTGGTGACTATATCAATGAGTTTGATATGATTGGCTTTACGCTTCAGTATGAGCTTTCTTATACAAATATGCTCAATATGCTTGATTTGGCGAAGGTTGAGATTAAATCGGCAGACAGAAAGGCTTTAACTCCTATTGTCTGTGTCGGCGGTCCCTGCTGCTGCAATCCTGAGCCTATCGCAGAGTTTGCGGATATTGTTTTTCTCGGCGAGGGAGAAGAAAACACGATTGAGGTAATAGAGCTTTTAAAGGAATGTAAGGCAAAAGGACTTTCAAAGCAGGAATTTCTTTTAAAAGCCAAGGACATCAAAGGTATTTATGTTCCGTCTTTTTATGAGGATAGCTATAACGATGACGGCACTCTTAAAGAGCTGAAAGCACTAAACGGCGCACCTAAAACAATAAAAAAGGCTATTATTTCCGATATGAATAAGGTCTTTTATCCAAAGGAATTTGTTGTGCCCTATATCAATATTGTTCACGATAGGGCGGTTGAAGAAATTTTCAGAGGATGTATACGAGGCTGTCGCTTTTGTCAGGCAGGCTTTATTTACAGACCTATTAGGGAAAAGAGTGTTGAAACAATCAACAGGCAATGCAAGGCACTGATTGATTCAACAGGGTATGACGAGATTTCTCTATGCTCGCTTTCAACCTCGGACCACAGTGATGTCAATAATATGCTTACAACGCTAATAGATTGGACGGTTAAAGAAAATATAAATCTTTCTCTGCCAAGCCTTAGAGTTGATAATTTTTCGGACGAGCTTGTTGAACAGCTTAATAAAGTAAGAAGAAGCGGTCTTACCTTTGCCCCGGAGGCAGGCACGCAGAGGCTTAGAGATGTTATAAATAAGAATGTTACAGAAGAAGAGGTTATCAGAACCTGCACTAAAGCATTTGATAACGGCTGGACATCGGTTAAGCTCTATTTTATGATGGGATTGCCTACCGAAACAATGGAGGACATCGAGGGTATTGCTAATCTCGGTATGGAGGTCATTCACGCTTTTTATAACAATCCTAACAGGCAAAAGGGGACAGGCGTTCAGGTTTCTATATCGTGTGCCTCGTTTATTCCCAAGCCATTTACTCCGTTTCAGTGGGAGCCTGAGGACAGTATGGAATCATTAAAGGAAAAGCAAAAGCACCTTCTTGAGTCTATTCCTACAAAAAAGATTAAGGTTTCATATCACGAAACACCGACTTCACTGCTTGAGGGCGTGCTTGCAAGAGGTGACAGGCGACTTTCAAAGGTTATTTACCGTGCATTTGAGCTTGGATGTAAATTTGACTCCTGGGACGACAAGTTCAATTTTGATGCTTGGATGCAGGCGTTTGAAGAGAACGGAATTGACCCTCATTTTTACACCCACAGAAAAAGAGAGTTTTCAGAGCTTTTGCCTTGGGATCATCTTGATTTCGGCGTCAGCAGAAAATTCCTTGAAAGCGAAAATAAAAAGGCACACGAAAATTTAACCACACCGCATTGCAGAATACATTGTGCAGGCTGTGGTGCAAATAAGCTTAACGGAGGTAACTGCGATGCGAGAGGTTAGACTTCGTTTTTCAAAGGAGGACAGACTTAAATACATAAGTCATCTTGATATAAACAGAGCAATGGCGAGGGCATTTAAACGCGCCGATATTCCGCTTTGGTACACAGAGGGCTTTAATCCTCACCCTTATATGAGCTTTTCGTTACCCCTTTCACTAGGCGTTGAAAGCCTGTGCGAAAGCGTCGATATAAGGCTTACAAAGGATATTTCAAACGATGAAATAAAAAGCAGAATGAATAGTGTTCTTCCAAGTGGGATAAGGGTGCTCGATGTATATGATGATTTCAGGGATTGCAGCGAAATTGCCTTTTCCGACTATGTGTTTAAGCTTGAGTTTAAGGATAATGAAAGAGCATTTGAAAGAATCAAAGCAGTCCTGGACTCTGACGAAATTCCTGCGCTGAAAAAAAGTAAGCAGGGCAGAAAGCGAGTTTTAAAGGAAACAAACATCAAGCCGTTTATTGATAAATATTCAATATCAATTCGCGGTGATGTTATTGTTCTCAACATAAGATTGATGGCGGGTACGGATAAAAATCTTAATCCATCCTTACTGTTTGATACAATAATAAGACTGATTGATACCGAATTTGAATGGAAAAATATTGCGAGAATTTCTCTGCTCGACAAAAATTATAATGAATTCAAATAAAAAATGCTTGCATTTTAATTGAATGTATGATAATATATATCAGCATTTAGTCCGTTGTATCTCTTGCAACGCGTTAATGCCTGCGTTTAGCATTAAAGAAGATGGTCCGCTTTCAGCTATGATATGAACATCTCATAAAATTTAGGAGGAAGAAAAATGGACGCACTTAAGTTAATTGAAAAAGAAAGCACAAAGGCTGAACTTCCAAAGTTCAATATCGGTGATACTGTAAGAGTATCGGTTAACATCCGTGAGGGCTCTCGCGAAAGAATTCAGATGTTTGAGGGTACTGTTATTGCTATCAAGGGCTCAGGCATTTCAAAGACATTTACCGTTCGCCGCCTTTCATACGGTGTTGGTGTTGAAAGAGTATTCCCAATGCACTCACCTAATGTAGTGGATGTAAAGGTTGTTCGTTCAGGTAAGGTTCGCCGTGCTAAGCTCTACTATCTCCGTGACCGTGTAGGTAAGGCTGCAAAGGTTAAAGAGGATATTCAGTAATCTGAATCATTAAGGCATCTTCACTAAGAGGATGCCTTCTTTATTTATTGACATAATATTGCTTTAAAGGTTATAATATAATGCGAAATATTTAGCAGGAGGTATAAGCTATGGCTGATTTTCAAAAGCAGACAGTTCAGTGGTTTCCGGGCCATATGGCAAAAACAAGAAGAATAATCAAAGAAAGCCTTAATCTTGTTGACGGAGTTGTTGAGCTTGTTGACGCAAGAATACCTTACAGCTCATCAAATCCCGAGCTTGACAGTATTATTAAGAAAAAGCCACGCATTGTTCTTTTGAATAAATGCGATATAGCCGAGCCTAATGCTACAAAAATGTGGATTGAATATTATAAATCAAAGGGAATGTATGCTATTGCGGTCGATTGCAGAACAGGTAAGGGGCTTAATAATTTTATACCGACTGCTAAAAAAGCCCTTTCTGATGTTATAGAAAAAAATCAGCAAAAGGGTATGCAGGGAAAGGCATTAAGGCTTATGGTTGTCGGGATACCGAACACGGGTAAAAGCTCATTTATTAACCGTATGGCAAAAAGCAGTAAGGCAAAGGTTGCCGATAAAGCAGGTGTTACAAGACAACAGCAATGGTTTAATGTCGGTAACGGCATTGAATTGCTTGACACACCCGGAGTTCTTTGGCCGAAATTTGATGATCCGCAGGTAGGCGACAGGCTTGCATTTACCGGTGCAGTCAAGGACGAGGTAACAGATTTGGAATCTCTATCCTGCCGTCTTATTGACTCCCTTGCCAAAACAAGACCATCTGCATTGATTGAAAGATATAAGCTTGAAAGCGTAGATAATCTTGAAAGCTGGGAGATTTTTGAGCTAATTGCCAAAAAAAGAGGATTTCTTGTCAAGGGCGGAGAAATTGATTACGAACGCACGGCGGTAATGCTATGCGATGAATTTAGGGGAGGAAAGCTCGGCAGATTTACGCTTGAGCTACCGTAATAATGGATTGGCTTGAATACGAAAACAAAGCCCTTGCAGAAGGCTTTGAAATAATATGCGGTGTTGACGAGGCGGGCAGAGGACCTCTTGCCGGACCTGTTTATGCTGCGGCAGTAATTTTACCTCGCGGTCATATTGTTGAAGGTGTCAATGACTCAAAAAAAATCAGCGAAAAAAAGCGAGATATGCTTTTTGACAAAATTATTGAAGAATGCGTTTGCTTTAGCATAGGTACTGCAACTGAAAAGGAAATTGACGAGATCAACATTCTTCAGGCAACCTTTCTTGCAATGAGAAGAGCTGTTGAAGGGCTTGAAATTAAACCGGATATAGCGTTGATTGACGGTAATAAAAAGCCGGGACTTAACGGCGTTTTTGAACAGGATATAATCAAAGGGGATGCAAAAAGTGCAAGCATAGCCGCAGCCTCAATTCTTGCCAAGGTGAGCAGGGACAGATATATGCTTGAAATGGCAGAAAAATATCCGCAGTATCAGTTTGAAAAGCATAAGGGCTACGGCACAAAGCTACACTATGAAATGATAGAAAAATACGGAATAAGCGAAATTCACAGAAGGTCATTTTTAAAAAAGATATTAAACAATGAACAATAAGGGAAAGCTTTGGGAAATAGAAGCATCAAAATATCTCAAGAAGAAAAAATATAATCTTGTTGATGTTAACTACACAACAAGATTCGGTGAAATTGATTTAATAGTTGAAAACAAAAAGTATATTTGCTTTGTTGAGGTTAAGCAGAGAAATCTTAATTCTATTGCTTCTCCTGCCGAATTTGTTGACTGCAAAAAACAGCAAAGGCTGATTGCCTGTGCAAAGCAGTATATGGCGGTATATAAGCCTCAGCTTCAGCCGAGATTTGATGTAATCGAGGTATATACCGATAATGATAAAATAAAATCAATAAAACATCTTGAAAATGCTTTTGACTTAGTATAGAATATAAAGGATTTAAGAAAGGAATATGTTATTATGCTTTATACATCTACCAGAGATAATTCAATAAGAGTATCATCAGCTCAGGCTATTGCTCAGGGAATAAGCGAGGAGGGCGGTCTTTTCGTACCTTGCGAGCTTCCGTCATTTTCTATTGATAAAATTTCCTCAATGGTATCAATGAGCTATATAGAAAGAGCAAAAACTGTTTTAAAAGAATTTTTGACAGATTTTTCCGAAGATGAGCTTGATTACTGCGTAAGCGGTGCATATGCTAAAGAAAAGTTTTCGTCAGAAAAAATTGCCCCTACCGTTAACATTGACGGCAACAAGAATATTCTTGAGCTTTGGCACGGCCCTACCTGTGCATTTAAGGATATGGCGCTTCAGCTTTTGCCTTATCTTATGACTGTATCAGCCAAGAAAACTGCTGACGGAAAAACAATTGTAATCCTTGTTGCAACCTCAGGTGATACAGGTAAGGCTGCACTTGAAGGCTTTAAGGATGTTGAAAACACAAAAATACTCGTATTCTATCCTGTTGACGGCGTTTCTCCGATGCAGAAGCTTCAAATGACCACTCAGGAGGGAAGCAATGTAGCTGTATGTGCAATTAACGGTAATTTTGACGACGCACAAAGTGCAGTTAAGTCTATATTCACAAATGCAGAAATTAAAGAAGAGCTTGCAAAAAAGAATATGATGTTCTCATCTGCAAACTCTATTAACTGGGGACGCCTTGTTCCGCAGATTGTATATTATTTCTCAACCTACTGCGACTTGGTTGATATGGGCAAAATCAGTGCAGGCGACGAGATAAATGTTGTAGTTCCGACGGGTAATTTCGGTAACATTCTTGCAGGCTATTATGCAAAGAAAATGGGACTCCCCATTAAAAAGCTTATTTGTGCATCTAACTCAAATAATGTTCTTACCGATTTTCTTAAAACAGGAACCTATAATAAAAACAGGGATTTTTATACCACAACATCACCTTCGATGGATATTCTTATTTCATCAAATCTTGAAAGACTTCTTTATCATATGAGCGGTGAAGACGATAAGCTTGTTTCCGATTTAATGAAACAGCTTTCGGAAAACGGTCAATATACTGTTTCCGATAGTCTTATTGCTGAAATTCAAACGGTATTTGATGCGGGCTGCACAAGTGAGGAATGTGTTGACAGTACAATTAAGGCACATTTTGATAAATACAATTATCTCTGCGATACTCACACTGCCGTTGCAGTTAAGGTATATGATGAGTATGTAGAAAATACAAAAGATGATATCGTGTCTGTTATTGACTCAACAGCTTCTCCGTACAAGTTTTCGGCAAGCGTGCTCAGCGCAGTTCTCGGCGGTAATTCTCCTGAGCTTGACGAGTTTGATATGGTTGACGAGCTTAACAGAGTAACAGGCGCCCAAATTCCCGCACCGCTTGCAAACCTTAAAAATAAAGCAGTAAGATTCAGCGATGTATGCAATAAGGAAGATATGAGCCAAATGGTATTTAAGCTTCTTGATTTATAAAAAATTAACGGCTCTTTGAAAGAGCCGTTTTTGTTTATCTGCAATCACAGTCGTCCTTGCATTCAAATGTTTCGCAGGCAGTTTCGGTTACGGTAGAAGCAGACTGATTGCCGACTGTAATATGACCTGCAAGACAGTTGTTTGACATATCGTGATACTTGCACTTTTTTACTTCGCAGGAAATTCCCTTGATTTCGTTATTCATTTTTTTCACTCCCTTCAAAATTAGTTTTGACAGGAAAATTTTATTTATACAAGGAGAAATTATGTCGTTATTCGCAATTGCAGACACGCACCTTTCTTTTGGAACCGACAAGCCCATGGACGCTTTTTCGGGATGGCAGGATTATACAAGCAGGCTTGAAAAAAACTGGAATGCTCTTATAAATGATAATGATTATACGGTAATTGCAGGCGATATAAGCTGGGCAATGAATTTTGATGAGCTTTATGATGATTTCAAATTTATAAATTCGCTCAACGGAAAAAAAATTATTTTAAAGGGCAACCATGATTATTGGTGGAATACCGTCTCTAAAATGAACAAATTCATAGATGAAAACGGATTTGACACAATATCAATACTGCACAACAATTCATTTGATTTTGATTCTTTTTCGGTATGCGGAAGCAGAGGCTGGTTTTTTGATTCTCCCGAGGAGCACAACGAAAAGGTCTTAAACCGCGAGGTTATGCGTATAAAGGCTTCTATTGATTCGGCAAAATGTGATGAGAAAATCGTTTTTCTTCATTATCCGCCGATTACCACTGCGCAAAATTGTGAAGAAATTTTAAAGGTTTTAAAAGAAAACGGTATAAAAAACTGCTATTATGGGCATCTTCACGGTACGGCGGCAAAATTTTCCGTGGACGGAGAAACAGACGGAATAAAATTTAAGCTTATTTCGGCTGACAGGTTAAGTTTTACCCCTTATTTAGTTAAGAAATTTTAAAATAACTTGATATTATTTATTTTATATGTTATAATGCCACTTCGGTGATTATAAATTTTAGACAGGAGGTCATTACCATGGCACTTAAATCATCTAATAAAGTTGATACAAATACCTATGAGCTTGAAGTTACAGTTACTCCCGAAGCATTTACCGATGCTTGCAAAAAAGCATATATGAAGCAGAGAAAGACAATTCAGCTTCCGGGCTTCCGTAAGGGCAAAGCAACACAGGGTATGATTGAAAAGGTTTACGGCGAGGGCGCTTTCTATGAGGAAGCTCTTGAAATCGTTTATCCCGAGGCTGTTACAGCTGCGATTGACGAGGCAGGAATCAGAACCGTTGATGCTCCATACGACCTTGAGGTACCTGTTATCAGCAAGTCCGAGGGCGTTGAAATGAAAATGAAGGTTACTGTATATCCTGAGGTTAAGCTTGGCGATTACAAGGGACTCAAGGCTGCTATGCTTCCTGTTGAAGCAACAGACGAGGATGTTGATGCAGAGCTTGAAAATATGCGTGACAGAAACTCTCGTCTTATTACAGTTGAGGACAGAGAGGCACAGATGGGCGATACCGCTGAAATCGACTTTGAAGGTTTCGTAGATGGCGTTGCTTTCGAGGGCGGAAAAGGCGAGAATTATCCTCTTGAGCTTGGCTCGGGTTCATTTATTCCCGGCTTTGAGGAGCAGGTTGCAGGCCACAAGACTGAGGAAGAGTTTGATGTTAATGTAACCTTCCCTGAGGAGTATGCAGAGGAGCTTGCTGGCAAGGACGCTGTATTTAAATGCAAAA
This sequence comes from uncultured Bacteroides sp., assembly GCA_964422655.1. Lineage (GTDB taxonomy): Bacteria > Bacillota > Clostridia > Oscillospirales > Acutalibacteraceae > Eubacterium_R. The sequence continues at coordinate 95,364 of CAYRBT010000002.1, read as the reverse complement.
TTCACGAGATAAAGACAAAGGAAATGCCTGAGCTTGATGACGAATTTGTTAAGGATGTTTCGGAATTTGATACATTAGACGAGCTTAAGGCTGATATTAAAAAGCAGATTTCCGAAAAGAAGGAAAAGGATGCTAAGGCAGACTTTGAAAATCAGCTCATTGAGCAGGTTGTTGAGAATATGGAATGCGAAGTTCCTGAATGTATGTATGACAAGAGATGCGACGAAATGATTCAGGATTACAGCTACCGTCTTCAAATGCAGGGCATTGACCTTAATACATATCTCTCTTATCTTGGACAGGATATGGAATCATTTAAGGCTTCGTTCCGAGATGGTGCAGTTAATCAGGTTAAGGCTTCTATCGCTCTTGAGGCTATTGTTGAGGCTGAAAAGCTTGAAGCAACAGAGGATGAGCTTAATGCTGAGGCTGCAAAGCTTGCCGAGCAGTATCAGATGGAGGCAGAGCAGATTAGAAAGGCTATTCCGGACGAACAGCTTGCTGCAGATATTAAGACAAGAAAAGCAGTTGATTTGATTGTTGAGTCAGCTGTAAAGGAATAATTTTTAAACATAATTATTTTAAGGATAGTGATTTTTAATGGCATTAGTACCATATGTGCTTGAACAGACAAGCGCAGGCGAGCGCTCAATGGACATTTACTCAAGACTTTTAAACGACAGAATTATCGTATTGTCTGATGAGGTTAATTCAACAACAGCTTCGCTTGTTGTTGCACAGCTTCTTTTCCTTGAGGGACAGGATAGTGAAAAGGATATAAGCCTTTATATTAACAGCCCCGGCGGTTCTGTTACCGACGGTATGGCAATTTACGATACGATGCAGTATATCAAATGCGATGTTTCAACAATCTGCGTTGGTATGGCGGCTTCTATGGGTGCCTTTCTTCTTTCAAGCGGTGCTAAGGGCAAAAGAATTTGCCTGCCAAATGCCGAGGTTATGATTCATCAGCCTCTCGGCAGGACAGAGGGACAGGCAACAGAAATTGAGATTGCCGCTCAGCACATTCTCAGAACTAAGAAAAAGCTTAATTCCATTATGGCGGAAAACTGTGGCAGAACACTTGAAGAATTAACTGCCGCAACTGACCGTGATAATTGGCTTTCTGCGCAGGAGGCATTAGAATTCGGTCTTGTTGATAAGGTAATTGATAAAAGATAATTTGTACTGAAAGGTAGTTTTGTATGGCGCGTGACGATTCAAGAAAAATAGTTGCAAGATGCTCATTTTGCGGCAAATCTGAATCAATGGTTCACAAGTTAATAGAGGGTCCGGGTGTGTTTATCTGCGACGAATGTGTTAGTCTTTGTCATGATTTGATTATTGAAAATTCAGCGACTGACAGACCGCATTCCGCTCCTAAGGAGGAGGGTGCTCTTCCAAAGCCTGAGGAAATAAAGGCAAAGCTTGATGAATATGTTATCGGACAGGATGATGCTAAAAAAGCGCTTTCAGTTGCGGTATATAACCACTACAAGCGCATCTATTCTGCAAACAGTTCAAATAATTCGGTGGAGATTCAAAAAAGTAATATAATGCTTCTTGGTCCTACCGGTGTTGGCAAAACTATGCTTGCCCAGACGCTTGCAAGGATTTTGAATGTACCGTTTGCTATTGCCGATGCTACAACGCTCACAGAAGCTGGCTATGTCGGTGAGGATGTTGAAAACATTTTGCTCAGACTTATTCAGGCTGCAGATTTTGATGTTGAAAAAGCACAGCGCGGAATTATTTATGTTGATGAAATTGATAAGATTTCACGAAAGAGTGAAAATCGCTCAATTACCCGTGATGTAAGCGGTGAGGGCGTTCAGCAGGCACTTTTGAAAATCCTTGAGGGTACAGTTTCAAATGTTCCTCCCGGAGGAGGAAGAAAGCATCCTCAGCAGGAATTCATACAGATTGACACAAGCAATATTTTGTTTATCTGCGGCGGTGCCTTTGATGGAATTGAAAAAATAATTGAAAAAAGACTCGGCGGTAAGTCAATGGGCTTTGGTGCTGATGTTAAGACTGAAAAGATTGATTCATTTGAAATAATGAAAAAGGCCGAACAGCACGATTTGGTAAAATACGGTCTTATCCCCGAGCTTATCGGCAGAGTACCCGTAATTACCGTTTTGGAAAGTCTTGACAAAAACGCTCTTATCAAAATTATGACAGAGCCGAAAAACTCTATTGTAAAGCAGTATCAAAAGCTTTTTGATATGGACGGCGTTGCGCTTGAATTTAAAGAGGATGCACTTGAGGCGGTTGCAGATATTACTCTTGAAAGAAAAACAGGAGCGAGAGGTCTCAGAAGTGTTTTTGAAAGCGTGCTGACTGATTTAATGTTCAAGGCTCCGAGTGATTATACTATCGAGAAGATTATAATTACCGAGGATGCTGTTAAAAACGGTGATGAGCCTATAATTCTCAGAAATCCGAATAAAAAGCCAAAGAGCTTAACGGCTGAGAATTTAAAAAATGCGTAAAATTTATGAAAAAAAGGCAGCTTTCTGTTGCCTTTTTTTATTTATTAGTTTATAATCATAATAATTATAATATATTAAACAAGTAGGTTTTCAAATGTCAGATATAAGATTTATTGAAGAAATTACGGATTTACCGATAATTCCCCTTAGAGGACTTGTCGTTTTCCCTGATATGATTCTCCATTTTGATGTCGGCAGAAAAAAGAGCGTTCAGGCGTTAAGAAATGCAATGGATACAAATCAAAGGGTATTTCTTGTGTGCCAAAAGGATGCTTCTGTCGATGACCCCGAAATTGATGATATGTATGATATCGGTGTTGTTTGTCATATCAAGCAAATGATTAGAATACCAAACAGCGAAAACCTGAGAGTAGTAGTTGAAGGAATACAAAGAGGTACACTTATAACGCTTAACAGCTTTAAGCCGTTTGTTTCGGGCACTGTTGACATTTACGCCGGTGATGACATTGATACTCCTGCTACCGAGCAGGAAAAGGCATATCAGCGTGCAGCAAAAAAGGAATTTGAAAAATATGCGTCAATGATGCCTAAAATCAGCAATGATGTTATTACTAAGGTAATGTCAATAAAAACAAGCGGTGCGCTTGCCGATTACATATGCTCTAACACATTTCTTGATTACGCCGATAAGCAGGAAATACTTGAGCAGTATAATCCTGTTCAAAGACTTGCTCAGCTTATTGTCTGTCTTAAAAAAGAAAATTCCGTTCTTGAAATTGAGGCTGAAATACACGAAAAGGTTCAGGATGAAATTGACAAAAATCAGCGTGAATACTATCTTCGAGAGGAAATGAAGGTGATTGCCGATTCTCTCGGCGAAGCAGATAATCCTCTCGAGGAGGCAGACGAATACCGTCAAAGAATATCACAGCTTAAATGCACCGATGAAATCAGAGAAAAGCTTTTAAAGGAATGTGATAAGCTGATGAAAATGCCCAGCGGTTCTCACGAGGGAACTGTTGAGAGAAATTATATTGACAAGTGTCTTGAAATACCTTTCGGAAAATTTACAAAGGACAGCGTAAACCTTGAAAAAGCACGAAGAATTCTTGATAAAGAGCACTACGGTCTTTATAAGGTTAAGGACAGAATAGTTGACTCCTTGGCTGTTTATAAAAGAAATCCTGATTTTTCAGGTCAGATACTCTGCCTTGCAGGTCCTCCGGGTGTGGGCAAAACCTCGGTGGTTAAATCCCTTGCAAAATGTATGGGCAGAAAATATGTGCGTATTGCCTTGGGCGGAATACATGACGAAGCGGAGATCAGAGGTCACAGAAAAACCTATATCGGCTCTATGCCCGGCAGAATAGCCGAGGCTGTTATCAAGAGCGGAGTAATGAATCCGATTATTCTTCTTGATGAGATTGATAAGGTGGGTAATGATTTTAAGGGCGATCCTTCATCGGCACTCCTCGAGGCACTTGATCCCGAGCAAAACAGCACCTTTACAGACCATTATATCGAGTTTCCGCTTGATTTGAGCAAGGTGCTTTTTGTTACAACCGCTAATGATGTTTCTGCAATTTCCGAGCCTCTTTATGACAGAATGGAGGTTATTGAGCTTAATTCATATACTGCCGAGGAAAAATATCACATTGCAAAAAATCATCTTATAAAAAAAGAGATGAAAAAGCACTCTCTCACATCAAAGGAATTAAAAATCAGCGACGACGCGATTTATGCTATTACAGAGTTTTACACAAGGGAAGCAGGTGTAAGAAATCTCGAAAAGCAGATTGCTTCTTTGTGCAGAAAAGCAACAGTTATGCTTGAGGAGGGTGCAAAATCCGTAAAGGTTAACGCTGATAATATTGAAGAATTTCTCGGAAAAAGAAAGTATTCCTCCGATAAGATAAGTGCAGAAAATCTTGTCGGAACAGTCAATGGTCTTGCTTGGACAAGCGTTGGCGGTACTATGCTTCCGATAGAGGTTAGTGCTCTTGAGGGAACGGGTAAGATTGAGCTTACGGGAAATCTCGGCGATATAATGAAGGAAAGTGCAAAAACCGCTGTTTCTTATGTCAGGTCAATGGCAGACAGCTTTGGAATTGACAGAGATTTTTATAAAACAAAGGATATACATATTCACACTCCCGAGGCGGCTGTTCCAAAGGACGGACCGTCTGCCGGACTTGCAATAACAACCGCGCTTGTAAGCGAGCTTACAGGTATTGCAATAAAATCAAATGTTGCTATGACAGGGGAGATAAGCCTTAAAGGAAGGGCGCTTGCCATCGGTGGTCTTAAGGAAAAGTCAATGGCTGCTTATAAGGCAGGATGTGATACTGTAATTATTCCCAAGGAAAACGAAAAGGATTTGGCTGATATATCCGATGAGGTCAAGGGCTCTGTAAGCTTTGTTACAGTTTCATCCTTTGAGCAAATACTGCCTATCGCATTGACAAGAATACCTAAACCGATTAAAATGAACGATGCTGACAGAGATGGCTCTGTTGTAGTTGCCAAAAACAGCACTAATTCATCGGTTATAACACAATAGGTGATAATATGAACTATAATAACGCTGTGTTTGAAAGCGCATACGGATTGCTCTCGCAGCTCCCCGAAAGCAATATGCCTGAAATTGCTTTTGCAGGCAGGTCTAATGTCGGAAAAAGCTCTCTGCTAAATAAATTATTCAACAGAAAACAGCTTGCGAGGGTAAGCTCTGTTCCGGGTAAAACCGTAACGATAAATTTTTACTCAGTTGACGAAGTAAAATTTGTTGACCTGCCCGGCTATGGATACGCAAAAATAAGCAAGCAGGAATTAAATCGCTTTAGCGAGCTTATGGAGGGGTATTTTAAAACCGATAGAAATATCACTCTTGTTGTTCAGCTTATTGATATGCGTCATCCTCTCACAAAGGATGACGAGGGTATGATTAGCTTTATGCTTGAAATGGGCATACCGTTTATTATTGTTATGACAAAAGCAGACAAGCTCAAGAAAAAGGCTTATGAGGAAAGGCTCAGGCTCTCAAAAAAAGAGCTTGAATTTGCAGGGAATGTTCCCGTAGTTCCTTTTTCCTCCGTCACAGGACAGGGAATTAACGGAATTAAGAATTATATTGAAAAAGCATTGATGAATTTGGAGGATTAACAAATGGAAAAGAAGCCGTTTTTGACAAAGGAAAAGGCAGAAGAAATTGCTTCTGTTTATCCGACACCGTTTCATATTTATGACGAAGCGGGAATTAGAAAAAATGTATCCGATTTAAAGGAAGCATTTTCATGGAATAAGGGCTATAAGGAGTATTTTGCAGTTAAGGCTACTCCAAATCCGTTTCTTATTAACATTCTTCGTGAATACGGCTGTGGCTGTGACTGCTCATCAAAAACAGAACTTATGCTTTCAAAAGCTATCGGCGCAGTCGGCGAGGACATTATGTTTTCATCAAACGATACACCGATTGATGAATTCAAGTATTGTGATGATTTGGGCGGTATCATTAACCTTGATGATATCACTCATATCGAAGCAGTAGAAAAGGCATGCGGCAGGCTTCCTAAAAAAATGAGCTGTCGCTACAATCCCGGCGGTTTATTTAAAATTACAAATGATATTATGGATAATCCCGGCGACGCCAAGTACGGAATGACAACCGAGCAGATTTACGAAGCGTTTGCGATTATGAAGGATAAGGGTGTTGAGGAATTCGGTATTCATTCATTCCTTTGCTCTAATACGGTAACCAATGAGTATTATCCTATGCTTGCAAAGGTTCTCTTTGAGCTTGCTGTTGATTTAAAAAAGAAGCTCGGTGTTCATATTTCCTTTATTAACCTTTCGGGCGGTATCGGTATTCCGTACAGACCTGAGCAGGAGCCTAACGATATTTTTGTTATCGGCGATGGCGTTAGAAAGGTTTATGAAGAGGTGCTCACTCCTGCGGGTATGGACGATGTTGCAATTTATACTGAGCTTGGCAGATATATGCTTGGACCTTTTGGCGGACTTGTTACTAAGGCAATCAACGAAAAGCACACTCATAAGGAATATATCGGTGTAGATGCCTGCGCAGTAAATCTTATGCGTCCTGCAATCTACGGAGCTTATCATCATATTACCGTTCTCGGTAAAGAAAATGAGGCTTGTGACAACAAGTATGATGTTACCGGCTCTCTGTGTGAAAACTGCGATAAGTTTGCAATAGACAGAATGTTACCGAAAATTGATATGGGCGATTATCTTTTCATTCACGACGCGGGTGCTCACGGCTTTTCAATGGGCTATAATTATAACGGAAAGCTCAAAAGTGCAGAGATTTTGCTCAAGCAGGACGGCTCATTTGACCTTATCAGAAGGGCAGAAACGCCAAAGGATTATTTTGCAACCTTTGACTGCTTTGATTTTTACGATGAGCTTATAAAGGAATAATAATAAAATCCCCGAAAATTTCGGGGATTTTTCTTTACTTTCACGATTTAATGTGTTACAATAAGTAACAATGGGGTGATTTTATGAGCAGAAGATTGGAAGATGACAATCTCAATTTCTTATACAAGGCAATTCTCTGCCTTGAAAATATTGATGACTGCTACGATTTTTTTGAGGATTTGTGCACAATTCAAGAGCTTAAAGCGATCAGCCAGCGCCTTGTTGTAGCAAAAATGCTGTCGGAAAAATGCGTATATACCGACATTGTAAATGCCACGGGTGCGTCAACAGCAACAATAAGCAGAGTTAATCGCTCGCTTCAATACGGTTGTGACGGCTATGACAGAATATTTGAAAGAATCAGGGAAAGGGAAGAAAACAATGAGTAGCTATTATGCTCTTGCTCAGTTTTATGATTCCTTAACTGAAAATGTTGATTATAAGGTTAGAAGTGATTACATTTCTAACTTTTTTTCTAAGTATTATGACTCTCCGAGATCTGTGCTTGATTTAGCCTGCGGAACGGGCAATATCGCCGTTAATTTGGTTAATGAAGGATACAAGGTTACAGGCATTGATTTGTCTGAGGAAATGCTTTGTGAGGCAGATAATAAGGCAGACGGTAAAACGGAGCTTCTTAAGGCGGATATGACTGATTTTAAGCTTGACTCTAAGTTTGACTGCTGTGTTTGCTCGCTTGACAGTGTTAACCATTTGCTTTCATTAGAAGATGTTGAAAAATGCTTTAACTGCGTTTACGGCTCGCTGAAAAGCGATGGTATTTTTGTCTTTGATGTCAATACTGTATATAAGCATAATAATATCCTTGCAGGAAACACCTTTGTTTTTGACGAGGAGGATTTTTTTCTTTCGTGGGACAATGAGGACGAAGGGGAAAATATTATCAGAATACTGATTGATATTTTTGTTTTCAACGGCAAAAGCTATGATAGGCTCAGCGAAGAATTTTTTGAAAGGGCTTATACGGTAAGCGAGCTTGAATCTGTTTTGTATAATTTTGAGATTATCGGTATCTATGATGATTTATCGCTAAGCGAGTATAATGATCAGTCAGAAAGAATATATTTTGTTTGTAAGAGGAAATAAAATGGGAAAAATTGTTAGATATATTACCGAGGACGGAAGTGCTTTTGTAATTGCGGCTGATACTACCGATATGGTGTCAAGGGCAGAGCAAATTCATAAAACCTCCGCAGTAACAACTGCTGCATTGGGCAGGCTTCTTACAGCGGCTTCAATGATGGGCGATATGCTTAAGGGTAAGGATGATTCCGTTACATTAAGACTTAACGGTAACGGTCCCGCAGGCTCTGTTATTGCAGTTTCCGACAGTGACGGAAATGCAAGAGGTTATGTTCAAAATCCGATTGTTGAAATACCGTTGAATGAAAAAGGAAAGCTTGATGTTAAGGGAGCTGTCGGAACGAACGGTTACCTTTATGTTATGAAGGATATAGGACTTAAAGAGCCGTATATGGGGAGCACACAGATTGTCAGCGGTGAGATTGCAGAGGATATAACAAACTATTTTGCGGTTTCGGAGCAAACACCGTCTGTTTGTGCGCTCGGAGTTCTTGTTAATCCCGATTTGTCGGTTGCTTCCGCCGGCGGCTTTATCATTCAACTTCTTCCGGGCTGTCCGGAGGAAACAATTTCTAAGATAGAAAAGGCTATGGATGTTATTGAGCCTGTTACGGTTATGCTCAGCGACGGAAAAACACCTGACGATATTGCGAGAATTGCAATGAACGGAATAAAAATTGAAAAGCTTGATGAAAGCACGGTTTATTATAAGTGTAATTGCAGCAGAGAGAGGGTTGAACAGGCAATTATATCAACAGGTAAGGAGTCAATTCAGGAAATGATTGATTCAAATGAAACAACGAGCGTTGAATGTCATTTTTGCGATAAGGTCTATCAATTTACCGCTGATGACCTGAAAAAACTCATATAATTTCATACCTTAAAAAAAGTTAAAAAAAAGAAAAAAAGGTATTGACATTTATTAGTTATTATTGTATTATATAACTCGTCGCGAGAGCGACGATTATGTGGGAGCATAGCTCAGCTGGGAGAGCATCTGCCTTACAAGCAGAGGGTCACAGGTTCGAGCCCTGTTGTTCCCACCACAAATGGCCCGGTAGTTCAGCTGGTTAGAACGCTAGCCTGTCACGCTAGAGGTCGACGGTTCGAGCCCGTTCCGGGTCGCCATTTGTGCTTCTGTAGCTCAGTCGGTAGAGCAGAGGACTGAAAATCCTCGTGTCGATGGTTCGATTCCGTCCGGAAGCACCACATATGCGGATGTAGCTCACCCGGTAGAGCGCAACCTTGCCAAGGTTGAGGTAGCGAGTTCGAGCCTCGTCATCCGCTCCAAATATAAAGGCTTCTATGAAGCCTTTTGTTATATGGCACCATAGCCAAGTGGTAAGGCAGAGCTCTGCAAAAGCTTTACGCCCCAGTTCAAATCTGGGTGGTGCCTCCAACAAAATCCCAAAGCTGAAACAGGCTTTGGGATTTTTTAATATCTATCCTCAAATATATATAATTGACAAGTAATTACATTATGTGTATAATAACTTGTGACACCCCGTGTTATAAGTTGTTGGGAGGTATAATATTATTGTTTGAACAGAATACCTTAAAAAATATAAGAAACAAAAATCTGTCTGACATATTACAGGTGTTAAGAGATAAGGGCGCATGCAGTTTTTCAGAGCTTTCCGAAAAAACAGATGGCAGTCTTACCACTGTAAAAAAATGTGTGCTTCAGGCAATTGACTACGGTATGATTGTTGAGGGAAGCATTGCAGACTCCACAGGCGGACGAAAGGCAAAGCAATATCTAATTAACAAGGATTATCAATATTTTCTTTTTGTTGTTGTTGACAACAATGATTTGATTTTTAAAATACACAATTTCAAATTTGAATGCGTTGAAGAATATTTCGAGCATTTTAATATGAATGGATTTTACGATAATATATGCAGAAATATTGAAAGCACGATAAAAAAATATGCTTTAGGAACCGTTTGTCTTTCTTTGCCCTGTGTGTTAAAAGACGGCGTAATTATTGACTGGTACTACAATCCTAATCTAAATGATTTTGATATAAAGAAAAATTTAGAGAAGAAGTATAATCTTAATGTAATAGTACAAAATGATATGAAGCTTACCGTTATCGGCGAAAGTATAGAGCATCATCCCAATACACAGGATATTGTCACAATTCAGTTCGGTCACAACGGTATCGGTATGGCTGGAATGGCAAACGGTCATCTGCTTGAAGGATATACAGGCTTTGCAGGTGAGGTTGGATATATAAACGATTTGCGTAAAAATATTATGGGTGTTTCTTATCCTGCAAAAATTTTAAGAAACGCAATTGTTTTTATAAATCCTCAAATTGTTGTTTTTTATAAATCAGAAAGACAAAACAATTTTAGACAGATATTTGATACTGCAACAAAGGGATTGCCAAAATATGCAATACCTAAATTTGAAACATCTGACAATTATATCGGCAGAATAATCAGCGGCGGGATATCGCTGATAAATAAATATGGCTATTTTAAGAAAGCGGAGGAAAACAAATGAGTATTTCTTTAAAAGACAAAACAACAAAAGAAATTTTAGCATTTTCATTGCTGCCGTTCGGTATGAGTACAATTTACGGTATTATGGGAACGGCACTAAACCTGTATTTTACAGATGTTTTGGGATTATCTCTTGCAATGACAAGTATTGTTCTTTCTGCAACAAGGATTTGGGACGCAATAAATGACCCTCTTATGGGAATGATTGTTGACAAGACAAATACAAAGATGGGAAAATGCAGACCGTACGTATTTTGGATGTCGTTTCCTGTAATTCTTGTTACGGCATTACTTTTTGCTCCTGTAAATTTCGGTCAAAAGGGAAATTTTGTATACGCTATTATAGCTTATCTTGTTTATTACACAATATATACTGCTCTTGATATTCCTTACCAGGGGTTAACTCCGCTTGTATTTCCTGAGGATAAAAAGCGTGTAAAAGCAATTTCGTTCAGTAACATTATCGGTTCTCTCGGCTCTGTTTTACCGTCACTGTTGTTTTTTTACGGTTGCAGGCTTATGGGGCAGAGAAAATGAGAAGGCAGGATATTTCGGTGCAGCTTTAATATTCGGGTTTCTTGGCGGAATACCTATGTTTTTCTCAGCCTTTGGATTTAAGGAAAAGGTTTATATACCTCCTAAAAAAGAAAAATATATTGACGGCTTAAAAATAGTTTTTAAGGATAAAAAATTTGTTTGTCTTGTTATTGCAGCATTCTTTTCTGCAATAGTTAATATGGGTGCAATGTTTTTGCCGTATTTTGCTAAGTGGAATTGTGCAGGTGTTATACCGATTGACAGGCTTTGCGAGTGGATTAAAAACACATTGGGTATTTCAATTCAGCTTACAAGCGAGGGCTTGCTGACTCCTCTTCTTCAAATCGGAAGCGGTATTTCCTATATGCTTTCTATGGCTCTTGTGCCTGTATTTTTAAAGAAAATGGACAAAAAGACCTTGTGGATCGGTGTGTCAATATTCGGTATTATTGCAGATATTCTCTGCTTTGTAATCGGTGTATGGGTTATTCCGTACAATACAGTTGCAGGTGCTGTGACATATACAATTCTTCGCTTTTTCACCAATTTCCCTGTCGGAATTATGACGGTATTGCTTGTTGCGATGTTCTCTGATGTTGTAGATGATATTGAAATGAGAACAGGTAAAAGACTTGAGGGAACAGTATTCTCCTTTAGAAGCCTTGTTAATAAAATTGCCATTGCCGTTTTCAATGTGCTTATGCTGAATATTGTTGACGCTTACGGCTACAATGCAGAACTGATGACAAAGATTACGGATAATCTTGCAAAGCCGTTGATTGAAAGCACAACTCAGGCAACAGTTATAGGTGATGTAAATTATACAACGCTTCTTAATGTTATCTTCTTTATGCTTACCGCCTTTGGTGCTATTGGACTTTTGCTTCAGGCAATTCCAATGTTCTTCTACAAATTTGATGAAAAGGCACAGGAGGGCAAGCTGAAGGCATTCCGTGAGGAAAAGGAAAGACGCGAAATTGAGGAGTTAAACAGATTAGCACAGGAAACAGAGGAAAAGTAATATGAAAAATTCATTTAAAATTATATACGAAGCAAACGGACAAATTTATAAAGCAGACTCACTTAAAAACGATCATTTTGAAATCAAGGTAAAGCAGGATGAGCATAGCATTTATGCAAGTATTCTTCCTTATACTCCTGTAAGTATTCTTGATTTTTCAATAAAGCTTGCATACAATTTTTCAAGTGATGACAGGATTTTTGTTAATGGATATCAAAGCTGGACTGATAGCCTTGAATACTCCATAAATGAAAAAATGAATGAGCAAAGCTCACTCACAGAATTTTTGGTGATGAAAACACCGCTCAAATATATCGGAATGAATAAGTCCGGTGACAATCTTTTCCACAAATATCCAAGAGAAAATGGTATTTTTTATGGCTGGAGCTATGGCTATGTCAGAAATGGTAATACTGTTGATTTGTTTGGATCATTGAGTGAAAAAAGCGGCTTTACAACCGTTACATTTGATGTGCAAAATCACTGTGTAATAATCAAAAAGGACCTTGAAGGTGTTACATTTGAGAATCAAACAGAGCTGATTTCATTTGTAAATATCAATGATGAATACGACAAGGCGTTTGATAAATATTTTGATTTGATGGGTGTTAAAAGTCGTGAAAGCAAAAAGCGAAACGGTTACACAACATGGTACAATTATTATGGTGGCGTAACTCAAAAAGATGTTATTCGTGACCTAAACAGCATATCAAAAATTGACACCGAGATTGATTGCTTTCAAATTGATGATGGCTACCAAACAGCAGTTGGTGATTGGCTTTCAACCGATAAAAAGAAATTCCCTGATGGAATGAAAAGCATTGCCGATACTGTTCATTCCAAGGGTATGCTTGCAGGCTTGTGGCTTGCACCGTTTGCCGGTGTGAGAAAATCTGAACTTTTCAAAAATCATAAGGATTGGTTCATTACCGACGAGAATGGCAAGCCATACAAAACAGGTCATAATTGGGGAGGCTTTTATTCACTTGATATTTATAACCCACAAGCAAGAGAATACATTAAGCATGTTTTTGATGTCGTGCTTAACGAGTGGTGCTATGATTTAGTTAAGCTTGATTTCCTCTATGGCGCGTGTGTTCTTCCTATGCACAATAAAACACGAGGAGAAATAATGTGCGATGCTATGGACCTTCTTCGTGAGTGCTGTGGCGACAAGCTCATTTTAGGCTGTGGCGTTCCGCTTATGCCGGCATTCGGCAAGGTTGATTATTGTCGAATTGGATCTGATATTGAACTTAATTGGAAACCAAAAAAGCATGCAATTAGAGAGGATGTTTCAACTCCGCACGCTGTTTGTAACGCAATATATCGCAGACATCTTGACGGCAGGGTGTGGCTGAATGACCCTGATGTGTTCCTTTTGAGAGACAGCAATATAAAAACAAGCCTTAAGCAAAGAAAGCTACTTGCAAAAATCAATGCGATTTTCGGTAGCCTGTTGTTTATTTCGGATGATACAGACGAGTATAATGGAGAACAGCTTGAACTATTGCTCGACACTTTCTCAAAAAAGAGCTACAAGATCAGTCGTGCCGAGTTCGTAGAACCCGATATTATGGAAATTGATTATAAAGAAAACGATATACAAAAGCATTTAAAATTCAATGTTAGAACAGGCGAAGAAATAGATTTATGAAAAAGGTAATTGTTGTATCGAAAACACATTTGGATTTAGGCTTTACCGACTATGCCGAAAATATAAGAAGAAGATATATTGACTCATTTATTCCAAGTGCAATTGAGCTTACCGAAAAAATGGGATAGAATCGATTTTAATAATCTCAATTTGTTTGGGGAGGAATACAATATTTCAGTAATAAACGGAGATTGCTATACCGTAAAAATCAATGATTATACAACAGAAATTACAAAGGGTGATAGCTTCGCTTATCACAGAAAGGAGCAATAAATGAAATATTCTGTTAATAGAACTATTCATTCTGATTTTAATGTGATTGATGAAAATAAGCTGCCTGCAAGAGCATACTTTATTCCTTTTTCAAATAATGATGCTTTAAGTAAAACCGACTACAAAAACGAAAGGTATAATTCCGACAGAGTAGTTTTACTAAGTGGTGAGTGGGATTTCAAGTATTACAACAAATTAAGTCATATTCCAAGTATACTTGATACAGATAATATGGATTTTGATGTTTTATCCGTTCCAAGCACATGGCAGAGAAACGGCTACGACCAAATCGCGTATATCAACACTCGTTATCCGTTCCCTAAAAAGCCACCTCACATTCCAAATGATGTTGCTGTTGGCGTTTACAGAAAGAATGTTGAATTGAAAAAATACAGCCGTCAAATAATTTCGTTTCTCGGCGTGGCAGGTGCTTTGGCACTTTACATTAACGGCAAATATGTCGGCTATTCCGAAGGCTCACATAATACTGCCGAATTTGATATAACAGAATTTGTGAATGAGGGCAATAATGAAATTCTTGCCGTAAACTACAAATGGTGTAACGGCACATATCTTGAATGTCAGGATATGTTTAGAGAAAACGGTATCTTCCGTGATGTTTATATCATCAATCAAGAGAAAAGGCACATTGACGATTTCCTTTTCAGAACAAGCAAAAATGCTGATGGCACTTATGATTTGGAAATCAAAATTGATGGCAATTTTGATGATGTTGACATTTCCTGTGACCTATTTACAACAAAGGAAAGCAACACAATTATAAAAAATCTTAAAGTAAATGAATGGACGGCAGAAACACCCAATCTCTATGAGGTTACAATAAAAATAAAAGATGTTGAGGTTGTTCGTACCTACATTGGCTTTAAGGATGTAAAAATTAACGGCGAGGTATTTTTATTCAACGACAAGCCTATAAAAATGCTCGGCGTTAATCATCACGACACCCATATGACAAAGGGCTATGCCGTATCTCTTGACGATCTTGAGGTTGATATTAAGCTTATGAAGGAATATAACTGCAATGCAGTAAGAACCTCACACTATCCACCGGACCCTGTATTCTTGACTATGTGCGATATGTACGGTCTTTATGTTGTTGATGAGGCAGATATTGAAACACACGGCTTTTATGCAGTACCACACAGTACATATAATCCAAACAGACTCAGCAATGATATTAAGTGGGCTTCACATTATCTTGACAGAGTTAAGAGAATGTACGAAAGGGATAAAAATCATCCTTCAATCGCTATGTGGAGCTTGGGAAATGAATCGGGCGGTTACAAATGTCAGGACGTTTGCTACGACTTTTTGAAAAAGGTTAATCCGGAGATTCCTGTTCACTATGAGGGTGCAATAAGAAGCAAAAGATGGGCTTATGATGTTGTTTCAAGAATGTACGGCACACCCGATTTGATGAGAAAAATTTTAAAGGGTACTGCAGGCAGCAAGTACAAGGGCAAGCCTTTCTTCCAATGTGAGTATGCTCACGCAATGGGCAACGGTCCCGGCGGACTTGAGGAATATATGGAGCTTTTCTATTCCTCAAATCAGTTTATGGGCGGCTGTATATGGGAATGGGCAGACCACAGCGTTTATGATGAAAATGCAAAATACAAGTGGACATATGGTGGCGACCATAACGAGCCCATTCACGATGGCAATTTCTGTGTTGACGGACTGTTCTATCCTGATCGCAGACCTTCAAGCGGCGCACTCGAAATGAAGACTTGTTACAGACCTATAAGAGCAAAGTATATCGGTAACAGTATCTTTGAGCTGAAAAATACAAGAAGCTTTAAGGCTACTGAAGATATTGATATTTTATATGAGATTATTAAGAATGGAAATGTCGAGGAAACGGGAAATATTTCCTCTGTAATTGCACCTCAAACGATAAAAAAAGTTCAAATAAACTCAAGTGTTTTAGCAGAAAAGGACTGCGATATTTTTGTAAACTTTATTTACACAGATATAGATACAAAAAAAGAAATTGCAGTTGAGCAGGTAACCGTCTTTCTTGCAAGGGTTAAAGACTCAAGCATTTGCAGTAATGCCCAAATCAGCAATTCCTCCGATAAAATTGTTGTATCGTTTGATAACGGTAATGCATTGTTTAACAAGAAAAAGGGACTTGTAAGCTACTGCGTTGATGGCAATGAGTTTTTAAATCAAAGTCCTCTTGACAATCAAAACGGCTTTATTCCTCACATTTATCGAGGCAGACTTGACAACGATCAATATATGGTTATCTTTTGGAAAATCATCGGTCTTGATTGTTCAAAGGAAAGGCTCGTTTCCTGTAAGGTTAAGAATAAAAACGGCGAAAAATATGTAAGCACGATTTATGATTTTGTGACAAGAGGAATTTTTGTTCTTGCGAGAAGCGAGGTTGATTATTACTTTTCAAATGACGGAAAAATGAGAATTACAGCTTCTCTCAAAAAGGTTTGTCCTCTTACAGACCAGCTTCCGCGCTTCGGTGTTCATATTGAGCTTGCAAAAGACTTTGAAGATGTTGAATATTACGGCAGAGGTCCTATTGAAAACTATTCGGATTTCAAGGAGCATTCGCCGATAGGTATATATAATACAACCGTCAGCAAAATGCCTCACAAGTATATCAAGCCTCAGGATTCCGGTAACAGAGGAGATGTTCGTTACAGCGTGTTAAAGGACGAAAAGGGTGTAGGATTTAAATTTACCTGTGTTAACAAGCCCTTTAGCTTTAACGCAAATCATTTTACACTCGGTCAGCTTATATCGGCTAAGCATATTGAAGATTTACCCGATACAAATACAACCTTTACTGCCATAGACGGCTTTGTGAGAGGTACCGGCTCAGGCAGCTGTGGACCGATTCCCTCAAAGGAGCATCAAATAAAATTTGGTTATGCTTCACCTCTTGAGTATTCTTTTGAGGTTGACCCAATAAAAGCAAATAAGTAATTTTAGAGTTTCCGACTATGTTGTTACGCCTCAGCTTGCAAAAGAGAGATTTTTACGGTGATAAGGATTTAGAGATTTTTGCTACTGTTTTCTTCAATGCCTGTGATCCGGATACTGTTTTTCACAGTACGGTGATCCTGTAATTGAAAACACCGTTAATTTCTTGCTTGAATACGGCTTTGACGCACACAATCCCAACACCTTTATTAACAAAAAGGTCGTTTCACGGGCTAATAATATCTAAACAGCTTGGGAATAAAGCCGATTGAAAATTTAAAAATTGACACAAAAAAGCACCTTTGATACTGCAAACCGTATCAAAGGTGCTGAATTTTTATTTTGTTAAATTACATAAGTGAAAGATAAAGCTCTTTGATTTCCTCAACGCTTGTTTCTCTCGGGTTACCAGGACGGCAAGCGTCATCATATGCAGACTGAGCCAGGAAATCAACATCCTCAGGCTTAACAATTTCCTTGAGGTCGGCAGGAATTCCTACATCCTGTGAAAGCTTTTTAACCGCTTCAACAGCAGCCTTTCTCGCCTCGTCAAGTGACATTGCATCAACGCCCTCTACGCCCATAGCCTTAGCAATATCCCTGTACTTTTCTCCTGTTGCAGGAGCGTTATACTCCATAACAGTCGGAAGAATGATTGCGTTTGCAACACCGTGAGGGGTGTCATACAATGCGCCGAGCGGATGAGCCATAGAGTGAACAATGCCGAGTCCTACATTTGAGAAGCCCATACCTGCTATGTACTGTCCGAGAGCCATACCTTCTCTGCCCTCAGGTGTGTTGTCAACAGCACCTCTGAGAGTTTTGCTGATGATTTCAATTGCTTTGATGTGGAACATATCGCTAAGCTCCCAAGCACCTGCGGTTATGTAGCCCTCAATTGCGTGGGTGAGAGCATCCATACCTGTTGCGGCGGTAAGTCCCTTTGGCATTGATGACATCATATCAGGGTCAACAACAGCAACAACGGGAATGTCGTGAACATCAACGCATACCATTTTTCTGTTTTTCTCAGCATCCGTAATTACATAGTTAATTGTAACCTCTGCTGCTGTACCTGCTGTTGTCGGAACTGCGATAATAGGTACGCACTTATTCTTTGTAGGAGCAACACCCTCGAGTGAGCGAACATCAGCAAACTCGGGATTTTTAATAATAATACCGATTGCCTTTGCAGTATCCATAGAAGAACCGCCGCCGATTGCGATGATGCAGTCAGCACCGCTTGCCTTGAATGCGTCAACACCTGTCTGCACATTTTCAATTGTCGGATTCGGCTTAATTTCGCTGTAAATCTCATAATCAATTGATGCAGCATCAAGAACATCGGTAACCTTCTTTGTTACATTGAACCTGATAAGGTCAGGGTCGGAGCAAACAAATGCCTTTTTGAAGCCTCTGCCTTTAACCTCGGTAGCTATCTCCTGAATAGCACCTGCTCCGTGATAGCTTGTTTCATTTAAAACAAAACGATTTGCCATATTTTTATCTCCTTTAAAGTAATTTTGGTTTAACCCAAATACAATTTTATCACTTTGATAAAATATTATCAATATAAAATAAGTGATTTTTTTGGCTTTTTAAAAATTTATTTTTGCAAATTTCTATTGACAAAGGGCAGGCTAATATATATAATACTAAAAGTGCAAGTGCGAGGTGGTTTTATGAAGATTGACCTTACTGATTTGTTTAATTCAAGCGTAAGCGAAAAGGTTATTGATGCAAAGGTTGATTTGAGTAATTTAATTTACAGCACTTACAATCCTATCAAGGAAGATGTAACCGTTAAAGGCTCTGTATATACAAAGGCGGATGTCGTTTATCTCGATATTAACATCAGCTTTGATTTTTTTGGCTATTGCGACAGATGTGCAACAGATGTCAAAAAGCATTTTTCGTTTGATGTTAAGCGAATTATAGTTGAAGAGCTTCAAAATGAAAATGATGATGACGGTTATATTATTGTAAAAAACAGAGAGCTTGATATTGACGAGCTCGTTAATGAAGAGGTTTCGCTTTCTCTGCCGAACAAATTATTGTGCTCAGAGGACTGCAAGGGACTTTGTTCTCAATGCGGAGCCGATTTGAATGTCAAAAAATGTGATTGTAAAAGAGAGATTGATCCGAGAATGGAGGCTCTTTTGCAGTTACTTGATGAAGAATAAAATGCTTTTAATATAAAGGAGGCAACTAAAATGGCAGTACCTGCAAGAAAGACATCTAAGGCAAGAAAAAACAAGAGAAGATCAAGCGTTTGGAAGATGGACGCACCGACACTCGTTAAGTGCTCTAACTGCGGTGGCTACGCTGTTTCGCATAAGGTATGCGGTAACTGCGGATACTACAACGGCAAAGAAGTTATCAGCAAGGAAGAGGCATAAGAATTTAAACGCTGTGGCGGACTGTTATGTCCGCCTTTCTTGTTATTATCAGGGGGTTTAATTATGGCAAAGCCTGTTGTTGCTGTTGTCGGCAGACCGAATGTCGGCAAATCAACGCTTTTTAACAAGTTAATAGGTGCCAGACTTTCAATTGTTGATGATACTCCGGGTGTTACCCGCGACAGAATTTACGGCGACTGCGAATGGCTAAACCATAAATTCCTGCTTGTTGATACAGGCGGAATTGAGCCTGAAAGCGACGATATTATTCTTAGTCAAATGCGTACGCAGGCTCAAATAGCAATTGATACGGCTGATGTTATTATATTTGTTACTAATGTCAGAGATGGTGTTGTTGCAAGCGATTACGAGGTTGCGTCAATGCTTCAAAAAAGCGGAAAGCCGATAGTTTTGTGCGTTAATAAATGTGATACAATTGGTGAGCCTGACCTTAATTTTTATGAGTTTTACAATCTCGGTCTCGGTGACCCGATTGCCGTTTCTGCTACTCACGGTCACGGCTCAGGCGATTTACTTGACGAGGTTATAAAATATTTCTCGGAGGATTGCGATGAGGAAGAGGATGAGGAGATAATCAATGTTGCGATTATCGGTAAGCCCAATGTAGGTAAGTCCTCGCTTGTCAATACCATAAGCGGTCAAAACAGAGCGATTGTTTCCGATATAGCAGGAACAACCCGTGACACAACCGATACATATATTGAAAATAACTTCGGCAAATTCAATTTTATTGATACCGCAGGATTAAGAAGAAAAAGCAGAGTAGATGATGCTATTGAAAAATACAGCATTATCCGTGCAAGAATGGCTGTTGAGAGGGCAAATGTCTGTGTTATTATGATAGATGCTGTTGAGGGCTTTACCGAGCAGGATTCAAAGGTTGCAGGTATTGCTCTTGAGCAAGGCAAGGCGTGTATTATTGCAGTTAATAAATGGGACGCCGTTGAAAAGGACTCTAACACAATGAAGGAATACAGAGAAAAGCTTGCTAACGATTTTTCGTTTATGAGCTATGCTCCCGTTATGTTTATTTCCGCAAAAACAGGACAGAGAATTGACAGACTGTATGAAATGATTAACTTCGTTCATTCTCAAAACTCAATGCGAATTTCGACGGGTAAGCTCAACGATGTTCTTGCTTCGGCAACTGCGAGAGTTCAGCCACCAACCGATAAAGGCAAAAGGCTAAAAATTTATTATATGACTCAGGCATCTACAAGGCCGCCGACATTTGTATTTTTTGTTAATAATGCTCAGCTTTTTCATTTTTCGTATCAAAGATATCTCGAAAATCAAATAAGAGAGGTTTTCGGTCTTGACGGAACACCTGTCCGCTTCATTATTCGTGAAAGAGGAGAGGGAAAGAAATGACGATAGTTTTATCTTATATTCTTATCGCTGTAATTTCCTATCTTTTAGGTAGCTTGAATTTCGGTGTTATTCTTTCAAAAAAGCTTTTAAATGATGATGTCAGAAATCACGGAAGCGGTAATGCCGGAACGACTAATATGCTTAGAAATTACGGCAAAAAATTTGCTGTTTTAACTATCATCGGCGATATGCTTAAGGTGGGCGTTGCAATACTTATTGCTTTTGCTGTATTAAAATACTTTCCGTATCCTTCCGAGGATTTGCAAAAATATAATGATGTGCTAAGCGGTATTGACAAAAATATGCTCGTAAAATCCTTTGCAGGTTTTTTTTGTGTGCTTGGGCATATCTTTCCCTGCTTCTTTGGCTTTAAGGGCGGAAAGGGCGTTGCAACGGCAGGTGGAATGGTATTTGCTATCGACTGGAAAATAGCACTGATTCTTCTTGCAATATTTTTTGCCGTGCTTTTGATAACCAAGTATGTATCGCTCGGCAGTATAATTATGGCATTGCTTTATCCTGTGTTTATTTTTATTTTTCACAGGAGCGTTATTCTAGTTTTGATAGCGGTTGTTTTTACAATCGTTGTTGTTGTTGCACATAAGGATAATATTAAAAAGCTTCTTAACCACACAGAAAGAAAAATTACCGATAAAAAGAAATAATAAATTTATAAGGAAATCATCATGGCAAGAGAAAAATTGGCGAGTCGTTTGGGATTCATTTTGATTAGTGCAGGCTGTGCGATAGGCATAGGAAATGTTTGGAAATTTCCGTATATGGTTGGTCAGTCCGGCGGTGGAGCATTTGTGCTGATATACTTGTTCTTTCTTGCGATTTTAGGAATTCCCGTAATGACAATGGAATTTTCTATGGGAAGAGCAAGTCAAAAAAGTCCTGCCGTGCTTTACAAACAATTAGAGCCAAAAAACAGCAAGTGGCATCTTCACGGTTATGTTGCAATGGCTGGTAACTATATCTTAATGATGTTTTACACCACTGTTGCAGGCTGGATGCTTAACTATTTTGTATCAACTGTCGTCGGAAAATTTGAGGGTGCAACTCCCCAACAGGTTGAAGGTCTGTTTAACAGTATGCTTTCAAGTCCTGCACAAATGGTTATATATATGGCAATCATTGTTATAATTGGATTTTTAGTGTGCTCTTTCAGTCTGCAAAAAGGCCTTGAGCGTATAACAAAGGTAATGATGATTGCATTGCTTTTGATTATGATAGTGCTTGCAGTTAACAGTATTTTTGCCGACAGCTCAAATGAGGGCTTGAAATTTTATCTAATGCCCGATTTTAACAAAATGAAGGAAATTGGCATAGGTAAGGTTATAGTCGGTGCTATGAATCAAGCCTTCTTTACTCTTAGCTTGGGTATCGGTGCAATGGCTATATTCGGAAGCTATATTGATAAAGAGAGAACGCTTTTGGGCGAGTCAGTTAATGTGGCTGTGCTTGATACTTTTGTTGCGTTGTGCTCGGGACTTATAATTTTCCCTGCCTGCTTTGCTTATAATGTTGAGGTTGACAAGGGGCCGAGCCTAATATTTGTTACACTGCCGAATATTTTTAATAATATGCCGTTAGGACGACTTTGGGGAAGTTTGTTTTTTGTATTTATGAGCTTTGCCGCACTTTCAACTGTACTTGCTGTTTTTGAAAATATAATTTCCTGCAATATGGATTTGTTTGGCTGCAGTCGTAAAAAGGCTTGTGCAGTCAACGGAATTTTAATGTTTGTCCTATCCTTGCCGTGTGCTTTAGGCTTTAATGTTTTTTCAAATATCACACCTATGGGTGCAGGCTCTACAATTATGGATTTAGAGGATTTTGTTCTCAGCAACCTTCTTCTTCCTATCGGCTCAATAATTTTTGTTGTTTTCTGCGTCAGCCGATATGGCTGGGGATGGGATAATTTCATAAAGGAGGCAAATTCCGGCGTGGGCATAAAGGTAAAAAAATGGATGCGTCCGTATATGACCTTTGTGCTTCCTGTTATTGTTTTGATTGTTTTTGTTTTAGGAATTGTTAGCCAATAAAGAGAAATCCGATCCATAGTTTAAATTGGCAGGTTCGGATTACTCTTTACTGCCTGAATGATAAAAAACACCTCAGATTTCAAAAGAGAAATCTGAGGTGTTTTGCTTTTTTTTAATAAAACAAGCACCGAATAAATCGGTGCTATCTTATGCGAAATTATTACGCTCTTTCAACTTTACCTGAACGAAGACATCTTGTACATACATTAACTCTTTTAGGAGAGCCGTTTACAATAGCCTTAACTTTTTTAATGTTTGGTTTCCAGGTTCTGTTTGATCTTCTGTGAGAGTGAGAAACCTTTATGCCGAAAGATACATCTTTTCCGCAGTATTCACATTTTGCCATTTGCGAACACCTCCTTATAAATTCAGAACGACGATATAATAGCACAACTATTTGCAAAATGCAAGCATTTTTTGCTAAATTTTTTACAAAGAACAATTTTTAGTATAACTATTGATTTTAAATACTATATTTTGTATAATAAATAAGATGATTTTTAGGAGGTAAATACTATGGCATCAGATAAAAAAGCGGCTCTTGAATCCGCTATGAAAAATATTGAAAAGAAATTCGGTGCGGGTGCAGTTATGCGTCTTGGCGAAAATGCAAGCTTAAAGGTTGACGCAATATCAACGGGATCACTTTCTCTTGATATTGCTACCGGAATAGGCGGTTTACCGCGCGGAAGAATTATCGAAATCTACGGTCCTGAGTCAAGCGGTAAGACAACCCTCGCACTTCACTGTATTGCAGAGGCGCAGAAGCTTGGCGGTGAGGCGGCTTTTGTTGACGCTGAGCACGCTCTTGATCCTGTTTATGCGGCTAATCTCGGCGTTGATGTTGACTCGCTTCTTGTTTCTCAGCCCGATTACGGTGAGCAGGCCCTTGAAATTACAGAACAGCTTGTAAGCAGTGGCGCCGTTGATATAATTGTTGTTGACTCTGTTGCGGCTCTTGTTCCTAAAAGCGAAATTGAGGGCGATATGGGTGACAGCCATGTCGGCCAGCACGCCCGTCTTATGTCACAGGCATTGCGTAAATTAGCCGGTACGGTTAATAAAACCAATTGCATTATTATATTCATTAACCAGCTCAGAGAAAAAATAGGCGTTATGTATGGTAATCCCGAGGTTACCACAGGCGGCCGTGCATTAAAGTTTTATGCTTCAATGAGAATTGATGTCAGAAAGGTTGAGCAAATTAAGGCGACAGGCTCTGAATTTGTCGGTTCTCGTACAAAAGCAAAGATTGTTAAAAACAAGGTTGCTCCTCCGTTTAAAACAGCCGAGTTTGATATTATGTACGGAACAGGTATCAGCAAGACAGGCGAAATTCTTGATATGGCTGTTGAGTTTGATATTATTCATAAAGGCGGCTCATGGTTCTCTTACGGTGACAGAAGACTCGGACAGGGTAGAGATAATGTTAAAGAAATTATTAAAAATGACCCTGAATTTGCTGATGAGCTTGAAAAAGAGATTAAAGAAAAAATGGCTCAAATGCGCGAGAGCACTAATAAGTCTAAGCCAAAGCAGACTGTTGCACAAATTGAGGTTGATAAGCCGAAAACAACCCGTGCCGCTGCTAAGGCAAAGCTTGACATCGCGGTAGAGGATGACGAGGACTGATGATATTAACTCATCAAAAGGGCAGGGGAACAAAAATTCACCTGCTTATTGACGGGGAGTATGCTGTCACAACCGATGAAAATTTTTGGCTTGACAATTATATTTCGGACGGTACAGATATTGACGAAGACGAATGGCAGGAGCTTCTTGTTAAAATAAATTATAAAAAGGCTCTTAATAAGTGTGCAGATTTTCTTGCACGCCGTGACCACTCGGTTAAGGAATTGCGTGATAAGCTACTCAGAACAGTTGATCCTGTGAGTGCCGATAAGGCAATAGAGCGTTATCTTGAAGCGGGATATCTTGATGATGAACGTTTTTGCGAAAGCCTTGTTGATTATCTGCTTAACACAAAAAAATATTCGCTCAGCCATATTAAGCAGGAATGCTTTAAGCGCGGTATAAACAGGGATATTATTGACAGAGTTCTTGAGGATTTCGAAATTGACAATGCAGACTCGGTCTATCATTTGTTAAAGAACAAATACGCCTCAAAGCTTGAGCAGGAAAACGGACAGGAAAAGGTAATCGCTTCGCTTCAAAGAAAGGGCTTTTTCTATTCTGATATTAAATCGGCGCTTGACAGGTTTTATGAAGATGATGAATAAAGTAGGTATGATTTCGCTCGGTTGCCCTAAAAATCAGGTAGACGGCGAGTTAATGCTTGAAAAACTGAATAAAAACGGCTTTGAGATTGCCGAATCAATTGAGGATAGCGATGTTATGATTATTAACACCTGCGGTTTCATTGAGGCGGCAAAAACCGAAGCGATTGAAACAATACTTGAGGTTGCCGAATATAAAAAGGCAGGACTTATATCTGCGATAGTTGTTACAGGCTGTCTTGCTCAAAGGTATCAGGACGAGATTATAAAAGAGATACCCGAGGTAGATTCTGTCATTGGAATCGGCGCTGACAATGATATAGTCAAGGTGTGCCAAAAGGCACTTCTCGGTGTCAGAACAAGCTTTTTCCCCGACAGGAAGTATCTTGCCCTTGAGGGTGAAAGAATGCTTTCTACACCGCCGCATTGGGCATATTTGAAAATCAGTGACGGCTGTGACAATAAATGCTCATATTGTGCCATTCCGCTAATCCGCGGAAGCTATAATGAAAGACCTATTGAAAGCATTGTTGATGAAGCAAAGGATTTAGCAAATAAAGGTGTTAAGGAGCTTATTATAATAGCTCAGGACACAACAAAGTACGGACTCAAGCTTTACGGTGAATACAAGCTTGCTGAGCTTTTAAAGCAGCTTGTGCTCATTGACAAAATTGAATGGATAAGGCTTTATTATTGCTATCCCGACAGAATTACAGATGAGCTTATTGATGTAATTGCAGATAACGAAAAAATCTGCTCATACATTGATATTCCGCTTCAGCATTGCAACAAGGATATTTTAAGAGCGATGAACAGAAACGGCTCTTATGACTCGTTAAAAGAGCTTTTAACTAAAATGAAGCATAGAATACCTAATCTCGCACTTAGAACTACCTTTATGGTAGGTTTTCCCGGCGAAACCGAGAAGGATTTTGAGGAGCTTTGCAGATTTGTCAAGGATATTGGATTTGACAAAATGGGTTGCTTTACATTTTCTCCCGAGGAGGACACGCCTGCATTTGATTTTGATAATCAAATTGATGAGGATGTCAAAAAGCGTCGCGCTGAGGTTTTGATGGATATTCAGTATTCCATCACCGAAATATCCAACAGAAATAAAGTGGGCAGAAAATTCAAGGTTATTGTTGATGAAATTAACGACAACAATTATGTCGGCAGGGCATATTTTGATTCGCCTGAAATTGACAGCGGTATAATTTTTACCTCTGACAAAAAGCTTAATCAGGGGGATTTTGTTCAGGTTAAAATTACCGATTATGACGGGTATGATCTTATAGGAGAATGTATATGAATTTACCAAATAAAATAACAATTTTCAGATTTTGCTGTATTCCGCTATTGATTGCCTGCGCATACATCAATTTTCCTTATCACTGGGTGGCAACTCTAATAATTTATTTTGTAGCGTGTGTGAGTGATACGGTTGACGGCAATATTGCAAGAAAACAAAAAATTGTTACCGATTTCGGAAAGCTTATGGATCCGCTTTCCGATAAAAGCCTTGTTTACAGCGCGTTTTTAATTCTTGTCAATATGGGTTGGCATACCGATATTTGCATTATGCTTATGCTTGCAAGAGAATTTCTTGTGTCAGGTATAAGAATGATTGCCGCTACAACAGGTGAGGTTATTGCCGCAAATAAATTTGGCAAGGCAAAGACATTTCTTCAAATGGCATCAACAGGTATGACCTTCCTTTTGCTTGCAATAGGTGAGGGCTCTGCCTGCATTGATATGAATACACAGTGGATTAATATCTACTGCACGGTTGCATTTTGGATTGTTACTGTAGTTACTGTTTTAAGCGGAATTATTTATGCTAAAGACGGCTGGCATTTAATCAAAACAAAATAACAGTTGCAAAATTGAAAAAAATATATATAATAGTATTAAAGAAAATATTTATTTAAAAGCCGTGACGGAGAGAAGTAAGCAGTATCTGCTTTATTCAGAGAGCAAGCCGTATGCTGAAAGGCTTGTATAAAGCACCTGCCCAAATGCACTCCCGAGCTTCTCAAAGGAATTTTAGTATTTTGAGACGGACGCACCGTTAAAAGCCAAGCTGTAAAAGCAGCTGAGTATAAAAAAGAGTGGAACCGCAGTATTTATTGCCTCTGTCATTTGACAGGGGCATTTTTTATGGAGTGATTAGATTTTATGTTCGATTCTTACAAAGAGGATATTAAGAGCTTTATGGAGCACGATCCGGCGGCGAGAAGTCCGATCGAGATTATTTTGCTTTATCCGGGATTTAAGGCTCTGCGAAGCCATAAAAAAGCACATTGGTTTTTAAAGCACAATATGCCGTTTATTGCAAGATATATCAGTCAGCGATGTGCACACAAAACCGGAATTGAAATTCATCCCGGTGCAACAATCGGCAGACGGGTTTGTATCGACCATGGTGCAGGAATAGTAATAGGTGAAACCACCGAAATCGGCGACGATGTAATGATTTATCAGGGCGTTACTCTCGGCGGTACGGGCAAGGATGTCGGAAAAAGGCATCCTACAATTGAAAGCGGAGTAATGATAGGCTCAGGTGCAAAGGTTCTCGGTCCGATAACAATAGGAAGAAATGCAAAGGTTGCGGCAGGCGCCGTTGTTGTTAAGGATGTTGAGCCAAACTGCACGGTAGTCGGCGTTCCGGGTGAGGTTGTTAGAATTGACGGCGAGAGAGTTGATGACCTTGACCAAATTCACATTCCCGATCCTGTAATGAATGCAATCAGGGCTAATGAGGAAAAGATTAAAGCACTTGAAAATGAAATTGAAATTTTAAAGGAGCAGATAAAATGAAAATTTATAACACTATGACAAGACAAAAGGAAGAATTTGTACCGGTTGATAAAAACGAGGTAAAGATTTATGCCTGCGGACCTACTGTATATAACTATATTCACATTGGCAACGCAAGACCGCTTTGTGTTTTCGATGTTCTTAGAAGATATATGGAATACAAAGGTATGAATGTCAAGTTTGTTCAAAATTTTACAGATGTTGATGACAAAATCATTAAAAGAGCAAATGAAGAGGGAATTACCTTTGAGGAGGTTTCAAAAAAGTACATTGAAGAATTTTGGACTGATGCTCACGGCTTGAATTTTAAGGACGCAACCGTTCATCCAAAGGCAACGGAAAATATTGACGAGATAATCGCAATAATTAAATCTCTTGAAGAAAAGGGATATGCATACGCTGTTGACGGAGATGTGTATTTCAGAACCCTTAAATTTAAGGAATACGGAAAGCTCAGTCATCAGCCGATTGAGGATTTGCAGTCAGGTGCAAGAATTGCAGTCGGTGAAAAGAAGGAGGATCCGCTTGATTTTGCACTTTGGAAGGCAGCAAAGGAGGGCGAACCGTTCTGGGAATCACCTTGGGGTAAGGGCAGACCCGGTTGGCACATTGAGTGCTCTGCAATGAACAGAAGATTTTTGGGCGAAACAATTGATATTCACTGTGGCGGTCAGGACTTAATTTTCCCTCACCACGAAAATGAAATTGCACAGAGTGAATGTGCAAACGGATGCACCTTCTCAAAATATTGGATGCACAACGGCTATATCAATGTTGATAATGTAAAAATGAGCAAGTCCCTCGGCAACTTTAAAACCGTGAGAGAAATTGCCGAGGTTTACGGTTACGAGGTTATCAGATATTTCCTTATTTCCTCACACTACCGTTCACCTATCAATTATAATCTTGAAATCATTGAACAATGCAAATCTGCTCTTGAAAGGCTTTATACCTGCCGTGAGAGCCTTGATTTTGCTTTGAAGAATGCAGTTGATACCGATGACGACAACGAAATTATAAACCTCATAAACAGCCGCAGAGAGCAGTTTATTGAGGCTATGGATGATGATTTGAACACTGCCGACAGCTTGGCGGCGTTGTTTGAGCTTGTTAAGGATATAAATACAAAAATCCTTGATAAGAAGGTTTCAAAAAATGTTTGTCAGACAGCGGCTGACCTTTTTGACGAGCTTTGCGGTGTTCTCGGCTTGCTTTATAACCGCAAGTCAAATGACCTTGACAGTGAGATTGAAGCGCTTATTGAACAGCGTCAGCAGGCAAGAGCAAATAAGGATTGGGCAACCGCCGACAGAATTCGCGATGAACTCAAGGCAAAGGGAATTATTCTTAAGGATACACCTCAGGGTGTAACCTGGACGAAGGAGTAAAATATGGTTGATAAAAGGAAATTTAAGGATACAGAGGTTTCGCTTTTAGGACTCGGCACTATGCGACTGCCGTGCAAAACGCCTCTAAAGCGTGAATCAAATCCGCTTATTGATTATGATAAGGCACAAAGGCTTGTTGATATAGCGTATGAAAACGGTGTTAATTACTTTGACACGGCATATATGTATCATGTCGGTAAGAGTGAAAAGTTTATCGGTACTGCACTTAAAAAATATCCGCGAGAAAGCTATTTTCTTGCCGACAAGCTTCCGATTTGGATGTGTCCAAAAAAGTCCGATATGGAAAAGGTTTTTTTAAAACAGCTTGAAAGAACAGGACACGATTATTTTGACTTTTATCTTCTTCATTCACTTGATAAGGATAATTTTGAAAAGTGTGAAAAATTCGGTGCTTATGATTTTGTAATGCAAAAAAAGGCGGAGGGAAAGGTCAAAAATGTTGGCTTTTCATTTCACGGTACAATAGAGGATTTAGAAAAAATTGTTGCCGCTCATCATTGGGATTTTGCACAGATACAAATGAATTATCTTGATTGGAAGGACCAAAATGCAAAGAGGCAGTATGAAATTCTTACCGAGGCAGGTATTCCCGTAATTATTATGGAGCCGGTGAGAGGAGGAAAACTCGCCGACGTTTCGCCCGAAATCAGTGAGATGTTCAAAAAGAATGAACCTGATAAAAGCATTGCCTCTTGGGCAATCGGATTTGTTGCAAGCTTTGATAATGTTATCACTATTTTAAGCGGTATGAATTCGCAGGAGCAGATGTATGACAATCTTAATACCTTAACCGAGTTTAAGCCGTTTGACGATAAAAAAATGAGAATTTGTGAAAATGCCGCGGCTATTATGAATAAAAGTGAAATAATTCCCTGCACGGGCTGCGATTATTGTGCCGACTGTCCGAAGGGAGTCAAAATCAGCACCGTATTTTCAATTTATAATAAACTGAAAACCAAGGAAATTTCAAAAGAACAGGCAGTTGAGGAATATAAAAGAGTTGATATAACTGCCGATGATTGTATATCATGCGGAAAATGTGCATCGCACTGTCCGCAGAGCATAAAAATTCCCGAGCTTTTAAATGGGGTAATAAAGAATACATTATGATTAAAGGACTGCAGAGCAGATTTGCTTTGCAGTTTTTTTGATAACAACACACGGATTACAAAAGTATGCTTTATATTTATGTCAGAAAAAGAAAAGCATAAAAAAGAATCCGTTTTGCTACAATATTGCTTTGATTTTTCAATAAATTGGGAGGTGATTAAGTTGTATAAGGTATTGGTTGCAGACGATGAAATAAAAATAAGAGAAACCGTCTGTGACTATCTCAACGCAAAGGGCTTTGACGCAGTATCGGCTGGCGACGGACTCTACGCTGTCGAAAAAGCAAAATATGAAAATTATGATTTGATTATTTTAGATGTGATGATGCCTAATCTTGACGGCTTAGGTGCTTGCAGAGAAATAAGAAAATTCAGTAAAGTGCCGATATTGTTTTTGTCTGCACTTTCGGAGGAAAGCGACTATTTAAATGGCTTTAAAAGCGGTGGAGATGATTATATTTCAAAGCCGTTTCCAATGTCGGTTTTGTGCGAAAAAATTAACTCAATGATTAAGCGTGACAAGGGTATGTCTGACACAAACGAAATATCGTTTTCAGGCGTCACCGTGTCGGCAGACACAAGAAAGGTATATATTGACAGCGTGGAAGCAGAGCTTTCTGACAAGGATTTTAGACTTTTAATGTATCTTATGGAAAACAAGGGGCTTGTTATAAGTCGAGAAAAAATTCTTGACAGGATATGGGGATATGATTTTGACGGCGATTTAAGAGTAGTCGACACTCACATTAAAATACTGCGAAAGGCATTGATGCACAAGGCTGATTTGATAAAAACAGTTGTAAATGTCGGCTATCGCTTCGGGGAGGTTTAGTATGAGTAAGAAAAAGGTATTTTCGCTAATCACAATTTCAATACTGATTCTTTTTTTAATTAGCACGGCAGTTTCGTTTATTTCAGTTAGGCAGACACGACACTCAATGTTTATCTCTGAAAGTGAAAAAACAGTTGACAGTATTTACAATAGAATACCGGTTGATATTAAGCTTGAAGATGACTTTGGAAGCAGAGAAGCAACAGAGGTTTTTGAAGAAATCGTAGCTGACAGCTCGCAGGGTAATGCATATCCTTATCTTATGGCTGTTTATGATGAGGATAACAATGTTATTTGCTCCTCCGGCTCATACATAAGGTTTGATAATCCGTTAAGGGACAGCAAAGAGGAATTAGTTAGAATTGATGATTACATAACTCCTGAAATTAAATCACAAATTAGAGATTATTTAAAGGAAAACAATTGTGATTATCCTTATCCCAGTGAATTTCATTATGATATTGAGGATTCAAAGATTATCCCACGCAAGCTGATTTTAAATAATAACTGTAATAAAAACACTCTGACTGTCAGCTTTTCTTCTGCAAACGGTAAATACCGCGTTATTGCTCCAAACGGTACTTACTCAACCGACGGTAATTATTGTATGTATCTTGATGCACTTTTATATAATGTTTATGAGGATAAATTTCAGCAAAAGCTTTATAATATTTTAAATGATGAAATTACAAATGATACATATAGTGATACAATTGTTGAAGCGGCAAATGAGGTCGATTTTGGCTTTGGCAGTGATGGATACAGCGATTTGAATTTCGGCTCACAAAATTTATTTTACTTAGGTAACGACAAAAGAACAGCACTAAGACCTATTGAATATATGGGAAAAACCTATGTAATTTATCAATCAGTAATTCATAATAACGAATACGATACTATTCACAGTGCATTATTTAAGGAATTGATGCTTATTCAAAGTGTTCTTTTTGTGATAGTAAGTATTTTTATTTACTTAACCGCAAATATACTATATAAGAAAAACAGACGCATTACAGAGTCAAAGCAGGCTTTTACAGCAGCGGCGGCGCACGAGCTTAAAACTCCGCTTTCTGTAATACAAAATCAATGCGAATGTATATTAGACGGTATTGCGCCGGAAAAGAATGAAAGATATGTTCAGTCAATTTATGACGAGTCGCTGAGAATGAATAAGCTTGTTATGACATTGCTTCAGTATAACCGACTTGCAGTAAGTAAATCTGTTGACAGGGAAAAATGCTCATTGAGTGAAATTGTCAGCAACGAGCTTTCAAAATACAATCCGCTTATATCATCAAAAAATATTTTTGTGAGATCTGACATTGATGAAAACGCTGTGCTTGAATGCAATAAAGAGCTGATTGAGCTTGCCGTAGATAATTTTATTTCAAATGCCGTTAAGCATACCGAAGACGATAAAAAAATTGATATAATTCTCAAAAAGACATCAAAAGGCAATTACAAGCTTTCTGTTATTAACGAGGGCAAGGGAATAAAGAAAGAATTTAAAGAAAATCTATGGGACATATTATATCGCGATGATAAGTCAAGAAACAGCTCTGACAATTCAACGGGAATGGGACTTGCGATTTGCAAAAAAATTTTTGATTTGCACGGTTATAAATACGGCTATAATAATACAGGAAACGGTGTTGAGTTTTATTTCATAACAAAATAGAAAAAGGGGGACGGTGCTCATCGTCCTCCTTTTAAATGTCTATTGACTAAATATATTTGATAATGATATACTGAATTTAGAGATAAATATTTGTCAGAAAGCAGGATTGCTATGAAATATCAAATGGCAATATTGTAAAGCA
This sequence comes from uncultured Bacteroides sp., assembly GCA_964422655.1. Lineage (GTDB taxonomy): Bacteria > Bacillota > Clostridia > Oscillospirales > Acutalibacteraceae > Eubacterium_R. Next base: position 62,332 of record CAYRBT010000002.1, on the reverse strand, counting down.
GGATGATTACTGCACCTATAATAATGACGACAGGAATATTTTTATTTGTGAAGTCGCACTTATCGGTGAAAAGATAATGTATTACAGATTAGATGATACATATCCCGATGCTTCTCAAAAAGAATTCAGTATAACAAAAACGGCTATGAAAACGCAATCATTAGATTGAATCTTCATAGCCGTATTTTTTTTTATTGCTTAGTCAATAAGCTCCTTCATATCGTAAAGACCTGCGGGCTTTCCTGCCATATATACTGCCGCGTTTACTGCACCGACAGCAAAAATTTCCTTGCTTCTTGCAGAATGTGAAAGAGTGATTATTTCATCTCTGCCTGCAAAAATAATATCGTGCTCACCGACGATTGTTCCGCCTCTGATAGCGTGAAGACCGATTTCATTTTTAGTTCTTTTTTCACGCTTTGAGTGGCGGTCATATTCATATTTCATCGGCTTGTCAATTTCCTCGCAAATTGCATCTGCAAGCATTAACGCCGTACCGCTCGGTGCGTCAATCTTTTGATTGTGATGCTTTTCAACAATTTCTATGTCAAATTCATCGCCGAGAATTTCAACAGCCTTTTTTGCAAGATTTGCAAGAAGGTTGATGCCCATACTCATATTGTATGTGAAGAAAACAGGAATTTGATCAGAAGCGTCTGTTATCTTTTTCTTTTGCTCGTCATTATAGCCTGTTGTGGCAATAACAAGGGGAGTGCCTGTTTTCTTTGAATATGAAATTAGGTCATCAAGTAAAACAGGATTTGAAAAATCAATAATTGCATCTGCCTTCTCAGTAACCTGAGAAATAGCCGGATAAATAGGGAAGAGTCCGTCGCTTTCGGTATTGAGGTCAACACCGGCAACAATTTCGCAATCATCTCTTTTTGAAACGATATCACGGATAACTCTGCCCATTTTACCGTTTGCACCTGTAATAATTAGCTTTGTCATTTTATAAGTCCTCAAGTTTAATTATTTTACAAGACCGTATTCTTCCATTGTAGCCTTAACATATGCCTTGTTTTCATCGTCCATTTCTATAAGAGGAAGCCTGCAGGGTCCTGCGTTAAATCCGGCAAGAGTAACAGCCTCCTTAACAGGAATGGGGTTTACATCAACAAACATTGCCTTAGCAAGCTTCATATACTTATCCATAAGTGCCTTACTTGTCTGCTTATCGCCGTTAAGATAGCTTGCAACAATATCGTGAGTTTCCTTAGGAGCGATATTAGAAAGCACGCTTATAACGCCCTTTCCGCCTCTTTCCATAAGGTCATAAATCTGGTCGTCGTTACCGCTCCAAATATTAAGCTCGTCACCGCAAAGCTCGTGAATTTTTGCAACCTGATCAAGATTGCCCGAAGCCTCCTTAATACCGTTAATTCTCGGAAGCTTTGAAAGCTCATAAGCTGTTTCGGGAGCAATATTAACGCCTGTTCTTGACGGAACATTGTAAAGAATAATCGGCTTATCTGTTGCATCGTGAATAGCTGTATAATGTGCAATAAGTCCTCTCTGACTTGTCTTATTATAATAAGGTGTAACAAGAAGAAGTGCGTCTGCACCGTTTTCGCAAGCCTCCTTGCTTATTTCAATTGCACAAGCGGTGCTGTTTGAGCCTGTACCTGCAATAACGGGAACTCGGCCGTTAACATAATCAATACACCACTTTACACATTCGTTGTGCTCAACAACTCTTAAGGTTGATGACTCACCGGTAGTACCGCAAATTACTATTGCATCGGTGCCGTTTTCAATCTGATAGTCAACAAATCTTGCAAATTCCTCGTAATTTACGCTGCCATCCTCCTTCATAGGAGTGATAATGGCAACTGCCGCACCTGTAAAAATTGGTTCTTTCATAATCTATTTCTCCTTATGTGTAGTTTTGTTATCTATCCATATAACCCTCGGCAGCAAGAAGCTCGGCAAGTAATACCGCACCGCCTGCGGCGCCTCTGAGTGTGTTGTGTGAAAGACAAACAAATTTATAATCGTATTGTGTATCCTCTCTGAGTCTGCCGATTGAAACAGCCATACCGTTTTCAAGCATTCTCTCTGATTTAATCTGAGGTCTATCCGGCTCTGAGAAATAATTGAGGAATTTCTTTGGAGCTGATGGGAGATTAAGCTCCTGTGCTCTGCCTGAGAAGTTTTCCCAAATTTCAATCATTTCTTCCTTGCTCGGCTTGTTTTCAAACTCTACAAATACTGCACCGAGGTGACCGTTTGAAACAGGAACTCTTATACATTGTGCAGTAAAGCTCGGCTTGTCGGCAGAAACGATAACATCTCCCTCAATCTTACCCATAAGCTTGAGCGGCTCCTTTTCACTCTTTTCTTCCTCACCGCCGATGTAAGGGATAACATTGTCAATCATATCCGGCCATGTGTCAAAGGTTTTTCCTGCACCTGAAATTGCCTGATATGTGCAGACAAGAACTCTTTTAACACCGAATTTTTCGTGAAGAGGGAAGATGGCAGGAACATATGATTGAAGAGAGCAGTTAGACTTAACTGCAATAAAGCCTCTTTTTGTTCCAAGTCTTTTTCTTTGTGCAGGAATAATGTTAATATGCTCGGCATTAAGCTCGGGAACAACCATAGGCACATCATCTGTAAAGCGGTGAGCGCTGTTATTTGAAACAACAGGGCACTCGTGCTTTGCATACTCCTCTTCAAGTGCCTTGATTTCGTTCTTTTTCATATCTACTGCACAGAAAACAAAATCAACCATTGATGTAATTTTTTCGATATCTCCTGTTGCATCCATAACAACGATGTCCTTCATTGACTCGGGAATATCAACATCCATACACCATTTTTTGCCTACTGCCTCTTTATATGTTTTACCTGCACTTCTTGATGAAGCCGCAAGACAAACTACATTAAACCAAGGATGACCGTCAAGCAGAGTAGCAAATCTCTGACCGACCATACCCGTTGCACCTACGATGCCTACATTAAACTTTTTTTCCATAATCAAATTCTCCTTAAAAATAACTTGTAAAACAAGATAATATGCAATATAATACTTGTTGACGGCTTTCGCCGATTTATTTATAAGATATAATAACACTTATTATATATATATGTCAATTACAAATTATGGAGAAATTTATGAAAACCTCAGACTTTTTTTATAATTTACCCGAGGAGCTCATTGCTCAGACTCCGGTTGAGCCGAGAAATTCATCAAGAATGATGCTTTTGAACAAAAAAACAGGTGAGATAGGGCACAAAATATTTAAGGATTTAACGGATTATCTAAATGAGGGTGACTGCCTTATTTTGAACGATACAAGGGTTATTCCTGCAAGAATTTTCGGAGTAAAAAAGGAAACGGGTGCAGTTGTTGAGTTTTTGCTTTTAAAACAGCGTGAAAATCTTGTGTGGGAATGTCTGTGTAAGCCGGGCAAAAGAGCAAAGGAGGAAACCGAATTTGTTTTCGGTGACGGCATTCTTGAATGCTGTGTTACCGATGTTCTTGATGACGGAAACAGGATAATCAGGTTTAAATGCGAGGAAAACATATATTCGGTTCTTGACCAAATCGGTCAGATGCCGTTGCCTCCGTATATTAAAGAAAAGCTTGAGGATAAGGAAAGGTATCAAACGGTTTACAGCGAGCATTTAGGCTCTGCCGCCGCTCCTACCGCAGGGCTTCATTTTACTCAGGCAATGCTTGAAGAAATCAAAAATAAGGGCGTTAATATAGGCTATGTGACTCTGCATGTGGGATTAGGTACATTCAGGCCCGTTAAGGTTGATGATGTTACAAAACATACTATGCACTCAGAGCACTATGTTTTACCTAAAGAAACGGCTGATTTAATAAATCAAACTCACAAAAACGGAAAAAGAGTTATTTGCGTCGGTACAACAAGCTGTCGTACACTTGAATCTGCCGCAACAAAAAACGGCTGTATTTGTGCCGATGAGGATGATACAAGTATTTTTATTTATCCGGGCTATGAATTTAAGTGTATTGATGCATTGATAACTAATTTTCATCTGCCCGAGAGCACTCTTATTATGCTTGTTTCTGCCTTTGCAGGCTACGATAATGTTATGAACGCTTATAATACCGCCGTAAAAGAAAAATACAGATTTTTCTCATTCGGTGATTCGATGTTTATTTATTGAGGTGTCTATGTTTAAGGTTTTAAAAAAAGAAGGCTTTGCAAGAAGGGGAGAGTTTAAGACAGTTCACGGTACTGTGCAGACTCCCGCTTTTATGAATGTTGCCACATCTGCTGCCATTAAGGGTGGTCTTTCTGCCGAGGATTTGAATAATATAGGCTGTCAGGTAATGCTTTGCAATACCTATCATCTTCATGTAAGGCCGTCTGATAAGCTGATTTATGATATGGGCGGACTTCACGAGTTTACAAAGTGGGACAGACCGATACTTACAGACAGCGGCGGTTTTCAGGTGTTCAGTCTTGCAAAGCTGAATAAAATCAAAGAAGAGGGCGTATATTTTAACTCCCATATTGACGGTCGCAAAATATTTATGGGACCTGAGGAAAGCATGCAGATACAGTCAAATCTTGCTTCCACAATCGCAATGGCCTTTGACGAGTGTGTTGAAAATCCTGCAAAGCCGGCATACGCAAAGGAAGCCTGTGAAAGAACACTAAGGTGGCTTGAAAGATGCAAGAGGGAAATGGACAGGCTTAATTCTCTTGATGCTACCATCAACAAAAATCAAATGCTTTTTGGCATAAATCAAGGCTGTACCTATGACAATCTCCGTATTGAGCATATGAAGGAAATTGCAAAAATGGATCTTGACGGCTATGCTATCGGCGGTCTTGCAGTAGGCGAGCCTAAGGAGGATATGTATAGGATTATATCTGCGGTCGAGCCGTATATGCCAGAAAATAAGCCGAGGTATCTTATGGGAGTAGGTACTCCGGGAAATATTTTAGAGGCAGTCAGCAGGGGAGTTGACCTTTTTGATTGCGTTATGCCAAGCAGAAATGCAAGGCACGGACATCTTTTTACCAAAAACGGTATAATTAACATCAATAATGCCAAATATGAAAGAGATGCCTCTGCGATTGACGAAGAATGTAATTGCCCTGTATGCACTAAATACTCAAGATCATATATTCGTCATTTATTCAAAAGTAATGAAATTTTAGGTATGCGTCTTGCAGTTATGCATAATCTGTATTTTTACAATAATCTAATGTCTGAAATCAGAGAAAGCCTTGAAAACGGTACCTTTGAGGATTATAAAAATGAATATTGTGTAAAACTTGATACCAGAATTTAGAAAACACTTGCAAAATTTGAATATATCTAATATAATACATTTATTCTGATTAGGAGGAATATTTTTATGAATTCAATTTTACTTATGGCTCAGGCAAGCGGCGGCGCTGCTTCGGGTAGTACAACAGGCGGCAGCTCATCATACATTATACTTATGGTAGTTCTTATCGGTGTAATGTATTTTCTTATGATTCGTCCGCAGAAAAAGCGCCAGAAGGAAGAGCAGGAGATGAGATCTTCACTTGAAATCGGTGATGAGATTGTTACAATCGGCGGTATCGTTGGTAAAGTAGTTACCATTCGCGAGAATGACCTTATCATAGAAACAGGCGCTGACAGAAATAAGATGAAAATTGAACGCTGGGCTGTAAACACAAATAAAACTAAGACCGAACAGCGTCAAAAGGAAATCGAAGCCGCAAGAGAAGCTGCTAAGGAAAAGAAAAATAAGAAAAAGTCTGATGAAAGCAAGGATGAAAAATAAGATTATATATCTTTTTTGTTCTAAGAAAAAACCCTCTCGAATAAGTATTTTCGAGGGGGTTTTGTTATGCCTAAAATAAGCAGCTTTAATTTAAACAATCTATTTATAAAATATGCAATTAAAATTGCTGTCAGCACAGTAGCAAGTATAGTTATTTTGAACTCTGTTATATCCTTGATATTACTTAAGCTTGACATAGATTTGAGTGTATGTAAGTATTGCGGGATAATTGTTTGCACAATTTCTGCATTTGTTATTTCGTATTTTTCGGTTGGCGGATTTAAAAATAACTTAATGCCTTTGGCAATGGTTTCTGTTCTTCCGCTGATAATTTTTACGCTCATTAACCATTTTGTAAATAACGGCGAATCAGTAATTCTACTGATAAAATTAGCGCTGATTGTTGTTTCGGCATTTTTATCTTCGGTATTTTCGCTAAGGCGCAAAAAAAGGTGATTTTTAAATGGAAGAATTACTTGTCAATCCAAAGGATGATAAAAAGCTTAAAATTAACTTTGACTTTCTTGAAAGCAGAGCAATGCTCTATGCGGCTATATTCTACTGCTGTGGGCTGTTTCTCGGCTCGAATTTTTATAAGATAGTTCAAAGCGAGGGACTCAATAAACTATTAAAGCCTGAAAATGAAAGTCTTTTAAATTTGTTTTGCGAAAATCTTTGCATTTATATGGCTGTATTTTTGATTGTTGTATTTCTCGGCTTTTGCCTTATAGGCTATCCGCTCATAAATATTATACCGGCTGTAATAGGAATAATCTATGGGATGAAAATAGCATATTTTTATATAAACTATTCAACAAAGGGTGTCGGCTATTCAATAATAATGCTTGTGCCGTTTGCGGCGTTGTTTTTAACTGTTATCGGGTATTCAATTGATATCAGCGCAAAAATGTCCAAAAAACTGATTGACATAACAAAAAACGGATTAAACGGTGAAAAATACGATATCAAGCCTTATTTAAAGAATTTTTTGATATTAGGTGTTTTAATCATAATTATATCATTTGCTTCTGCAGGAATGACGACGCTCCTTACCGGAGTTGTTACCATTTAGATTTTGTGTTTGCAAGCGGATTAGCCTCAACAGCCTTTTTAGTTGCTTCGTCGCTTATGTGAGTGTATATCTCGGTTGTTCCGAGATTTTCGTGCCCGAGAATTTCCTTTAGTAAAAGCAAATCAACATTACCATGCTGATACATAAGTGTTGCAGCAGTATGCCTAAGCTTGTGAACAGACAATCCTCTGTCACCAAGACCGGCCTTATCAAGATACACCTCGATAATGTGCTGAACAGAGCGGTTACTTATTCGCTGATTTCTTGAGCTTAAAAAAAGAGCTCTGTCCTTTACTCCGTCATTTGGTCGAACCTTCATATATCGGGTAAGAGCATCAATGCAGGCTTGATTAAGATATACCTTTCTTTCTTTGTTTCCTTTACCTGTAATAACAATTGTTCCGTCTGATTTTATATCCGTATAGTCAATTGAAACAAGCTCGCTCAGTCGCATTCCGCAGTTCAAAAAAAGTGTAATAATTGCGTAATCACGCTCTTTGAACTTGCCGTCTATTACAGAGAGTAATTTTTCAGCTTCTTCCAAAGTAAGATACTTGGGCAAAGATTTTTTGATTTTCGGTATATCTAAATTCTTCATCGGATTTGACTCTAAAAGCCCTAAATTATCACTTAAATAGGCATAAAATCTGCGTATTGATATGACTCTGCGTGCTCTTGTAGCTTCATTATTATGTCTAATATCCTTGCAGTAAATAAGAAAGCTGTATGCGTCAGTTAATTGTACGCTCTGTATAAATTTCAAATCAAGAGGGGAGATGTCAATTTTTTCATCAGGCGTATCTTTAGTGTATAAGCCTTTTTGCTTTGCCATAAAACGATAAAATGTACGCAAATCCGATGCGTATTCAAGAACCGAACGGGAACTATGTCCTTTAATAGCTTCTATATATGTAAGATATTGTTGGACAAGCTTTGGTAGCTGATAAAATTCTTCTTTTCTCATAAAGCTATCCTTTCATTTATTGTTGTAAGTAATGTAATTAACCGATAATATAGAATTGATTACAGATGTTAGAATGATATGCTTATTCATTTCAATTAACGCTATTGGTTGTATTTGTGCTGTTTTTCTCTGTGTTTTTTAAAGAAGCTTTAATGTATCTACCATATAATATAATCTATAAATACATAATTAACTTGATTAAAACTCCCCTCTATTGCACAAAATATTTATTTTGTGCAATTATAACACGAAAAATATGAGAATGTCAAGTATTTAAGCCATTTTTCCCTACATCGAATAATTGCGCAAAATTAAACCTTTGCATTATTATTGCGTAATTCTAATCCTTTATCAGAGGATTTTAACCGTCGTACCACACGCATAAGCTCGTTTAAATTCTCTTCGCGGTCATATTGGTTAAGTTCTTCAGTCCCGGCAATCAATTTTAAAGAATAGCCGTTTAACAAGTCTATGCTTTCTATTTCCATAGCATCAGGAACAGATTTTAAAAGCTGCTCTATCTTGCATAAATCAACATCCTTTACTTTCATTGACAAATTCCTTTAACTGATATTGATGTTCATTGATAAACAAATCACAGTCTATTATTTGATGTGTTATATCATCCCTTAGTATTTGGTCTGCTACTGCTTTACAGTATAAGTAATTTTTAAAAACACAATCTTTACATATTGAATTATCTTTCATTTTTTCAATCTCCCTTGCTTATAAATAATACTGTTTTGAAATTCAGAGCCGTCAAAGGCTGTGTAACTGTAATTTGATGTGCTGGAGTAATAGAAGTCGGTTTTTTGTAATATATCTTGAGCAAACTCAGGCTCTGACATATAACTGTCGTGACAAAGCTCCTGTGACTTCTCAAGACTTCTTGAGATGTGATAAGAGTTTTTCTCGAATAAACAAAACTCATCCTTAGTTAGATATTTGCATACATATGCGCCTACATTATTTAAATTGTCTATTCTGTGAATGTCTGTACCGCCAAGACCCCAGCATTTATTGATTATTTCAAATGGTATATAATCATCATAAAAAAGAACACAATGTATATGAAGGCTACCATCATTTCCCTCTTTTTTTCCTCGTTCCTTTTGATGTTCTGTTACATATAGCCATTTTAATTTTTTATACCCTGCCCTATTCATTCGCTTTATAAACTGTTTAAAATCATATGTAAGCTTTTCATAATCAAGGCAAGTATCTTTATAAGTCAAAGTAATAAACTTTGAATACGGTGTTATATTCTGCCATATATAGCGCCTTATTTCTGCTCTTGCTCTGTTTAAATTATCTACTCGCTTTTCAGCTTCTTCTCGTGAGCCTTTTATTATTTCATAGTCTCTTTTTTCAACAGAAATAGGAATTAAGTATTCATATACTTCAACAATATCACCGCTTATTATGACTTTCATATCCCGTCTTTTTAAAGCGTATTTTTTCATTGTTTATTATTCCCTTTTTGTTTTGTTTTGGTTCTTATGTGAGGATTAGCTAAATTTAATAATTTATATATTATAAATGTACTATTATAATATAATGTCATTTCGGAGCAGGCAACGGGTCCCCCATAGCGTTGAAAACAACGCATCCCCCGTTGCCTGCATCGGCAGATGATTCATACTCTTTTAGATAATCATTTAAGCAGTTAAAAGTATCATAAAGCTTACAATATTTCTTATGAAGCTTAATAACACTTGCGTCAATTTTGCTATCCTTTCTTCCCTGGCTTGATTTCATAGGATAGTTAAAACTGATAGTCTGGAACAGTCCGCCAAACAAGTAATAAAGAATAAAGCCAAATACTTTGTAATATTTGAAGCTTCTATGCTCTATCTCTGTTTGAATACAGCCTCTTATTTGTCTATCTAAATATCTATCATGCTGTGCAACTAAAATGACTTTATAGCCAAAATGACGATGAACACGGTAGAACTTTAACCACTCCATACGGTCATCCGCTTCCCAATTTCTTGTATTAAACTTGTCACCTGCTTCATCAAATACAAGCAAGCATTGATTTTCTTTACCGCGCTCTAAATTATCAACAGAAAAGCGTTTTAAAAAATCAACAGTTATATCTTCGTTATCCATAATAAAAAGCTTTTTATCAAGCTCTGAGAGCGTAATTTTAAATTTCTTTGTGATTAAATCTTTATCAAGTGGTATGTTAGTAATAACATAAAGCTTTTTATGAACAAGAAAATCTATTATATCTGTTACAGAATGATAGCTTTTACCACTGCCGGGGACACCGCTATATAAATAAATCATAGTGTCACCTACCCTCTTATTACCTGGAAGAAATTCAAAACTAATTTACTGATGATAATAACTATAATTGCAGAAAGCCACAAACCAATAACTACAATTATTTGCTTAACAGGTAAAAACCAATTTACATAGCCTAATACTTCATTGACCTCTGAGGGAACAGAAAAATCACTGAAAGGATTATCAGGAAGGAAGCTGAAAAGATAGCTTATAACACTTGATATGCCCTCACAAATAGCATATATAACATTACTTACAGTATCTTTTATTGATAATAAAATCATAATTACACATCCTTAAAAGAACATCTTTTTTGTTGCAAAGCTTAAACCGACTGCAAGTATTAAAACTAAAAAGAAATCAGTTATCCTTGTTACTTTTTCAAACTTAGTTAAATCAATTACTATTTCACTACTTAGATTTGCACTTTCAACTTTGAAAGGTATTTTAAAAATAGGCTCTTTATCATCAGATACAAGAAGATTTAACTGATTTTTTAAGTATGAAGGTATGCAAAAAGGAAACTTGTCTGTAATGCCAGCTGAAGCGTTTTTTACAAGATTTATACCAGTTAACCAAGATACATAAGGGTCAACAGAAACTGAAGTATCACCTATTGAAGCATCTGTTGTTACTTCGGTTACATTAGCTATGTCAGAAACATATGTACCTGCAGCTACATTACCGTCTGCATCAACTAATGCAGGGTTTGAAGTATCAGTTAAGCCTATTAAAACATCTCCGGTAAGACTTTCAGCATCAGCTTCGTCGACGGAGTCGGTTATGCCTCTTACAAGGTCTTTTGACTTGTCATATGTTGCATCCTTACTATACTCACGATAGTTAATTACATCAGAGCCTGTAGGTATAGAACCGCTGAGATTTCCAAGAGATACAACATCATCGTGTAGCTTGTCAATAGATGGAACTGAAGCAAATGAATAAGAACTATAAACAAGTGAAGCATTTTTAATTATGAGATAATAAAGTATCATATTGATGTTGAGAAGCTTATACACAATAGTCATATCAGGAAGAACAACAGCAAGATATTTCTTATTGCCATCAATGGTAGTAGAGCACAAGCCGCCGCTTTCATATACAAGCTTATTACCGTTAACAGAAGCATTCTTTATGTTAGTTTGAGTGGCAATATTACCAAAATATTTTGTATGGTCAACAGAATGTGTATAAGAAGCACCGGAGGGGATATATAAGTAATTACCGGCAACAACAGGAGTAAAAAGGCAATAGCCGGGACCGTCACCTATTCCTGTGCCGGATATAACTGTACTTTTACCTAAAGCGCTTTTTAGTTCGATATTGTATACGCACGAATTAGAATATGTAACAGAAATATTTGAGTATCTGTTTTTCTTATTCTTAACAGTAAAACCGATATCACCATATGGACAGGTTTTAGTGTTAGTACAAGTCCAACCGTAAGGAGCTTCACCAAGCACTGAGCATTCTTTAGACCAGCTTTTGATGCTGTCTAGTTCATTATAAGGAAAATCAAAAAACTTTTTTGTTTCCTGCTCTATTCCAAAGACTTGTTTAATCTTTGTAGATAGCTTCATAAAAGCATATCCAGTTAGTACTAATCTGGATGTAGCAAGGTCATAACAACCTTTAAGAGTGCGCCAAAACTCAACGCCAAAGCTTGATAAACTCTGTTCAGATGTAAGTATTCTTATAAGAGTAGCGACAGTTATACCTACACCCATAGCAATAAGTAAGCATATAAAGGCTTTAGCGGTTGCAGTAATCATAATTCCGGTTGTTATTCCTGCTGATGTTATTAAAGCACTTGATGCCCAATATGAAGCAACGGCAGCTAAGAAGGCTCCCATTGCTTCACCAACAGAATAGACTTCATTTGCATATGCTACGGCGCAAGGAAATGCAAGCGGAGCAAACGCAAGAACTAAACAAAGAGCCAAGGTTATAAAAACAGTAATAACCTTGTTAAATGCTTTATTTTTAGTTGTGAATAATAAAACATTATCCATTTTTAAAACCTCCAGAAAACGCGTATCCCACCCCCTCAAGGGATATATATCCCCCTCCCTTAGACGCTAAGGGAGTGCCAAAGCAAATAGAGGAGTAAAGATACCATAAGGTTGTAATACAAATTAGATTTTGTATTACATTATGCATAAAAATTAAAGAGCTTCAATATATTCAGCAAATATAAATCTTATAAAATCGCTGAAGCTTACATAGCTCGTAAAATAAGTTTTTTTATAGATTTCATACAAATCATTATGCAATTTAGTAGGAATTCTAACACATAACAATTTATCATTATTTAAAAATTCATATTTAGATTTTGTATATAATAATTTTTCCATTATTGCACCTAATTACAAAAGGAGCGGAGCTTTAAGCTCTGCCCCTTTCGTATCTGTCTCAAATAAATTACTTAGAAAACTTTTTGAAGAATTTTATGCCGAGAGTGATAGCAAGAGAAACACCCATTATCGCAAGAGCTGCAGGGAGAGCAAGGGTGAAAAGGCTCATAGCATCTGTCTTTACGCCGTCAAAAGCTGTTGAAAGTGCGGTTTTTAAATCTTCACTAATAGCAGCAAAAGCTGTCATTGTGTTTGAAGCAATAGCTACTGCACCAACGGCAACGGAAGCAATAGCAGACTTTGATCTAACACTAAGGTTTTTAACCTTATCTCTGAGCTTTTCAAACATAAGTTTTACCTCCTTTTCAAGATTTCTTAATAATACCGAACACATTGTAAAAAACATATCCGAATATTGAAAGAGCGAAAGAAACGCCGAAACCGCAGGCTATACCTGAAATTAAAATTTTTGTTAAATCCGAAACTGTCATATCTTTTATCCTCACGGCACTTACTAAATACCGAATAATAAACTAAATCAGGCATAGCCTACTTTTACCACTTCCAGAAGTTAAAATCCTTAAGGAAGATAGTACCGATTATAATACCAATTGAAGCAATAACCATAATAAAACAAAGTCTGATATCGGCTAAATTTTCTTCAATTGCTGTGAAATCAACAACTTCAAAATCATCACCATATACAGATGTAGCCAATATATGATAGTCTTTTGCATTTATATATCCATCTGGATATACATCAAACAAAGCATTATAATTTAGATTTTCTTTATCTGTGTTTACATGGTCAATGAATTTATCTGTGTATGTATTTCCACACAAACTGCATTTTATTGTTGCTATTCCCTCTTCATCAAAATTTGTTATTTTGTATGAATGTTCGCAAGCTTCATCAGCTAATGCAGAAAAAGGAACGAGAAGCAATATAAAGAAGATTAAAATTGAAATTACTTTTTTCATTACTTAACAGGTGTTATATAAATACCGTACTGAGTGTTTTTGATATCAACATCAATACTTACATCTTGAAACCTTTTAACTTCAGGACCGAATTTACAGTTATTGACCTGGACGGTTTCCTTACCGGAAAGAATAATAGCACAAGGTATTACTGTATTATCCTTTTTCTTAATTTCTGTGTTCTCGACAAAATTGCCTTTTAATGTTACTACCATTTATTTTTCCTCCTGCGTTTTCGCTCGCCAGCGTTTTATTTTTGCGGGTTTGGTAGATAGTCATTATCTGACTACGATTTAATTATAGTCAATATCTGACTATTTGTCAATAGTCAATTTTTGTCTATTATAATAAAGTCAAGAGGGTGATAAAAATATTTAATGAAAGATTAAAGGAGTTAAGAGATTTTACGAATCCGCACTTAACACAAAGTGAAGTCGGCAAACAGGTTGGAATGTCGCAAAGAAAAATCAGCAGGTTAGAAAAAGGTGATATAAATCCAACACCAGAAGAAATAGTAAAACTATGCAAATTTTATAAAGTATCAGCTGATTATATTTTAGGAATTACAAAGTATTATAAAGAAATGCCGAAAAAATAGGAGGGTAAAAAGTGAAACAATTCTATATTAAGCCTGATACTAAAATAGATATATTTGAAAATATTGATTTAATTACAACCAGCACTAATTCACAAAACGAAGATAAAGTAATTGAAAATAAATATATAAAAAAGGATTTGCTAACCAAAAGAGAATGGAAATTTTATAAAGAAATAAAGCCGATTGCAGATAAATATAATTTACATATTATTGCAAAGGTTAGACTGTCAGACTTAATAGATGTAAAAAGTGAGCTTTCAAAAAGCGAACAATCAACATATCTAAACAAAATTCAAAGGAAGCATATAGATTTTGTATTGTGTAACCCGGATAACTTGAGAGTGCTCGCTCTTGTTGAGCTTGATGATACAACGCATAACAAAAAAGCGAGAGCTGAAAGAGATGATTTTATAAATGATTTATGTAAATCAGTAGATTATAAGTTAATGAGATTATACGGTAGTGATAACTTTGAAAAATTATTAAAAGAATATAATATTATAAATATATAAATACAATTAGTAATATAAATAATAAAAAAACACCGTTGATGAAGTGCATCAGCGGTGCTTTTTTCTGTAATTCATATACACAGAGTATTTATTTTGTGCAATTATAACACGAAAAACGCCATATGTCAATACTTTCACCTATCTAAAATAATTGCATCTAATTTTTTGTAAGGTATAAAAAAAGACGGTTACACACTCGAACAGATAATAACTCTGCTTGAGTACATAACCGACAAGAATAGTAAATATGAAGGCAAGTAGTTAAAAACCTTCACGGTGGAGAGGCTCACAACCTCTCTGCCGTATCTACATAATATCACATTTATTTCAATTTGTAAAGTTAAATTTTATTCATCAACAAGTGCTGAAAAAGCTTCGTGAATTGTTCTTACCGGAACAATATCAACATTTATTTTAAGCTCCTTTGACAGCTCCTTATAGTTATGAAACGGAATAATACATTTTTCAAATCCAAGGCGGTATGCCTCGAAAATTCTTTGCTCGCAGTTATTTACTGCTCTAATCTCCCCTGCAAGTCCTATTTCTCCGAAGGCAAGGATTTTATCGCCGACAGCCTTATCCTTAAGTGACGAAACAAGTGATAAAGCTACGGTTAAATCTGCCGCAGGCTCGTCAAGCTTGAGTCCGCCAATAACATTTACATATGCGTCCATATTATTGAAAAAGTACCCTGCCCTTTTTTCAAGCACGGCAATCAGCATACTCATCCTGTTATAATCGAATCCTGTGCTCATTCTTCGCGGTGTGCCGAAGCCTGTGGCACAGACAAGCCCCTGAACCTCTGCAAGCATTGGTCGACTACCCTCCATAACGCATGCCACACAGGTTCCTGAGGTGTTTTTAGGTCTGCCTGAAATCATCATAAGCGACGGATTTAAAACTTCTTTAAGACCGTCTGAGGTCATTTCAAAGACACCTATTTCATTCGTTGAGCCAAATCTGTTTTTTACTCCTCTTAAAATTCTGTAAGAATAATTTCTTTCACCCTCAAAATACAAAACAGTATCAACGATATGCTCGAGAACCTTAGGTCCTGCGATTGCGCCGTCCTTATTAACATGACCTACAACAAGTATCGGAATACCTAAGCACTTTGCCGTGTGCATAAAGATATTTGTGCACTCTCTAACCTGCGTGACCGAGCCTGCAGAAGAAGAAATTTCCTCATATACCATTGTTTGAATGGAGTCAATTATTACAATATCGGGCTTTTCGTTTTTTATACATTCAACGATAATTCCGACATCTGTTTGCGGTAGAATAAAAAGGTTGTCGGTTGTTACACCGAGCCTGTTGGCACGCATTTTTATCTGATTAGCCGATTCCTCGCCGCTGACATATAAAATCCTGTTACCCCTGCCGAGATATTCGCAGATTTGAAGAAGAATAGTAGACTTACCTATGCCCGGATCACCACTGATTAAAACAAGACTTCCAAGAACAATTCCGCCCCCGAGAACTCGATCAAGCTCATTATTTCCTGTTGAAATTCTTTTTTCAACATCCTCGGTAATTTCGTTAAGCGCCATAATTTGATTGACGGCAGAAATCTTACTGCTTGAATGAGCGGTAAATGAGCTTGAAGGAAGCTCCTCGTTTAAGGTATTCCATTCTCCGCAGCCGGGGCATTTTCCGTACCATTTAGGCGACTCATAACCACATTCACTGCAAACATAAATTGATTTTACTTTAGCCATTTATATATCCTCTGTTATGTATTTTGCAAGACCTATAACCATTGAATAAGCAAGCTCATTCTGATATACAGAGTCCTGAAGCTTTTTATTTTCCTTGTTATTGCTCATAAAGCCGCATTCAACCATTACCGACGGTCTTTGTGCCTTATATAACAAATAATAGCTGTTGTCCGACGGCTTGTTTTCCCTCTTGTTATCAGGCTGAAGATTAGCCTTTGAAACTATCAGTATCTTATCGGCAAGGAGAATGCTTTTGTCATCATTAGGTGAATACCATATTTGCATTCCCCACTCACTCTCAACCTCAAAATGATTTTGATGAATGGATATGAGCAGGCTGTTGGGAATACTGTTAATATAGTCCATTCTGTTATATAGATCGGAGCGTGATTTATCATCATTATGATTATAAACGAGATAATCCCCGTCGCGTGTCAAATATGAATTAACACCGCAGACCCTCGCAAAATCGTAGAGCTTCAATGCTATACTTAAGTTGATAACCTTTTCCTTAGTGCCGTCAACGCCGATTGTTCCGGCGTCCATGCCGCCGTGACCTGCATCAATAACTAAGTTAATCCTGTTGTTATTTTTGTAGTCACTCACTCTTGTTGCTTTTTGTAAAAGCGAATAAACCGAAAAGCAGCTGACAAAGGTAAATGCAAATGTTAAAAGCAGTATTATTATCTTTTTCATAAAATATCACCGATAATAATATGAAATAATTATATAGCAATATGACAAAAGTATCAAGGCTATATTGCATTTTTACTCATTTAGGGATATAATCTGTACTATAAAATATTTTAAGGTGAGAAATATGAAAATAGTAAATCTTGACGGATATACAACTAATCCAGGTGATCTCAGCTGGGACGGTATTAAAAAGCTTGGTGATTATACGGTTTATGACAGAACCTCCCCTGCGGATGTAATAAACAGAGCAAAGGGTGCAAATGCTCTTATTATAAATAAAACCGTTGTTAACAGAGAAACGCTTGAAGCACTTAAGCCTGAGCTTGAGTATATCGGATTGCAATCGACAGGCTATAATGTTGTTGACTGTGAGGCTGCAAGGGAGCTTGGAATTGTTGTAAGCAATATCCCCTCTTATTCTACAAATGCGGTCGCTCAGCTCGTTTTTGCGTTCATTTTGCAGGTGACAAACAAAGTTGCTTTGCATTCCGATGCGGTAAGAGGCGGTGAATGGTGCACCTGCAAGGATTTTTGCTTTTGGAAGGCGCCTCTCACTGAGCTTGCAGGCAAAACAATAGGTATTATCGGCTTTGGCTCAATCGGAAGAAGGGTTGCACAAATTGCACAGGCATTTGATATGAAAATCCTTGCTTATACACCGAGAGTTAAAAGTAAGGACGGCTTTAATGATTTGGAATTTACGGACCTTGATACATTGCTTAAAAACAGCGATATTATAACCTGTCATTGTCCCCTCACCCCCGAAACTCAGGGACTCATCAACAAAGAAAATATTTCTAAGATGAAAAAAAGTGCTATATTTATAAATACATCAAGAGGACCTGTTGTTAACGAAGAAGCTCTTGCAGATGCACTTAACAACGGGGATATTGCGGCGGCAGGTCTTGATGTTCTTGAAAGTGAGCCGGCGCGTGAGGATAACCCTCTTTTAACTGCCCGTAATTGCTTTATAACGCCGCATATTGCTTGGGCGGCAAAGGAAACAAGACAAAGACTTATGGGTATTCTTGAGGACAATCTAAGGGCATATATTGACGGCAAACCGCAGAATGTTGTCAATAAATAATTTAGTGAATATTTTAATTAAGTATTGACTTTCGATGGAAAATCAATTATCATACTTAATGCACGCTGGTGTGGCGAAATCGGCAGACGCAAGGGACTTAAAATCCCTCGGTAGAAATACCGTACCGGTTCAAGTCCGGTCACCAGCACCAAAAGGCATAGTAACAATTATTACTATGCCTTTGAAATAAGCCGGCGTGATGGAATTGGCAGACGTGCCGGACTCAAAATCCGGTCCTGGCGACAGGGTGCGGGTTCGACCCCCGCCGCCGGCACCAAAAAATAAAACAACCTTTTTGGTTGTTTTATTTTTTTACTTATTATTAAGCTTTTGTGATATCTTTTCGTATATTTCGATAATCTTAAATTTTGGCGTATATCCGCTTTTTACAAGGCTCATTTCTTCTTCGGTAAGATAATCGTCTATTGATTCAGAGCACGCAGAAAGGCAGACTGACGGGAAAATAATGCACCACCAGTTGTGCCCATTCCCCTCGCCTATTTCAATTTTCAGTGAATTGTACTCACCCGCAGGCAATGTAAAATCATCATAAACTCTTGTTTCAAAGAATTCACGAACTACACTGACATTTATATCATAATCATAGCCTTGTTTAGCAACATATTCACTTGCAAGCGAGTGAAGATATTTGGTATTTTCCTTTGCAATTTTTATATTTTCTTCCAGTGTTTTTCCGCTGAATAAATCCTTTGTGTTTTCAAGTATATAGTTTTTAACACCGAGCTTGAGATTTTGGTCCTCGGTTGAGTCGGAATTTGCAAGTATGTGAAGCCTGAGTACCTTTTGGCTTATTTCCTCGCTGACATCAATAACGGGCTGAAAAACGCCCAAAAGTAAAACCAAGGACATAAAAATGGGTATAAATATCTTAAATATTTTCATAAAATAACCTGCCTCTCAGCTAAATGATTGGCAGGTTATTCTTGTTTTATACATTAAATTTTAGAAAACTTTTCGCCGAGCTCTTTAAACAAATATCTCCCGTTGCTTTGCTCGGTTAGTTTTTTTGACAGGGTGTCAACCTGTTTTGTATCAATTGAAAATTCTATATTAACCTTGTCGGAAAAATCGCTGCTTTCGATATTTGCGTTAAACTGCGACAGAAGAATATTAAGCCTGTCATAAAAGCCGTAATCAACACATACGGAAAGGATTTTGCAGGGAGCCATTGTTATTATATTCCCTGCTTCAACAGCTATTTTTGAGCCGTGTGAGTATGCTCTTATAAGACCGCCTGCACCGAGAAGTGTACCGCCGAAATATCTTGTTACCACTACGCAGACATCGACAAGCCCTTCCTTGAGCAAAACATCAAGCACGGGAACACCTGCAGTACCGCTTGGCTCGCCGTCATCGGAGGAACGCTGAATATTGTTTTCTCTTAGAACATAAGCAGACACATTATGTGTTGCGTCCCAATGCTTGCTTTTTATTGAATTTATAAATTCGGTTGCATCATCCTGAGTTTTAACGGGCTTTACATAACCGATAAAGCGTGATTTTTTTTCGATAAATTCATCACAGGCTTCAAATTCGACTGTTTTATATTCCTTCATAATCTCACCTAATAAAAAAACAAGGCAACGATAAAAACCGTTGCCAATGATTTTTGATTAGCCTTTTTTAGCATATCTCTTGTTGAATCTGTCAACACGACCGCCTGTATCAACAAGCTTCTGCTTACCGGTATAAAACGGGTGGCACTTTGAACAGATGTCAACTTTCATCTCGCTTTTTGTGCTCTTTGTTTCATAAGTCGCACCACAAGCACACTTAACAGTGCAAGTATCGTAATTTGGATGGATTGAGTCTTTCATTTACTTTCACCTCTTTGCAAGTAATGTGATTACGCTTTGATATATTACCACAAGAGTAACCAAATTGCAAGCATTTTTTTAAATTATTTATAATAACATTCTTTTCCCAAATGGAATGAGTACAAAACAGCTTCCTTAACAGGCTTTTCAAGAGTTTTTGAAACTGCCAATCTGTAAAATGAAATCTGCTTTTTATATCTGTCTAAAAGCTCGTTTTCATTACCTATCCTATCGGTTTTGTAGTCAACAAGCACAAGCTCGCCGTTTTCCTCAAAGACGCAGTCGGCAATACCCTGAATAAGAACCTTATCATCATATTTTGTATCGTAAAGCTCGCTTGCCTTTACAAAGGAGGAAATTTTTATTTCTCGGTAAATTTTGTCAGAGTCAAACATTCTCTTTGCAAATTTACTGTCGAAAAATTCACTTAGCTTGCTTTTGTCAAGGCAATCTGCCTGCTCTTTTGTAATAAAACCGTTTTTTTGCAGTCTGTCGATTTCACTTTCAAGAGAAGCTCTTGCATTTTCATAGCTGCAAAACTGCATAAAGGTGTGCATTGCAGTACCCTTTTGCGATGCTGTCATTTTTTTATCATTCAAAAATGCCGGCTTTGATGATGTTAAATATTCAAAGCCTCTGTCAGCCTCGTCAAGTGAAGATGCGGTAAGCTTTGAGCTTAAAGCACTGAGCTCGCTTCTTTTATATGAATATTCAAGCCTGCCTGCAATTTTATCTATAATGCTTTGGTCGGCAGGTATATCCTGAGTAACCGTTTCTTTTTCTTCAAGGTTAATTTCATCGGTAATCTCAATGTCTAAATTAAAATCAGTCTCAAAGTATTTTACATCACATTCCGCAAAATTTCTCAGCGAAATACCGTCTTGATGAATAAGTGCACATAAAAGCAGAAAATCGCCGTCGCAGGTTATCCTTTTGCATACATAGGGATTTATTTGACCGTCGGTTATGTATCCTGCAAGCCTTTTGATTTTTGAAGAAAAGCTATCGCAGGTTATAAATGTGATAAACTGCTCCTTAGCTCTTGTCAAAGCAACATATAAAACTCTGAGGTTTTCGCTCATAAGCTCTACCGTGCTTTTATTTTTAATAACCGAATACGGTATTGTTTGATATTGATATAAAAGCTCCTCGTTGTGTCGTTTAAGACCGAAGCCGAGCTTTGTATTGAGCAACAGCTTATCGTAAAGGTCGGATTTATTGTACTGCCTTGAGGCGCCTGCAAGTATGCAAACGGGAAATTCAAGTCCCTTTGAATGATGTATTGACATTATTGTTACTGCACCCTCGCCTGTTGTTGTGAGAGAGGCAGATTCAACGGATTTATCCGACGAAATAATCTTATCAATATATCTCAAAAAGGCTGTTAAGCCTACGTTTACACCGCTGTCAAAGCTCTGTGCAAAGGAAATAAGCTTTAAAATATTTTGATATCTTTGCTCACCGTTTCCCATTGCATTTGCAAAGGCAACAATACCCTTTTCTTCAACAATGTATCTTATAAATGACGATACCGACATGGTAACGCTGAGCTTTTTTAGCCTTGAAATATCGTTTAAAAATTCTTTTACTCTGGCGTTTTCTGAATTTAAAACCGAATAATCAAAGCCCTTCTTTCTGTTTTCAATTCTAAGCTCGGCAATTTCATCGGCACTAAATCCGTAAATCGGTGAAAGCATTGTTGCAAGAAGCGGAATATTGAGCGTAGGATTATCAATAACGCGTAAAAATGAAACAATCATCTTTATCTCGGCATTGTCAAAAAGATTTACCGAGTTGTCGCAGATTACGGGAATACCGTAGCTTGTCAATACCTCTGAGTAGTCATTGACGGTATTCTTAAGGCTTCTCATAAGAATTGCAAAATCGCCGTAATTTATCGGGCGGTAATTGTCGCCGTCCTTTATAAGCTCCTTTGATTTAACCTTATCGAGTATTGTTTTTGCAATATATTCTGCTTCCTTTTTTGAGGTGTCCTCACCCTTTACACCTGTAAGTATTTTAATTTGTGAGGAAATTGTTTCAGTATCATTATACTTTGCACCGCAGACAAGAAATTCCTTTTTGTCATAGTTAATCTCTCCTACTCTTTCAGTCATAAGATTTGAAAAAATAAAGTTAACATATGAGCAAATATCCTGCCTGTTTCTGAAATTACGGTCAAGTATAATTTTTGCGTTTTGTGCATAGCTTTCTTTGCTGTACGGAGCATAGGTTCGCCTTTTTTCGTTAAAAATATTAGGCATTGCAAGTCTGAAACGATATATGCTTTGCTTAATATCTCCTACCGTGAAAAGATTTTTTCCGTTTGACAGATATCTAAACAGCATATCCTGCGCTTCGTTTGTATCCTGATATTCGTCAACAAGTATCTCATAAAAGCTATCCGAAAGACTGTCTGCAAGCTCGGTCTTTTTTATTTCGCCGTTATCAAGACGGAATAGCAAATCAATAGCAAAATGCTCTAAATCGGAAAAGGAATAAGCATTTCTTTCCTTTTTCTCCTCCATAAGCCTGCTATCTACCGACTTAACAACCTCTAAAAGCTTTTTAAGGGACGGATAAAGAGCTTTCATATCGTCGGTATATTCTTCTGTACTTGACACCAAAAATGACGGAATATCGTTTGTTATAATGTCTTTATAAATATTTCGGCAGGCTTTAACCTTTTCGCTTAAATTCTTTTTGATTTTTTTTGATGACGGAAGGCGTGAAAAAGCAGGTGCATCACAGGAGCAAAATTCATCCCAAGAGCTTTCGAAGATTTTTCTTTGCTTTTCGATTATCATTAAATCTTCATTTATTAAATCAAGATATTTTGATAAATAATCAACCGAGTCATCGTCATATGAATAATTGTTTAAGGTCGAAAGCATATCGTTGACAAGGTCGATACAAAAGTCAAAAAGATATGATATTTCGGCCTTGATATAATCAAACCAAACGCTTTCTTCAAAAGGAATTTCGGGATTATACAGCTCAATCATTTCGTTTGCCCATTTATACGGAAACGGCTGGGCATAGATAAATCGGAGTATTTTTTTTATAACAGAGGTAATAGCCTTGTCATTATTAGGGGTTGTAAAAAGCTCAATAAGTGAAATGAATTCATTGTCACCTTTTTCAAAATAATCGCTGATTACCTCACCGATAACACCGTCCTCCAGCAGCTGAAGCTCGCTTTCGTCAAAGGTTTTAAAGTCCTGATTGATAGACAGCGTGTAAAAATTATCTCTCACAAGATTTATGCAAAACGAGTCAATAGTGCAGATTTTTGCATTTGGTAATAGCGAAAGCTGTTTTCTTATATTTCTATCGTTTGGGTTGGTATTTAATATGCTGTTTAACGATTTGTTTATTCTGCTTCTCATTTCCGCAGCAGCGGCATTCGTAAAGGTTACGATTAGGAGCTTGTCAATGTCAACGGGATTTTCGCTGTCGGTTATCATTTTGACAACTCTTTCAACAAGCACAGCAGTCTTGCCCGAGCCTGCGGCGGCACTAACTAAAATATTGCTGTTTCGTGCAGTAATAGCATTGCTTTGCTGTTCGGTCCAATCAGGCATTTTCGTCAAACTCCTTTTCTAAATTTTCAAAAACCTCGTCATCAGAATAATCGGGTGTAACGCGGAAGGTTACATATTTTTTATTTGCACACACATCTGAGTAGTCGCAAAAATCACAGGTAAGCTTATGATTTTTGTTTTTTACCGGACTTTGGTTAATTGAGCCGTTATGAAGCTCGTTGCCCATTTGCGCAATTAAAGAATTTATCTTTTTGTGAAGAAGTCCAAGCTGTTCAAGTGAGGCAAGAGAACCGCTGAGAGTACCGTTTGCACGCATTTTAACGGGAATATATTTGCCTGAAAGGTCATTTTCCATTGCAGCCGGAATAATTCCCTCCCCGTCATCAAGAACAAGCCCCTTCATTTTAAATGAACTGCTTTCCTCCGAAGAAAGATTGCTCTTAGCCTCTGCCTTTGAGTTAAAGGGAAAAATATTTCGTGACGCGTGCATATAGAGCACACCGGCAGGTATGCCGCTGAGGCTTGCGCTTTTGTCCTCACAAAGTGAAAACAGATAAACAAACATTTGAAGATTAAGTCCGAACATAATGTCCGAAAGATTAAAGCTTTTATTACCCGATTTATAGTCAACAACTCTGACATACCTTTGGTCATTTTTTATATAGGTGTCCACTCTGTCAATAGAGCCTCTTATTTGAATGGTACCGCCGTCGTGAAGAGAAATGATTTCGGGCTTTACCTCTCCGTCCTTATCAATTGAAAGCTCAAACGCATTTGCTTCAAAATCCGACTGCGAAAATTCCTCGGAAAGATGAAATACTACGCTGTAAATAAGCTTTGCAAGCCTGTTGTAGTTATACTTAAACTTTTTATCAGCGTCGGTAAAGGTGCCCATTTCGTTTTCAAAGTATTCAAGCATATACTTATCGACAAGTGCCGTAAGCTGTTCTCTCGGCATATCGGACAACTTACTGCTTGAAATATCGCTTATCAGTTTTTCAAGTACATAGTGAATAATCGTACCTCTTTGCATAGGATCAATTTCTGCTCTTTCTCGAGGCTTTGCGGATAATCCGAATTTGCAGAAATATCTAAACGGGCAGTTATAAAAATCCTCAAGCCTTGAGGCAGAAACATACATATTGTAATCAAAGAGCTGAGTTGATGTTTTACGGTCTTTTATAACCGTACTTTCGTTTTCAGCCAATGACTTGACTGCATTAAATCTTTCGTTATCCTTAAAATATTCCTTAAGCGACGCATAAAAAGTATCATTATCCGAAAAATGCTCGCTCATAAGCTCAACGGCTGTTGTTTCGGTTTCAATCAAATCAAGCTTGTCAATATCAAAATATGTATATTCCATTGCATTGGGAATGATTGCTTTGAGGTTGGTTATTATTTCCGACGGAGACGGTTCCTTTCCCGTATTTCCCGTGTAGGAAACAAAAAGCCTTTCGCTTGCACAGGTGCAGGCTGTATAAGCAAAATACCGTTCCTGAAGATTTAAAATCTTGCCGTAGGAATAAAGCTTAAAATCATTATCAAGCATTATTCTGCGCTCGTTTTCGGTTAAAAGCCCACCACCAGATACTGTTTGTGGAAATTCTCCCTCATTTGCACCGAGAATAAATACTGCTCTTGGATTATCGGTTCTGATTCTGTCAGCCTGGCCGAACTGAACATTGTCAATTCCCACTGAGGCGGTGCCGAGGTCCTCGGTATCAACAATTAAGGAAAAGAGTCTTTCAAAATCCTTTAAATTGATTTCGTGGGTTATGGTTACAGCCATTTGGTTGAGAATTTCCATAACTAAATCCCATACCCTACCCTGCTCTTGTGCAAGAGCATAGAAACCGTTTTCACTCAGCGACACAGCATTTTGCCTAATCTTTTTATCAGCACCAAGGCTTAAAATCGTGTAATAAATGCTCTTGCAGATTTTTTCTGCATTTTTTTCCTTAGAGGCATTTTTAAACACGAGTATCGGCTCGATAAGAGTGCTTCTTGTTTTATTTATTTTTTCAAGGAGCTCTCCGTCGGCCTTTGTTATTTCCTTTGCAAAGCCCTTAGTAGAATTAGTAAAGGGCTTTGTCCATTTCATTCCGTTTATATTCCATAGATAAACATAATTTTCAAGCTCGTTAATGTCTGCGTCTGTAATTTCGGTAAGTCCTGTTTTTGCAAGGCTTAAAACATCGTCGCTTTTAAAGGAATAGTTTACACATCTGAGAAGATATTTAATAAGGACGATAAGCGGTTGATTTGCAATAGGCTGTCTTTCATCATTAAAATACGGCACTCCGTATTTTTTAAAATTATATGAAAGCTCATCCCTGTATTTTTCAATATTTCTTGTTATTACTGCAATTTCAGATGCCTTGTATCCGTTTCGCAAAAGCTTTTTAATCTCTCTTGATGTATTTGCACATTCATCGGAAATGTTTTTTGCAGAATAAATACGGCAGTTTTTTGATGAAGAAACCGCTTCCTTCGATGAAGATGAAAATATGTATTTTTCTACTGCTTCAAGCTCGCTGTTTTGTGCTCGATAATTTGTTTCAAGCTTGGTTACAGTACACTCGACACCTGCCTTTTTTGCAATTTTTTCAAGAATTTGTGCTGAGTTATTTACATATGCAAAGAGATTAAATTCATCATCGGTATCCTCTAAATCCGTGCAAAGGGTTAAGGTCACACAGTCTGCTTCTGAAATAACAAGCTCAAGAAGCTTATATTCCTGTGCTACAAAGCCGTTAAAGCCGTCAATATAGACCTTTTTACCCTTAAAGTAGTTCTTGTCCTTGATAATATTATAAACCCTTGTAAGCTCGTCTGAAGGGTCAAAATACCTGTCGGCTATAATCTGCTCGTAGGCATTCATAATCTGTGAAATATCAAAAAGCTTTCTTTTTAATACATCATTTGAAATGTTTTCGCTTTTTTCAAGTATTTCATTTGATGTTAGGTTGCAGGATTTCATTTCATCGTAAATTTTAATCATTGATGAAACAAAGGAAAGTGTGTCGGTTTTTTTGTTAAATAGTGTTAGCCTATCTCTTGAAAGCTCAATAGCCTGAGTCATAAGAATAACCTTACCGCCCTTAGTAAGCGAGGGCAGACTGCTTGTGCCGTAAAGCCTTTTTACATCATTTGAAATACGGCTAAATGAGGAATTTTCCACGCAGGAAATACCCGACTCACCTAAATCTGTGAGCAGGCGTCTTTCTGCAATAAGAGAATACTGCTCGGGAGTTATGAGCAGTATGTCCTTTTGATTATCTAAAATCAGGCTTTTAATTTTTGAGAAAACATATTCGGTTTTTCCGTAACCGCTTCTTCCTAAAACTAAATTTAACAAAATATCACCTTATCTGTTATATTCCTCAGGCTTGATAAGACCTTCGCTTAACATATTTTCATATGCATCTATTAAAAAATCATACATCGGTCTTGCAGTATCAAAGCAGTATTTAAGCTCGTCAATGAGCGCGGGAGTGTTTATTCTTGACAAATCACTGCTGTAATAGGTAAATTCCATATTTTTTGCGGACAAATACGGCTTTAGCTTATTCGGTGCGTCGGGATACTGCTCTTTTTTGTAGGTGTCGCGTGTGCCATAGGTCAGCCCTGCTTTTTCACAGGATTTAACTGCCTTGAGCCACTTGTCCGGCTTTTCTAAAATCAGCTTGTGCACCTCTTTAAATGCAACGGCTCTGTGCGTATAAAAGCCAAGCCCGTATCCAAAGGAATCAGGATAGAATTCAAAATAGTAAAACGGTGCACAGGGAAATTCGTTTTTGTATCTTCTGAAAAACATCCACATATTTTCCCTGTATTTGATTTTACTTCTGTGACCTCTTGTATCTCTGTAAATTCTTGACACGGATCTTACAGGGTCGGTAAGCATATATTCGTCAATATCATACATAAGTCCGCTCAAATCAAGCATAATTTGTCGCATGGGAACAGTAATACCGTTTTTGAGTTTTTCCTTGTTTTCCTCATAAAATGCTCTTGAGTCGTTAAATCTGTTTACGCACAAAAGCTCAATGCTTTCGGGACTTATGCCCTTAAAATTGTATTCACTCATTTTAACAAACCTTTATCTTCCATTTGCTGTGCGGCTAAAAGTGCACAGATTTTTGCGCTGTGAAAATTCAGTCCGCCCTGTATCCAAGCGTAGTACGGCTCTCTTATCGGAGCATCGGCGGAAAGCTCTATTGATGAGCCGAGCGTAAATGCACCTGCCGCCATTACAACCTTGCTGTCATAGCCTGGCATATCCCAAGGCTCAGGAAGAAGAAAGCTGTCGATAGGACTGCCGCTTTGAATTCCCTGACAGAAGGCAACAAGGCTTTCGGGATTTTCAAGACCGAGTGACTGAACAATATCGTGTCTTTCTTCATCGTATTTTGGTGTAACGCTGTAGCCGAAGGAGCCGAAGAGCGCAGAGATATAGACTGCACTTTTGAGTGCCTCGCCAACAGTATGCGGTGCATAAAAAAGTCCCATATAAAGCTCTCTGTTATGCCCGAGAGTTGCCCCTACCTCACTGCCGAGTCCGGGAGTAGTAAGCCTGTATGCGCATTTTTCAACAAGGTCTGCTCTGCCGGCAATATAACCGCCTGTTCTTGCAATACCTCCGCCGGCATTTTTTATAAGTGAGCCTGCAATCAGGTCTGCACCTCCCTGTGTGGGCTCTCTTGTTTCAACAAACTCGCCGTAGCAGTTGTCAACCATAACTATAACATCGGGATTTTTATTTTTTGCGATTTTTGAAACCTTTTCAATTTCATCCACAGAAAGGCTTGGTCTAAGCTCGTATCCCCTGCTTCTCTGTATGTAAACCATAGTTACGCTATCGTCTATTGCGTTTTCTATTGCCGCATAATCAAGCCTTTCGTTTTTGAGCGGTACTTCATCGTATTTTATCCCAAAGTCCTTTAATGAGCCCATACCGCTTCCCTTAATGCCGATAACATTATGGATAGTATCATATGGAGTTCCTGTAACACAGAGCATTTTGTCATTAGGTCTGAGTACTCCGAAAAGTGCAGTTGCAAGAGTGTGAGTTCCGCAGGTGAAATTGTGACGAACAAGTGCCGACTCGGCACCGAAAACCTGTGCCCATACCCTGTCAAGCGTTTCTCTGCCTCTGTCACCGTATCCGTAGCCTGTGCTTGATACAAAATGAGTTTCTGAAATATTATTATCAATAAAAGCCTTTTGCACCTTTAACTGATTGTATTCGGTTATCTTATCAATTTTGTCAAACTGATTTTTACAAAGAGCTAAGGCTTTATCCGAGGTTTCTATTATTCTTTCACTTATTTTAAATAAATCGTTCATTTATACATTCTCCAGAGTCCTGAATTTTCAAAGCCGAGATTTGAATAAAAGCTTTCGTTTTTATCCTTTTCACGCATAAGATATACCGTGCCTGATACATCAAAAAGCATTTCACTGACCAATGCACCGCCATAGCCCATTTTTCTGAATTCGGGCGAGGTTCTGACTGATGACAGTATTGCGTCATTATTGTAGATTGATGAAAATACGGCGCTTGAAACAATTTCTCCTCCGATATTAAGTGAAACAGCCTTGGCACAGCCGTGCCTTATTCTGTGGCTTAAATCAACATACCACGATTCAAAATCAATGCTGTCATAATCCTCAAAATTGAATATATCCATAAGCTTTGGATAAAAGTCAATTTCGGCATACTGAATATGCCTTTCCGCCTTTTTGAAGGCAGACATTACTATGCCCTCGTCATAAGGTGAATCAAAATGAAAGCTTTCATCGCTTAATATTGTACTATAACCTACTGCACGAAAAAAATCGCAAAGCTCGGCTTCATCAAAAATATCTAAATGCGAAAGCGTCCAATCATTATCAAGACGGGATAATATTGATGTTATTTTGTTGTCATTATCTATTTGATAATAGAAAACGGCAAAATCGTATTTTGTGCCGTATGCAGACAAAAGTGATTTTATTCTTATTGAATAAATGTCTGTTTTGTCATAATTATCAAATTCATTTGATTGAGTTATTTTTTTAATCATATAGCTTTGGTAACAGTGCCTTTAGCAGTTTTCTTGTTTCGTCAATGTCGCTTGATTTAACTACACTTGATGCAGAGTGGATATATCTGCACGCAAGTGAGACGGCAAGCACTCTTGAGCCTTTTCCGCTTGTTTGTATTGCTCCTGCATCATTACCGCCTGCGACAGCAGTTTTTGTCTGCACCTTAATTGAATTTTCTTCGGCAGTCTTTAATGCAAGCCTGTAAAGCTCTCTGTCATAAACCGTTCTTGAATCCATAAAGGATATGACCGGACCGTCGCCTAAAACGCACACCCTGTCGGCACCATTTACACCGCACAAATCAGCAGCGGTTGTTGCTTCAAGAATTACACAAATATCGCTTTGAACGGCAAATGAGGTGCATTTTGCGCCCCTGAGTCCGACCTCCTCCTGAACATTAAAGCAAAACCATGTGTCATATTCAAGCTCGGAATTTATAAGCTCAATCATAAGCATACAGCCGATTCTGTCATCAAGAGCCTTTGACTTAATATATCCGTTTCCGAATTCATAGTATTCACTTGAAAAATATGCAAAGTCGCCAAGCTGAACATATTTTTGAGCGTCTTCCCTATTCTTCGCACCTATATCAATACACAGCTCATCAATGGTAGGTGCGGTCTTTTTTTCGTCATCACTCAAAAGATGAACGGGCTTGAGTCCGATAACACCGTTGATGCCGTTTACTGTTACAATACGGCTTGTGCACACACGAGGGTCAATACCTCCGACCGACTTAAAAGAAAGATATCCGTCATCGGAAATTTTTGTGATAATAAAGCCGACCTCATCCATATGAGCACAAAGCATAACCTTTTTTTGTGCAGGTTTTTTGCCCTTTTTAAATGCAATTACAGAGCCGAGAGAATCAATGCTGTAATCGCACTTGCCGTCAATTTTTGAAATAATATATTCTCTGACAGCACGCTCGTCGCCCGATGTTGAATTTAACAAGCATAATTCCTTAAGCATTCATCTCACCTGCTCTTTCAAGAATATAGTTATAAATCAGCTCTGCCGTGTTTTCAATATCTTCAATATCCACGACCTCAACGCTTTGGTGCATATATCTTTCCGGAATAGATATGAGAGCGGTTTTAATTCCGCTTTCGGACAGAGAAATAACATCGGCATTTGTTCCCGTTGAGCCTGACATTATTTCTCGCTGATAAGGAATGCTTTTGTCTTCTGCTATTTTAACAAGCATATTTGACATTTCTCTGTTTAATATCGGAGAAAAGCCTATCATCGGTCCCTTTGATAATTCGCCGCAGTCTGCCTTGTCACAAGAGGGGCTGTAAGCAAATGATACATCAATTGATATCGCCTCATCAACTTTTTTTGCGTATGGTCCGATTTTTGCCCCTCTGGTGCCTAATTCCTCCTGAGAAGAGAGCATTACGGTAATCTTGCACGGTAATTCCTTTAGCCTGTCAAGTGCCAAGAGGATTGCACACACACCGCTTCTGTCATCAAGGCAGGAGGCGGAAATTCTGTTATTTAAAAGCTCTGTATAATTCTTTTTAAAGGTTATTCTATCACCTAATGACACATATTTTTTAAGTTCGTCACAGCTAAGTCCCGTGTCAATGGAAATTTCCTTAAACTCCATAACCTTTTTCTCGTCGGACGACGATTGAAGGTGAGGAGGGAGGGTTGAGATAATGCCCTTTATTTCCTTAGTGCCCCAAACGGAAACCTCGCTTGCCGGAAGAATTCTTCTGTCGGCACCGCCGCAGCGGTCTGCTTTTATAAATCCGTCATCGGTTATTTCCGTTACAACAAGACCGATTTCGTCAATGTGAGCATCAAGCAAAAAATGATAACCTTCACCGAAGGTGCAAAACACATTGTTCATTGAGTCAGTCTGTAACTCGCCGTATTCTGACAGCAATTCACAAAGTGCTTTGGTAATATTTTCTTCCGTGCCGCTTACGGCAGGTATTTGTGTTAGCTTTTTTATCAATTCTTTTGTATTTTTCATCATTTATCAAATCCGTTTACAAGCTCTTTAAATTTTCTTCCTCTGTATTCAAAGGTTTTGAACTGGTCAAACGCAGGACAGGCAGGACAAAGTGAAACAATGTCACCGCTTTGAGAAAGCTCCTTTGCCTTATCAACCGCTTGATATAGGTTTTCAACCCTTACAATTTTTAGTCCCGATTGTTCATATCCGTCAAAATTGACTATCGTATCATAAATTTTATCGGCGGTAGCACCGTTTAAAATCAGTATTTTAACATATTTGAGGATATCCGGCACCATTTCGCTCATATCATTGCCTTTATCCGAGCCTCCCATTATAACATTTATCTTTCTGCCGAACGCACGAAGACCGCTGATTACCCTCGAGGGTGATGTGGCAATGGAATCGTTATAATATCTTACACCGTTGAATTCTCTTACAAATTCAATTCTGTGTTCAACACCCGTAAAGGTTTTCGCAATTTTTACGATGTTTTCAACATCAACCATTCCCCAAACGGCAGATATTGCAGTACAATAGTTTTCAATATTATGATTGCCGGGAATGATAATATCACTGCTGTTCATAACAAAGGCTTCTTTTTCGCCGTCATTATAAATGATTTCATTTTTATCATTCATATAACAGCCTTTTTCAACCTTGTGCTTAATAGAAAACTGAGAAAGCTGACCTCTGACATCGTATCTCATATCATGATATACTCTGTTACCTATCGAATAGTCGCAGTCGGCATTAAGTACGGTTTTACAGCTTTCATTTTGATAAATTAGAATATTTCTTTTAGCGTCAACATATTCATCAAGGCTTATATGATGGTCCTGATGAGTACATTCTATATTTGTCACAACGGCAACATCGGGCGTATTCTTCATATTTCCCATTGTCAAAAGCTGGAATGATGAAAGCTCAACAACAGCTATATCATTTTCGGTAATGGTTTCAAGCTCAGGCATAAGTGCCTTGCCGATATTTCCGCCTAAATATACCTTGTATCCCTGTGCTTGAAGCATTTTTGAAATAAGAGTAGTGGTTGTTGTTTTACCGTTTGAGCCTGTAACTGCAATTATTTTTGAAGGACAAAGGTTAAAGAAAACCTCCATTTCGGTTGTAACCTTTTGTCCTCTTGCAATGCACTCTCCTATCCATTTATTTTGAAAAGGCAAAATACCGTGGGAACGAAAAACCAAATCCATTTCGGGAAGAATATCAAGATAGCCTTCACCGAGAGAAAAATTCACACCCAAATTTTCAAGTCCTTTGCATATTTCCTCGCCGATATATGACTTATCTCTCTTGTCGCAGGCATAGACCTCAACACCGTATTTAGCAAGAAATTCGGCACACGGTACATTTGCAACGCCCATTCCGACAAATGCAACTTTTTTGTTTTTTAATGAATTAAAATATTCTTTAGCCTTGCTGTTCATATTTACTCCTTATCAGTGTGTATAAAAAGTACCCTTTTTAAATTTTTCAATTGTAAAGTCCTTCATTTTTTCTTTAAGCTTATTTTGATATTCAAGCTTATCGGTATGTATGTATTTTTCTTTGATCGGAATGTCACAGTTCATAACATAATTTGCAATCATCGCCTTGCAGGGAGTATCGCAATTTCCAAGGAAAAACACCTTTTTTGTTGACGGCTCAACAATTGCCAATGCAATTTTCAGCTGTCCCTTTCTGCCGATCGGTGTTATCATTTTTGAAAGCTCAATGGCATCATCCTGTGCTTTATCTGTAAGAAAGCACAATACGCCGTTGCCCTTTCGTTTAAGATTTTTAACCGTTATATCGTTAATAACCTCGTCAAGATAAGCAAGAACATCATTTCTGTCAAGAGAATCTGCATTAACGGCGTAAAAGTATTTGCTTTTCTTATAAGCACGCAGAGAAAAGCCTAAATCCGAAAGCTCAATGTTCTTGCTGACAGAAAAACCGTTTGTGTTTAAATCGTTGTAAATTGCATCTGTAAAAGCGTCAATATCTACTTCTTCTCTTGATGTGAGGTAGTAGCCTGCGTCATTTATTTCATTTTCAACAGAGGTGAGAAAAGCGTCGCACTTGCCGTACTTTGAATAGTAAATAAAAATCGATACGAGAGTTAAAACAACTATTACATCGCTGAAATATCTCAGCACAGTATCGGCAATTTGACTTGCTTTTAGCACATACGGCTCAGCGCCGATAAAAACGAAAATAAATACAGCGGTAAACGCAATAAGAATTTTCATTATGGTAAACAGTCTTTTTTGTTTTTTTCTTATATCGTTCATTTTATCATTCCCAAAAATTTTTCTTCGTCAATTATTTCAATTCCGAGAGCATTAGCCTTATCAAGCTTTGAGCCTGCTTCCTCACCTGCAAGAACATAGGTTGTTTTTTTGGATACAGATGATGATGTTTTACCTGCAAAGCCCTCAATGATTTTTGAAGCCTCAGAGCGTTTAAGTGTTGGCAATGTTCCTGTCAAAACAAAGGTCATTCCCTCGAATCTGTTGTCAACAACCTTGATTTGTGAGTCCATATTTAAGCCTAATTCTTTAAGCCTTTCAATTAACTCAACGGCAGAAGAAGATGAAAAATAGCTAACAACACTCTCAGCCATTATTCTGCCGTAGCCGTCAATTTTAAGAATATCATCAACACCTGCGTTCATAATATTATCTATTGATTTGAAATGGTCTGCAAGAAGCTTTGCTGCCTTGGCACCTATATGTCTTATTCCCAAAGCAAACAAAAGCTTTGATAAATCATTATTCTTACTTTTTTCAACTGATGTGATAATATTATTTGCGCTTGTTTGCTTAAATCCTTCAAGCTGAGAAATAGCCTGTGGGTCAAGAGTATAAATATCGTAGGTTTTCTTAATCATACCAACGCTGACAAAGGTTTCTATAATTGCGGGACCTAAGCCCTCAATGTCCATAGCATCTCTTGAACAGAAATGAATGAGATTACGCAAAAGCTGAGCAGGACACTCGGGGTTGATACAGCGTATTGCAGCCTCGTCCTTTTCTCTGATAACCCTTTCTCCGCAGGAGGGGCAATGTGTCGGAAAGGTGTAAACGCTGTCAGCGGTATGCTCGTTAACACAAAGCACCTCGGGAATAATATCTCCGGCTTTTCTGACAGTTACGGTATCGCCGATACCGATACCCTTTTCGTTAATAAAATCCTGATTATGAAGTGTTGCTCTGCTGACGGTTGTTCCTGCAAGATGCACACTTTCAAGAATTGCGGTAGGTGTAAGTACACCTGTTCTGCCGACGGCTATTTCGATATCAATAAGCTTTGTCTGCTTTTCCTCGGGCGGATATTTGAACGCAACCGCCCATTTAGGATACTTTGCAGTAGAGCCGAGAATATCTCTTTTCGAAAAGCTGTCAACTTTGATAACGGCACCGTCGATGTCAAATTCAAGATTTCCTCTTTCCTCACCTATTCTTTCAATCTCTTTTATTGCTTCATCAATGCTTTTGACTTTTTTATAAAAAGGAACAGTATTAAATCCAAGCTCGTTGAGATAATCAAGCGACTGCTTATGCGAGGATAAATCCACGCCCTCTATCTGCTGAATGTTGAATACAAAAATATCAAGTCCTCTGCCGGCGGTTACCTCACTATCCTTTTGTCTGAGCGAGCCTGCAGCGGCATTACGAGGATTTTTAAACGGCTTTTCATCGTTTATAAGCTGTCTGTCAACAACTCTCTCAAAGCTCTTTTTTGGCATATACACCTCACCGCGAACCTCGATATAGGGTATATCCTTGTTTAATTTAAGCGGTACATTACGAATGACACGCAGATTAGCGGAAACATCCTCACCGACATCGCCGTCACCTCTTGTTGAGCCTCTAAAGAACACACCGTTTCTGTACTCAAGGCTGACTGAAAGACCGTCGATTTTAGGTTCAACAACATATTCGGGTGAGGAAACGGCATCGCTTACTCTTTTCTCAAAATCGTAAAGCTCCTCCTTACTAAATGCGTCCTGCAGGCTTTCCATTCTAACGGAATGTTCAACGCTTTCAAAGGTGTTGTCGGCTTTTCCGCCGACCTTTTTTGTGGGAGAATCGGGGGTATCATACTGAGGATACGCTTCTTCAAGAGCCTTTAGCTCGCGCATCATCATATCGTATTCGTAATCCTCAATTTCGGGAGCGTCGTCATTATAATATCTGTTTGAATGATAAACGAGCTTTTCCCTTAATTCTTTAATTTTCTTTTCTGCTTCAGACATACTATCACCAATAAATATTATTAGATTTAGTTTATCACATATAGTTTAAATATTCAATATTATAATCAAAGACCGAAGAAAAAATCTTCGGTCTTAAGTGGTTTATATAGAAAATTTATGAAATACCTTTTTACCCTTTTTAACGATTACCTCGTTTTCAAAATCAGCAGTTGTAAGAACGGCAAAGCCGTCGGTGATTTTAATATCGTTTATACTTACACCGCCCTGTGATATAAGTCTTCTGCCCTCACCCTTTGATTTAATCATATTAGCCTTAATCATCATATCGACAACAGCAATTTCACCGTTGGTAAAATCATCGTCAGTTAAAGCGGTTTCAGGCATATTTGAATTATCAGAGCCACCGGCAAAAAGAGCCTTTGCGGCATTTTGTGCCTTAACAGCCTCCTCCTCGCCGTGAATCATTTTTGTAAGCTCATAGGCAAGTCTTTCCTTAACTTGATTAAGCTCAGCTCCCTCTAACTTGGCGTACTCTTTGATTTCCTCCATAGGAACAAATGTGAGAAGCTTCATACATTTAATAACATCATCGTCACCGACATTA
This sequence comes from uncultured Bacteroides sp., assembly GCA_964422655.1. Taxonomy (GTDB): domain Bacteria; phylum Bacillota; class Clostridia; order Oscillospirales; family Acutalibacteraceae; genus Eubacterium_R. Next base: position 26,023 of record CAYRBT010000002.1, on the reverse strand, counting down.
CGCCAGTACTGATAAAAATCATATGGAGATGTTTTTTCGGCATCGAGCCATACAGCACCCTTTTCGGTCTTACCCATCTTTTTGCCCTCGGAATTAGTGAGCAGGGTAATTGTCATTGCATTGGCATTGCCCTGAAGCTTTCTTCTGATAAGCTCCATACCGCCAATCATATTTGACCACTGGTCATCACCGCCGAACTGAAGATTACAGCCGTATTTTTTGTATAGGGTGTAAAAATCGTAGCTCTGCATAATCATATAGTTAAATTCAAGGAAGGAAAGTCCCCTCTCCATTCTCTGCTTATAGCATTCAAAGGAGAGCATTCTGTTAACGCTGAAGCACGCACCGACCTCTCTGAGAACATCAATATAATTAAGGTCAAGAAGCCAGTCGGCGTTATTAACCATAATTGCCTTGCCGTCGGAAAAGTCGATGAATTTTGACATCTGCTTTTTGAAGCAATCGCAGTTGTGCTTAATTGTTTCGGGTGTAAGCATTTTACGCATATCGGTTTTTCCGCTTGGGTCGCCAATCATTGCAGTACCGCCGCCGATAAGTGCAATAGGCTTATTTCCTGCCATTTGAAGTCTTTTCATAAGGCATAACGCCATAAAATGACCAACATGAAGGCTGTCGGCAGTAGGGTCAAAGCCGATATAAAAAACTGCCTTTCCGTTATTTACAAGCTCTCTTACCTCCTCCTCGTCGGTAATTTGAGCTATTAGTCCTCTTTCCTTTAATTCCTCATATACTCCCATAGTAGTTCCTCCGTTATATGTAATGTAATAATGACAATTTAATCTGTGCCCAAAAGCATTTCCTCTGCCGATTTAAGCAAAGCATCTGTTATCTCAAGTCCGCCCATAATCCTTGCAAGCTCACGCTTTCTTTCTTCAAATGAAAGAGAAGTTACCTTTGTATAGGTTCTGTCATTTAAAACATCTTTTTTAATCAGAAAATGCTCGCTTGCATTAGACGCAATCTGTGCAGAATGAGTGACGCATATTACCTGCGTGTTTTTTGACACGGATTTAAGCTTTAAGCCGATTTTTTGGCTTGCCCGTCCGCTGACACCCGTATCAATTTCATCAAATATCAAGGTGCCGATTGTATCATTGTACGATATTATATTTTTAATTGCAAGCATTATTCTTGATAATTCACCGCCTGAGGCTATTTTTGACAACGGCTTTGGCGGTTCGCCGACATTTGTTGAGATAAAAAACTCAATTTTATCGTAGCCGTTTGAAGTCAAATTACCCTTTTCAAATTTCACTGTAAATTCAAGACTCGGCATATCAAGAAAGCTAAGCTCTTCCTTAACTCTTTTTTCAAATTCCTTTGCAGTCTTTTTTCTTTCTTCTGAAAGCTTATCTGCAAGCTCAACGGTAATTTCGAGCAATCTGTCATATTCAGCGCTTAACCCTTCAAGCTCTTCGTCGGCAAAAAGAATATCATTTTTTTCTTTTTTTGCGTTTTCAAGATAAGAAAGCATTGCCTCCTCATCCTGACCGTATTTGCTTGAAAAGGTGTAAAGCAAATCGAGTCTTTGTTCAATTTCCTCAAGCTCTGTCGGTGCAAAATCAACCGACTCATTAAGTGAATTTATTTTATCCTTAGCAATTTCAATTTTATCGTTAATATCGGCAAAAATTCCTGCAATTTCCTCAGCCTCCGGAAAGGCAGAGAGCTCGCTATATACACTGCTTATAATGCTTTGAGCACCGAAGGAATCATCATCGCCGTTAAGTGCCGTAAGTGAATTGCCAAGTGCCTGAGAAATTGCCTCGCTTTTTAGTATAAGAGAGCGTCTTTTGTTAAGCTCGTCCCTTTCACCAATCTTGATATCTGCTTCTTCAAGCTCGTTAATCTGATAGTCAAGCAATTCAAGCCTTCTTTGCTTTTCATCCTCATCGACGGAAAGCGCCTTGAGTCTTCTTCTGACTGAAATCAACTCCTTAAAGGATTGCTTATAATCCTTAATAACGCCATCCCTTGAAAGAAGCATATCAATATATTTGTATTGCAAATCAGGATTTAAAAGCGCCTGACTGTCATGCTGGCCGTGAATATTAACAAGCTGAGAGCCGATTTCCTTTAGCATTGAAACGGTTGCACTCTTGCCGTTAATTTTGCAAATGGACTTACCTGTTGATGATATTTTTCTTGTGAGAAGGAGTGATTTATCGTCTTCGCAGTCAAAATCAAGCTCGGCAAGCTTTTTAACAGCCTCGTCGGAAATATCCTCAAAATAAGCACTTACATAAGCATTTTCACAGCCGTGACGAACTAATTCCTTTGATGTTCTTTCGCCGAGAATTGCGTTAATAGAGTCAACAACTATTGATTTACCCGCACCCGTTTCACCGGTTAGAACATTTAATCCGTCGGAAAATTCAACAGAGGTCTTTTCAATAACCGCAATATTTTCTATATCAAGAGTTTTTAGCATTTAAAATCTTCTCCATATTCATAGTGAAAATTTTTGCAAAATCTTCGGTTTTACAAAGAACAAAAATTGTGTCATCACCCGAAATAGTTCCGACAACACCTGTCCATTCCATTGAGTCAATTGCCGTGCAAACCGCTACCGCCATACCCGGAAAGCACTTAATACAAACAATGTTTTGTGCATATTCAACACTTATAATTGACTCACCGAAAATTCCGCCTCTTCTGCGCATAGTGTCAGAAGTAGCCTTTTTGCCCGTAGAATAATAATATCTGCCCTTTTCCGAAAGCTCCTTTACAAGCCTAAGCTCTTTAATATCTCTTGAGATTGTTGCCTGAGTGACCTCGAAGCCTACATTCATAAGAATTGTTTGAAGCTCTTCCTGTGTTTCTATTTCCCTTGAATTGATTATTTCAAGAATTTTAGCGTGTCTTCTTTTTTTCATCAGACTCTCCTCTCAATTATCTTTTTGTTAAGAATTTCATAAAAGTTTTCGGGCTTTAGCTTAATAAGCTTTGCAGTCAGATTAGAAAGCGTTATTGAAATTTCGCTGTCATACGAAAGCTCGAGAGCCTCCTGTCCGTCAACAGTAAGTGTTGATGAATTGTTTTTATCGCTTTTTGCCCGAACAATCAGTTCCTTATCCGTTGAAAAAATAATGCTTCTGTCCATAAGCGAATGCGGACAGATGGGTGTCGCTATAATGCAGTTTGCGTCGGGGCTTACAACCGGACCGCCTGCCGCCATTGAATAAGCGGTAGAGCCTGTCGGAGTTGATAAAATTACACCGTCCGAGCGCATATTAGATACCTTTCTGCCGTCGCAAAAAATATCAACATCAATAAGCCGTGCAAAATTACCTCTTGAAATTACAAAGTCATTAAGGCAATGATATGTAGATATTGTTTGACTATCCCTTATTACATCTGCCTTGAGCATAAGACGGTTGTCAATTTCATATCTGCCGCAAACAAGATTTTCAAGAAGATAAAGCTCATCCTGTTCAAGTCCGCTCATAAAGCCGAGCCTGCCTGCGTTTATCCCAAGAACGGGCTTAGATTGAAATGACGCTCTTTTGGCAACATTGAGTGTTGTACCGTCACCGCCGATTGCAATAGCTACTTCGCAAAGTGACATCAAATTTTCGTCATCGGCATAGGTTAATTTGCTGTTTTCAAATATACTCTTGTAATTCTGCGAAACAATAACCGTACAATTAAGCTTAGTCAGAACATCAATTACTGCGTCTGCAAGCTGTTTTACGCCCTCATTATTCAAATTTGGAAAAACTGAAATAATCATAGCAATTCCTCGTGAGATTTATTAACAAGTGCCGAAGCGTTGACACAGCCGTCAACAGTCGGCTCATCCGATTTTACCAAATAGATTAAATATTCAATATTACCCTCAGGACCTTTTATCGGCGAAAACTCAAGACCTTTAACAGAAAAACCGTTTTCAAGTGCAAGTGAAATAACCTTTTCAACAACCTCAAGGTGTGTTGATAAATCGCTCACAACTCCTTTTTTTCCGACCTTTTCCCTGCCGGCTTCAAACTGTGGTTTGATAAGACAGACAGCACTGCCGTTTTTGCTGAGAAGCATACTGAGATTAGGAAGAATATGCTTTAGTGAAATAAAGGAAACATCAACGGATGAAAAATCAATTTCATCAGGTATCTGCTCTCTTGTTGCATAGCGAAAATTTGTTCTTTCAAGATTTACAACTCTTTCATCAGTACGAAGCTTCCACGCAAGCTGACCGTAGCCGACATCTACAGAGTAAACCTTTTTTGCACCGTTCATTAACATACAGTCTGTAAAGCCACCTGTTGAAGCGCCGACATCCATACAAATTTTGTCATCAAGCGTAATAGGAAAGCACTCCATAGCCTTTTCAAGCTTGAGTCCGCCTCTGCTGACATACTTAAGAGTGCTTCCGCGAACCTCGATTACATCATCGTCCTTTACTTCTCTGCCGGCTTTATCGGATTTTTGATTGTTAACATAGACTATTCCCGCCATAATAAGAGCCTTTGCTTTTTCCCTGCTGGGTGCAAGACCCCTTTCAAATACAGCAATATCAAGCCTTGTTTTGTTTGCTTTTGCCATTATTAACCTCGTCAATTATTGATTGTGCATCAAGCCCGTAGAATTTGATTTGACTTTCAACACTTGCTTGCTTTACAAATTCGTTGTCAATCGCAATATGTTTAAATTCGGCGTTTACAGAGGCTTGGGCAAGAATTGCACCAAAGCTCTCACCTACTGAACCGTTTTTAATGCTTTCTTCAAAGAAATAAATGTGCCTACATTCCTTAATAGCATCAATAAAGCTTTCATTTAACGGTTTGATTTTGTTAAGCTTCAATATAAAGGTATCATCAAGATGCTTGTACGCTTCATAGCATTCTCTAAACATTCTGCCGTAGCATACAATACAGGATGAAGCTGTTTTATCACCGATTATATTATAGTCCTCGTGATTATATTCGTAATTATATTCTTCAATATTTTGAGGCTGTGTACCTCTTGGATATCTAATCGCAACAGCACCGTCAATTTTATAAATGCTTTCATAAAGCATCGCTTCAAGCTCCTGATAAGAAAACGGTGCAAAAACCGTTAATCCTACAACGGAATTGAGATATGCTGTATCAAAAACTCCCTGATGGCTTTCTCCGTCCTCTCCGACAAAGCCTGCTCTGTCGATTGCAAATATAACCTTGAGGTTTTGCATTGCAACATCGTGGATAAGCTGGTCATACGAGCGCTGAAGAAATGTAGAATAAACCGCAAAAACAGGAATAAGACCGTTTTTTGCAAGTCCGCTTGAAAAAGTAACCGCGTGCTGTTCCGCAATTCCGACATCAAAAAATCTTTTGGGATATTTTTTTGCAAATTCACACAGACCGGTACCCTCTGCCATTGCGGCGGTAACACAGCATATTCTGCTGTCCTTTTCGGCAAATTTGCACATCACATCACCAAAGCAGGCAGAAAAATTCTTTCCGCTTGATTTCGGCTCACCCGTGTTAATATCGAATTTACCGATACCGTGAAACTGTGTGGGATTTTTTTCGGCAGGGTCATAGCCCATACCCTTGACCGTATTTATATGGATTAAAACAGAATGATTGTGAGCCTTGGCGGCAGAAAGAACATCAATCAAATCATCCATATTATGACCGTCAATAGGACCGTAATATCTAAAGCCTAAATCCTCAAAAAATGTTGATTTATAAACTGCTTTTCTTATTTTTGTGTTAATGAATGTGAGAAGTCGGTTAATTTCAGCACCGAGCTTCGGTATTCTTGCAAGGCTTCGCTGAATTTTTGATTTAAAGGTTACATATCGCTTTGATGTTCTCAGCGTAGTAAGATTTTTAGCCATTGAGCCGACATTCCTGCTGATAGACATATTGTTATCATTAAGAATTACAATTAAATTACTGTTATCATTACCCGAGTTATTAAGTGCCTCGTAAGCAAGACCGCCTGTTAAGGCACCGTCACCGATTACTGCAATAACCTTTCCCTTTTCACCTTTAAGCTGCTTTGCTCTTGCAAGACCTACTGCTGCAGAAATAGATGTCGAGCTGTGACCTGACGAAAAAATATCGTGCTCGCTTTCAATCGGACGGGTAAATCCGCTGATACCGTTTTCAGTTCTCAGTGTAGAAAACTTATCCTTTCTGCCGGTTAGAATTTTGTGAGTATAGCACTGATGGCCGACATCAAAAACAATCTGGTCAACAGGGCTGTTAAACACCTTGTGCAGAGCAACGGTAAGCTCAACTACACCGAGGTTTGAGGCAAGATGTCCGCCTGTTTGAGATACTGTTTCAACAAGAAGCCTTCTTATATCTGAGCATAATTCCTCAAGCTCTTTAACACTCAGCTTTTTTATATCCTTAGGAGAATTAACTCTGTCAAGAATAGACATTATTATCGCTCTTTTCAATCACTGTTATTTGTTTCTGTTAACAAGACTCTGTGCAAGCATTTCCAAAAATTCGGTATTTTCAAAATGAGCAAGCTGTTCAATAGCAGAGTCGGTTAATTTTTGTACCGTTTGCTTTGCCTTGTCAATTCCAACAAGTGTTGCAAAGGTAGTTTTTTCGTTTTCTTCATCGGAGCCGACAGGCTTGCCGATAACGCTTTCATCACCGACAATATCAAGAATATCATCCTGTATTTGAAAGGCAATGCCAAGAGAATAAGCAAATGAAGAAGCGGCAGAAAGCTGTGTGTCGGTCGCACCTGCACTGATACATCCCATAAGACAGGCGGCAGAAATAAGCGCACCTGTTTTCATTTTGTAAACGCTGACAAGCTGGTTTACCGTCGGATTCTCTTTTTCAAAAATAAGGTCAATCACCTGACCGCCAATCATTCCGCAAACACCTGAATTTTGCGCAAGCAGGCTAACCGCAGATGCAATTTTATCTGAAGAAAGGTTGCTTGTTGCAATAATTTCAAATGCGTGGGTTAGAAGTGCATCACCGGCAAGAAGTGCGGTTGCCTCTCCGAATGCCTTGTGACAGCTCGGCTTTCCGCGTCTTAAATCATCATTATCCATACACGGCAAATCATCGTGAATAAGGCTGTATGTATGAACATATTCAAGTGCGCAAGCAAGAGGTAGCGCGTCCTCTCTTGTACCTCCGCAGGCTCTTGCAAATTCAAGAGCAAATACCGGTCTGAGCCTTTTTCCGCCGTTTGAAAGGCTGTATTCCATCGCTCTTACAACCTCATCCTGTCCGTCTCTTGCATCGGGAAGAAAGGATAAAAGCGAGTGCTCTGTTTTTCTTATGTCGTTATTTAGAATATTATTAAATTCGGTTTGGTTCATAATTACTCCTTTGTGAGCACGGTGATTTTTTGCTGTGCCTCTTTAAGCTTGTCCGAGCAAAATGCGGTAAGCCTTGTGCCCTCCTCGAAAAGCTTTAGGCTTTCGTCAAGAGAAGCCTCGTTTTTTTCAAGTGTATTTACTATTTCTTCAAGCCTGCAAATTGCAGATTCATAAGTCATTTTTTCACTCATTTTATAACCTCATTTACGGTACACACCGCTTCTCCGTCGCTGAATTTGAGCCTTAGTCTGTCATCGGCTTCAAGAGAAGATACATTTTTAACTACCTTGTTGTCTTTTGTTGCAATATTGTAGCCTCTTGAAATAACTGCAAGAGGACTAAGTGCATCAAGCCTTCCTGCAAGACTTGATAAAATCAATTTGTTTTTATCAATACAATAGACAAACCTTTCACAGATTTTTTTATTGAGTAAATCAAGCTCTGCAAGTCGAGCGTCAAAATATTCATTTGGCTTACTCAAAAGGCTGTCATTTAACATATAATCAAGTCTTTGATTTTCGTTTTCTACTTTGTGAGAAATAGAAGAACGCATACTTGACCTTGCTTTTTCCAAATATGCAATAATATTTTCACAATTGGGAACCGCAAGCTCTGCCGCCGCACTCGGAGTCGGTGCTCTCAAATCGGCAACAAAATCGCAAATTGTATAATCCGTTTCGTGACCTACAGCGGAAACAACAGGCTTTTTGCAGTTAAATATGGCTCTTGCGACCTCTTCCGTGTTAAATGCCCACAAATCCTCAATGGAGCCGCCGCCTCTGCCGACAATTATTAAATCAATATCGTCAATGCTGTCAAGAATTCTTAGTGAATTTACAATATCCGACGGTGCCTGCTCGCCCTGAACGATTGTTGGTACAATAACAAGCTCGCATAACGGATATCGCCTTGCGGTAATATTTTTAATATCCTCAATAGCCGCACCCATATCCGAGGTTGCAATACCTATTTTATTCGGATATTGCGGTAAAGATTTTTTGTATTGACTGTCAAAAAGTCCTTCCTTTGAAAGCTTTTCCTTAAGCTGCTCAAATGCAAGATTAAGCGCACCCAATCCGTCAGGCTGCATATCCTCAACATAAAGCTGATAGGTGCCGTCCTTTTCGTACACCGAAATTCTTCCGCGGCAAATAACTCTCATACCGTTCTCAGGCTGAAACTTAAGCCTTTGAGCGTACGAAGAAAACATTACAGACTTTAGCTGACTCTTGTCGTCCTTGAGCGTAAAATACATATGTCCGCTTCTGGAATAGTGAAGAAAGTTGCTTATTTCACCGACAATGCAGATGTTCTTTAAAGGAGCACTCTCATCAAGTAGGGCTTTGATATAGGTATTAACCTGTGAAACTGTAATTACTGTCATAAATTATTTTTGAGATAAGCATATATTGCTGTACCCGATGCATTGTCACAGCTAAATTCGGGAGATGCAAAATATGCCGAATATTTTTTTGATAATCTTTCTTTGATAATTGTATTTGACATAACTCCTCCTGCAAAAACAATCGGCAGGTTGCCGTACTGCAAAAGGATATTATTTGTCATTAGGTCAAGTGTTTGGCAAATATAGCTGATAACAAACCTTGCTATATCGCATTTATCACATTTTTGCTCAAACATTTTTCGTGCCTTATTTTCCAAGCCCGAAAGCGAGCAGTCAGTACCCTTGACAGAGGGCTTTATTTTAAATTCAGCATCACTCAAAAGAGAAAGTCTGTCAAGCTCTTTTCCGCAGGGAAAGTCAAGCCCGAGCATTACTCCTGCCCTGTCAACAGCCTGTCCTGCTTTTAAATCGGTGCTCTGTCCTATTAACTGAGCTTTGATTATTTCTTCGCTATCGGGAGAAATCAATAGTGCCTCGGTTGTACCTCCGCTTACATGAAAAGCAATAAATCTTTCGTTAATCAAATCAAGTCTGTCGCAGGAATAAAGAGCAGAAAGTATATGACCAACCTGATGTGATGTTTTATATAGCGGTACGCTCGTTATATGCGAAATGCATTCGGCAGTATTTAGTCCGACTAAAAAGCACGGCATATAGCTGCCTTCAACATTTCTCGGTCTTGAGCTTACTCCTATTGCCGAAAGGCTGTCCTTTGTAAAATCAAGCTCCTTTATCAGCTGATGCAAATTGACTGTATGCTGAAATACGGCGTCACTTTGTCTTAGTCCTCTTTCGTTGTGCTTGACTGAAAGAAGCTTCTTTTTTTGAACAATGCTGTCGCCGTCATAAAGTGCGACAGAGGTTGTGTAATTGCTTGTGTCAATGCCGAGAAACACTTTAAGCACCTCTTGAAAAAGCGCCGAGAATACCGTTTATGTATGATGCATCATCGGCACAGGCATATTTTTTTGCAAGCTCCACAGCCTCATTGATTGCAACGCTGTCGGGTACGCTTTCAACAAATTTCATTTCATAAAGCGCAACATACAAAACCGCAAGCGTAACCTTTGGCAATCTTGTTGATTTCCAAGAGTGAGAATAGCTGTTGATAATTGAGTCGAGCTCCTCGATATTTTTTGTGACACCGGCAAATATTTCTTTTGCATAGTCACTCACAGGCTCAACATTATCCGAATAAAGCTCAATCAGCTCATCAATATTTTCCTGTGTATCAAACAAATTTTCAAAGGTAAGAAAAAATGCCTGTTCTCTCATTTCACTTCTTTTCATATAAATTCTCCAATAAATAAAATTCCTATATACGCAACAAAAGCCGACAAATATTTACTTGCCGGCAGAATTGTTAATCTTCACTTTCACAAGGTTCCTTTGAGTCCGTGATTTCGTCGAAATCAATACCTGCAACAATTACATTTACCTTTGAAACAAGCTTTCCCGTCATGTTCTGTACGGATTCCTTAACAGCGGTCTGCACCTTAGTTGCAACCTCCTGAAATTTCCTTCCGGGAGCAATGTTGATATAAATGCTGAGGCTGAAGGTATCATCGTCCTGTTTGATTCTTACGGGACTCATAACCTTAAGACTGCCCTGCTTTATTGTATTAACTACATCAACAGGCTTATTGTAAAATGACGATACGCCGTCAACATCCTTTGCAGCGTTTATAGCTATTGAAGACAAAACCTCTTCTGAGATAACAAGCTCACCCATTGAGCTTTTTGTGAAAATTTCCATAAATATGCCTCCTTGTTTCAGTGCAATTATAGCATATACTGAATAATTATACAAGATATTTATAGGAAATTTATTTAATAGTTATAAAATCAGTTAGACTGAATAATTGTTACATCTTCATATGAACAACCAAGCTGAGAGGTGGCAATTTCCTTTATCTGTAAAATTACAGTATCATTTAGCTCGTCAACATCAACAATGACATCAACCTTTGTTCCGTCATCGTTGACAACGGCCAGGCAATTGCTGACGCCCTTTGCGGTTACGAGCGTTTCTATTTTGTTTTCGATAGTAATTATATCAGATATAGATGCGATTTTTTCGGCAGCCTTTTCGTGAGCACCGTCACTTTCCTGTGATGAGTCAATTACCTTTTGAAGCTTTTCAAGGCTTTCATCCCGTGCAGACTGTCTTTCAACCCTTGCACTTGAAAAATACTCATTTTCCGTTGTAGGCTCGGTAGTTGCATCTACATATGTAGCTTCTCCCAAAATCTTTTCCTTATCGGTTGAAACAGTACTTATTTTTGTTGAAATATCACTGTTCTCCCAATACCAATTGCCACCCACGCCGACCGCAATAAGAAGAATAAAGCAGGATATTGCCGCTCTTGTTTTTCTTGACTGTCTTTTTTTGATTTCCTCATCGGTCAAAACAGGCTTTGCCTTGCTTTCCTTTTCTTCCTTATTATGCCTTTTTTTAAGCTCTTTACTCATATTATCACCTTTTTGTTCTTATTTTAGAAACAGAAACTCTGTTTGTTGATATATTAAAAACGGAAGTAACCGTATTTATTATCGTTTCTTTAACCTTTACATTATCACCGCCGCTGCAAACCACCGTAACACCCAAAACTTTTGGAAAATTTTCTTTAATAAGGACAGGCCTTTCGCCGTTTTCGGAATCATAAATTACATACTCATCCTTAGTGCTTGAGGAATCGTTATCGGATTTATTTTCATTATCGGTTGCATAAATATTTTCCTTTGAATTTTCAAGGGTAATCATTACCTTGCACTCTCCTACCCCGTCAATTGAAGAAATTATTTCTGTCAGCTTATCCTCAAGCTCGGCGGAATATTGCGAATAATCGGTTTCCTCGCAGGTGCTTACGCTTTCTTTTTTGTCTGTATTAAAAATCTCAGACATTGAAATAAGGAGAATTCCGATTAGACCGACAGCAACAATAATTTTGATTTTAGAGCCGTCCTTTGCAGTAATGAATTTTAATGCAGTTTTTATTTTATTCTCCAATATGATAAACCTCCGCATAAATGCCTATTTTGTCAAAAACATAATCTTTTATTTCATTGCAATCAAACTCCTGCGGTGCAAATATCTCTGCACTTTCAATACATATCTCTTTATCGCTTTCGCTAACTGAGCAATCGGTTATACAGCCTGAATATCCGCCGTCAATAAGCGTGTTTTTTATATTTGCTTCTATAATATTTTCATATGTATCCTCGTTTTGCTCCTCAATTTCAATATCAAGCTCCGGAATAATGTCGGAAAAATCAGCGTTTTTCAGCGGAAGAATAAAAGAAAGAGAAATAAAAACAGCCATTATCATTTTGCTGAATTTTGAAAAGGTTCCCTGCGGAAGAAGCAGAGAGAATATTATTGACACAACTAAGGTTATGCATATAGAGTATGTCCATTCATTTATAAATTCCATTTAACTCACCGTTTTTGCCGCAACAAGAATTCCGATTGAAATGATTGTAGTCACCATTGATAATATCAAAATTACATTGATAATCAGCAGAACATCCTTAAACACTCTTATACACCTGTATGCTCCGTCATCTGAAAAAATCTGAGCGAACACACCGGATAATGAAAGCGAAAAGCGCCAAATTGTTACCTCTATTATTGCAGGGAGAAAAATTCCGCTTACTGCTATAATTCCAACGATGCCTACACTTGTTTTAATTAGGCTTGAATAGCTTTGAATTGAGAGCAGTCCCTCGCTTATTGAGCTGCCTATTACGGGTACTACGGAATTTATTGCAAATCTAACGGAGCGAAGACCGATTGCATCTGCCCTTGATGCGACTGCAGTTTTGATTGAAAGGATTGATACAAATGCGGCAGATAATGTTGAAATCGCTGTTGTGATTAGGCTTTTTACTGCACTCACTATTCCGCCGAGATTAAGCTCTTTTCTGATTGATGAGCATATACCGAGCGCCATAAAGCAGTTTGTAACCGGTACGAAAACATAGCTTGAAATGAAGTTTAACGCCTGAGCCAAGATCAAAAGCGTCGTGTTTACTGAAATTCCTGTCATTGCCGTGCCTGAGGTAGCTGCAATTATGCAAAACGCAGGAAAAAAAGCAAATGTAAAGTCTGCACACAGTTTGATAGTGGAACCTGCAAGGGATAGGCAATTTGATATGCTTGTAACAAGAAAAACAGATATAATGATATTAGATATCGAAGAATAAAGCCCTTCAATACTGCTTTTATTGAGCTGTGATGAGAAGGATTTAAAAAATGAGGAAAGTATCACAAATGCTACAACCGTTATCCCTGATTTTATGGGTCCGTCCGCTTTTTTTACAATAACATCATATATGTATTTAAATATGTCTGTTACTGAAATTTCTGTTATTTTTTCAAAGTCGAAATCGCTCACCGAAAGAGTATCAAGCAGTTCTTTTGTGCCGTCATCAAGCTTATCAAACGAAGAAAGGTCAAACGAATTAAGATAATCGTTATATTCGTCTGCGCTTGCCGTTAACGGAAACGAAATCAGCACACATAGAGAAATGATAAAAACAATAATTTTCTTCATTTTAACAGTCCTGTCACTATATCAATTACTGCCTCAAAAAGAGGCAAGGTCATAACAAGTATAATAATTTTTGAAGCAATTTCCGACTGATTAGCAAGAGTTGTTTCAGAGCAGTCGCGACACAAATCACTCACAAGCTGAGCGATTAGCGAAAGCCCGAGAATTTTCAGCATAAGCCTGATATACGGCTGTATGCTTCCAACCCTGTCAGACAGGCTTGTCAGTCTGCTGACAACCTCATATAAATCATTTGAAATAATTATGAATATCAGTATTACCGCACTAAGCGTTACAAGAAGAGAAAATTCTGACTCTGTCCTGTTAAGAAAAATTACGATAATAAGAGTAACCAAAATGATAGAAAATATCTTTATCATAGGTCAAACAAAGATTTTACCGAAGAAAACAGGTCACTGATTTGAGGAATAAGCATCATAAGCACAACTATTACACCTGCAAGCGTTGTAAGCATTGCCTGTTCTTCTCTTCCGCTTCTAATAAGCACCGTGTTCAAAACCGCAACAATTATACCTATTGCCGCAATTTTAAAAATAAAATCAACTTCCATTTATCCTCCTATGCCAGAAGCAGTACAATAACAACGCCAACAGAAAGGCTTAGCACAATATAAAGCTTATAATGTGTTTTGTAATACTCCCGATACTCTTTTTTGAGCATTTTATAATATCCGTTAAATTCCTCTATGTATGAAATCTGTGAATCTACATCATACTTTCCGAGAACAGAAAACATCTCATCTATTTTTTCATTTTCCTCCGATTTAAGCGGTGACATACCCTTTAAATCATCAAAATCGTATTTGCTTAACCGTTTTTCACCTGAAAGCTTATTTATTATTAGATCTGTTTCGGGGAGAGTGCTGTTTAACAGCAAAAGTATTTTTTCTCCCATATAAATCAAATCATCAATAAATGTAATCTGTTCCTTTTTGTATTTAACAATCCTCAGACCAAGGCATAAGAAAAAAATCATTATCATTATAAATCCCACTGTTTTCAACATTTGCCTCCGATATGTCATATATATCAAATTCGTTTGTGTAATCCTTGAGAATTATTATGTAGTTAAACTGACCTGTTTGAGTCAAGCCTTTAATAATCGGGCTTGCAAAGACATTTGCACAGGGACTGATATGAACAGACACGGCAAATGATACTCCGCTTGAAAAGCCGAATTTTATTGCATCAAGCTCTCTTTCATTGCCTATTTCATCGCAGACAATCAGCTCAGGCGACATTGTTCTTACAGCTATTTCAATGCCCTTTGCCTTTTCAAAGCATTTTAAAATATCGGTATTTATTCCAACATCAAATCCGGATGAAAGCTCCTCTCTTTCGTCAATAATGCTGATTTTTCTGTATTTACCGGCAAAACCGCTCGACAGCAGTCTTGTCATATCACGAAGTACCGTTGTTTTACCGCAGGCAGGCGGTCCTGCAATTATAACGCTGGGAAGCTCGTTTACATAAAGAGTGTTAAGAATTTTTCTTGAACAGTTTTTTACCTGCTTTGCAATTCTAATATTTAGTGATGATATGTTTTTTACTGAGCTTATTGCCGAATCTTTATATACTGCGGTTGAGGCTATACCTATTCTTGAACCGCTGTTTGTTGTGACATAGCCGTTAATCATGGTATTCATTTTAGTATGATATGAATTATTGCATACAATATCGGTTATTTTGTCAAAATCATTATCATTTAGAGATATGCAGGAATCGGAGAAGTGATTAACTAATTTGCCGTAATTGCTTAGAAAAAAAGGTGTTTTGGATATGTATATTATCAACGGCAGTCTTCGTCTGACTCTTATTTCCGTAATTTGTGCCAAAAGCCGTATGTCAAGACCGAGAATCAGCTCTTTTATATTCTCGGGAAAAAGTGATGCAATTTTCGATATATTGTCCATAAAATCACCTTGGTTAAATCTATGCAAATCAAATCCAAATTATTACAAAATGTTGTTGAAGAAAAAAATATAATATGTTATTATATTTAAAGAAATTTGTGTTAAAGGAAAATATTTATGAAAAACTGCATTCCAAAAACAAATAAATTTATTAACGGAGAAACAGTAAGCTACACTCTAATGGCATTTTTCTCCGTATTTTTACTTATATCAATTAAACAGCTTTTAAAGGTCTTTTGCGGTGTTCCCGTTACAGTCAGCTGTATTGTAGGTCTTGTTGCTTCAAGCATAGTGTTCTATCTTCTTGAAAAAAGATTTGTTTTCAGAAAAAGAGCACTTTCCTCAAATTTGCGTCAAATAATTATGGTCACAGTTCGCACGGCAGTTAATTTCGGATTTTACAAGCTTGCTGAATTTGTGTTTTCAAATCTTCTTGAAATGCCGGAATCATTTGTCTGGACTATTGCAATTGCAAGCTCATTTTTCTTTAATTATGTTTTTGACAGAGTGCTCACCTTTGACTGCGACTATGACGCTGTTGAAATCAGATGCTCAAGAATATACAGGCTCTTTTATTCAAACAGATATGTTGTTGTATCTGCCGGTATAACGGCGCTTTGCGTTGCACTGATTTATATTGCTTATTCTGTTTTCCCGTTTGGCGATTATACGGTTATGAGAATGGATTTATATCACCAGTACGGTCCTCTTTTTGCCGAGCTTTATGACAGAGTTGTTAATCATCAGAGCTTTTTGTATTCGTGGACAACAGGTGGCGGAAGCAGCTTTCTGGGCAATTATCTAAACTATCTGTCAAGCCCTCTTTCTGCTTTAATATTCCTGTTTGACAAGGAAGATATCTCCTTTGCTATTTCGTTTATAGTTGCAGTAAAGTGCATTTTAAGCAGTGCAACCTTCACATATTATATAAAAAAGTCGTTAAACAGCAGTAATTTTGTATCTGCCTCATTCGGTACATTATATGCCTTTTGTGCATACTTTATGGCATATTACTGGAATGTTATGTGGCTTGACGGAATGATTTTGTTCCCGATAATCCTTTTGGGAATTGAACAGATAATAAACAAGGGTACTATTAAAACCTATTGTATTTCGTTAGCTTTGCTGATGCTTTCAAGCTATTATATGGGCTTTATGGCTTGCATATTCGCAGTCATTTATTTTATTGCATATTACTCTGTTTCATCATCATTCAATGAAAAAATCCTTGCAAATCAGGTTTATGACAAAAAATACACCCTCAAGGAGATGCTCAACAGTAAGCTAATCAACCGAGGACTTAGATTTGCTTTTGGTAGTATTTTGTCGGCATGCGTTTGTGCAGTAACCTTAATTCCCGTATTCATTATTCTTCGAGGAAGCTCTGCAACATCCGATACCTTCCCGACAACCTTTACATCATATTTTGATATTTTTGATTTTATTACCTCTCACTTTGCGGCAGTTGATGAAACCATCAGAAGCAGCGGTGACGATGTTTTGCCGAATGTTTATTGCGGAGTTTTGACAATTATTCTTATTCCGCTATATGTAATAAATGATAAAATCAAGCTAAAGGAAAAGGCTGCTTATATTCTTATTCTTCTTTTCCTGCTTTTCAGCTTCGATAATAACTGCCTTAATTTTATATGGCACGCAATGCACTTCCCTAATGACCTGCCGTACAGATTTTCATATATGTATTCATTCATACTGCTTGTTATGGCATATAAGGCTATTATGAATATAAAAGCAGTAAGCGTGAGGGACATTGGATTTGTCGGAATGGGTTGGATATTCTTTGTCTGCACAGCTCAAAAAATGGCGACAACAAAGATGACCGAAGCAACGGTTTACTGCACAATTGCCTTTATCATTTTATGGACAGGCTTTTTAATGCTGATTAAAAAGAAGAAGGTTAAAAGGCTTCTTATGTCCGTAATGCTGGTTGCATTTGTATTTTGTGAGGTAGCAGTTACCGATACCGGTTCATTTTCAATTTCACAGCCGAATAAGGATTACAAAACAGATTATAAAACCTATACCGAAGCAATTGATTATATTAAAGATAATGACAAGGGCTTTTATAAAACAGAGCTTTGCTATCTTGAAAGAAGAATGGACCCGTCATATTACGGTTATGAGGGAATGTCTGTTTTCTCATCCATGGCTTATGAAGCTTACTCAGGAACTCAGTACAGCCTTGGTATGTTCGGAAACAGAATTAACAGCTACACCTATAATACGCAGACACCCGTCTACAATATGATGTTTAATATTAAATATCTAATTCAGACAGATGTCAGTCTCCCTCCGTCGAATAATCTATATAAAAAGATTTATACAACAAAAGATGAGAAGGCAAATGTTTATGAAAACAAATATCATCTTCCTATCGCCTATTGCGTGAGTGAGAATATTGATAACTGGATTGTTGAAGAAGGAAATCCGTTTACTGCACAGGGAGATTTCTTTGAGCTTGCAACAGGATATTCCGGTGTATTCAAAAGCCTTGACTATATTTCGTGCGAATTTGAAGACCTTGATGGTGACGAGGTTACGGATAACGGAACCTATTGGTTTAGCAAGAATGACAGCGAGTCAACATACGGCAATGCCGATATAACCATGACATCTAATATCGACGGAAATGTTTATATTTATGTCACCTCCCCTGATGTAAAAACGATTGAGGTTAATTCCGACAGGGTTGCGTCACATGTTCAAAATATTGAAGAGCCGTACATTCTTGATATCGGCTATCACGAGAAGGGCGATGAAATAAAGGTTACTGTTGACGGAGGCTCTTCGGAAACGGCTGACAGCTATTTTGAAATTTATGCGTATTCTGTTGACGACAATGTTCTCAAAAAAGGATACAATAAGCTGTTAACCGGTGCTGTTAATGTTACATCTCACAGTGATACGAAAATTGAAGCAACGGTAAGCTGTTACGAAAATTCGTATCTCTATTCGTCAATTCCATACGATGATTCGTGGAAGGTTTATATAGACGGAATAGAAGCAGAAACATTTGAACTCGGCGACTCAATGCTTGCTGTTCAAATTAAATCAGGTAAACATCAAATAACATACAAATACTCCCCGAAGGGATTTATTTTAGGTGCGCTTATTTCGTCAGCAACGGTTGTCGGAATTGCAGGATATATTGTTTATGAAAACTATTTCTCAAAAATAGCCAAAACAAAGAGAAGAAAAAAACAATAAATTGTTTATTATTTAAAAATCCGTTAATTTGACAAATTAGTTATTTACAATAACTGTCGTTTGTTGTAGAATATGCGTGTAAATCTTGAGAGGAGCTCTGTAAAAAATGGCAAGACAAACAGCAATTAACATCAACACAATACCAATCGGCCCGCTCGGTATTATCGGTATGCCGGGATGCGAAGAATTAACTGACAAGATTGACCAATATCTTGTTAAGTGGAGAAAAACTCAGGCAAGCGAGCACTCCGGTTCAATTGCCTTCTTCGGCTATCAGCGTGACACCTATAAAATTGATATTTCAATCCCCCGTTTCGGCAGCGGCGAAGGCAAGGGCGTAATTGAGGAAAGTGTCAGAGGCTATGACATATATATTATTGCAGATGTATTTAATTACAGCTGCAAATATAAAATGTACGGTATGGAGGTTCCGAAATCTCCCGACGATCATTTTGCAGACTTAAAAAGAGTTATTTCGGCTTTAACCTCAAAGCCTAAGAGAGTTTCGGTAATTATGCCGATGCTTTATGAGGGCAGACAGCACAAGAGAAGCTCAAGGGAATCGCTTGACTGTGCTATGGCACTTAAAGAGCTTGTTGAGCTTGGTGTTGACAATATTATCACATTTGACGCTCACGATCAGAGAGTTCAAAATGCTATTCCTGATAAATCATTTGAAAATGTTATGCCGACATATCAGATGATTAAAGCACTTGTTAATAATGTTGACGACCTCAAGGTTGACAAGGATCATTTAATGGTTATTTCTCCCGACGAGGGAGCTCTTCATAGATGTATTTATTTTGCTACTCAGCTTGGTATTAATCTCGGTATGTTCTACAAGAGAAGAGATTATACAAGAGTTGTTAACGGCAGAAATCCTATCGTTGAGCATCAGTATCTCGGTGATTCGGTAGAGGGTAAGGACATCATCATTGTTGACGATATGATATCCTCGGGTGAATCAATGCTCGAGGTCGCAATGAAGCTTAAAAATCTTGGATGCAACAGAATTTTTGTTTGCACAACATTTGGACTTTTCTGCAACGGACTTGATGTTTTTGACAAGGCTTATGAGGACGGAATTTTTTACAGAGTATTTACCACAAACGGTGTTTATCAGCCACCACAGCTTTTAGAGAGAGAATGGTATGTCAGCGTTGAGCTTTCAAAATACACAGCATATTTTATTGACACTCTTAATCACGATATGTCTGTATCAGCGCTTCTTGACTCCTCTGAAAGAATTAAAAATATCCTCAGGAAAAAGGGATTAAAGGAGTAATTTTATGGCAAGAACCGCATTAACCAAAGGTAAAAAAATAATTATTGCAATAGCTGCTGTTATAATTGCACTTATAATTGCAGGCGGTGCTTACTGCATTTCGACCGAGCAAAATCCAATTGAGGCTGCTCAAAGTATTATAACAAACGAGGATAAGCTTGTCGGCAAGTGGCAGAGCCAAACCTCACCCGGTCTTTCAGCTTATGTTTTTTACGATGACGGCACCTATGATTCTTACATTTCTACGGTTAATTTTTCAGGTGTTTATACTGTAAAAGGCAATAAGGTAACCTTGGAAAATCCGGAAACAAGCAAGGAAGTTACATATAAATTCAAGGTTTCAGACAAGGTGCTTACATTAACTCTGCTTGAAGAGGATAACAAAGAGAGCGACGGCGAAGATGTCAGCAAATTTGATTTAGTTGATGAATTAAATCAAAAATCTCTTTCAGACCTTATCGGTGATATTGCAAACGAAAAAACAACCGAAGAAGCAAAAGACTGATAAATGATTTAACCCTGTATCTTATTTGATACAGGGTTTGTTATATTTTTAAAAATTCATCATATACATTACCAAGGAAGGTGAAAATCTTGATTGGTAATGTAGAAAGGCGGTGTATTGAGCTTGGTCACTACATCGTTGAAACAAAAGCGACCGTTAGGCAGACTGCCTCTGTTTTCGGTATCAGCAAATCAACAGTACATAATGATGTGACAAAAAGGCTCAGCACAATCAATCCCCTGCTTTGCAGTGAGGTTAAGGCTGTGTTGAATGAAAATAAGGCTCAGCGACATATCAGAGGCGGACTTGCCACCAAAGAAAAATACAGCAAGCTAAAAAGCGATTGATTTATTGTGAAGTAAGTGATATTATAGTAATATCAATTTAAGGAAGTAAAAAATATGAAAATAGGATTTATCGGCTGCGGCAATATGGCTTCGGCAATTATTAAAGGAATAATCGGCAATAAGGTTGCAGACTGCAAGGACATTTACGCTTATGATATAAGCACCGAAGCAGTATCAAAAATTAAGTCGGAATATAGCATTAACATCTGTGACAACGAAGCAGATACGGCTCAGAGCGTTGATATTCTCTTTTTGGCAGTAAAGCCTAATGTTATTGGCTCTGTGATAGAAACGCTTTCAGACACGCTTAAAAGCAATAATCCGCTTGTTATATCAATTGCTGCAGGAAAAACACTTGAATATCTTTCTGCCTGCTCAAAAAGTGAATTTAAGCTTGTAAGAGTTATGCCGAACATCAATGCTAAGGTCGGCGAAGCTATATGTGCTTACTGTTCAAACAGTCTTGTTACTGATGATGATATTGCCGTTGTTAACAAAATTCTCAGCGGTATAGGCAAGGTGCTTGCACTTGATGAGTCCTATTTCCCTCTTTTTGGTGTTTTAGGCGGTTGCGGTCCTGCATTTGCATATATGTTTATTGACGCAATGGCAAGAGCGGGAGTCAAAAACGGTATGAAAAAGGAAGATGCTCTAAAAATTGCCGCTCAAACCGTATATGGTAGCGCAAAAATGATTCTTGAAAGTGACGAGCATCCGTGGAAGCTTATTGACAATGTCTGCTCGCCGGGCGGTACCACGATTGAGGGTGTAACCTCTTTGCAGGCTGACGGCTTTGAAAATGCTATTCACAACGCAGTTGACAAGGCACTTGATAAAGACAAAAAGCTATAAATAAATAAATAAAAAGTAAGACCTCTGATTTTGTCAGAGGTCTTCTTCAATTACATATACTTTTTAATTTCATCAACCATATCGGTTTTTTCCCAAGAAACGCCGAGGTCCTCCCTGCCCATATGGCCGTATGCCGAAAGCTCCTTATAAATCGGCTTTCTAAGGTCGAGTCTTTTAATTATTGCAGACGGTCTTAAATCAAACACCTTATTAACAATCTCACCGATTTCTTCGTCGGATTTTTTACCTGTACCAAAGGTGTCAACCATAACCGAAACAGGCTTTGCAACGCCGATAGCATACGCAAGCTCAACCTCGCACTTTGTAGCAAGACCAGAAGCGACAATATTTTTTGCCACCCATCTTGCAGCGTAAGCGGCGCTTCTGTCAACTTTAGTCGGGTCCTTACCGCTGAATGCACCGCCACCGTGACGGGCATAACCGCCGTATGTATCAACGATAATTTTTCTTCCTGTTAAGCCCGAATCACCGTGCGGACCGCCGATAACAAATCTGCCTGTGGGATTTACAAAATAATTTGTATCTTCATCAATAAGCTCTGCAGGAACGGTTGCTTTAATAACCTTTTCAATAATATCCTCACGAAGCTTTGAAAGCTCAACATCTGCGCTGTGCTGACTTGATACAACAACAGTTTTTACCTTTACAGGCTTGCCGTCATCATATTCAACAGTTACCTGAGTTTTTCCGTCAGCATAGAGATAAGGAAGAGTACCGTTTTCTCTTACCTCTGTAAGCTTAACTGCAAGCTTGTGAGCAAGACTGATAGGAAGTGGCATAAGCTCCTGAGTTTCGTCACAGGCATAGCCAAACATCATTCCCTGATCGCCTGCTCCGTTGAGGTTATACTCGTCCTCCTCGCTGTTTTTAAGCTCATAGGATTTATCAACGCCCATTGCTATATCGGCAGATTGCTTGTCAATTGCGGTGAGTACTGCACAGGTATTGCCGTTAAAGCCCTTTTTATCGTCGTCATATCCGATTTCACAGATGGTTTTGCGGACAATTGCAGGAATATCAACCTGAGCATTAGTTGTAATTTCCCCCATAATGAGAACCTGACCTGTTGTGCAGGTGGTTTCGCACGCAACGCGGCTCATCGGATCCTGCTCAAGCATTGCGTCAAGAATGCTGTCTGAAATTCTGTCGCAAATCTTATCGGGATGTCCCTTTGTAACTGATTCACTTGTAAATAAAAGCTTTGACATATATATTTCCTCTCTTTCGTTATTTTGCATTAGCAAATAAAAAAACACACGACTACCATCGTGTGCACTAAAGCTCATCACTCGGTAATCCGCAGGTATTAGCACCTTACAAACGCAGGTTGCTGTGGCATCTTAGGGCCTGTCCCTCAGCCACTCTTGATAAAGCATATTTACTTTAGCAATATAATAACGCAAGTACCTTGACTTG
This sequence comes from uncultured Bacteroides sp., assembly GCA_964422655.1. GTDB lineage: Bacteria > Bacillota > Clostridia > Oscillospirales > Acutalibacteraceae > Eubacterium_R. The sequence continues at coordinate 3,172 of CAYRBT010000002.1, read as the reverse complement.
TCAATAATAAATTCCTTAATATTCTGTAAATTATAGTTTTTTTAAAAAAGATACAGAAAAGTGTGTTTTTTTAATAATATATTTATCAATTATGTTGCATTTTGTTTATAATTAGTTTATAATTAACTTGTATGTGAATACACTTTATTCATCTTAAGGAGGAAAAATTATGGCAAAGAAAACCGTATTCATTACCGGCGGTACCGGTAATATGGGTTGGGCTGCTGTTCAGGAGATGCTCAAGCATCCAAGCGACATCAATATCAAAATGCTCGCAAGAAAGAGCCCGAAAAACGAGGAAAAATTAAAGCCTCTTATGGCAAAGCCAAATGTTAAAATTGTTTGGGGCGACCTCGGAGATTATGACAGCATTTTAGAGGGTGTTACAGGCTCCGATTATATTCTCCATGTAGGCGGTATGGTTTCCCCTACTGCTGACTGGAAGCCCTACAGAACACAAAAGACAAACATCGGTGCTGCTGAAAACATCTGCAAGGCAGTTCTTTCACAGCCGGATCCGGATGCAATCAAGGTTTGCTACATAGGTACTGTTGCTCAAACCGGCGGAAGAAACTATCCTATCCACTGGGGACGCTGCGGTGACCCGATTAAAATTTCTATCTACGACCATTATGCAATTTCAAAGACAGTTGCTGAGCGTACCTTCGTTGAAAGCGGAATAAAAAACTGGGTTGTAATGCGTCAGTCAGGTATTCTTTATCCAAACATTCTCAAGAATATGGACCCGATTATGTTCCATGTACCTGTTAACGGTGTTCTTGAGTGGTGTACTGTTGAGGACTCAGGTCGTTTGATGTGTAACCTCGTTCTTGAGGATGCGGCAGGAAATCTCGGCTCTGATTTCTGGAATCATTTCTTCAACATCGGTTCAGGTAAGGAATACAGAATTTCCAACTATGAGTTTGAGCAGTATCTTCTCGGTACACTCGGTCTTGCAGGTCCTGAAAAGCTCTTTGATCCTAACTGGTTTATCACAAAGAACTTCCACGGCCAGTTCTATGCTGACGGTGACAAGCTTGAAGAATTCCTTCACTTCCGTGAGAATCTTCCTATTCAGGATTATTTCAACAGACTTGCAGATCAGGTTGAATTCTATTTCAAAATACCAAGATATCTTCCTAAGAATCTTGTTGCAGCTTGTGCTAAGCCGTTTATGAAAAAAATCGCTGAAACACCTGATTTCGGTACTCTCGACTGGGTTAAGAAGAACGATAAGGTTCGTATGAGCGCATACTACGGCTCACTTGAGGACTGGGAAAAGATTCCTTCTAAGTGGGAGGATTTTGAAATCATCAACTTTGACAAGGACAACAGCGCTGCTGAGCAGTTTAAGCTTGACCACGGCTATGATGAGTCAAAGCCTGAATCAGAGCTTGATATTGAAGATATGAAGCAGGCTGCTAAATTCCGTGGCGGTGAGTGCCTGAGCGAAACAATGACTAAGGGCGATATGGCTACTAAGCTTAAGTGGAAATGCGGACTTTGCGGCGCAGAGTTTGAAGCTTCCCCTGCTCTTATTCTTCTTGGCGGTCATTGGTGCCCTGAGTGCTATATTCCTCAGAAGGAATGGAATTATGATGCTATTGCAAAGACTAATCCGTTCTTCGCACAGGTTTGGTATCCAAGCCACAGAAAAGATGAAGCAAATGTTTACAAGTTTGATGACCTCTTCCACATTAACGGCGTTAAGTGGGATGACATCAAGAGATAATAACAATCTCAAAATATTTAATCCGCAGGAGTTATCCTGCGGATTTTTTTATATCTACATTATTTCAATTAGCGGCATTCTGATCTTATTCCCGTCAACATAAAATACAGCATACTGCATTTCGTTTTCCTTTAAAGACGCGTCGCTTATTGCTCCATCAAAACCAAAGTTATTATATGCGTTGGTGTAACATTCATATTCAATGCCGTTTTTGTCTGTCAAACGAATATAAATTAAAAGCTTTTCGCGACGGGTTTTTGAATCAAGTCCTTTAATTTCAACATCATCGTAAAACGGTAAATAACCGTTATCCCCATTGTTTTTTGAGAATTTAAGTTCTTTTTTTGCCAAAACCTTATTATCCGCCTCAACAACAAGCTCAGCTTTTACTATTTCAAAAAGGCTTGAGGGCTCGCACCACTCAAAAAATGTTGATTCATCAAAGCGTATTTTTGTAATAGTATTTTCTTCTGTGACTGAACACACAAATCCACCCTGAGAAAACGAGGGTAGAAATTCTATCGGCTTTTGCTCAATAGGTATTTTTGTTACATTATCTCCGTCCTCTTGAATAATATAATACGGCTTATTAACCGATAAGTTGACTTCACATTTTAAACTGAATATCCCGTTATCCTGGACAGCCTCTTTCTTTTCCGATGAGTTGTCAGCGGTTGGTATAAGAACATATACTTTTGTATTTTTGGTATAATTTTGAGGTGAATAAGAAAACTTTATTGTTGCGAGGTACGGTTTTTCCTTGTTAATTTCAAGAATTTCAAAATCTACATCGTTATCCTCATCATTATCATCTACATCGTCATAGCTTGCTTCGGAAATTCTGCTTTGGACACCGATTATGTTGTTTTGCAGGCTCTCAATCCTGTCATATATTGCCGACTGTCCGGTGAAAATAATAAACAAAACAGCTATTATAACAAACGAAAAAATAATTACTATTGTTTTAATTTTACTTTTTACATACTGATTTTGATTGTTTTCTATGATTTGAAGCATTGTCTGCAAATACTTGTCATATTGATCTGTTGTTGTGCTGTTCCCTGCCGTAAAATCATCAGTATGCTCTATACCGAGCAGTGTGTCCATGGAAACGCCGAATAAATCGGCAAGACCGGCAAGCTTTTTCAAATCAGGCATTGCAGTACCGTTTTCCCATTTAGAAACCGTCTGTCTTGTTACATCAAGCTTGTTAGCAAGGTACTCCTGAGAATAGTCCTTTTCTTTCCTAAGGCTTCTCAAATTTTCCTGAAAGTTCATAAGCATTCCTCCTAACAAAATTATATCAAAAACACATCCGTATAACAAGCAATTATCGGTAGCATATAGTAAAATTTTGGTTGCAAAAGCAAAATCGGGATACCGTACTGAACTGCCCCAAGTTGTGCAGACAGCACAAAAAAGCAGGTCTATGGCAAAATA
>CAYRBT010000001.1:0-297551 GCA_964422655.1 uncultured Bacteroides sp. | reverse complement strand
TGATACACCGTACTTCTTAGCAACTGCATTTATCTTATCCTGAGTTGTCGGTGCATGTGCAGTATAATTCGGATTAGGTGTTGCACAGGTTAAGCAAGCAGGAGAATTGTTGCCAAAGTTGTGACCTGTTGCAGGAATTGTTCTGCCTACTGCAATAATTGCACCGCATACAGCACACTTAACATCACTTTCCTTGCCTGCTGTTGTGCATGTAGGCATAACAGCATTGTTAGCAAATATAGGATTATGTGCAGTAGTTGGGATAACAGAGCCCTCGTTATTTATTCTTCCACAGTTTGCACAAACCTCGTCACCGGTATATCCCTGAGATACGCAGGTTGCAGGAACAGCGTTTACGGTTACATAATTATGTCCGAGTGGAGGAATATAGGCGGTATCTGTCTTACCGCAGACACATATTACTTCCCTTTCACCCGGGTATTTACATGTCGGCTGGTTAGTTATGTCGCCGTCTGTAAATGAGTGATCAACAAAAATTAGTGCTGTTGATGTTTTTTCTTCATTGCTTGAAGAATCTTTAACTATACAATATACAGAATCACCGTCATTTGATGTGGTCAAATCATTTATTGTAAATGTACTGTCGGTTGCTCCATCAACCTTACTGTCGTTGTAGTACCACTGATATGTGCATCCGTCAACAGAAGCACCTGTTGTGAATGTTGCTGAGCCACCGCAAAATGTGCCAACATCTATAGGCTGAACTACATTAAAGCTAAACGCAGTTGAGCATACATCACATATGCCGTCACTGTCTTCGTCAGTATGACCGGTTGCAGTAAGAATATCCGGGAATGTTTCGTAATCACAGTTTTGGCAATACTCATACGCTTCAAATCCGTTTTCGGTACATGTCGGATCCTGTTGAGGAACAGTTGCGAGATCGTGCTTAACAGTAACATTTACAGGGCAGGTAAAATCACCTATATAATAGTTATAGTAATTGTCGGAGCCTACTGTCCAGTTTTGCGAATCACTGTAATAGTAGTCAAGAGATAAGGAAAGGCTCTTACCGTCTGCAGTTTCGAAGCAGTCATCAGCATAGCCGGTGTAAACCTCCTGAGTGCCGTCGGAATAATAAAGAGTTATTGTTCCGTTAACATTCCAAAACCAGTCATCAGAATCAAAATAATCTGTATCATACAACTCAATCGGTGAATCGGGAACAAAGGTTGCATTTGTGATGCCGACAACTGTTACGGGAACATAAGATACAACACCGTCAATATAGATTCTGTAATAATTTTGACCTACCGTCCAACCGTATGCATCATAATCGTTATATTCAACATTATAACTCATAGCCTCTCCTTCGGAATCCACAAATCCCGAATTCGGACTGCCTGTATATACCTCTACGGTTGAATCCTTCTTTGTAACAGTCATTGTACCGCTAACATTCCAGAAGTAATCGCCCGAACTGTAATAATCATTTTCCGTAAACTTTATTTCTTTATCAGGAACAAAGGTAGCGGATTGAACCTGTGTTGAGCTCTCTGTTACATTGAAATTAACCGTTTCAATTTTATCAATAAATGCAATTTGAACCGATGCGGTACCCACCTTGGAGAAATCGCAGTTCTCACTGAATTGTAAATAATGTTTTTCTGATGTATCGGCTTTGTTATAGAATTCTACATCTGTAAAGTTTTCATCCACATAGTTTGAGAAGGTTGCTTTTGAGTCATCGGTATATGTTACCTCAATCTCTGCCGGGGTTATTACCGGCTCGCCGCTTGGACTATCTGTCTGAGCTATTGAGAAATTAGGATCAAGCGGTGTATAGGTGAATGATGCTACCTTTTGATGAGTGGAAAGATCAATAGGCATCATATAATCCAATGAATTTAAGCCTAAAATAAAAGATTCTTCATCTACATAGCCTGCACTTACCAGATATCGATTACTCCTTATGCTGGCAGAAATGGTATCACTTGCATCTTCATCATTAACGAAGATATAATCACTCGTATTATAGGTATAGCTTTTAACGGTGCCGTCGGCAAATGATAAGCTAAGCTTATTTCCTGTTTTATCTTGAGGAAAATATTGACCCTCTATATTTCCGTACTTATCGTTATTGGTATAAAATTTAACAGCACCGTCTGCAAATGTAATACTTGCATCTGTAATCGTTGTAACGGCATAATCTGTCTTTTTCATAGACACATTAAGAGATGTGTTTTCCTCATAAAAGCCATAAGTATGTGCGGTAAAATAATAGGTTTTGCCTGCATACAGGGTGTATGTAAGATTAAATTCATAGTCGTAATCATCATCGCCGTACGCAATGAATCTTCCTGTCTCATCAAACATCTCGCAGTAGGCATCTGCGTCATCCTCTCTTGATGAGGAGAAGGAATAAACCGCAGTTTCCGTCGGTGTGAATTTGAACACACCCATATCCGTTTTTTTGGTTATTTTGACAAAATAGTTTTTATCAAGAGTTAACTCCCTTGCGCTTTCAAAGGGAATTGCCGCTTTTGCCGTAAACGGAACAGCAAATAAGGTTGTTGCTATCATAATAAGTGACAGCAAAAGAGATAGCGTTTTTTTCATAATATTACTCCTTTCAATTTTTGCAAAAATAAAAATAACTCTGCAATGATATTATACAATATAAAGACTTGAAACGCAATAAAAATTTGAAGAGTATTTTAAGAAGACGACTGTTTATTTATTGTAATAAATCCAGTAATAAAATAAATCAAATTATGTATTGACAAATATAATTTTTGTGATATAATATGTAACACCAAACAAAATAATATATCGCGGGGTGGAGCAGTTGGTAGCTCGTCGGGCTCATAACCCGAAGGTCGTAAGTTCGAGTCTTACCCCCGCAACCACAAAATAAAAGGCATCCCTACGGATGTCTTTTATTTTATTATTAAAATTTTAAGACTCGAACTTACGACAGGAGGCTCCAAATTGCAACGCAATTTGGGAGAAACAGTCCTGTGGACTGTTTCGTAGCAACTGCCTTTTTCTCTGTCCTGCCCCGCAACCACAAAAAAGACACTCAACCGTGAGTGTCTTTACTTTTTTTATAATTATAACATTCGTATAAATCAATTCAAATATCAAAAAATATTTAAGCAAGTGAGATAAATCTGAACAAGCCTAAAACGGCTTGCTTTCGGCATCTTTTCGCTTTTCGTCATTGTAAGGCGACAGCCTAACTGCTTCCTCAAAGCAAAATCTGCACAAAATCAATTCTGTTTTAGATCGCAGATTTTTTATGAAACGGATTTTTTGTTAGGCGAGGCACAAAACACAGTTAATCCTTTCGAATTAACGAGTATTTTAACACAGCATAGCGGAAAATCCGTTCATAAAAAACTTATTCGGATTTATCTCGCTTGCTTATGGTGGTAGAATGGACAGAAAAAAGATTTTTTCTCTTTCGCTTGACATTGCACAAAACTTGATAAAATACGGTGCCGAAATATCGCGTGCCGAAGAAACCGTAAAACGAATAAATACTGCTCACGGCAATGAATGCTATGTATTTGCCCTGCCCACCCTAATCATTGCTCAATGCGGGGAAGAAACTCAAATAAGAAGAATTAAGCCCTCTGAAACTAATTTATCTGAGCTTGTGCGGTTAAATTCAATTTCACGCAGGCTGTGCTTTGAAAAAAACCGAGAGCCTGCCAACATCGGCAAGCACCTTTATCCGATATACATTGACATTATATCAATTTTTGCGTCAAGCGCTTTCTTTTCGCTTTATTTCGGGGGTAATGTAACGGACGCTCTTTTTTCGGGAATAACAGGCTTAGTAATCAGCTATTCGGGTTCAAAAATGATAAGACTGCCTCAATTTTCATCAAATCTTGTTTCGTCATTTATTGCAGGTGCCCTATCGTTTATTCCGCAAAAATTCGGTATGAATGTTCAGCCCGACAAAATAATAATCGGCACAATAATGATGCTTGTGCCGGGACTGACGGTTGTTAACGCCATTCGGGATATGATGAACAGCGACCTTGTTGCCGGAATAATTGAGCTTGCAGATGCCGTAATGTCTGCTTTGGGAATTGCCTTTGGAGTTGCAGGTGCGCTGATACTGATGAATATTATATGACAAAGGAAATTATTTTCTGCGTGCTGGCATCGTTTTTTTCGGCGATTATGATGAAGGCACCTAAAAATTCACTTGTAAATATTATTGCAGGCTCTACAATCACAGCCTCTATTGAAAGATTACTGACACCGATTTACGGAGAACTGATTTCCTGTATGCTTGCAATGGCTTGCCTTGTATTTTTCTGCGAGCTGAGTGCCCGTATTTTACAAATGCCGACAACTGTAATTCTTATGCCATCGACAATTCCGCTGCTGCCCGGAAGTGCCATATACTACACGATGTTTTATATGATTGCATCAAACAACGAGCTGATGCTGAAATACGCAAAATCTACTGCCTTTGCAGGACTTGGGATCGCTTTAGGCGGAATTATAAGCTCTATGATATTGCGCTTTGTAACAGAAATAAGACATTCGGGAAAATAGGAAACAACAGGAAAAATCAATGCCTTTCAGAGTCGCCGTAGCACTCGCAGAATCTTGCGGCAAATGACGGCTCCTCAGAACCGGCATACAAATGACTGATATCGGCGTACTGCTGACATCTGAAAACGGCTATCCCCTTTTCTCTTTCCTCAGTTACAAGAGTAGTAACCGAAGAAGGAAGCGCAACAAAATTATGCCACAAAACCATAGGCGAGCACGAAAAAATGTGAGATAAAATTACAGACTCAACACCGAAATGGCAAAAAAGTACTATCGTATCGTGATTTGAATCAAGTACACTATAATGCCTACCGTTGTGCTCATAGCCGTGCTTTTTTAACAGCTCGTCAATGCCGTTTAAAACAAGCTTGTTCTCGTTTTCAACATTCATTGACTGCATAAGCCTTGTTTTATACCATTTATCGTAGCTGTAATAATTATCGTCGTCAGTCCATTCCAACGGCAATCTGTCCCAGCAGGAAGAAATTTTAAGCCCTTTTCTAATCTTTCCGCGAAACTCAGCAAGCCAGTCGAGCTCCTCGGCTGTGCGGTTCATTTTTTTGAGAGTAAGACTTGCTGTGTCCTTTGCTCTGCCAAGCGGTGAGCAATAAAACGCAGTCACATCAAGCTTTGAGAGTCTATCGCTGAGAAGCTCAGCCTCTCTCCAGCCCTTTTCGGTAAGAGAATCCCTGACATAATCGGGCTCTGCGTGTCTTACTATTATTAAGCGCATAACTATCCTCTTTTCTTCACAATAATATACTATGATACTATCACATTTGATAATTAAAATCAAATATGATATTATACAAACAGGAAGGAAAGGAGCTTTAAAAATGAAGATACTTATTGTTCCCGACAGCTTCAAAGGAAGCCTAACATCAGCGCAGGTCTGTGAGTGCATAAAAAATGGCATAATGGCAACCTGCGACGCAGAAATTGTATGTCTTCCGTTTTCTGACGGTGGAGAAGGATTCGGTCAATGCCTAAGCAATATGTGTAATGGTGTTACACTTTACACCTATTGCAGTGACATATACGGAAATCGTAAAAAGGTGACTATATATACATACAAAAACACGGCAATTATTGAAGCTGCTCAAGCAAGCGGATTACAAAAGAAAAAAGATGTTATGAACGCCTCATCCTATGGTACGGGAGAAGCAATAAAATTCGCAATATCAAAGGGCTTTAGGCATATTATTCTCGGTCTTGGAGGAAGCGGCTGCTGTGACGGAGGAGCAGGTGCCTTGACTGCCTTGGGAGCAATATTTAAAGACATCGACGGTGAAGAAATCCCATTTCCGAGAGGTAAGGATATTGAAAATATTTACGGTGTTTCATTCAGAAATATTGTAAAGGATATCCACTTTACATATGCATGTGATGTTGATAATCCTTTTTACGGCAAAAACGGTGCGGCGTATGTATTTGCTCCCCAAAAAGGCGCAGATAAAAATGATGTTTTCCACCTTGACAACGGACTTAAAATGTTAAACGCTTTTTTGCCTGTTGATGTAAGTCAACTTAAAGGAGCAGGTGCCGCGGGAGGAATATGCGCAGGTCTATATTCAGTGTATGGCGGAGAAATAAAAAGCGGATTTGATATCCTCAGTGACGCTTGCTCACTTGAAGAAAAAATTGCCGAAAGTGACATAATAATAACCGGCGAGGGCAAAACCGACAGGCAAACACTTATGGGCAAGCTACCGTTCAAAATTTCCCGGCTTTGCAATAAATTCGGCAAAAAATGTTATATAATCAGCGGTAGTATTGAGGATGTAATACTCGGCGACAAAATGATAAGTGTAGTTGATGAAAACACAACGCTTGAGGAATCCCTGCAAAGCCCCGAAAAAACGCTTACAGATAAAGCAAAATTACTATTGCAATAAATTGGTTTTAAATATATAATATATGAGAAAAAATATTAAGGAGAAATATTATGAAAGTTATACTTCCTAAGCACAGAGAATTTCTTATCAGATTTGAGGACGGATATCCGCTTGAGGCTGAAGCGTGGGAAGCGCTTAATCAGATTGTAAAGGATTACTCGGTTGACGGTAAGAGTGTTTACACCGAAACCTTTATTGAGGATAACGAGGACAAGGTTAAGGCTCTTCAGGAAAAATATGAGTTTACATATGAAATAATCGAAAAATAAGTAGGATTAGCTATGAACAAAAAAAGAGCTTATGTTGTTGCAAACGCTCATCTTGATACTGTTTGGAGATGGACGCTTGCCGAAACAATTGAAAAGTACATACCCGACACGCTTGAAAAAAACTTTGCCCTGATTGAAAAATATCCCGAATACAAATTCAATTTTGAGGGTGCATACAGATATGAGCTTATCGAAGAATTCTATCCGTTAGCCTTTGAAAAAATTAAGGAATATGTCAAAGAGGGCAGATGGTCTATTTCGGGAAGTGCATACGAAAACGGCGATGTAAACATCCCCTCACCCGAGGCACTTTTCAGAAATATTCTTTTAGGCAACAATTATTTCAAGGAAAAGTTTTCAACAAAATCCGAGGACCTTTTTCTTCCCGACTGCTTTGGCTTTGGATGGGCACTTCCGTCGGTAATCAAGAATGCAGGTCTAAAGGGCTTTACAACGCAAAAGCTCTCTTGGGGAAGCGCGTACGGACTGCCTATGGATTTGGGTATATGGAGAGGTCCTGACGGCAGTGAGGTTTTCACCTCGCTTGATGCAAAATCTTACAGACATAAATTCACCGACGATGTAAGAGCAGATATAAGCATTATTGACAGAGTTGCCGACAATGCGGCAAAGGGTCAGCTTCCGTGGGCAAATCATCTTTACGGCACCGGTGACTGGGGCGGATCTCCCGACGAAAACAGCGTTTCTGCCGTAAATGAAAGCGTAAAGAAAAACGACGAAAGTGATTTTGAGATTATTTCTGCTTCAAGCGACCAAATCTTTAAGGATATGGATAAGTTGACGGCAAAGGAAAAGGCTATGCTTCCCATATGGGACACAGAGCTTTTGATGACAAATCACGGTGTCGGCTGCTACACCTCAAGAGCCGCAAGCAAGAGGCTCAACAGCAACTGCGAGCGTATTGCTTCGACTGCAGAGGCGATTTGCTGTCTTGCTCATTACAACGGACTGAGCGAATATCCAAAAGATGTAATGAACAGTGCATGGAAGAAGGTTATACGCCATCAATTTCACGATGACATAACAGGCACATCACTGATGGATGTATATAAGGAAAGCTGGGACGACTATGCTATGGCTATCTCTCAGTTCAAGAATGAAATCAGAGGTGCAGGCAGAGAATTAGCCGCCGCAGTTGACTCCTCCTGGGTGCGTCGCCGTAATATCCCTATTACTGTTTTTAATCCTACACAGTACAAGAGAAGGGACGCAGTAAAGGCAGAGCTTATTGTTGAAACAAACACAACAGAGTTAAGCATCTTCAATCAAAAGGGTGAGGAGCTTCCCTGCCAGATTTCAAAGAAAAACGGAAAGCACCTTACTGTTATTTTTGAGGCTGAGCTTGAGCCGTACGGAGTTACCGTATTTGAAGCAAGACCTGTTAAATCCTCAATTACAAGCACACAGCTGAAAATTACAAACCATTCTCTTGAAAATTCAAAATATAAGGTAATCTTCAACCGAAATGGCGATATTGCTTACTTTTATGACAAGAGGCTCAAGCGCCAGCTTATTGACAAGCCGATCAAAATGGCTCTTCTAAACGACACAGGCTCGCTTGCCTATCCGTCTTGGGAGATGAGAAAGGAAGATATTGACGCAGAGCCTTACTGCTATGCAAATACTCCTGAATTCAGCATACAGGACATAGGTCCGGCCCGAATTTCAATTAAGATTGTCAGAAATCTCTCTGCTTCAACAATCACTCAGATTTTCTCTCTTACACCTGACAGCGAATACCTCAGCGTAAGTAATTTCGTTGACTGGAAATCGAGAAAATCAATGCTCAAGGCTACATTTCCCCTTTCGGCTCACAACAGCAAGGCTTCATACGATTTAGGCTTGGGTGTAATTGAACGCTCAAACAACAGCGAAAATCTGTATGAGGTTCCTGCTCAAAAATGGGCTGATGTGACTGACGAAAGCGGAGAATTCGGTATATCAATATTCTCCGACAACAAATACGGATGGGACAAGCCTGATAACAATACGCTCCGACTTACCTGTATTCACACTCCTGCGGGCGCTTTCACAAAGGAAACAAGACAGGATTTGCAGGATATCGGAAGAAATATGTTCAATTTCGGTATTTATTCTCACGAGGGCGGCTTTGAAAATGACACTCAAAAGCAGAGTGTATTGTTTAACAATCCTTTGGTTGCTTTTCAAAGCAGGGACAGAGCCGAGGGCTGTTTGCCAAGCAACATATCTATGCTCAGCGTAAGCGACGACGATGTTATTGTCAGGGCAGTTAAGAAATGCGAGGACGATGACAGCCTTATTATAAGAGTAAACGAGGGTGTCAACCGTGCTCATACGGGTGTCCTTCTAAAGCTTATGTGGGAAATTGAGTCTGTTTCTCTCGTCAATACAAGCGAGGAGCATATCAAAAAAATCAGAGCTAACAAAAGCAGCTTTAAATTTGACATAAATCCATATGAGGTAAAAACCTTTAAAATAAAAATCAAGAATATCAACAAAGAAAACAAGCTGTCCGAAAACATTCCAATTAAGCTTAATTACAACACAAAGGGCTTTACAAGCGACAGCAATATGAGAAATGTCATTTTACAGGGAAGCGGTTTTTCACTGCCTATTGAGCTTCTGCCCGAAAGAATTGATATTGCAGGAATACCGTTTGAAATGCCGCAAAAGGCAGAGGATGAATTTGATTTACTTGTTTGCAGAGGTCAGGCAATTGATATTCCCGAGGATACCAACATCATATACATGCTTGCCGCTTCATCAATGGACGCTCAGCGTGTAAAAATTCTTGCTGACCACAAGGGCTTTGTGTGCAATATGTACGGTATGAATGATTTTTATGAAACCTGCGATATGTACGGACTCAACGAGGTTGGAAATTTCGCTTACAATTCCGAAATAGGCTTTGAGTTCTCACACACTCACCACCCCGAGGGAAATATTCCGAGAAAAGCAAGATTTTATTTCTTCTCAATGTCCGTTGCAGGAAAGAAAAAACTGTATCTGCCGGAAAATAACAAGGTGGTTATTCTTGCAATGACGGCACACAAGGGTGCAAGAGATACGAAAATTGTTTCGGATTTATTTGATGTTTTACCTACCAAAAAATACGATTTCGGTGAAGCTACACCGATTGAAAGAATTACAGACAAAACCGATTTTATCACAATCAGGGCAGGAAAAATTCAAGATCAAATGAATTCAGGCAAGGGCAAGGGCATTAAAAGAGATAATATTATTACTAATATCATACGCTCATATACAAAAAGTGAATGGTAAAAGCTTATAAAAATGCAATGACTCCATATACAGAAAATGTATATGGAGTCTTATTTTTTGTAAATTAAAATTACTTTACAGTCATAGCTTTTGTTGAAGGAATGTGGAAAACTGTGTTAATTTTGTGGAAAACTCTAATCCTTGCAAATATTTTTTGCTGAAAACTCTGTGGAAATTGTTGAAATGTAAAGCATTTAACTTGCTTTTAACAAAATTTTCCGCAGTAATAGAAATCAATCACAAAAATATACATACTGACAAAAAGGTGAAAAAGTGTATAAAAAAACATTCCCTGCAAGGCAGAGAATGTTTAAATCAAATCTTATTTCTTAAAGAAATTAACAATGTCTGAAAAAGCATCGTCGTCATTATCGGTAAAGCTTGACGGTGCAGCTGTCGGAGCAGCAATCGGCTGAGGAGGAGCAACCTCGTTATTAGCTGTGATTGACTTAATCGGAGCACCGGGAACGCCGTCACCGAAGCGTGTAGCAATAACAGTAATAATCATTTCGTCCTCAAGCTCTTCATCGAATGTAGTACCCCAAATGATTTCACAATCAGGATGAACTGCAGCACTGACGATTGAAGAAGCAGCGTCGATTTCTTCAAGTCCGATATCGGTTGAAGCGGTAATATTGATAAGAATACCGTGTGCGCCGTCGATTGATGTATTAAGAAGCGGTGAAGAAATAGCCTGCTGAGCAGCGTGCTCTGCCTTATCCTTACCCTTTGCACGGCCAACACCCATATGAGCATAGCCAGAATCCTTCATAATCTCTGTTACATCGGCAAAGTCACAGTTAACAAGACCTGTTGCGTTAACAAGGTCGGAAACTGACTGAACACCCTGACGAAGAACATCATTAGCGATTTCAAAAGCATTAAGAAGAGTTATTTTTTCTTCTGTTACATATTTAAGGTTTTCATTAGGAATAACCATAATAGAATCAACATACTGAGCAAGCTCCTTGATACCCTCTTGAGCCTGTGCCATTCTTCTGCTACCCTCAAATGCAAACGGAGTAGTAACAACTGCAACAGTAAGGATACCGAGGTCCTTAGCAATTTTAGCAACTACCGGAGCAGCACCGGTACCTGTTCCGCCGCCCATACCTGCGGTGATGAATACCATTTCTGCACCTGTAAGAATATCGGTAAGTGCTTCACGGCTTTCCTCGGCTGCTCTTGTGCCAACCTCAGGCTTTGCACCTGCGCCACGGCCCTTTGTAGCCTTTTCGCCGATAAGTATTTTATGAGTTGCAGTTGACTTTGCAAGCGCCGGCTTATCAGAGTTAACAGCAACGAACTCTACATCCTGAATATTGCAGTGTACCATGCGGTTAACAGCGTTTCCGCCGCCGCCACCTACACCGACTACTTTAATCTGAACAACTTTTGTATCATCAGTATCAATTTCATAACGTCCCATATGTTTAATTCTCCTTGTTAATTTTTCTTTTTTAGTCATTTGACTTCGTTACATCTCATATTGTAACAATATTGTAATCATTTTGCAATACTTTTTTTGAATATTTATCAAAGTTATTGACAATGTTTTTTGACAAATAAATATAATTGTTTGTTAATATTGCACAAATTCCAAAACTATTCACAATTTACGACAAGTAATTCACTTTACAGCTATTCTTCTGTAAAGTAAATAGACTTGTCACCTGATATTGTCATTGTTCCACTGACATTAGGACTTGATTCGTCAAGCTGTTCACAGGCCGCGAGTCCCTGATAAATCTTTTTTTCAAGGTTATCGCAGTTACCCAGCTTGAAGCTAATCCTGTTGTCATAAACAACATAGTTGTCGCTGATGTTATTTGAATATATAGCTGTTATTTCCGTAAAATTGTTTTCTTTTACCGTTTGGGCAATTTGCTTTAGGCAATCTCCCACATCGGCGTTACTGAAAACAACCGTTTCCCCTGCTATACTGCTTTTTATCTTTGCCTTGCTTATTTTGATACCCTGCGACTTTTGTGCGCCGAGCTCAAGCACCTTGAAATTATCATCAAGCAGGATATATGTTTTATCCTCGCAATTAACGGAGTACGCAGGCTTTGCCTCTTTAATTTTAATTTCTATTGTATCGGGTAATTTTCTCTTTATTTCAGCCGTATATATATAAGGAAGATTTTTTTCAAGCGTCTGCTTTGCCTTGTCGGTATCTGACATAAACAGGTTTTCTCCCTTATCTATCGTGCACTGAGAAAGTATTTCCTCCTTGCTGTAAAGGCTATTTCCGCTTACCGTTACATTATTTATATGGAAGAAAACTGTTAAAGAAAGCACCGTTCCGACAGCAAGAAAAGCGAGAATAACGCAAATCCAAATAATAATCTTTCTGAAAAGATTTTTCTTTTTACGCTTTTTGGTTTCTCTTTCGCGTTTTTCGCTTCGAGTAAGATTATCCTTTTTATTTTGACGCTTTGGCTGTGATTTTTTTGACTGGGACTCAACAAGCCTTTGCTGTGACTGTCTGTAAATTTTCGGTGGCTCAAGTCCCAAATCCGCAAAATCACTCTTTTGTGATTGCTTTTTCGTCGAGTCTGTCTTCTTTTTGCTTGGTTCTTTCTTTTTCATACTTTATCCTCTTAATATCCGCGCCGATTGACGACAGGGCTTCTTCAAGCCTTTCATATCCTCTGTCTATATGATAAATACTGCTTACGGTTGATTCGCCCTCTGCCGCAAGAGCGCCTACTACAAGTGCCGCACCGCCTCTGAGGTCTGTTGCGATAACATTTGCGCTGTGCAGTTTTTTAACTCCGTTAATCACGGCAAGCTTATTATCTATTTGAATATCTGCTCCGAATCTGCAAAGCTCGCTTACAAATCTAAAGCGGTTGTCAAATATGTTTTCCTGTAAAATTGATGTTCCCTTTGCGACTGAAAGAGCCGCCGCAACAGGTGACTGCGAGTCAGTCGGAAAGCCGGGAAACGGCATTGTTTTTATGCTCTTAACCCTTTTAAGCCTTTTGGGAGCTTTCATAACAAGCGAATTTTTGTTTAGATATAATTCGCATCCCATTTCGGTAAAAACAGGAAAAACAGGAGTTAGATGTGACGGTCTTATATCATCAATCATAAGTGATGATGAGGTAATCGCACATGCACTCATATATGTTGATGCTAAAATTCTGTCGGGTATAATTGTATGCTCACAGGGATGAAGCTCGCTAACGCCCTCAATTTCAATGGTGGTTTCCCCTGCTCCGTAAATTTTAGCTCCGCAGTGATTTAAGAAATCGGCAAGGTCGCTGATTTCAGGCTCTCTTGCAGGATTTATTACAGTAGTTTTTCCGTTTGAAATTGCCGCGGCAATAATAATATTTTCGGTCGCTCCGACACTTGGAAACGGGAGTATAATCTTACTGCCGTTTAGCTTTTCGGCAGCACAGTAAATCGACGAGCCGTTTTCGCAGACTGATGCACCGAGTGATTTTAGTGCCTTTAGGTGCAAATCTACAGGTCTGTTTCCTATTTCACAGCCGCCCGGATAAAAAATTCTTGCACTTTTTGTTCTTGAAACAAGAGCGCTTAGAAAAATTATTGACGAGCGCATGGTTCTCATCATTTCCTCATCAATAACACAATCACTTACATTTGTCGCATCAACTGTTACTGTATCTCCGTCGCGTGTAACCTTACACCCTATTTTTTCAAGAATTTCTATTGTTGTTCTGACATCGCTTAAATCGGGACAATTATGTATTATGCTTTCGCCCTTGATGAGAATTGAGGCTGTTAAAATCGGAAGCGCGGAATTTTTTGCACCGTGAAGCTTTATTTGTCCGCCGAGCTGTTTTCCTCCGTTAATTTTGAATAATTCCATTAAATCACCTCTGCAAATTATCCTATGCAGAGGGATTATTTTTTGTTATTTATGTGCTAAAGAAATAATAATATCGGATATTCTTTCTCTTGAGTCGCTTATTGACATATTCTTAGCGTTTTCTTCAATCTGTATCAGCTTTGTTTTGTTTGAAAGTAGCGTGTCAATAAGCTTTGAAAGGCTTTGAGCCGACAAATCCTTTTCTTCAAGAATTGAGCCTGCTCCCCTGTTAACAAGAGCCATTGCGTTATGATACTGATGATTTTCGGCAACATAAGGTGACGGAATAAGGATTGACGCCTTGCCCATTGCCTCAATCTCGGAAAGTGAGGAGGCACCTGCCCTGCCGATTACAAGGTCGGCTGCCGCCATACATACATCCATATTATCAATGTACTGCCTAACCTCGACAGTACCCTTTTTGCCGTCTTTAAAACCATTTTCGGCAAATTTTTCAAGATAAGCCGTTCCGTTAGTACCGACAGAATGAATGTGGTAATACTTACCGCTTTGGGCACTTTCAAGAAGAATATCATACATAGCCTTATTGATAGGCTCGGCACCGAGTGATCCGCCAAATGACAAAATCAAAAATTTGTCATCGGGTATTCCGAGCTGTGCTCTTGCAATATCCTTATTAGCTTTCAAAAGCTCGCCTCTAACGGGAAGTCCGGTAACTGTTACGGGATTTTTTGCATCAAGGTGCTTTGCGGCATCCTCGACTGTCAGCATAACCCTGTCAACCTCTTTTGCAAGCGCCTTATTTGTTATACCGGGAAAGGCATTTTGCTCGTGAATACAGGTGGGTATTTTCATTGCCGAAGCAGTCTGTAAAACAGGCCCTGAAACATAACCGCCAAAGCCTACAACAACATCAGGATTAAATTCCTTAATAATTTTTTTGCTTTCGCTTTTTGAGGTAATTATCCTTATCGCAGTTTTTATATTATGCAAAATAGCCTTTGGCGAGAAGGAACGACGAAAGCCGCTGATTTTAATTGTTTTAAAATCAAAGCCGGCGTTTGGCACAAGCCTTGCTTCCATATGGTCTGCCGTGCCTATAAATAAAATCTCGGCATCGTTATTTGTTTCTTTGATATATGAGGCAACTGCAAGTGCAGGATTTATGTGACCTGCAGTTCCGCCTGTTGCAAATAAAATCTTCATACTAATCTACACCTTCTGCTGATTTACTTTTCTCGACACCGACAGCACAACTCCTATTTGAAACAGCAGCATCAGCATTGCCGTTCCGCCGTAAGAGAAAAACGGAAGTGCTATACCCGTATTAGGTATAGTATCGGTAACAACCATTATATTAAGCGCAACCTGAAGTCCTATTTGAGATACAACTCCGATTACAAGAAGCGCTCCAAGTCTGTCCTTACATCTTGAGGCTATAACAAAGCCTCTGATTACAAGAGCGGCGAAAAGAACAATAATTACTGCCGCACCGATAAAGCCAAGCTCCTCGCAAACTATTGAAAAGATAAAGTCGTTTTGCGGTTCGGAAACATATAGGTATTTTTGCTTTGAATTTCCAAGACCCACTCCGAAAAATCCGCCCGAGCCGATTGCATAAAGAGAATTGTTAGTCTGCCATCTTTTATCGTCGGGAGAATAATCCTTGTCAAGCCACGCTCTTATTCTTTCTCCCGCGTAATTTTCAAGCAGGTCGGGGAATGTGATTACTATAAACACAACAAGTATAAGCACACCTAACCCAAATGCAAAGAGCTTCCAGTCGCTTCCGCCGACAAACATAAGCGTTGCTCCGATAAGAAACATCAGTATTGTGCACGACATATGATGCTCAAGAAAAATCAGTCCGCAGAACACTGCTATTATTCCGAGAGGATAGCAAATGCCGTACTTAAAGGTTTTCATATGTCTGTAATAATCGCTGATATAGCAAGCCATTGTTAGAATCAGCGTAAATTTTGCAAGGTCTGACGGCTGAAAGGTAATTCCGCCGAAAAGTGGTATCCACCTTTTGAAGCTACCGACATTTGTGTGGTAAAACAAAACAACCACAAGGCTTAGCAATGTAAAAATCAAAAGAGGCTTTACTATTGCTTTTAAGAGCTTGTAATTCACCTTTGACATAACAAACATTGCAACAAGACCTGCAACTGCAAATATCATTTGTCTAATGAAAAAGTAATATGAATTTCCGCCCTGATTGTAGTAAGCATAAGGATACGACGCAGAAAAGAGCATAATAAGTCCTATTGTTAAAAGTGCAATAGTAATACCCAAAAACGGTATGTCTATGCTTCCGACTGTAAAAAAGTGGTTTTTATTGAGTCCCCCGTTTTTATCAGCCTTAATAACCTTTTCTTTTTTATCAGGCATATTGATGCTCCCTTCAAAAAATTACTGTGCAAAGCTACCGAAATAAAGAAGAGCTACTCCCACTGCACAGCCGATTGCGTTTACAAGTGAAAATACAACGCAAATCTTTTTTTCCTTCCATCCGCACATTTCAAAATGATGATGAATAGGTGCCATTTTGAATACTCTTTTTCCGTGTGTGATTTTGAAATATCCTATTTGAATTATATCGCTCATTGTTTCGCAAACATAGACAATACCAATCGGTAAAAGGAGTATCGGGGATTTGCAAAGATATCCCAAGGCAACAACCATACCGCCGAGGAAAAGAGAGCCCGTGTCACCCATAAAGGTTTTTGCAGGGTTCCAGTTCCAGCAGAGAAATCCCAAAACACCGCCCAAAAGAGCACCTGCAAAAATACCGAGTCCCAAAAAGCCCTGGAAAGCCGAAATAACTATGAATGCAATTGCAACGGTTGTTGTAACAGACGAGCAAAGGCCGTCTATACCGTCAGTAAGGTTTACGGAATTTACACAGCCGTAAATGATGAAAAATGAAAGCACCCAAAAAATAATTGCAGTAAAAATATTTTTTTCAAAGCTGACTGTTCCGACAAACGGAATATACCAGCTCGTGTTGTGAGAAAGCCAGAGGGTAAGAATATATCCGAAGGTCATAATAAGCTGACCGAAGGTTTTTTGCTTTGGTGTCAGTCCCTCATTTCTCTTGAGCTTAATTTTTGTAAAATCGTCAAGAAAGCCGACAAGACCGCAACCTAAAGCAAGAAAAAGTCCTGCGATAAGAAGCACCTTTTCTCTGCCAATTAGCATAGCGGAATAATCGCTTTCAAGCTCTGCACCCGATAAATAAGCAGTAAGAGCCGTGACGGCAAAGGAAAGCGAAATACCTATAATGAACATAATTCCGCCCATATTGGGTGTTCCCTGCTTTGATTTATGCCAGCTCGGTCCGATATCAAGAATAGTCTGGCCGAACTTTAATTTTCTTAGCCACGGAATAATTACAAAGCCTAAAGCACCTGTAACTCCGAATGAAATTATTATACTTATAATTACTGCAACTGTACTGTTCATTTATTTTCCCCACCTGTCATAAGCAATATGGATTACATCCTCAAGCTTCATTCCTCTTGAAGCCTTAAATACTACTGCGTCGCCTGACTGAGCAATATCGATAAGCTTATTTGCAAGCTCCTCCTTGGTATCAAAGTGAAAGGAATTATTAAGTCCGTTTTCCTTTGCACCCTCTGCCGTAAATTTTGACATCTCGCCGACGCACAGAAGATAATCAATTTTATTTTCAGCAGCCGCTTTACCGACATTTTTGTGAGCCTCCTTTGAATATTCACCAAGCTCAAGCATATCGGAAAGAACTGCGATTTTTTTATTAGCTTTAGTGTTTGCAAGAGTTTTCAGTGCGGCATACATTGAATCGGGACTCGCATTATAGCAGTCCTCTATTGAGGTGATACCGCCTATCTCAACGCTCCTCTGTCTCATTCCCTCGGGAATATAGGCTTCAAGAGCCTTTGCACTTTTCTCGGCGTCGATATTAAGAACATATCCGACTGCAAATGCCGCAAGAGCATTATAGACATTGTGAATACCTATCGTCGGTATTGTAATATCCTGCTTTTTCCCGAAATAGCATACTGTAAATGTGGTTTTACCATTCGCTTCGTTAATATTTTCAGCCTTGAAATCACCGTTATCAATACCATAGAAATAGACCTTATAATCATCAAGGCTGACATCCTTTAACAAATCGTTATCTCCGTTAAGAAGAACGGGAGCACCCTTTTCAAGTCCGTCAAGAATTTCGAGCTTTGCCTTTAGTATTCCCTCTCTTGAGCCGAGATTTTCGATATGCGACACTCCGATATTTGTTATCAGCGCTACTGTCGGCTTTGCCGCCTTTGTCAGTCTGTGAATTTCGCCGAAGTGGTTCATTCCCATTTCTATAACCGCGGCTTCGACCGAGCGGTCAAGCTGAAAGAGCATTTGCGGAAGACCGATTTCGTTATTAAGATTACCGAGCGTTTTAATTGCATTGTACTGCGAGCTGACAACAAGGTAAGTAAACTCCTTTGTTGTGGTCTTACCGACCGAGCCTGTCAGCCCTACAAGCGGAATAGTAAACCTGCTTCTGTAATATCCCGCAAGCGTTAAGAGCGCCTGTGATGTATCCGCCACCTTAACAAAGCACCCGTCAACATCAATATCGCTGTGTATCATAACAGCCGACGCACCGAGCGTCAATGCCTCCTGTGCAAACTGATGACCGTCAAATCTCTCACCCTTTATGCAAATAAACAGGCAACCCTTTGTTATTTTTCTTGTATCAATGCAAACGCCGTTGATTTCACATTCTTTATTAAAATCACCGCCGCATGCCTGTGCAATTTCACTTAGCTTTAAAATTTCCATAATCATTCAAGTGTTGCAAGAATTTGTGCAACTACTTCTCTTTCGTCAAAATGAATTGTTCCCGTCGGGAGAATCTGATATGTTTCGTGTCCCTTGCCCGCAAGAAGAATTATATCGTCCTTTTTAGCATTTTTTATCGCATACTCAATAGCATCACGCCTTTGCTCAACTACCTCGTACGGAGTGGAGATGCCCTTCATACCCTCAAGAATGTCCTTAATAATTTCCGACGGATTTTCACTTCTCGGATTATCCGAGGTTACTACGCAGAAATCGGAAAGCTCTGCGGCAATTCTGCCCATTTTAGGTCTTTTTGTTTTATCCCTGTCTCCTCCGCAGCCAAAGAGGGTAACAACTCTTCCCTTGGCAATTTCTCTGAGAGATGAAATTATATTTTCAAGTCCGTCCGGTGAATGAGCATAGTCGATGATGATTGTGAAATCTCTGTTTGTCGGCACAACCTCAATTCTGCCCTTTACACCCTTTGATGCACCTATTGCACGAAGAACATCATCAAACTCTATGCCGAGTGCAAGAGCGCACGCACAGGCACAAAGAGAATTGTAAACCGAAAATCTGCCGGGTATCGGGCAGGTGCATCTGCCGATTGTGTCGCCCACAATTTCATACTCAACACCGCTTGACTTGAATTTGACATTCTTTGCGATATAGCTTGCACTATTAGTGTTTACCGCATAGGTGACGAGCTTATCAAAATCAAGTCCCTCAACTATTTTGAGTCCGTATTCATCGTCGGCATTTGTTACTGCAATATCGCTGTTTTCAAAAAGAATTCTTTTTGATGCGAAATAGTTTTCCCAGGTTTTGTGATAGTCAAGGTGGTCCTGAGTAAGATTTGTAAATGCGCCGAGAGTGAAACGAAGTCCGTTTACCCTACCTTGCGCAAGTGCCTGAGAGGAAACCTCCATAACACAGTATTCACAGCCCGCGTCAACCATCATTTTGAAAAGCCTTTGAAGCTCATACGGGTCAGGGGTTGTATATTTTGCAGGATAAATCTCATCACCGACCATATTATGAACGGTTCCGATAAGTCCGACCTTTTTGCCGACATTTTCAAGAATCTGCTTGATAAGGAAGGTTGTTGTTGTCTTTCCGTTTGTGCCGGTAAGTCCTATGAGCTTGAGCTCATTTGCAGGATTTCCGAAAAAGTTTGCACACACGAAAGAAAAAACAGCGCGTGAATTTTCGACAAGAATCTGTCTGTCAAGACCTAAATCTCTTTCAACAATAACGGCAACAGCACCGTTATCAAGCATTTCCTGTGCAACCGAGTGACCGTCAAACGCCGCACCCTTGACGCAAACGAAAAGAGAGCCTTCCCTGACAAGCCTTGAATCCTGTGTCACATCAAGGACATCTGTATCCTCAAAGCTGTTTAAAACCTTTATTCCCTTCAAAATCTGTGAAAGCTTCATATCATAACCCCATTTTTATTATTATCTGCAATCAGTCGAGAACCGACTGTGTATTTTTAAACGAAACCTTAACTACGGTTCCCTTTTCAACCTCTGAATCCTTTTCCTCACTTTGACGGAAAGCAACCACCGTTGTGCTTGACATATTGTTACCGCTGATTTCGATATTCAAATCGTTCATTTTTGCAAGGTCCTTTGCCTCGTTTACGGTAAGTCCCGTAAAGTTCGGAACCTTAGTCATCTGCTTTTCGTTACTGTCGGTATAGACAAAGACAATTCCGCCATTAGGGATAGTACCTACCGAGGTCGGCGACTGCCTTACAACCGTATCTCCGTTTCCGATAACAAAGTAGTTTAATCCGTTTGAATAAAGCTCCTTCTTAGCATCCTCTACCGACTTTTCAACTACATTAGGAGTATATTTTGAAAGCTTATCAAGCTCTTTTTCATCGTACCTTGGCTCAATACCGAGAACGCTCATTGCCTCCTCGACTACCTGTGCGGCAATCGGTGCACATAGAGCACCGCCACCCAAATCCTGATTTGGCTCGTCAATAATGATAAGCATTGCGATTTCGGGATTATCACTCGGTGCAATTGCGCCAAAGGATACTATGTACTTGTCGCCCTCGCCCTCCTTGGACTCGCCGAGCTTTGTTGATGTACCTGTTTTACCGCCGACGCTGTAGCCTGCAACATATCCGTTTTTGCCTGTACCGTTGTCTACAACGGATTTCATCATCTGTCTAACGGTTGCCGAGGTTTCACTGCTTATTACCTGTCTAACCTTCTTTGTTTCGGTTTTCTTGACGGTTTTTCCGTTTTCATCAACTATGCTTGAAACAAGATACGGCTGAACAAGTGTACCGCCGTTTGCAATTGCAGAAAGTCCCGTGCACACCTGTATGGGCGTGAGTGAGTTTGTCTGTCCAAAGGAAGCAGACGAAAGCTCAACAATGCCGTACTGATTTTCCTGATAATACTGAGGTAACGCTTCACCGGGGAGGTCTATATTGGTTTTTGATGTAAAGCCAAAGGCATCAAAATATTTGAAATAGTTGTGAACACCGAGCTTTTGTCCAACGGTAATAAAAAACGGGTTGCAGGAATTTTCAAGTCCCTGAGTAAAGTTTTCAACACCGTGGCCGGGGTGATAGTGGCATTTCATAGTATATTTATCAACCTGTATTGATCCTGTGCAATTATAGGTTGTATCAAGGCTGACAACATTTTCCTCAAGTGCGGCGCAAGCCATAAAGGTTTTGAACACCGAGCCGGGAACATATGTATCGGAAACAGTAAAGTTTCTCCATTGTGCCTGAACTGCCGCACTTTCCGCCTCCTGCTTTGCCGTATCATCCTCAAGCTTTTTAATTTGCTTTTTAATCTTGCTGTATGTCAGCTTGTAGGGCTTGTTGCAATCAAAATCCGGAAGCGATGACATTGCAAGCACGGCTCCGGTATTGCAGTTCATAACCACTCCGTAAGCGCCCTTCGCCTGATATTCCTCCATAGTTTCTCTCAGGCCTTTTTCAAGGTAATACTGAATTGTCTGATTGATTGTGAGGTTTATCGAATTTCCGTCGCTTGCCTCCACAGAGGTTTCATAGTCGTTTGCTATCTCGTTTGAAACAGCATCCTTTGCCGTTATAATTCTTCCGTTGGTTCCGGTAAGCTCCTTGTCATAATAAGCCTCGATACCTGCAAGTCCTTGGTCGTCGGCACCCGTAAAGCCTAATACCGATGAAGCAAGAGAACCGTAGGGATAATATCTTTTTGTTGTCTGCTCGCTTCCGATACAGTCACCGAGTCTGTTTTCAAAAACAAATTCGGAGATTTTTTCTTTAATGTTGTTTTCGACCTTTTTCTCAACTATCTCATAGTGATTTTCTGCCTTGGTCTTTTCGTAAAGGTCCTTTCTTTCCTCGTCATCGTATTCGAAAAGCTCTGAGAATTTATCAACGATGAGCATTCTCTCTTCTTCGCCGTCAATTTCAAGCGGGTCAATAAAGATATTCCAAACGGTTGCCGACTGCGCAAGCACATTTCCGTCTGCGTCATATATCGTTCCGCGCATCGCCGTAATTTCCGTGTCCTTTAGCTGCTGGCTTTCTGCCTTGAGGGCAAGCTCCTCGCCTCTGACAAGCTGTAAATAAAGCACTCTTACTCCGCTTGTTGTAAGGAGGAATATTAAAACAACTGACAAAATAAGCAGTCTTTTGAGCATTTTTTTACTTGTATTCATTGTCTTCCTCCCGCAATTGTTATCTTATTTATTAAATACTTATGAGAGTTAAGAATTCTTAACTCTCAATATTTTACGCATTATAGTTAATTATTATTACTTTACTTTAACTGCCTTAGAGTCGGCTTTACCGTCCTTTAAAATACGCTGGGCGGCAGCAAGACGCTTCTCCTTGTACTGAGAAACATCAATATATCTCATTTGATTTGATTTCATTTTTGTCATACCAAGCTTTTCAACGGCATACTCGTCTATCATACTCATCGACACAAGAGAATCAAGCTCGCTGTTGAGCCTTGTGTTTTCGCTCTTTGAAACGGCAAGCTGGGTTTCAAGCTGTGAAATTTCGTGAGTAAGCTCATTTTTTTGGGCATAGGTATAAAGCACTCCGAAAAGCATACTCAGGCTCAGCAGAGAAACGGCAATTATTTTTACAATCCTTACAAGGCCTATTCTTTGCTCGTGAACTAACTGATTATAGCTTTTCTGCTTATTGTTTTCTCTGACCTTGAGCTCTTTTTTTCTTTGCGGAGCAGGAGTATATGACGGAACGGCACTTGACCTTTGGAGATCAAATGCTTTGAGTGCGTATGAAGCGTCTGTTGAATATGAATATCTTCTGAAATCACCCGTATTTGTCACATTACTCACCTTTCGTTAGTATTTTTCAAAAACTCTAAGCCTTGATGATCTTGCTCTCGGATTATCTGCAAGCTCGCTTTCACTCGGTACAATCGGCTTTAGTGCCTTGCCCTTAGGCTTGTTACCGCACACGCACACGGGAAGCTCCTTAGGACAAACACAGCCCTTGCACCATTCGTTAAACTGTTCCTTTACTATCCTATCCTCAAGAGAATGGAAGGTAATTACGGCAATTCTTCCTCCGCTGTTAAGGCACTCAAACGCATCTGTTAAGGTGCTTTTTAAAACATCAAGCTCTGCGTTTACCTCAATTCTTATTGCCTGAAATGTTTTTCTCGCAGGGTGTGAGTCCCTCATTGCCCTTTGAGGAAGCGAGGATTTTATAATATCGACAAGCTCAAAGGTTGTTTCAATAGGCTTGTCCTGTCTTGCCTTTACTATGTTTGATGCAATTTTTCTTGCAAATTTTTCTTCCGAATATCTGTAAATTATATCTGCAAGCTGTTTTTCGTCATATGTATTGACAACATCCCTTGCGCTGAGTCCGCTTTTGCTCATACGCATATCAAGAGGTGCGTCCTTGTGATAGGAAAAGCCTCTTTCTGCGGTGTCAAGCTGAAAGGAGCTGACCCCCAAATCAAGCAAAAGACCGTCAATTTTTTCTATTTCAAGACTTTTAAGAATATTTTTTAGATTAGAATAGTTGTCGTGAACTATTTTTACATTTTGCAAACCGCCGAGGCGTTCATTGAGAACGGCAATTGCGTCGGGGTCCCTGTCTATTGAAATGAGCAATTTCGCTTTCTTTGCAATTTCGCGAGAATGACCGCCGCCGCCTGCTGTACCATCGGCAATTATTTTTGTATCGTCTAAGTTAAGTGCTTTTACAGCCTCGTCAAAAAGCACGCTTTTATGAACAAACTCCATTATTCTGCGTTACCCTTTACCTTGTCCATCAAATCATAAATTCCCTGAGAATGGTCATAGCTGTTATAAATCTTTTCGTACTCGTCGGTATTCCAGATTTCTATAACCTTGCCCTTTCCCTTAAAAACAACAACTGTTTCGTTTGAAAGCATTGCCTCGTCCTTTAGGCGCTGATTAACGGTAAATCTGCCCTGAGAATCAAGCACAGCCTCCTCGGCGTTATCAAGAAAGC
The DNA here is from genome assembly GCA_964422655.1 of uncultured Bacteroides sp. Lineage (GTDB taxonomy): Bacteria > Bacillota > Clostridia > Oscillospirales > Acutalibacteraceae > Eubacterium_R. The sequence goes on along the minus strand of CAYRBT010000001.1, from coordinate 273,452 downwards.
TTGTTGTTGCGTCATACTTTTGATTTTCCGTTCCCTGCTGCATTGCCTCGTATGTGTTTTCAAAATGCTCAACAGGATAAAGAGTAAGACACTTACATCCTCTGACTGTAACTGCAACCATATAAAATTCCTTGCCAAGACGCTCTCTCCACTTTGTAGGAATAGAAAGACGGCCCTTTGAGTCAAGCTTATAGCCATCTAATGTGCCGACAAACAAATGCATATCTTTCTCTCCTTTCGTGAATTTAGTGGTAATCTCTTTGGGAATTTAATGGAATATGTGGGATTTTAATGGAATTGTCACCACTAACTACATTATATAAGGGTTAAATGCGATTGTCAAGGCAAAATTTTCACGCACAAAAAATGTAATGTTTTGTAATGTTTGTAATCATTTTGTAATCTTTAAGGCAAAAAACATTATATTGTTATAAGAACGGATTTATGCTATAATTTATACAACATATATTAAAGGAGTTATGATATGGGCGATTACAAAACCACCTGGAGAGAAAAGATAGGCTACGGTGTAGGTGCAATCGGACTTGATTTAAGCTACGGTATGTTTTATTCCTATCTTTCGTATTATTTATCAAGCGTGCTCGGACTCAAGGAGGGATTTTTGCTTCTTTTGACCCCCATTGCAAGAATATGGGACGGAATTAACGACCCTATTATGGGAACGATTGTTGACAGCACCAAAACAAAAATGGGAAAATACAGACCGTGGATAGTTATAGGCGCTATGTCAAATGCAATTGTATTGACGCTTCTTTTCACAAGCTTTGGAATGAGCGGAACAAGGCTGTATATTTACATAGCATTTATGTATATCCTTTGGGGAATGACAAACACAATGGCGGATATTCCCTACTGGTCAATGGTACCGTCGTTTACAACAGACCCGTCAGACAGAAATCTTGTTGCAACGGTTGCAAGAACCTTTTCGGGAATAGGACAGGGACTTATTACTATTTTAACTCCTATTATTCTCCCCCTGCTTTCAAGCGGAATGACAACGGACAAGGGATATTCGGCAAGCGGTTTTTCAAAATGGGCACTCATCTGTGCGGTCGCACTTGTATTCTTTTCCGTAACCTGCGTGCTTTCAACAAAGGAAAGAAATGTAATATATAACAACGAAAAATTCTCCTTCAAGCAGATGTTTAAGGTAATATCGGGAAATGACCAGCTTATTGTGTTTATTGTGTTTGCAATGATTTCAAACGCAGGCTGGTATCTGACAAGCTCAACAGCCGTTTATTATTTCACAGATGTTCTCGGTCAGCCAAAGGCACAGAGCCTGTTTTCAACAATCGGAGCCGTCGGCTCTGCACTCGGTCTTTTGGTTATTCCGATACTGTCAAAGAAAATGAACAAAAGAGCAATATATCAGTTTTCACTTTGCCTTACCATTATCGGTTACATATTGATGTATATTTTCGGTCCCGTGCTTAAAATAACGATTGCACTTGATTTGAGCTACATTCTTGCGTCAATAGGTATCGGCTCAATGTTTGTTGCACAAACAATCTTTCTTGCCGACATTGTTGACTACGGCGAATACAAGAGCGGTAAGAGAAACGAGTCAATCACCTTTTCTATGAAGGGCTTTTTGCAAAAGCTTGCTTACACAGTACAGACAGTTATCCTTTTCGGCGGACTTAATCTTGTAAGCTACAACGAGCAGATTACAGAAGGCTCGATAAATCAGACAACAAAAAATGCGATAGGACTTATCGCATTCGGTATTCCGGCAATACTTGTATTTATTTCGCTCATTGTATTTTCAACAAAATTCAAGCTCTACGGCGAGCTTGCCGACAAGGTTCACGCCTATATAGTTGATAAGAGAGAAAACGAAAAATAAGTATAAAAAACAGGTTATCTCAAAGCAGAGATAACCTGTTTTTTTCAGCCTCGTTTTTTAGTGAAGCTTTTGTATTTTCAATTTCTTCATTCAAAACCCTATCAAGCAGAAATTCGAGTGCCTCTCCGATTTCCTTACCCTTATAGCCGAGAGAAATCAAATCGTTGCCGTTTATTTTTAAATCCTTAACGATAAACGGCTCTCCCTGAGAAATAATTGAATGAATTTCATTTTCGGTAACAACAAGGTTTGAAAGCTCCTGTGCAGTCATTTGGGGATTTTGTGCAAGCTTGTCCGCCCTTTTAACCTCAACCAAGTCGAGCAGCACCTCTTCCCCGAGCCTTGAAAGCCATTTTTTTATCTTTTTCCTGTCGGTTGATATGTGCATATCGTGAATGGGTACAAGCGTCATTACCCTGTCATAAATTTCGTTTGATACCTTAAGCCTTTTTAATGCAGGAGCGCACATCTGAGCACTGATTTTTTGATGGCCTTTAAAATGGTCTGTACCGTTTTCGTCGGTGGTTTTTGAAAACGGCTTTCCCGTATCGTGAAAAAGCATAGTCAAACGAAGCGGTAAATCCTTTGGAGAGCATTCTACAGCACGGCAGGTGTGCCTCCACACATCATAGATATGCCACCTCGTGTTCTGCTCAACATCAAACATCGGCGCAAGCTCGGGTATAAAGACGGCGATAACCTCCCTGTATTTAACAAGAGTGTCATACACATAATCACCCATAAGAAGCTTTGAAAGCTCGGCATAAAGCCGTTCATACGAGATATTTTTTAAAAGCTCCTTATTTTTGAAAACTGCTTTTTCGGTGTTTTCTTCAAGAGTAAAGCCGAGAACAGAGGCAAAACGAATGGCACGCATTATTCTGAGTGCGTCCTCGTTAAATCTTTTATCGGCATCACCGACGGTGCGTATTATTTTATTTCCTATATCGCTCTTACCGCCGAACAAATCAACAATCCCCGAGGCTTCATTATACGCCATTGCATTTATTGTGAAATCTCTGCGGGACAAATCCTCTTTTATGCTTGCTACAAACGAAACACTTTCGGGATGACGGCTGTCGCTGTAATCGCCGTCGGTACGGTAGGTGGTGATTTCAAACGAGGTGTTTTCAAAAAGTGCTGTGACAGTACCGTGCTTTATTCCCGTTTCAATGTACCTTATATTATTTTCATCAAGTATTTTTTCTATTGCTTTTGGCTTTGCGCTTGTTGTAATATCTATATCTTCAAACGCTCTGTTCATCAGTCTGTCCCTGACACAGCCGCCGACCTCGTATGCCTCATAGCCGGCATTTTCAATTATATTTATAAGTCTTTTTGATTTTTCGGATACAGTCACAAGCTCACCTGCCTTATTTTTCTATTTGTATTTTATCACAATACAGCTAACAATACAATTATGAAAATGTTTAATAATTATTTATTTACTGCGCTTATCGGAGGCTTTGGATACTGCCTGATTGAACTGATATGGCGCGGAAGAACTCACTACTCAATGTTTTTTGCAGGAGCGATAGTATTAAGCTCTTTTTATTTTATCAATCAAAACTATCAATTACCATATTTGCTCAAATGTCTTGCAGGTATGATTATAATTACCGGCGTTGAGCTTGTTTTCGGCATTGTTTTTAATTTGATTTTAAAAGAGCATGTATGGGATTATTCAAATGTTGCACTCAACTTTCTCGGTCAGATTTGCGTTCCCTTTTCTGTTTTGTGGTTTTTTCTTTCGGGAATTGCGTTCAAGGTGCTTGAAAGGGTAAAATAATTGAAAAACGGTATTGTTTTTTTATTTAAAATATCATACAATATATATAATAAATTTCAAAAAGGAGGTTAAAGCATGAAATATGTTTGCGAAGTATGCGGTTGGGAATATGACGAAGAAGTAGGCTATCCCGACGGCGGAATTGCTCCCGGCACAAAGTGGGAGGATGTTCCCGAGGATTTTGAATGTCCCTTGTGTTCAGTAGGCAAGGACCAGTTTGCAGAGGCTTAATGTAAAAAGACAGGCGTCAGCTCAAAAAGAGTTGACGCCGTTTTTTTATTTAAATACTATCTTGACTGGATTTTTCTTATTATACTTTTCAAGCTCTTCTGTAAGCTGCTTGAGCTCGTCCTCGTTGAGAGGCTGTTTTTCCTCGGGATAATCCCAGTGCTCAAAGGGATTTTTCCTTGTGCAGAGCATTTTGCCGTCATCTAATCTCCAGGGAAAAGCAAGAATTTTCCTCTTATTCTTTACATAATAGAGTATTCCGGTGCTCCCTCTTGAAATATTTTTAAAATAAATCAGTCCGTTTGCTTCCTTCATTAAAATTCTAACCTGCTGTTCAAAGGGAAGATTACGAAACTGCCGTCTGTTTATCAGCGGAAAAACAATTATTCCCAAAGTCAAAACAACAACAGCTATTATTATAATCTGTGTAGCGGTCATATTTCTTCTCCGATTGTTATTATTTCAAACGGCTTATACTCAATAACATCCGTTTCTCCCTGTACCTCTTCAAGCATATTAAGAAGCTTAACCTTTTTTGAAAGGTTAATTCTTCCCCTTCTGCCGTCCTGCTCACAAAGGCGGATAACCCTCATAGAGCCGTCCTCTGACCTTTTCATAGCTTGCAGGAAAAGAGGCTCAAAGGTATCGGAATCATAGCTTACATCTGCTTTAACGAGCGGCACATTGTACTGAAAAGCGATTCTATTTATTTCTGCCTGTGAGGTATCCTTTGTGTGAGGCATAATCATATAGCAGAAATTATGCACACCCATATCACTTGTTACATCGGGTCTGATTGTTGCACGCAGCAGTGAAAGCGACATAACATTTTTATCAAAGCCGATACCGTATTTTCCGTCATTGATAAGCGCAATACCTGCGTCGGTTTCACACAAATCTGCCCACTTGTGATGACAGGTCTCAAATCTTGCCTGCTGCCAAGAGGTATTTTTGTGAGTATCTCTTTCGATAAAGCCTGCCGAGGTGTCGCAAAGCGCCTTCCTCGAGAGAATATTGCAGGAAAATTCTGCCTTTGCAAGCTTGTGCTTTTCGTTCCAGTCAACAATGCTCTCGACCTCGATACCCCTGCTTCGTCTAAACAGGCGGATAATCATTGTCCACTCGGATTTATCGGTTGCAAGAACTGTTTTAAACGAAGCACATTCGCCGTCCTTTTCACAAAGAGCAAGAGGCTCCTTAACTGTGATATCAATCTGCTTATCCTTATAATTCGGCAGTATATCCCAAGCGTCATAGTTCCCCGGGCAATCGGTGTAAATTTTAAGCTTATTGAAATCGCCGTCAACCCATTGTCTGCCGTTTTCTTTTTCAACAAGAGAGGCAATTGAGCCGTCGGGGTTAAACACAACCGAATAAAACGGAGTTTCAACGGTATCACCAACGGTAATCCATTCGTTTTTATAGGACAACGCCCTGAGTGATGAAGATGAAAGTGCCTCAATATTCGGAATAATCCAATTACCCTTAACACCGTAGCGTGTTGATGTTCCTTTTTTGTTAGGAACAAAGGTAAGTGCATCTCTCTTAAAATTAAGTGTGTTGAAATACCTTGTACCCGAGCCGATTATATCATCAAGCTTTTCTTCGATTTCTCTGTAATCAGCCATTGCATCCTCGTAAACGGGATGAATATGAGAGCCCGGAAGGATATCGTGAAACTGATTTATAAGAAGCTTTTTATAAATCTCGGTTATTTTTTGTGTATTGTCCTCTCCTCTGAGAACGCTGAGCATTTCCGCATCTCTGAGCTTGTACTCAAGACGGCGGTTAGCTCTTTTCATTTGGGACTTAGTGGTGAAGGTACCGCGATGCATTTCAAGATAAAGCTCTCCGTCCCAAAGCTCAAGATTTTTATTATCCTTAAGATTTCTTTCAAGAAATTCCGCACCGCCCATATGCTCGCACTTAGGCATAATTGAAAGCTTGTCAAACCTGTGCATAAGCTCAATCATTTCCTCGGTACAGCCCGAGCCTCCGTCACCGTAGCCAAACATATTCATTGTCTGTCCGCCGCAATGCTTGTCGATATATGCCTCCCAGTTTTCCTGTATCTGCGAGGGCATATTCCAGGTGATAAAGTGAGTAGGCGGAACGCAGGCAAGCACCTCTGTACCGTCAATACCGCGCCAAATGAAATTATTGTGCGGAAAACGGTTGGTATCATTCCAGGTTGACATTTTGTTTGATACAAAATAATCAACACCGCTTTTTTTCAAAATCTGCGGAAGTATCCAGCTATTGCCGAAAACATCGGGAAGCCACGCATTATTTACAGTTTTGCCGAACATTCTCTTGTATGTAAGCTGTCCGTAAAGGCACTGACGAATAAGTGATTCTGCACTAGGCACATTACAGTCAGGCTCAACATACATAGCACCAACAGGCTCAAACTGTCCGTTTGCAACCTTTTCCTTTAATTCTTCAAATACCTCGGGATAATACCTTTCAAGAGTTTCATAAACATAAGGCTGAGTATGAGTATATTTGAAATCGGGATATTTATCCATAAGTCTGAGCTGGATTAAAACAGTACGCAAATTCTTTTGAACAGCGTGTATTCTTCGCCAATAATATGCAATATCAAGGTGAGAATGAGCAATAAGCGCCACATCACCGCATCCCTTGTAATTATCATTTGCAAAAACAACCTCGTTGAGATATTTTTGACACTCGTCAATCCCGTCAAGGCTATCGCTGTCAAAATCAATGAAATTCATTGCGTTATTTAGCTCTTTGTTGAGAAAGCTTCTGTAATCCTCGTTAAAAAGCTCGCTCTTTGCTATATCAAGCAAAAGCTCAAAATCCCATACCAAATCCTGCACCTTATGATTAACGGTGCAGATATAAGCGCCCTCAAAAATCTGTCTGCATCCGCGAACGGAAAGTGATTCGGGATTTCTCTCATCGTCGGGCTTTGAACGGTTATAGCCCATCATTTCAAAATGAAGAGTTTTTGTATCGTCTACATAAGGTGAAAGGAGCATTCTTTCTCTGTTAGGGTCGACACCGCCGATATATTTTCCGTTAACCTTTACGCAGATTTCGGCAGCAGTTTTGAGAGAAAACCAAAGCTCTCTGCCCTGAAGCTCCTTTGGAATATCCACATCGGCTTTAATAAACGCCGTGCCGTCGGGTGTGAAATACATATCACCTTTATTAAGCGGTCTGTAATCGTCTGAATAGTATTCAAACTCCATTTCCGAAACCTGACGGGCATCGCGGATAAGAAGATTATCTATTTCCCACTTGGTATCATAGATATATCTTTTGAGCCAGTTAAATCTTAAATCAGTCCATTCCTCAGGACGCATGGAGCGTCTGACAACCTTAATATGAGCCATATCTCAAACCTCCTTACATATCCTGAAAATAGGGCTTTTTGCGCACAGGCTTAACCTTGACATTCTTTTTTAAATCAAGTTTAATCTGCTCTTCTATCCATTTTGTGCAGCGCTCAAGAATAAGACATTTTGAGCACTCTCCCCTAAATATAAGCGTCAGCTCCTCTGCGTCAAGAGAAACAAACTCTACCCAGCCTCCGTCTCCCTGAAGCTTTGGCTGAAGAACATTTTCAACATATTGCTTAACTTTATTCATATTGACCTCCGTCATCAATATATATCCACATTTTTGAAAAGACATTTTGTACTTTCCTTTTCAATAACAAGACCGCAGCAATTACACATTTTGCATTTTGACTGTGTTTGAGTACCCTGCATCATTTTTGTAACAAGATTAGGCTCACATATAAACGGTCTGCACATTGATACAAAATCAGCCATATCATTATCTGTAATGTAATTCATATCATCAAGCTTATGTATTCCGCCCACTGCAATTACGGGAATACTCAATTCATTTTTAATTGCTTTAGCATTCATTACATTGTAGTTTTCAAGCGGTATTGGCTGTTTTATCATAGGATTAACGGCATTTGCAATAAAAAGCGAAAGCTTTTTCAGTGTGCTTGGAAATGAAGCACAGGGCTCTTTATACTTAAACACTGCGTTCATCGGCATAACACGGCTTCGCATTGTACTCATACCGTCCTCGACACTACCGCACGAAACCTCAACGCAATCAAGACCTGCTTTTTCAAGTATTTTAAGAATTTGAACAGTACTTTTGATATTCATACCGTTTTTTCTGTTATCCTGTGCACTTATTTTTATCCATACAGGAATATTTGTTTTTTTCTTAATCTCTTTTATAATACAAACAGCAAGGCGACATCTGTTTTCAATACTGCCTCCCCATTCGTCAGTTCGTCTGTTTCCGTAGGGAGAGAAGAAATCGTGAAGCAGATAGCCGTGACCGCCGTGAAGCTGCACTGCATCAAATCCCGCCTCTTGAGCTCGTACTGCTGTATTTGCGAAATCATCAATTATTCGCTTAATATCGCTGCTGTCAAGTGCCTGTGCTTTGTCGGGATAAAATAAATGACGCATAGCAGTAGGTGCCTTTTTTTGCTCACCGATATATTTTGATGAGGTTTGTCTGCCGCAATGAGCAAGCTGTGCAACAATCGGCACATCGTATTTATGCACCGCCTCGGTTAACGGCTTGTAGCTGTCGGTCAAATCATCCCTGTGCAATTTAAGCATTTTGGGATAAGGCGACATACCATCACTGCTGACACCGATATAGCCTGTAATTATACAGCCTATATTATTTTTTGCAAGGTATTCATATTTGCGAATAAGCTTTTTAGACGGAGCACCGTTTTCATCGGCAAGTCCATCGTGTGTAGCTGAGCGAATTATTCTGTTTTTAACCTTAATACCGGATAGGGTTGCTTCTTCAAATACCATAATTATCTGTTAATTATATCGCAAATTATTTTTCTAATGCTTTCAAGTCTTGCAGAGGCTTTTTCCTTGTCCTTGCCGACAATTGAATAGTAAACCTTGATTTTAGGCTCGGTGCCCGACGGTCTGACAGCCATCCACGAGCCGTCCGTCCAAATATATTTAAGGACATTTTCCTTTGGCAAATCTCTTATTCCCTTTTCAAAGTCAATAACCTCTTTGATTGAGTCAAAAAGATTTGCTCCCTCTTTTCTGAAATATGACATCAGGCTTTGAATTTTTTCGGCTCCGTCCTTGCCCTTGAGCACAAAGGAGTCGAGATAATCAAGGTAATAGCCGTACTCATCATAAATCTCGTTAAGTCCGTCGACGAGTGTTTTGCCCTGATTCTTGTACCATGAAGCCATTTGGCAAATGAGCATTGATGACACAACAGCGTCCTTATCCCTTGCGTGAGTGCCGACAAGATATCCGTAGGATTCCTCATATCCGATAACAAATTCCTGCTCGCCTGTCTGCTCGTATTTATTGATTTTGTCGCCGATGTACTTAAAGCCTGTTAAGGTCTCCTCAACCTGCAAGCCGAATTTTCTGCCGATATTTGCGCCAAGCTCTGAGGTTACAATCGTTTTGACAAGTGTTGACCTGTCATTAAGGCTATCCTTTTTTATAGTAAGTACAAACTTAACAAGAAGTGCTCCCGTCTGATTACCTGTAAAGAGCTTATAATCACTACCGTCCTTTACGGCAATACCTACTCTGTCACAATCGGGATCTGTGCCCAAAACTAAATCAGCGCCGATTTCTTTTGCCTTTTCAATCGCGATTGTAAGAGCGTCCTTTTCCTCGGGATTTGGTGAACGAACGGTTGAGAAATTACCGTCGGGAAGCTCCTGCTCCTTAACAACCGTAACATTCATTCCCTCAAGCATTCTTCTTACAGGGATATTTCCCGTTCCGTGAAGCGGGGTATATACTATCTTTAAATCACTTTTTTCCTCGTAAAGCGACTGCTTTTTAACCTCTGCAAGAAATGCGTCAAGCTCCCTTTCGCCGATTTCGTTAATAAGCTCGCTGTCATCAAGAAACGGGATTGAAGAATAATCGGTGATATCATTGATATATCCGATTGCATTTTTTGCATCCTCGGTACAAAACTGACAGCCCTTACCGTCATAAACCTTGTAGCCGTTATACTCCTTCGGATTGTGAGAGGCGGTAATCATAACACCTGCCGTGCATCCCAGATAATGAGTTGTAAACGAAAGCACGGGAACGGGCACTACCATAGAATAAATATAAACCTTTATTCCCTGAGAAGCAAAAACACCTGCGGCTGTTTTTGCAAAAAGGCGTGAATTATTGCGTGTATCATAAGCAATGGCAACAGAAATTTCACCGTTATTTTTACTCTTAAGATAGCGTGCAAGTCCGAGCGTTGCCTTACCTACGGTATATCTGTTCATTCTGTTTGAGCCGGCGCCCATTACGCCTCTTAAGCCGCCTGTTCCAAATGCAAGGTCCTTGTAAAATCTGTCCTCAATTTCCTTTTCGTCGGTTACTGCAAGAAGCTCATTTTTTGTGCTTTCATCAGCAAAATCAAGCCACTGCAAATATTTATCCTTATAATCCATAAAGCACCTCTTTATCGTAATATTATTTAAAGTACATATAGTACTGACATTTTATCATTCCGTTATAAAGCTTTCTGCGCTTGTCTGCTTTTCTGCCGAAGGCTCTTTCAAATTCCTCGTCTGGTGAAATTATACCGTATGACCAGCCTTTTTTTGCGGCAAATTTTTCACCCATAATCCTGTAAATCTTTTCCGCCGATTTTATGTCGAGCATTCTTTCACCGTAGGGTGGATTTGTTATGAGAGTACCCTTTTCGCTTGTGGGAGAAAAGTCCTTAATATCCCTTTGCTCAAGACGGAGAAATTTATCAACACCGATTCTTTTTGCGTTATTCATAGTTAGCTCAAGAGCGTGAAAATCAATATCGCTTCCAAACGCAACAAAATCGGTATCCGTTTTGATTATATCGTGCGCTCTTTCTCTTTCCTGAATCCAAGCTCCTTCAGGAATGAAGCCCCAGCGGTCGCACTCAAAATTTCTGTTTATTCCCGGGGCAATATTGTTTGCCATCATAGCGCCCTCAATAAGAATTGTACCGCTTCCGCAACAGGGGTCATACATTGTATGATAATGCCTAAGATGAGAAAGACTGCAAAGCGCTGCGGCAAGCGTTTCTCTTATTGGAGCATCATTAGACTCAGGGCGGTAGCCTCTTTTATGAAGCCCTCTGCCCGAGGTGTCAAGCATTATTGTCACCTCGTCCTTCATTATTGAAAACTGAATTTGATGAACGGGTCCCGTTTCCTCAAACCAAGAGATATTGTAATCCCCTTTAAGCGACTCCACTACTGCTTTTTTGATTATTTTCTGGCAATCGGGAACTGAATGAAGTGCAGAATTTATACTGTATCCCTTTACGGGAAAGGTATCGGCAGAGCCGATGAAATCAGACCACGGCAAAGCCTTGACAGCCTGAAAAAGCTCTTCAAAGCTTGTGGCATAAAAGCGGTCAAGAACAATGAGTATTCTCTCTGCATAACGGGAGTTGATGTTTGCCCTCGCAAGCATTGCCTCATCGCCCTCAAAATATACCCTGCCGTTTTCTGCACAGACATTTTGTGCCTGCATATATTTCAGTTCATCCGCAACAAGCCCCTCAAGACCGAGAAGACACGGCGCAGTCATTTTTAAATTCATATCGTTTTCCCTATCGATTATTATAATAAAAACAGACCGAGAATTTACTCGGTCTATGTATCAAAGCCTATTCACCTGCCGAAATATCGTAAAAAACAATTTCGTCAGATTTTACATAGCCCTTCTCACGGGCCTTTTGTTCAATATAATCATCCTTGTTTTCGTTATCAAGAACAGCCTGAAGCTCTTTGTTTGTCTTTTCCTGAGCCTCATATTTTGCGCTGATTTCCGCCTTTTGCTGTTCAAGACGGCTTATGTCGGAATTTTGATTAACAATACTTGTACCGAAAAACACAAAAAGAGCTGCAAGCAGAATTACGGCTAAAGTACCCGCAATTTTCTTTTTGCTAAATCTGTTTTTTACTGCGTTTTCAGCGTTGCTCTTTGCCATTCTTTTCACCTTCATTATTATGTGTAAGCAAGGTTTTAGCTTTTACTTTAATATTATAATATAAATTATTGGGAAATTGCAACACTTTTTTAAAACTTTTTATTAGTTTTTTCACCTTTTTTAACTGAATTTTAACCTTTTTTGCAAGCTTTTTTTCTGCCTTTTGCGTAAGATAACCTACCGTAAAGGAGTAAAGAAGAAATCCAAAAATAATAAAAAGCAGATATATTCCCCTGACAGCACCGTTATTAAAAACCAAAAGATAACAAAAAACGGCAAACGAGGTAACTATCCAAAACAAAAAATCAAAAATAAAATCAGAGCCAAGTACTAATCGTAACAGCCTGAAAAAATCATAAAGAATACTCAAGGCTATACCAAGAACAGCCGCATAAAAAAGTGCCTCACCCACCGAACAGCCTCTTTAAAAGAGAAGAAGATGTGAATTTTTCGGTGTAAGAAAGAGAAAATATTTTTCCGCTGACAGTAAGCACTCCCGAATCAAGATTAAGCTCCTCGATATGAAGAAGCTCACCCCTTATGCTAAGCTGACCGCACGAGCAGACAGCCGACACCTCCTCCTCGTTAAAGGAGTCGACATCGCTTACGCCTGTAAGAGTAAGCCTTTCCCTGTTTGTTAAAGTGAGTGTATGCTCAGACGCACCTTCCATATAAATCACCTGCAAAGAAATAATGCTGTTCCTATGATAAAATCTATGCAGGAAAATATAAAAATATTATATTTGCTCGTACATTTTTAATGCGTCTTCTTTGAGTGCGTGCTCGTTTATCTGCAAAACTCGGTAAGAATTTACCCTTTCACCGAGAGTGATTTTTATTTCATCGCCGATTTTTACATCGTATGATGCTCTGGCAATTTTGCCGTTAACCTCTACCCTTCCGGCGTCACAGGCTTCGTTTGCAACGGTTCTTCTTTTTATAATACGCGATACCTTTAAATACTTATCAAGTCTCATATAATCACCAAAATTTAAAATTTCTAAAAATAAAAAATGCTAAATGTATATTGCTGCTAAAAAATGATACGGCAGGAGCAAGCCCCTGCCCTACGAATAATACAAAGCCAAATTTACTTTAGCGTGGTTCAGACCACTTTACCGATAATTTAAGGCACCGATAAATCGGTGCCTTTGCTTTGTAATAAGTAAAACTTATTTTACAGCATCCTTAAGTGCTGAGCCTGCCTTGAATGAAGGAACCTTTGCTGCAGGAATTTCGATTGTTTCCTTTGTGCGAGGGTTAAGACCTGTGCGAGCTGCACGAGTCTTTACAGCAAATGTACCGAAGCCAACAAGAGCAACCTTATCACCATCTGCAAGAGCGTCCTTGATTGAATCAAATACAGCTGATACTGCTGCTTCTGCATCCTTCTTTGAAAGCTCTGCCTTTGCAGCTACTGCTGCTACAAGTTCTGTTTTGTTCATTTTAAATTTCCTCCGTTTTAACTGTTAATCAGTTTTTTATTTCTTTTGCCTTTTCCCACAACAAGTCAAGCTCCTCTATTGAAGCGTCCTTCATTGAAATTCCGTTTTCCGTCGCAAGCATTTCAACAATTTTAAACCGACTGATAAACTTATCTGTTGAAGCCTTAAGAGCCTCCTCGCTGTCGGTGTTGATAAATCTTGAAATGTTTACACAGGAAAACAAAACATCTCCGAATTCATCATCAATATCGGACTGATTGCTACGGTCAAGTGCATCTTTCAACTCGTTAATTTCTTCGCTAAGCTTAGCAAATGCACCGCTCATATCCTCCCAGTCAAAGCCTGCCTTTGCGGCCTTGCTCTGCACCTTTTGTGCGCGCATAAGCGCAGGAAGTTCAACAGGAATACTGTCCATAGCCTCGCTATGAGTTTTTATGCCTTTGATGCTTTGCTTAACAGCATCCCAGCTTGATAACGCCTCTTTGGCATTTTCGGCCTTAACATCGCCGAAAACATGAGGGTGGCGGACAATCAGCTTTTTACACAGCTCGTCGCACACATCGTTAAAATCGAAGCTTCCCTTTTCGCTCTCCATTTGAGAGTGAAGTGCAATTTGAAGGAGAACATCGCCTAATTCCTCTCTGAGACCGTCAGTATCATTTTTGTTTATCGCTTCAATAACCTCATATGTTTCCTCGATAAAATTCTTTTTAATTGACATATGGGTTTGCTCACGATCCCAGGGGCATCCGTCAGGTGCTCTGAGCAGAGCTATAATGGAAATCAAATCGTCGATATTATACTTTTCCTTAAAATCGAAATCAATTGCCATTATATCCACTCGCCTTCAATTAACTTGTCACTCAAATAATACTATAAAACAGTGCATTTTGCAAGTATTTAAGCGAAATTTTTATATTTTATTTAATTTGCTTAATATCGCTTACAGAAATACATTTGAACAAAAACAGCAATATTATTAAGGCTATCACAAATACCGACAGGCTTAGACTAAATGAGAGCCATTGCGACATCCCGTAAAAAAGAGAGCTTCTTACCGCATCTGTCAAAAAATATGTAATTGTACCGCAGGCTATCGGCTTTAAAAAAATGTCAACAACACAAAAGCGTGCCTTTGTTTTGTTTTTTATAATTATCATATTCCATATTGTTATAACCAAAAAGCCGACAAAATTTGAAAACGCCGTACCGAGAATATTTATTCTAACATCGCTTATAAGAAAATAGTTTATAACCACTCTTAATACAGACGACACACAAAGAGGAGCAATTGTCTGCTTTGAAAAGCCGAGTGATTGGGCACAAAAGACAGAGGTTGATGCCACACAGCACGGCATAACCGTTGTACCGAACAAAAAGAGCATATTTGATGCACCGCTGACAATATCGGCATTTGAGGATGAATAAAACATACTGAGTATATCATTGTGAAAAAGTGCAAGCACGGCTCCGCCCGATACAGCAAGAATGCTTGTATATTTGAAAATGCTTGTCAAAAGTGACGAAAACCGTTCAGACGAGCTTTCATATGCCGAGCTGACGGCAGGAACGGCGGCAACACCGAGCGCCATAACTATTCCGGGTATAAGATTCTTGAAATCGAGAGCCGAGGAATATATTCCGAAAACATAAGTATAAACCTCATCTCCGTTATACGAATACTGCTGTGACAATGCCTGCTCACTGCATTTTGTCAGGAAATACTGTATACTGCCTGTATCAAGAAAATTTGATATGCTTTGAATTGCAGTTGCGCCTAAAAGCCCGACAGAAAAGCCGACAAGCTCACCGAAAACGGCCTTTTTATCCGTTTCTCCGGCAGGAAAGGAATTATAACGGCTTTTTGTATATAGCGCCGAATATATCCACGCACATATGCTTCCAAGCGTCACCCCAAGCATTGAGGCGGCAGAGGTCAGCGGATAAATAACTGCAAGTGCTTCCTGCTCGTTCATAGCCGACATTGAAAAAATCGAGCCGTTATTCAAATAGAGCTGATACAGATATCCCATTGTCAGTCTTGCAAAAAGAAGACCGAAAACCATTTTAAACAGCGCTTCAATAATTTGACTGACTGCCGTCGGCTTCATATCAAGATAACCCTCTGCAAATGCTCTGTGGCATGCACTCATACAGGAAAAAAATACAGACGGTGCGAGTGCAACAATTGTATATATGCTTTTCGGAGATGATGAAATAATATCCGCATACGGCTTTGCGAACAAAAGCATTACTGCAAGTCCTGCAATACCGACAAAGAAAAAGAGCTTTTTTGACACGCTTCTCAGAGCCTTGATTTTTAGATATTCTCCTTTAGCATCGTAGGTGCTTACAAGCTTTGTAAGAGCAAGCGGAAACGCACCCATAGTTATTGCGTGAATAGGCAGACACAAATTATATGCTATTGAAAAATAGCCTCTGCCCGTTGCTCCGATATATGATGTCAGCGGAATTTTATAAACAGCGCTTATCACCTTTACTATTACAGAAGAAAACAAAAGTATAAACGCAGAGCTGATATATTTTTGCTTTATGCTCTTGTTCAAATTATCACCTACAAAATAGCAATACTTATAATAAATATATATGTTTTTAAAGGTGATAAAAAAACAAAAAGACCGTTTCCGAAAAAGAATGAACTGATTTTCGGAAACGGTTTTACAAAATTATATTTTTATTGAGCGTTATCTTCATCAACAGGACGGGCCTCTGTAACCTCAACCTCCTGAGCCTGAACGGTCTTTTCGCCGTTAAATGCCTCGCGTGTGCGCTTTGCGGCATTTGAAATAGACTCGTTAAATTCTGCTTTGGCTTTTTCTATATCCTGAGTAAGAATTTCGATTTTTTCTCTGAGCTGGGCAATACTGTCCGTACATTGCAAAAGCTCCTGCTCGTCAATTTCCTCGCCGATAAAGATGCTGTACTGAAGCCTTCCGTATTTTTCATAATGCTTTGCAAGCTTTGCTTTGGCGTCGAGGCACTCAACCTTTTTTCGGCTGATTTCAATTCTTTCAGCACTCTTTTTGCTCATCGTTTCGGCAACATTTTTTGTTTTATTAAAAACCTCTTCAAGCTTTTGATTATTAAAAGACTCATCTACCGAGTTAAACAAATCATTCAAATTTATAGGCATATAAATCACTCCTTATTATCATTATATTACAATTTGTAAATTTTTGCAATACAAAATGTTCAATAATATTTATAAAAATCTAATATTCCTTCTTTTCTTTTGAGAATTTCTTCAAAATTATCAATATACTCATAAGGATATTTATAATTATAAATTCTTTCAATATGACCGCTTTGTCGGTCCTTAAGCCTTGTTACCGCACCTGCACCTGCTGCAAAAACGGAATGGGTTTCGTCCATCATATAGACATTATAAAGGCAATCCTTATTATCCCTGCACCAGCCGACATTTTCGAGATTTCCGAGAGATTTGGACTGTCTATACATATAGTAAGGATAGTATCCCGAGGCATTAAGAGCAGTATTTGAATAATCAACCATTTCAGTTGTCAGCGCTCTGTCCTTTAAATCAAAGGGATTGTCCTTTGTTACCATATACGCCGCTGATTTCATGGCAAGCGTATGCACGGTAACGGACTCTGCTCCAAGGCTGATAGCGGTGTCTACGCTGTTTTGAAAGGACTCAAGGCTGTCAAGCGGAAGCCCTGCAATAAGGTCCGTATTGATGTTTTCAAATCCGTACCTTCTCGCAAGCTCAAATGCCTCAAGCGTTTGGCGCGAGGTGTGCTTTCTGCCTATTGCATTTAACACCTCATCGTTAAAGCTTTGAGGATTTATGCTTATCCTTTCCACGCCCGCGTTTTTTATGGCAAGCAGCTTGTCTGCCGTGACGGTGTCAGGTCTGCCTGCCTCGACGGTATATTCGCGAAGATTTGATGAATCAAAGCTGTTTGAAATTGCCGCAAAAAGCTTATTAAGATTTTCGGCTGACAGAGTTGTGGGCGTTCCGCCTCCGAAATAAATTGTTTCAAGCCTAAGGTTTAAAGCTCTTGCAATTTCGCCTATTCTTTTTAATTCCAGGCAAAGAAGCTCTACATATGGCTCAACAAGCTTTTTCGTGCGTTCAATCGAATGCGAAACAAAAGAGCAGTACGAGCATCTTGTGGGACAAAACGGAATGGAAACATAAAGCGAAAAGGAATTATCCCCTGAAAGAGAAATTATTTTGTTTTCCCTTTGCATAACCTCAAGTGCAAGGTCTGTTTTTTGAGGTGTTACAAGAAAGTTGTTTATAAAATATTCCCTTGCTTTATCCCGACCGAGCTCCTCGCAAAATCTGTGCATAAGCTTTGCAGGACGCACACCGAAAAGTATTCCCCAAGGAGGCTTGCATCCCGTAAGCTCGGACAGGGTATTATAAAGCAAAACGGACATAGCCTCTGCCATATCCTCATTTTGCTCAATATTGTGGGCCCTGCTCAAATGCCTGCCGTAAGCATCGACCTCTGCAAGCATTTGATTATTTTCGATTTTCGTTGTAACAACAATATCGTCATCGCCCTCGTTCCTTATTTTTTCAAAAGGGAAAAAGACGGTGCAGATATTTTTCATATCATATGAAAAAGGATGATTTATAACTTTTAATACCATAATCTTTTATTTAATATAAGGGTTATTTTTTCTTTCAAATTCAAGCGTCGAGGAATTTCCGTGACCTGCATAAACCTTGTAATCGCCGTTTAGCAAAGCAATTTTTTTAAGGCTTTGAGAAAGCTCAGAGGCAGAGCCTGTCGGAAAATCGGTTCTTCCGCACGAGCAGTAAAATAAGGTATCTCCCGTAAAAATACAGTCATCACATATATAGCATACTCCGCCTTTAGTGTGACCGGGACTCGACATAACTGTTATTTCGCTGTCACCGAGCATTATCCTGTCGCCGTCAAATACAATTTTATCCGCCTCAGCCTTTTCAATGGTCAGATTGCAAAATACAGCAAGACTTTTTCTTGACGATGAAAGCATCGGCTCATCGGGTGCACTGATAACAACACTTGCGCCCGTAAGCTCCTTTACTCTTTTTACACCGCCGATATGGTCAAAATGACCGTGGGTAAGCAGGATATACTCAAGGTCTGCACCCTCAATAAAATCAAGCATTTTTTTGCTGTCGTCAGTACAGTCCACGAGTGCACTTTTGCCTGTGTTTTTATCGGTTATAAGATAACAATTATTTTCAAGCTCGCCGAAAACGGCACATTTTACATCAATCATTATTTCAAATCCTTACTGTCGAGCACAATAGTAACAGGTCCGTCATTTAAAAGCTCCACCTGCATATCGGCGCCGAACACACCTGTTTTCACCTGCTTAACTCCCGCATTTGAAAGCTCCTGGCAAACATACTCATAGAGAGCCTTTGCCTCGTTAGGAGGCGCAGAGGAGATGAAGCTCGGTCTTCTGCCGTGCGAGCAGTCGGCACAAAGAGTAAACTGAGAAACAACAAGCATTGAGCCGTCTGTATCAAGGCAGGATTTATTCATTTTTCCGTTTTCGTCCTCAAAAATTCTTAATACGGGGATTTTTTTAACAAGCTTATCTGCATCAAGCCTTGTGTCGCCGTCGCATACGCCGAGCAAAATCATAAATCCGTTATCAATTTTGCTGTAAAGCTCACCGCCGATTGTTACCGACGCATATTTTACTCTTTGAATTACAGCCTTCATTATCTTGTACCTCTTTCAATATAATAAACGCCCTCAATTTTTCTGAGTGTTTTTTCAATGCTGTCAAGGTGCTCCTTGGAATTAACGGTTATTGTCATTGTTGTAAGACAGTTTCCGTCATTTATCGGTCGGGCATTGATAGAATGAATTTTCACATGAGCGTTAGCCATTTTTGTTGTTATATCAAGCACAACACCGTCACGGTCGATTGCATAAACATTGAGCGTTGACCTTGCATCTATTGAAACAGAATTGTTCCAATGAGCCTTTACCCATCTTTCAGGCTCAGGCGAGGACTGAATATCAACAGGCACATTAACGCAGTCGCGTCTGTGAATTGTGAGTCCCGTGCCTCTGTTAATAAAGCCGATAATCTCTTCTCCCGGAAGCGGAGAACAGCACCTTGCCATTTTTATCAGGCAATTGTCAATTCCCTCAACGACTATACCGCCTGTGGATTTTTCTTCATTTACCTGAACACTTTGTGCATTATTTATCGGCTTAGCGGGCAACGGCTCCTTAGGCTTCCAATTTCGGTTATATTCGTCCTTTATACCGGGCATAAGCCTTGAAATCTGAATACCGCCGTAACCAACCGCCGCATAAAAATCCTCTATGCTTGCACAATGCTGTCTTTCGGATATTTTTTTAATGAAATTATCGTACTCATCTGCTTCAAGTCTGATAAAGTTTCGCTTTAATTCGTGCTCAACATCAGCTCTTCCGCGAACGATATTTTCGTCGCGCTTTTCTTTTTTAAACCAAGCACGGATTTTGCTTCGTGCTTCACCCGTTGTTACAATTGAAAGCCAGTCACGGCTCGGTCCCTTACCCTGCTGATTTGATGTAAGAACCTCGACAATTTCACCCGTTTTCACCTTATAATCAAGGGTTACGATTTTACCGTTGACCTTTGCGCCAACCATTTTATTGCCTACCGCAGAGTGAATTGCATATGCAAAGTCGATTACGGTTGCGCCCTTTGGCAAGCTTTTTACATCACCGCGCGGAGTGAATACATAAACCTCCTCAACAGAAAGATCCCCCTTGATATTTCTTACAAGCTCCTCTGCATTTTCAGCGTCGTTGCCTGTTTCAATCATACGGTGAATCCACTCAAGTCGGTCATCAATATTATCCTTACCGCCCTTGCCGAGCTTATATTTCCAATGGGCAGCGATACCGAATTCCGCAGTTCTGTGCATATCCCAGGTACGAATTTGAATTTCAAACGGAATACCCGATTTAGTAATAACCGTAGTATGAAGCGACTGATACATATTCGGCTTAGGCATAGAGATATAATCCTTAAACCTGCCGGGAAGCGGCTGAAACATATCGTGAACAATACCCAAGGCGTTATAGCAGTCAATCAACGAATCAACAATAATTCTTACAGCATAAATATCAAAAATCTGTTCAAAATTCTTACCCTTGATATAAACCTTACGGAATATTCCGTGAACGGATTTTACTCTTGAGGTTATTTGAACATTTTTCATAACAGGGGTAATCCTGTCGCTTATCTGCTGTTTAATGTCAGTTAGAAATTTCTCGCCCTGCTCTGTTTTCATAGAAAGATTTTTTTCTATTTCCCTGTATGCAATCGGATCAAGATAATAAATTGCCAAATCCTCAAGCTCCTCCTTGATAGGACGGATACCTAAGCGGTGGGCAATAGGAGCGTAAATTTCGAGAGTTTCAAGGCTTTTTTCTCTCTGCTTGTATTCGGGCATATGCTCAAGAGTGCGCATATTATGAAGTCTGTCGCAAAGCTTAATAATAATTACGCGGACATCCTCGTTCATTGCGATAAACATTTTTCTGATGTTTTCCGCCTGAACCTCCTCTCTTGTCGAAAGAGGAATTTGACCGAGCTTTGTTACTCCGTCAACTAAAAGTGCAACCTCGTTTGAAAACTCGTTTCTGATATAGTCAAGGTCATATTCCGTATCCTCAACAACATCGTGCAAAAGAGCGCCGATAATACACTCATTGTCCATTCCGAGCTTAAATAGTATTTTAGCTACTGCAACAGGGTGCATAATGTACGGCTCGCCCGAGCGCCTGCGCTGATTTTTATGAGCGTCGCGCGCAAGATTGTATGCCTTTTCAATTTTTTCATAATCGTACTGAGGATTCTTTTTTACAAGCTCAAAAAACTCTTTGAAGCCGTCATCATATTCCTCAGTATATACAGAATCACTCATTTAAAGCCTTCCCTTCAAGGATTTAAGTGTATTTGTGTTATCCATATCGGCTTTTTTGCCTATATTATTTATAGTAATTTTACCGTTTCTTGTAATTATTCCAACCTCTTCAAAGGCGTCGAGCGCAAACATAAGCTGACCGTAGGTGAGGCTGTCTGCAAGCTCAAAATACAAATCGTCAATGCTGTAATTCCAACCGTCATTCCGTTTTAAAAGCAAATAAATATTTTTGCAGACTTCCCTGTCGGGATAAAGCTCGGTTATATTCTTATTTCCAAGCATAAAGAGCTCTAAGTCATTTTTTTCGGTAAAATACTTTTCTGTATCACAGCCGTTTTTTCTTACATCAAGTGCCTGAACAGAGAGAAAATACTTGCCCTTATAAAAATTTTTTGAAAGCCTTACTGCAAAATCAAGGCATTCGCCTATCTTATACGGAAACTCATTGGCAGAGGTTTTAAACTTAACAATACGAAAGGACTTGTTCTTTTTTGTAACCTCAAGCCTGATATGCTTTCCGTCTCCGATAGGGGTAACGGATTTCAAAATCATATTGTATAAGCCGAAAACAGGCTGTGGATTGTCTGCACCGTACGGCTCAAGCGCCGAAAGGCTGTCAACCAAATCAACATTCATATAAAACGGCGACAGCTTGCAATCAAGCCTCAGCACAGGTGCAGGCATAACAGGATAATTTTCCTTTGCGTATTCGTTTATCCTTTTTCTGAAAAGGTCAATGCTCTGCGGCATAATTCCAAGACCTGCTGCAAGCGGGTGCCCTCCGAAATGGGTTAACATATCAGAGCAGGAGGATATTGCATCATAAATATTAAAGCCCTCAATACTTCTTGCAGAGCCTGTTGCCGTGCCGTTTTCATCAATTCCTATTACGATAGCCGGCTTGCCGTAAAGCTCGCAGATATGAGCGGCGGTTATTCCGATAACTCCCTTGTGATAGCCGTTACCACAGACAACAATTACCCTGTCCTCTGCAAGCGACGGCTCGTGCTCGAATTTTTCGGATATATCGTTAAAAATATTATTCTCAACCTCATGGCGATGAGAATTTTCGTTATTAAGCTGTTCAGCCTTAAATCTTGCGTCCTCCCAATCGTCGCTTATAAGAAGCTCGACAGCCATCTGTGCATTGTCCATTCTGCCTGCCGCGTTTATTCTCGGGCAAAGCTGAAAGGCAACATCCGACGCACTCATTGCACCCTCTGACGAATAAGCCGCCTCGCGCAAAGCCGTAATTCCTATTCTTGACGATGAATTTATCATCTCAAGTCCGACCTTGACAATACTTCTGTTTTCACCCCTGAGTGACACAACATCGCCGATTGTTCCGATAGTAACCAAATCCGCAAACTGCTCAAGGATTTCGTCTGCATCGCCGTCATAAAGCGCACAGGCAAGCTTGAACGCAACGCCTACACCGGCGTAATCCTTAAACTCGATATTATTATCCGTTCTGTGAGGATTTACTACCGCACAGGCGTCGGGAAGCCTTTCGCCGATTTGATGATGGTCTGTAATAACAAGCTCCATACCGAGAGCTTTTACATATTCAGCCTCATCAATGGATGATATGCCGTTATCAACGGTTATGATAAGATTTGTTCCCATCTGTGCAATTTTTTCTATTGCAGGGTTGTTCATACCGTAGCCGTCCGAAATTCTGTTAGGAATATAGTAGCAGACATCTGCGCCCATGCTTTGCAAAAATGTGTAAAGAAGCGCGGTTGCCGTTACTCCGTCGCAGTCATAATCACCCCAGATGCAGATTTTTTCACCGCAATCTATTGCCGTGTTTATTCTTGCTACCGCTTTATCCATATCGGCAAAAGAAAAAGGCGAAACAAACCTACAGCTTTCTGACAAAAAATCAGAAGCGGTAAGCTCGTCGTCTATCCCTCTTGATACAAGCAAAAATGCAATGAAAGGGTCAATATTCAGTTTTTCACTCAAAACAGATGCCCTTTCTTTGTCGGCATCGGCAACTATCCATTTTTTATATGCCATTATGTATTCTTATCTACCGTGTGAAATTTTTTAAGATTGCCTGCCTTTTCGGCTCTTTTTTTCAGCTCTTCTTCGATATCCTCAGGTGTAATTCCCTGATTAGCCATCATTACAAGCGTGTGATAAATAAGGTCGGTTATTTCGTAAACAGTTTCCTCTTTATCATTATTTTTTGCGGCGATTACCATCTCGGTACATTCCTCGCCGACCTTTTTAAGAATTTTGTCAATTCCCTTTTCAAAGAGATAGCAGGTGTATGAGCCCTCCTGATTATCAGCTCGTCTGTCAAGAATCACCTGATATTCGTTTTTGATATAATCCATCAGAATTCTCCTTCTATTTTATTGAAAAAGCAGGAGTGACTGCCTGTGTGGCAGGCAGGTCCCGTCTGTATTACCTTAATAAGAAGCGTATCATCGTCGCAATCACCGTGAATTGAAACGATTTTTTGAAAATGACCGGAGGTTGCGCCTTTATTCCAAAGCTCCTGTCTTGAGCGTGAATAAAACCAAGTATAGCCTGTTTCAAGTGTTTTTTTCATCGACTCTCTGTTCATATAGGCAAGCATTAAAACCTCGCCCGTTGACTCCTCCTGAATAATCGCCGGAAGCAAATCGCCTTTTTTGAAATATTTTTCTACATCTATCATCTGCACACCTCCACTGCCTCGGACAAGTCAAGAGTATTTTGATATATAGCCTTACCGCAGATTGCACCGTAAAGGCTTTTATCTTTGAGTGCAAGAATATCGGTTATGGTTGTAACACCGCCCGATGCAGTAATATTGCATGATACCGCCTCATTGATTTCAACAAGCTGTTCAAGATTAGGTCCCGAGAGAGTACCGTCCTTACTTATATCGGTAAAGATAATTGTTTTAACACCGACAGCCTCCATTCTTTTTGCAAGGTCGGTAAAATAAACATCGCTTTTTTCAATCCAGCCCTCTGTTGCCACATAGCCGTTTTTGGCGTCTATTCCCACTGCAATTGCGTCGCCGAATTCCTTAACCGCCTCTTCAACAAGTGACGGATTTTTAAGTGCAACCGAGCCGAGAATAACACGGCTGATGTTATTATTGATATAAAAATCAATATCCTTCATTGTTCTTATTCCGCCGCCAAGCTCAACCTTTAGCGAGGTCTGATTTGCAACATCAATAAAGGTTTTTGCATTGACAGGCTCTTTTTTCAGCGAGCCGTCAAGATCAACCATATGTATCCATTCACAGCCCGACTTAACAAATTGCTCGGCAGTCTGCATGGCGTCCTCGGCAACCTGAAAAGCGGTTGAAAAATTGCCCTTATAAAGTCTTACAGGCTTACCGCCTATAATATCAATAGCAGGAAAAATAATCATTAAAGCACTCCCTTTGTTGACAGCACTGCGCCGTCGCTGTTTCTTTTAACGGCAATCTTCATTGCGTGTGCAACAGCCTTAAATATCGCTTCTATCTCGTGGTGAGCATTTGCTCCGTAAGGCACGCTGATGTGAAGCGTTATGCAGGAATTCATTGCAAAGGCTCTGAAAAATTCTTCAGTAACGCAGGTTTCGTAATCACCGCAAAGCTCCTGCTCAAATGAAGCCTTGAAAACAAGAAACGGTCTGTTTGAAATATCAAGGATGCACATTGCCAGGCTTTCGTCCATAGGAATTGAAAAGCTTCCGTATCTTTCAATACCGCTCATATCACCGAGTGCTTCCTTAAATGCCTTGCCTAAGGCAATACCCGTATCCTCAACCGTGTGGTGAGTATCGACCTCCAAATCGCCTGTAACCCTGACCTCAAGACCAAAGCCTCCGTGAACGGCAAAGGCTGTGAGCATATGGTCAAAAAAGCCTATGCCTGTTGAAATGTCAACCTCTCCCCCGTCAATACAAAGCTTAACGGAAATCTGTGTTTCCTTAGTGTTTCTGGTTATTTCGGCTGTTCTCATTCTGCCACCTCAATCCTTAAACAGACTGTTCATCAGTCCGTCAATTTTTTCTTTTCTGTCCTGCGTTTCTCTGCTGTCAACAGATACACAAATAACATCACCCTCGCGTACACCTTCAGGCAACGCGCTTTTAGGGATATTTATTATTTCTTTATTTTCAAGCTCAACTACGGCAAAGCCGTTTTCAAGCCTGTCGATTATCCATTTCATATATTAACACTATTCCTCTATTTGTATGCTTTTACCGTCACAAAGAAAGGTTATATCTCCCGAAATATCCGTACGATATACCTGAACGCCTGCATCGTTTAATCTGTCAAGCGTCTTTTGATGCGGATGGCCGTAGGGATTGTCGGCACCCACCTCAATAACAGCATAATCGGGAGCTACGGCACTTAAAAAGCTTGATGATGTAGAATACCTGCTTGCGTGGTGCGAAACCTTTAAAACATCGCAGTCAAGGTCCGAATAGCAGTTTGCAAGCATTTCCTGCTCCGCCTCTTTTTCGGCATCACCTGTAAACAGAAAGGATTTTTCATCGTATGTTAGCTTGACAACCGCAGAATAGTTATTGGTTTCATCATAGCTTTCAGAGCAAGGAGAAAGAAGCTTTATGTCTATCAAGCCCTCGCTGTATATTGTCTTTCCTGCCTTTGCGGTGTTTATTGAAAGCGAATTATCGGCAATGGTTTGAAGCAGATTTTCAAAGGTGCGTGTAGACGCTGACACCTTCGGCATATAAATCTCGCCTATTTCAAAGGTGTTTATTATTTCACTCATACCGCCCATATGGTCTGTATGCGGATGTGTAATGACAAGAAAATCAATTTTTTCACTGTCATAGGAATTAAGCGTATCAATTACCTTTTGTGAGTATTCCGCCTCTCCCGAGTCAATAAGTATAAGCTTTCCGTCGGGAAGTGAAATAAGCTCACAGTCACCCTGACCGACATCAAGGAAGCTGACAGTCATTGTAGTGCCGTCGCCGACTTTTTGATTTTCCATATGGTTGGAGGTTTGGCTGAAAAACAGCCCCATAATAACAACAATCAAAACAACGGCAAATGTAATTAAAGAATTGCTGTTTCTTTTACTCATTATTCAAACCTTACCTTGATTGAATTTGCGTGAGCGGTAAGTCCTTCTGTATCTGCAAGCTTAACTATATCGTCCTTTGCTTTTGAAAGCTCCTCACGGGTATAGTAAATGAACGAGCTTTTCTTAATAAAGCTGTCAACACCGAGTGGCGAGAAAAATCTTGCCGTACCGCTTGTCGGAAGAACATGGTTAGGTCCTGCATAGTAATCTCCGAGCGGTTCGGGAGAGAAATTACCCAAAAATACCGAGCCTGCATTATCAAGCCTGCCTATATATTTAAGCGGCTCCTCAACGCACATTTCAAGGTGCTCGGGGGCAAGCTCATTTGCAAAATCAATAGCCTGCTCAAGATTTTCGCATACGATTATTTCACCGAAATTGTTAAGCGACTGCTCAATAATTTCCTGTCTTTGAAGATATTTTATCTGTCTGTCAATTTCGCGTGCGGTTGCCCTTGCAATTTCCATCGAGGTTGTGAGCAAAATAGACGAAGCCATTTTGTCATGCTCTGCCTGACTCATTAAATCGGCGGCAAGAAAAGCAGGGTTAGCCGTTTTGTCTGCAACAATAAGAATTTCCGACGGACCTGCAACCATGTCAATATCAACAACACCGTAAAGAAGCTTTTTTGCCGTTGCAACAAAAATATTTCCCGGTCCGACAATTTTATCAACCTTCGGTATTGTCTGTGTACCGTAGGCAAGTGCGGCAACAGCCTGTGCACCGCCGACAAGAAATACCCTGTCAACACCTGCAACTGCGGCAGCAGCCATTATATCGGGATTTGGATTACCGTCCTTACCCGGCGGTGTTACCATAATAATTTCTTCAACGCCAGCAATTTTTGCAGGAACTGCATTCATCAAAACAGATGACGGATAAGCGGCAGTACCACCCGGGACATAAATACCGACTCTTTTGAGACCTCTTACTCTCTGCCCCATAATAACGCCGTTTTCTTCGGTAGTCATCCAAGACTGCTGAGCTTGACGCAAATGAAAATTATATATATTTTCCTTTGCATTTATAACAGCGCTTTTGAAATCCTCGTCAACCATATCAAGATATGATAACAGCTCTTCCTTTGAAACAACTGTCTTTTTAGGTATCATACCGTCAAAGCGAGCAGTAAATTCTCTTACTGCATCGTCGCCCTGCTCCTTGACCGAATTGATAATTGTGGTAACAGCCTCAACGATTTTAGCGTCGGTTTCACCTGCACGCTTTTTAAGGCTTTCAATTAAAGCATATTCCGTTTTTCCGTTAGCTTTTGTAATATTCATATCTAAACCTCTTACACCCTTGATGCTAATTCAAGGTCACTCAAAAATGCGTCAATTTCATTTTTTCTCAGCTTCATTGACGCCATATTAACAATAACGCGTGCAGAAACAGGCATTATTTCGTCAACAACCTCAAGTCCGTTTTCTTTTAGCGTGGAGCCTGTTTCAACTATATCGACGATACCGTCTGCAAGACCTAAAAGCGGAGCAAGCTCAACGCTTCCCTCAATCTTTATGATATCAACATCCATACCCTTTGACTGAAAATACTCTTTTGCAACCTTAGGATATTTGCTTGCTACAACCTTTCTTTTATAGCCCGAAAAGAAATCCGTACCCTTTGGGCAGGCAAGAGCAAATCTACACTTACCTATATTAAGGTCGATAACCTCATAAAAAGCACTGCCGTGCTCAACAATGGTATCCTTGCCGACAATTCCGATATCGCACACTCCGTGCTCGACATAGGTGATTACATCGGGAGCCTTTGACAAAACCGCCTCAAAATTCCCTACGGGTAGAATGAGCCGTCTGCCCTTATTTTCAAGCTCAGAGGTATCAAGCCCCATTGTTTTGAAAAGAGATACGGAGGACTTTTCAAGTCTGCCCTTAGTAAGCGCAATTCTGAGCGGTCTGTCAATATTTATCTCTTCTCTCATAACATCGCAAAGCGCATTGACATTTACGCCAAATCCCACAGCAGGAGCGTCGAGTCCGAACTCGCCGATAAGATTGTCGTAGCGTCCGCCCGAAATAATCGTAAGTCCGCTTCCCTGTGCATAACCGCGGAATATAATGCCCGTATAATAATTGCTTCTGTTAACAAGCCCGAGGTCGATAAGAATATTATCTCCCAAGCCAAGCTCACATAATCTTTCGTAAACTGTTTTAAGATAGCTGAGAGCCTTGTCTGTTTCGTTATCGGAATAAAGCTGTTTTGCCTCGTCTATAACATCAGCACCGCCGAAAAGCCTTGGCAGGCGTCTTATAACCTGCGCCTCTCTGCTGTTTGGCAGGGTATCAAGAAAATCACCGAGTGCGGCGTAGCTTTTGCTCTCAATAAAATTGCATATATCTGCTTTTTGAGTTGATGTCAAATTCATTTTATCAAGAATTGTATTAAAGAAGCCTGCGTGACAAAGCTCTATTTTAAACGAGTTAACCTCATTTCTCTTGAGCGCCTCATACGCAATTGACATTACCTCAATATCAGCCTCCATGCTTGAATCGCCGATAAACTCAATTCCGCTTTGCTCAATTTCATCCGTTCTGCCTGCAAGCTGTTTGTTGCGGACATAAACATTTTGATTGTAATAAAGCCTTACGGGAAAGTCCTCGGCAGAAAGCCTTGTTGCCACAAGCCTTGCAATAGGTGCGGTATTATCGGGGCGTAAAACTGTTGTCCTACCCAAATTATCGGAAAGCTTATACATCTCCTCAGGCTCGGTACCAAGCCTTTCGCTTGCGAACACATCAAAGTATTCGATAGTGGGAGTCATAACCTTTCTGTATGAATTTTCTTTAAAAAGCTGAGAGAGTATTGCCTCGACCTTTCTTCTGTCATCACATTCCTCAAAAAGCAAATCTCTGCTTCCCTGCGGTGTTAATTTTGAATATCTTTTCATTGTGTATCTCCTTAGATACTTTAGTGTAGTAGAGTGGTAATATGCTACCACACTACAACAAATATGTCAAGATTAAAATATATAATTACTTATTAAAACAAAGAAATTTGATTAGATTCCGGCATATCACCGAGCGCATTTGCATTTTTCAGCGAGTCAACAACGCTCTTTCCGATACCTGCTCTTGCCATCAGGTCGTCATATGACAGGAATTCTCCTCCGCCGTCATTTCTTGAATTTGCAATTGCGGCGGCAGCCGTTTCGCCGATACCGTCGATAGCGCCGAATGGCAAACGGATTTTCCCGTCTTCAATCCTATAAATTCTTGAGTCGGATTTATAAATATCAACGGGCAAAAATTCTATTCCCCTTGCAAGCATTTCAATTACAATCTGGTTTACAACATAGGTTGATTCCTCTTTTGCCGTAATCGGTGTGCCTGCCTTTTTCTTTGCGTTGAACTCGTCCATCTTTCTCTTAACGGCGGCTTTTCCCTCAACTGCCGAAACAGCGTCAATTGCACCGCCTCGTACGGTAAAATATGCCGCATAGAATTCGATGGGCTTATAGATTTTGTACCACGCAAGACGCAAAGCGGCAATTACATATGCAGCCGCGTGAGCCTTAGGGAACATATATTTGATCTTATAGCAGGAATCAATATACCACTGCTCAACGCCTATGGTTTTCATAGCATCCTCATATGGCGGAAGCTCCTTTGGAGCCTTACCCTTTCGGGTGTATTCCATAATTTTGAAGCAGTCCTTTTTGGAAAGCGGTGATTCCTTGCCTGTTTTTTTCTCATAATCCTCGGCAACATGGATAAGGTGAGTCATAATATCGTCACGACAGCCGATAACATCTGAAATTGTGCAGGTTCCGTTTTTAATAAGCTCCTGTGCATTACCGAGCCATACATCCGTTCCGTGTGAAAGACCTGAAATCTGAAGAAGGTCGGAAAAGGTTTTTGGCTGTGCCTCCTCGAGCATTCCGATAACAAACGGTGTGCCCATTTCGGGAATTGCAAGCGTTCCCGTATTACAGTCTATATCCTCGGGTGAAACGCCGATAGGCTCAGTTGATGTTATGAGCTTGTATAAATTAGGGTCGCACAAATCAACATCCATTACGGGTATGCCCGTTAAATCCTCAAGATACTTATAAAGAGTGGGATTATCGTGTCCAAGCTCATCAAGCTTTAAAAGAGTATCATGAAGCGAATTTTTAAAGTCAAAATGTGTTGTATATGTACCCTTTTTCTCATCGTTTGAGGGATACTGAATAGGTGTGAAATCCTCAACAGTATATTTATCGGGAACAACTACCATACCGCCGGGGTGCTGACCTGTTGTACGCTTAATTCCGGTACAGCCTACTGTGAGCCTGTCAATTTCAGCCTTTGGCGTTAAAGCAAGCTGACCTCTCTCGTCAAGGTATTTCATAACATAGCCATATGCGGTTTTATCGGCAACGGTTGCCATTGTTCCTGCCTTGAACACATATTCCTTACCGAAAAGCTCCTCTGTATATCTATGCGAGCGTGACTGATATTCGCCCGAAAAGTTAAGGTCGATATCAGGCTCCTTGTCACCGTCAAAGCCGAGGAAGGTTTCAAACGGAATTTCGTGGCCGTCGCGCTTCATTGGAACATTGCAGTTAGGACAATTTTTAACAGGAAGATCAAATCCGGAGCCTACCGAGCCGTCAAGGATAAACTCGCTGTGCTTACACCTTGTGCAGTAATAGTGAGGTGCAAGCGGATTAACCTCTGAAATACCGCCCATATGAGCGGCAAAGGACGATCCGACCGAGCCTCTTGAGCCAACAAGGTAGCCGTTTCTTTCACTTTCCTCAACAAGTCTTTTTGCAATTACATAAAGCACTCCGAAGCCGTGACCTATAATCGAATCAAGCTCTCTTTGAAGCCTTGAAGCAACATATTCGGGCACAGGATCGCCGTAAAGCTCCTTTGCTCTGTTCCAGCATTTTTCGGTAAGCTCCTCATTAGCCCCGTCAATATGAGGCTGGAAGGTTCCGGGCGGGATGGGCGGAATATTATCCATTATACTGTCTGCGATTTTGTTTGGGTTATCAATGACAAATTCTCTTGCCCTATCTCCTGCCCACGCAAAATCGTCGAGCATTTCTCTTGTTGTTTTGAAATAAAGAGGAGCCTGCTCATCAGCATCGTCAAAGCCCTTTGATGCCATTATGATTGCACGGAACCTTGCGTCCTTTTCATCAAGGAAATGGACATCGCCTGTTGCAACAGTCATCTTACCGAGCTTATCACCGATAGCGATAATCTTTTTATTTATGTTTATCAAATCTTCTTCGGTGTTAACCTTCCAGTGAAGATTTTTCTTTTCCTCGCCCTTTTTGTTCTTAATATACTCCTCACTGCTTGTACGAAGCATAAAGGCATTGTTTCCGTTGGGCTGAATTTCAAGATAATCATAAAATGAAGCAATTCTTTCAAGCTCTTCGTCGGATTTTTCTTCAAGAATTGCCTGATAAAGCTCGCCCTGTTCACAGGCAGAGCCAACGATTATTCCGTCCCTTTTCTTTGCAAGAAGCGATTTGGGAATAAGAGGACGGGCTTTATAATATTTTACATTTGAAGCAGAAATCATTTCGTACAAATTTTTTCTGCCGTACTTTCTTTCTTCCTTTGGAATACTCTCATCAAGAGATGTATCCTCTTTTACAAGCAGGATAACATGGTGCCTTTTGTACTCATTACGCTTCATCGTTAGGAAATTGGGATACTGTTCATCATCAACAAGATACCCCTCCATACCGAGAATGAGCTTAATTTTTCCCTTTGCGGCATTATACGCCTCCGGCAGAGCCTGAACAACACCGTGGTCTGTTACGGCAATTGCCTTGTGCCCCCACTTTATAGCTCTGTTAATAAGAGCCTTGGGTGCTGAAATACCGTCCATTTCGGACAAAGAGGTGTGCAGGTGAAGCTCAACCCTCTTTTCCTCCTCGTCGTCGGTTTTTTCGGTTTTAACAATACCGCAGATTGCTCTCGGTCTTAACACATATTGATTTGAAAAGGTATCAAACTGATAGCTGCCGCTGATTAAAAGAGTCTTGTTTTCGGACAAAGCGTTTACAATACTGTCAACGAGATTTTTGTCATCAAACATTTTTACGGTCATGGACGAGGTGTAGTCTGTTATGTCAAAATCAAAGATCTTGCTTGTTCCTCTTTTTGTTTCCTTTACCTCTGATTTGATGACATCTCCCCAAACAGTTATGTAGCCGTCATCGGCAGAAACATCCTTGATTGCCTTTGGCTTTTCCGTAATTGCTTTGCCGTAAATTCTTTTGATTGTATCCTTATAAAGCGGAAGCTCGTCCCATATTTCGTGGACAACATTTTTAAGCTGCTCCTCGCGCTTGAGCTCTTCCTCGTGGCGCTTTTCTTCAACAGCCTCTCTTACCGCCTTTTCAATATCAAAAGCCTGAACCTCCATAAATGAAACATCAAGGTCCATACCGAAAAGACTGTCAAGCCTTTTGCTTATTTGAACATCAACCCTTTTGCTTTCAAGAACATCCTTGCCGCCTTTTTTAAGAAAAACGGTCAGGGTTGTGTCCTCAATTTCAGCCTCGGCGCCCTCAAAAAATCCGTTTGCCGCAGGAATATCACTTTTTACATATTCAAGTATTTTTTCAATATTATGTATATCAAATGTGCTTTTCGGAAAACGGGGATTTATATTAGCCCTGTGAAGCTGCATTTTTTCGGCAATTGAGCTTCCCGCCGATTTCATAACGGAATAATCTACAAAGCTGTCAAGAAAAAGTCCTACCTTTAGAGTT
Organism: uncultured Bacteroides sp.; assembly: GCA_964422655.1. Classification (GTDB taxonomy): domain Bacteria; phylum Bacillota; class Clostridia; order Oscillospirales; family Acutalibacteraceae; genus Eubacterium_R. The sequence continues at coordinate 240,402 of CAYRBT010000001.1, read as the reverse complement.
CTCTCCTGTCTTGACACGGTAAAATCCGTTATCTCTGCGTTTCCTATAAGCGCAAGTATATTTTTATCAACATATTCCGAAAAATAATTTGCAAATCTGTTCATTTATAGCTTCTCTATTTCCTTCATCAATTCATCGAGCAAATCCTTCTCATCAACCTTTCTGAGAATTTCGCCCTTTTTAAATATCAAGCCGTTACCGTCGCCGCCTGCAATTCCGATATCTGCCTCTTTTGCCTCTCCCGGTCCGTTAACAACACAGCCCATTACCGCAACCTTTATCGGCTTTTTGCAATCTCTGAGCCTTTCCTCAACCTGCTTTGCAAGGGACACAAGGTCAATTTTTGTTCTGCCGCAGGTAGGACACGAAATAAGATACGGGCAATCATTTTTAAGCCCTATTGCCTTTAAAATATCAAATGCTGCAAAAACCTCTTTAACAGGTGCGTCCGTAAGGCTGACTCTTATCGTGTCACCAATACCTCTTGTGAGAAGCGAGCCGATACCGACAGACGATTTAATAATACCCATACGCTCTGTACCTGCCTCGGTAACACCGAGATGAAGCGGATAGTCACAGCTTTGAGCGGCAAGCTCGTAGGCGTTTATCATAGTTTGAACATTTGACGATTTAATTGAAATTACTATATCCTCAAAATCAAATTTTTCAAGCAGTCTTGCGTGATACATTGCCGAGTCAACCATCGCCTGCGGAGTAGGAGAACCGTATTTTGCAAGTATATCCTTTTCAAGAGAGCCTGAATTTACACCTATCCTAATAGGAATGCTCTTGCTTTTACAAACATCCGCAACTGCTTTCACCCTTGACTCGTCGCCGATATTACCCGGGTTAATTCTTATTTTATCTATTCCTCTTTCTGCCGCACCGATTGCAAGGCGGTAGTCAAAATGAATATCGGCAACAAGCGGTACATCAACCGCTTCCTTTATAGGCTCAATAAGAGCAAGAGCATCTTCATTGGGAATTGCAAAGCGGATAACCTGACAGCCTGCTGCTGCAAGCTCCTTTGCCTGATTAACCGAGCCATCAATATCACCGGCAGGAATATTGAGCATGCTTTGAACAAGTATTTCACTGTCCCCGCCGATAAAGGTATTGCCTATTTTAATTTTTCTGCTTTTTCTTCTTTCCATAATCTCACCTTTTCCCTGCTGTTAAAACAGCTTTGTAACATCACTAAAGGTAACAAGGCACATAAGCCCTATAAGCAGTGCAAGACCGACTGCATTTATCATATATTCAAGCTTTTGAGGGAGCTTTTTGCGGGTTATTCCCTCGCCGATAAGAACAAACAATCTCCATCCGTCAAGCGCAGGAATGGGAAACAGATTGAAAAGTCCGACATTGATAGTGAGAAGCGCCATAATTCTGAGCATTGAAAATACGGAAACCTTTACCGCATCCGATACAACCGATACCGCGCCGACAGGTCCGCTTAAATCGGACAGTCCGTATCTGCCAAGCAAAATATCGTGAACGGAAAGAAATACCATTCTTGCAAATGAAAGATACTCCTTAGCGCTTTGCACCAATACATTTGAGAAGCTTTTTTCAACACCGCGAAGCCAAAAGTCCATAACCGTGTAATTATGCCCCTCAAACTCCTCTGTTTTAAACTGAACACTGATTTTTTTCTCTTTTCCGTCACGCAGTACAACCATATCGACATTGCCGTCCTCGCATCTTGAAAGACCTGTTGAAACATCGTTTGTTGTATAAACCCTCATACCGTCGATGTTTTTGATTTTATCTCCGACCTGAAGACCGTATGAAGCGCTGACGGCATTATCCTCAAATTTTGCAATTTCGGTGGTTCCGACAAGGCTTTGCGACGATGTAATAATAAGCACGATAATAAAGCCTAAAAGCAAATTCATCAAAGCACCTGCAACAACGACAAAAATTCTTCGCCAAACCTTTTTGTTGCCAAAGGCGTTTTTGTCATCGCTTTCCTCGTCCTCGCCCTCCATAGCACAGTAACCGCCGAAAAGGATCCATCTGAGTGTATATTTGGTATCATTTTTGGTAAACTGAAAAATCTTCGGTCCCATACCTATTGAAAATTCATTCACCTTGATTTTCATAAGTCTGGCGGCTAAAAAATGACCGCCCTCGTGAATAATGATTATTAACTCAAAAAACAGTATTGCTATTGCAACAGGATAAACCGTATTCCAAATTGAACTTAAACTCACTTAACCGCCTCTAAAACATATTCTCTTGCCCTTTTGTCCGTTTCAAGAACATCGTCAAGAGTGAAATCCTTTTTATCGGGAGCATTCTTCATAGCTTCATTATTAAGATATGCAATATCGGTAAATTTAATTTTACCATTTAGGAAAAGCTTTACGCTTTCTTCGTTTGCGCCATTGGCAGCCGCCGGATGAAGCCCGCCCATTTCAATTGCATTTTTGCAAACATCAATGCACTTAAATGTTTCATAGTCGGGCTCAAAGAAGGTCAGCCTTCCGTAATCGGAAAGTGAAAGCTCCTTAACGGGACTCGGCTCTCTTTCGGGATAAGTCAGTGCATACTGAATAGGTATTCTCATATCAGGTACACCCAACTGCGCTATCATTGAATTATCCTGATAAACAATTGTAGAGTGAACAACGGACTCTCTGTGAACAACTATTTCAATATCCTCATTTGGCATATCAAAAAGCCATTTTGCCTCGATAAACTCAAGTCCCTTGTTCATCATTGTAGCAGAGTCAATGGTTATTTTTGCACCCATATCCCAGTTTGGATGCTTTAGTGCATCTGCCGCCGTTACATTTTCAAGCTCCGAGAGCTTTTTGCCGAAAAACGGTCCGCCCGATGCGGTGAGTATTATTTTTTTGATTGCTTTTTTTGACGGCATTCCCTGCATTGACTGAAAGATTGCGGAATGCTCACTGTCAACGGGAAGAATATCTACATTATTTTCCCTTGCAAGATTTGTCACAAGATGACCGCCGGCAACAAGTGTTTCTTTATTTGCAAGGGCAATTGTTTTTTTAGCCTTTATTGCTTCAAGAGTCGGCTGAAGTCCTACCATTCCGACAACGGAATTGAGAACCGTGTCAGCCTTGTCATAGGTTGCACATTCAATAAGCCCCTGCATACCGCTTACAACCTTTACCGCCATATCGCCGATTTTTGTTTTAAGCTCCTTAGCGGAATTTTCATTCATCATACAGACCATATCGGGTTTAAATTCCCTGACCTGTTTTTCGATAATATCAACATTTGAATTTGCCGTAAGGCATCTTACCTTATAGCCGTGCATTCGGCAAACATCAAGGCTTTGTGTACCTATTGAGCCTGTTGAGCCGAGTAGTGAAATATTTTTCATTTTAATCACCGCAAATCATTTAAAAAATTTTGAGTGTAATAAGCGCTACCGCATATGTAATGGGCAGTGTAAAAAGCGTTGAATCAAGTCTGTCCATAACACCGCCGTGACCGGGGAATATTCTGCCGAAATCCTTTACGCCGAAATTTCTTTTCAGCACCGAAGCGGAAAGGTCGCCCATCATACCCATAAAGGATACAGGAAGGCAGACTGCAAGAAGCACGGTTGCCATTTCTCTGCTGAGCGGTGCTATTGCAAGCTTGTTGTAAAGCAACAGTGCCACAGAGGTTAAAACAAAGCTGAAAATAAGTCCGCCGACTGCACCCTCAACAGTTTTTTTAGGTGAGATATTCGGTGCCATTTTTGTTTTACCTATTGCCATTCCCGTAAGCTGAGCACCCGTATCCGTTGCAAGGGCACAGATAAGTGCATAGAAAATAAGATAAACCCCAAACTGAGTATTATCAAACATATCACGAAGCCTGATAAAAAGGCTGAAGCCGTACGGCACTACCACGCTTGCAAAAAACGAAACCGCCACATCTTCAAAGGTGGTGTACGCATATCCCTTGAGCATAGCAAGGAAAAATATGAGGCTAATTGCAATTACAAAAACTACATTTGGTACTGCGCCTATAACTGCACCCCATTTTTCTGAGCTGACAACGGGCTCAAGCACCTTTGAGCTTGCAAAAAGCTGAACTCCCACCGAAAAGATTATGCCTGTCACCTTAATAAAGGTGTTTTGAACATTGGCACATCTCATAATTTCTCCGCTTGCAACCGCCGAAATAAATGCAACCGCAATCAAAAGCACAGGAGTGTTTATCTGCCACACGACCACAGCAAGCACTGCAAGCAGGCAAACGGCTGTTATAACTCTTTGTTTCATATCAACTTCCGCCTTTCATCAAAATATGTTTTATCCGCCGAAGCGTCTGTTTCTTTTTTCAAATTCCCTGAGTGCCTGATGCAAATCATCCGACTTGAAATCAGGCCAAAGAACATCGCTGTACCAAAACTCGCTGTATGCCGCCTGCCATAAAAGGAAATTAGACAGTCTTTGCTCTCCGCTCGGTCTGATAATCAAATCGCAGTCGGGCACAGTATAAATACTATCCGAAATGTCCTGCTCTGTTATATCGGTTTTTCCCTGTTTGATAAGTCTATTAACAGCAGACACAATCTCCTGCCTGCCTCCGTAATTGATAGCAAGGTAAACTGTTGTTCCCGTGTGATTTGCAGTTTCACGCTCTGCCTCGTCCATCAATCCGAGAAGCTCGTTTGAAATCCCTGCTCTTTCGCCGATAAATTTCAGCCTTATGTCGCCTGCCTGCTGAAAATCACTTTTAGCCTCAAGCAGATAATCCTTGAAAAGATTCATCAAGGCATCTACCTCTTCCTTTGGTCTTTTCCAATTTTCAGTAGAAAAGGCATAAAAGGTAACATACCTTATTCCTATTCTTGCACATTCCTTGCTTATTGAACGAAAAACCTCTGCACCGGCTTTGTGACCGACAGTACGGGGAAGCGCTCTTTTTTTTGCCCATCTTCCGTTGCCGTCCATTATAATTCCGATATGCTCGGGAAGAACCGAATACTCAGTATTTTCACTGCCTTTTTTGTTAAACAAAGCCATATGACAGCATCTCCTTAAATACAGTTATAGGGCGACAGTATTTCAGCCGCCCTGCAAGGCGGATAATGCTCCGCCGCAATTATGAATTACAAAGAAAGAACTTCCTCTTCCTTCTTCTTCGTTATAGCCTCTGACTGCTTGATGAAGTCATCGGTAATATCCTGAAGCTTCTTTTCGCCGTCCTTTTGCTCGTCCTCGGTGATTTCGTTATCCTTTTTAAGCTTCTTTAAATCATCCATTGCATCACGGCGAACATTACGGATAGCAACCTTCGCTTCCTCGCCTCTTTTTGAAATATCCTTTTGAAGCGATTTACGATGCTCCTCTGTAAGCTGTGGGAAGCTGAGGCGGATTACTTTACCGTCATTCTGCGGATTGATACCTAAATCGGCAACATTTATTGCCTTTTCAATATCCTTGAGTGTTGAAGCATCCCAAGGCTGAATAACAAGAAGTCTTGCTTCGGGAACGCTGACAGCTGCCATTTGATTGATGGCTGTCGGTACTCCGTAATAATCTACTGTAACCTTATCAAGAATTGCAGGGTTTGCTCTGCCTGCTCTGATTGATGAAAAATCTCTTTCAAGGGAAGTAAGACATTTTTCCATCTTTTCCTTTGTTTTAGAATATAATGCTTCCATAATTTTACCTCTCTTATAAAATTAGTTTTTAACAAGTGTACCGATTGATTTTCCCTCAACCGCGCTGATAATATTATCAGGGTCGGTAAGGTCAAATACAAGAATGGACAAATCATTGTCCTTGCAAAGCGAGAATGCAGTTGAGTCCATAACCTTGATATCACGGGCAAGAACCTCTTTAAACTGAACCTCGTCAAATTTGACAGCGTCATCATATTTGTTCGGGTCCTTATCGTAAACACCGTCAACATTTGTTGCTTTAAGAAGAACATCTGCATTTATTTCAACCGCACGAAGCGCCGCCGCAGTATCTGTTGAGAAAAACGGTGAGCCTGTTCCGCAGCCGAAAATTACAATTCTGCCCTTTTCAAAATGGCGGATTGCCTTGTTGCGAATATAAGGCTCTGCTATCTGACGCATTTCTATTGCAGTCTGTACTCTTACATCAGCTCCGAGCTGTTCAAGTGCGTCGCAAAGAGCAAGTGAATTCATCGCTGTTGCAAGCATACCGATATGGTCAGCTCTTGTTCTGTCCATATGCTCACTTGTTCTGCCTCTCCAGAAATTGCCGCCGCCTACAACAATACCGACCTCAACGCCCATATCGGCAACCTTTTTAACAGATGTGCAGATTTTTGTAACAGTTGCATTATCAATGCCTGTTCCCTTTTCGCCTGCAAGCACCTCGCCGCTGAGCTTGAGCAGTATTCTTTTATATGCAATGCTCATAACATATACCTCCGTATGCAGTTGTTATATATATTCTTATATATATAATAATATAAACTTAGTTCAATGTAAATACTTTATAAATAAAAAAATAATAATTTTATTATAGACCAAAGCAATATTTTTTAACAAAAAACAGTCCTCAAACAAGAGGACTGTTTTTATCGTGTTATTGTGCTTCATTTATTTTTTTGAGCCTGAGTAGAAGCGAATAATCCTTTGCGTTGATAACATCGTCAACTACAACATTAAGGAGTCCGCCCTGTGATACCTCTGACGGTGCTTTGTTGACATTTTGAACATTCCACAGTGCCAAAACAGTAGCAGGAGTTCTCGTTATCTTATTAGCACAAACAGAGCATTCATAGCTTAATCTGCCCGTTGCATCGTAAGAGGTCATAACATAGCTGTGACCGGGAGCGGGGGTATTATTTGTTCGGGTTATATTACAATATGTGCAGGTATCTCTTGTAACCCTTGCAATCGTACAGCTTCCCTCTGTAACAACCGTTGTTTCGTAGCCGCCTTCAATCCACTCGTCATGCACGGTGCTTGCAGTATCCTTGGCACCGCATCTTGAGCATGTCGGAGTTGAAAGCGAATGACCGGGCTTGTCGGCAATCGGCTCAATAACATTTTGATAATCGTGACCGAGTGCTGCAATCACAATCTCATATCCCTGCGCACCGCAGGTCACACAGTTTGCAGTTGCCAAGCCGTTTTCCTCACAGGTTGCATTTTGAACAATAGTATATGATGACTGGTCGGCAGCGTGACCCGTCGCAGGAACAACCTCGCTCTTTGTTGCTCCGCAAACAAGACAATCGTACTTATTTGAGCCTGTTTCTGTGCAGGTTGGAGATACTGTTGCTGTTTCATCAAGCTTATAAGAGTGACCATTCGCCTGCGTTTTTTCCGTTTTTGTCAAACTGCAATTACTGCAAGCGTAATAAACCTCTCCCTGAGCTGTACAGGTAGGAGCCTTACTGCCTGTTTCATACCAATCGTGCTGACCGTTTGCAGGAAGCGTCACATTTCTTGTTTGAGCACAAATTGAACAGGTATCTCTTGCAACACCGTTAATAACGCACTTTGGCTCGGTTAGCACGGTTCTTGTGTACTTGCCGTCGACCCAATCTGTATGCGTAACTACCGTATTATCTTGATCACAGACAGAGCAATGATATATTTCATACTTATGTCCGTCGACAGCGGTATCATCTCGTTCTTCAACCAATGTATTTGTATGACCGAGGGCAGGAATTGTCCTTGTGTCAACTCCGCCGCATACTGAGCATACACCCTGCTCAGAGCCCTCTGTTGTGCAGGTCGGTGCCAATGTCTGAGTATATTCCGCAACCTGATGCTGACCTGCAGAAACGGTATTTCTCGTTACCTTTCCGCAGCCTTCAACCGTACAGGTATATGTTTCAATACCGCCTCTTGTGCAGGTAGCAGTTGAGGTGTATGTATAAAACCCGTCAAGATACGAAACATGCTCGATTTCGGATTTTGTATCGTCGCCTGCAATGCAGGAATATTCTCTGTATATATGGCCGTCTGTTGCAGATTGGTCATTTTCGCTTAACAGTTCATAGGTATGACCTGTTGCAGGTATATCGTACTCGGAAACAGAAAATCCGCATTCATCGCAAACATTTGCTCCCCTACCGATTACAGTACAGGTGGCAGGAGTTAAAACCTCTTGATGAGTGGTTGCGTGGTCACAATCGTCGATTGATTCAAATGTATAGCCCTTTTCCGTTGCATAGGTTTGGGTGGTAGAGCCGCTGTGTCCTCGCATAGTGAGTGACTGGTTTGAACCGTTAAACGGGTCCTCACCGATTATACCGTTGAAGGTACAGTTCGCATTATAAACCGTTGCCGTCATAATAAACGAGCAGTTTGCGAATGCTCTTGTGCCGATTGAGGTAACATTCTCAGGTATCTCAACAGAAGTAAGCTTTGTATTAAAGAAGGACCAAACACTGACCTCTGTTATTGTCGAAGAAAAATTGATATTTTTTATACCTGAATCGTAAAAGGCATATTCGCCTGTTGCGGTTAAGCCCGTTCCGTATGTAACGGTTTCAAGGCTTGTGCACTCACGAAATGCACTTGCGCCGAGAGTTGTAACACTATCGGGAATAGTTATGCTTTTAAGTGCCGTACAACCGCGAAATGCCATTGCCTCAATGGTTGTAAGACTTTGAGGAAGGGTAATACTTTCAAGAGAGGTACAGCCGACAAAGGCACCGTAGCCGTCGGCAAGAACACCGCCGGCAATGGTTGTAAGAGTGCTTGGAAGCGACACCGATGTAACCGCAGTAAGATTATAAAAAACAAGGGTTCCGAGCTCGGTAATTCCTTCACCAACCTCGACAGTAGTAATTTCATTCTTGTAGGAATACCAAGGTACTCTGTTAAGAGAGGTGTTACCGTAATCCTTAACAACACCCTTTCCTGTTAATGACAGCACTTTTGTTGATAAATCATAATTCCATTTAACAGACGAGCCTGTCGCACTGCAGTTACCGCTCGCCGCACTTACATTTGCAAGTCCAAAGCAAAACAATGCAGTAATAACTATTACCGCAGACAGTATAACGGAAATTATTTTTTTCATCAATATCACTCTCGATTCAAAATAATTAGGGTACCCTATACAGTATAAATATAACATAGTTAGATTTAGTTTTCAAGTGGATATACAAAATTGTAAAAGAGCATTTCAACTGAAATGCTCTTTTCATCAAATAACTATTATTCTTTTACATCACCAAGCTTAACTACGATATAATCACCGGCATCAAAAACCGATTGCTTATCCGGCCAGTTTGGCAAATCTGCATACTTTTCCGCCGCTTCATAATACTGTTGCTTTTGAGCGTGAACAAAATAGCAACCGTGATATTCGGCAAATTTGTATATTTCTTCGTTTGGATCATTAAATGGTTTTTCCGCCCACGCAAGATACGATCTCATTTTTGTGTCTGTTATTTTATATTCGGCATTATAAAAGAGTCTTCCTTCCATTTTTAGACCGAAATCATAAATTCTTTTTGCTATGGTATTATCTTTTATTTGGTCCTTTTCTTTAATATCATCAGGTAATTGATAAGCACCTATAAATACAACAGGCTTTGACTTACCGTATCTTTCCGTAACAATCATATCGACAGTACAAATTACTTGCTTTTCTGCATTATAAGCCCTATTTTGAAGCCTGTTCCAATAATCACAGGACATTGCTTGGGATAGAATTAACACTCCTACAAAGGCAATACAAATACCTTTAATAACGGATTTTTTATTTTCTGTTTTCAAGAGCAATAAATACATAACAAAGCCTACAAAAACAGGAAATGTTGTTTCGCCCCTGTAACAACAGCTACCGCCCTTGACAACAAAAAATGCAAAAATTGATGCAAAAACTGCGCCATAGGACAACAGCACCGCTAATTTATTATTGCTTTTTTTAGTAATTTCACCGATAAAAATTGCCGTAAATATTACTCCGGCAACAAACAAGATTGTAAAAGGCAGATAACAGAATACCTTTGAATTCCAAAAAAGAACAAATGATTTGAATAGTGTTTTTATACCTTCCAAAAAGCTTGCCTCAAACCAGAAGATATTTTTGTCTGCATGGTAATCCTGTTCAACTCCACGCAAAGAAATGGCGCTGGTGCTGATAATGTACTCCACAACCAAAGCACAAACAACAACAATTGCGCTATGTATTAAATAGCCTATTTTGTTTTTTAAATCGCATTTATCAGTAACAAGCGGAATTAGACAAATACAAACTAAACACACAAATGCAAATGTAAACGTCTCATAAGATGATTCCATTAAGGCAAGCAAAATAAGCGGAAGATAAAACCTTTCAAATTTTGATTTTTTTGTCAGAATGAGATATAAGCTGACAGAAAGCAGGCACATACAAAATCCCGACAAAAGAAGCGAGCCTGAAAAATCATAATATTCAAAATTAAGCGGATATGATACATACACACAGCTAAACGCAACAGCCGGTACTATTGTTTTTGGTTTAAAAATCTTTTCAAACACACAGCAAATTATAATAACCGATAGCATTATCAAGAGCAAGCCGAAAATATTTGTAAACGAATAATTGTTGGTTTGCTCCATAAAAATCTTGCTTATCAGAGGAGAAATCAGCCTACCCTGAGCAAAAAGGATACCACTGTTATATCTATCGTTGCTCAGGCTGTCGATAGTAATGGTTTCTTTAACAATAAAATATCCATAGCTAAGCAGTGCCGTAATAATAAGCGACAGCATATAAGGCAGATTGCTAAGATATTTGAGTATTGCCTGACCTAATGAAAAATCCTCGCACAACGGATAATATAAAAAAATCTTTCTTTTGTTTTTTGCTTTCATATACCCACCTCTTATTACTGATAATACGCAATACTATATTATCATAAAGAAAGTGATTTAGCAAGAAAAAGAGCATCTCATATGAGATGCTCTTAAATAATAGAAACAATATTAGTAATTTTGGCTTCTTACCTCAAAGAATGCCTGCGGATGCTTACATACAGGGCAAACCTCGGGAGCCTCGGTGCCGATAACAATGTGACCGCAGTTGCGACATTCCCACATTGTAACACCGCTCTTTTTGAATACCTCCATAACCTCAATGTTATGAAGAAGAGCTCTGTATCTTTCCTCGTGCTCCTTTTCAATAGCGGCAACGCCTCTAAACTGCTCTGCAAGCTCGTGGAAGCCCTCCTCGTCAGCCTCCTTAGCCATTCTGTCATACATATCTGTCCACTCATAGTTTTCACCCTGAGCTGCGCTCAAAAGGTTTGCCGGAGTGTCCTCAAGCTCGCCAAGAGCCTTAAACCAAAGCTTTGCGTGCTCCTTTTCATTATCCGCTGTCTTAAGAAACAAAGCGGCAATCTGCTCATAGCCGGCTTTTTTTGCAACCGAAGCAAAGTATGTATACTTGTTTCTTGCCTGCGACTCGCCTGCAAATGCCTCTCTGAGATTTTTTTCGGTTTTTGTACCTGCGTATTTATTTTCTGCCATGGAAATTCTCCTTTCTTTTTATAAATCTAGAATACCATTTTTTAGAAAAAAGTCAATTAAGTAAAAAATATAATTCACAAAAATTTCATATTTTTACACTTTGATTTGCTCAAATGAGTACATCGTTTGTGATTTCGTCATATGGATATGTATTATACATATCAAGAGTGTTATTGCAATAAAAAAGAGCAGGTCTATGACCTGCTCTTAAATGTTATTTAATTAGCCATTGATTTGCTTTGCGATTTCCTCTGCAAAGTTTTCTTCTCTCTTTTCAAGGCCGTCGCCCTTCATCATTCTGATAAAGCCTGTTGCCTTGATTTCTGTGCCAAGCTCCTTGGCAACTGAATCGATATAGCCCTTAACTGAGCCCTGGAAGAGATCGCCTCTTACAAATTCCTGCTCAACAAGGCAGTTTTCCTTGTAATACTTGCTCATCTTACCCTCGGCAATCTTTACAAGAACAGCCTCAGGCTTTGAAGCCATTTTAGGATCCTCCTTCATCTGTGCTGCGAGGATACCCTTTTCGTGCTCAACAACCTCTGCCGGAACAGAAGCCTGGTCAAGATAGCTTGGGTTCATAGCGGCAATCTGCATAGCAACATTCTTGCCCATTGCCTCAAACTCTGCTGTCTGTGCCTTTGACTCGTCAGCAACATCAAAGCCGATCATAACGCCTACTGAGCCGCCGCCGTGGATATATGTTGAAACGATACCGTCCATTCTCTCAAAGCGACGAACCTTCATATTCTCGCCGATTGCAAGAACGAGGTCGTTAAGTGTTTCTGTAACAGTTCTGCCTGTGCCGTTGAACTCAGTATTGCAAAGAGCTTCAACATCTGCAGAATCATTAGCAATAATTGTCTTTGCTACGCCTGTAACAAAGTCCATAAACTTTTCATTTTTAGCAACGAAGTCTGTTTCCGAGTTAACCTCAACAACAACGCCCTTCTTTGCCTGTGCATCATAATACGGAAGAACAACACCCTCTGCGGCAATTCTTGTTGCCTTTTTAGCAGCGGCTGCAAGACCTCTTTCACGAAGAAAGTCAATAGCCTTTTCCATATCTCCGTCAGACTCAACAAGAGCCTTTTTGCACTCCATCATACCAACGCCGGTCTTCTCACGAAGAGCCTTAACATCCTGTGCTGTAAATGCCATTATATAAATCCTCCTGTCAGGTTAAAATATTAAATTATTCAGCAGCCTCTTCTGCCTCTTCTGCTGCTTCCTCAGCCGGAGCCTCGTCTGCTGTATCCTTACCGTCACGACCCTCGATAACAGCATCTGCCATTGCACCTGCAATAAGCTTAACTGCACGGATTGCATCGTCGTTACCCGGAATTACATAGTCGATTTCGTCAGGGTCACAGTTTGTATCAACAATAGCAACGATAGGAAGACCGAGCTTCATAGCCTCTGATACTGCAATTCTCTCCTTGCGGGGATCTACGATAAACATAGCCTGCGGAATCTTCTTCATCTCTGTGATACCGCCGAGATACTTCTCAAGCTTTTCAATCTCAAGCTCAAGACCTACAACCTCTTTCTTGGGAAGAAGGTCGAATGTGCCGTCCTCTCTCATAGCCTTAAGCTGAGCAAGACGGGCAACTCTGCCGCGGATTGTCTTGAAGTTTGTAAGCATACCGCCGAGCCAACGAGCATTAACATAAGGCATTGCACAACGCTCAGCCTCTTCCTTAACTGAATCCTGAGCCTGCTTCTTTGTGCCTACGAAAATGATTGAACCGCCGTCTGCTGCGAGGTCGCGAACGAACATATAAGCCTCGTCGAGCTTCTTAACTGTTTTCTGAAGGTCGATGATGTAGATGCCGTTACGCTCTGTGAAGATGTACTCAGCCATTTTAGGATTCCATCTTCTTGTTTGGTGTCCGAAATGAACACCTGCTTCTAAAAGCTGTTTCATTGAAACTACATTTGCCATTATAATTTCCTCCTTTAAGGTTAATCCTCCGCATCGGGTATGGCAAAAGCCCTTGTCTGTAACCTAAGGCTTAACCCGTATGCGTGTGTATTCTAACGAATGCCAAAGTATTATAACAGAATGATATAGAAAAATCAAGAGAAATTTGAAGATATTTCTATATCATCGTGTATTTTAGGCTTTTATTTGAAATACAGCTTACGCACCTGCTCTCTCGCCTTTGCCTCAAGGGTATCGTCAAGCGGCGCAAGCTGAGCACTGCCGTATTTATTTTCAAGTGCTTTTGAAATAATTAAATCGGTTAGCTGAGGATTTTTAGGAAGCACGGGACCGTGCGAATAGGTGCCGAAGGTATTTTTAAATCTTACACCCTCGGTGCCGTCCTCACCGTTATTGCCGTAGCCCTTAATCATTTTGCCGAGAGGCTCTGTATCCTTGCCGAGATAGGTTCTTCCGCTATGATTTTCAAAGCCGACAACCTCTATACCCTCTTTGGTTTTATAAGCAAAATTGCCTATCATTCTTTCCTCTCTGCCCTCGGTATAAAAGTCGATAGCACCGATATATTCAAGCATTTTGCCGTCATAGGTTTTGTAATACTTACCGAGCATTTGATAGCCGCCGCAAATTGCAAGCATTGCAATACCGTTGTTTATTGCCCTGCTGATTTGCTCATCCTTGCCTTTTTTTAAATCGTCAAGCAAAACATCCTGTTCAAAATCCTGACCGCCGCCGATAAACAAAATATCATAATCATCGGCGTTAAAGGATTTGCCCATAGTTACTGCATCAACCGTAACATCAATATTTCTTGCCTTCGTTCTTTCAGTCAAGGCTATAATATTACCCCTGTCGCCGTAGAGATTGAGCATATCGGGATAAAGGTGTGCAATTCTAAGTATCACTTCCAAAACTCCTTTCCGCCGAGTCTTTTTGCAATTACGGGACGCATTGTCATCATTGAGGTGTAGGTGGGCACAATGTAAACATTTCTGCCCTGTGAGGTAACAACATCAACAAGCGCGTCATAATCCTCATTTTCGATAACCTTTATTTCTCTGCCGTTAGTGCCCTCATATTTAACTCTTATCGCCATATCAAAGCATCGTTTGCCCGTAACATAAATTTCTTTAACATTTGTCTTATCAAAAATTCCGCCGAAATCAACATCCCATATCCAGCTTATATCCCTGCCGTCAGCGGCATTATCGTTAAGGCTGAGCACCAAGGTGAAATCATCGTCAACCGACTTAAGAAAATTCATTGTCTGGCTGAAGCCGGCAGGATTTTTTACAAGAATAAGATTGATTTTATTGCCGTTGCTTTCAAACTGCTCCATTCTGCCGAAGGCTCCGTTAAAGCTTTCAATAGCGGAAATAACAGTCTTTTCGTCGATGCCGAGCGCAGTAAGGGCTGCGGCACAGCCGATTGCGTTATAAACATTATACGCTCCGCCGATATTCACCTTAATAAGATTTTTGCTTCCGTTAAAATTCGCAACAACAATAGAGTGATTTTGCTTTAGCTCCTCAACCGAGGTTACGGCAAAATCCGGCTCAGGTCTTTTATAGCCGCACCCCTTACATTCAAAGCCTCCGAGGTGGCCGTATGTATGATAGGTGTAGGAATACTCATTTTTGCAGAAAATACAGTGTTTTGCATCGCTGATTTCGGGTGCCTTTGCGTTTTTGTCAAAGGGAACATTTACGCCGAAGGTGACAATTTTATTCGGTATTTCGCCCGACATTGAATATGTCAGCGAGCAGTCAGCATCAAGGCATACAACTGCATTTGGAAGATTTTTAACAGACTCCTTAATCGCATTAAGGGTATGCGTAACCTCGCCGTATCTGTCGAGCTGGTCACGGAAAACATTTGTGACAAGAATGACATCGGCTCTGATATATCTTGATACCTCTTTAAATGCGTTTTCGTCGCACTCGATTATCGCATAATCCTTTTTACACTTGCCAAAAAGCGTTGAATTCATAATAAAGGAAGCGGTAATTCCCGTGATAAGATTAGCGCCCGATTTGTTGATAAAATAGGATTTTCCTGCTTTTTTTAGTCCTTCCTCAAGGATTCGACAGGAGGTGGTTTTTCCGTTAGTTCCCGTAACGATTATTACCTTTGTGTTTTTGGAAAGATTTGCAAGAACATTCCTTTTAATTTTTATTGCCGCCATGCCGGGAGCAGAGGTTGCACCCCGTCCGAGCTTATGAAGAATAAATGTGACCATACGGCACACAAGACAGCTTAAAAACACTCTCATCAATACCACTTCTTTCTATATTAGGATACGGACAAAACGCCCGATAAATACCAACATTATAATTTTAAACCACACAAACTTTTAAGTCAATATGAATATAGAGGAAAAAAGAGTTTTTTTATTATCCGTTTTGTGATAGAATAATATTTAACTAAAGCACAGGAGATTTTGAAATGTTAGAGCAAATTATAGATGCAGTAAAAAAAGCAGGAGAAATATACAAGAGTGCAGGAGCCGACCTCGGTGTTGAGGACAAGGGCTCAAGTGTAAATCTTGTTACAAAATACGATAAAATGATACAGGACTTCTTGTTTGAAAGCCTGAGAAAAATAATACCCGAGTGCACATTTTTAGGTGAAGAGGGCGACGGTGACAAGACCTTTACGGACGGATACTGCTTTGTCATTGACCCTATTGACGGAACAACTAATTTTATAAAAGGCTTTCAGCACAGCGCAATCAGCGTGGGGCTTGCAAAGGACAGGGAGCTGATTATAGGTGTTGTTCTTGACCCCGACCTCGATAACCTGTTTTACGCTCAAAAGGGCAAGGGTGCATATCTTAACGGACAAAGAATAAAGTGCTCTGAATGCGGTATTGAAAAAAGCCTTGTGCTTTTCGGAACCTGTCCTTACGAGCACGAGCTTGCTCACAAGACCTTTGAGCTGACGGAGAAAATCTTTTACAAGGCTATTGAGGTAAGGCGAGGCGGCTCAGCCGCACTTGACATTTGCTATGTTGCAAGCGGTAAGGCAGATCTTTATTATGAAATGATACTGCGTCCGTGGGACTGGGCAGGAGCTTCTGTAATACTTAAAGAGGCAGGAGGCTTTGCCTATACATTTGACAAGGAGGATATTGACGCAGAAAAAATCGCCTCCTTTGTCTGCGGAAACAAAAACAGCCTGAGGGATTTTTATGAAATATTACAGTCTGAATAATTATCTGCACGACACCTTTGGCGAAAAGGTTTATAAAATCAGCATTAACGCCGGCTTTACCTGCCCCAACCGCGACGGAACGCTCGATACAAGAGGGTGTATTTTTTGCTCAAGGGGCGGAAGCGGTGATTTTGCCGAGAGTCCAAGCCTTTCTGTAACCGAACAGATTGAACAGGGAAAAAAGCGTGTAGCAAACAAAATTAAAAGCGGAAAATACATTGCTTATTTTCAGGCATTCACAAACACATATGCTCCCGTTGAGGTGCTCAAAAGCAAGTTTTTTGAAGCAATAAACCACCCTAACATTGTTGCCTTGTCTATTGCGACAAGACCCGACTGCTTAGGCGATGATGTAATTCATCTTATTGATGAGCTCAATAAAATCAAGCCCGTTTTTGTCGAGCTCGGATTACAGACCATTCACGAGGACACCGCAAAATACATTCGCAGAGGATACACTCTTGACGCTTACGACAGGGCAGTTAAAGAGCTTATAAAAATCAATGTTAACATTGTTGTTCATTTGATAATCGGACTTCCATTTGAAACAAAAAGCGATATGCTTGAAAGCGTTAAATATGTATGTGAAAGCGGTGCAAACGGTATCAAGCTTCAGCTTCTGCACATACTCAAGGGGACTGATTTGGAGGAGGAATACAGGCAGGGAAAATTCAAAGCACTTGAATTTGACGAGTACATTGATATCATCAGGGACTGTGTTGATATTATTCCAAATGATATTGTTATTCACCGACTGACAGGCGACGGGGCAAAAAAGGATTTGATTGCTCCCTTGTGGTCGGCAGACAAGAAAAGAGTTTTAAATGCTTTAAACAATATGCTGAAATAAAAATGCCGTACTGTTTGACTAATCAAGCAGTACGGCTGAAATTTTTTCTTTTCTTCCCTTTTATATTACCACATTTTTAAGATTTTTTCAAGTCTTGTAAATATTTTTTAGTTATGATAATAGAAATATAAGGAGGATTGATAAAATGAGTAAAAGCACAACAGCAATGATGTGTTTGTTTGCAAGAGCAAATCATCAGCAGTATGAGGTAAGGGTTTTAAAGGACTGCTTATCAAAAAGGCTAATCACAAATGAGGAATACAATACCATTTATGACAGCATTGAAAAGAGCAAGGAATTCTTTGGCTGTGATAATGCACAGCAGGCAATAAACAGGTACATTTCACCTGCTGTGCTGGGCAGAGGAGCATTTTTAAAGCGTTGTATAAGAACAGAAAAAATGCTCGGTGCAAAAAGGCTGTTGGTTTTGGGTGCAGGGTATGACACGATTTCCTTATCGCCGCTTTGCAGGGATATGGAGGCAATCGAAATTGACAGAGATTTAAACGACAAAATCAGCAGGCTAAAAGCACTTGATATCAATACGGAGAATGTTAGCTTTACTCAAGCTGATATTGCCGATACAAGTATCGGCAAATCCGATAAAAAAACAATTGCCGCGGCAATGGGGTTGAGTTTTTATATGGACAGTAACGATTTTGAGTCTATGACCGCTAAGCTTTCAAATGTGATGATAAGCGGGAGTGCATTTGTCTTTGACTATCCCGATTTAAGCTACAACCCGAAGCTCAAGCCGCCGAGTGAAGAAAATATGAAGGCAAAATACAACTGCTTTGAAATGGAGGCACTTTTGAGCAGAAACGGCTTTAGGATATACGAGCTTTTAAACAATGATGATATAGACAGGCAGTTTTTCAGTGACTTTAACAAGGCTTACACAGACGCACCTTTGATTGCTGAAAAAGGGATAAGCTACTGCCTTGCTGTGAAAAAATAGAAAAACGGGACGGATAGTAATTTCCGTCCCAATTTTATTGCCTATTCGTAAAAGCCTATTTCTTTGATTATCGGATTGCTTCTGCTTTGGCGGATAACAAGCCGTGCGCCCAGGCACCTTTTGTTTTTTAGCCTGATAATCTTTTTTGCTCCGATTACAGTACCGTTATAAGCCTTTTTGTATTTGCCGTTTGGCTTTTTGATATACATATCAAACCCTTCAACCCTTTGGCTTTGGCTTATATCCTCGCTGAGAACAATATACTTAAGACCTTTAACGCTGTCAAAATCAAAGTCGATATACCCGTTATCCCCTGTAAGCCGACCGAGCTTAT
This sequence comes from uncultured Bacteroides sp., assembly GCA_964422655.1. Lineage (GTDB taxonomy): Bacteria > Bacillota > Clostridia > Oscillospirales > Acutalibacteraceae > Eubacterium_R. The sequence continues at coordinate 221,671 of CAYRBT010000001.1, read as the reverse complement.
ATACAGCAACGGGATTTTGCGTAATGCCTTTAATTTTCTCGCCAAGCTTTTTTAATGCCCTTGTATCCCTGCGGTGAATAACGCCCTTATCCGTCGGAGGCACATTGAGAAGAAGCGTACAGTTATTTCCGACAGAATTAAGATATAATTTAAAAAGCTTATTTGCGGATTTTACGGTTTTGTTTTCATTTTTTGAATAAAACCAGCCTCTGCGTATTGACACATCAACCTCAGCCGGATACCAGGTAAGATAGGCGTTTTTTTCAAGCATCTTTCGAGAGCCGAGGTCCTCATCGGACGAGGTGTATTTTTTCAAATTTATTGCCTGTGCTTCGTCCTGCTGGCTTTTTTCCATAACCTTTTCGGTATCGGTAAGGCACCGTGGCACAACGGAATACTCGGATTTTCTTGTTTTTCCGCCCTCGTTGCCTACCCAGCGAATATCGGGACCGCATATGGCAATATTCGCCCTTGGCTGAAGCGTGCGGATAATTTGATAGTACCTATCCCAATCATACTCAAATTTAACGGCATTAGAGCCCTTTGCACCGTCAAACCACACCTCAAAAATTTCGCCGTAATTTGTCAGAAGCTCTGTAAGCTGATTGCAAAAATAGTCGTTATAGGCGTCTGTACCGTAACGGCTGTCGTGCATATCCCACGGTGAGAGATAGACGCCGAAATCAAGTCCCTGTTCCCTGCACGCGTCGGATACCATTTTAACAATATCGCCGTCAAAATCGCTGTATTTTACAGAAAAATCCGTGTATTCGCTTTCCCACAGGCAAAAGCCATCGTGATGCTTGCAGGTCAAAATTAAACCCGTTGCACCGCTTGCCTTAATTGCCTTTACCCACTGCAAAGCATTGATTGATTTGATTGTAAAATCCTTGACGGTTTCAACGCCGGCTCCCCATTCTCTTGCCGTTGCGGTGTTCATACCGAAATGAACAAAGCAGTAAAAGGGCTTTTCGGCAAGGCGAAGCTGATTTTGAGTCGGCCTTACCGCAATATATCTTTCAACCTCGTTGTTATTAAGAGGAACTCCTCCGTTTGAGGTTGTCCAATTTTTATTAACATCAACACTCATAGCAATCCTCTGTTTCATCACAAATATCAATAATTTATATCACGCTTGTTATAGAGATATAAAAGCTTATGCTTTAGTGAGAACGAATAGTCATAAGGTCTTTTTTTAACCTCATCATAAAGAGGTGTAACAAGCCTTGTCTGAGAATCCTTAACCTGAGAGGCGGAAATAATTACAATATTCTCGTCAACAGGAAGCATTACGCTGTCGCCTGATTTAACATCAAGCTCTGCAATATAGAAATACATCCCCCTTGCAACAGCATCATTACCGTCCCTGTGACTGTGAGTTGCCTCATAGCCGAGCTTTCCTTTTTTGATATATGCGGTTTGCTTTAAGCCGTACAAATCCCAAGCCGCAAAGCGCTCAAAGCAGGAATTGATTTTAACATTAACAGGCTCATCATTTACGGTAAATTCTGCGTTCCTGTCGCCGTCGAGTGAAGCACACAAAAAGGCAAGCCTTGTAACGCCGTCGCCGACCTTAACAGACTGTCCGTTTGCAAGCATAGCGTTTTTGCCGTCTTTATTGATACAAAATTCAACACCGTTTACAAGAACATTTTCAGGTACAATCTCATAAGGAATCGAATACTCAAAATCGGCTGTTTCTCCCTGCTTTGAAATAATATTTTTGTCAAAGCTCAGCGAAATCGGAGTGCTTTGTGCCTTTTCACCCAAAACAGATGACTGCTTGAGTGTAAGTGCAAAGGTTTTAATTTCATAGGGCTTGAAATCTGTTATCAGCCTACCATTTTCTACCCTTGCCTCGCCTTTATATTCCTCGCTTGCATAAAGCTCTCTTGCAGACTCTACGCCCTCTCCGAGAGTCAGGGTAAAGTCATTTATGGCTTTGTTTGTACCCTCGTTAAGACGAACAATAATTTCATCGGTTTCCTCAGCCTTTTTAATTGCTCGTATTATTACATCATTGGTTGAAACACTGCCGAAGGAATACTCGCTTTTAAGCTGTCCCTGATGCTTTGTGCAAAGGTAAGCACTCATCGGGGAAATAAACTTTCTTGCTTCAAGCTGAGTATCTGCGCCCGCTTCACCCTTATGGCTGAAGATTGCATATGAATATCTGTTGAGTCCCAAATCCATAAGCGACTGAACCGAATCAGGTCTGAAATCCCCCTTTGGTGTGTGAAGCACGGTCATTCTCAGCGTATTGTCCTTAAACTTATCCCAGCCGTACTTGCACTCGCTTATTACGGAAACTCCGAATTCTCCGCTTTTATCGGTAATATCAACCCATTTTTGAGCAGGAACCTCAAAAAGTGTTTCGGTCATATTGCCTCTCTTGATAGCACCAAGACCGAGGTCAAAGGTCGCTTTATCATTTGAAGCGGTGAATGAAAACTTATTTTTTGCCATTGTTTTGAGTGAGCGCCACTCAATTTCCGAGTACACCTCAACTATGTCGCTATCGTCTGTGAGTGCAATTATATTTGAAAATGTACTGTCCTTATCTCTTTGAACAACCTTAAAGGCAACTCTTGCGGGTCCCTGCTCGAGTATGGTTACTGTTTCAAGCTTAGGGATTCTGTCTGCTTCCTTGTCAGCCTCTTTATAATTCATTTCCCAAGCAGGCCATTTCTTAGAGCCGGTATAATTGAAAAGTCCAAGGCTTATCGGCTCCTTAAGAAGCTCCTGCTCGTCGAGTGCTTTATCAATAATTGAGGTTATGTTGCCCTTTTGGTTAAGAGTAACAACATACCTTTGGTTTTCCATAACCCTGTCCATATTGATGTGAATATCACTTTTAACACAGCAGGGCCTATCACTCGGTCTTATATCGTAAATTCTTGTGCCGAGGCTCATTACATCGGCAACGAACACTACCTCAATAACACCGTTTTCGTTGCTGTTAATTTGGCTTTTTATTTCCCTGCCCTTTTCGTCGTAAACTCTGACATAATCGGCAGAAACATTCTCAAGCCTTACTGTTACTGCACCGTGACGCTGTGCTTCAACAGGATTATATACCATTACGGGAACACCCGAGCAAAAATCCGTTTTCATAAGCTGAGAAACAGGTGCAACAGACGCCTCAAGCTCGTTTGCAAGCTGATTCATTGACATTGCATAATCATTCCACGAGCGCTTATACACTCTTTGAAGCGAGGTGCCGGGAATGTCATCGTGAAACTGATGTGCAATAAACCTTTTCCACGCACGGTTGAGAGCCTTCCGGTTATAATTTGCCGTGCCGAGATAAGAGGACATTACTCCTCCCCTTTCAGCCATATCGGCAAGCTCCTCGCATCTTCTGTTCCAGCGCTTACCGACAGCACGGGAGGTATAACCTCCGACAGCGTGATTTGTCATAACAAGCTCATTCTCCCAAACAGGAAGCTTGGCTTTTTGCTCTTGCGTAAATTTTTCGTCAATATCGTGGTAAATTTCATCTGCCGAAGCGGCAATTACCTCAATATCGCTGCTGTTATTTTTCTTGATTTCGCTGTCAACAAACGAAACCGACTCCTCGGCAGGAGCACCGCCTCTGTCACCTATGCCGTGAAAAATGTATGTCAAGTCCAAATCATACTTTTCATTTTCCTTGAGCTTATTTGATACAAAATCCCAGTCGCGCAGCTTTTTCAAGGTAAAGTAATAATCGTGCGGATTTATGCTGGCGTATATTTGATTACCGTCAACACCCTTCCACACTCCTATATCAAAGGGAGTGCCGTATGCACCGCCCCACGCAAGCTTTTGAGTGGTAAAGCCCATAAGATTTGCGTGAGCCGCAATGCTCGGTAGTGCCCAGCCAAAGCCGAAGCAGTCCGGCAAATAAATATCACAGGAACGCTTTCCGAAGGTCTTTTCAAAATACGAATTACCGAAAAGTATGTTTCTGAAAAGTGCCTCGGGTGACGGAATATTTACATCACCGTTTTCAAAAGCAGAGCCGCATACATTCCATCTGCCCTCTTTGACATATTCCCCAAGCTTTTCAAAAAGCTCGGGATAGTATTCCTGCATAAGCTCATATCTGTATGTACCCTCAAATGAAAATTTATAGGTGGGATACTTTTCAAAAAGCTTAAAATTATCAACAAGTGTGTTATAGATGTATTCGCTTATCGTTTTTTCAAAATCCCAATTCCATACTGTGTCAAGGTGGGCTGTTGCAACCGTGTATATTTTTTTCTTTGCCATAATACTGCTCCTAAAATATTTAAACCGCTACTATATTAACAAGCTTGCCGGGAACATAAATTTCTTTTTTGATTGTTTTGCCTGCTATTGCCTGTGCAATTTTTTCGTCTGCCTTTGCAAGTGCAATAGCGTCCTCCTTGCTTATATCGGCAGGCACGGTAATTCTTGAGCGCACCTTGCCCATAATCTGAAGAACAATCTCAACAGAGTTTTCCTTTGTCTTTTCCTCGTCAAATTCAGGCCACTGAGCCTCGTTTACCATACCGCCGAAATCCATAGCCTGCCACATTTCCTCGGTAATATGAGGGGCAAAGGGATTGAGAAGAATTGTGAGTGTTTTAAGCTCTGCCCTGTTAACACCCTTTGAATACATTTCGTTTACAAGGCTCATCATTGAAGCAATAGCGGTGTTGCATTTAAGATTATCAATATCCTCTGTAACCTTTTTGATGGTCTTGTGCATAAGTGCCTCAAGATTTTCCGAATAGCTGTCGCCGTCCTTAACAATTTCCTGAAGATTCCAAAATCTTTCAAGAAATCTCTTACAGCCCTTAATTGAATCGCTGTTCCACGGAGCAGCCTTTTCAAAGTCGCCGATAAACATTTCGTAAAGACGCATTGTGTCTGCACCGTACTGGTCAACAATTTCATCGGGGTTAACAACATTTCCTCTTGACTTTGACATTTTTTCGCTGTTTTCGCCCAAAATCATACCGTGAGAGGTACGCTTTGCATACGGCTCCTTAGTAGGAACAACGCCGATATCATAAAGGAATTTATGCCAAAAGCGTGAATAAAGCAGGTGAAGCGTTGTATGCTCCATTCCGCCGTTATACCAATCAACAGGTCCCCAATACTTAACTGCCTCGGGAGAAACAAGTTCATTATCGTTATGCGGGTCCATATACCTAAGGAAATACCAAGAGGAGCCTGCCCACTGAGGCATTGTATCGGTTTCTCTTTTAGCAGGCTTTCCGCAACAGGGACAGGTTGTATTAACCCAGTCTGTTATTTTTGCAAGCGGTGATTCGCCTGTGTCGGTCGGCTCATAGGAATCAACCTTAGGCAGTTTAAGAGGAAGCTCGCTTTCGGGAAGTGCAACATATCCGCAATCGTCACACTTTACAATCGGAATAGGCTCGCCCCAATATCTTTGGCGTGAGAATACCCAGTCGCGAAGCTTGAAATTAACCTTTTGGTGTCCCTTGCCCTCTTTTGTGAGCCATTCGGTAATGGCAACCTTAGCCTCCTCAACAGTCATTCCCGTAAGGAAGGCTGAATTTACAAGCTTACCTGTGTAGCAATCCGTGAAGGCTTCGTTTTCAACTCCAACCTGTGAGCCTGCAACAACCTCAATAATGGGAAGGTCAAACTTTTTGGCAAATTCCCAGTCACGAGTATCGTGAGCAGGAACAGCCATAATTGCACCTGTACCGTATGAGGTGAGTACATAGTCGGAAATGAATATCGGAATCTCCGTATCGTTAACAGGATTGATACCCATTACACCGTCAAGGCGCACACCTGTTTTTTCCTTATTAAGCTCGGTTCTTTCAAAATCGGATTTATGAGCAGCCTCGTCCTGATACTTGCGTATTTCATCAAGATTGTTAAGCTTATCTGCCCATTTTTCGATAAGCGGGTGCTCCGGCGAAATAACCATATATGTAGCACCGAAAAGTGTGTCGGGTCTTGTTGTATAAACTGTAAGAGTGTCGCCGAGAGTAGTGCCGAAATCAACCTCTGCACCTGTTGAACGGCCAATCCAGTTTTTCTGCTGTACCTTAACTCTGTCAATAAAATCAAGGTCATCCAAATCATCAACAAGTCTTTGCGCATACTCTGTAATTTTGAGCATCCACTGACTCTGATTTTTTCTGATAACCTCGCTACCGCAACGCTCACAAACGCCGTTTACTACCTCCTCGTTTGCAAGCACGCACTTGCACGAGGTACACCAGTTAACAGCCATTTCTTTTTTATAAGCAAGTCCCTTTTTGAAGAGCTGAAGAAAAATCCACTGAGTCCATTTGTAGTATGACGGGTCGGTGGTATTTATCTCTCTTGTCCAATCAAATGAAAAGCCGAGAGCCTGAAGCTGCTGCTTGAAATGAGCAACATTTTTCTTTGTAACCTCTTCAGGATGAATGTGATTTTTGATTGCAAAGTTTTCAGTCGGCAGACCGAAAGCGTCCCATCCCATAGGATAAAGAACATTAAAGCCCTGAAGCCTTTTCTTTCTTGCAACAATATCAAGGGCCGTATAAGAACGCGGATGACCTACATGAAGTCCCTGTCCCGACGGATAAGGAAATTCTACAAGGCAGTAGAATTTTTCCTTTGTGTAATCGTCCTTTGCCGCAAAGGTGTTTTGAGTGTACCACACATTCTGCCACTTTGCTTCAATCTGTTTAAAATTGTAATCCATATGCTAATCCTCCAAAAATTTTGCTGTATCTATTTTTTCTCCGTCCTCCCATAAGCGCTCGAGCTTAAAGAAATCTCTTTGCTGCTTATAGAAAATATGGATAACTGCCGAATTATAATCAAGACAAACCCACGGTGTATTTTTGCCCTCAATATGATGAGGTGTTACACCCTGAAGCTCAAGCTGATATTCAACCTCATCTGCGATTGCCTTAACCTGAGTTGAGCTTGTTCCCGTTGCAATAACAAAATAGTCTGCAAGAATAGTCAAATCGGTTATTTTTATAACCTCTATTTCCTCGCCCTTTTTGCTGTCAATAGCCTTGACGGCTGTTTTTACAATATCAATATTTTCCATCTGTTTCCCCTTGCTTAAAGTATTTTTCAAGTATCCAGTTATATGCGTCAACCGTATCGGGATGAAGAAGCCTGCCCTTGTTAATAACAGATACTATGGTATATCTTGTTGCGTAAAGAAGTCCCTCTTCCTTACTTATTTCAACCTTTTGGCGCATAATGTCAACATCATCATAGTCGCGGTCCTCCGATATAAAATCGGCAAGATATACTATCTGCTCCATCAGGCTCATATCGGCTCTTCCCGTTGTGTGATAGCGGATTGCGTCAAGTATTTCATTATCCTCAATTTTGAGCACAGCCTTTGCAAATGCCGCACCCGAGGTCTGATGATAAAACTTTTTTTGAGAAAGCTCAAGCTCTGTCAGGCTCATACCTGCCATTTCAATCACTCTTAGCTGTTCACCCTTTGAGCTTTCCTTCATCGCGTCGTGCAGTATTCCGGCAACCTCTGCCTTTTGTGCATCTGCACCGTAGCGCAGAGCAAGCTCCTTGGCGCTTTTTGCAACGCACAGCGAATGATTAAACCTGTAATCCGAAAGTCTTTCTCTTATAACAGAAATATATTCATCAATATTATACACGGTAAAGTCCCTTTTCAATAATGTAATTATAAACCTTTTTGTCAACAAGAGAAGAAAAATCCTGTTGATTTTTTATTTTTTCGCGGATTTCACTTGAGCTAACCCTTAACACATCAAAGCTTCCGACAAAAATTTTGTCTGCCTTGAGCGTTTTTGCAAAGGCGCAAAGCTCATCCTTTTGCTTATCGCTTTCTCTTGCGGCGGTGCAAAGCGTTACCATATTAAGAATATCGTCATATCTGTACCAAAGATTAAAGGTTAAAAACTGGTCTGCACCCACGATAAGATATAACTGTGAATTCGGATAAAGCATTTTTATCTCAACAAGCGTATCGTATGTATATGATTTTCCGCTTCGATTAAATTCAATATCAGAGATTTCAAGTTTATCCTTATTTTCAAGTGCAAGAGTAAGCATATTAAGCCTGTCCTCTTTTGATATCAGACAGCTTGATGACTTATGGGGTGGAACAGAGGTAGGAACAAAAATGACCTTGTCAAGCGCCAATTCCTTTTTGTATTCCTCTGCAAGCTTGATATGCCCGTTGTGAACGGGATTGAACGCTCCGCCGAAAATTCCGATTTTGAGATTATCTTCCGAAATACTTTGGTCTGTCATATTTTGCATAAGGATTTTTTTCTTCCTTTTCTCTCTGCCTCTGTCTTTTTCCCTTGATTTTTACCTTTTTCTTAGCAACAGCCTTTGCCGTGCCTGCACCCCTTTTTTTCTTTTTGAGAGCAATTTTTTCTTCGTCTGCCTCACGGTAAAGCACAATTATTCCGCCGATAACCTGAATTACCTCGGCGCCGAGTGCAGCAGCAAGCTCCTGTGCAAGCTCCTTTGGTGTTTTAGGTGCAGTTTCAAGATGAACCCTGATTTTTATCAGCTCTCTTGCGTCGAGAGTATCATCAATCTGTGTTATGAGATTATCGCTTATGCCCTCCTTACCAAGCTGAATGATTGGCTCAAGCGGATTTGCCTTTGCTCTTAAAGCTGCTCTTTCCTTTGATGTCATATGATTTTCTCCAATTCTTTAGTTAAAAGTCTGAGCGCATTTCCTCTGTGACTGATTTTATCCTTTTCCTCGGCGGTATATCTGCCAAAGGACCTGCCGTTTACAAGAAACAGAGGGTCATAGCCAAAGCCCTCGTTTCCGTCCCTTTCAAAGCCGATTGTGCCGTGACATTCGCCTCTGACAACAATTTCTCTGCCGTCGGGAAAGGTACAGCAAATAGCGCATACATAGTATGCCGTGCGTTCTTCTTCGGGCACACCGCTTAATTTTTCAAGAAGCAGGTCATTATTTTTTTCGTCGTTTCCGTGCTCACCCGAAAAGCGAGCCGAGAATATACCCGGAGCACCGTCAAGATAATCAACGCACAAGCCCGAATCATCTGCAATTGCAGGCATATTCGTTTCCTTACACGCTGCTCTCGCTTTTATTTTTGCGTTATCCTCAAAGGTTTCTCCGTCCTCCTCAACATCCTCAAGAGTAATACCGAGCATTTTTGCAGTTACAACATTTATTCCGAGGGGTGAGAGAATTCTCTGCATTTCTGCAAGCTTTTTCATATTATTTGTTGCAAGAATAAAATCCATTATCAGTCCTCTTTGCTTTCGTCGTCGATTTCATTTGTGATAAAATCGGTTATTTCTTTATCATCGTCGGGTACCTTTGCATCAAAGAGAGCCGAAGCAAATGCGTCTGCATCAAACGGCTGAAGGTCCTCGATTTTTTCACCGACTCCGACAAATTTTACGGGAACATCAAGCTCATTATTTATTGCAAGAACAACACCGCCCTTTGCAGTACCGTCAAGCTTTGTCAGAACAATACCCGTAATACCGGCTGCTTCCTTAAAGTCCTTTGCCTGATTCACGGCATTTTGACCTGTTGTAGCATCAAGCACAAGAAGTATTTCCTTAGATGCGTCGGGAAGCTCTCTTTCAATAACTCTGCTGATTTTGTTAAGCTCGTCCATAAGATTTTTCTTATTATGGAGTCTGCCTGCCGTATCAATAATTATTACATCGGCACCTCTTGCCTTGCCTGCCTGAATTGTATCAAACACAACTGCGGCAGGGTCTGCGCCCTCGCCGTGCTTGATAAGGTCAACATCTGCTCTGTCAGCCCAAACCTGAAGCTGTTCGATAGCGGCGGCACGGAAGGTATCGGCGGCACCGAGAATTACCTTTCTGTTTTGCTCCTTAAGACGAAGAGCAAGCTTGCCGATTGTTGTGGTTTTGCCCACACCGTTTACACCGATAACAAGGATAATTGACGGCTTTGTGCGAAGCCTTAAATAGCTACCGCCCCAAACAATACCCGAAACAATGTCCTTCATAGTTTCTCTGACCTGACGAACATCTGTAATCCTGTCATTTTCTATTTTTTCCTTTAGGTTTCTGATAATTCTTTCGGCGGTAGGCATACCTACATCACCCATTATCAAAACCTCCTCAAGCTCATCAAAAAGCTCGTCGGTTATCTCCTCATAAGAGTCCATTACCTCGTCCATCTGCGCGGTAATGCCCTCATCTCTTGTTTTTTTCAGTCCTTTTTTGAACATTGAAAAAATGCCCATTATAACACATCCTTTTATTCTTCAAGTCCCATTTGAGCGGCAAGCTCTGCTGTTTGAAGCTCAATAAGCTTTGATACGCCCTTTTCCTGCATTGTTACACCGTAAAGGACATCCGCCTCCTCCATAGTGCCTCGTCTGTGAGTTATGGAAATAAACTGAGTTTTATCCGTCATCTTACGCATATACTTTGCAAATCTTTCAACATTGACATCGTCAAGCGCCGCCTCAACCTCGTCATAGATGCAAAACGGAGCGGGCTGAACCTTTAATACGCTGAACAAAAGTGCCATTGCCGCAAGCGATTTTTCACCGCCTGAGAAAAGATTTATGTTCTGCACCGATTTTCCCGGTGGCTGAATTTTAATTTCTATCGGGGATTCAAGGCAGTTGTCTGGCTGTTCAAGAACAAGCTCGCCGTTTCCTCCGCCGAAGAAATCGGCAAAGGACACCTTAAATTCCGCATTGATTTTATTGAATTTATCAAGAAATCTCTCGCTCATAGAGGCGGTCAAATCCTCGATAATTTTCATAAGCTCGGACTTTGATTTTTCAACATCACCGATTTGCTCCTTGAGAAATTCGTATCTTTCCGATACTTCCTTATATTCCTCAATGGCGCCGACATTGATTGAGCCTAACGCTTTAACCGCAACCTTGATTTCGTGCAGTCTTTTCTTAGCCTGCGTCATATCGTCAATTTGAATATTGAGCGCCTGTGCCTCGTGCTTTGTGAGCTCATACTGTTCAAAAAGCATATCGTTAAGCTCGTCATATTCCTTTTTCATTGCAAGCTTTCTTTCATCAAGGCGAACTATATCAGCCGACAGCTTTTCTCTGTCCTGATTTTTAGCCTTTTCAATATTTCTGAGCTCTATTGACCTTTTTTCAAGAGAGTTTCTTTCGTCTATCTGATTTGTGATTTCGTTATCGGAGGATTTTGCTTTTTCTCTCAAGGAGTCTGCCTGCTGCTTTATATCATTTATCGACTTGAGCAAGGCAGTATTTCTGTCCTCAATAAGCTTTATTTCCTCGGAAATTGACTTTACTCTGTCGGACTGAGTGCTCTTGCGAAGCTCAAGCTCCTCGATTGAAAGCCTTGCTGACTCTGTATCCTTAGCAAGCTCAACAAGAGAAAGATTGATTTGCTCGCTCTTTTTCCTGTACTCCTCTCTTTTTTCAAGAAGCTCCTGAGCATTTCCTGCGGTGAGCCTGAGCCTTTCCTCAGCCACGGCAATTTCCTTTTCAACCGCCTTTGCCTGCTGCTCGCTGTGCTCATTTTCCTTTTCAAAGGCAGAAATTCTCTCAGCAGAGTTTTCCTGCTCCTGAATAAGTGAAGCAAGTCGGTTTTCGGTTAATTCCAATCTGTCGCAGATAAGACGGTGCTCGCCCTGTGCTCTGATAAGCTCCTCCTTAGCCTGCTGTAAATCTGCCTCGGCACCCTGAAGCTCTGCCGCCGCAAAGTTAGCCTCCTCAAGAGCCGCTTTAAATTCTGATTTAAGACCGTCTGCCTTCTTTTCAAGCTCTGCTGCCTGAGCATTAAGCTCGTCAATCATATTTCCTCTTGAAAGAATACCTGCGCCCTTTGACTGCGAACCGCCTGTCATTGAGCCACCGGGGTTTATAACCTGACCGTCAAGAGTTACGAGCTTAAATCTGTTGGCGTATTTTTTTGCAATACCGATAGCGCAGTCCATATCATCAACTACAACTACCCTGCCAAGCAGGTTTGATACAATGTCCCTGTACTCCTTTTTGCAATCAACCAAATCAGAGGCAATTGCCACAAATCCGAGGTTATCGTCAAGATTTTTTTCGTCAAGTGTTCTCGGCTTTATTGCCGATATCGGCAGGAAGGTTGCTCTGCCCAAGCGGTTATTTTTAAGATAATAGATTGCTCTTTTTGCGTCTGCCTCGTTTGTTGTAACAATATTTTGCATAGCGGCACCGAGTGCAACCTCAACTGCAACGGAATATTCGTTATCAACAGTAATGAGCTGTGAAAGCGGGCCGTGAATACCTGAAAGCGCTTTACTTTGCGACTGCTTCATAACAGCCTTAACAGCACCCGAAAAGCCCTCCATATTTTTCTCAAGGTCAAGAAGCATTTTAGCTCTCGACTGCTTTTGTGAAAGGTCGAAATTAACCTTTTCAAGCTCTGCCTTTAGCTTGTCCGCCTTTTGCGTTTTATTTTCAAGCTTTAGCTTATAGCCCGACATTGAATTATTGTTTTCGTCAATTCTGGCGTTTAACTGCTCTAAAAGGGCGTCGCTTTCTTTTTTCTTTTCCGATACTGCTGACTTTTCGTTTTCGCACTCGCTGATATCGTCGGCAACTGCCACACGGCGAGATTTAATTTCTTCAATTGAAGAAACTGCCTTAGAGCATTTTACCTTGCAATCCGCAAGGGTAAGTGTGAGCTCCATTATTTTTTGGTTAAGCTCAACGGTGAGTCTTGAAATTTCCTCGTTTGATGAAACAAGAGCGTTCATCTCGTCGGTTACTGCTTTAAGCTCAGTCCTTTTATTTTCAATGCTTTTTTCGTTATCGGCAACAAATGCTCTTTTTTCCTCTATCTGAGCGTCGATTGAAATACCTGCGCTGTCAACATCGCCTATATCGCCCTTGAGCCTTTCGATTGTTTCGTTATTGTGGTTTAATGTAGCTTCAAGAACAGAAGCCTCGCCCTCCTTACGAAGAGCCTCCTCCTCATAAGCCTTAGAGCCTGCTCTTATCTGCTCAATCTCTGTATTGATTGAAGCAGTTTTTTCAAGTATCTGCTCAATTTCCTTTTCTATATCGCTAAGCTCTTTTTCGCAGACCTCATAAGAAGCATTGGCGGCATCTATCTTGTGCTCCTGCTCTCTAAGGTCATTTGTGAAGCGGTTGATTTTATTAACCCACACACCGATTTCAAGAGTCTTTTTCTCGTCGGAAAGCTCAATGAATTTTTTTGCTTTTTCGCTCTGCTTTTTGAGAGGCTCAACACGGCTTTCAAGCTCGCCCAAAATGTCAAGGAGTCTTACAAGATTTTCCTGAGCCTGCTCAAGTCTTCTTGTAGCATCGGTTCTTTTGTGGCGAAAAAGAGAAATACCTGCTGCTTCTTCAAAAAGCTCGCGTCTGTCCTCGTTCTTTTGCGAAATAATAGAGTCAATTTTGCCCTGTCCTACCATTGAATAGCCGTCAGAGCCAAGACCCGTATCCATAAAAAGCTCGTGAATATCACGGCGACGCACATTTTCGCCGTCGATTTTGTATTCACTTTCGCCCGAACGATAGTAACGCCTTGTAACCGTAACGGTTTCGTTTTTATCCTTTAATGTGCCGTCGGAATTATCAAGCGTGAGCTGAACCTGTGCAAAGCCGAGAGCCTTTCTTGAAGATGTACCGCCGAAAATGACATCCTCCATTTTTGAGCCTCGAAGCGACTTTGTGCTTGTTTCACCGAGCACCCAGCGAACAGCATCGGAAATATTACTTTTTCCCGAGCCGTTCGGTCCGACAACGGCAGTTATGCCCTTTCCAAACTGAAGCACGGTTTTATCTGGGAAGGACTTAAAGCCCTGCATTTCAAGTGTTCTTAATACCATTATTTTATCCTCAATTCATCGACCTCAAGCGAGTTGTCGATAATAATTTTTATATTATATCCTCTTTCCATAAGAAGATAGATATTACTTTTTTTGTTTCCCTTCAGCTTTGAAAGTGACTTTGAATTTACAAAAATCCGATAGTCACCCTCGGGATATTCTAAAATTTTATTGACAAGAATTTTTGATTTAACAAGCTCGCCGAAGCTGTCGTGAAAGCCTCCTGCAAGCATATTATTTTTAATATCGGGGCTTGAATGAAGCCCGAGGCGGATAATTTTTACCCCTGCCTTTTCAAAAAGAGGCACAAGCCTTGCGCAAAGCTCAGCCGATTCTTCTGCATTTTTTGGTGTGTATTCACCTGATTGATAAAGCTCGGCAAGATATGTATTCTTTAGCACAACCGTGGGATAAATCCTCACTGTTTTCGGATTTAGGTCAATTATTTTTTGTGCCGTTTCAAGTGCTTTTTCGTCAGTATCCTTATAAAGTCCCGTCATCATTTGCAGTCCAAGCTCAAAGCCGTAATCTTTAATAAGCTCGGATGCCTTGACAACATCTTCAGCCGTATGGCCTCTTTTATTTGCATTGAGCACCTCGTCGTCCATACTCTGTGCGCCGAGCTCAATACTTGTTACTCCGTACTTTTTTAGGAGATTTAAGATTTCGTCATCAATACAGTCCGGTCTTGTTGAAATTCTTATACCGCTGACAGAGCCGTTTTTGACATATTCGTATGCACCCTCCAAAAGAGATAGCATATAATCCCTGTCAATTGCAGTAAACGAGCCACCGAAAAAGGCTATTTCGTAATCAAAGCCTTTTCTTTTCAATGCGGTTTCGACTGCCTTAATCACATCGGCAGAGTCAGGTCTTTTCGTTTTTCCCGTTATTGTTTTTTGATTACAAAAGGAGCACTGACACGGACAGCCCTCGTTCGGCACAAATATACTTATGTTTCCTTTTTTCATAGTCCCATCAGCTTAAGAGCTTCCCTTGCAGCAGCCTGCTCGGCACTTTTTTTGCTCTTGCCCTTTCCTTTTCCGATAACATTTGAATTGAGGTGAACCTCAGCCTCAAATGTCTTGTCGTGGTCAGGTCCGCTTTCGCCCGTGAGAACATATGTAACATTCTCGTCGGGATTTTGCTGAACAACCTCCTGCAAAATTGTCTTGTAATCCTTAAAATTGATATGGTGTGTTTCTAAAGCGGGGGAAAGAAAACCGAGCACAAATTTTTGTGCGTTTTCCATTCCGCCGTCAAGATATATTGCGGCAATCAATGCTTCAAAGGCATTTTCCAGGATAGAATCTCTTTGTGCGCCGCCTGTCAGCGTTTCGCCCTTGCCGAGAAATATACTGCTTCCCAAATCTATCTGCCTTGCAAAGTCGGACAGAGATGAGGTGCATACAAGTGACGAACGAAGCTTTGACAGCTCGCCCTCGGGCATATCGGGATATTTGTCATACAAAAGCTTTGCCGATATTATTGAAAGCACCGCATCGCCGAGAAATTCCATACGCTCGTTGCACTTAACGGAAGAATGTCTTTCGTTTGCAAATGAGGAATGAGTGAGTGCCTCCATAAGATAATCTCTGTTTTTAAATGTATAGCCTATTCTCTTTTCAAGAGCTTTCATTATTCTTCTTCCTTCGGGTTGTTATTTACTGCAATTTCTATTTGGTTAATAAGGTCATTTTCCAAAAACCATACAGCCTGCTTTATTGCATTTTTGAATGTTCTTGCATCTGCCGAGCCGTGTGACTTAACAACAGGCTTTTTAACACCGAGCAAAACTGCTCCGCCGTATTCCTTGTAATCAAATTTTGCTTTCATATCATCAAGTCCGCTTTTTACTCCGAGATAAGAAAGCTTTGACAATGTATTTTTCATAAAGGCGGCTTTGATTTCGTTCATCAAAACCTTTGCTACACCCTCGTATGTTTTAAGTATGATATTACCCGTAAAGCCGTCGGAAACAATTACATCAGCGTCGCCGAAGGGTATCTGTCTTCCCTCAATATTGCCCACAAAATTGTACGGAGCGTTTTTCATCATCTCATATGCCTCACGGATGAGAGGAGTACCCTTGGTGTCCTCCTCGCCGTTATTTGCAAGTGCGATTTTCGGATTATCGTATTTAAGTATGTGCTTCATATACAAATCGCCCATAAGACCGAACTGATACAAAAATTCAGCCCTGCACTCGCTGTTTGCACCGCAATCGATAAGCAGTATCGGCTTTTGAGCACTCGGCATTACTGTTGCTATTGCCGGTCTTTTTATACCCTTAATTCTTTTTGTAATGAGCGTTGCGCCCACAACAACCGCACCTGTATTGCCTGCGCTGACAAAGGCATCTCCCCTGCCCTCGTTGAGAAGACTGAAGCCGACAGCCATTGACGAGTCCGCCTTTTGCTTTAATACGGACTTTGCATCATCGTGCATGGTAATAACAGACTCAGCGTGTACTATCTCGGTATTTTTAAGAACGATATTATTATCCTTTACGCACTTATTTATTTTTTCTGTGTTGCCGACGAGAACAATATCCACACCGTACTCGTCAACTGCAAGCATTGCACCCTTAATTATTTCAAGCGGAGCGTTATCTCCGCCGAAGGCGTCAACAATAATTTTCATTATGAATTCTCCATAGATTTTTGAAGAGAGGCAAGCGCCCTTTGCGAAAGAGCCATATACCTTTCTCTCTTATCCCGTATTTTCGGCTCTATCGGCGGAAGAACACCGAAGTTTGCTCCCATAGGCTGAAAATTCTTTACGCTTTCATCGCTGATATACTCACAAAGCGCACCTATCATAGTGTCGTTTTGCAAAACAAACGAATCCTTGCCCTGTGCCCGCCTTACAGCGTTTATTCCTGCAATAATACCGCTCGAGGCAGATTCCATATAACCCTCAACGCCGGTTATCTGACCTGCAAAAAATATATTTTTATTTTTTCTCAGGCTGAAATCGCTGTCAAGAAGGCGGGGTGAATCAAGAAATGAATTTCTGTGCATTACTCCGTATCTGACAAACTCGGCATTTTCAAGTCCGGGTATCATTGAAAACACTCTTTTTTGCTCGCCGAATTTAAGATTGGTCTGAAAGCCGACAAGATTAAACATAGTGCCCTTTGAATTTTCTCTTCTAAGCTGAACACACGCCCACGGTCTGTGCCCTGTTCTCGGGTCAACAAGACCGACAGGCTTCATAGGTCCGAAGCGCGGAGCATCAAGTCCTCTTTTTGCCAGCTTTTCTATCGGCATACATCCCTCGTAAACATCAAAATCGTGGACAACTGCGCCCTCAGCATTAACAAGCTCTGAAATAAATTCTTCATACTCAGCCTTATTAAACGGGCAGTTAATATAGTCGTCATCACCGCCTCGGTCATACCTTGAAGCACCGAATGCCTTTGACATATCAATGCTTTGAGCCGTAACAATCGGAGCGGCGGCATCGTAAAATGAAAGATAGTCGCCTGTCATAGCACTTATGCTCTCGGCAAGAGCACCGTCTGTAAGCGGTCCCGTTGCAACAATCGTTATTGTACTGTCATCGGTATCAATGACTTCAACAATCTCGTTTTTTATTTCAATATTTTCGCAAGCCTTGATTTTTTCAGTTATTATTTTTGAAAAAGCGTTTCTGTCGACGGCAAGCGCACCGCCTGCGGCAACGGCACATTCCTTTGCAACAGGAACCGTGAGTGAGCCGAGCCGTGACATTTCCTCTTTCAAAAGACCTGCCGCGCTGTCAAGCCTTGACGCCTTTAATGAATTTGAGCAGACAAGCTCTGCAAACAAATCCGATTTATGAGCAGGACTGTGCTTTAACGGCTTCATTTCGTAAAGAGTAACCTTATATCCTGCCTGAGCTATCTGCCATGCGGCTTCAACTCCTGCAAGCCCTGCACCTATTACCTTAAATTTCATAGTGTATCCGTTTAAATTATTTATTCTTCCGATTTCTTTTTACGGGGAACAGGCTTTGTGAAGCCGCAGCCCTCCGTATCGGGACAGTAAAGAATATTTCCTCTTCTTTTGAAAAGTGATTTTCCGCATTTTGGACAAACCTCGTTTGACGGAGCATCCCAGGTCATAAAGTTACAGTTAGGATAATTTGAACAGCCGAAGAAGGAGGTGCCCTTCTTGGTTTTCTTTTCAATTACATCTCCGCCGCATTCGGGACATTTTGCGGTTGTCTTATATACAAGCGGCTTTGTATTTTTACATTCGGGATAGCCTGGGCAGGCAAGGAATTTTCCGAATCTGCCGACCTTGATGACCATATTGCGTCCGCACTTTTCGCAGACAACATCGGTTTCCTCCTCCTTGAGCTTGATTTTAACGCCCTGCATTTCTTCCTTTGCTTTTTCGAGAGGCTTTTCAAACTCGTCGTAATAAAGCCTTATCATTTCCTTGTAATTCTTTTCACCGCTGTCAATCTTGTCAAGGTCATTTTCCATCTTTGAGGTGTACTTAACATTAACGATGTTAGGCATCTTATCCTTTAAAAGAGCGGTAACGGCCTCTCCAAGCTCTGTC
The DNA here is from genome assembly GCA_964422655.1 of uncultured Bacteroides sp. GTDB lineage: Bacteria > Bacillota > Clostridia > Oscillospirales > Acutalibacteraceae > Eubacterium_R. The sequence goes on along the minus strand of CAYRBT010000001.1, from coordinate 203,323 downwards.
GGAACAAACTGCTTGCCCTCTCTTTTTACATACTCGCGGTTGAGAATTGTTGATGTGATTGTTACATAGGTTGACGGTCTGCCGACACCGTTCTCCTCAAGCGCCTTTGTAAGCGAAGCCTCGGTGTATCTTGCAGGTGGCTGGGTAAAGTGCTGATTGCCGAGAATACTCTTGAGCTTGAGCACATCGCCCTCTCTGACAGGAGGAAGCGGTGCCTGAGAATCATTCTTTTCCTCGTCGCCTTTTTCCTCATACAAGGCGGTAAAGCCGTCAAACTTAACCGTATAGCCCGTTGCGGTAAAAACATATCCGTTTGCGCTGATTTCTATTTTCATTGTTTCCTGAAGGCAAGCCTCCATAAGAGAAGCAATAAATCTCTCCCACACAAGCTTATAAATCTTGTATTGGTCATTTGTAAGATACGGCTTAACCGAGTCGGGAGTAACATTCGGCATTGAAGGTCTGATAGCCTCATGGCCGTCCTGAACATTGCTTTTTGACTTATAATATCTCGGCTTTTTAGGAAGATATTTTTCGCCGTAGGTGTCGGTTATATATTTGTTACCTGCCGCTCTTGCCTCCTCGGAAATACGAAGCGAGTCGGTTCTCATATAGGTTATAAGACCGACTGTGCCAAGCTCTCCGACATCAACGCCCTCGTAAAGCTCCTGTGCCGCCTTCATTGTTCTTTTTGCTTGGAATGAAAGGCGTCTTGAAGCCTCCTGCTGAAGAGTTGAGGTGATAAACGGAGGTGTGGGATTTTTCTTTCTGCTTCCCTTTTTAACTGATGTTACGGTGTATTCGGCGCCCTCAAGCTCTTTAAGAACAGTATCGCTCTGTTCCTTATTTTCGACCTTGATTTTTTCGCCGTCCTTACTGCTGAGAGCCGCGGCAAACACCTTTCTTTCGGGAGGGTTTGTAAATTTAGCGTCGATTGACCAGTATTCCTGCGGCTTAAATGCTCTGATTTCCTCTTCTCTGTCAACGATAAGTCTTAACGCAACAGACTGAACTCGTCCTGCCGAAAGACCTCTTCTTATTTTTTGGGAAATAAACGGAGAAAGCTTGTAGCCGATAAGACGGTCAAGTATTCTTCTTGCCTGCTGAGCATTGACAAAATCAATATCAATAGCCCTCGGCTGAGCCATTCCGTTTTTAACACCGTTTTTTGTAATTTCGTTAAAGGTCACTCTGTTTTTGTCATTCATATCAAGCTCAAGCAAGGTTGCAAGATGCCAGGAAATAGCCTCTCCCTCACGGTCGGGGTCGGTTGCGAGATATACATAATCAGCCGCATCTGCTTTCTTTTTGAGGTCCTTAACAAAATTTTCCTTGCCCTTTATTACTGCATATTTCGGCTCAAAGTCGTTTGCGATATCAACACTGAGTCTTGCCGCAGGAAGATCCCTGACATGTCCCATTGATGCAACAACCTCATAGCCTCTGCCGAGGTAACCTTTAATATTCTTTGCCTTTGCAGGCGACTCAACTATTACTAATTTTGACATACTGTTTTTCCTTTCAGGCTTTTTTGTACCTCTTACCCGAGGTGCTTTGTATCAATCCGAGTATTTCAAGCTGTGTAAGCCCTGCCATAACCTTTGAGCTTGCAAGACCTGTTTGCTCTATTATTATGTCTATGTGAATAAAATTATCATCAAGACAATTATATATCTGCTTTAATTCCTCGCTTAATGCAAAGGACTTTTTTTCATTTTCAATTCTTTTACTTCGCCCTTCTTCAAGAGCTTCAAAAGAGTATTTATCTTCTTTGATATGAACATTTGCGCTCTTATCGCTTTCATCGTTCATAAGCTCGTCAATGCTTCTGATTTTTGACAAATCAATCGAGCTGTACTCGCTTTCATACGCTTCAATAAGGTGCTCAGGCTTTGTTACAACCTTAGCACCGTCGTCGATGAGCTTGTTTGAGCCTGCAAAATCCGTAGACAGCACCGATGTCGGAACTGCGTAAACATCTCTGCCCTGCTCAAGCGCACAGCCTGCAGTAATCAGGCTACCGCTTTTTACACCTGCCTCAACAACGAGAACGCCGAGCGATATACCGCTGATTATTCTGTTTCTTAAAGGAAAGCTTCTTTTACTTGCAGGAGTAAACGGAGGATATTCCGTTATAAGTGCACCGTTATGCTTAATCATATCTCTAAGCGGTTTATTTTCAGACAGGTATTTTGCACCGAGACCGCACCCCAAAACAGCAATAGTTTTGCCTCCTGCCATAAGTGCACCCTTATGAGCATATGTATCGACTCCGAGTGCACCGCCGCTGACAACAAGTGCTCCCGCCTCAGCTATTCCCCTGCTCATTATGTGCGTAACCTTAACCGCATATTCGCTTGCCCTTCGTGTTCCGACAATTCCGATTGCAACAGAATTGTCGATATCGCAAAGCTCGCCGTCAACATATAATACTGCCGGCGGATTATAAATCTCTCTCAATCTTTGAGGATATTTTTCATCGTCAAAGTCGATAATTTTCCAGCCGTTATTTTCACAATGATAAATAATTTCCTCTGTATCGTTAAGGCTCACTGAGGACAGACGGTCAACCTGTGATGCTGTAATATCGGGGCTCATTCTCCATTCAATAACATTTGCATCATAAAGCTCCTTAGCACCGCCGAAGCTGTGAACAATTCTTTTTATTCCTGCGCCCTCGCCGAGTGCCCTCTGAAGCCAGAGCCAATATCTCAGATTTTCACTCATCGAAGCATCTCCCACATTGTTATAGCCGCCGCGGTGCAGGCATTAAGACTTTCCGCCCTGCCGAGCATCGGTATTGTAATACATTCATCGCAAAGTGATTTTACCGGAGCAGAAACACCATTTGCTTCGTTTCCGATAACACATACTGCACCCTGAGAAAAATCAATTTTTGTTATTTCTTTTGCGGTATCACCGGGAACGGTTGCATAAAGCTTTAAACCGTTTTCCTTAGCTGATTTAAAAAATGCTTCGGGATCATTACCTTGGACAAAGGGAATTCTTAGTATTGAGCCCATTGACGCTCTGAGTGCCTTGGGATTATATGCATCACATCCGCCAAAGGCAATTACTGAGTTTATTCCAAGTGCCTCAGCAGTTCTGATTATTGTACCGAAATTTCCCGGGTCCTGAACATTATCAAGTGCGATATATTTCCCGCTCGGTTTAAGCTCTAAGGTATTTTCCTTCATTTTGCATACTGCAAATACACCCTGAGAGCTTTGCGTTTCGGAAAGCCTTTGCGAAATATCCTCGCTAATCAAAAAGGATTTTTCGCTCCTTTCAATCATAAGCTCTGCCTTTTCGGTATATCTGTCATATGAATTTTGAGTGATGAGAAAATACTTAACCTCAAAAAATGAATTAAGGACATCAAAAACCAGCCTTGCTCCCTCAAGAACAAAAAGGCTCTGCGCCCTGCGGTTTCCTGAAGAAGAAAAGAGTTTTTTAATGCCCTTTATTATTTCGTTATTTTTACCTGTGATTTTTTCCATACACAACTCCAAGAAAGCGTGCCAATAATTTACATTCGTTTAAAGAAATCACTGACTATATATTTAATTATAAATATATTACATTATAAGGAGTAAAATTTCAATAGTAAATTTAAAAAAGTATGTAAAAAATCAAAGGTATATTTTATAGACGGCTAAGCGGTACAACCTCTATCTGATTTTCCTCAAAGGCTTTGTTCAGAGCCTTTACAAAATCAAGTGCCTTTGCCCCGTCACCGTGAACACAAACAGAGTGAGCCTCAAGCTCAACCTCCTCGCCTGAATAAGCGGTAACCTTCTTTTCCTTAATCATTTTGATTACTCGGTTAATTGCCTGTGCCTCATCCTCAATCATAGCACCCTCAAGGCTTCGTGCTCTGAGTGTGCCGTCTGCTTCATATGCTCTGTCCGCAAAAACCTCGCTTGCATATTTGAGTCCCTTTCTTTTTGCAGAGCTTATCATCTGCGAGCCGGAAAGAGCAAGCAAAATCAAGCTGCTGTCAAAATCCAATATCGCATCGCAAACAGCGTCCGAAAGCTCTGCGCTTTTTGCCGCCATATTATACATTGCTCCGTGCGGCTTAACATGCCAAAGCCTTACTCCCTGCTTTTTGGCAATATCGTCAAGCTCCTTTAGCTGAGCAGTTATGTAATCGTACATCTCCTGCGGTGTTACGGGCATATTTGTTCTGCCGAAATTCTCCCTGTCGGGATAGCCCGGGTGCGCTCCTGCGCTGACATTGCTCACCTTGCAAAGCTCAACGGTTTTGAGCATTGTTTTTGCATCACCTGCGTGGTATCCGCAGGCAATATTTGCACTTGAAATAAGCGGAATTATCTCGTTATCAAGTCCTGCGCCCTCACCCAAATCGCAATTCAAATCAACCTTATACATAAAATCAACCTCAATACTTAAGTTCAACATTCTTTACATCGGTAATAAACATATGCCCCGGTGCGTGAGTTATGGCAATCGGAGGCTTTGTTGACATAATGACATTTTGAGGAGTTACACCGCACGCCCAAAAAACAGGAATTTCACCGTCGTTTATAGTAACGCTTTCTCCGTAATCGGGCTTATTCACGTCATAAATACCGATAGCCTGTGGATTTCCTATCTGTATGGGGGCACCGTGAACGCGTGGCATAGCCGCCGTTGCATTAACCGCCCTGACAACAAGTTCATTTGGTATCGGGCGCATTGAAACAACCATATTACCGTGAAAAATCCCTGCAGGATTGAGTTCTATATTTGTGTTAAACATAGGCACATTTCTACCCTGTTCAATATGGCGGACAGGGACATTCGCCTCAAGAAGCTCCGACTCAAACGAAAACGAACAGCCTATGAGAAAATAGACAAAATCCTCCTGCCAAAAATCAGTAATATCCGTTACCTCATCAACAAGCTCACCGTTTTTCCATATTCTGTATTTAGGAAAATCCTTACAAATATCGCCGTATTGGGCCATCTGCTTTATTTCCCTTGAGCCTACATCTCCGACCTCTAAAATCGGGCAGGGCTTAGGATTTCTCATACAAAAGAGAAGAAAGTCAAAGGCATAATCCTTTGGCAAAATACAAAGATTTGCCTGTGCATAGCCGTTGCACATTCCCGAGGTCTGCCCTGTAATTTTTCCCTCTCTGATAAGCCCTTTAACCTCCTGCGTAGGCATATTTGAATAATCCTGTTTCTTTTCCATTTTGTTCTCCCTTAATATAATCTGAGCCTTTTAAATAGCTTATTTTCCTTTTTGGCAAGCTCTTCTGCCTGCTTAGCTGTGACCTGTTCAAAATTAACCGTATCATTAGGCCTTGCCTGCGCAAGAAGCGGTAAATCAACGGAAATAACGGTTGCTATTTTTGCATAACCGCCTGTTGTTTGATGGTCTGCCATAAGGATTATAGGCATACCGCTTTCGGGCACCTGCACCGAGCCGAAAACTATTCCGTCGGATATAATATCAAATCCGTTTTTTGATTTTAGCGGTGCGCCGTCGAGTCTTATTCCCATTCTGTCAGCCTGAGCACTGACTGTGTATTTCTGCTTAAAAAAGCTTTTGATATCCTCTTTTGTAAACATAAAATCCTGAGGTCCCAAAACTGCCCTGACAGTTATATCATTTGAATATCTGTCCGGCTTTACAAAAGCATTTTTTATATCAAGTGATGACACATCCCACTCAAAAGCCTCCAAAACATCGCCGTTTTGAAGCTTTCTTCCGTCAAATCCGCCGATTGCAGATTTTAAATTAGTTGAAAAGCTGTTCATAAAATATGAAACGGCAATTCCACCGCTGACAGCAAGATAAGCACGGCAACCATTTTGAGCGGCGCCCATTTTGAGCGTATCTCCGCTTTTGACACGGTAAGCCTTATTCATTTTTACAGCCCTGCCGTTAATTTGAGGCATAACATCGGCGCCTGTTACGGCAATAATATATTGCCTGTCAAACTCAACAGTCATACCCATAAGCGTCATTTCGACAAGGGCACAGCCCTCCTCGTTATTTACAAGTCGGTTTGCAAGACGAGCCGAACGCAAATCCATTGCTCCGCTTTGTGTGAAGCCGTTTTTCATAACCTTAAAGCGTCCCAAATCCTGAATTGTTGAAAGCGGACCTGCACTAATTACCCTTATACCCATCAGCGCACCGTCCTTTCAACAGAATATGAGCCGTTTTTTACAGCCTTTTCAATTTCAAGATACTCGCCGTATGAAACGCTGAAAAATCTGATATAGTCCCCTGCTTTATACAAAATGGGGTTTTCTCTTTCCCTGTCATAAACCTTTACGGGCGTTTTGCCGATTAACTGCCAGCCACCCGGTGATGCTACGGGATAGATTCCTGTCTGCTCTCCTCCGATACCTACAGCGCCCTCAAAAATTTCAAGCCTCGGTGAGCTCAGTCTCGGTGTGGCAAGTCTGCTGTCCATACCGCCGAGATAAGCAAAGCCCGGCAAAAATCCAAGCATATATATCAAATAATCGGAAGATGTATGAATACCTATAATCTCATCTCTTGTAAGTCCCGTATGCCTGCAAACATTATCCATATCGAGAGAGAATTTATCCTCATAGCAAACAGGTATTCTGTAGATAACAGAGCCCTTGCTGTCATTTTCCTTTATTTTCGACACAAGAGCTTTGATTTTCTTCTTAAGAGTTTTAGAAGAAATAATCACGGGATTATATATTACCGTAAGTGATGTAAATGTCGGAATCACCTCAATAACTCCGCTGATATTTGCATTTTCAAGCATATCAGATAAAGAGGTAACACAAGCGTTTACCTCTTTACTAATTTCTTCCTTAAACTGTACCGTAACGGCAGTATCGCCGTTTTGCAGAAACCTATATGTCATCTTGAAAAGAATCCCTTTTTAATCGTGTTTTCAAACCATGCAGCAGTTTTGTCCTCAACAGTAGGAGGATATTCTATCAGAGCCTTCATCATTGATATGAGAGGAAGATTTATATTCTTTCCTATTCCGTCAATATACGGTCTTGGCTGACCGTACATATCAAGCATACCGCTTGCCGCAGCGGCGTCCATAGCCTGTGACTGCTCCTCCTGCGAATGAAGAAGCTCGGGATTTCCGAGCAAAAATGCCGTTGCCGCCATAAGCGCATTACAGCCCCAATCCGATACGGTTGCGGTTATAATATTATCAGCCTTTGTATCTGCAAGAATACCGAAGCCTGTGCCTGCTTTACAGCCACCCTCCTCGGCATACGGAATATATTCTCTTATATGCTCCTCAATAGCGGCCATTCCGATTTCATTTCCCAAATCACCTATTGAGAGATTATATATGCCAAGCTCCTGACATTTTTTAAAAAGAACATCATACTTTGCCTCAACCTCGGTGGTATTAACACCGACCGCATTATGATAATATCCGTTTTTATTTCTTCCCGGAGCCTCGTTTGTTATAACTGCACAGGGCTTGCCAAAGGAAAGTATTTCGTCAGCCTGAGCCTGAGCCTTGCTGTCTTCCTTTGTAAATTCAACAACACAAACCGTGTTATCAGGTATATTTTTCAAATCCTCGGTTATGTTAAACGAAAGAACATTGCTCATTGCCTTTATTGCCTTTTTGCACTGAGAAGGCACAATCATAACAGGCTTTGCTTTGAAAGTCTTAATCAAAAATCTTGCAAAAAGAGTTGACGAAATAATTCCGTCGGTTTCCGCTTCCTCCCAAGGAAGAAGTATAAATCCCGTGAGAATAAACACTCTTTCGCCCGCTTTTATATTTTCTACAAGCCCCTTTGCGCCGTGAAGCGAAAGAGGCTCCCTTGTATATTCTTTTGCACCCTCATAAAGAATACGGCATACACCGTAGCCTCTCGGGTCAAGGTTCATCAGCATATCAAGATTATATCCGACATTAAGCTGAGTTAATTCTTCTCTTGTCATAGCTGCTCCATTTTATTTAACTAAATTAAACTACTCTGCTTTACACTGCTCGTTAAAATCGGCAACAAGTGCGTCCTGAATTGTCTTTAACATTTCAGGAGCTTTTCCGCCGACCGCCTTGCCGTCAACTGTTTTTACAGGAATACAGAAGGAGCCTGTTGAATGAACAACAACCTCGTCTGCATTCATAAGCTCATCGAGAGTATAATCTCTTTCCTCAACGCCGTAGCCTAATTTTTCGGCAAAGGCGAGAAGTCTGAGTCTTGCTGTACCAGGCAGAATTTCATCGTTAAGTGCGTGAGTAATAACCTTATTATCCTTAAAAATTGATACATTTGAATGTGCACACTCGGTTACAATATCACCTCTGTGGAATATTGCCTCCTCACAGCCCTGTCTGCTTGCGGCAGTAGCGGCAAGACAAGACGGAATAAGGTTAAGGGTTTTAACATTACAGTAATGAAAACGCTTATCCTCATATGTAATTACATCAATCGGCTTATATGTGTCTGCAACGCTTGACGGAGTTAATGTTATCCAAAGATTTGCCTTAATATCCTTTGCATAAACATGACCTCTGAGTCCCGAGCCTCTTGTTACCTGCATATATACAAACTGGTCACCGCTGTCAACCTTATTAACCAAATCTGCAAGAAGGTCTGCAAGTTCTTCTCTTTCTATCGGCATATTTATGTCAAGAAGCCTTGCACTGTTGAAAAATCTGTTGATATGAGCATCTAAATCAAATATTTTATGATTATGTGCATAGGTTGCGTCATAGATTCCGTCACCAAACCAGCAAACTCTGTCAAGCATGGGAATCTGCATTTCCTCGATAAGTCCGTATTTTCCGTTGTAATAGCCTAAATTTTCCATAGTGTACCTCCAAAAAAATACAAAGGACAGCACCAAAAAGCACCGGCACCTTTGCCAACATTATAATTGTATTACTTTAGCCCAATAAAATCAACATTTATTTTGTAAAAAACATAATAATAGACAAACATACATAAAAAAAGAATCCGCAAAAATGCGAATTCTTTTAAAAAATCAAATTATAATGCAGCCTTTGCAGTTTCAACAAGTGTTGCGAAAGCAGAAGGATCTGAAATAGCGATTTCAGAAAGCATCTTTCTGTTAAGGTCGATGCCTGCCTTCTTGAGTCCGTTCATAAATGTTGAATAGTTTGTGCCGTTTGCTTTGCAGGCAGCTGAAATACGAGTAATCCAAATTCTTCTGAAATCTCTCTTCTTCTGCTTTCTGCCGATATAAGCATACTGACCGCTCTTCATTACAGCCTGCTTAGCTGTTTTGAAAAGGCGATGCTTTCCGCCGTAGTAGCCCTTAGCTGCTTTTAAAACTTTCTTTCTTCTTTTACGAGTTGCCATAGCACCCTTAATTCTTGCCATATCTATATACCTCCGAGTTAATGATAATACCTTTTAGGATAAGGTAAATTTATTCTTATTTGTAAGGAACAAGTCTTTTGCACTGCTTCTGATTTGTAACATCAGCAACTGTTGTTTTGCGAAGATTTCTCTTACGCTTTGTTGACTTCTTTGTAAGAATGTGTGAGGTATAAGCATGAGCACGCTTTACCTTGCCGCTTTTTGTTGTCTTAAAACGCTTTTTAGCGCCACTGTGAGTTTTAATCTTTGGCATAATTTATTCCTCCGTATTGTTTATTATTTGCCTTGCTTGGGCGACATAAACATAAGTATCTGTCTTCCCTCAAGCTTAGGAGCCTTATCAACATTAGCTTCCTCCTCAAGCTGAGCCGCAAAACGTTTCATATTCTCAACTCCGAGCTCTGAATGAGTCATCATTCTGCCCTTGAGCCTGATAGAAACCTTGAGCTTGTGGCCTGATGCAAGAAACTTTTTAGCCTGATTAACCTTAGTGTTGAAATCACCGACATCAATTGTAACGGAAAGTCTGATTTCCTTTGTTTCAATCTGCTTTTGATTTTTGCGGTTTTCCTTTTCTCTTTTAGCCTGCTCATAACGGTACTTTGAATAGTCCATTATTTTGCATACGGGAGGCTTAGCCTGCGGTGCAATCTTAACTAAATCAAGATCCTCATCCTCGGCAAGCTTAAGTGCCTGCTTAGCGCTCATAATACCGAGCTGTTCACCGTCGGCGGAAATCACACGCAATTCCTTGTCTTTGATTTCACTATTGATCTGTTGGGCTTCCTTGCTGATAAAAAACACCTCTTAAAATAGAATAAAGTGCGAACGCAAAAACAGCGTTCGCACTTCAATAATTAATTAACAAATAAATTATTGCCCTTTTTGCTTAATGCTGAAGGGGAGAACGCGGCGTTCTTCTTTGTTGTGGCATTATATTATCACAAGGCAATACTTTTGTCAACTGTTATTTGGCATTTTTTATAATTAAATTTTTGTGAACAAAAATCTATTCCCAAGGGTATTGCTGTTTAAGCCTTTCAAACTCGTCATAGGTTTTTGCAAAATGAAACTGATTTTCCAAATCCGAGAAAAAGTAAAAATAATCAGTGTCATTATGGTCAATTACGGCGTCAATATTTGCCTCACCGGGATTGCATACGGGACCGCTTGGCAAGGCGTCGCATTTGTAGGTGTTGTATGACCATACCGTTTCATCCTCAAAGCCGTTTTCTCTCAGCTCATTTCCGTAAAAAATCGTAACATCCGACTGAAGTCTTTGACCTGCTTCAAGCCTGTTGATAAAGACCGATGCAATATTTTGGGCAACTCCGTCGCCGAGTGTTTCCTTTTCAACAATCGAAGCAAGAGTAATAAGCTCATAAAGAGTTATATTGTTTTGTGTGCAGTATTCTGTCCAGCTATCCTTAATTCTGTAATCAAACGCCTCAAGCATTTGGCACACAACCTCCCTTGCAGGAGTGTTTTCCTCAAGGTCATATGTAGCGGGGAAAAGAAAGCCCTCAAGCTCAAAGGCAATGCTTTTGTTATTAGGAATACTGTCAAGAAAGGCATAATCATAGCCTTCTCTGCTTTTGCACGCCTCAAGAAAATCAGACCTTGAGCATATTCCGTTATTATCCACAGCGTCTGCAATATCAAAAACCGAATATCCCTCAGGTATGCAAAGCGAAACCGACTTATGCGATACATCGGGATTTTTGAGCTTTTGAGCAATTTGCTCATAGCTCATATTACTGTTTAAAATGTACTCGCCTGCCGTATATTCAAAATCGGGGTAGTGCCTGTCTGTCCAAAGACTCCAAAGAGTGTCATTTATAACAACTCCGTTTTTATAAAGGCTTTGAGAAACCTCATACTGAGTGTCACCGTTATTGACGCGAACAGTAATCTCCCGTGACTCCCCTGCACCGTTAATGTCCTTAACGGCATAGCTGTAAACAAAAAACACGCCGCCTGCAAGCAGTATTATAATTAAAAGCATTACGGCTGTTTTTAAAAAATTATTCTTCCCTTTCGGCATATTCGCTCCTCTCAAGACACATCGGAATGTGTGGCAATCCCCTGTCCGTTATCTCATCACCGATAATCTTAAATCCGATTTTTTCATAAAAGCCTACTGCGTAATTCTGTGCATCGACAAAAGCCCTTTGTGTGCCCGAATTAAAGGCTCTTTGAATAACTGCTCTGACGATTTCATCGCCGAGCCCTTGCCCTCTGTATTGCTTCAAAACGGCTATTCTGCCGATTTTACAGCCCGACTCGGCTTTAACAAGCCTTGCAGTTGCTATTGCGGTATTGTCATCAAAAAGCAGAGCATATTCGGCTGAATTGTCATAGCAGTCAAACTCTCCCTGAGCGTCCGCTCCCTGCTCGTTTGTAAAAACCTCTGTGCGTATTTTTTTAACTAAATCATACTCTGCGCATTGAGAATTTATAAATATTATTTTCTTCATTATACTTCCTGAACCTTGAGCATATTTGTTGTGCCTGAAATACCAAGCGGAATACCCGCCGTGATAACAACCTTTTCACCGCGCTTAATTGCATTTGCTTTGAGAGAAACCTCAACTGCGTGGTCAAAAAGCTCGTCGGTATTGTTTTTCAGCTCGCACTTTACAGGCTTAACTCCCCAGCTGAGATTAAGCTGGCGCCAAACCTTGTCGCTGACAGTTGCACCGATAATCTGTGTGTGCGGACGAAACTTTGATATCATTCTTGCTGTTGTTCCGCTCTTTGTTACGGTGATTATTGCAGACGCACCAAGGTCGTGCGCGGTTGTAACTGTTGCGTGGCTTATTGCCGAGGTAATATCCTTAGCACCGCTTTGCTGATAAAAATGGTTAAAGCGCTTAATATAGTTAATATCCTTTTCTGTTGTTTTTGCAATTGACGCCATTGTTTCAACAGCCTCAACGGGATGGGCACCGACAGCAGATTCACCTGAAAGCATAATAGCGCTTGTTCCGTCATAAATAGCGTTTGCAACATCTGTGATTTCCGCTCTTGTCGGACGGGGATTTGTTATCATTGACTCAAGCATTTGTGTTGCCGTTACAACGATTTTGCCTGCCTCGTAAACCTTTTGAATTATCATTTTCTGAATTGCAGGAATTTGCTCAAAATGGATTTCTACACCCATATCTCCTCTTGCAACCATTATTCCGTCGGCGGCCTCAATAATAGAGTCGATATTTTCAACACCCTCGGAATTCTCTATCTTGGCAATGATTTTTACATCCTTCCAGCCGATTGCCTCAATATAGTTTCTGAGAATGGTTACATCGGTTGCACTTCGCACAAAGGAAGCGGCAATAAAGTCAAAGCCACTCTCCTTGCCAAACTGCAAATCCGCCATATCCCTTGAAGAAAGATAGGGCATATTAAGGCTGACGCCCGGAACATTAACACCCTTGTGATTAGTCAGCAGTCCGCCGTCAACAACCCTGCACACAATGTCACAGCCGTCAATTTTTTCAACGGTCATTGAGATAAGTCCATCGTTGATAAGGATTTTTGTTCCGACTGATACATCGGCAGGAAGTCCCTCGTAATTGATATAGCATTTTTGAGCTGTACCCATACATTCCTTTGTAGTGAGTATAAACTCATCTCCTGCCTTGATTACAGCGCCCTCCTCGCTTTCAAAGTCACCGATACGAATTTCGGGGCCCTTTGTGTCAAGCAAGGTGGCAATCGGCAGAGAAAGCTTTTCTCTCAGCCTGATAACCTGTTCAAGTCTTTTTGTGTGCAAATCATATGATGAATGGCTGAAATTAAATCTTGCCACATCCATACCTGCAAGCATCATTTTTTCAAGCACATTATCGTCGTCTGTTGCAGGACCTAATGTGCAAATTATCTTAGTCTTTCGCATATTTTTCTCCATAGTTTTAACATTTGAAACGGCAAATCCGCAATACGCCGTTTTCATTAGTATAATACCACAAAAGTGTAAAAATGCAATATAAAGATATTGTAAAATAAATAAAACACGCATAAAAAATCGGACGGATAACCGCCCGATTTTTAGTGATAATTTTGTTTATCAGGTTGCAAGGTCGCCGACTATCATCATATAATCGCCGATTTGAACGCCGAACTCAGGTGCACCCTCCATAATAAGCTGCTTATCTGCAGTCATCTGGAACATATCGCCCGTACCCATAAGGATTTTAAGAGCTGAGGTTGCACAGTCGAATTTCATACAGAAAAACGGCTTTGAACGCTTATACTCTCCTCTGCCTGCTCTTGACTTTCCTGCCTTAACTCTCATATAAGCGGTGCATTCGGGATGTCCCTCAACCGCCCACTGATAGCAACGGTCAGGGCTCTTGAGTGCCCACTCGTGAATTGCAGGATGTCCCATCTTATTAAGCTGAGAAATACCCGATGAGAGAAGATAGAAATAAAGCTTGCAAAGAAGAAGCGAAAGCTCCTCGTCATTCTCCGGAGGCTCCTTAATGCCCAAAAGTGAGGACATCTTGAGAAGCACCATCATAAACTTTAAAAACTTTGAGAAGGATTTAATCTTCATCTTTGGCAGACATTTCATATCACCCTTCATAAACGCATTCATTTTTTCCATAGAGGAAAATGCAAGCTCTGCGTCAATTCTTTCCTGTCCGAGATATTCGCCGAGCTTTACAGTCCATTCACCGTTTTCGATAATGAAATGAATTGCCTCTTTGTCCTCGGCATTTACCTTGGCAGAAACCTGATATATTGCATTGACACCCTCAAACTTCTTTTTAAGCTCAGGAACATCTGTTGCAATGGTTTTCATCAAAGGCAGTGCAGCTGCCATAAAAACCTTATTAGTATAGCGAGTTACATCACTTGCCATAAAACACACTCCTTTCGTTGATAATGATTGATTTGATTTTAGAATTCATCATCCCAAGCATCATCAGCTTCAAAGTCTGCGTGCATCATTTCCTGAATTGCCTCGGAAATACCGTTAGCGTCAATCTTAGCCATAGCAAGCAAATCTTCCTGAAGTCCGATTGTTGAGAATGCGTTTTGATGACCAAGCATCTTGAAAGCACAAGCCTTACCTGACTTTGCAACAACCTCGGCAACGGCAGAACCAAGACCGCCCATAACCTCGTGGTCCTCAGCGGTTATAATTCTTCTTGTATCCATAACTGCCGAAAGGATTGCCTCCTCGTCAACAGGCTTGATTGTGTGCATATTAAGAACTCTTACCTTGAGCCCTGCGTCAGCCTCTGCCATACGGGCAGCCTGCATTGCCTCAAACACACATGAGCCGCAAGCAATAACCGTAATATCGGTACCCTCGTTCATAACGGTTGCCTTTTTGTAATCAAACTTGCAATCGTCAATGTTCTTATAAATAACCTGGTCAAAGCCACGGTTAATTCTGATATAAACAGGACCCGGAATATCATAAGCAGCCTTAACTGCGTGATATGTTTCAGAGCCGTCACACGGGCAGATAACAGTCATATTCGGGAGTGCTCTCATACAAGCCATATCAATAAGTGAATGGTGTGTTGAGCCCGCCTGACCGAATGATGTACCTGCGTGTGTTGCAATAATCTTAACAGGAACATTTTGATAGCAAATATCTGTATGAATTTGGTCAAGAGAACGAGCAGCGGTAAAGATTGCAAATGTTGATGCAAACGGTACAAGGCCGTTCTTTGCCATACCTGCCGCTACGCCGAAAAGGTTCTGCTCAGCAATACCGACATTAAAAAATCTGTCGGGGAAATGCTCGCCGAACATACCGATTTTAGTTGATTTTGCAAGGTCGGCAGTAAGAGCTACAACATCCTGATGCTCCTCACCGAGCTCGCAAAGTGCAATACCGTAACACTCAGCAGTTGAAAGCTTAGTGGTATCTGTCATTGTATAAGTCATTCCGCCCATAGTCTTATGCCTCCTTCTCTGCACGCTCGCAGCGTTCCTTGTAATACTTGTCAAGGCTTTCATGAGCCTCTTTTACCATAGCCTCATCGAGTGAGCCGTAGTGCCACAGGTAGTTATCCTGCATAAAGTCTACACCTGCGCCCTTGTATGTATCCATAACGATAGCAGTCGGCTGTTCGCCGCCGTTTTTATGGTTTTCAATTGCGCCCTCAATAGCATCATTGAGCTCTTTAAGGTTATGGCCGTCAACTCTTACTACTCTAAAGCCGAAAGCCTCAAACTTCTTGTCAAGAGGCTCAACCTTCATTTCGTCGTCAACCCTGCCGTCAATCATACACTTGTTGTTATCGGCAAGTACAACAACATTTGAAAGCTTGAACTGAGCAGCACTCATTGCAGCCTCCCAGTTTGAGCCCTCGTTGAGCTCGCCGTCACCTGTAAGGCAATAGCACATATAATCCTTCTTGTTTACTCTGCCTGCAAGGGCAAAGCCTACTGCAAGAGAAATACCGTGACCGAGCGAGCCTGTTGAGCAGTCAGCGCCCTTTACCTTATTGCAGTCAAGGTGCATACCGATTTTTGCGCCTGTGAGGTTAAATATTTTAAGCTCATCAACAGGCATAAATCCTACATCGCAAAGAATCGGAGCATAGCCCACGGCACAGTGTCCCTTTGAAAGAATGAAGCGATCCCTGTCCTCAAGCTCCGGATTAGTCGGATCAATCTTCATAAAGCGGTAATAGAGCATTACCATAGCGTCCATCGCACTGAGCGAACCGCCGATGTGTCCCGAGCCTCCCCAGACAGCAGTCTGAATAGCCATTCTTCTCATTTCGTCAGCCTTTTTTTCAAGACGCAGCCATTCAGCCTTGTCAAATACTTTATAATCAGCCGGCATAAATTTATCCCCCTTAAAATTATTTATTATTTCAAATCAAGCTCAGGATGATTTGCGGCTACTACGCCGAAAGCATCCTCAGCAATATCAATTGCAAGTGCAATATCCTCATCGGTAACAGCGGCATTGATGAAATGGTTGTGGTGAGAAGCAAGGAAAAGTCCCCTTGATACACACTCTGCAATCCACTCCTGATGAAGCATAAGGCTATCATCATTTGCTATTCTGAGATAGAATAGTGCAGGCTCACCGGAAACAACAAGATTGAATCCGTGCTCCTTACCTGCTGCCTTAAAGCCCTCTGTGAGCTTAATTCCTTTTTCCCTGAACATTGTAGGAACGTCAAGCTTTTTCATTTTCGGAATACAAGCAAGACAAGCCGCAAACGGCTCTGCGCTCATCCAATATGAGCCTGTATATACTACCGAAGAAGCGGTTGACTTCATATGCTCCTGACCGCAGACAGCAGACATATTGTAGCCGTTTGCAAGAGCCTTACAGAAGCAGATAAGGTCTGCCTTAATACCATAGTAATGGTCGGAGCCTGCAATATCAAGACGAAAGCCTGTTCTTACATCGTCAAAGATGAGTACCATTCCGTGATCGTCACAGAACTTACGAACCTTTGCCCAATCCTCTTTTGTTGCACACTCGTTATCCTTAAAGTTACCGTGGTCATAGGGCTGTGCAATAAGACCTGCTACATCTCCGCCGCAGGCATCATATGCCTCCTGCATAGCGTCAAGGTCAAACCACGGAACTACGATATTGTTTTGAACATCTTCGGGAAGAATACCCGGATAGTCAATCTTCTGTGCCCACTGGAAATCACCGTGATAATATCCTTTAAAGAACATCATCTTTTTCTTTCCTGTATGAGCACGGGCACACATTACGCTAAAGGTTGTAGCGTCTGAGCCGTTTTTCATAAAGAATGCCCAATCGGCAGTTGCAACGGTATCCTTGAGAAGCTCTGCACACTCAACCATTTTATATGACGGAGATGTGGTGCAGTTGCCGATTTTAAGCTGTTCCATAGCAGCGGCGTCAACATCGTCATCGCAGTAGCCGAGAACATTCGGTCCGTATGCACACATAAAATCAAGATACTTGTTTCCGTCTACATCCCAGAAATATGTACCCTTAGCCTTCTGTGACATAAGAGGCCATTTTGTTATAGGGAGGAAAAGTCCCTCTGACGGTCCGAGGTGACCGTACACACCTGACGGGATTGCATCAAGCGCTCTTGAAAACCATTCAGCACTTTTTTCGTGTTTATATTCAGGATATTTACTCATTTGCCGTTCCTCCTTAGCCTAAATATCTCGCAACTCTGTCGAGAATACGGTTAGCGTTATCTACCATAGAAATCATACCTGCCATATAGATGTTGCCTGCGCAAAGCTCAGCCATTGTTGACGCTGTGCCTGTGAACAAGCCGTATGCAAGGTCGATTGTCTTAAATTCCATAATTGCTCTTGGAGTGTCGGGCTTTTCTTTAATTGTTTCAAAATGATGGTCGGAAACTCTGATTGTTGCATAGCACACATCGGTAATACCCATTTGAATATCGCCGTCTACTGTGTAAAGAGCCGACTGCATAGAAATAGAATCGGAATTTGCGAGAGCTGAAATTGCGCCAGCGATTGTGTAGAATGTAAGAATAGTTGATTCCTCAAAAAATGCTCTGTTCTTTAAATCCTCCTCGCTTGGCATTAAAAGCTTTGTAAGTCTGTCAGTAAGCTTTGTGAAGGGTCCGAGCAGGAATGCCAAAACCTGTGCAATTCCTTTAACAGGAACACCCGGCTTGCTGTCGTCGATAAGTGCATTGAACTTTTCGGGGCTTGCAAAATTCATTTTGCAGGTACAGCCAAAGCTACCCTCGGACATTGTGCAGCCTTCAGCAGAAAAATGGAAGGTGCAGCAAGGACCGCCGTTTACATCAAAGCACAAGGACACAGGCTTTTTAATATCCCTGCAAATTGCCTTTGCCTCCTCGTCAATCTCACAGAGATTTTCGAGTGTTGCAAGAACGCCGTACATATTTACATATGCCATTGCTTTTGCTTCTTTCAAAATAATTCCTCCTTAGTTTATGTCAATAAAATAATATGACATTTTATATACATATGCATTATAACACAATAAAATAAATATGGCAATAATAAACAAAAATTTATAAATTACAATTCGGTAAAAGTGTAAAAAGTATAAAACGGAGCTGTAAAAATCTACGCTCCGTTTTAGTTATTTATTTAAGCTTTGCGATTGTTACACCGTTTTCACCCTCGCCGTATCTGCCGAGTCTAAACTCCGAAACATTCGGATGATGTCTGAGATAATCGGTAACGGCACCCCTGAGTGCACCCGTGCCCTTTCCGTGAATAATGCGAATTTCTTCAATATTATTTAGAACGCACCTGTCAATAAACAGGCTGAGCTTTCCCAAAGCCTCATCAACCGTATCTCCGCGCATATCAATCTCTGTTTTAACATCGCTGTCTGCTCTTGACGATGTACGGTAAACATTATGGCTTGCAGGCTTTTGCTTTTTCTTCGGCTTATCAAGAATCATAATATCCGAGAGCTTTACTCTTGTTTTGAGCATACCTGACTTTACAAGCGGTTTATCTCCTGCCTCAATAACCTCGCCCTCGCCTATACCTTTTATAATAACCCTGTCGCCCGCAACAGGCTCGCGTGGAAGCTTATAATCATAATCCCAGTTATCCGCAAGCTCGGCAGGATTAACAAGCTCCTCCATTTCACCCATTTGAGATTTAACGGCTCGCCGTGTTCTTCGTGCAATTTCAGTAGCGTTTGTTTCGTTTTGCTCTTTTTTCAGCTTTTCAAGCTCTAAAAGAAATTCGCCTGCCTTACGCTGTGCCGCATCAACAAGCTTTTGTGCCTCTCTTTTTGCTTTGTCAAGCTCACGCCTTTGAAGCTCCTGTGCCTTTTGCTTTTCAGCCTGCGCTCTTTCTTGAATTTTCTTTGCCTTTTCGGTCATTTCCTCGGCAATTTTTCTTTCATTTTCAAGCGCCTGCCTTGATTCCTCAAGTCTTTCAAGCACGGACTCAAACGAACGACTTTCGCTTCCTACTATACCCTTTGCTTTGGCAATAACCGACGAGTCCATACCGAGATGCTCGGAGATTGCAAACGCATTCGATCTGCCCGGCACACCGATTAACAGACGGTATGTAGGTCTGAGGGTTTCGACATCAAATTCACAGCAGCCGTTTGTTACTCCCTGCGTTTCAAGAGCATAAGCCTTTAGCTCGGCATAGTGCGTTGTGGCGGCAATAATCGCACCCTTTTCCCTAAGCTTTTCAATAACTGCAACAGCAAGTGCCGCACCCTCGACGGGGTCTGTGCCCGCGCCAAGCTCATCAATAAGAACGAGCGACTTTGTATCAGCTCTACTAATTATATCTATTATATTAACGATATGTGATGAAAAGGTAGAGAGCGATTGAGCTATACTTTGCTCGTCACCTATATCTACAAGAATATTGTCAAAAACAGATATTTTTGACATATCTGCAACAGGAATGAGAAGTCCGCACTCTGCCATAAGAGTAAGAAGACCTATGGTTTTGAGAGAAACGGTTTTTCCTCCCGTGTTCGGTCCTGTTATAACAAGAGTATCATAGCTGTCACCGAGAGAAATATCTGTCGGCACAACCTTTTTTGCATCAATAAGCGGATGCCTTGCTTTTTTGAGATTTATTACACCCTCGTTGTTGAGAAGAGGCTTTGACGCTTTCATTTTATATGCAAGGTGTGCCTTGGCAAAAATAAGATTAAGCATAACGGCGCCGTCATAGGAATGCTTTATTGACTCGGCAAACTCTCCTGCCTCGGCTGAAAGCTCAAAGAGAATTCGCATTATTTCATCTCTTTCCTTTCCCTGAAGCACCTTGATATCGTTATTTGCATCAACAACCGACGACGGCTCGATAAACACAGTTGCACCTGTCGACGAGGTATCGTGAACAAGTCCGGGAACATTACCCCTGCATTCCGCCTTGACAGGAACAACAAATCTGCCGTTTCTTTGAGTAATTATTGCCTCCTGAAGATACTGCTGATAGTGAGAGGAATGAATTAACGAGTCAAGCCTTTCGCGGATGGAGTTTTCCTTTGCTCTGATTTTTCTTCTTATATCATAAAGCGTGTCGGATGCCTTGTCGGATATTTCCTCCTCATTTAAAATGCAGGTAAAAATCCTTTGCTCAAGATACTTATTCACGGCAATTGAGTCAAAGAAAAAGTCAAGACTTGTCTTTACACCGCTGCAATGTCCGTGCCATTCGTCAAGCGTTCTCAGAGAACGCAGGCAGTATGCAATATCAAGCAGCTCTCTGTTATTGAGAGAACCGCCGGCCGACGCTCTGTGCAGAGGATTATTCACATTTTTAAGTCCCGAAAACGACGGTGCTCCGAAGCGGGCAAGAAGCGAAAAGGCGTCCTGCGTCTGTGTTAAAAGAAGCTCTGCCTCGCTCATTTTTGAAACAGGCTTGAGCGAAAGCGCCATATCCCTTGCGTCATCGCACGAGCATTCATTGGCAAGCATATTAAGCACAGCGTCAAGCTCAAGTGTTTTATAGTTTTTATCCATTTTGGTAGTCCTTTATTTTATTTATTTCAGTCCCTTGTAAAATTCGAGTGTTGTAAATTTTTTTTGAAGTGAAGAAAGAAGATATTTTTCACTCAAGGCAGAGAGTGTTTCCAAATTTTCCTCGCTGAGTGAAAAAGAAAATATTTTTTTAGGCTCGGTAAGACAAATGTATCTTACTGCCGTAATAACATTTTTTGCACAGACAAGTGCACCTGCCTTCGGACAGCTTTCACAATAAATACAGCCGTCGAGGGTGTCAAAATACATTGTATCGGTTTCATATGTACCGCAGGAGGCGCAGGCAAGAATATTGGGCATATATCCGCCGAGTGACATAAGTCTCAGTTCAACCGCCGATTTGATAATCCTTTTATCCTTTTTATCCCTGCAAAGAAGATGAAGTGCATTGAGCATAACGCTGAGCATTTCCTCCTCAGGCTGTTCTTCGTATCCAAGCTCATACGCAAGCTGAGCAAAATACTGTGCAAGAGCAAGGCTTTCTATATCCTGCCTAAGCTCAAAAAACACCTCAATCGGCGACGCATTATCAACAACAAAAGCGTCCTTGCCCTTATAAAGCGTAAAATCGGAATAAGCAAAAAGAGAGGTTGACGAGGAAAGACGGTTTTTCATCTGCTTTGCACCTCTGACAAAGGCTCTTACAAGACCATAATCGGCAGTAAGGAGAGTAACTAAGCGGTCACTCTCCCCTATTGTCTGCTGTTTGATTACCAATCCCTTTGTTGAAGCCGCCATAATCCTGTGCCTGCTCCTTTTCCCTGTCCTTATATTTCAAATAATCGCTGACGCTGCCTGAATTCCAAAATTCAGTCCATCCGTTATCATTCATTTAAAACACCACCAAAGATAGTTTATCCTATGGTGGTGAATATAATTTGTTAAATATTACTCCAATTTAATCCAATCCGAAATTGTGTATTAAGCCCTCTCTGTTGCGCCAATCAAGCTTAACCTTAACCCAGCATTTGAGATTAACCTGAATTTGAAAAAAGCCCTCTAAATCCTGTCTTGCATAGGTTGAAATTTTTTTGAGCATGGCACCGTTTTTGCCGATAACCATACCCTTGTGGCTTTCTCTTTCGCAGTAAATTGTCGCCTCGATATCAAGAATATCACGGTCGTCGCGCTCTCTCATTTTTTCAACCGCAACAGCAATTCCGTGAGGAATTTCCTTGTCCATAAGGCGAAGTATTTTTTCTCTGATAATCTCTGCGGCGAGCACTCTTTCCGGCTGGTCGGTAAGAGTATCATCAGGAAAAAAGTGAGGAGAGTCAAAGGCTAATTTGTCAAGCTCTGCTTTAAGCTCGTTAACATTGTCACCCTCAGACGCGCTTACAGGAACAACGGCTGTAAAATCATAAAAAGAATTAAGATAAACAATTCTTTCAAGAAGCTCCTTTTTATCCTTGAGCATATCAATTTTATTTATTGCCAAAATGACAGGCATTTTCTGCTTTTTGAACATACTGATAAGCTCAAGCTCCTGCTCGTTTAGCTCTCCCTTAGGCTCTGTCAAAAAAAGGCAGGCATCAACTCCGCCGACAGTATCTCCGACAGCCTCGTTCATTTTTTCGCCAAGCTTATTATGAGGCTTGTGAAATCCCGGTGTATCTGTAAATACAAGCTGTGTTTCGCCCGTTGTGAGAACACCCATTATCTTTGTTCTTGTTGTCTGAGGCTTTGACGATACAATTGCAATCTTTTGCCCGAGAAGTCTGTTTAAAAGCGAGGACTTGCCCACATTAGGCTTGCCGACTATTGCTATAAACGCGGTTTTTGTCATTATTCGTCTCCCATATAATAGCTGTTATCTCGTTTCCAGCCGATTTGAGTCAGTACGGTTTCTTCCTTTTCTCTCATATGTACCGCCTCAATTCCGCCGTCCTCGTGGTCATAGCCCAAAAGATGAAGCATTGAATGAACGGTAAGAAAGCCGATTTCTCTTTGAAGCGGATGATTGTAAAGCTCTGCCTGCTCCATAGCCTTAGGAACGGAAATCACTATATCGCCGAGCATTTTTGCACCCGTATCAAGATTTGTGTCATAAACTCCGTTTTCGCCAAGAGGAAAGGAGAGCACATCGGTTTCCTTGTCAATATTGCGGTATTTTGCATTAAGCTCTCTAATCTGATCGTTATCAACAAATCTTACGCTGACCTCTGCCGAGCCGTCGAAGCCCTCAAGCTCGAGCACGGCGTGGCAGCAGCGTCTTATCAAAAGCCTTATACCCGTCGGTATTTTAACAGCCTTTTGGTCGTTGGAGATAATTACCTTAACCGTTTCCATTATTTTTTCTCCTCCTCATATCTTTGATAAGCGTTAACAATATCCTGAACAAGTCTGTGTCTTACAACATCCTTTTGATTAAACCTGCAAATTGCGATATCGTTAACATCTCTTAAAATATACATTACCTTTTTTAGTCCCGATTTCTTTCCGTCGGGCAGGTCAATCTGAGTTATATCACCTGTGATAACCATTTTTGAGCGAAAGCCCAAACGGGTTAAAAACATTTTCATCTGCTCGGGCGTTGTGTTTTGTGCCTCATCAAGAATAATAAAGCTGTCATCAAGTGTTCTGCCTCGCATATAGGCAAGCGGTGCAACCTCAATTGCGCCTCTTTCCTGATAACGCTGAAAATTATCAGCTCCAAGCATATCAAAAAGTGCGTCGTAAAGCGGTCTTAAATACGGATCAACCTTGCTTTGCAAATCACCGGGGAGAAAGCCGAGCTTTTCTCCTGCTTCAACGGCAGGTCTTGTCAAAATTATTCTGTTGACCTCCTTTGCCCTGAAGGCTGTTACCGCCATGGCAACGGCAAGATAAGTTTTACCCGTACCCGCAGGACCGATACCAAAGGTTATTGTGTTATTATCAATTGCCTCGCAGTATTTTTTCTGTCCGAGTGTTTTGGGCTTAACAGGTCTGCCCTTTGAGGTTATGCAAATTGAGTCAGAGGTCATCGAATCAAGCTTATCCTCGTTGCCCTCATTTACAAGAGAAAGGACATACCTTACATTTTGGTCGGTAAGATTTTCTCCCTTTCTTATAAGAACAAGGAGCGAATTAAGCGTTCTTACAGCTTTATCGACATTTTCGACATCGCCCACAACCTTAAGCTCGCTGCCTCTTGAGATAATCGACACTCCGTATTCTCTTTCAATTTGCTTAACATTTTCATCAAAGCTTCCGAAAAGGCTTACAGCCTGCTCCATTGCTTCAAATTCTATTATCTGCTCAGTCATTATTCTTCTCAACTCTTATTTTTTCTATTCTTCTCTCATCCACCTCTAAAACGGTAAATTTGAGATTTTCATATTCAACGCTCTCGTTCTCGCAGTTTTCACCTGTCGGCAAAAAGCCGAGAAGATTGATTACAAAGCCTGCAAGAGTATCATACTCTCCCTCGGGAAGCTTGACTCCCAAAATCTTTTGAGCATCGTCAATATCCGTAACTCCGTCAAAGGTAAAGGTCTTTTCGTCAATTTGAGTTACCGTTTCCTCCTCCTCGTCATCGTACTCATCACGGATATTGCCCACAATGCTTTCAAGCACATCCTCCATAGTAACAAGCCCTGCTGTTCCGCCGTACTCGTCAACTACAATTGCAAGCATTATTCTTGTTTCGGTCATTTGTGCAAAAAGCTTTCCGCACGGAATGGTTTCGGGAACGAAAAGCGGTTCTCTTATATACGAGCAAAGCTTTTCGTCGGCAGAAATTTTTGTACCCACAAATTTAAGCAGGTCCTTTACATAAATTATTCCCTTAATATCGTCTAAATCCTCACAGTAAACAGGAATTCTCGACCTGCCGTGCTCTATCGCAATTTTAACTGCGTCCTCAATGGTATCATCTGATTCAACGGCGTCAATATCCGTTCTGTGAGTCATAATATCTCCTGCGTTCAAATCGTCAAACTCAAAGATATTATTTATCATTTCTCTTTGATTTTTTTCAAGCTCACCGATCTGCTCATCGCCCTCGACAAGCTGTTTGATTTCCTCCTCGGTTGAGCTTTCTCTTTTGAATAGCTTTAATAGACCGCTGCCCATAAAGGCTTATCCCTCCAAAATAATTTATATTTGGTTTATTATATAATAAAATATTTAATTTGTAAAGTCTTGTAATTTATGTTATAATCTGTAATAGTAGCAGCTTTGCGCAAAAAGATTTAATATGGTTTTAGAGGTAATTATGCTTGAACTAATAAAAGAGGAAAATGTTTGGGATTTTTTAAAAAAAGACGGCAAGCCCGTAGTAATTTACGGAATGGGAAACGGCGCAGAAAAAATTATAAGCGTTCTTAATTCCTACGGCATTGAGGTAAGCGATATATTTGCAAGCGATGAGTTCGTAAGAGGTCACTCCTTTCTCGGATATAAGGTGATGAAATACAGCGAAATTTGTCAAAAATACGAAGATTTTAACATCGTTTTGGCATTCGCCACCCACCTTGATGAAATGCTTGAAAGAATAAAACAGATAAACAGCGAGCACAGGGTGTTTGCCGTTGATGTTCCGGTTGCAGGCTCGGGTCTTTTCACAAGAGAGTATGTTGCTCAAAACGAGGATAAATTCGACCTTGTTTACAGCCTTCTTGCAGACGAGGAAAGCAAGAGGGTTTATCTTGATATCTTAAATTTTAAAATCAGCGCAAGGGTAGATTATCTTTTTAATTCTTTTTGCGATAAGGAAAATATTTACAGGGAAATATTAAAGCTCACCGACAGCGAAGCAATCGTTGATTTAGGTGCATACGACGGTGATACAATAAGAGAATTTACCGATTTTACAGGCGGAAAATACGAGCACATATACGCACTTGAGCCCGACGAAAAAAACTATAAAAAGCTTGTAAAAAACACGGAAAATATGGATAACATCACCTGCTTTAATATGGGTGCTTATGACAGGAGGGACACTCTTATTTTTGCAAAAAAGGCGGGCAGAAATTCAAGGCTTTCTTCGCAGGGTGTACCTGTTGAGGTAACTGATATCGACTCGCTCATAGACTCCCCTGTTACAATGATAAAAATGGATATTGAGGGTGCCGAGCTGAAGGCACTTTGCGGTGCCGAAAAGCTGATAAAGCAATATTCTCCCAAGCTGTATGTTTGTGCTTATCACAGAAACGAGGATTTGTTTGCACTTCCCCTTAAAATTTTGGAGCTAAACAGTAATTACAGGCTTTATTTCAGGCACAGCAAATACATTCCCGCATGGGAAAGCAATTTTTATGCCGTGCTTTAATTTTTAGACAACAGTAGTATTATTATTGACATTTTATTCTATTTAGATTATTATTATATTACAGTATAAAATAAGTGAATTTTTGCGTGAGTTATTAAAATGGTTATTCTGATTTACAGCATTGTTATTTTTGCCGCCTGCACAGTCGGTGCCCTTGTCGGTATCGGGGGCGGTGTTATTATCAAACCGCTTCTTGATTTTATGGGATATCACAGCGTTGAGGTTGTCGGCTTTATTTCCACCTGCGCTGTATTTGCAATGAGTATCAGCTCGTCGATAAAGCATATCACATCGAAAACAGCGGTTGATAAAAAAATTGTCCTTTTTGTATCCTTTGGCTCGATTTTCGGCGGAATTATCGGAAACGAAATATTTGATGCGGTATTTGAGCGGTTTAACACGGATATTGTAAAGGGCGTTCAGGCAGTGATTATTGCCTCGTTCATTATTTTCGTCATAATCTATGTTAATATGAAAAATGTGAAAACATTTAAGCTAAAAAATCCGTTTGTTATTATCCTTACAGGACTTATGCTCGGTCTTATGAGCGCATTTCTCGGCATCGGCGGAGGACCGATTAACACGGCATTTCTTGTTATTCTGTTTTCCTTTACGGTTAAGGAAAGCGCCGCGTATTCCGTAGCAATAATATTTTTCAGCCAGCTCAGTCAGCTTGCGACTATATTTGTAAACAACAGGTTTGAACCGTATACGCAGTATTTTCCGATAATAGCGTGTGCAATGGCACTTGCGGTTATAGGAGGACTTATCGGCTCAAGGCTCAACAAAAAGCTATCAAACAATGTGATAACAAAGGTGTTTTCGGTAGTTCTCTCCTTTGTTGCCGTTGTTAATATTTATAATGCGGTAACAGGGTTTATTGCATAAAAAAAACGGAGGAAATTCAATGAAGAAAAAGAATATCATCTTTTACTTTTCGGACCAGCAGAGATGGGACACAATCAACGAAGAGGTAACTCCCAATCTCTGTCAGCTGGCAAGAGAGGGTGTAAAATTTGAAAAGAATTTTACCTGCCAGCCTGTATGCGGTCCTGCAAGAGCCTGTCTGCAGACCGGTGTTTATGCAACACAATGCGGATGCTATTACAACGGCATACCGCTTCCAAGGGACATTACTCCTCTCGCTCACTATTTTAACGAGGCAGGTTACGAAACCGCCTACATAGGAAAGTGGCATCTTGCATCGGACAGACTGCCCGGCATCGGTGTTCACTGCGAAAGCACCGCTGTTCCAAAGGAGCTTCAGGGCGAATATCAGTACTGGAGAGCTGCCGATGTTCTTGAATTCACCTCGCACGGATATGACGGATACATATTTGACGGCGATGGAAACAAGCTTGATTTTAAAGGATACAGAGCCGATTGCATAAATGATTTTGCAATTGAATACATAGAAAAAAACAGGGACAAGGATAAGCCGTTTTTTATGTTTGTCAGCCAGCTTGAGCCTCATCATCAAAATGACCACCATTGCTATGAGGGATATAAGGAAACCGTTGACGACTATAAAAACTATCCGATACCCGATGATTTGTCCTTCTTAAAGGGCGACTACAACGAAATGTATCCCGACTACATTTCTGCTATCAACAGGCTTGACTACAATGTCGGCAGGCTTGTTGATAAGCTCAAGGAGCTTGGAATTTATGATGATACAATCATAATTTACACCTCCGACCACGGCAGTCATTTCAAGACAAGAAATCTTGAATACAAGCGTTCCTGCCACGAAAGTGCAACCCACACACCGCTTATCATCAAGGGCGGTGGCTTTGAGGGAGGAAAATGCGACGAAAGACTGACCTCGCTGATTGATATTCCGCCGACACTTTTGTCAATGGCGGGTATTGATATACCAAAGTCATATATGGGCGTTGACCTTACCGAGCAGATTGATAATCCCGACAAAAAGAGAGAATGCGTATTTATGCAAATCAGCGAAAGCCAATGCGGCAGAGCTATCAGAACAGACAGATACAAATACGCAGTCAGAAGCATCGGCATAACAGGCTATGTTCATCATACCGCAAAGCCGTATTTTGAGGATTATCTCTACGATTTGGAAAAGGATCCTATTGAAAAGAACAATCTTATCAAGGATCCCGAATACCGCGAGGTAAGACAGCAGCTTAAATATATGCTTATCAATCAAATGAAGAATGCCGGTGAGGAACCACCCGTTATTCTTCCCGCAATAATTAAAAGGAGTAAGTAAATGGAACCTAAAAAGTATCTTACAATGAAGGAAAGGGTATGCTTTACAATCGGTGCGTTCGGCAGATCCGGAATTTACACGCTGATGTCTATGTTTACCCTCGTATTCTTCCAAAACGGTGCAGGCCTTACACTTAAGCAGGGCACAACAATTATCCTTATCGGAAGAATATTTGACGCACTCAATGACCCGCTTATGGGTATGATTGTTGACAGAACAAAATCAAAATGGGGAAAAATGAGACCTTATCTGCTTTTTGCTCCCGTACCGATTGCAATATGCACAATTCTATTGTTCTCGGCTCCGTTTGAGCACGGCTCACAGGCAGCATTTATCTGGGCGCTTGTTACATACATTCTTTGGGGCGTAAGCTTCACAATTCAGGATGTTCCTTTCTGGGGACTTTCATCAGTTATCACTCCGCTTGAAAACGAAAGAACGTCCTTCCTTTCAACAGCTCGCCTCGGCTCAACCTTCGGCGGAATACTCCCTGCTCTTCTTGTTCCGATTCTTTATCAAAGCAATATGGGTTATTCAAAGGGCTTCTTCCTCAGCGCAGTTATCTTTGCACTTCTCGGCTGCGGTCTTTCAATCCTCATTTTCTTTGTATCAAAGGAAAGAGTTCCGAAAACAGACCACACACCGTCATTCAAGGAAACCTTCTCTGTACTTGGTAAGGATAAGCTTCTCATCATTGTTATCTTTGCTTCGGTTCTCGGCTCAACAATGGTTACTGCTAACCAGTGCGCCGACTATATCGGTAACTACCTTATCATTCAGAATTACACGGATTTCAGCAAAATCTTTGCAGACGCGGCACAGACAACGCTTATTAACGGAGTAGACGCCGCTGCGGCATATGACTTTGCAATTCCGAGAGGAACAATCGTTACAACTCTTACCGTTGCTATCGGTGTAGGTATGGTTCCTGCAATGGCTATCTTCCCGCTTCTCAGAAAGAAGCTCAGCCTCAAGCAAATCTACATCGGCTCGGCACTTTTCGGACTTATTGTTCACGCACTTTGCTATGTAGTTCTCGGACGCGATGTTACTAATATCAACATCATTCTTCTTTGGGTATTCCTCTTCTTAATGGGATTACCGCTTGGTATTTACAATGTTATCACCTATGCTCTTATCGCTGACGCGGTTGACTACCTCGAGTGGAAAACAGGCGAAAGACAGGAGGGCGTTTGCTTCTCATTCCAGACATTCCTTTCAAAGGTTAACGCCGCTGTTGCTACATTTGTTTTCGGTCAGATTCTTGACAGAACAGATTTCAGGGCTGTTAACAAGGAGCTTGTCGATGTTGCAGGCAGACAGATTTTCTATCAGCAGAGCACAGATACTCAAAAGATGCTTCTGGCTCTTGTTACTATCGTACCTGCTGTCGGATTCCTTCTCACAATCATTCCTATGTTCTTTAACGATTATACCGGAAAGACTAAGGAAAAGGCTCAAAAGGAGCTTGAGGAAGCAAGAATCGCAAAAGGTATTCAGGAGTAATATCATACAATTATCAACGGCGGTACAGTATTAACTGTACCGCCGTTTTGTTATGCGTTTAAATTGTGATTTAATCCCAAAGAGATTTATATATTTTCACTACATCTTCCTTAGTGATATTTTTGATTGTATTTGACGGGGAGCCGGATGCCATAGCGTCGTCTGCCATTTTATCAATAGCTGCAAAGAATTCTTTTTTATCAATTCCGTACTGTTCAAGTGTCGGAATTTCGCAGATTTTGCAAAGCTCGGTGCATTTTCTGATAAATTTATTTGCCGCCTCTTTATCGTGGTCGTGGTGAGAAGCAACACCGATTGCCCTTGCCATATCTGCAAAGCGGTCATATGCACCGTCATAAACATATGAAAAGCATTTTGAAAGGAGCATAGCATTACTTATTCCGTGAGGAACATGAAATAGTGCGCCTATCGGTCTGCTCATACCGTGAATAATAGTAACAGAAGCGTTATTAAATGCTACGCCCGCCTCAAGTGCCGCTAAGGACATCTGTGCCCTTGCATCAACATTTGTTCCCTCGTTATAGCAAAGCGGAAGATACTGAAAAATCTTTTTTACGGCAGAAAGTGCAAGCTCGTCGGTGAGAGGCTGTGACTTGCGTGAGGTGTATGCCTCGGCGGCGTGACAAAGTGCATCAAGTCCCGTTGCGGCGGTTACCGATTTTGGTGCGGTCATGGTAAATGCAGGGTCGTCTATTGCAACATCGGGCATAAGAACAGGACCCTTTAAGAGCATCTTGATGTCCTTTTCGGTGTTTGTGATAATGGTAAACTGCGTTGCCTCCGAGCCTGTGCCCGAGGTGGTAGCAACGGCAACCATAGGAGGTGTTGGTTTAGTTATCACCTTACCCATATAATCGTCGATAGAGCCACCCGATGAGGACACAGCGGCGATTGCCTTCATTGAATCAATCGGAGAGCCTCCGCCCACTGCAATAAGAAAATCACATTCATTTTCAATATAAATCTCAAGTCCCTTTTCAATCATAGCATCGGTAGGCTCGCCTGTGATACCGTCATAAATCGTGTATGATACGGAAATATCGTCAAGGATATCCGTTACAAGCCTTGTATTGCCGAGCTTAACCATAACAGGATCAGTGACGATAAGTGCCTTTTTTCCAAGCGAGGAAAGCGAGGACGAGGCGTCCTTTAAAGCGTTTTCACCGTAAAAAACCTGCTTTGGCATTATGAATTGATTTCCCATATAACAACCTCTTTTGCAAAATATCTATTATATTTTAATCTAACAAAATTAAATGTCAATAGATAACAATAGATTTATCAAAAAAATGCAGTTTGAAAATCAAACTGCATTTTTATTTTATCTAATTGCGTACTTTTTCAATTAAAGAAGACCATCCCAAGTGTCAACCTCTTTAGCCTTCATTTCCTCCTCGTCAAACCAGTGCTGTGTTACAGACTTGCTCTCTGTGAAGAAGCGATATGCATCCTTGCCAAGACAATGGAGGTCGCCGAAAAAGCTCTGCTTATGACCGCTAAACGGAATAAATCCAACAGGTACGGGAATACCGACATTGATACCAACCTGACCGCCGTCGGTATATCTTGCAAACTGTCTTGCATAGTAACCGCTTTGAGTATAAATAACAGAGCCGTTTGCATACGGGCTTGCATTCATAATTGCAAGTCCCTCGTCAAAGTCCTTACATCTCTTAATGCAAAGCACAGGACCAAATACCTCATCTCTGCCGATAGTCATATCCTCTGTAACATTGTCAAAGATTGTAGGACCAACAAAATAACCGTTTTCATATCCCTCGGGAAGCTCGGGATTTCTTCCGTCAAGAACAAGAGTTGCACCCTCGTCGATACCCTTTTGAATATCTGCGAGAACCTCTTTATAATGCTTTTCGTATGTAATAGGTCCGAGTCTTGAATTCTTATCCCATGCAGGACCGCAATTAACAAGCTGTGCCTGCTTTTTAAGCTCTGCAACAAATTTATCTGCAATTGACTCCTGAACAACACAACAGGAAAGAGCCATACATCTCTGACCTGCACAGCCGTATGCAGAGTTGATAACACCGGCAACAGTTCTTTCAAGAGCGCAATCCTCAAGAATGAGAGCGTGGTTTTTAGCCTGACAAAGCGCCTGACATCTCTTGCCTGCCGCAGCAGCCTTTTCATAAATTTTAAGACCTACGGGAGTTGAGCCAACGAAGGTAATACCCTTAACATCGGGATGCTCAAGGATTGTATTTATCTCATTTCTTGAGCAGGTAACAACATTGATTACACCGTCGGGAAGACCTGCTTCCTTATAAAGTTCAACAATTCTCATAGCAGTTCTCGGTGTGAGAGAAGCCGCTTTGAGCACTAATGTATTACCGCAGGCAACACAAACCGGAGCCATCCAGCCAAAAGGAATCATTGCAGGGAAATTAACAGGAACAATGCCTGCAAACACACCCATAGGCTCGCGGTACTTTACAGTATCAAAGCCTGTTGAAGCGTCCATAAGGCTTTCGCCCATCATAAGCGACGGAGCTTGGATTGCAAGCTCTGTACCCTCCTGAGCCTTACCGACATCACCTGCTGCCTCGGACCATGTTTTACCGTTTTCCTCGCAGACAAGCATTGTCAGCTCATCCATATGCTCAAGAAGAAGCTCGCGAACCTTGTAAAGTATCTGCGTTCTTTTTCTTGCAGGAGTATTTCTCCAAGCAGGATAAGCAGCCTTTGCCGCCTCAATTGCCTCAAGCACCTCATCATTTGTGCAGCACGGTGCCTGACCGGTGATTTCGCCTGTTGACGGATTGTGAAGGTCATACCAGACATCTGTCTTTGATTCCCTGAACTCGCCGTTAACAAAATACTTAAGCTTTTCCATAAATTTTACCTCTTTGAAAAAATTTTCACATATCATATTTATTTTATCACTATCAGACAATTATTTCAATAGTGTATTAAAGAATATTCACAAGCAATCATAATTTTTCATAGTATGCTTTGAGGTGGTGTTATGACGCTTTCACAAATGAAAGAAAATCAGTCTGCAACCATAACCTCGGTTAACGCAGGCATCGGTCTTTCAAGAAGACTTTTTGATTTAGGCTTTATCAGCGGTCAAAAAATCGACTGCACTAACATAGGACTGTGCGGCTCACCTATTGCTTATAATTTGCGCGGATGCAAAATTGCACTTCGAAAAAAGGATGCCGATATGATAGGAGTGGTCTTGTGAAAAACAAAAAAATTATTGCTTTAATGGGAAATCCGAATGTAGGAAAAAGCACGGTGTTTAACGAAATAACAGGCTCCCATCAGCACACAGGTAATTGGACGGGAAAAACGGTTGATGTCGCAAAGGGCGAATTTTATTACAAGTATAATGATTACGACATATATGATTTGCCCGGTACATACAGCCTTCTCTCATCAAGTGAAGAGGAAAGAATTGCCCGCGACTTTTTATCCTTTGAGGAATATGATTGCGTAGTTGTAGTGGTTGATTCAACAGCCATACTTAAAAATCTCAATCTTGTTTATCAGGTGTGCGAGGTAACAGACAGAGTTATTCTGCTTCTTAATCTTGCCGACGAGGCAAAAAAGAAGAACATATTTATTGACACGCAAAAGCTGTCAAATGAGCTTTGCATACCTGTAATAAGGGCAACCGCAAGAAGCGGAAAGGGAATTAACGCACTTCTTGAGCAAATAAACACTATCTGCACAAATCAAGGTGATATAAGCTCGACTGAAATAGCGTATTCAAAGCATATTGAAGATGCCTGCAAAAATGTTAAAAAAGCACTCGACGAGGCAATAGGTCCAAACAAAAGAAACAGATTTTACGCACTCAGACTGCTTGAAAACAACAGCAGCTTCAACTCATCGTTTGAAAAAAGATTCGGAAGTATTGACTCTTTTGAGGGGTTGACATCCGCACTGAAAAAATCATGGCAGCTGCTTGAAGAAAGCGGTATTTCGCAGGAGGAATACACAAGGGAAATAGCGGTTAGTATTCTTGACAAGGCATTTGAAACAACGGACAGCACGGTTAAATCAATGCCATCAAAAAAAGAAGAGCGCGAAAAGCTACTCGACAAAATTTTGCTTGGAAAATACACCTCAGTGCCTGTTATGCTTGCTATGCTGGGTGTTGTATTGTGGATAACAATTGCAGGCTCCAACTATCCGTCCGAATTTTTAAGAAGCAATTTTGACAGCTTTGAAATATGGCTTGCAGACAGACTATACGGTGCCGGCTTTTCAGAAACATTCATCAGCCTGACGGTAAACGGTATGCTCAGGGTTTTGCTTTGGGTGGTTGCTGTTATGCTTCCGCCTATGGCAATTTTCTTTCCTCTTTTTGCAATACTTGAGGATTTCGGAATACTGCCGAGATTTGCGTTTAATCTTGACCGCCCGTTTGAAAGGTGCGGTGCGTGCGGAAAGCAGGCACTTACCACCTGTATGGGCTTTGGCTGTAATGCAGTTGGCGTAACGGGGTGCAGAATAATTGACTCGCCGAGAGAAAGGCTTGTGGCAATCATCACAAATTCCCTTACTCCCTGCAACGGCAGATTCCCGTTGCTCATTGCAATAATATCTATGTTTTTCTGCGAAAACAGTCTGCTTTGTGCTGTAATACTACTCGGCTTTATTGTTTTATCTCTTAGTGCTACGCTTATCAATTCAAAGGTGCTGACATCAACGCTTTTAAAGGGAGTTAACAGCTCGCTGATTATTGAGCTTCCGTCTTACAGAAGACCTAAATTTTTAAGGCTTATTACTGATACCGTAAGAGAAAAAATTATACTTGTGTTATTCAGGGCAGTTGTTGTTGCCGCTCCTGCGGGGCTGATTATTTGGGCGCTTGCCAACATTGATGTTAAGGACACAACTCTGCTTTGTGCCATTGCCGACGCACTCAATCCGATAGGCAAAATGATAGGTCTTGACGGCGTTATGCTCCTTGCGTTCATACTCGGCTTTCCTGCAAACGAAATAGTTATACCCATAGCGCTTATGGCATATCTTTCGACAGGTGAAATGAGCGACTATTCATCGCTTGAAAACCTGAGAAATATTTTGACAGACAACGGCTGGACAGATACTACTGCTATATGCACCTGCATTTTTTCGATGTTTCATTTCCCCTGCTCAACTACCCTGCTGACGATATGGAAGGAAACAAAAAGCATTAAATGGAGTGCCTTATCCATTCTTGCCCCATTAGTAACGGGCTTTATTATGTGCCTGTTTATAAACCTTATAAGCAAGCTTTTTTAATCAAAAAAATCCTGTATGAACGATAAATTCATACAGGATTTAATAATTTTTATAGCTTAGCAATTTCCTCGCGGAACGCCTCAACGCTGTCAAACTCCTTATAAACAGAAGCAAAGCGTACATAAGCAACCTCGTCAATCATTTTAAGCTTTTCCATAATAAGCTCACCTATTCTTGCCGATGTTACCTCTCTGTCAATCGCGGACTGGAGAGTTGCTTCAATCTCGCCGATAGCATTTTCAAGCTCCGATACTGTTACAGACCTTTTTTCGCAGGCACGAAGCATACCCTTTAAAATCTTATTACGGTCAAATACCTCACGGCTTTTGTCTTTTTTAATAACAATAATCGGGACATCCTCTATAACCTCGTATGTCGTAAAACGCTTACTGCATCTAAGACATTCACGGCGGCGACGGATTCGCTCATTTTCGTCTGTCGGACGAGAGTCGATAACCTTGCTTTCTTCAAAGCCGCAAAACGGACATTTCATAAAAAATCACCCTCCAACCATTGATGATTATTTATTATAACACAAGATATAGTAAAATGCAAGTATTTTTACTTTACAGCAATATCTTGATTAAATCAGGTGTTTTTTAATTTGTATTCCTTGTTATTGTATAAAAACATCCAAATTGCCATTGAGCATATGATAATATATCCCAAAAATGACCACAAGTCAGGAACCTGACCGCCGAGGAAGAAGTATCCGCTTATTGCGGTAAAGATTACATTTGAATAGTCATAAACGGATATCTCCCTGCTCGGAGCAAAGGTATATGCCGCAGTAATCGAAAACTGACCGCCTGCCGCACACACACCGACAAGAAGCAGATAAATCCACTGCTGTTTTGTCATCGGCTGAAAATTAAAAATAAGATACGGCGCTGTCACAATACAGGAGAAAACAGAAAAGAAGAATACCGTAAATCTTCCGTTTTCGCCCTTATTGCCCATATGACGCACGCAGGTATATGCCGCACCGGCACACATTCCGCCGACAAATCCGCATATTGACGGAAAAAGCTCGACATTTGACATTGTGGGCTTAATAACAAACATTGCGCCCACAAATGCAACGGAAATAGCAACCGCCTGCTTTGGCTTAACCCTTTCTTTAAGAAAAACAGCAGAAAAAATCAGAGTAAAAAACGGGCTCATTTTGTTGAGTATTGCGGCATCGGCAGTTGACGCCATTTTTGTTGTGGCATAGAAATTTCCAAACACGCCAATAAGCCCTGCACTCGACCTTAAAAGATGATATTTTAAGCACCCTTTTTGAGGCAAAAAGCTTTCTTTATTTTTAATCAGCGTTGCCGTTGCAAGAAACAATGCCACAAGGTTTCTGAAAAACACCTTTTGAGCAACGGGAACATCACCCGAAAGGTTGATAAAGCTGCTCATTCCGCTGAAGCACAGTGCAGAAATAAGAATACAAATTATACCCTTTGTTCTGTTGCTTACATTCTTTGCACCTGTCATATTCCCTCTAAATACGCCTTACTTTCCTCAAGCTCGCGGGCAACATCAAGACTGCCCGAATAAATTTCAATAACATAATTTTCGCTGTATGAGGCGGAGTCAAGCACCTGCTTCATACGGGAAAAATCAAAGCTTCCCCTACCCGGTGGCAGACAGTCGCCCTTTACACCGTTATCGCTGATGTGCACATGCACAATCTCATTTTTAAACTCGTTTAAAAACTCAAAGGTATCCTGCTTAGCTCTTACGGTCTGCTTAACATCAAAAACCATATGAAAATCATCGCCAAGAGCGTTTCTCATTTTTTTGCAAAATTCAATGCTTTGGCTTTTAAATCTGTTAACATTCTCCTGACAAACAGTAACTCCCTCTTTTTTGCCGATTTCAACAAGGATTTTGAATCTTTCAAAATATCTTTCGTCGGGTATCGGGATTTTTGGAGTTGCCACAGCACCGTGAATTACCACAAATTTTGCGCCTAATATTGCGGCGGCGTGACAGGTTTTTTCATATATTCCGATAAAATCATCAAATCTTCTTTGGTAATCCGTGAAAATACAGGGGGATTCAAGAAAGCTTGAAAACGGGTGAACGGACACAATGTTTGTACCGCCGTCATTTGCGATGCTTCTCAGCTCCTTCACAAAGCCGTCCTCAAGCTCACTCGGAGCGTTAAAAAATATTTCCGCCGAGTCAAAGCCCAAGCGGCAAACCTCTTTGAGTGCCCTTTCCGTTTCAAGCGGATAAAAGCACGCTGTTGATGCACCTGCCTGCATTATCCCAAAAGCTTCTCCACGCAGGCAAGCTGAACACAGATGCAAAGCAGCTCTGCCGCAACATCAAGCTCCTCAACCGGAGGAAATGACGGAGCAATACGGATATTGCTGTCATCGGGGTCAATTCCGTAGGGGTATGTCGCACCGACTGTTGTGAGTGTAACACCGGCCTCTTTACAAAGCTCTCCTGTTCTTTTTGCACAGCCGGGCATAACATCAAGGCTGATGAAATATCCGCCGTTTGGCTCAAACCAGCTTGCTATACCCTTGCCCGAAAGCTCTCTGTCAAGATGCTCAAGCACCATATCAAACTTTGGCTTAAGAATTTGCGCGTGCTTTTTCATATGATCTCTAACACCGTCGGCGTTACCGAAAAACTGAACATGACGGTGCTGATTCATTTTATCATAGCTGATTGTCTGAGCGTTAAGTCTTTTCTTAATCTCGGCAATATTATTGTCGCTTGCCACAAGAGCAGAAACACCTGCACCGGGGAAGGTGATCTTTGAGGTTGAGCACACCTCAATAACCATATCCTCATTGTTGTACTTAGGAAGAACATCAAAGATGTTGACAAGCTCGTCGCCGTTGTCAATTAAATCGTGAATACAATATGCATTATCCCAGATAATTCTGAAATCCTTTGCCGCAGGCTTGAGAGCCGCCATTCTTTCAACAACAGCGTCGCTGTATGTTATACCCTGAGGGTTTGAATACTTAGGAACACAGAACATTCCCTTTACACTTTCGTCCTTAACAAGCTCCTCAATAGCGTCCATATCTGGACCTTCATCCGTCATAGGAACATTTATCATTTTGATATTAAAGTGTTCAAGAATTGTAAAATGCCTGTCATATCCCGGAACAGGGCAAAGGAATTTTACCTCATCAAGCTTGCACCACGGTGTATTTCCACCCGTGCCGTGAGTATAGCACTGGCAGATATAGTCATACATAAGAGTAAGGCTTGCGTTAGGGCCTATGATTACATTTTTAGCATCTACCCCAAGCAAATCGGCAAAGAGCTTTTTACAGCTCGGAATACCGTCGAGCATACCGTAATTTCTAACATCGGTACCGTCTGCAACATAATTTTTTATATCATAAATACCTGTTGATAAATCAAGCTGGTCCTTGCCGGGCTTTCCCCTGCTCATATCAAGCTGAAGTCCCCTTGCCTTGAATGCGTCATATCTTTTTTTGAGTTGTTTTTTTTCTGCAAGAAGCTCTTCGTTAGTCATTTCACTATAAAGCTTAGCCATAATTGTCCTCCGTAAAAATATTTCGTAATATTTTACCACTTTTAATGCAGTATTGCAATACTAATTGTTTTTATAAAAAATGTCAGAGCATAATGTAAATAATGCAGTCTTTAGTAAACAGAATCTTTATTCTGCACTGCTGAAATACTTATCCTCCTGCCATTTTTCAGGATTTTCTTCAATATATTTCACCTTTATCATATAATCATCTTCATCCCTAATGATATGGTCATAAAAAGAAGCTTGAAATATTTTTTTATGTGTAAAGCCGTCATTTTTACACATTCGCGTTGTTAATGATTTATATGCACAAATAACATCGGATACCGTAGGGCAGGGGCTTGCTCCTGCCGACTCACCTTTCAACATTAGTATAAAATGAATGTGATTTGGCATAATTATGTATTTATCAATTATAATTGTGGGATAACGGTCATTAAGTAACATCAACTGCCTTTCGGCAATCCTGCCATATTTTGATAATACCGTTTCGGCAGGAGCAAGCCCCTGCCCTACGATTTTGCCAAAAACGCACCTTTTATCCTGTGCACAAATTGTAATAAAATATGCACCGTTACTGCTATAATCAAAATTCTTTAACCTATTCGGTTTTCTCTTTTCCATCTTGTTCATAACTGAATTTTAGCATAAAGCAATCCGAAAGACAATAATCTTTCGGACTGCTTCATTTTTGCTTATTTACTTCTTAAGCTCTATTCCTATTGATGCAAGCGATGAAATTATACCATCGACAACCTCAGAAACCTCTTCTCTTGTAAGAGTTTTTTCGGGATGTGAGAAGGTAATCCTTGTTGTGATTGACTTTCCGTTTTCGTCGCAGTAGGTATCAACAACATCTGTTTTCTTGATAAGTGCCGATTTTGCCTGCTCGATTGCTTTTTTAATCGGCTCAAACTTATCCGATACAAACGAAAGGTCTATTTCCATTTCGGGATATTTTGAAGGCTCTTCATATACGATACTTGCATTTTCAATATTTGCAAAAAGCTCAACATCAAGCTCTGCAAACACAATCGAAGCCTTTTTGTCAATCTTCTTTGAAACAAGCGGATGAACAATTCCTATTCTTCCAAGCTCCCTGCCGTCGCACAAAACAGCGTTGAGATTTCTCGGGTGCTCATAGGAATGCTCACTTGCAAGAGCCTTGTATTCAAACGGCTTATGCTTAATATCATCAGCAAGGGTTTCAAGCATATTTCTAAGCTCAAAATAAAGTGCTTCAACGGACTTGGTCTTGCTAAAGAGTGTAACAGCAAGCATTTTATGCTCATCGCACATATTGTCATTCTTCAAGCCATTGACTACCCTGCCAACCTCGAAAACGCCGAAATCAGTGCCGTAGGAAAGATTTGATTTAACCTGACAAAGCTGAGTCGGGATAATAGATTTTCTGATTGTTTCAATATTCGGGTTTGTTGCGTTAATGAGCTTGATATTATCCTCAATCTCAATGCCCAATGCCTTGTATTCATCATAATACGCCCAGATATATGAATGAAGCTCGTGAAGAGAAAAGCGCTTAACAAGAATATCCTTAACCTTATCCTCAACGGTTTTTTCTACTGCCGCACGAACAGGATAAAGCGGAGCATTTGCGGTATGAATATCAAAATTATCATAGCCGTAAATTCTTGTTATTTCTTCAATAATATCTGCTTTGATTGTGACATCCTTTGTTGCTCTCCAGCTTGGAACGGTGACGCTGAAGCTATCGTTTTCAACACTTGCGTCAAAGCCAAGAGAGGAAAGGGTTTTAACTATGGTGTCATTGTCGATTTCAATGCCTGTATATCTGTCAACAAAGGCTTTGTCAAAATCAAGCTTAACCGTATCGTACTTAACTGCATACTCGTCTGTAAGCGAGGAAACAACCTTAACGCCGCTGTCAATATCAGTCATCAGCT
This sequence comes from uncultured Bacteroides sp., assembly GCA_964422655.1. Taxonomy (GTDB): domain Bacteria; phylum Bacillota; class Clostridia; order Oscillospirales; family Acutalibacteraceae; genus Eubacterium_R. The sequence goes on along the minus strand of CAYRBT010000001.1, from coordinate 162,816 downwards.
TTACAAATCTTGCAATGGCAGGAACAGTCATTTCGGGATCAAGACACTTTTCGTAACGCATTGAAGCGTCTGTTCTGTGAGAAAGACGAACGGTTGACTTTCTTATAGAAACCGCGTCAAAGGTTGCAGACTCAAGAGTTAATGTATGTGTGTCATCAACAATCTCGCTGTCAAGTCCGCCCATAATACCGGCAATGGCAACAGGTGTATCGCCATTACAAATCATAAGAGTGTTTTCGTCGATATTTCTTTCAACGCCGTCAAGTGTTTGGAAGATGAACGGCTCATCAAATCTCTTTATTCTGATTTTTTCAACCTTGCGCGAGTCAAATGCGTGCATAGGCTGACCCATTTCAAGCATAAGATAGTTTGTCAAATCGGCAAGGAAATTGATAGCCCTCATTGAGCAGTAATAAAGCCTTATGCGCATATTGACAGGGCTGACGGTTGTGTTGATATTTTCAACCTGAAGACAGGAATATCTCTGGCAAAGCTTATCCTCAATCTTCATATCAACCCTTGGCAGACTGTCATATTTGCTTAAATCAACCACCTCAAGAGGCTTAAGCTCTCTGCCTGCAAGAGCGGCAAACTCACGGGCAATACCGTAGTGTCCCCACAAATCAGGGCGGTTTGTAAGCGACTTATTATCAACCTCAAAAATAATATCCTCGATATCATATACGGATTTAAGATCTGTTCCATTTGGAATATCGTCTGTAATTTCCATAATACCCGAATTATCATCGGAAATACCTATCTCTTTTTCGGAGCAGCACATACCGTAGGAGGTGTAGCCTGCAAGCTTTCTTGGTGTAATTTCAATATCGCCTATCTGTGCACCGACCTTTGCAAAGGCGGTTTTCATACCGACTCTTACATTAGGAGCACCGCATACAACATCAACAAGCTCTTCCCCGCCTGCGTCAACCTTGAGAAGATGAAGCTTCTTTGATTCGGGGTGATTTTCAACAGATTTAATTTCTGCAACTACAATTTTGCTTATATCACTGCCCTTAAAGAAAATCTCGTTTTCCACCTCTGCTGTTGAAAGAGAAAAGCGGTGAATAAGCTCAAGCTTATCAAGTCCCGTAAAATCAACAAAGTCAGAAATCCAGTTCATAGATAAAAACATAAAAAATCTCCCCCTTTCTTACTCATCGTCCGTAAACTGCGAAAGACTCTTAAGGCTTCCGCTGTTCAGGTCACGAATATCTTTAATGCCGTATTTCATCATAACAAGTCTTGTAAGTCCAAGACCGAAGGCAAAGCCTGTATATTCCTCAGGGTCAATACCGCCTGCCTTAAGAACCTCGGGATGAATCATTCCGCAAGGGCAAAGCTCAAGCCAACCGCTGTGCTTACACGAAGCACAGCCCTCGCCGCCGCAAATAAGACAGCTGATATCAAGCTCAAAGCCCGGCTCTACGAACGGGAAAAAGCCCGGACGAAGTCTTACCTTAATATCCTTTTGGAAAACCTCTGAAAGCATTGTTTTCATAAAATAGATAAGGTTTGATATTGAGATATTTTTATCAACCATTACACCCTCCATTTGAAAGAAGGTGTTTTCGTGGCAGGCGTCTGTTGCCTCATTTCTAAAGCATCTGCCAGGGAAAATAGCCTTAATCGGCACTCCGTCATTTACAAGCGCATCTCTGTATTTTTTATATATAGCGTTCTGTGCCGCAGAGGTCTGCGATTTTAAAAGCTGACCGTTTTCAAGATAATAGGTGTCCTGCATATCTCTTGCAGGGTGATGCTTTGGAATATTAAGCGACTCAAAGCATTCGTAGTCGGTTACTATCTCGCTGTAATCCTCAACGGTAAAGCCCATTGATTTGAATATTCTTTCGCATTCTCTTTGAACAAGAGTTATCGGATGATAAGAGCCCCTGTCAATAGAAGCCGGAACAGAAAGGTCAAACTCAGGCATTGAGTTGATTTCTCTTTCAACCTCTTTTTGCTTAAGCTCCTCGGTTTTTTGAGCTATTTTTTCGCCGACTGCATTTTTTAGCTCATTAACCTTTTGACCGAAAACCTTTTTTTCTTCATTTGAAAGCTCCTTCATTCCTTTGAGAAGGTCTGTTACACTACCCTTTTTACCGAGGTATGCAACCCTTACTCCCTCAAGGTCTGCAAGACTTTCAATCCTGTTAAGCTCATCTTCAAACTTCGCCTTCAGGCTGACAATCTTTTCTTCCATACTAACCTCCATAACAAAAAAACCGCCTCAAAAATGAGGCGGAATAATCCGTGGTACCACTCAAATTGCGATAAAAATCGCCACTCAGTTGCCTTAACGCTGCAAATACGCCTTGCTTAGTTTCTCGCAAAGAGGCTCACAGGCTGAAATTCAACTGAGAAAATCTGTGTACTTTCACCCACCGTACACTCTCTGAAAAGATAAAAACAGTCTACTTACACCCGGTCACTGCCCTACATATTGCAATAATTATAAACCAAAAATCAGTAATAAGTCAAGTATTTTCGGAATATAAATAAAAAAGGTATTGTAATTTTGTTAAAAAATGTATATAATTACTTTGTAATGCTTTACAGGGAGGTGACTTTACCGTGACTGATAAAACTATGACTTTCAGAATTGGTGATGAGCACGAGGATGTTATGAAGGAAACTCTTACTGAGGTTTTTGACGCACTTCAGGAAAAGGGATATAATCCTATCAATCAAATTGTTGGATACATTCTTTCAGAGGACCCGACATATATCACAACGCATAACAATGCAAGAAGCCTTATAAGACGAATTGACCGTGACGAGCTTTTGGCTGCTATGGTAAAGTCTTATCTCGACTAATAAAAAAACAAAGGAGGGTTATCTTTGGCAGACAGCAAAAAGGAAGATTTCCTTGAGTACAAAGGTAAGCCTTTGGTAAGATGCGGAAAAACAATATATTACGGCAATATGACTGACCCGTATGTTGTTTGTCTTAATATTATCAGCGATGAAGATGTTAAGGACTTAAAGGTATCACAAAAGGTTGTTATTCAGCTTCTTGATACCGACCCAAATGTATCACCAAAGGAACAAATCGTAAAAAAGAGTGAAAAGGAAGGACTTTTCAACGCGCTTGATTTGGGCGCAGTATGGCTTGAAAGAGCCTTGAAAAAGTAATATGTAAATTAAAATGACTGTCTTTGCGTATTATACGCTTTGACAGTCATTTTTTTATTTATCCATATAATAGCTGATATAATCAAGCCTTTTAAAGCCGTGCTTTTCATAAAGGGAAACCACTCTGTCATTATCGGGCTCAACCTCAAGGCGAAGCCGTGCGGCAGGATAGTAATTTTTTATCATTTCAAGAAATTCTCCGCCAAGACCGAGGCCGCGAAATTCACTTTTTATATAAATTTCTTCAATCCAAACAACCAGTCCGCCTGCCTCCTGCGAAAAGGTTTTGGCAAGAAGCGCATACCCCGCGGTTTTTGAGCCCCTTTCAAAAATAAATGCCTCGGCATATTCATCACTTCGCATAAGCTCAAAAAAGGTATTTTCAATATTTTTTGCAGGAACGGGAGCCAGTACGGCAGGAGAGGAATAAAAGTCCTGTGCCATTTTGATATAGCTTTCTCTGTCTTCTTCTGCTATTTTTCTAATCATATAATCACCCTCTACATCATTAGTATAGCAAAACACCGCCCGAATAACAAGCCTCGGACGGTGTTTTTTACATTATGAAAAGAGAGGAGTTGAAAGATAACGGTCGCCTGTGTCGGGCAAAAGTGCAACAATCACCTTGCCTTTATTTTCGGGACGCTTTGCAAGCTCCTTTGCAGCCCAAAGAGCCGCACCGCTTGAAATTCCGACGAGCACGCCCTCATTTTTGGCGAATGCTCTGCCTGTTTCAAAGGCGTCATCGTTCTCAACGGTTATAATTTCATCATAAACCTTTGTATTGAGTGTGTCGGGAACAAAGCCTGCGCCGATGCCCTGAATTTTGTGTGCACCTGCCGTACCCTTTGAAAGAACAGGTGATGAAGCAGGCTCAACTGCTACAATCTTAACATTGGGATTATGCTCCTTAAGGTATTCTCCAACACCTGAAATCGTACCGCCTGTGCCGACGCCTGCAACAAAAATGTCAACTCTTCCGTCGGTATCTTTCCAAATTTCGGGGCCTGTTGTTGCCTTGTGAGTAGCAGGGTTAACAGGATTTACAAACTGGCCCGCAATGAAGGAATTCGGTATCTCTGCCGCAAGCTCGTCAGCCTTGGCAATAGCGCCCTTCATACCCTTTGAGCCATCTGTAAGAACAAGCTCAGCGCCATATGCCTTCATAAGATTTCTTCTTTCAACGCTCATTGTTTCGGGCATTGTGATAATTATTCTGTATCCCTTTGAGGCTGCCACGGCAGAAAGACCTATACCTGTATTACCGCTTGTGGGCTCAATGATAACCGAACCCTCCTTGAGAAGTCCCTTTGCCTCTGCATCCTCTATTATTGCCTTTGCAATTCTGTCCTTAACCGAGCCGGCAGGATTAAAGTATTCAAGCTTAACAAGAAGCTTTGCTTCAAGCTCATTTTCCTTTGAAAAATTGTTTACCTCGACAAGCGGTGTATTGCCGACAAGCTCGAGAGCTGATTTATATACTGACATAAAATTTATCTCCTATCTGAAATTATTATTTAATCAATTGCCTTAAAAGCCTCGTCCAAATCGTGAAGTATATCGTCAATATGCTCTGTACCGATTGAAAGACGGATAGTGTTTTCCTTGATATTTTGCTCTGCAAGCTCCTGTGCGCTGAGCTGTGAATGAGTAGTGGTTGCAGGGTGAATAACAAGGGATTTAACATCTGCAACATTTGCAAGAATTGAAAAAATCTTTAAGCTGTCAATAAATTTCTTTGCTTCCCTTTCTCCGCCCTTGATTTCAAAGGTAAAGATTGAGCCTGCGCCGTTTGGGAAATATTTGTTATACAAATCCTTGTATCTGTCATCAAGGCTTGGATGGTTAACCCTTTCCACCTTCGGATTGCTTGCAAGGTATTCAAGAACCTTTTTAGTGTTTTCAACATGTCGTTCAACACGAAGTGAAAGTGTTTCAAGTCCCTGAAGAAGAAGGAATGCGTTGAACGGCGAAATAGTTGCGCCGGTATCTCTCAAAAGAATGGCTCTGATATAGGTTACAAACGCCGCAGGACCGACTGCATCGGCAAAGCTGATACCGTGATAGCTTGGATTTGCGTCTGCAATCTGTGGGAATTTCCCGCTCTTTTTCCAGTCAAATTTTCCTGAATCAACTATAACACCGCCGAGCGTTGTTCCGTGTCCGCCGATAAACTTTGTTGCACTGTGAACAACAATGTCAGCGCCGTACTCAATCGGTCTTAAAAGATAAGGCGTTGCAAAGGTTGAGTCGATAACAAGCGGAATATTGTGGCTGTGTGCAATATCTGCAAGCTTTTCAATATCAATTAGGTTTGAGTTTGGATTGCCAAGTGTTTCAATAAAGATTGCCTTTGTGTTGTCCTTGATTGCGTTTTCAAAGTTGGACAAATCATCGGGGTCAACAAAGGTGGTTTCAACACCAAATCCCTTAAATGTGTGCTCAAGATAATTGTATGTGCCGCCGTAAATTGTTTTTGCGCTGACTATATGGTCGCCTGATTTAGCAAGTGCCTGAAATGTATATGCAAGTGCCGCTGCACCCGAAGCAGTTGCAAGAGCCGCAACACCGCCCTCAAGAGCGGCAACTCTTTTTTCAAATACATCTTGTGTCGAGTTTGTAAGTCTGCCGTAAATATTTCCTGCATCTGCAAATCCGAAGCGAGCCTGTGCGTGGTCGCTGTTTTTGAAAACATATGAAGTTGTTTGATAAATCGGAACGGCTCTTGCGTCTGTTGCGGGATCCGGCTCCTCCTGTCCTACATGAAGCTGTAAGGTTTCAAAATGATATTTATATTCTGACATAATTTTTATTTCCTTTCAATGTTAAAATGTTAAATATTATATGATAATGTTTTTTATTTTACACAACATCGAAAGCACATTCGTTCGTTTTTAAAATTACTGTTAAGTAAATCGTAAAGGTATTTGTTCATAGTGCCCTCCAATAACCTATAATTGCAGTAGGTTTTGTCTGTAATAACAATATACACAATATTACCTACTTTGTCAATAGGTTTTTGGGATTTTTTTAAAAAATTTTTTTGCAAATAAAAAGGGGACGGATTTCCGTCCCTTCAGACTGTAGATAAACCCCATTCTTGCGAAGGCTTGAATGGGGTTTTGTTTGAACGAATTGTAATTTTTCCAAATTGCGATGAAAAAATGTGTAAATATTGGATATTTGTTGGTATTATGGTTATCCTTTGACTTCCGTAATGCCAACTTTTTTAGATTTAGGCAAGCAAATTTAAGCTTAGCCCATTTTGTAACTTGGGATAAGCCTCAATACGGAGTGTATCGCATTGCGTGTTTTTCCTTGGCGTCTGCAAATACTCTTTCAATTTTCTCTTTTCGCATTTTGTACAGCATTTCTTTAACCGTCTTGCTTTTTTCCTTATTTACATTATACCATTTTTTACCTCCACACACAACAAAAAAGCCCGGCTTTGCCGGACTTTATCGACAGTCTACATCGGCAGGGAAATCTCTGCCGTTTGTTTAATTTGATTGAAATAATGCAGAAATTGTGATAATATGAAATTGACGAAAAACACCATTAAAAGCAATTGAGGAGCGGGGAAATGAAAGGTATTAGTTTACATCCAAATCCTATTTTTGAGCGGGAAGGCTGGGAGAGCCTGAACGGAGAATGGGATTTTGGATTTAGCAAAAAGGCGGTAAAGAATTACAGGTTTTTAAGTGAGCAGGCGGCTTTGGAGCTTTGCAGGCAGTCTGTTTTTGAGCATAAAATCAATGTGCCGTTTTGCGTTGAAAGCGAGCTTTCAGGGATAGGCTATACTGATTTTTTGAATTCTGTTTGGTACAAAAGGACTGTCAACATTTCGCCTAACGGCAACAGAGTGTTCTTGCATATCGGCGCGGCGGATTACAAGACGACTGTAATACTAAACGCTAAGATTGTCGGCAGTCACAAGGGTGGCTTTACGCCTATGTGCTTTGACATCACGGAATATGCAGTTGACGGAGAAAACGAGCTTTTCATACTTTGCGAGGATAACACGAGAGACAGTCTTATTGCCGGCGGCAAGCAAAGTGACCGCAAAAAATCCTATGCCTGCTCGTACACAAGAACAACAGGTATTTGGCAAAGCGTCTATATTGAATATGTGCCGTTTGATTATGTGGAAAATTTCAGGCTTACTCCGAGTCTAAAGCACAAAAACATTACTCTTGAGCTTGATTTATGCGGAAAGGGTAAACTTGAAATTAACGCATATCTTGATGAAAAAAATGTAGCTTCAAGTAGTATTGAAGAAGCATCGGGATTTGTTATCGTTCAACTGCCCATAAGCGAGGTTAAGGCGTGGGAGCCGGGTAATGCAACTATCTATGATTTAGAAATAAATTTCGGCGACGACAAGGTCAGAAGTTATTTCGGCTTGAGGGATATTGCACTTGAGGATTACAAATTTATGCTCAACGGCAAAAGCGTTTTTCAAAGGACTGTGCTTGACCAAGGCTTTTACAGAAGAGGAATTTACACCGCCGAAAATGACGAGGAATTAAAGCGTGATATTACGCTTTCGATGGCGCTCGGCTTTAACGGCGCAAGGCTTCATCAAAAGGTTTTTGACCCGCGTTTTCTGTATTTCTGCGATCTTATGGGTTATATGGTGTGGGGCGAATATGCAAGCTGGGGTATTGATTATTCAAATCCAAAGGCGGTTGATATTTTCCTGAGCGAATGGAGGGAAGCGCTGGGGCGTGATTACAACCATCCTGCGATTATCGGCTGGTGTCCGTTTAATGAAACGTGGGATTACAAGGGAAGACGTCAGTATGACGCCTTGCTCAAAACCGTATATGAATACACAAAGGGATTTGACCATACAAGACCGTGCATTGATACAAGCGGTAATTTCCACGTTGTAACCGATATTTATGATGTTCACGATTACCGCGGAGAATTTGACGAATTTCGTAAAAGCTATGAAAGACTTGTTACTCACGGCGAGCTTTACGAACACGTTTTGAACGATAATCCCGGGCGTCAAAAATACGGCGGCGAGCCTGTATTTATGAGCGAATACGGCGGAATAAAGTGGGAGTCCGATAAGCAGTATAAATCCTGGGGCTACGGCAATGACGTTAAAACCGAGGAAGAGCTGCTTGAACGCTATAGGGGACTTACCGACGCAATAATCGACAACGAGCGAATGTTGGGCTTTTGCTATACCCAGCTTTATGATGTTGAGCAGGAACAAAACGGTCTGTACACCTACGACAGAGATAAGAAGTTTGACGATAAAATTTACGAGGAAATCAAAAAAATAAACACAAGAAAAGCCGCAATAGAGCTGTAAGCAAAAAGATAAAACCGCCTTTGTAATTGATTCAAAGTCGGTCAGACTGTCGATAAAGTGGGCTGAACCACACATATTATAAAAACATAACCGATTTCTGCCTCCTTTGTGTAAAAGGAGGTGGCAGCACTTATGTGCTGACGGAAGGATTGGAAAAACGGCTTGGATTTGATGTCCAAGCCGCTTTTAAAATGTTAGCTGATATAATATATACTACGGCAGGAGCTTGCTTCTGCCCTACGAAAAGTACAACACCTAAATATACTTAGGCACGGTTTAGACCACTTTGTCGCAGTCTGAAGGGACGGATTTCCGTCCCTTTTAAAACATTTCAAGGAAGCTGTGCTCCTCGCCGTTTTGCTTGTATGATATAAATGTATCAAGCTTAACATTATGAATTGATGTAAAAATATTATGCTCAATATCGGGGTTTGTTTTTCTAAGTTCTTCAATGAGATGCTTGATTTCCTGCCTTTTTGACTTGCCTATGCCGTCCTGCGACTTGCTGTATTCATCAACAAATCTGCAGGCGCATTGAATAAACACAAGCGAATTATATTCCTTCCACTTGAGAACGGACCTTTCATTGACACAGTAAAGCGGACGGATAAGCTCCATACCCTCAAAGTTTGTACTCTTTAGCTTTGGAAGCATAGCCTGAAGCTGAGAGCCGTAAAACATGCCCATAAGCGTAGTTTCAATCACATCGCTGAGATGATGACCGAGTGCAATTTTGTTACAGCCAAGCTCCTGCGCCTTTGCATAGAGATGTCCCCTTCTCATTCTTGCACAGAGATAGCAGGGTGAGCCTCCGACAGATGTAGTAACATCAAATATATTAGATTCAAAAAAATTTACGGGAATTTCAAGCCTTTTGCAGTTTTCCTCAATTTGCTTCCTATTTTCGCTGTTATATCCGGGGTCCATACAGATAAATTCCAAATCAAAGCTTATGTCGGAAATTCTTTGCAGATGCTTCATACACACCGCAAGAAGCATTGAGTCCTTTCCCCCGCTTATGCAAACAGCGATTTTGTCGTTGGGCAAAACAAGCTGATAATTTTTGCACGCTTCAACAAAAGGATTCCAAATATCCTTTCTATATGTTTTTATAATACTGCGCTCAACATTTTGCGCAAATGTAAGTTCTCTTGCCATAATTACTCCGAAGCTTCAATGAATGAGCTGTATATTTTTTCTATATCCGATAAATCGAATTTCATTGGGTGATTGCCCATTCTTTCAATATTTACTCCATTGACGGTTTCGTCAAGCTGAGCACGAGTCATTATTAAATCCTCGCAAAGTCCTAATGCTTTGAGCCTTTCAATAAGGCTTTCGGGTGTGTATTGCGAAATAATCTCTGTTTCGGCAAGAAGAAGCTGTAGCTCGACTGTATCACAATTTTCAAGCATATACTGCCAAATATAAGCAAGGCAAAGCACGACAGCCCGACCGTGATAAAAGCCCTTGAGCTTATGAAGCTTGTAGCTCATTGCGTGGGGTGCGGTTGTCTGTGCGATATTTATTGCTCTACCTGCAAGCTCACTGCATTTCATCATAGGCTCGTACGAGGCCTTATCGTCATTTAAAAACGCATCAAAATAATCATTAAAAAGCTCAAGTGACTGCTTTGAATATTCACGGCTTTCTTCTGTGGCATTAACTGACCAAAAAGCCTCAACACTGTGTGAAAAAGCATCAAATGCAGTTACAACTCTTTGCTCATAGGGCAAAGTTGCAAGAGCAGTATAATCAAAAACCTGAAAATCGGGAATAATGTCCAAGCTTCTTACCGACTCCTTATCGCCGTTATTATAAAGCACGGCAAAGCGTGTAACCTCTGCACCCGTGCCTGCGGTTGTGGGAACTGCAAGAATTTTAATATCACATTCTGAGAAATGCTTGATTGCCTTTGCAACATCCATAGCACTTCCGCCACCAACGGTTACAATAAAATCGCATTTTTCATTTTTCAGCATCTCAACACCCTTCATCACCGAGCTTACCTCGGGACAGGGCTCAAAATCCGTAAAAGCCACCGTAGAAATACCAAGCTCGTCAATCGCCCTTCTGTATCCAAAGCGGTCATATTCCCTGCTTGATACAAAAAGAATTTTTGACGGTGCATTTTCAGTAAGCAATGATTTAAAGCTGTTTAAAAATATATCATTATTCATTTTATCCATAATGTCACCTCTAAAAATTATACCGCCCCTTGATTATATCAAAGAGCGGCATATTTATCAATTGTTTAAATCAAAGAATAATCCTGCACCGTCGGACATATCCGAGCTGCCCGGTGTGAACATATAAATATCGTCAACATTATTTTCAGCATCCTCGTATTCTTTTTGTGAAACGAGATATACATTGCCGGATTCAGCAATCTGAAGGTCCATTGTTCTCCAGTTTGTAAATCTGTGCATTGCAAAATAGTATGCGCTGACATCTACTGTATCACCGAGTCCACAGCCCCAAATTTCATTATACCAGCCATCCAAATCAAGCTTACCGTTAGGTGCGTAGAACAATGCTCCTATCTTGCCGTACATAGCAAAATAATCTATGTTGCCGTGATACGAAGCCACCGAATTCGGAAGCTGTTTAGCATTTCTTTCAGCATTTTCACTCTTTGAATATACATTATAAAGCTTAACATCACCCTTGTTTGCAACAAGATATGTGAGCTTCATATCCATAGTTGTTACAATGTTAATTTCATTATTAGCATAAACAACTACCGGGAATGTAAAACCGCTTGCAGAAGCAGTACCGTAGGTATCAAAGCCGACAGGTGCCTCATTACCTTTAATAACATCAATTGTAAGTGAGCTTGCAACGCTGTCTGCCGAGCATTCAAAGTTGTGACCCATATATACAAGACTGTCCTGTCTGAGTACACACTTACCGAGGATTATGCAGTCATATGTTCCCATAAGCGAAGCATTCTTGTTAAGCGTAAGCTGACCTAAGGTGTAAACACTGCCGTTTTTAGGAGTAAAGGTCTGCTGAATGTTGAAGCCGATTTCCTTGAGCTTATCAATAATATCGCCAAGGAGAGTTCCGTCGCTTGAATGAACATACTGCTTTTTTATAAAGGTTTGGTTATTGAATGTTTCAGGCATTACCCACATATCGGCATTATGACGAAGCGTTACATATTTAGGTGTAAATACATACTCGCCGACTACTACGCTTGAATATGCAAATTCCTTGATGTAGCTTGTATATGAAGCCAAGGTCTTGCCGACATAGAACACGCCGCCCTTTGCCCTATCAGAGGTGTCGCTTGCAAGCTCTTCGGCAGTTTCAAGCGTTTCGGTGTCCTTGATTGATTCCTCAGAACCGGCACCTGTATCTGTACCGCCCTCTGTACCTGTGCTGCCCTCGACCTTTTCGCCATCATCTCCGTAATCGGGTTCTGTACCTTCAGTAACAAATCCTGTTGCTTCGTTAATGATGTCATTATCTTTGTCAACTATTACTCTTGTGTAGTCGCCTGCCTTACCAAGCTCGATATATGAGAATGCAGTCATATTTCCGCCGACAACTACTGTTGTGCAGTCACGAATCTTAATAAATGAGCTTTCAGCCTTCATTGTTCCGGCAACATAAATATGAGAGTATGAACCGCCGTCAATTGACTTACCAGCTCTCAGTTGCTTACCTACAAAGATTTTTGCGTCGTGGCGGAGCGTCAGGTAGCCGTTAGTTTTGTATTCGCCCTTAACCCTGAGCGTTGTTGAAGCATAAATCTTGTTGTAGTATTGGCTGTAATAATTACCGTCAATATACATATAACCGGCATTCTTATATCTGTACTCAACATTTGAGTCGCTCGGATCTCTGTAACGGGCGTCACTTGCCTGAGAACCATCGCGGTTGTCATCGTCAAGAGATTTTCCGAGTTCAACATAATCAGTACAGTAGAAATCGCCGTAAACATAGTTCTTAACCATATCACGCATCTTGGCTGTATCGCGGACAAACATATGACCGTTTACATAAAGCCTTGAGCATATATTCTCATCAAGACACTGGAATATAAAGAATGCATCAGCACAATTACGAGAACTCAAAATATTTTTTAACGCTGCTACTGATCTGGCTCTATTCGCCGCAGTTATAGGTTTACTATAAGCATATGCTTTATCTATCGCTTGCTCGGCGTGTTTTATAATTGTTTCCTTGTAATTATTGAGATCACCGTCACCCTTTATTACAAAGGTTACATTCTGCTTCATATACACTTTGCAATAAGCGTATACAATTCCGCCTACATAAATATTTGAATTTGAATAAATATCAAAATCTCGTGAAGAGTTGGAATGATCCGTTAACCCAATACCCATAGTGTTTACGAGCATATCTTTTCCAATATAAACATAACACTTTGAATACTGATCATTGTCATCATAGGCATCAGAAATATTTATCTTTGTGCTTCGCTTTGAAAGATAGTTTCCGTCAACCATAAATACGCTGCCGTTCATTATCGCAACGCCCTGTGAACTAAAGCAGTCGCCGCCGACAAAGGTTTTTGAATTAACCTGAGCAAGAATTGCTGTCAGCTTTCTTGAATTGTCATCACCCGGATAAGTAGCCAAATTCTTTGTAACATACATCGTTGCATAGTTTTGGATTGTGCCTCCGAGCTCATCGGCGTCAACAGTACCGATTTTGATACCGCCGCCGCAATAGAACACTGCATTAGTGTTCAAATATGCACCGTTATAGTCAACACCGTTTCTGATTGCAAATTTAGCGTAATCTCTGTGTGCCGGTGTATTAACGGTCTTGCTGTTTTTGTTTGCATCCTTTTCGTCGGTTGTAACATCACCGGTAACGATAAATTTACCGCAGTTATACAGGCATACACCGTACATCAAATCTCCGTCACAGGAGAATATGGTATCGGTAGCGTTTAAGAACGCATTTGAATTGAGATATACATTACCTGCAAAGTATGACTGTGCGTTATTCTGATTTATCATAGCAAAGTCAACTGTGTTGTTACCATTGCTTACAGAATAGTAGCCCTGTATGCTCATTCCGCCGTTTTGATAATACTTACCATAGTTTTGGAACGAACCGCCGATAGTGATATTTGAGGTACCGCCGATATAAATTACAGCCTCTTTTACGCCGCCCTTACCGCCGTTTCTGATAGAAAAGCCTTTTTTGAGGTTAGCGGTATCGGTTTCCTTTTTATCGCTGAATTCGCCGCCGTTTCTGAAATCAAGGTTTTCATAAATATAGAGCTTACCGATATTATAAATCGAGCTGCCTATTGAAAGGTTTTTACAGCTGAGTGATGTACCGGCAGCGGTATAAAGACCGTAGTTATTTTTTACTACATTTATATTACCGCTTACATATGTGTTACCGGAATTAACAATTATACCTTCATAACGATTCGGAACATAGTTTGCGGCATCCTTGTTATAGCCGTTGATGTTGAGGTGGTTTTCGATATAAACATTACCTCTTGAACGGTAATAGCCCTTGTAATCGAGTGTGCCGAGTCCGTCTGCCGTTGTAGTATCATTTGAGCCAATAAACACATCCGGGAAAACATCTGCAGGGTCGTTATTCGACTGATCCTGAAGAATAATATCGTCGTTTGTGTTAATGGCAGTGGACTGCGACATATCAAGTCCGCCCATTACATACATCCTGCCAAGGTTAGTAATCATACAATTTGAAATTGTAAGCTTACCCTGAAGGAACATCAAGCCGTTTCTTGAAATATAGAAATAATCCTTAACAGTAAGATTTTTTACAAAATAAACAAGGTGACCGAAATCCTTAACCTGAAGCTTTGTAAGGGTGACACTCTCAACGGTAGGAATATAAATGTGACCGCCGATATCAAGCTTACCGTCATATTTTATTGCCGAGCCTTCGCCGAGGAAAATTTCGGAAATATGCGAAACATCGTTACTCGAGCTTGATACATTGCTGATTTGTGCACTGCCAACAACCCAAATAGCCGAGCCGCTTTCGGCATTAAGCTCTTTACCATCATAATTACCGGCTACTATAAGCTTGTGCTCATTTGATGCGGTAATCTTTGCATTTGGTGCATAAAGATTTCCGTCAATATATGTTACTCCGCCGTTTGAAAGGAGGAAGTTAGGGTTGGTAAAATGAACATTACCGTAAAAATACATATTACCGCTGTTTGCCAAATCAATCGAGCCGTTAATATATATTGTTTTTGAAGCATAGGCTTGCGGAGAAGTTTCTTTGTTTATACCTGCTGCAAGATAAACATTACTGTCAGCCTGTGAGTTATAAATCTGAGCTATGCGATCACCGTTTGCAAAGCAGTCACTGTCACTACCGTAGCCGTAAATACTAAGCGTTGATCCGGTTCCGTCATGAAGCCAAATATGCTTACCTGTACCCGTAGAAGATACAACACCTCTTACATAGATAGTGGATGTACCGGAAATATCAAGAGTATTTGTACCTCCGGAATTTGTTGCATATACATTTGAAATGCAATAGAATTCTCCGCCGGAGAATGCCATTTCATGCGAGCAGGTAACTGTGCTCATTGCATAAAATCTGCCTGAATTATTAAGGCTTTGATTACTTGTTGCACCGTTTATTTCAAAGGTACCCTTACACTTGAGTGTACCTCTGTTTTCAACCTTTGACCACGAGAAGAAATTGCCGTAAACAAGCATTGTACCGTCATTTATGAACGAATAGTTATTCTCTGCGTCAAATTGAAAATCAACAGTACGAACCTCGCAGCTTGAAGGAATACTTACATTAGCACCCATTTCACCTATGCTGAGCTTGCCGCCAACATAAAGCTTTGCATTTTCTTCCATCTGGAGATTTTTGATAGTAACATTACCGTTTACATATACGATACTGTTTGCTCTGATTTGAAGTGTACCGCTTGTAGCAGAAAGATTACCTGTAACTACAAGAGTATTATTGCTTTTGCCTTCTTGACCGACATCAATATTTCCTCTTGCGTTTGTTATATCACCGACAATTACGGTAGAGGCATTATTACCTGTTAGATATGAGCTTTGGTTTTGCCATTGTCCGAGCCAGTTCTTATCACCCTGCCAAGTGTTACCCGAGGTGAAAAACTTATTTGTCATATCTCTTGTATTGGAGTTCGAAACAATATTGGTAAATGTCTTGGTTGAAGAACCGTCTGCGAAATAGAATCCGTCCTTCATTGTTACTGTATGAGATGATGTATCAACAATAGGAGTATATTTTCCGGTGAAGGTAGAGGTCAATAGATAGTTAACATCCGAAATCTGATTGTTAAAATAGCTTCTGTTTGGATTAACCTCTGTATCACCGAGGAATACATCAATCATTCTCGGAAGAGCAAAGTCATTTTTTATTGCATTATTAACAGCATTTTTCTTATCTTTATATGCGTCGCTGAAGCTTGCTTCAATTTCATCTCTTTTACGCTGTACTGCATCGGCTGAATAATTTGTTGCATACTTATCCTTTGTTGCAGCATCGTTGTTTGCAATATTATTGTCAAAATACTTCTTTACAGCACCCTGACCGTAATTGCTCTCGCCGTTTGCATCAGGAGTGATGTTATTCTTTTTAAATTCTTCAACATTATCATTTGCAGTTCTGAGACCGTTATCGGAATTGTAAATCTTAACACCGTTGAATGTTGTACGGTCGTCACCTGTGAGATCTGTAAGGCTATCGTCCTTTCCTGACTTATATCTCGTGAAGAACGGAGTAGTATTTTTGCTGATAAGCTGATTGAAATTGTCGCCTCTGTAAGTATCGTCGTTATAGCTTATGCTCTCAAGCGTATCACCAAGCTCATTACTCATTTTTTTAACAGCTTCCTTAACTGTTTTTGAGCCGAGAGCCTCGCTGTCACCGAGCTCCTCCTTGGTTTTTGTTGAATTTCTGATTGATTTATTTACCTGTCGTACAAAATACGGCTTCATATTCGGAACGGGAATGTATCCGTCCTCGCCGAGATTTTGCTGGAAGGTGCGGGCGATAGCAAACTTAGCCGCCGAAACGGTAGCATCATTTGAAGAATTAACATCAAGACCTGCGTTACCGAGGTCACGGCTAACATGTGTACCTGTTACATTTACATTAACAGTAGGAAGATTGTTTCCTTCGTCGTCCTTATGAATTATTTGAATACCGTAGTTAATTCCGCCCGAATTCTTTTTATCTGCAACATTTTCAAACAAAAGTCTTTTTGAGCCGTCATCATTTACAACATTGCTGTAAAGCGGGTCAAGACCGTTATTTTCAACCTCTGCAACAAGACCGTTTATCGTCTGCTCCTGTGCCCTTGCAAGCATTGAATTTGCACTCAGCTGGCTGACATCGTAAACGAGCATTGACTGATTGTCAAGAGCGATTGTCTTGGTTGAATCGTCATATGTCATATTGTCCTTTTGATTGATTATTGCATTTTTCTGCGATTCGGTAATTAAACTGTTAGTGTCAAAATACTCTCGAGCCTTTTCTTCATACTTCGTCTGAAGCTCCGCTGTGCTGCTGATAGTGCTCAAATTCATCTTATTAAGCACGGTGAGAACATTTTGAGTCTGTTCGAGATACTGCTGATTTTGAACATACACATGTGTGGCAGAATCATTGCCCGTGTTAATGTTTGAGTTATTAAATACTATTGAATCAACGGCAGTATATGTTACCTGTCCGTAATCGTCATACTCATTATCATTTGTTTTTGAAATGTTTTCAAAAGCCTCGTCATTCGACTCTGTGCCCTCATAATCCTGATCTTTCACACGGCTTGCATTTATTGCCTGAACACCGATTTTTATATTCGAGTTTGAGTGAACATCACCGTTGGTTATTGCTTCCGAAAGGTTAATATGAACCAAATCATTGAAGTTTGGCGTTCCGCCGAAAATACCTATAATCGGCTGAACGATTGCAGAGTTGATTCCATTGATCAAGCCTTCAAATTCAGATACAATAAAGTCTGTAACATTTCCGGTTCTTCCCCTAATTACCATAGCGGGATTTGCATTTGTTCCGTTAGATGTGCCTGCAAAAAGAGAGTATTTAAGTGCTCTTGGCATTGCAACATAATTAGCGTCGCATTTAACAAAGGCTGTCTTGCGAAGATGAAGTGCTTTGAGGTTGAGGATATTTGCAAATATTGCATCCTCATCAACATCAACAGTAAGCTTTATATACCCCGTTGTGATATACTCGTCATCGTTTATTGTTTCAGTATCGAGAATACCCTTCTTCTCAATAGTAATATGAAATGAATCGGCATATTCACCGTAGACATCAAAGCCGTTTTTCTTCAGATAGGATTTTGCTATCTCCTCCTGTGACAACTCGGTTGAGCCAAGGTTTGCCGCAACTGCCGTAGCAGCGGCGTCAACGGCATTTTGAAGCTTTGCGCTGTTATAGTAGTAGAAGCCAAAATCAATTGCAAGGGCAGTTATACATAAAAGCGCAGTAATAACGAAAGCCGCCATTACAGCTATGGCGCCGTTTTCATTTTTCTTCCTTTTAAATATGCTCACTGGGTTCACTCCTTTCAAAAGAAACAAAGCCTTATTCTTTAGAGCTTATGTCCTCCGCCTTTGAATGAGCAAGAGAAAGCTCGGTCTGAAGTCTGTAAATTAAATCCTCAGCCTTGTCGATTGCACTCTCATAAATCTGTGCAATTTCGGAATATTTTTTAGCGGAATCAGATGACATACCTGATTCTAATTCCTCTTTAAGATTCTTGATTTCAAATCTGTTTTTGTCTACCTTTTTAGTTAAATGAGTAACATCTCTTTGGAGATCTCTGTTTTTATCCTCAAGCTTTTTGTTTTCTTCGGATAAAATTCTGTTTTTTGCAAGAAGAGAGTCAATCTTTTCCTTAAGCTCACCTATCTCAACAGCATCCTGCTGAGTTACAACGGGGCCGTCAAGCTTTGCTTTATAATTATCTCTCTGCTCACGACAGGTGGTATAAAGCTCGTTGATTTTTTCAAGCTCTCCCTTTGTCTGTGAAAGCTCGCAGGAAAGCATGGAATTTTGATTTTTTAAATCCTCAAATCTTTGGTCAAATATTTCGCTCGCATTTTTGTTTGCTCTGTGCAAATCCGCAATATATTCATCCACCTGCCTTGGATCGTATCCTCTGAGAACCTTATCAAATCCTAAATCCTGGTTCTCCTTACCTAAAATTTTATCTCTGTTGACTACTTCATTGTTACTCATAAAAACAGACTCCTAAACCTTAATATTAACGCAGAGCATTCCAATGCCGTTTTTCAGCATTGGAACAACCCCTTTTATACAAATTCTAAAATATCGCCCTCGGTAATTGCAATTTTATCGCAAACACCTGCACGAAGCTCAAGGACCTTATACCCGTCCTTGACTTTTTTTCGCACCTTATTCGGAGCAACGCATCTGTCAATAAACAAAACCTCGTTGTTTTTTGAAAGCGTTACCGTATCAATATCAAATCTCATACCGAAGGTGTGAATTTCGTTGCATGGGGTAAGCAAAAGACCGTGATTTTCGTCCATACCTTTTCTATACATTAACCCCATAAATCTTTTTATAAAGTGATTTGCATTTTCTATTTCCTGAATAAGCAATTCACCGTTTTTATACAGTTTTAAATTTTTCATAATCAAAATGTATTCTTAAAGCTATCCATAAGTGATATAATAACCGGTCCGAGAATTACAAGAATAATTGCCGGCAAAATCAACAATACGGTGGGGATTGTCATTTTTGTGGGAACCTTAGCTGCAACCGTTTTGATTTCCTCTCGCTTTGCCACACGAAGCTGTTCTGATTGTGCCGCAAGCACATTGGTAATCGGAATACCAAGCTGATTAGCCTGAATTACGGCAGAGACAAAGGTTTTTAGTTCTCCTACCTCAGAGCCGTCGGCAAGCTCTTTAAGGGCTTCGTTTCTGTTTTTTCCAAGCTGAATTTGCTTAAAAACAGTTACAAGCTCGTCGATGAGCGGGCCTTCCATTCTTTCGGAAATTTTAACGAGCGAAGCGTCAAAGCTAAGTCCCGCTTCCATACAAACACTCATAAGGTCAAGTGTTTCTGCAAGCTGTGACCTAATTTCCTCCTGATGACTTTTAACCTTTGAGGAAAGATAAAGGTCGGGACCTAAAACGCCGATAAGCACACCTGCAAGGATAATTATGTAGAAATACTTTGTGGTGTTCATCAAAATCAAGCCTACACCGACTGAAACAACAATTGTTACCAGCATAAATGCAGTTTTGAAAAACTGGAAATTTGAAGCAGAAATGTGCATTCCTGCCTGTCTGAGTCTTTTTGCAAGCTTTGCAGTCTGTGCTCTCTGTCTTGCATTTTTTGAAGGCTTGTTACCGTTTTCGTCAACCTTTGTAGCCTTGTCAATAAACGGCTTTATTACTCTGTCATAAAAAGAACTATCTACATTTTTATATTCGGCCTTAACGGTTTCCTTGCCGATTGACCTCATTCGGCGGATATTGTCATCTTCCTCTTTACCTTTTTTTCCGAGAAATACGACAGCAAGAATCAGCGCCAAAACGGCATATGATATTACAATTAAAGGTAACATATTATCTCCCCTTACATTTTAACACTGGTTATCTTTTTGATGGCAATCATACAAAGAAATTCAAGAAAAGCAGCTATTCCAAGCAAAATATGCCCCGTTGTCGTCTCAAACAGCGGTTTAATAAAGTCATAATTTACCACAGAAAACAGAATCATCATAGCAACAGGCATAAGACCTACCATCATACCGGACATTTTACCTGACGCAGTAGATGACTTTAATTCCTGCTTTAGCTTTATTCTTTCTTTGATTGTATTTGAAATGTTTTCAAGAATCTGCGAAAGGTTACCACCTGTCTGCCTTTGAACAAGAACTGCAGATACCATAAGTGCCAAATGAGAACTGTTTATCCTTTTTCTCATTTTTTCAAGAGCCTCGTCCATTGATGTACCCATACTCATTTCAGTAAGGGCCATGCTGAACTCAATACTTATAGGATCGTCCATATCCTTTGCAATTGTTTCCATTGTCTGAGTGAAGGTAAGACCTGATTTAAGTCCGCTGACCGAAATCATCAAAGCATCACTAAGCTGCTCATCAAACTTTTTAACTCTGTCCTTTTGCTTTTTCTTGACAACAATAAAAGGAACTGCAACACCGGCAGCAAAAAGTATGGCTGCAACAGTTGCTTTTTGAAGAAACAGCATAACAAGACTTGCGGGAACTACCGCAACTAAAAGCCATATTGTCAAAAATTCCTCAGGACGCATCTTAATATCAGCCGACTGAAGCTCAAGATAAAGCGAAGACGCCAATTTTTCAAAGAAATTATTGTTTTTCTTTTTTCTTTTTCTTGCCTTTGTCAGCTTGCTTTCGTGCTTAACAAGAGCAACCTCTTCAGCTTCTCCCTCTCGCTTTTTCAGCTCTTCAAGTCTTTTGTCGGCAGCAATTTTATTTGCAGAGGTAATTGCCGAAATAATGAACGCTGTTATAAATACAACAAGTGCAATTGCGACTGTTATAAAAATAACACTAATTTCTGAACCAGTCATTATTTATTCTCACTCCGTTTTCGCGTATTTTATCTACACATTTAGGTACAATTCCCGTTGCTTTAAAGGAACCCTTAAACTTATTGTTGCTGTCAAGCTCACCATCGGTTTCATAGGTGAAAATTTCCTGCATTTTAATAATATCGCCCTCCATACCCACTATTTCGGATATTGAGGTTACCTTTCTTGAGCCGTCACGCAGACGAGCCTGCTGAACAATAAGATTGATTGCAGAAGCAACCTGATCTCTGATCGCCTTTGACGGAAGCTCTGAGCCTGACATCATAACCATTGTTTCAATACGAGATATTGAATCTCGCGGAGAGTTTGCGTGAATAGTGGTAAGTGAACCGTCATGACCTGTATTCATTGCCTGAAGCATGTCGAGTGTTTCTTCGCTACGAACCTCACCGACGATAATTCTGTCAGGACGCATACGAAGTGCATTGACTACCAAATCACGAATACTGATTCGTCCCTTGCCCTCCATATTAGCCGGTCTGCTCTCAAGTGTAATTACATGCTGCTGCTTGAGCTGTACCTCAGCCGAGTCCTCTATTGTTACAATTCGTTCGTCATCGGGAATATATGATGATAATACATTTAAAAGAGTTGTTTTACCTGAGCCCGTACCGCCGGATACGATAATATTAAGCTTTCCTTTAACTGCAGCCTCAAGAAAATTAAGCATTTTTGATGAAATTGAGCTCCAGTTTACAAGATTATCAGCGGTAATAGGAGTTTTACCGAACTTACGGATTGTAAGAATCGGACCTACAAGTGATACCGGAGGAATGATTACATTAACACGGGAGCCATCGGGAAGTCTTGCGTCAACCATCGGACTTGCCTCATCAACATGTCTACCTACCTTGGTAACAATTCTGTCGATAATCTGCATAAGATGCCTGTCATCTTTAAATCTTATATCTGTAAGAGAAAGCTTACCTCTTGCCTCAACATATACCTGATACGGACCGTTGACCATTATCTCGGAATACACATCGCTGTCAACAAGACACTGAATTGGACCATAGCCCATAATGTCATCATACAGTTCCTCCTGAATAACGCCTCTTTCGATTCTCGGAATATTGTATTCGCTTTTGTTAACATATTCCTCAATAAGATGGCGCATGCTTTCGTCTGTAACAGGAGTATCACTGCTAAGCTGTTGAGCAATAATTGCGTTATGTATTTTTGACTTTGTTTCAGCATAAGGATCGTCAACTGTATGCAATGACTGCCTGTCGAGCTCCTTCTTTTGAAGCGGATCAAGCTCGTTGTTTTCTGTTTGTACTCTGTCTAATAAGCCCATTTATCTTACTTCTTTCTTCTCTTCTTTGAATCTGCTGACTTCAGTGTTCCTTCTCTTTCAAGAATCAGCTTTTCAGCGAAGCTTCTTATTTCCTTGGCAATCGGTGCTCTCGGCTTAAAGCTGATAAGCGGCTGACCGTTATTGAGCGAAGTGTTAACGGTTTTAAGGTCACTTGAAATTACAGCATAGGTTTCCAAACCGAGAAGATTTTCAAAATCCGATATTTTTACATTATTCTTTTTAACATTTTTATTGATAATAACCTTTATCTTATCCTGCTGGTTAATCTGAGTTAATACATTTTGACAGAGCTTTGCTCTTTTGAGAGAAAGAATATTAACATCGTTTACCATAAATATGTCGTCTGACGACTCAAGTGCAGTGATAACAGGGTCAACAAGTGAGCATCCGCAGTCAACGATAACATACTCATAGTAATTTCTTGCAACATCAATAATTGCTTTTGTATGATTTGACTGAATGTATTCTGCAAGCTCCGGTGAGCTTGGAGAAGCAAGCACTGAAAGTCCCGAAGAATGTGTTGTGCAGCAAGAGGTTAAATTATCTATTGAAATACCGTTTGAATCTCTTGCAAGGTCAACAATTGTTTCGTTAGGAGTAATATCAAGAGCCATATCTGCATCACCGAACTGAAGGTCAAGGTCAATGAGAATTGTCTTTTTACCCATTGAAGCAAGACATACTGCTGTGTTTGTGCAAATTGTTGTTTTGCCGACTCCGCCCTTACCGCTAAAGAATGAATAAACTCTTGAACGCTCTCTCTTTGAGGTTGTGGTTGCTTGATTATATCTTCTTTCGTTTGCAACAATTTTAGCAACGTTTTTACGAAATTCCTCAGAACCGATACCCAAAGGCATTACCTGTCTGATACCGTGCTGTGCAGCATTGTTAACAAGCTCCACAGTAATGTTATCTGTAAGAATAATTGATGAACAACCGAATGAACCTACATTAAGGCTGTCTACATATTCCAAAAACTCCTCATCAATGCTGTCACTGTCAAGTGCAAATGCAGCTATATCCGGAACAAAGCCCTTAAGTCTTGTTGCCGCACCGGGATTAAAATCGGAGTAGCCGATAATTTCAAATTCTTCGGTGCTTTCAATCTTGTTCTTTATTGCAACTTTATATTCAGTTTGCTCAGAGCAAACTACAATGTTAATTTTAGCCATATATTCTATTCTCCTTGCGGCAAATGATTATCTTCTCGGATTAAGCACGAGCTTGTAGCTGTATGTATTTTCGATATCATAAAGCTGAAGCGCCTGCTTTTCTGTAACCTCAACGGTCAAGGTGCTGTACTCTGTGATTGCAGAGCCCTTTTGGTTAGCGCTGGTGTTAGCGGAGTTTGTTGAAACACGAAGTATCTTAAGGTCCTTGTAAGCAACCTCGGATTTTGCTTCTTCGCCGTCCTTATCATCCTTGAAAACGATTACATCTACCGTATCGCCCTCGCTGATATAACCGTCAACACTCGTAACACTTGCTGCGTTGAAGGAATAAGCAACCTTACCGTCGGGAAGCTTGATTGAAAGAGCAACATCGTCGCCGTCAGAAGACTGAAGCCTTGCCGAATTGATTTGCTCACCTGCGTACAGAGGGTCAATGGTAACCATGTCAATGAGGTCTGCCTGATCGGTAACATAATTCGGGGCAAGGTCTGCTGCAACAACTGTCTTTGTTGTAAAGTAGCCTGCTTCCTCGGCAAACATTTCTTCGGTTATTACCGTGTTTGCCTTGATATCCTGAAGAGGAACATAAACAACTGCCGTATCGGCATCCTTAATTGTAGATTTCTTTTCTATTTCGCTTGCAAACATATATGTTGCAAAGCCTGCTAAAAGTGCAAATATAACTGCTATCAAATAAACTTTTTTCATATTCTTCTGCCTTTCTTAAACAAAATGAATTATTTCAGGATTTAAAATATATATTAAAGCTGCGAATCAGAGTATCATATACTAACTAACTTGCAGCATTTTTTTCAACTTTATATGTTGCCGAGGAAGTAAGCGTTCTTGTCATACCTCCCGAAAACGAGCCGAGAACAGGCGTCAGTACCCTCATATCACAGGTAACAGTAACAATAACATCGCCCTGACTGCGCTTTGTAACATCGTAATCAAGATAATTTACATCGTAGCTTGTGTCATATGTGTAGTTCACCTTTATCTTAGGATTTGCAGACGATGCACTGAGATTATCCGGCAGAGAATTTGCCACCTGAGAAATGATTGAATTCTCCTGTTCGGTATTATCGGACTTAGAGCCGTTAACATCAAACTCTTTTTCTAATATAGGAGTTTTATTGACGCTATCATAGCAGCACTCGGTATATTCCACACAAGCTATACGAGCAGCATTACGGGCGGCATTTTCCACTGAAATATAGTTAAAAAACAGCCATCCGAAATCAAGAATCATACATATTATCAACAGAAAAATAGGCAAAACGAGAACAAACTCAACCATTGCCTGTCCGTTTTCCCTTTTGCTTTTTCTCAATAATTCCGCCCTTTTCATAAAGGTTTATCACCTCATTATTATAAAAATGAAAGGATTTAAAAATATAAGGGCAGGTTTCCCTGCCCTTGCATTTTTTGGATTAATACTCTGATGTAAGCTTATCAGCAACAGCGTTACCCTTACCCTTGATTGCCTTGCCAACAAGAACAAATGCTACTACAGCGATAAGAGCGATAAGAGCGATAATAAGTACATACTCGATCATGCCCTGTCCGTTTTCATCTTTAATAAAGCTCATTGTTTTTCCTCCTTAAAGTTTTTTAATAATTTATTTGTTAATTAAAACATACTGACCTTTGCTACCAGAGAATCAAGCAAGGGAAAGCACATTGTAATTACTGTTCCGGCGGAAAGAAACGGTCCCATCGGGATTTGTGTTTTTAATCCTCCGCGCTTTTTGATTTTTAGTCCAATCAAAAAGACTAAAACTATAATACCCATTATGAGCATTGCCTGAATATAACCGCTCATATAAATACAAAGCCCTATAACTGCACTGTATTTGATATCGCCTGCTCCAACCGGAATTCTAAATAGGCTTGGCAAGGTACAGGCAACAAAGCCGATAAAAAATCCGAAAAGCGATATTTCCAACAGCTTAATGCTATGGCTTGTTATACAAACATATGCAACATATATAAGCTGTATAACTATCATCACCAAAAGAAGCGGGTTGGGTATTTTTCTGATCAGCGAATCAACAACCGCTATGCTAAACATCGGTATCAGCAAAAGCAAGCTCCTGACTGCCTGAACTGCATCGGTTGCCGTAAGCATTATACCGACACTTGAGAGTATACTTAATATGTATACAAATATCTTAACAAGTTTATTACCGAGAAGTGCTGCCTCAGCAGGATCTTCGGTTCTTGATAAAATAAGCTTTTTTGAAACCGGAAAGCAAACAACTGATAATAATAAGCCGTAGGCAATACCGATCAAGATTTTTACTAATAAGCTAATATCCATTACTCAAACCTAATGCTGTATTTTTGTTTGAGTTAAACAAATCAAATTTTAACTACATTTGAATTTTAGCATATTCTACTAAATTATTCAAGATAAAATTGTTAATTTGTTAACATTCACAAAACAAAGGTTTAAAATTTAACAAATCATACAAATATTGTTCATAATCGAACATTTTTTGTGCGAGTTTATGTTACATTTTGCCGTTATTTGTTAAAAAACATAAAATACAGAGCTTTTTTAATTTAACTCATATTCTTTGATTTCGTACTCATTTTCATCATAAAGGGCAAGTCTGTCCTGCAAATCCTTATCAAGAGTTTCCTGCTTTTTCTTGTTTGCATACTTTATTTTTTTCTTGTTACCGTTTGCGTCGTAGTACATAATCTTGCCTGATTTTGAATTTGCAAAGGCAAACTGGTGAATAATCTTTTCTCCCTTATATACATCATAAAGCTTTACAGCCCCGTCGGCATCATAGTAAAGTGCAAACTCAGCCATATATCCGTCATATCCCGTACCGCTTTTAAAACTCTTTTCAAGAACGAAGGTCAGAGTATCAAGTGCACCTGCACCGTTATTTTCTTTTTTTGCAAAGGTTACAGAATAATCCTTAACAGATGAAATATCAGATGCTCTCATCTCTGCGCATTTTTCCTTTTCGGTATAAATACCCTGCTGTTCAAGAGCAAGCATCCAGCCCATCCAGCCGTAGTCGGCGGTATATCTTTCAACAGAAATAACATTTCCCAAATCGTTAAGGTTGTCACCTATTGCTTTTGCATAGCCCGAAAAAGCATCTTTATAAAGATTTTCCCTTTGAATTCTTTCACCGAAAAACGGCAAATCCTTAGTGCTTCCCATACAAATATCAAGAAGTCCTCTAAACGATGTAACCGTATCAGCCTTTTCCTCTGCCGTATATTCAAACACATCGGCGCACACAAACTTAACATTATCAAGTCCCAAATTTTGTGCAAGCTCATTTGCATTTCTTATTGCATCGGCATTTACATCAACACCTGTTACACTGCACTGCGGATACATTTTTGCAATAAAGCAGGTGACAATACCGCAATCACAGCCCATATCAATGACGCTTGTTTCAAAGCACTGGGGATTGTCGATAATCATATTACCGAGATGTCTGAAAAGTCCGCCGTCAAACGCAGCGGAAATATAAACAGAGCCTGCAAGACTTTCATTTTTTATCTTATAAAACACACTATTGCTTGAATGCTCTCTCTTAGCTCTTGCATTAAGCTCCTCTGCAACCTTTTTTGCATATGCTCTGTCAGTTTTCACTGCAAGACCTGCAATAAATTCGTTTGAATTTTTTATATATTTCAAGCCTATTTCCTGCATATATGCGTCAACCTGTTCGTATGTTTTCATTTGTTAACCTGCCTTTCATTTTCATAGACCGTTCTGTAACTGTCCTTATATACTACTTTATAATTTTCATCATCTTCAAGATAAATTGAAAGAAAATCCTTATCCTCATCAATTACAAGAAGGTCGAAGCCGTATTTATTCAAAAATTCATCAGCCTTAATTTTTCCGTGCTGAAGATTATAGTATTCAATATAAATATCCGCCTTGCCGTTATTTGCCTTTAAAAATACCTCTGCCCTCGGGTCCATATATGGGTGCATACCGTGAAATTCAAAATAATCACCGTCTGCATAATTAGTATAAATATCAAGCTCTGAGGCGTTCGGATAGCTTTCTGTAACAAACTGAGCCGATTTCTCACATTCCGTGTATTTATACTTTTCCCCGCCCTCACCGTCGGAGAAGG
Source organism: uncultured Bacteroides sp. (assembly GCA_964422655.1). Taxonomy (GTDB): domain Bacteria; phylum Bacillota; class Clostridia; order Oscillospirales; family Acutalibacteraceae; genus Eubacterium_R. Next base: position 135,132 of record CAYRBT010000001.1, on the reverse strand, counting down.
CTCCATGCTCATCACTTGTCAGCAAAAATACCGAAAGGCATAAGGCAACAATAAGCAAAATTGAAAGAAGAACCGTTTTCCTTTTGCTTTGAGATTTTTGCTCAAGCTTGATTTTTGGATTTACATTTCTTAAGCAATATGCTGTTGTGAATACCGCACAGGAAAGAAACAGCATTATGTTTCGGAAATTTGAAAACATCATAAAGCCGAAGCCGAGAACAAGCAGTAAATACCTTGGCTTACTGTCAATTACCTTGCCGTCGTTGGTTTTAAAATTGAGAAGAATTAAAACAAGCATTAACAATGCCGAAAAGATACCATCAATGCTGCCTATATTCAAAGGCTTCATTTCGTTGATGTAGTCGTTGATTTCGTAAACTCCGTAGGAGGTGAAGACATATGTAATCGCCTTTAAGCCATAAGGATTTATGAACCCGACTGCAAAAGACAAAATCGCGCTTGCAATAAGCGGAAAGGGCTTTGCACCCTCGGATTTTATGAATCTAAAATCAAGCTTAATGCAATTAACGAGAAACGGCAAAAGCAGAATAAACTGCACAAACCACATTGAAGCATGAAGATTTATCAAAAGAAGCGACAAAAGCGGAATGGGAATCAGATATTTCCATTGCGAGTTTGTCATATATTTTTCATAAAAATAAAGCTCCGTAACAAGTATGCAAACGGTAAAGCTTTGAGGTCTTGATGTAAAAACAAAGCCTAAAAGCATTGCCGAGGAGACAAGAGAAGTAAGGTATGAAATAAAGAAATTGTTTTTGCTGATGTGCATACAAAGCTTAAAAATAACAAAGCCTGCATAAATGTTGCACAGCATAACAATAATTTTTATACCCACATCACCTGCAAGGGAATATGCTTTCCAATATATAATATCGGACAGCCATTGCTGTATTACCAAATCAAGACCCTCGTGCATAGAAAACAAATCGGTCTTGGGAATACCCTGTGCGCAAATCGTTTCTCCGTATTTTAAGATAAACCATATGTCGTTATTAAGCGGAGTAAAAAGCTGAATTACAGGTATTAAAGTCAAAATACCCAACAGCATATTTTTAAATTTTTTCGGAGCTTCATTGAAGCTTATTCTTTGAGAATTATCTATTTCTCCTCGTGATACTCCTTTTCCGTGTTTACCTTCCATATAATCTCTTTGTCCTTTAAGTCGTTTTCAATAATATTAACTGCTTCAATTGATGTCAGCATAGAATGGTCCATATTGTTATATCTGTGCTGACCGTTTCTGCCCACGCAGTAAAGATTGTCAATTGAATTAAGATATTTTCTCAGCGTATCCATTTCATCGTATGTATCAAAATATGCCGGATACGCTTTTTTAACTCTTTCTCTGTGGCTGTCATAAACCGTAGCATTTTTACTGATTACACCCATTGAAATAAGCTCGTTAACAGCAAAGTCGACGCATTCCTTATCGCTCATATTCCAAAAGCTGTCATTTTCCTTACAAAAATATTCGAGCCCTATCCACACCCTGCTTTGAGCATCCTCAACAAGATAAGGCGACCAGTTGTTAAATATCTGAATTCTGCCGAGCTTTACTCCTACATCCTGAACATAAATCCAGCAGTCAGGTACAATATCGGCAAGAGTTTTGATATTTGTTTTATTTTTAAGCTCAAGTCTGTCAAGCAAAAGACCTACGGTGACAAAATCTCTGTAAGGAAGCCCCTGTGCAATTCTTTTGCAATCATCGGGGACATCACAGTCAAGGGCTTCAACCAAATCCTTAACAGGCATGGAGGAAATCAAAATATCGCACTCATATTTTTTGTCACCGCAAAAAACGGCATTGACATTAGAATCCGACACGGTCATTTTGTTTACTCGGCTGTTTTTGATAATTTTTCCGCCGAGTTGCTCAACCTCGTCGGCAACCGCTTCCCAAAGCTGACCGGGACCGAATTTGGGATAATAGAATTCCTCGATAAGCGAGGTTTCAACGCTGTGATTTATTTTAAGCAGCTTAAACACGGCGTCCTTTATAACCTCTCCTACCGACAGGTTTTTTGTTCTCTGTGCTCCCCAGCTCGGGTCAATTTCGCTTGGATGCCTTCCCCACAGCTTTTCCGTATATCCCTCAAAAAACATTGAGTAAAGCGTTTTTCCGAAACGGTTTATATAGAAATCCTCAAGGCTTTTTTCTTCTCTTTTGTGAACGCAGGAGGCAAGATATGCACAGCCTGCTTTAACCGTTCTTTTTAATCCCATATTTATAAAGGTGCGTGGCTTTAATGTAATGGGATAGTCAAAAAATTTATTCAGATAGTAGATACGCGAAACCCTGTGCCTTGAAAGCATAACACAATCCTCGGTATCGGGGTCAGGTCCGTTTTTGCTGAGAGTTTTTTCTCTTTGAAGAATTCTGTCATCAAACGACGGACTCCCCTGCAAAGGCATAAATTTTAGCCACCAATCAACAATCTGCTGATTTTTTGAAAAAAAGCGGTGACCGCCTATATCCATTCTGTTATTGTTGTGGCAAACAGTTTTTGATATACCGCCTATATCATCGCTTTGCTCAAGAACTGTTACATTGTATTTACCGCTCTTATCCTTAAGAAGCTCGTAGGCAGCCGTCAAGCCCGCAGGCCCTGCACCGATTATTACAACATTTTTCAAAAAATTTCTCCGTTCTTTTCCACTTCGTTCTAAATACTAAATCAGTCAATGATTTTACATCCTGCCGAAACAGGTGTAGTTAGGGCTATATCCTTTGCATAAGGCACAAGCTCATCACAAGCGGACAAAGCCCTTTGCTTATCATCATAAATACCGAAAACAGTGGGTCCGCTTCCGCTCATACATACTCCGAGCGCACCGTTTTTTCGCATAACATCTTTAATATCAACCTTGTTGGCAACCTCAATAAACTGCTCAAACACATTTTCCATTTTACTGCATATTTCGGTTAAATCCCTGCCTTGCATAGCGCAGAGCATACCGAATTTATCGGGAGTATGCATTTTGCCCAAGGTATCAAACTTAGCATATGCCTCGCCCGTATTAACCGAGCAATCAGGCTTTGCAATAAGAATATAGCACTTTCTGAGCGGCTTAACCTTATTGAGAACATCACCTATGCCCTGTGCAAGAAGAGTCCCGCCCTTTATGCAGAAAGGAACATCTGCACCGATTTTAACTCCGATTTTGCAAAGCTCGTCATCTGTAAGACCTGTTTCATAAATGCGGTTAAGTGCAACAAGCACACCTGCGCCGTCTGCACTTCCTCCTGCAAGTCCTGCTGCGTGGGGAATTCTCTTTTCTATATCAATGCTTATTCCCGTGTCCTTGATTTTCATTTCATCAAAGAAGGCTCTTGCTGCCTTGTGGGCAATATTTTTTTCGTCAAGCGGAATACCGCTGACATTACAGGTAATTGTTATTTTTTTGCCCTTAGTCTTTTTTACCGTAACAGTATCGTACAATCCTATGCTCTGCATTATCATAAACAAATCGTGATAGCCGTCTGTTCTTTTGTTAATAATATCAAGCATCAGATTTATTTTTGCATATGCCTTAACTTTAATTTCCATTATTTTCTCCAAGCTCTTTTACAAATTCACCTATTCTTTTAACCGCTTCCCTGATATTCTCAATGGAATAGCAATACGAAACACGGATGAAGCCCTCTCCGCAGTCGCCAAAGGCATTACCCGGAACAACGGCAACTCTTTTACTCATAATCAGCCTTTCGCAGAATTCCTCCGACGACAGACCTGTTGACTTAATACACGGAAAGCAGTAAAATGCACCCTCTGGCTCAAAGCACTCAAGACCTATCTCACGAAACGCATTGACCGTATATCTTCTTCTCATATCGTAATCGGCCTTCATCTTTTCGATATCTGCGTCACCGTTTCTCAGTGCTTCAACTGCGGCATACTGAGAGGTGGTCGGTGCAGACATAATAGCGTATTGATGAAGCTTTGTCATCTGCTTAATAATTTCGGCAGGACCCAAAGCATATCCGAGCCTCCAGCCTGTCATTGAATATGTTTTTGAAAAGCCGTTGATAACAACCGTTCTGTCCTTCATATTTCCGATTGAAGCAATGCTTGTATGCTCCTGAGCACCGTAGGTCAACTCGCTGTATATCTCGTCGGACAAAACAAGCAAATCATTTTCTTCTATTATCCTGCAAAGAGGCTCAAGGTCCTCTTTTCTCATAACCGCACCTGTCGGATTGTTGGGATAAGGCATAATTATAAGCTTTGTCTTATCTGTTACAGCATTATTTAATTCCTCGGCTGTTAGCTTAAAATTGTTTTCATTTTTTGTAACAAGGGGTACTGCGACACCGCCACAGGTTTCAACAATAGGCTTGTAGCAGACAAATGATGGCTCAACCACAAGCACCTCGTCACCCGGACACACAAGCGTGCGTATGCACATATCAATGCCCTCGGAGCCTCCGACGGTTACGGTTATCTCTGTATCGGGGTTGTATTTTATAAGGTGGCGTCTTGCATAAAAGCGCGAAATCTCGTTTCTTAATTCTGCAAGTCCTGCGTTTGCGGTGTAACGGGTTGAGCCTCTTTCGAGCGTGTCAATGGCAATCTGCCTGATATGCCACGGAGTAAGAAAATCGGGCTCACCCACACCGAGAGATATAACATTATCCATCTCCTGTGCTATTGAAAAGAATTTTCTTATTCCGCTCGGTTTAACATTCAATACGGCAGGACTTATATATTTTTCGTAATTCATCAGAAGGAAATTGTCCCCCTGTCATCCTTGGGAGCCTCGGTAAAGAATACGCCCTGCTCCTTATATTTTTTCAATATGAAATGGGTAGCGGTAGATACCACTCCGTCAAGAGGAGAAAGCCTGTTTGCAACAAACATTGCAACCTCCTGAAAGGACTTGTCGGAAACCATACAGCAAAGGTCAAAGCCACCGCTCATAAGATAGATGCTTTCAACCTCTTCAAGCTGAGCAATCCTGTTTGCAATATCGTCAAAGCCGTGGCCGAATTTCGGCTGAACCTTGATTTCTATAAGAGCAGTTACCGTTTGAGCATAAGCCTTTTCCTTATCAATAAGAGCACGGTAGCCCTTGATTATTCCTGTTTCTTCATAAAGGCGGATTTTTTCTTCAACATCTTCCTCGCTGATGCCGAGCATAACCGCCATTTCCTTATTGCTCAGTCTTGGATTTTTTTCCAAAAGAAGTAATAATTTATCCATATTGCACCCCATTTTATTCTATCGGCAAAAGCTTTGGCTGACGCTTTTCAAATATCGTTATATACTCAAAGCCGCACTTTTTTGCAATTTCGATGCCCGCATCAATTCCCTGACACACCTTGTCGGCATAATGTGAATCCGAGCCGATTGTAATATACTCTCCGCCAAGCTCTTTAAACCGCTTTATAAAAGATATATTCGGGAGAGTGTCCTTCATATCCATAAAAAGTCCCGAAGTGTTAATTTCAAGTGCCTTTTTGCTTTTTATTATGCTTTCAAAAATCGCATCTGTTAAATCGGAAAACCGTGTCATATCAACATCAAGCTTTTCTCTTGCTACAATGTATCTTAACGGATAGGTCAAATGGGCAAGAGAATCATACTCTCCCCATTGTGTAAGCTCAAGCAAGCCCAAAAAGTACTTTTCCAAAAGCTCATAAACATCAAACTGACTGTAATCAAGAAAATAAAAATCCTCCATATTTTCAAGATTATGAAGCGAGCCTAAAACAAAATCAAAATCAAATTTCTTTAAAAGAGCCTCGACTCTTTCCTTTCTGTAAATCCCCTGTCCGATTTCAATGCCCTTTAGCACCTCAATCCTTCCGTCGAGCTGTTTTTTACAGCCCTCCAAATCTGCAATTTGATTTGCAAAAAGAGTATTTTCGTCCATATCCGCACCGTCAATATCGCAGTGGTCGGTAACGGCAATATATTTTGCTCCCTTTTCATATGCGCTCGTGCACAGGCTCATACACGAATCATTACCGTCAAAGCTGTAAGCGCTGTGTGTGTGCATATCGGCTATATTATTATATTCCACATTATTCCCTTTCAAAAAACGATTTTTACTATTTTAACACATATTAAGAAAAATTTAAATATATTTATTAACTTTGTTGAAAAAATTTTATAAGTCTGTTATAATTCTAAACTGACATAAAATAAAAGCACACGGAGGTACATATATGAGAGCAGTTATTACAGTTGTCGGAAAAGACACGGTAGGAATTCTTGCAAAGGTATCGGGCATATGCGCACAAAGCAATGTAAACATCACCGAGGTTTCACAGACAATTCTTGACGATATGTTTTGTATGATTATGCTTGCGGATATTTCAAAAAGCACGGTTGAATTCTCCAAGCTTTCGGACACTCTTGAAAAATACGGGGAGGACAATGCTTTGTCTATCCACGCAATGCACGAAGATATTTTTAACTCAATGCACAGAATATAGGAGGATATATCCTTGATAAATACTAATGATATTCTTGAAACCATCAGAATGATACAGGACGAATGTCTTGACATACGCACAACAACAATGGGAATATCTCTTCTTGACTGTGCCGATACAGACATTGACAGGGCTTGTGCAAAGATTTACGAAAAGATTTGCACAAAGGCTGAAAAGCTTGTATCAACAGGAGAACAGATTGAAAAGGAATACGGTATTCCTATCATCAACAAAAGAGTGAGCGTTACCCCTATCGCGATTATGGCAGGTATCAGCTCCGGGGATCCGGTAAAATATGCTCTTGCACTCGAAAGGGCTGCACAGACAATCGGCGTTAATTTCATCGGCGGATACAGCGCCCTTGTTCAAAAGGGCTTTGCCGCAGGTGATATAGAGCTTATAAATTCGATACCCGAGGCTCTTGCTTCAACTCAGCACATTTGCTCATCTGTTAACATAGGCTCAACAAAAGCAGGAATAAATATGGACGCTGTTAAGCTTATGGGACAAAAGGTTAAGGAGGCTGCTGAGCTTACAAAGGACGATAACTGCATTGCCGCAGGAAAGCTTGTTGTTTTCTGCAATGCTCCCGAGGACAATCCGTTTATGGCAGGTGCATTTCACGGCGTATCCGAGCCTGACTGCGTGATAAATGTCGGTGTTTCGGGTCCCGGTGTTGTCAGAAGTGCAGTATCAAAGCACCCCGAATATTCAATTAACGAAATTGCAGAGCTTATCAAAAAGACTGCATTCAAGATTACAAGAATGGGACAGCTTGTAGGTGTTGAGGCTTCAAGAAGACTCGGCGTTCCCTTTGGAATTGTCGACCTTTCCCTTGCTCCTACTCCCGCAGTCGGCGACTCGGTTGCCCATATTCTTGAAGAAATCGGTCTTGAAAAATGCGGAGGCGCAGGCACAACAGCCTGCCTTGCGATGCTTAATGACGCAGTCAAAAAGGGCGGTGTTATGGCATCATCAAGCGTCGGCGGTCTTTCGGGCGCTTTCATTCCCGTATCGGAGGACGCAGGTATGATTGACGCGGCAAGATGCGGTGCTCTCTCAATAGAAAAGCTTGAGGCTATGACAGCTGTATGCTCGGTCGGTCTTGATATGATTGTTATTCCGGGGGATACTGCACCCGAGGTTATCAGCGGTATCATCGCCGATGAAGCCGCAATCGGTATGGTCAACGGCAAAACAACGGCAGTCAGAGTTATCCCCGCTATCGGCAAAAATATCGGAGATGAGCTTGAATTCGGCGGACTGCTCGGAAGCGGACCCGTTATGAAGGTTAACACAAATTCACCTGCTCAGTTTATTAACAGAGGCGGAAAAATCCCCGCTCCGATGCACAGCCTTAAAAACTAAAGCATATAGATATACAAAAAGCAGTCACGGCTATAAAGCCGTGACTGCTTTATTTTAGTTGAATTCAAATACAGTATCGTTTGCTCTGAAGCTGAGAGATTCAAAGGAATTATCCTCGTTTTGAAGCAAGATAAAATCGCCAAAGGATATTCTCCCCTCATACTTAAAGCCCGAATCTATTTTTCTGACATTCATATTCTGCGTGTTTTCTATATAATCAAAAAGCTCATATATTACTATTGCAGGATTGCCTTTTTCAAATCTCTGTGCGTCTATATCATACGAAAGCTGATTATATTTGAGATTTAAATTAACGCCGTTATATGTCATAACCATACCCTTTGCGTTTGTGCTCAGCACCGTTACAGTAACAATACCCTCCTTTCTGCACACCTCACAATCATACGAAAAATCACCGTCGCTGACAGTAAGCTTTTGCTCAAAGGAGGCAGGAATTTCAGGTGTGTAATTTTTAACCTTACAGCCTGACAAAAGGATTAGAATTAAAACACTTATAAACGCAAAGGCTCTTTTCAATACAATCAGTCCTATTATTCAAACTCGGACATAACAGCACCTAAAAGAGAAAGCATATCATCAACAGTCATTCCTCTTTGCGAAAGCTCGCGTGCGGTTATATCACCGCAATAGCCGTGAATGAAAACTGCACTTTTTGCAGCTTCAAGAGGAGGAATACCCTGTGCAATAAACGAGCCAATCATTCCCGCAAGCATATCACCCGTACCGCCCATAGCCATACCGGGATTACCGTTCATATTAAAGAAAAGCTCTTTTCCGTCGGTAACAATTGTATTTGCGCCCTTGAGAACAAGAATTACATCGTTTTCCTTTGCAAAGGCCTTTGCTACCTCTGCTCTGTGCTCCTGCACATACTGCACGCTTTCACCGATAAGTCTTGCCATTTCACCGGGATGAGGAGTCATAACAAGCGGTGCTTTTTTGTCCTTTATTATATCTATGAAGGGAGTAACTGCATTTATGCCATCGGCGTCAAGAACTACGGGAGCCTCGCCGGTCTTTATTACCTGATCGGTTATAACCTGAATATCGTCATTGTTTCCCAAGCCGCAGCCGATTACCACGCTGTCTGCCCATTTAAGCTCATCAAAAATATCATTGATTGCACCGATTGAAATGGTTTTATCCTCATTTTCGCACAACGGTTTAAAAAGAGGCTGAGTCATATGCGAGGTCATAACGCCGTAAATTGACTTCGGAAAAGCACATTTCAAAAGTCCGACACCTGTTTTGAGTGCAGACCGAGCGCAAATCACCGAGGCACCGGGCATTTGATAAGAACCGCAAATATTAAGCTGATGCCCAAATGAGCCTTTGTTTGAATTTGCATTCCTTTTTTCAAAATTTCCGCTAACCTGTGCTTTTGTTATCGTCTGCGGACAATCAGACGGATAAAGCTCCTCCGGTATTCCGATATTTACCGTATAAATCTTCGAGCAGTATTCGTTTGACGGAGGAAGAACATGAGCAAATTTCAAGGTGGATATCGCTATTGTATAGTCTGCCCTTACTGCATTGACAACAGCCCCGCTTGTTGCGTCGGTTCCGCTTGGGGTATCAATGCTCACAACGGTTTTTTTCGAGGCATTTATTTTGTCAAACACCGTATCAAAGGGGTGCTTGGGCTCACCGTGAAAGCCTATTCCGAAAATACAGTCAACAATTATATCACAATCGAAATCAAAGTCTGTAAAGTAAACTACATTTACACCTTTTTCGACCGCTTCATCAAAATACATTTTCGGCTCTCTGATAACAGGCTCCTTATCCGCAAGGACAATTTGAGCGTCAAAGCCGTTTTCACACATAAGCCGTGCAATTACAAAGCCGTCGCCTGCATTCTTACCGTTTCCGCATATAACGGCGGTTTTATTTTCCCTGAGCGTTTCGCCGAAAATTCTTGTAATTCTGCCAAAGCAAGCCGTTCCTGCGCGGAGCATAAGCTCTTCCTCGGTAAAAAGGCTTTCAAAGGCCTTCTGTTCTGCATCTTTAATTTGCTTTGCTGTTAAAACTCTCATATTATCACCATAGTATTACTGTTGCTACTGCATATTCGCCGTCGTGTGAAATGGAAACATCGCTGTTTTTTATATTGCTGAGATAAGGCTTTCCATTCTCATTGTAAAGTATTTCAACTTTACACATCGGCCTTTTAATTCCTGTTCCGAGCGCTTTAAAATATGCTTCCTTGGCGGCAAACAAACCTGCAAAGCTTTCGGCTTTTTTGCAATGGTGTATTTCGCCCTCCGTATAAACCTCTTTTAGAAAGCGTTCGTTTTTTATGCTTTTTTCAATTCGTGAAATTTTTACTATATCTGTTCCTATTTTAAACAAAGGTATCACCTATCGGAGTAATAAGAAATGACAATTTCTGTCCTTTAAGAGTGTTAAGCCTGTATTCGTCTGACGGTGGCGGTCCGCAGGCATTTGAGCCTGCACCGAGCACATACGAATCAATATGCACACAGGTTGTATCTAAAATTTTCAAATCCTCTTGGTGCATTGCCTTTGCGCATTGCCCTGAGGTAAAGTGGTCTGCGCTAAGGGTAAATGGCTTATCACCCAAAGCGCTGAATCTTAATCCCACACCGTTATTGTCGGTTATCTCGGCATATCTTATCTCGCCTCTAAAGGAGGAATCCTGCGGTTTGATATGCTTTTCTCTCATATCGTCAACCCTTGACTCATACACACCGAGAACAGCATGCTCCTTAAAATCTGCAAGGTTAACTCTGTCGCCAAGCCCAAAATACTTAACATTATCATATTTTTTAGGCATTTCAAGTATTGCGCCAAAGCGCGGTATATTCATTACACGCTTACTTTTTGTAACAAGCATATCAACCTTGATTTCGCCTGAATTTGAAATTGCGTAAAGCATTTTTACTTTACATAGTCTTTTAACTGCAGCTGTTGAAATTATGTAGGAATTTTCAATAATTACATTGTTATTTTCAATTCTGTAAGGTTTTTTTGCTTTACAGTCCAAGCTAAAGCATTCTGTATCAAGACGAAGCTTATACCACTGCCTTTTCATATTCATATCATTATCAATAGGTGCTCTGAAAATTCCTGCACCTATACCCTTAAAGCTTGAAAAAGGAGCAGAGTTTATAAACTCGTTTGAATTCTTTTCGTAGCTTTCAAAGAAGCCTGTATCGGTATTAAAGATAAGGTGTCCTCCGTCAAATTCAATAAGCAGCTTGCTTTCGCTGTTTTTGACGGTAGGTGCTTTATCGCTTGACATAATGGTATCAACATAAGATGCCGTACCCAGAGAGGTCTTATGCTGTTCACAGGCAACCTCAAAATCACCGATATAATATCTAAAGGTTACATAATCGGCATCATTTCCCACATTAACGGATATTTTTATTTCGCTTTGCGGTGGGACATCAATATCAAACTGACCTGATGCAACATCATTCCCCATATTGTCAATTGAATTCCATTTAACAGTAAATGACGCATTTTCAAAATATTTATAGCTTTTAAAAATATAGCACGGCTCGTTTGTATTATTGTCTGTTTCTGCATATGACGCTCTTACAGGGCGGAAACAGCTCTTCATTTCAAGTGCACCTGCGTGAGGTGTTCTGTCGGGGAAGAACAGACCGTCAACGCAGAAATTTCCGTCGTGCTTTTGCTCGCCGTGATCACCGCCGTAGGTGTATTTATATTTACCTTTTTCGTGATAAACTGCGTGGTCGGCAAACTCCCAAATACAGCCTCCGAGGAAATTATCTGCCTGATAAATACACCTTACATATTCTTCAAGTGCACCGGCACCGACTCCCATAGCGTGAGCAAATTCGCACATAAAATACGGCTTTGTGTAGAATTTTTTCGGCAGCCCCCTGCCTTTTGCAACCCTATTGGTAATATACGGAAACGGATACATCTGTGAAACCACATCGTATGCCCATCTTTTTGTTCTGCACACGCCCTCATAATGAATGGGAATATCGGATAGCTTTTTTAGATTTTCATAGCAATAATCCTGATTTTTGTAGCCGTGAGCCTCATTGCCGAGCGACCACATTGTGATACATGGGTGATTTTTGTCTCTTTCAAACATACGGTAAACCCTGTCCCAATAATGCTCCTGCCACTCGGGATTGTGCGAGCAAGCGCCTCGGTTTAGAGTTTCACTTTCACAGCCGTGCGTTTCAATATCAGCCTCGTCAATTACATAAATTCCGTATTCGTCGCACAAATCAAGGAAAATCGGATCGGGAGGATAATGCGAGGTTCTGACACAGTTTGCGTTATATTCTTTGATTATTCTTATATCGTTTTCCATATCCTGAACAGTCATTACATAGCCTGTTTTAGGATTTGTGTCGTGATGATTTACACCCAAAAGCTTAATCGGTTCGTTGTTGAAAAGAAATACATTGCCTGATATTTCAATGCTTTTAAATCCGATGCCTTTTCTTACTGCTTCAAGCACCTGCTCGCCCTTTGAAAGCACCAAAACCAAATCGTAAAGATAGGGACATTCGGCAGACCACTCACAAACCTCAAGTCCTTCAAAATTTATTGCCTGAAGCATATCGGGTGACTGATTAACGGAATAAGATGCGATAAGCTGTCCGTCATCATAAATATACGCCGAAAGCTCGCATTTTTCCGTGAGCTTGAGCGACGGTATAATTTTTAACGAATATTCACTGTTTTTTCCTGCGGTGATACAGCAGGTTTTAATCTCAAAATCATAAATAGAGTTATTCCCTGTTTTATAAAGCAAAACATCGCGGAAAATTCCGTTACACCTAAACATATCCTGACATTCAAGATATGTACCGTTTGACCATTTATGGTTTAAAACGACTATTTCGTTTTTACCCTCAACGATATATTCGTTAAGCTCAAAGGAGGCGGTGTTATGACTCCCCTCGCTGTAACCGACATACCTGCCGTTTAAGAAAAGGTCAAGGCTTCCCGCAACACCCAAAAAGCTGATTGTGTAATTGAGCGAGGTGTCGCTGATTTCAAAAAATCTTCTGTAAACACCGGCAGGACAATCCTCGGGAAAATGCGGTGGATTTGGCTTAAACTGATAGCGCGAGTTTACATAATACGGCTTCTCATAGCCTGTATGCTGCCAAGTGGACGGTACCTGAACCTTATCAAATGGCACCTTATCGGTATCAAAAGCATTTTCTATCTCCTGACAGCTTTTATAATAAACAAAATCCCATTCACCCGAAAGACATTCCACCATATCGGAAGAATATCTTTCGTTTCTGATATCTGCCTTTGAAAGCTCCTCAGGACTTTTAAAGGGAATAAAATAAGAGCGGGGAATAAGCAGATTATCGCTGAATTTTTTGAATGTTTTATAGTTGTCTGTTTTAAGATTGTAAATCATATAACAACCTCCCTTTTAAAGCTACCATAATTATACACTAAATAAAATCATAATACAAGGAAAAAGACCGACACAGCAAGTGCATCAGCCTTTTGAGTTGGGTAATAGTTTATCTTAAAGCATTAAGCTCATCAAGTGATGATATTTCATAATCGGGCTTAATTTTGTCAAATTCAAGATGCCTTGGATTAAACCATACCGTCTTAATGCCTGCGTTAATTCCGCCCTGAATATCCGACGAAAGACTGTCGCCGACGATTATGGTTTCCTTTTTTGAAAAATTATCAATCTGCTCAAAGCATTTATCAAAGAATTCCTTTGCAGGCTTGTCATAGCCTATTTCCTGCGAGATAAAAATATTTTGAAAATATTTTTCGATACCGGAGCTTGCAATTCTGCTTTTTTGCACGGCAGTCGCTCCGTTTGAAACAAGATAAAGGCGGTAATCCTTATAAAGCCTTTGCAGCAATTCTTCGGCGCCGTCAATAAAATAGTGACCTATCGCAAGATTCTTTTCGTAAAGAGCAGTTGTCCTTTCGGCAGAAAGGTCAATACCGAATTCTTCAAAAAGCAGCTTGTAGCGTCTGACCTTTACCTCATCCCTTGTGATGATTCTTTTCTCAAGAAGCTTCCATTGGCTGATATTTATTTCACTGTATCGGGAAAGAATTCTGTCGTCGGGTGATACACCAAGCTCGGAAAGAGTTTTTGAAAGAGCTATTTTTTCCGCTCTTTTAAAATCAAAAATTGTGTCATCTAAATCAAATAAAATATTCTTTATCATAAAAAGCTCCAAAAAAACCGTTTATACTGTCATTATAACAGACACAAACGGTTTTTTATACAATTATTTATTATTCGTCGGACAGCCACAGCAATGCGAGCAATCCCCTGAACAGCCACAGATTTTTTTGCCCTTCTTTTTTTCACTTATAAGATAAAGTATAATTGATGTAATTACAAGCAAAACTGCCAAAAGAACAATAATCGTACCTATATTTGCCTTTAAAAAAGTAATCATATTTTATAACTCCTTTGACCTCACTTTAGCTTTGAGGCATTTCTGTCGGGTCTGAAAAGCAAATAGAGCATTCCGACAAGCACCATTGACGCAAAAAGCAGACCGATTAAATTAAGTCCTCCCGTAAAGAGCAGTCCGAACTGATATATAATCAGCGAAACGGCATAAGCAAATGCACATTGATAGCCTATTGCAAAAAGTGTCCATTTTGGGTTATTCATTTCTCTTTTTATGGCGCCGATTGCCGCAACACACGGAGCGCAGAGAAGATTAAACACAAGGAAGGAGTAGCCGGCAGCAGGTGAAAAATCATTGGCAAACATTTTCCAAATTTCCTTGCCGGTATCTCCGCTGAGTTCACCGGAGAAACGATAAAGCACGCCGAAGGTTGAAACAACATTTTCCTTTGCAATAAGACCTGTAAGAGTTGCAACCGCTGCCTTCCAATCTCCCCAGCCAAGCGGAGCAAATATCCAAGCTAAAGCTGTTCCTATTTTTGAAATTATTGAGTTATTAAGCTCTGCAACCATACAAAACGAGCCGTTTTCAAAGCCGAACCTCTGCAAAAACCAAAGCACTACCGTTGAAAGAAGAATGACTGTTCCTGCTTTTTTGATAAAGGACCAGCCTCTCTCCCACATTGAGTGAAGAACAGTACTTACTGTCGGCATATGATATGCAGGAAGCTCCATAACAAACGGAGCTGTATCCCCTGCAAAAAGCTTTGTTTTTTTGAGGATAATTCCGGATATAACAACGGCAAGCACTCCGACAAAATAAGCACTCGGCGATACCCACCACGCGCCGTCAAAAAGCGCTCCTGCAATGAGTGCTATAATCGGAAGCTTTGCACTGCACGGAATGAAGGTTGTTGTAATAATTGTCATACGGCGGTCACGCTGATTTTCAATCGTTCTTGACGCCATAATACCCGGCACGCCGCAGCCTGTACCGATAAGCATGGGAATAAACGATTTGCCAGAAAGACCGAAGCGGCGGAAAATTCTGTCCATAATAAATGCCACTCTCGACATATATCCACAGCTTTCAAGAAAAGCAAGGAATATAAAAAGGACAAATATCTGCGGTACAAAGCCCAAAACGGCTCCGACACCGCCGATTATTCCGTCAAGAATAAGACTTTGAAGCCACTCGGCACAGTTTAACGAATTAAGAAGCGAGGTTACTGCCGTCGGCACAATCTGACCGAAAAGAACATCATTTGTCCAGTCGGTTGCGATTGAGCCAACCGTGGTTACGCTTATGTAATAAACTCCGAACATAATCAAAGCGAATATCGGCAAGCCTAATACACGGTTTGTAACAATCCTATCTATTTTATCCGAGGCGGTAAGCTTGCCTGCATTTTTTCTTACATATGTGCTTTTTATAACCGATGTAACAAAATTATATCTTTCATTAGTTATAATACTTTCGGCGTCATCATCAAGCTCTGCTTCGGCAGATTTAATATCCTCCTCGATATGAGCAAGAAGCTTTTCGCCGAGATTAAGGTGTTCAAGAACCTTCTCGTCTCTTTCAAAAATCTTGACAGCATACCACCTTTGCTGTTCGGCCGGCATATCGTGAACGGCAGCCTCCTCAATATGAGCAAGTGCATGTTCAACTACACCCGAAAAGCAATGCTTTGGTACATTATTTTTTTCCTGTGCCGCCTCTATTGCCGCCTCAACTGCTTCTGAAATACCCGTCAGCTTTAATGCAGAAATTTCTACAATCCTGCAACCGAGCTTTTTTGAAAGCTCATCAATATTTATTTCGTCGCCGTTTTTTCTCACAACATCCATCATATTGATTGCTATTACAACAGGTATCCCAAGCTCAGTCAGCTGAGTTGTGAGATACAGGTTTCTTTCAAGATTTGTTCCGTCGATAATATTTAAAATAACATCGGGGTGCTCATTGATAAGATAGTTTCTTGCAACAACCTCTTCAAGAGTGTAAGGCGAAAGAGAATAAATGCCCGGCAAATCCGTAACAATTATATCGCCGTCCTTTTTCAGCTTTCCCTCTTTCTTTTCCACGGTTACGCCCGGCCAGTTTCCTACAAATTGGTTAGAGCCTGTAAGAGCATTAAAAAGCGTGGTCTTACCGCTGTTTGGATTTCCTGCAAGAGCAATTTTAATTCCCATAGCTGTTTCCTTTCCGATTACACTTTATTTGTTAGTCATAACTAACTCGTCTTTAAAAAATTACAGGAAATATTCCTGCTTACTCCACCTCAATCATTTGAGCATCTGCCTTGCGGAGAGAAAGCTCATATCCCCTGACAGTAATTTCAATCGGATCACCGAGCGGTGCAACCTTGCGAACGGTTATCTCAACACCCTTTGTGATACCCATGTCCATAATTCTTCTTTTTAAAGCACCTTCACCGTGAAGCTTTACAACCTTAGCGGACTTGCCTATTTTTACATTTCTTAATGTATTCATAATTTCCTCCTGAAAGGATATGACTATTAGAGTTAGTGGTTTCTAACCACCTATATGTTAGCACTAACTAACTCATTTGTCAAGTTATTTTTCGACTTTTTCTTCCACTTGAAAAAATTTGGCATAAGTGATATAATTATTTAACAGTTTTACACTGGTTTAGTAAAATATATGCATTAAAGGAATATATTATGAAGATAAAGGAATCTGCAGAAAATTATCTTGAAACAATATTGATTTTAAAAAACAAAAAGGGCTCTGTGCGCTCTATCGACATTGCAAACGAGCTTGAATATTCTAAGCCGAGTGTCAGCGTGGCAATGAAAAACCTAAGAGAAAACGGATATATTGATGTCGATTCATCGGGCTACATTACTCTGCTCGAAAGCGGAAGGCAGATTGCAGAGAAGATGTATGAGCGCCACACAATTCTTTCAAGCTGGCTTATGAGCATCGGCGTTTGCGAGGAAGCTGCTGTTGAGGACGCGTGCAAAATCGAGCACATTATTAGTGCAGAAAGCTTTGACGCAATAAAAAAGCTTGTGCAAAAATAACAAAACACACCGCTGACAATCTCGTCAGCGGTGTTATTTTATATTACATCTTCTTTTATTTCTTCTTTTTTCCAGGTTTTAGTGTTGTGCGTGCAGTTAAAGCCTTCTATTTTTATATTTTTTGCGTGGCGGATATAAAGCGCGTACGAGGGAAGATTCCTGAATCTCCAGCACTCAGGATAGACCTTTGCATGCTCAGGTATAAAAAGCCGTCTGTCAATGGTTTCGCTTGCATTTGCATAGGTGAGGTCAATATTTTTGAGGGTGACATTCTCGACTCTTTTTGTAACACCGCTTTGGCGAAAGCCTGCGATAATCACGGGAATTTCAACGCCCGTTGCTTTTATATCGGAAATAAAAATATCCCTGATTTCGCTTTTCATATCAAAAATATATTTACCTGCCGATGCCTTGCCCCTACCCTTTTGACCGAATTCTATTGCATTTGCGCTTTGAGAATTAACCTCACTTGCTCTGTTTCGGTTTCCAAGGCGGATAAAAATCGGGCATGTGCATCTGTCCATAGTGATATTGTTCACCGTGACATTGCTGAGCACCGTTCCGTCGCAGGCTTCAAGCGAAATTCCCGAAACGCTTCCGGGGTACAAATCCGTCATAAAAAGCCTGCAATCCTTGATAACAATATCGCTGATATCGTATGTAGTTTCCGTTCCGACCTTAACGGCATTTGTTCTGCTGATAATTTCACAGTCGGAAATGCTGATATTCTTCATCGCACAGGTATTACCGAGCCAAACAGCGTTTTTAATAACAATTCCGTCATCGGCAGTTGAAATAAAGCAATGACTGATATCAACATTACTCGTTCCGGCAATATCAATACCGTCGGCATTTGCAACATTTCTGTTATTATTTATAATAAAATCGCTGATGCTTACACCGTTACAGTTTGAAAGCTTAAAGCTCCAATAAGCACTGTTTTCGATAATAAAATTCTTTACGGTTATATTTTTGCACCTGTCAAAATGTATAGGTCCTCCGTACTTGCTTTTGTGAGCAAATCTGAGCTGAGAGCGGTAATCCCGACGCATTTCGATAACATCAATATATTGTGACGGGGTTGTATTATTCTTCTCGGCAACAGGCTTTAAGCCAAAGAGATGACCGTTGCACCTGAGCTTTCCACCGCCTGTCAAAGTAATATTTTCGCAATCACAGGCATAAATAAGTGCCTTTTTTTCTTCATATCCCAAGCCGGTGCTGTTTGCAGATATTGAAGAACCCTTGGAAATAAAAAGAGTTACACCCGATTTAAGTGTAACTGTTGTTGAAATATAATCTCCGCCGGCAACAAAAACAACACCGCAAGCCTTGCTTGCAGCATCAATTGCCTTGTTAATAAAATCTGCATTATCCTCATTGCTGACATCGGCACCGAAATCGCGGATATCAAACATATTATCCTCAGGGCTTGGCTGATTGTAAACATATTTGTCCTCGGGATAATATGATGAAAAATCGTATTCCCTAACCTCTGTGTATGGCTCGCCCTCTGTCACTCTGAGGTCTTTACCGAAAAAAGTGTATTAAGCTTATCAAAGACATTTCTCTTGCTTTTTGCCATAATACCGTAATCCTTTCAGTAAGTCCTATATATTATACCAAAAAAACATATAAAAGTAAATACTGTTTATTATTTGTGTTTAGGTGTATAATTAAGGTACAGGGAAACCTGTTAAATGAAATACAGGAGGCTGATTTTATGATTAACATTACAGCAAGAGGCTTTGAATTAAAGCAAGGCACAAAAGACGGCATTGACAAGGAGCTTAAAAGAATTGAAAAAATGCTCCCCGACTCCGCCTCCTTTGATGTTACACTCGCTAAGGTCAAGGACGGCTACAAATGCGACATTACGGTAATCAATGTAGGCTCGTTTATCAGAGGCGAGGCACAGGCAGACAGAATTGAGCCTGTAATTGATATGGCAGTTGATGACCTTAAGAGAAAGCTGAGAAAGCTCAAAACTTATCTTGTTGACAAAAAGAGAAAGGGCGGAATTGACGAAATAGCAGACGCTTTTTCACCGCTTGAAGAAGAAATTTCAATGGAGGATTTTGAGCAGTACGATGCATCATCTGTCGAGATTAAAAGAAAGAAAACAATATCATTAAATATGATGACTGACGATGAGGCAATCGTTCAGATGGAAATGCTCGGACACAGCTTTTTTGTATATCTCGGACTTGACGGCGAAACAAAAATAATTTATCAAAGAGATAAGGGCTACGGACTTCTCATTTGTGAATAAACAGCTTAGTTAATATCTTGTAATATAATGGCAACCACTTGATTTAGGCGTGGTTCAGACCACTTTATCGACAGTCAAAACCGCTTGAACATCTGTTCAAGCGGTTATCTTTTTATTTCTATCGGAACATATATTTCAATAAATCTCTGCTCCTTATCATCATTATGCCAATAGTATATTACAAGCTCGGGAGAAAAACCACTTGTGCTCACTGCCGACACACCCTTTAGTATCCATTGATTTATTCTTGTTCCCTCAAAGAACTCCCTTTCCTGCTTTTTTCGTTCTTCACCGTAGGGTGCTCCGACAAATTTCTTTTTGTAGCCAAGCAGTGTTGCAGAGGGCTTTGATACAATTGTGTAGTCAACTATATTTCCGCCCTCATAGCTTTCGTAGATATTAAGGCGAGAAAAGGATTTGAGCTTTGCACCGATTTTTCTTGCTTTTGACGGAGTAACGCCGTGAAATTTTGTGAAAGCACGCGAAAAGCCTTCGGGGTTTTCATATCCGTATTTAATGGCAAGGTCAAGCACTCTTATGCTTGAGCCCTTAAGCTCTGCCGCCGCAAGCGTCATTCTTCGGTTTCTGATGTATTCTCCGAGGGTGCAGCCTGCATACGCGGCAAAAATCCGCTGCAAATGATAGTTTGAACAATATGCACAGGCAGCAATATCCTCATAGTCAAGCCTGTTTGTTAAATTATTTTCAATGTATTCAACCGCTGTTTCAAAGCCTGTAAGCCTGTTCATTGTCGGCACCTCCGTTTCAAAATTATTATAATAGGAACATTTTACCATATAATATGACTCATTTCCCGATTTTTTGTGCGAAGTTAAAAAGGCACAGCTGTAAAGCTTTATCACCTTACAGCTGTGCCTTAATTCATAAATAATCAGACTAATGAAGCAATTATATTTTCCATTTCGGTCATATTTTTTTCCATATCCGCAACAAGCGCAAGCTGGCATTTTGCACGAACAAGATTATGGTCATCATACTTAATATTAAAATATGTATCACCGTTGAGATAATCGGTCAAAAATCTCATAGCGCACTCAAATGTCATCAGCTTAGCCGAAAAAGCAAGATTGTCAATTTCGCATTGATTAAGGCTTTCCCCTGCCTGACTTAAAAATCCGTCAGCATAAGCCTTGAAATACTCGAGATTGATTTTGACCTTTGAGGTATCCTTTTCGTCCTCTGCGCAGGTGTTTGCACCAAAGCGGATAGAATCACCGAAATCGTAAAGTGCAAGTCCCGGCATAACGGTGTCAAGGTCAATTACACAAATTGCGTCATCTGTATCCTCGTCAAAAATGACATTGTTAAGCTTAGTGTCATTATGGGTAACCCTAAGAGGAAGCTTACCCTCGCTGATAAGGTCTGTAAGCCTTGAGCAATCGGCTTTTCTTTCTTTAATAAAGCTTATTTCTTCTTGGCAAAGCTTTGCTCTGCCCATTTTATCCGCCTCAAGAGCAGGGATAAATTCATTTTCATATCTCCATATTGTATTGTGGAAATTTGGAATTATTTCGCTGAGAGTTTCTGCCGGAAAATCAGAAAGATATTTTTGGAATTTACCGAAGGCAACACCGCTTTTTTTGAAGGTTTCGGCATTATCAACTGAGTCAACGCTCTTGCTTCTTTCAACAAATCGGTATGCTCGATAGCATCCGTCATTGTTTTTGTAATAATTCTTTCCGTCCTTAGTTTTTATGAAATTAAGCGTTTCTCTCTTTGAGTCACCGCCGTTTTTCTTTATAACATCACTGAGATAGCCTGTAACGGAAAAAATGTTTTCCATAAGATTATCTACATTTTTAAAAACATTTGTATTTATTTTTTGAACAACGTAGCATCTTTTTTTGCCGTTTTCTTCATATGTTACAAGATAAGTCAGGTTAATATGACCTGAGCCGAATTTACAGCAATCGACTAAATCCCCTTTAAAATTAAAGTTGTCAAGAACATCACTAATATATTCCATAGCACTTCTCCTTTTCTGTAACTATAATTCTATCACAAAAGCACAGCTTATGCAACAAAAATCCGCACACACAGGATTGTGTACGGATTTTTCAGTTATTTATTCACTTCTGAGTGCATCAATAGGACTCATCTGTGCAGCCTTTCTCGCCGGATAAATTCCAAAGAACAACCCTACGCCGCTTGAGAAAAGCAGGGCAATGAGAATAAGCCATATTGTGATATTTGGCTGAATGTCAATTATCGAGCAAGCCACATAAGCACCTACAATTCCTATTGTTACACCGATAATACCACCTATAAGACACAGGATAATTGACTCGGTTAAAAACTGCATCGTTATTATTTTTGTCTTTGCACCGAGCGATTTTCGTATACCGATTTCGCGCGTTCGTTCCGTTACCGAAACAAGCATAATATTCATAACACCGATACCGCCGACGATAAGTGATATTGCACCGACGCAGGCAATAAATGCCGTAAGAACAGACATAATTATATCTACAATTTCAACATAGGTAGCCATATTCTGTGCAGTATACATACTGTTTGAATAGTTGCCGTGTGCTGATTTAAGGTAGTTAATAGCCGCATTGCCGACAGCATCATAATCATAGCCCTCCTCGGCAATAACGAACACACTGCTCAGCTGAGCATCAGCACCGGTGATTTGAGTAAGAGTTGTGCAAGGCATAAATAATGCGATTGTAACCTTATCGGAGCCGTTGTTGAACATTGATGACATCATATTTGAGCCGCCGCCGACAGAGTTTGCAAGAGCGTCAATATTTGCAACACCGCAAATTTTTATCTTCATCGACTTACCGCTTGATGAAACGGTGACATATTCATTTGTAACATCCTCATAGCCGTATGCCATATCGGCTGAATTTGTACCCATTACGGCAATAGGAGCGTTTGCATTATACTCCTCGTCGGTAAAAAAGCGCCCATATTCACAGCTGTTGGGTAAAGCAAACTGAACATCGCTGTTAACGCCGATAAGCATCGCCGTAGCTTCGGTAGCTGTCTTGTCAATTGTTGCTCTGCCAAAGCCCATAAGCATTGGTGAGCAACGCTCAACACCCTTAACCTTGGTTTTTATATTTTCAACATCGTCAAGTGTAATGTAATCGGAATCGGTTGCGCTTGATGCGTCAACGTTTACGAGTACGGCATTTGAGCCCATATCCTCAATAAGACCGACAATGTAATCTCTTACGCCCGTACCTGCTCCGATAATCATAATTACAGAACTGATACCGATAATGATACCGAGCATAGTAAGAAGGCTTCGCATCCAATTTGCTTTAATACACTTTACCGCGATTTTCAGGCTTTCTGAAATATTCACTCTGAAAACTCCTTACTTCTTCTTAGCATTGTCCGACACCTTAACCTTGAAGGTATCCTCATCAAATTCCGATGACGGTGTGGCAACAATCTTGTCACCCGGCTTTAATCCCTCAAGAACCTGATAAGATGAATCGGAGCTTGCTCCTGTCTTAATCAAGGTCTTTGTTACGGTGCTGTCCTCATCATTATAGAGGTACACATATGAGCCTGTCTTTTCAAGCTCAATTGACTCGATTGGAACAACTGTTACACCGAGATATGAGCCTGTTTCGATTTCAACATCGGCATCAAATCCGACAATAATATTTTCATCAGGTTCATTGATGGTGATTGTGCATTCAACTCCTGCACCGGAATCGGTAAGGCTTGAAAGTCCGCTGATGCCTGCCATTGAGCCAACGCTATCAAGTATTGATGAAGAAGAACCGCCTGTTGCGGTAGGTGCGATTGTTGCAACCTCACCTGAATATGTACCGTAAGCGGTAGTGATAGTTGCCTCCATACCAACCTTAACCTTGTGAACATCATATTCACCAAGGCTGACGGTAGCTACCATTGTATCAAGATTTTCAAGAACAATACCTGTTGAAATTGCAGTAGTTTCAAGACCAGGTGTTAAATCAAGTGAGGTAATAACACCGTCAAATGCTGCCTTGAAGCCTCCCTGCATTTCTGCCTGCTGCTCCTTCATAGCGTCAAGCGCAGTCTTTGTTGAAGCAACAGCCTGCTTTTGAGAGTCAACGATTGTTTCGTCTGACTGAGCCTTATATAACTCATACTGAGCAGTAAGAAGCGCAAGCTGAAGCTGAGCTGAGGTAAGCTTTGTGTTGTCTGAATCTGCAAAGCCCTTTGCAAGAGCCTTAAAGTCGATTGATGCTACTGCCGCCTGAACCATTCTGACTGCGACATCACTTTCAACAATAAACTCTGTTGCATCGATAATTCCCTGCTGAATTGCCTTTGACATTTCCTTGCCGACAAGCTCTGCAATCTTTTCGCTGCTGAGCTGACCGCTGGATATTGCATTGGTGATAGTTGTTGCAACAAGCTCTGTAAGAGCAGTCATTGTCTTAACATCGTTTGTGATTGAAGCGATATTATCGTTGAGGGTTTTAAGAGTTGTAACAATATCGTTTATTGATGCAGTTGATGTTGTAGTGTTTGCCGGATCGGAGCTTTCAACAAATACGGCAACATAGCTTACATTTGATGTAAGCGGAGCGTTCCATTTTGATGCGGAGCTGAGAGGCGGATCGCCTGCAAGATAAGAGGCTCTTGAGGCGTACCAGCCGAGAAATTCATATCCTGCGTTAGGAATTGCCTTAACAGTAACCGTCGTCTGCGTTTGCGGATATCTGCCGGCACCTGTAACCGAGCCGTACACATTTGAAGGGTATACAGAAAGTGCTACGGTGTACTTTGGGGTACCGTCGTCCTGTGTTGTCGTAGTTGTTTTAGTAGTTGTTGTGGTTGTCGTAGTAGTTGTTGTTTTAGTAATGCTTGGGAATTTGTCATTTTTGGTTGTACTGTTATTTGCCGTAGTTGAAGTATTGGCGGTGGTTGCTTTTTTTGTTGTTGCAACAGTTGTAACAGTATCCTTGAGCTTCTTTTCAAGCTTTGAAATTGTTTTTTCAAGCTGAGAAATCTGAGTTTTGAGTGACTTTGCTTTTTTCTCTGCCTCTTTTTGAGATTTTACAGCGTTATCATAATTCTTCTGTGCGTCATTATAGGCACTTTGAAGAGAAGACACCTGATTGTTAATGGATTCGGTATCAAAGGTTGCAAGAAGATCACCCTTTTTAACCTTATCGCCCACCTTAACATATACCTCTTTTACCTTAGCAACAGTACCTACCTTGTACTCTTTCTTTGCACCGGAGGTAACTTCACCTGTAAGCGATACAGATTCGTGAATATCGTCGGTCGCGATAGTGTAAAGCGATACAGCCTCACCCGATTTGAATTTTACCACGCCGAAAATTGAGCCTGCAACAATAGCAATCACAAGCACTATACAAATCGGTACAATCACTTTCTTTTTACTTTTTCTAATAGTAGCCATAAAATAACCCTCTATTCTTATGATTTAACCTATGCGCATAGTATAATTCCATTTTGTATAATTGTCAATAACTTTTTGTAAATTTTTACAATTTAGACATTTTTAACAGAAAGTGCCTTTTTACCTATATCGGTTCTGTAATGAGCGCCTTCAAATTCAATTTGTTTAACTGCCTTATAGGATTTTTCAAGAGCGTTCTCAAGGGTATCACCCAAAGCAGTAACACCAAGCACTCTGCCGCCGCTTGTTACAAGGCGTGAATCCTTAATTGCTGTTCCCGCGTGATAAACAGTAACTCCGTCAAGCTGACCGTCTGTAAGCCCTTTTATTTCAATTCCCTTAGGATATGATTTAGGATAACCGCCCGACGCCATTATAACGCAGGCACACGCATCATCTGACCATTCAATATCAAGCTGCGAAAGTGTTTCGTTGTTGATAGCCTCAAAAATATCCATAATATCTGTCTTTAATCTTGGAAGTACAACCTGTGTTTCAGGGTCACCGAAGCGACAGTTATACTCAATAACCTTGGGTCCCTTAGGGGTAATCATAAGTCCGAAATAAAGACAGCCCTTAAATGTCCTGCCCTCACTGTTCATTGCGTTGATTGTGGGGATAAATATTTTCTCCATACATTCCTGTGCAACCTCGTCGGTATAATAAGGGTTTGGAGAAACCGTGCCCATTCCACCCGTATTGAGCCCCCTATCGCCGTCAAGTGCTCTTTTATGGTCCATAGAAGAAACCATAGGCTTTACACATTTTCCGTCAGTAAATGCGAGTACGGAAACCTCCGGCCCTGTAAGATATTCCTCAACAACAACATTGTTGCCCGACTCGCCGAAGATTTTATCCTCCATTATTTCCTTAACGCCAGCGATTGCCTCGTCAAGCGACTCGGGGATAATAACACCCTTTCCGAGTGCAAGACCGTCTGCCTTAATTACGGTTGGAAATTCATTTTTCTCTTTAATATACGCAATAACCTCGTCAGCTTTATTAAAAACCTTATATTCAGCCGTAGGAATATTGTATTTGAGCATTAAATCCTTTGAAAACACCTTTGAGCCTTCGATAATTGCTGCATTTGCTCTCGGTCCAAAGGTAGCAAATCCTGCCTCGTTTAAGGCATCAACCATACCTGCGACAAGCGGATCATCGGGAGCAACCACTACAAAATCCGCCTTAATTTCCTTTGCAAGATTTACAACGCCGTCAATATCCGTTGCCGATACATTATAGCATTCGGCATCATATGAAATACCGCCGTTTCCGGGACAGCAGGCAATACTGTCAACCTTTTTTGATTCCTTGATTTTTCTGATAAGAGCGTGCTCTCTGCCGCCGCCGCCTACAACTAAAACCTTCATAATAATTCCCATAGCCTTTCCGGCTACAAATAGTTTATAAAAAAATTCCTAACACCTTATTGTAGCCGGATAAGGCGTATAATGGGAATTTAGCCATCTCAAAATTATGCCACAGGCAAATTTTGAGGAGTTCGTTTGCGACCGCTCGCAGTGCGAGATGAAGGAAGCAAAAAGAACTGGCAGCGGTCAAAATTCCAATAGGAATTTTGGGTACCGCAACTGAGATACAATCGGTTTAGTGTGATTTTTCACACTAAACCTCCAAGCTATAAATACACTTACAGGGTGACAAATCTGCCACCCTAAGCTGTTTAATATTATTTATTCTTGTTTATAATTCTTGTTTCTTCATCGCCGTTTTCAAGATTGATAAAACGGGTAAAGAGAGAAACCTTGTTGTCCTCGTTAAGATTATCCCAAATCATAGTTGTAAAGGCATCTATATCGCCGTCTATTTCAACAGGAGTCGGCTCGCCTTCAAATGACGGGATAGGATTGCCGTCGCACTTATATGTATGAATAAAGTGGCCAAGACCTGCCCTTGCAGGATACTCAAAAAAGAATCTCAGGCACTCAGGCTCCCCCATATTTGATTTTAGGATTGAGAGAACATAGTCGCCGTTCGGCTTAACCACACCGGAAATTCTTGGAGTATAGTTTGGTGCGTCAGGCTCAAACTCTCTTGTAAGAAGAGCATGACGATAACAGTGACCGTCCTTCATAAAATCATATATTGTGTCTGTCTGGTCGCCGTTTGTAACTATTGTTTTGCCGTCAAGCTTTAACACAGGATTATAGATAATGAGCGAGGGATCCTCCATCTTTGACTCATCAAAGGCCTTTGTACGAATACCGCCTCTGTCATTCTCCTCGAAAATTCTGTTACGGCTGTTAACGCTTCTGCCCATAATAAAATAAGCAATAACTGCACTTTTGCCGTCCTTTGATTTTCCGAGAACAATGCCTCTGCCCGGATATGAATTTGTATTAAGCTCCTTTGCAAGAGATTCTATTTGCATATTATTCACCTCAGATAATTTCTGTTTTATTTCCGACAATCTTAATTCTGCCCTCGCAGAAAAGAGATACAGCCTGCGGAAGTATTTTCCACTCACATTGCTCCATAACTCTTTTTTGCAGTATTTCGGGTGTATCACCGTTTTCAACCGCAACAGCCCTTTGGGCAATTATCGGTCCTGCGTCGCAGTCCTCTGTTACAAAATGAACGGTAGCACCTGTCAGCTTAACTCCGCTTGCAAGCACAGCCTCGTGAACATGAAGACCGTAAAATCCCTTTCCGCAAAACGACGGAATAAGTGCAGGGTGAACATTCATCATTCTTCCCTCAAAGGCTTCAACCACCTGACTGTCAAGTATTGTCATAAAGCCCGCGTAAACCACAAGGTCTGCCTTTTCCTCGATTAAAGCATCCCGCATATCGGCAGAATACTTATGTATATCATCGTAATCTTTTCTTGCAAGCACTCTTGCTTTTATACCGTTTTGCTTTGCTCTTTCAAGAGCGTAGGCGTCGGGATTTGATGAAATAACGCAGGTAATTCTTCCGTTGTTAATTTCACCGCGGTTTTGCGCATCAATAAGTGCCTGAAGATTTGTTCCTCCGCCCGAAACAAGCACTACTATATTCAGCATAATTCTACGCCCTTCTCGCCTGCCTTGATTTCACCGATAACGGCAGCCTGCTCGCCCTGACTGTTGAGTATTCTGACTGCCTCGTCTGCCTTGTCTGCATCAACTGCAATAACAAGACCTGTACCCATATTAAAGGTGTTATACATATCTCTCTCGGGGATTGAGCCTTCCTTTGCGATAAGCTCAAATATAGGCTTTTTAAAGCACTTATCCTTTTCGATTACTGCGGTAAAGCCGTCATTGAGCATTCTCGGAACATTCTCGTAAAATCCACCGCCTGTGATGTGGCTGATAGCATTGACATTAACCTTATCCATAAGAGCAAGAAGCGGCTTAACATAAATTCTTGTTGGAGTAAGAAGCTCCTCTCCGAGCGTTTTTCCAAGCTCTGCAACATTAACTGCAAGTCTTTCCTCGGTGATATTGAACACCTTTCTCACAAGAGAAAAGCCGTTTGAATGAACACCCGATGACGCAACACCGATAAGTGCATTACCTGCTGCAAGCCTTTCTCCCGAAACAAGCTTGTCCTTTTCGCCGATACCAACGGTAAAGCCGGCAAGGTCATATTCCTCATTAGGCATAAGTCCCGGATGCTCTGCGGTTTCACCGCCGACAAGCGCACAGCCTGCCTGAACACAGCCCTCTGCAACACCTGAAACTATCTGGGCAATTTTTTCGGGATAATTTTTTCCGCAGGCAATATAATCAAGGAAGAACAACGGCTTTGCACCCGAGCAGGCAACATCGTTAACACACATTGCAACACAGTCAATACCAACCGTATCGTGCTTATCCAAAAGGAAAGCAATCTTGAGCTTTGTTCCTACACCGTCCGTTCCCGATACAAGAACAGGGTTTTTGTAATCCCTTGCACCGATTTCAAACATACCGCCGAAGCCGCCGATAGAGCCGAGAACTCCCGGAATAGTTGTTCTTTTTACATGAGATTTGATGAGTTCAACAGATTCATAGCCTGCCGTTACATCAACACCTGCTGCTGCGTAGCTTTCACTGAAACTTTTTTCCATAGTTAAATCTCCTTAAGTTTTTCCTGAAGTGCAGCGTCCTTTTCACGAACCTGCTGTGCCATATCTTCTCTCATTTTGATAAGCTTTTTCATAAGATCGTCGTCACCGACTGCAAGTATTTGAGCCGCAAGAAGAGCCGCGTTCTTTGCCGCATTTACTCCTACTGTTGCAACAGGAATACCCGGAGGCATCATAACCGTTGCAAGCATTGCATCCATACCGTCAAGCACCTTTGCAGAGCACGGTATTCCGATTACGGGAAGCGTTGTTGATGCAGCAAGGACACCGCCGAGATGAGCAGCCATACCTGCCGCCGCAATAATGACGCCGAAGCCGTTATCTATCGCTGATTTTGAAAAGTCGTGTGCCTCCTGCGGTGTGCGGTGAGCACTCATAACCCTGACCTCTGTTTCAATGCCAAGCTCCTTTAACTGCTTAATTGCAGGAGTAACAACGGGCAAATCGCTGTCAGAGCCCATTATGATTGCAACCTTTTTCATTGATACTCTCCTTTTATATAATTAAATTGTATATATTATATATTATAAAACTTTAATTTTCAACATAAAATTTCCGTTATTTTACTTTTACCTTTTTCACCTTTGACCACGAAGAATATACCCTCTTTGTATTGCCGTTAGCTTTAACATTTTTGTAGGTGCGCACCTTTACATAATATGTTTTCTTTGATTTGAGCTTTTTAACCGTGGTGCTTGTTTTTGTCTTTTTTATGTTGACCTTTTTGCTTTTCTTAAATTTCTTATTTGTTGAATAAATAACCTGATAACCGTTTATTTTGCTGACCTTTTTTACGGTTACTTTAAAGGATTTTTTACCCTTTACAAGCTTTTTTATAGATGTTTTTGGCGGTTTCTTTTTTGATGATGAGGCTTTTGCGGTTGTTTGAGGAGAATTATTGCCCTGCTCCTGAAAAGCATTTGCCGTTGTGTTATTCGGCAAAGCGGGCACGGTGCTTGGCTGAGGAAGAGTTGTGCTTTGCTGAGGCGGAGTCTCATTTTTATTATCATCCTCAATCGGAGTCGGTGTTACATCCTCTGCCGTTGCCTCGCTGAGCGAAACGGTAAACCTGCCTGTATAGTTGTTACTGCCGACTATAAAATAGTAGGTTTCAAAGGCATTTAGAAGAGCCCCTACTTTAAAATCGGTATCAAACTGAGAAATATCATCGTTTTGTGTGATAAGCTTATCTGCCGAATTTTTAACAGCACATTTCAAATCAATATCACTCGTCGAATAAAATTTGTAATAATCTGTCTTCGGTGCGGTAAACGAAAAAACCATCAGCTGCGTAACATTATCTGCGTAGTATTCAAGCTCAATCGAATCGCTGAGATAAAGCTCAGTCACGGCAGGAGATTTGCAGGTAATAATTGAATTTTTTGCATATTCATATGCCTGCGAATCTCTGTAAGCAAAGAGTACAAAGCCGTCATATACAGAGCCTGCCGACGCATCATAATATCCAAAGGAATAGGAGGAAAGTGTGGCGTACTTTGGAACGGTAACGCTTTTCAAATTTGCACATTTAAAAAACGCTTTACTGCCTATGGACACGCTCATTTTCCAGCTTTCAAATTCCACCTGCGACAACGAAGTGCAAAGCTCAAAGGCGGATTGACCTATTTTTTTCACGCTTGACGGAATATAGACTTTTTCAAGACCTGCGGTATAGTAAAACGCATATGCTCCGATTGTTGTAAGATTTTCGGGCAGAACAGGATTTTTATTTGAATTAGTGCCTGCCATTGCGTAGCTGTCTATTGACACAAGTGTTGACGGTAGGGATATATCTGCCGTGCTCACACAGTAAAACAAATATCTGCCCAAAGAGGTTATTCCCTCCTCAACAACGATATGCTCAATTGAGCCGTCGCTTCGCCACGAAAACCAAGGCTGAGAGGAGTCCGTACTGCTGCTGTTTGTAAAATTGGGAGTAGCACCCGTTCCGCTTATTGTAAGCGTTTTTGATGACGAATCATATGAAAAATATGTATCTGATGTGCCGAGCTGTGTTTTTTCTATATCAACAGATTGCGCAAATGCAGTTATGCAGGCAAACAGAGTGACAACGGCAAAAATAATAAAAGCCGTTAATACAGACAAATATTTTTTCATTTTTTCACCACCCAAAACATATTTATTTTATTTTAACATATAAATTCTTTTAAAACAACAAAAATAAAAAAGAACTGCAAAAACAGTTCTTTTAAAAAGCATATATTATCCCTCGTCGATAGGGTTTTTATTGTCCTTTTTAGACTCTCTGCCGTATTTTTCCTCATATCCGGGATTGATATAGTCTTCAACAACCTTACCGTCGCGGACTCTGATAACACGCTCTGCTTCCTCGGCAATCTCGTTATCGTGGGTGATAACGATTACGGTTCTTCCCTCATCCTTAAGATTATGAAGTATTTTCATAACATCCTTTGTTGAACGGGTATCGAGGTTACCTGTCGGCTCGTCGGCAAGGATAACGGGAGGTGCGGCCGCAATAGCTCTTGCAACGGCAACTCTCTGCTGTTGACCGCCTGACATTTCTGCGGGAAGATGGTTCATTCTCTCTTTAAGTCCCACTCTTTCAAGTGCGTTTTTTGAAATTTCTCTTCTTTCAGCCTTAGGCATTCCTCTGTAAACAAGCGGAAGCTCAACATTCTCGAGCGCAGTAAGAGATGAAATAAGATTAAAGCCCTGAAAAATAAATCCTATTTCCTCATTTCTGATAACGCTCATTTCGTCATCTGTCAAATCGTCAACAAGCTTTCCGTTAATATAGTATTCACCGCTTGTGGGCGTATCAAGCAAGCCGAGCATATTCATAAGCGTGGACTTACCCGAGCCTGACTGACCGATTATTGCAACAAATTCACCCTCGTCAATCGTGATTGACACTCCGTCAAGAGCGTTAACCTGATTTTCACCGGGATTATATATTTTATAAACATCGCGCACTTCAATAAGATGCATGGAAATCACTCCGTTTTACAAATTGTATATTTCAATATTACAGGATATAATCAAAAAAGTCAATAGTATAATTGTTATATTATTGTAAATATTACTAACGGGAGTGATTATATGAGTATCAGCAAAGACGATTACAGCAAAATGACCGACAAGGCAAGCCCTAACTCGCCAAAGCTTATGAACTGCATAAAGGCTTTTATTTTCGGCGGTGCAATTTGCCTTTTGGGACAGATAATTATGACCGTGCTTGAAAATGCAGGACTTGGTCAAAAAGAGGTTCAGGCAGGAACATCCTCGTCACTCATAATACTAACCGCAATTTTAACTGGTGTCGGTGTGTTTGACAAAATTGCAAGGCACGCCGGTGCAGGAACAATCGTTCCGATAACAGGCTTTGCAAATTCGGTGGTATCCCCTGCACTCGAATTTCAGCACGAGGGATTTATTCTCGGCACAGCTTCGCAGATGTTTACAATTGCAGGACCGGTTATTGTTTACGGCGTTGCTTCGTCATTTCTTTACGGACTGATAATTTTTATTTTTAAGCTTTATTAAATTTCCTGCAAGCACACGGCTGTATCATATTTGTGATACAGCCGTTTTCTTTATGTGCAAATCAATTTACAATCATTATCTAATATGATATTATATACTTAATCTGTTAAAAGCGTGGTGAAAAAATGAAAAAAATTGTTGTTGGCATATTAGCCCATGTTGACTCGGGGAAAACAACTCTTTCGGAGGCGTTATTATACGAATCGGGCAACATAAGCAGGCTCGGCAGAGTAGACCGCAGAGATTCCTTTTTAGATACCTTTTCTCTTGAAAGAAGCCGAGGAATAACAATTTTTTCAAAGCAGGCGATATTAAAATACAAGGACACGCAATTCACCCTGCTTGACACACCCGGGCACATAGATTTTTGTGCCGAAGCAGAAAGAACGCTTCAGGTTCTTGATTACGCTGTTTTGGTGGTAAGTGCCACAGACGGTGTTCAAAGCCATACGCAAACGCTTTGGAGACTCCTTGCAAAATACAATGTTCCCTGCTTTATTTTTGTGAACAAAACAGATCTTGACGGCTTTGACAAGGCACGCATAACGGCAGAGCTTAGAGAAAAGCTCAGCGACGGATGTGTTGATTTCGGTGCAGAAAAAAGCGATGATTTTTTTGAAAGCATTGCATTTTGCGACGAAGCCCTGCTCAATAAATACTACGAAAACGGCACGCTGAGCAATACTGACATTCTGCCCTGTATTAAAAGCAGAAAAATCTTTCCCTGTTTATTCGGCTCTGCCTTGAAATTAACAGGTGTGAGCAAATTTTTAGAGTGCTTATACAGCTATACCGAAATGCCCGAATATCCAAAGGAATTTGCCGGCAAGATATACAAAATATCAGAGGACAAGGGGCAGCGCCTCACCTTTTTAAAAATCACGGGCGGAAGCCTGAGGGTTAAAGAAATTCTGCAAAGCAGTAAAAACAAAAATGCTCAAAAGGTAAATCAAATCAGAATATACTCGGGCGAAAAATACACAACCGCTGACGAGGTTCATGCAGGAACGGTGTGTGCCGTGACAGGCATAACCTTTACTCAGTCCGGTGACGGTGTGGGTGCAGAAAGGGATTCTGCTATGCCCATGCTTGAGCCCGTGCTTACATACAGGCTTTTACTTCCCGACGGCACAGACACTCATACTGCACTTGAGAAAATGAAAATTCTTGAAGGCGAGGACCCTCAGCTTAAGGTTATGTTCAACGAGCGTTTAAAGGAAATTCAGCTTCAGCTTATGGGCGATATTCAGCTTGAAATTTTGCAATCAATAATTGCAGAGCGCTTTGGTATAAACGCTTCCTTTTCAAAAGGAAATATTATTTACAAGGAGACCATATCCGATATGGTTGAGGGTGTCGGTCATTTTGAACCGCTAAGACATTATGCAGAGGTACATCTATTGGTGAAGCCCGCAAAAAGAAACAGCGGACTTGTGTTTAAATCGGAGTGCAAGGAGGATTTGCTTGATAAAAGCTGGCAAAGACTTATCTTGACTCATTTGTATGAAAAGACACATATCGGCGTTCTCACAGGCTCTCCTATCACGGATATGGAAATAACACTTGTATCGGGAAGGGCTCATCCAAAGCACACCGAGGGCGGTGATTTCAGGCAGGCTACATACAGAGCGGTAAGGCAGGGACTTCGCTCGGCTCAGAGCATTTTGCTTGAGCCTGTTTATGAGTTCACATTAGAGGTCCCTGTTGAAAATATCGGCAGAGCTATGACAGATATTCAGCGTATGCACGGAAGCTTCAATCCGCCTGATAATAACGGTGAATTATCGGTGATAAGCGGTACTGCACCTGTTGCGACTATGTATGATTACTCAAAGGAGGTTATGCAGTACACACACGGCAGAGGAAGGCTGATGTGTAGCTTAAAGGGCTATGAGCCGTGTCACAACGCCGATGAGGTTATTGCAAATGCAGGCTATGACTGTGATGCAGATACGGACAATCCCTGTGACTCTGTTTTCTGTTCTCACGGTGCAGGCTATAATGTTAAATGGAGCGAGGTCAAAAGCCATATGCACCTGCCGAGTGCCTTGTCAACTCCGAAAAACGAATACGCAGATAACGAAATAAAAAGGGTGCTTTCAAAAGGTGCAGACAAAAGCAATCTTTTTGCTCTTGATAAGGAGCTTATGCAGATTTTTGAAAAAACCTACGGTCCTATAAAAAGCCGTTCGGCAAATCCTGCCCAAAGCCATTTTAACCTCACCGAAAGCACTGATAATAAGAAATATAAGACTAACCGACCGCCGAGATACGAGGGCACGGAATATCTGCTTGTTGACGGATATAATGTGATTTTTTCTTGGGAAGATCTCAAAAGCCTGTCAAAGGATAACATTGAGGGTGCAAGAAACACACTGATAAATATACTGTGTAATTATCAGGGCTACAAAAGGTGCGAGGTTATTCTTGTGTTTGATGCATATAAGGTTAAGGGTAACACACGCGAGGTTGAAAAGGTAAATAACATCAATATCGTTTATACCAAAGAAGCGGAAACCGCCGATATGTATATTGAAAAGGTATCGCACAAACTGGCAAAAAAACACAAGGTCAGGGTTGTCACCTCCGATGCACTCGAACAGCTTATAATTTTGGGAAACGGTGCTTTGCGTGTATCTTCAAGAGAATTTCTTTACGAGGTACAACAGGCAGAGGAGGATATCAGAGAAATTATATCACAAGCTTTCTAATTACATTTTAAAACACATTTCAATAAAGCAAGCAAGGGCATAACTTGATGCCCTTGTAGACTGTCGATAAAGTGGTCTGAACCACGCCTGTAATAATTAAATTTTACATTTTTTCGTAGGGCAGGGGTTATTCCCCTACTAGGGGAAATGTCTGCGAAGCAGACAAAAGGGTCTGCCGAATCGCAGATTTGCTCCTGCCGTTTGTGTAAATTATATTTTGATATTGTAAATGCGGCTTGGACATCAAATCCAAGCCGCATTTGGCGTTTTTCGTTTTTTGCGACAAAGCGGTACCACCGTACAGCAATTATCGCAAGAAAACGAAATTCAGTTCCATTTCTCGAAGTCTTACAGCGTGTAGAAACTTGTTATTTGGACTTTTTCTACACGCTGGCAAGGGCATCAAATGATGCCCCTTGCTTGCTTTTTAATGATTTTTTATATTAAATTTCGTTTCCTTAACAAGCATAATTCCCTGCAAGATCAATAAAATGAAGGTGAAAATACGAAAGGCTGCGGAAATTATTTCGAGAACATTTGAAATTTCTCTAAACGATGACACTAATTTCAGATTATTAAAATGCTTCATTTTATGCCTCCAGCAGTACAGCGTGGGCAATACCCGGAATAGCATTTCCCTGCTTATTTGATGTCGGCGACATCAAAGCACCCGTTGCAACAAAAAGGACCTTTTTTAAGCTGCCCTTTCTCATTCTTTTCATTATATGAGAGCAAAGCACAGAGCCGCCGCATCCACATCCGGAGCCACCCGAATTAACATCCTGCTTTTTGAGGTCATAAATCATAAGACCGCAGTCATTGTGATAACCCTTGAGCTTGATTTTGTGTTCCTTCTCCAAAAGCTCGTACAACAGCTCACTGCCCGTAAAGCCCAAGTCACCCGTCAAAATCAAGTCGTAATCCTGTGGGCTTGTTCCTGTATCCTTAAGGAAATCATAAATAGTCCTTGCCGCCGCCGGTGCCATTGCGGCGCCCATATTATTAGCGTCGGTGATACCAAGGTCGGTAATTGTACCTATTTGAACAGCTTTGATCTTTATACCGTTTCCGCTTTTTTTGAGAACAGCACTGCCTGCTCCTGTGACTGTCCATTGTGCCGTAGGCGGTCTTTGTCCGCCGTACTCAAGCGGGAAACGAAACTGCCTTTCACTTGAGCAAAAGTGGCTTGAGGTTCCCGCCACAACGCAGTCTGCTCCGCCGTCGACAAGCATTGAGCCCACCGAAAGAGAAAGCGCCATCGT
Source organism: uncultured Bacteroides sp. (assembly GCA_964422655.1). Lineage (GTDB taxonomy): Bacteria > Bacillota > Clostridia > Oscillospirales > Acutalibacteraceae > Eubacterium_R. The sequence continues at coordinate 98,610 of CAYRBT010000001.1, read as the reverse complement.
TGAGCACGCACCGAACAGACCTATCGACGCCACCTCTAAATCCTTTATCGCAAAGGCAGAGCCCATACATTGGTCAAGCAAATCACCGCTTAAAATAAAGTTCACCTCGCTCGGACTTACCTGAGCCGAGGACATTGCCCTGATAATTGCATCGTGAAGCATTGCCGATTCTGCAAGCTCATAGGATTGCTGTCCCATAGTTGTATCCTCGAATATTGCATCAAAATCCTGTGCAAGAGGTCCCTCGCCCTCTTTTTTGCCGACAACTCCGGCACTGCCTGCTATTATTACAGGCTCATCATAAAATATCGTTTTTCCTTTTATCTGCATAAAAACACCCCGATTATATTTTAACCGAGGTGAATACTTTTATTATTTTTATGTTTTCATTTGACGGAAATAACCTTGTAATCCTGTGCTTCAACAGCATTTTTAAGGATTTCGTTATCAAGCTCTTTAGCAAGAGTTACTATTGCTTTGCCGTCTTTTGCACTTACCTCAACTGCTTCAACCGCGTCGACTGCCTCCAAAGCCTTTTTTACACTTGCTTCACAATGAGAGCACATCATTCCCTCAATTATCATTTCCTTTTTCATAATATTATTTTCTCCTTTTTTATTATCCTTTTTTCTTAGCTTCAAAAAATTCAGTCTGAGCGCATTCGTTACAACACAAAAGCTTGACAGGCTCATTGCCGCCGCACCGAACATCGGATTAAGCTTCCAACCCAAAGCAGAAATGAAAACACCTGCCGCAAGCGGAATTCCGATTGTGTTATAGAAAAATGCCCAAAACAGATTTTCTTTAATATTTCTAAGCGTTGCCTTACTGAGCTTTATTGCCGACACCGCATCACACAGCCTGCTTTTCATCAGGACAACATCGGCAGAATCAATGGCAATATCTGTTCCTGCACCTATTGCAATTCCTACATCTGCGCGTGTAAGTGCAGGTGCATCGTTAATTCCGTCGCCGACCATAGCGACTCTGCCCTTTTTCATCAAGGCTTTTACCGTTTTTTCCTTTTCGTCGGGAAGAACTCCTGCTATAACCTCGTCAACACCTGCCTGCACTCCGACAGCGTTTGCGGTTTTTTCGTTATCCCCCGTAAGCATTACAACATAAATTCCCATATCCTTAAGCTCTTTTATTGCCTGTGCACTGTCGGGCTTTATTGTATCGGCAAGAGCGATAATTCCTACAAGTGCTTCATTTACCGAAAAAAGAATGGGAGTTTTGCCCTGCTCGGAAAGACTTAGTGCCTTTTGAGTCATTTCCTTTGAAACGCTAATCTGAGTGCTCATATATTTTAGGCTTGAGCCTAAAACCCTTTTTTCGTTATAAAAGCCTTGAACTCCGTTGCCTGCAAGCTCTTCAAAGCCTGTAATTTCATAGGCTTGAGAATTCTCTTTTTTTGCCTTTTCAACAACTGCGCCTGCAAGAGGATGACTGCTTTTGATTTCAAGCGAATATGCAATTTTTAAAAGCTCTCGGCGGTCAAAGCCGTCTGCCGTGATTATATCTGTAACCTCAGGCTTGCCCATAGTTATTGTGCCTGTTTTGTCAAGCACGGCTATCTTTGTTTTACCTGCATTTTCAAGAGATACGGCATTTTTAAAAAGAATTCCGTTTTTTGCACCCTTTCCGCTTGCGACCATTATTGCTACCGGAGTTGCAAGTCCGAGCGCACACGGACAGCTTATTACAAGCACTGACACAGCCCTTTCAACAGAAAATCCTATGCTCTCGCCTATAATCAGCCAAACAGCAAGAGTTAATACTGCAATCGTAATTACAAAAGGAACAAAAACACCCGAAACCCTATCGGCAAGTCTTGAAATCGGCGCCTTTGATGAAGCCGCATCACTTACGGTTTTGATTATTTGAGAAAGAGTGGTATCCTCGCCGACTCTTTCGGCACGGCATTTAAGATAGCCTGATTTATTAACCGTTGCGCAGGATACAAAATCGCCCTCTTTTTTATCAACGGGAATACTCTCACCCGTGAGCGCAGACTCGTCAACTGCCGTACTTCCCTCTATAATTCTTCCGTCAACCGGTATGCTTTCGCCGGCTCTTACAACAAAAATATCCCCTGCCTTCACCTCATCAACGGATACGGTTTTTTCCCTGCCGTCAACTATAATATTTGCTCTTTTCGGTGCAAGGCTCATAAGTCCTTTAAGTGCGTCGGTTGTTTTGCCCTTTGAGTAAGCTTCAAGCACCTTTCCGACTGTTATCAGCGTTAAAATCATAGCCGCCGTTTCAAAATAAAACTCGTGCATATATGACATAACAGCCTGCGCATTTCCTTTAAGCTGTGCATCTGTCATAGCAAAAAGAGCATAGGTGCTGTATAAAAAGGAAGCCATTGAGCCGAGTGCAACAAGCGTGTCCATATTAGGTGCTTTGTGTATCAAGCCTTTAAAGCCACTGATAAAAAATCTTTGATTTATTATCATTATGATTATGCACAAAAGCATCTGTATAAGTCCCATTGCGATATGGTTGTTTTCTATCACCGACGGGAGAGGAAATCCCCACATCATATGCCCCATCGAAAAATACATAAGTACCAAAAGAAATACGACTGAAAAAGCAAGTCTTTTCAAAAGTGCGGGCGTTTCCCTATCCCTGAGAGGATTGCTTTTTGTATCGGCTTTTTCCTTGCTATGAGGACCTTTCAACGACGCACCGTAGCCTGCCGACTCAACAGCTAAAATAATTTCATCTGCCGATGCTGTACCCTCAACCGTCATTGAATTTGTAAGAAGATTTACAGAGCAGGAGCTTACCCCCTCAAGAGCGGACACAGTCTTTTCAATTCTTGCACTGCAAGCGGCACAGGTCATACCTGTTATATTATATTGTTGCAAATTATTCCTCCTATCTCATAAGCTTTTGAAGCGTCTTTAACAAATCGTCTATAACATCATCATTGCCGTCACGAATATCCTGAGCAACACAGGTTTTGATATGATTTGAAAGCAGCTCTTTATTAAAAGCATTTATCGCTGCATTGACAGCGGCAGACTGCACCAAAACATCTGTGCAATAAGCATTATTTTCTACCATTTTTTTGATGCCTCTTATCTGTCCCTCAATCCTGTTAAGACGGTTAACGAGGCTTTTATATTCTTTTTCATCTCTGATCTTAGTTTTTGCACAGCATTCACAAGTAGTATTATCCATAACATTCACCTTATTATTTGTTGTTAAGTAATTATATACCCCCATAGGGTATTTTGTCAAGACAAAAAATAAATCGTCATAATAAAATTATAACGATTTATTCATTTTATAAATTATCCTTTGAAAGCATTGTGTAGCGGTAAGGGGGAAGCTTGATAAATCCGTCTGCACAGCAATAATCAAAATAATTATATGAATTATCCCACTGAGTACCAACAAATATCTGCACCTCTTCATCGCTGTTGTTAACAGCAACAAGAGCGTCAGCTTCACTTGATGTTCTTGTATAAGCAATAACTCCGTTTTCGCAGAAAACAGGAGAAAATTCGCCCTCTGCAAGAGCTTTACAGCCGTGTCTTATCTGACCGAGCCTTTTGTACCATTTTAAAAGCTCTTTATTTTGATTATCCCAGTCCATACAGCATCTGTTAAACGGGTCCTTCATACCCTGCATACCTATCTCGTCACCGTAGTAAACCGAGGGCACACCGGGGAGAGTAAACTGAATAAGCGACGCCATCTTCATCATTGATATGCCCTTGAGATAATCATAGTCGGAAAGCACATTGTTATTATGCTGCCACTCTCTGCCCTGTCCCTCGCAATCGGGTCCTGCAAGGCGGGTGATTGCCCTTTGAGTATCGTGAGTGCCGATATGGTTCATAAGTATATTCAATACCTGAGGGGGATAGTTTTCAACAATGCTCATAACAGAGTCAAAGAAATAGTCACCGTGTCCGTATCTGACAAAATCGAGTACGGCATCGGCAAAAGGATAATTCATCACAGAATCAAGCTGTTCTCCAAGCAAATATCTTCTTCTTTCACCGTAAGCGAATTTGTTTGTTGCGTCCTCCCAAACCTCACCGATTATAACGGCATTTTCATTTTCCTCTTTAACGGCTTTTCTCAAATCATCAAGAAAAACATCGGGAAGCTCGTCGGCAACATCAAGTCGCCAGCCGCTGATGCCACAACGAAGCCACTTCTTTAGAATACCGTTTTGAGAGCATATATAACGGCGGTAGCTTTCGTTCTCCTCAATGATTTCGGGCAGAAGCTTAATTCCCCACCAAGCGTGATAATCATCAGGCCATTTTATGAATTTGTACCAGCTGAAATACTCGCTGTCCTTACTGTTATACGCTCCTATGCTGTCATAGGTGTTATACATATTAAAGTATTTACTGTCACAGCCCGTGTGACTGAACACGCCGTCGAGAATTACCGATATGCCGTACCTTTCCTTAGCTGTTTTGCAAAGACTCTTTAAATCCTCCTCAGTACCGAGCAGAGAGTCAATTTTTTCGTAATCGGCAGTATCGTATCTGTGGTTTGAATGAGCCTCAAAAACAGGATTTATATAAATACAGCTTACACCCAAATCGGATAAATAGCCCAGCTTTTTTTCTATTCCCTTAAGGTCCCCGCCGAAAAAGTCATTATTCCACAAGCCGTTCATTTGCTTTTCGTGCCAAAAAGGCTCTTCGCCCCACTTGCGCATAACCCTTGTTGGCAAAACATTATACTTTTTCTTTTTACTGTTATAAAATCTGTCGGGGAAAATTTGATATATTATTCCACCCTTTAAAAAATCGGGTGTTTTAAAGTTTTTATCATAAACCGTCTGCTGAAATTCACCGCCGTCAGCGTTAAAATCTCCGTATCCGTGCTCTGTTTTCTTAATGTAGCTTACGCCCCAAGGAGTATCAATTTCAAAATGATAAAAGTACAGACCGGCGGTTGTGGCTGAAAAATGGAGCTCCCAAAGCTCGTCATTTTCACCGCACATTCCTGCCCAGAACATATCATAATATACGGTTTCTTCGTTTTCCTTGGCAACAGCAAGCCTTGCGCGACTGCAACGGCAGTCACGCGGAACAATAATACAAAATTTACATTTCTCGTCTGTTGCAAGGGCTGATATTTTTGATTTATATGCCTTACTTCTTGAATTGAAAATCAGCATATTCTCTCCTCACTACACCAAAAGACACGGCGATACCGTCGTGTCTTTTTATAGTTTATTTTTTCTTGTTAGCTGTTTTCTTTGCAGGAGCCTTTTTCTCTGTCTTTTTTACAGCTTCCTTTTTAGCAGTTTCTTTTTTTATGGGAGTCTTTTTTGCGACTTCCTTTTTAACTGCCTCTTTCTTTGCGGGAGCCTTTTTTTCTGCCTTTGCAGGAGCAGTCTTTTTTGCAGGCTTTACCTCTTCTTTAAAAGCAACAGGCTTTGTGTTCCAAATTCTGTCTGCGTAATCCATAATTGAACGGTCTGCGCTGAACACACCTGCACCGCTGATATTCATAAGCGACATTCTTGCAAAGCGCTCCTTATCCTTATAAGCCTCGGCAGAAAGCCTTTGAGCATTTTGATAATCGGCAAAATCAGCAAGCGCCATATACTGATCAACATTCATAAGTGCTGATGAAATTTCATTAAAGGATTTGCCGTTTATACCGCTTGCGATAAGCTCTACCGCATTTCTGAGCACCTCGTTATTTGCAAGATACTGCATAGGATTGTAGCCGTTTTTCTTAAGCTGTAAAACCTCGGGAGTTTTCATACCGAAGATAAAGATATTATCCTCACCGACAGCGTCATAAATTTCAACATTTGCACCGTCAAGAGTACCGAGTGTTACTGCACCGTTGAGCATAAGCTTCATATTTCCCGTACCCGAAGCCTCTGTGCCTGCAAGAGAAATCTGCTCTGAAATATCTGCGGCAGGCATAAGCACCTCTGCAAGAGAAACGCTGTAATCCTCCATAAACACAACCTTAATTCTTCCGTTTATGTCGGGATCATTGTTAACAAGCTTTGCAAGAGAGTCTATAAGCTCAATAATTTTCTTTGCCATATAGTAGCCAGGAGCTGCCTTTGATGCAAAGATATATGTTCTCGGCTCAAACTCCATAGACGGATTAGCCTTGAGCATTTGATATTCTGCAATGATATTAAGAACATTGAGCTGTTGTCTTTTGTACTCGTGAAGTCTTTTAACCTGAACATCAAAGAGTGATGTCGGATCAAGCTCAATGCCGTTTCTCTTTTTAACAACAGAAGCAAAGCGCTCCTTATTCGCAAGCTTAATAGCGTTAATGCGCTCAAGCACCTGACTGTCATTTGCATAATCACGAAGCTTGAGAAGCTCGTCACTCTTGGTGATAAAGCCATCTCCGATAAGCTCTGTAATAAACTTGGTAAGCTCCGGATTTGCCTGACAAATCCATCTTCTAAAGGCAATACCGTTTGTTACATTCTTGAATTTATCGGGTGTGATTGTATAAAAATCGTTAAATACCGTATCCTTAAGAATTTGAGAGTGAAGAGCAGATACACCGTTAACCGAATGTGAGCCTGCAACACAGAGGTTTGCCATTCTTACAACACCGCCTGAGAAAATTGCCATTCTCTCAACCTTGTCGGCATCGTGTGTTGCACCCCAAATATATGCACGGAAGCGGTTATCAATCTCCTTAGTAATTTCGTAGATACGAGGAAGCAGTCTGCGATAAAGGTCCTCGCTCCAGCACTCAAGTGCCTCCTTCATAACTGTATGGTTTGTGTATGCGATTGTTCTTGTAACAATGCTCCAAGCGGTATCCCAATCATATCCGCATTCGTCAAGCATTATTCTCATAAGCTCGGGGATTGCCATTGTGGGATGAGTGTCATTGATATGAATTGCAATCTTTTCGGGAAGATTGTCAAGAGTACCGTACTTTGTAAGGTGACGCTGAATAATATCCTGAATTGATGCAGAAACAAGGAAATACTGCTGACGAAGGCGAAGAGATTTACCCTCGGGAGTGTTGTCCGCAGGATAAAGAATCTTTGAAATAGCCTCTGCCATAGCAGACCTTTCCATAGCCTTAATATATGAGCCCGAATTGAAAAGACTCATATCAAGGTCGGGCTTTCTTGCCGCCCAAAGACGAAGCCTTGAAACGCCCTTGCCCTTACCCGAAACATACATATCGTAAGGAATAGCAGTTACCGTGTTGCAATCTCTGTATTCAACATGGTGGTAGTCACCGTCCCAGCTGTCCTCAATCCAGCCTTCAAATCTAACCTCAACTGCTCTTTCCTCTCTCGGTACAAGCCAAACCTCACCGCCGGGAAGCCAGAAATCAGGAAGCTCTGTCTGCCAGCCGTCAACAAGCTTTTGCTTGAAAATACCTGCCTCGTACCTGATAGAATAGCCCATTGACTGAAATCCGTTTGTTGCAAGTCCGTCAAGATAACAAGCAGCAAGTCTTCCAAGACCGCCGTTGCCAAGGCCTGCGTCCGGCTCCTGCTCGTAAAGCTTATCAAGCTTTACATCAAATGAAGCAAGTGCCTCCTTAAAGGTATCTGTCAAATCAAGGTTGTAAAGATTATTTTTGAGCGACCTGCCCATAAGGAATTCCATACAAAGATAATAAATTTCCTTTGAATTCTGTCCCTTTGCTTCGTGACGAAATTCGCTGTTCATCTCGGAAAGCATATCGCGAACTATCATAGCAACAGCCTTATAATACTGCTCGTTAGTAGCTGTCTTTGTATCAACGCCGAAGAAATGGCTGAGCTTGTCGCTTATGGCCTTCTTAGTCTGCGCAACAGTCATTTTTTTCATACAAATCCTCCAAAAATATATTATATTTCATTATATTTACATCTGCTATTTGTTGATTATACACTAAAAAATAAATTTTGGCAATAGTAAGTATAAATATAGTTATATATTCTTTTTCTTTTTCTTCAAAAATCTGCCGAGAACAAGAGTAACAAGCTCCTTAATAGGCTTAATGTTAATCAAAAGCATAAGTGCGAGAAGGACAGCCTCAAGAGCGTAAAGCATAATTCCGTTTTTGAAATAAAGCATAAGGGCACTTTGAGTTACAAGAATAACCGTCTGTGCCGCCATAACAGGCAGCTTGAAATCAATTTTGATATATTTGCGAGTGTTTAGTCCTCTTGTCACAAACACAACAAGGAAGGAGCACACAGTAGCAATCGCCGCACCGTTTGCGCCGAGTCTTGGAATAAACAAAAGGTTTAAAACAACATTTGTCACCGCTCCCGACATTGCCGTAGCAAGCGACATCATCGACTTTTTCTCTGCCATATAAACAGAGGCAAGGAAATTAACCACACACGAATATGTTGTGGCAATAATGAGTATCGGAACATATTTCCACGATTCGTAATAAGAGCCTGCGACAAGAATTTTTGTTAAAAGCTGGCACGCGAGAATAAGTGCCGACGCAACGGCAAACACACCGCCGCTATACACTCTGAACACCTTGGTAAAGAAATGAGCACGGCTTTCGCTGTCATATTCATCAACCGCAGAAAGCTGCCATGCATCAATGAAAATCTGTGAGAAAAGGATGACAAAATTAGGAATTTTTGATGCTGCGGTATACAATCCGTTTGCAGAGGAATCAATAAAATATGTTACCATATATCTGTCGGATACATTGATAATCCACCACAAAACAACCGTGGGAATAAGCGGCACGCAGTATTTAAGCATTTGAGTGCCTATGCTTTTGTCAAAGCATTTCGGAGCAACATATCTGTAAAGCTTTGCCGTAACGGTAAAGAAAATAACCGAGCAGGCGTCAGACGCAATAATTGCAACAATATATCCCGTAATCCCCCACTTAAACGGACCGAGAAACAGGATTGTAAAAAGCAGGGTTGTCGCAGTAGCAATAATGCCGTCAACGGCAAAAAGCTTAACATGCCCCATGCCTCTTACAAACTGCTGGCAAAGCTGTCTGAAGCTTGAAACAAGCACAAATGCAATAATCAGCAAAATGTAATCGCCGAGCCTGAAATCCTTGATTGTTACAAAGCTCAGCGGATATGCACAAAAAAGAAATACCGTAAAGCCGATAAGCGTTGTTCTCACCCCTACGGTGAAAACATCCTTTTTATTTGTCGCCTTATCAAGCGCAAACCTGAGCGCCGCACTATTGACCTGGAGAGTAACAATAGGTATAAGCACATTAACCGTCTGCTGAATAAGGTCTGCCGCACCGTAATCGCCCGTCTGCATCATACGGGTGACAAACGGCATCAGCAAAAACGAAAGAATCTTTGATGAAAATGTTCCTATTGCAAATATGATAGTGTTTGACGCAAGCTTTTTGTACTTATCCATTTACAGCGTGCTCTCTTTCTTAAGTTGACGGGTTCGTTATTACCGTTACCCTAATACTTTAATTTACCGTCTTTAAATGTGAGTGTATTGTCCTTTGACGAGGAGGTGTAAATACAGCTTCCTGCAAACACTCTTTCCCCTCCTGCCGTTCTTTCGCCTGTAAGAAATACATACTGATAGCCGTATCCGACTCCGACTGACGATGAGTCATCGGTGTTTGAAACAGAAACCATTGTCTTTACCTCAAGCGAATTCATATTAAGCTCTTTAGCTTTGATTTTTGAGCCGTCGCGCTCAGTATGATAAAGTCTGTTAGCATATACAACCGGATAATCGGTAATATTACATCCTTCAACCAAGGTAACGATATTTTCGGAGCCGAACTTTTGCCTGCAAAGATTAAAGCTGCCGTCGCTCTGCTTTTGGTAATAATACATAAATCCGCATTCAAGCTGAAGATTTACAATACTGTCACCCTTAGTATCATCCATAAAATACTTTTTATCGTTTTTGTCATCAATGGCTATTGTGATATATTCGTTATAATCGGCAACATTATCATGCTGAACAAGGAATATTCTTGAAAGCGATATTCCAGCAAAGCTTATTGTTTTATCGCCCTGCCCCGTAAACAAAACCGTTTTTGAAAAATCCGAGGTGTTAATATACCCTACCGTATTATCGCTTCCGACATAGTAAATCTTATCGTTATAAAGATAAGCAAAGCTGATATTTTCGCTGACATTTACCATATCTCCGCCTGTTATCTGCGACTTTTTCAAAACATTGGTATCCGCATCAACTGCATAAATATAATCGCCCAAAACATTAAGGCATTTGAAATTATAATTATTTACATTGACCTTGGAATTTTTTTCGTTTTTCGGCTCAAATCTGTATATACCCTTGCCCGAAATACTGTAATAAATATAGCTTGAGCTGTATGTAACACAACCGTTTGAGCTGTTTAGCAAATTACCGATTTGATTGCCCTGAAGTGCGGTATCAAAGGCAAAATCGCTAAACTGAGTATAGTCGTAATCAGCAGATTTTGTTACAGGCTGAGTTGTTGTCGGCTTTTTTGTTGTTGACGGCTGTTCAGTCGTCTTTTTCAAAATATCCTCGTTGACAAATTTAACAACCTGCTGCGTTTTTTCTCTCGGAATGAGCGAGGAAAAATCAAAATCCGGATTGCATATTTTTATTGTGATAACAAATGCAGCAAGTACAATAATAACTACCGAGATAAAAACTAAAAAATTCTTTCTCTGCTTTTTTCGTTTTCTTGCTTTTTGTCTTTTCTTTCTTAGTTTCTGTCTTTCTGCTTCGTCCATTACCTAACCTGTCCGTTTCCGAAAATTAAATATTTTGTAGTTGTAAGCTCTCTTAATCCCATAGGACCTCTTGCGTGGAGCTTTTGTGTTGAAATTCCGATTTCGGCACCGAGTCCGAATTCACCTCCGTCGGTAAATCTTGTTGATGCGTTATGATAAACCGATGAGGAATCTATCCTTGTCATAAATTCCTGTGCGTTTTCTTCATTCTGCGTAATAATTGCCTCGGAATGCCCTGTCGAATTTTTGTTAATATGCTCTATTGCCTCGTCAAGACTGTCGACTGTTTTTACGCTGATTATGTAATCAAGATACTCTGTTGCAAAATCCTCATCACAAGCGCACTCAATATCGGGGCAAGCCTGCTTGGCCCTTTCGTCACCGCGTATTTCGACATTTTTTTCATCAAGCCTTGCCTTGATTAAAGGAAGTGCTTTGTCGATTATTCCGCTGTGAATTACAAGGCTTTCACAAGCGTTGCACACGCTTATTCTTTGCGTTTTTGCATTAAATATAATATCTGATGCCATATCAATATCGGCATACTCATCAACATAAATATGGCAGTTGCCCGAGCCTGTTTCGATTACGGGAACGGTTGAATTTTCAACAACTGCTTTGATAAGATTTTTTCCGCCTCTGGGAATAAGGCAATCGAGAGTCCCCTTCATTCTCATAAGCTCATTTGACGATTCTCTGCTTGTATCACCTACAAGCTGAATAACATTTTCGTCAATTCCGACTTTTTTAACCGCCTCTCTCATAACCTCGGATATGGCGATATTTGAATTGATTGCTTCCTTTCCGCCTCTTAATATCACGGCATTTGAGCTTTTAAGGCAAAGTGCCGCGGCGTCGGCAGTAACATTAGGTCTTGCCTCGTAAATTATGCCTATAACGCCTATAGCACAGCTAACCTTTTTTATAACAAGCCCGTTAGGACGGTTAACGGTTTCAAGAACAATACCGCACGGATCGTCAAGCGCCTTAACCTGCATACAGCCGTCAGCCATTGCACGAATACGGTCTTCGTTTAGCATAATCCTGTCCAAAAGTCCTGCGCCAAGCCCTGCCTCTTTTCCGTTTTTTAGGTCAAGCTGATTAGCTTCAATTATTCTTTGACTGTTAAGTACAAGTGCATTTGCAATTTCCTCAAGTGCATTGTTTTTTTGCTGAGTATTTACCGTTGCAAGAAACGACGCTGCCTTTTTTGCATTTATTCCAAGCTGTTCAAGCATTATTTTCACCTCTTGCCGAAAAATATGTACCAATGCTTTCGCCTGCTAATACCTTATATATTGCAGTAGGCTTTTCGCCGTTCATAATAACAACGGGCACTCCTGCCTCGGTCGCAGTTTTAGCCGCCTTGATTTTTGTTAAAAATCCGCCTGTGCCCTTTTCCGACGCACCGCCTGCGATAGCAAAGATTTCGTCTGTTATATTATCAACCCTTGATATAAGCTTTGCATCCTTATTCTTTGAAGGATTGTCATTGTAAAGTCCGTCGGTATCAGTGAGCATAATAAGTAAATCCGCTTCAATAAGCTTTGCAACATTTGCGCTAAGACAATCATTGTCGCCGTTTAAAAGCTCTTCAACATAAACGGAGTCGTTTTCATTAACTATCGGCAAAGCACCAAAATCAAGAAGCTGATTAAAGGTGTCAAGCAGGTGTCCCTTTTCAAGCGGATTTTGAAGCGTGTCCGCCGTGAAAAGAAGCTGACTTACAACAACGGTATATTCGGAAAAAAGCTTATCATACAAAAACATAAGCTCACCCTGACCGACAGCCGCAGCCGCCTGAAGCCCCTGAGTTGTTGAAGGCTTTGCCGTTAAGCCGAGCTTTGCCGTGCCTATTCCTACTGCACCGCTTGAAACAAGAACAATCTCGTGCCCCTCATTTTTTAAATCCGAAAGCACGGAAACGAGCTTAGCCATTCTTGCAATATTTGTTTTACCTGTTGCGTGGGTAAGAGTTGATGTTCCGACCTTTACAACAATTCTCTTCTTTCCCTCTGATTTTGCCATAGCTATACTTCTCCATAATAATTACAATTATCGTTATTATATCACATATTGTCAGCTAATTAAATATATTTTTTGAATGTTTTTGAATTTTCGGTAAAAAATAGTTTAGACAACACATTGTTAAATTACGGAGGTAATACTATGACCAAACGAGGATACATCAGAATGTTTTCGTACTCGATAACACTCGTGCTTATTCTTGCAGGCTATGCGCTTATAAACATGAATACCGCAAACTCATATAAGGCACAGCTTGAAAACTCATACCAGCAAAGCCTTAATGAGCTTTCGGAAAATCTTGATTCGATTGAAACAAACCTTACAAAGAGCATTTATTCAAATTCGGACAAAATGCTTCTTGAAATAAGCAGTGATTTGTATTCCGAATGCACAAAGGCAAAGGACGCACTTTCAAGGCTTCCTGTTGAGCAGATGAATTTAAGCTCAACCTACAAATTCATCAGTCAGTCAAGCGACTATGCTTCTTATATTGCTCAAAAAATTGCGTCGGGCGAGGATATAAGTGAAAAGGAGCACAAAAATCTTTCAACGCTTCTTGAATACGCAAAGCAGCTTAATCAATCCGTTAGCTCTATGGTCAGAATTTGCAACAACGGCGGTAAAATTACCGCAAGCAATGTTAAAGGCAGTAATATAAAGGTAAATGCCTTGAGCACGGATATGACAAGTGCCGAAAACGCCTTTAAGGATTATCCGACGCTTCTTTATGACGGTCCGTTTGCCGACGCTGTTTTAAACAGAGAGTCTGCGCTTTTGAAAAACAGCGAGGAAATCAGCAGAGAGTCTGCGCGAAGGATTGCTTCAAAAGTCTTTTCCTGCAATATTCAGGAAATAAGCTTTGAGGGCGAGGAGGCAGGCAATATCCCCTGCTATGTTTTCTCATACGGTCAAAGCAACATTTCCGTAACAAAAAAGGGCGGATATGTTTCATCAATACTTTACGGCGGTAAAATCATACAATCGTCAATTGATGAAAAAAACGCCGTAAATCTTGCGCAGAAATATCTTGACAGGCTCGGCTACAAAAGTATGACAAACACCTATTATATGATTAACAATAATATATGTGTTATTAACTTTGCATACAGAAGCAACAATTTAACCTATTATGCAGACCTTATAAAAGTCGGTATATCAATGAGTGACGGTGCACTTGTATCATTAGAAGCAGAGGGTTATTTGATAAATCACCGAAGCAGAGAGGCTTTTTCTCCTTCAATCGAAAAATCGGAGGCTCAGTCAAGGCTGAGCACCTATCTCACGGTAATGGACAGCAAAAAATGCGTTATTCCAAAGGAAAACGCAACAGAGGTACAATGCTATGAATTTCATTGCCAAAGCAGTGAAACAAACGAGGAGGTGCTTGTATATATAAATGCCTCCACAGGAAAAGAGGAGGATATTATGCTTCTTCTTTATTCCGACGGCGGAACGCTTACAAAATAAATTTTTTTTGAATAAAACAAATCAAATTGTTAATTATATTATCGAAAGGAAGTTATCAATTATGAAAAGCAAAATATTTATTATCGCAATGGCAGTAGCTGTTATTGCAACAGTATTTATGGGTTGTGCAAACAATGATATGAACGACACAACCACATCAACAACAGTCACCGTATCAGACACAACAACAACAACCGTCGGAGAGGTAACATCAAATACCGTAACCGATAATGCGGCAAACGATGTTAGCGACAATGCACAAAGAGTCGGAGATGACCTTGCAAGAGGCGCAGGCGACCTCGCAAACGGTGTCGGCTCGGCAATCGGCGAGGCAGGAAACGCAGTATCAGACGCAGTTGGCAGATAAGAAAAGCAAAAGGAGTCTTCGTTTTGAAGGCTCCTTTTGTCATATGGAATTCTTTAATTTTATTTAGGGTAACGGTAATAATCCGAACCATTATTCATCATCGGAGGAAAGCTTGAGCACGGCAAGAAATGCCTCCTGCGGTACCTCAACCTGACCGAACTGACGCATTCTCTTTTTGCCTTCCTTTTGCTTTTCAAGAAGCTTTTTCTTTCTCGTCACATCACCGCCGTAGCACTTTGCAAGAACATCCTTACGAAGCGCCTTAACGGTTTCTCTTGCAATAACCTTACCGCCGATTGCAACCTGAATAGGCACCTCAAACAAATGGCGGGGTATATGCTTTTTGAGCTGTTCGGCAATTTTTCTTGCTCTTGCATATGCCTTTTCCCTATGAATAATAAATGACAAGGCGTCGATTATATCTCCGTTTAAGAGAACATCAACCTTGCACAAATCACTCCTTCTGTAATCCGCTATTTCATAGTCAAAGGAGGCATAGCCTCTTGTTCGTGATTTGAGTGCGTCAAAGAAATCATAAATAATTTCGTTAAGCGGAAGCTCGTAGTGAATATCAACTCTGTCGGGAGTGATATAATTCATATCCTTAAATATTCCTCTGCGCTCCTGACACATATCCATAACCGTGCCGACAAATTCGCTCGGAACATAAATATGAGCATTTGCAAAAGGCTCCTCGCAGTAATCAATAAGAGCCGGATCGGGATAATTTGTAGGGTTATCAATTTCAACCATTGAGCCGTCGGAAAGATAAATCTTATACACAACGCTCGGTACGGTTGTAATCAGCTCGAGATTATATTCTCGTTCAAGTCTTTCTTCAATAATTTCAAGATGAAGAAGTCCTAAAAATCCGCATCTAAAGCCAAAGCCGAGTGCACCCGAGGTTTCAGGCTCGTAGGAAAGCGAAGCGTCATTGAGCTGAAGCTTTTCAAGAGCATCCCTGAGTGCCTCATAGTCGGCACCGTCGGCAGGATAAACTCCGCAAAAAACCATCGGATTAACCTTTCTGTAACCCGGAAGAGGCTCGTCGGCAGGATTTGTTGCAAGAGTAACCGTATCACCGACTCTTGCGTCGCTTACAGTTTTAATAGAGGCAGTTATATATCCTACCTCACCTGCTCTCAAGGCATCTGCCTTTTCCATCGAGGTGGCTCTCATATATCCAACCTCAACAACAGTAAACTCTGCGCCTGTTGCCATCATTTTCATAGTATCTCCGGCTTTAATCACACCGTCCATAACTCTGACATAAACGATAACACCTCTGTAAGAATCATACACAGAGTCAAATATAAGTGCCTTTAACGGCTTGCTGTCATCTCCTGTCGGAGGATTGATTTCATTTACGATATATTCAAGAACCTCTTCCACATTCTCGCCTGTTTTTGCACTGACCCTCGGTGCGTCCATACACGGTATGCCGATAACCTCCTCTACCTCCTCGGCAACTCTGTCGGGCTCTGCGGCAGGAAGGTCGATTTTATTTATAATCGGCAAAATATCAAGGTCGTGGTCAAGAGCAAGATAAGTGTTTGCAAGAGTTTGAGCCTCAACGCCCTGAGAAGCGTCTACAATTAAAATAGCACCCTCACACGCTGCAAGAGAACGGGATACCTCATAGTTAAAGTCAACATGACCGGGTGTGTCAATAAGATTAAATTCATAAAGCTCACCGTTTTTTGCAGTGTAATCAAGCTTTACTGCGTGAGCCTTGATAGTAATTCCGCGTTCACGCTCAAGCTCCATATCATCAAGAATCTGCTCCTGCATATCTCTGCCCGCAACAGAGCTTGTCAGCTCCAAAAGCCTATCGGCAAGAGTTGATTTGCCGTGGTCGATATGTGCTATAATTGAAAAATTTCTGATGTGGTCTTTACTTATTGCCAAAGGTGTAATCCTCCGAAAATTTAAAATAGCTTTGATGTGACAAATTCAGCGGCAAATACTGCGCAGATACACAAAACCACGCTCAAAGCAGCATAAGTAACCGCTGTAAAAATACTGCCCGACTTGATAAGCTGAGCAGCTTCAAGTGAAAATGTTGAAAAGGTGGTAAAGCCGCCGCAAAGCCCTATTTTCAAAAACAGCATCAGCGAATCATTAACGCTGTGTCTTGAAGAATATGCCGCAATACCACCGATTAAAAGAGCGCCCAAAACATTTATTGAAAGCGTAATAAACGGAAACGAGGTAATCTCTTTAACGGGAATAAGTCCCAAAAGATACCTCAAAACCGCACCGACTGCACCGCCGAGTGCCACCATTAAAACGGACAATGCTGTCACCTCTTTGATTTTTTATTCTCTTCCTTATTCATCTGTCTGAGAATTTTTATGTTGTTAAAAATATATGTTCTGCAGTTAATCAGCTTTTCAAAAAATCTTCTTACATAATAGTATCCGATAAGATACGGCTTTGACTCAAGAACAGGATATGTTCTTTTCATAAAATCCCTGTCGGGAAAGGCTTTTGACAAATAGTATCTGAACACAGGGAATTTTACATTTCCTTTTTTTTCTATAAATTCGTCATAATACACCTTGACTCCTGCATTATAATCGCCGTAAATACCGAATTTCATTATATTATTTAAGAAATCAATCTGCTCCTCGGTATATTCCTTTGAGTCAAAAACCGCCAAGGTAAGCTCTCTTACAACCCTTTCAAAATGCGTCAGATTTAATTCACTCAGCCTTTTTGCAATATAATCATTATCAAGCGAAGCCTTAAGCTTTGTAAGTATCAAATAGGTATCGGCAAGAAATCTTATACCAAAGCCGCCGAGCACATAATGCTTATACATATGTGCTACCGTATGCAGATACAAATCGCTTTCACTCATATAATACTTGCACGGATTGTTCTCATCAACAGACGCATTTTCCCATACATTTGAAAAATCAAGGCAAAAACCGTGTTCCTTAAAAAACAGTTCTCTGTGGAATTCAAAGGTATAAAAAGGCTTTTTTGAAAAATCGTCGGAATTTTCGCTCCACGAGACAAGAGAATAATCTCTGTTTTTCATTATGTTCAAAAGAGCCTCGCGAGCTGATGCATCGTACAAAATATCATAGTCGCTCATTTGACGCATTTTTTGAAGCGGATAAAGATTTCTTATTACTCCGCCTTTAAGAAGCATAAATTTTATATTATTTTTTTCAAGCTCTTTTTCTATTTCACAAAGCTCGCTGTTAGTTGCAATCATTCGCAAAAGCTCATTTTGAGAATAAAATTGAAGCTCCTGAGCCTGCTGTTGAGGAATACTGTTCAAATCAATAACAGGCAGAATTACCGAATAAACCTGCTGTTTTTTTGAAAGTATAAAAAGCTCCTGCCAATCAAGCTCTTTTGGCACAGGAGGCGCTTTTTCCTCTTTAATTGCACAGCGGATAAGAGAAATCAAATATTCACTTTCAAGTGATGAATAGGTCATAATTATTCCTCAATAAGATTTTTGCTTTTTAAAAGGTCAAGAAGCTCTTTAACATCGTTGCGCACAACAGCCTCGTCAACCTCATATTTTTCAAGCATTGCAGAAACGATTGTATCCTCAGTCTGCTGAGTTTTTAAAAGCTCAAAAATAAAAGAAGCGGTGGGATTGTTTTTAATAATACCGTTAAACGCCTTTGCGGCATCGCCTGTTGCAACAGCAAAGCTTTCGCCGTCGATTGAATTTGTTACTATTCCGTCTTTAAGCTTCATTATCTTACCTCATTGTTAATTCTTTTAAATACCGGCAGACCTTTTACAGCCTGCCGGCTTTTATTCGTTTAGTCTGTCTTAAAGCTGGCCTTCAAGCACAAGCTTTTCTTTATAAGGAAAGCCCTTATCAAACTCCTCTGCCTCTCCCTCATCAACAAAGTATCCCTGCGGCGGAGTGTATTCACCCGTTACGCCGTCAAGATAGCCGTCAATAAGCTCCTTGCAAAGGAAGAAGGAAGCATCCGCACCCTCGGGCAGACCGTGATATCTTATGCCCTTTTCAGAAGCTTGCACAAAACCGCTTTTGCCGTAGAAATCAATATTTCCCTCAAAGCACAATGCACCTACACCAAGCCTTTTAGCCTGCTCAAGCGAATAATCAAGCAGTATTTTACCGTAGCCCTGTCTTTTAAATTCGGGCGCAATACATATAGGTCCCATTGTCATAATCGGAATATCTCTTGAGTCGTCCGATTTGATAACTGCTCTCATAAACATATTTTGACCTATAATTTTTCCGTCCTTTACCATAACAAAATCAAGCTCAGGCACAAAGTCCTTGTCATTTCTAAGCTGATTTAAAACATAGTGTTCAAGACAGCCAGGTCGATAAACATTCCAAAACGCTTCTCGTACAAGGCTTTCAACCTCGCGGTACTCTTCTTTTCTTTCCAAACGAATGATGTAGTCATTTTTATTCATTATTTTTCCTCCTGAAATTGTTGACTGCAATATGGGAGGCTTTGCGGAAACTGTATTTGCAAACCTCCCGGTCAACCTACAATCTCCAAGGTGTTGTTTTTCTTCAAACAGCAATCTCCTAAAAATAAAATATTATAGATGAATATTTTCATCTCCACTTATTCTAACAAAAAAATAATAAAAAAACAATAGCATATTGTAAACAATATTATAAATAAAATGCCGAACGGCAAATCAGCGCTGTTCGGCATTTATTATTGGATTTATCAGCCTGTAATTATCACAAGCGTTAAATTGATTTAAGAAGTGCGGGAAGTCTTGTAAGCGCTCCGCCTATTCTCCAGAAAATCTTGTTAAAGCCTGCAAAGCTTGACTCGTCATCATTGAGCATCATAAGCAGACCGTCTGCCATTTCGGGAGAGAATACACCCATACTCATAGCTATAAAGTTACGGATAGGAATTTGAGTTGCCATTGCGGCAAGCATCTTGCCGTCGCCGTTTTCGGCTGAGCCCATCTTAGCCATTAAGCCTTCAATAAGATTGCAGATTTTTCCGCCCCACTTTGTGTGTCTTGCGTCATTAAGACAGCAGTAAATATCAATCTTCTTTGTGGTATCCGGCTCAGGATTGGGAAGCTCACCGTAAATTACAGCAAAATCATCGCGGTTAATAGCGGTAACATCATTGTAGTAATTAGGAGCAGTTGCTCTGTAATCGGGAATTGAAGCCTCAACCGTTGATGTAACAGTCATTGAAGCGCTAAGCCTGATGTCACGGCTTGAAGCACCGACAAGAATATCAAACTCGCCTGTTTCAACCATCCAGTCGCCGAGCTCAACATTGTAAAATGCAAACGCCCTCTTAGAAAGCTCAACGGAAATCTCTTTTTCCTCTCCTGCTTTAAGAAATACCTTTTTAAATGCGCGAAGCTCCTTTACAGGTCTGTAAATTGTTGACTCCTTATCGGCAACATAAATCTGAGCAACCTCTGCGCCGTCAACATCACCTGTATTTTTAATTTTGAACGATACTGTTACTGTATCGGTATCCTTAATACTATCGGCAGAAAGCTTGATATCGCTGTATTCAAAGGTTGTGTATGAAAGACCGTATCCAAATGGGAAAAGAACATCCTTTTGTGCCTTGTCATAATAACGGTAGCCGATATAAACAGACTCTCTGTGCTCGCTTGTAACAGGACCGCCCGGATAATTTCCGTATGTAGGATTGTCGCTGAATGAAAGCGGATATGTTTCAGATGTTTTACCCGACGGATTAACCTTACCTGTAAGAATATTTGCAACGGCAGCACCGCCTGCCTGACCGCCCAAGCCTGAGTTAAGAAGCGCCTTAACCTCGCCGAGCCATTCAATGTTAATAACAGAACCGCCTGCAAGAACAACAACAGTATTTTCATTAGCCTTGGCAATTTCCGATACAAGATTGTTATGGCTGTTTGGCATTTCGATAGACTCTCTGTCATAGCCCTCGCCCTCAAATTCCTCGGTAAGACCGACAAAAACTACTGCAACATCTGCATTCTTAGCAGCATTGACAGCTTCGTCTACGAGAGTGGAGTTAACCTCGTCCTTGCTCTTTTCGTAGCCCCGAGCGTATACAGCGTCAACACCGAGCTTTTTAAGCTCGTCAAAAGCATTGTCAAGCTTTGTAGGATTGATAACAGATGAGCCGGCACCCTGAAAACGAGGTGATTTTGCAAGTTCGCCGATAACTGCAACCTTCTGTCCATTTTTAAGAGGAAGAACGGCAGAGTCATTTTTAAGAAGCACCATAGAGCCCTCTGCAACCTTCTGTGCAAGCTTGTGATGTGCTTCAACATCAAAGGTGTGAGTCTTTTCAAGAGCAGGCTTTGATTTGATAATCATATCAACAACATTGTCAATTCTTTCGTCAAGAATTGCCTCGTCAAGCTCTCCGTTCTTAACTGCATCAACTATTTTCTTTGTATTGAGTGTACCTGATGACGGCATTTCAAGGTCTGTGCCGTACTTGAGTCCGGGGATACGGTCAACCGATGCACCCCAGTCGGTAAGAACAACGCCCTCAAAGCCCCATTCCTTGCGGAGAATTTCCTGCTGAAGATGCTCGTTTTGCGAAGCGTAAATTCCGTTAATTCTGTTATATGAATTCATAATTGTCCAAGGCTGAGATTCCTTGACGCAGATTTCAAAAGCAGTAAGATAAAGTTCTCTGAGTGTTCTCTCGTCAACAACCTCGTCAACAACCATACGAAAAGCCTCCTGCGAGTTGCAGGCATAGTGCTTAAGCGAGGTGCCGATGCCCTTTGACTGAATACCGTTAACAAGGCTTGCAGAGCATTTACCTGCAAGATACGGGTCCTCTGAAAAATACTCAAAGTTTCTGCCGCAAACAGGAGAACGCTTAATATTAGTACCCGGTCCGAGAATAACGGAAACCTGCTCCTTTAAGCATTCCTGAGCAAGAGCCTCGCCCTCTTGTCTGATAAGCTCCTCATCCCAAGAGCAAGAGGTTGTTGCCGCAGGGGGAAAACAGGTTGCGGGAACTGAATTTCCGAGTCCTATTCCGCCGGATGCCTTTTTATCGGCATTCTGCTTACGCAGACCATGAGGTCCGTCTGTAATCATTATCTTGGGAAGTCCAAGCTCGGGTGCTTCCTCAAGATGCCAGTAATCGAAGCCCGAGGCAAATCTTGCCTTTTGCTCGAGCGACATTTTTTTAATTATTTCGGGATGTTTCATACCAAAAGCTCCTCTCAAAATTTTACCAACTTTATTATACAATAAATCCGGTGCCTTCGCAACAAATATTTTGCTTTTATCAAAGCAAGGCTATGAATTTTGTAACTTATATAGGCAAAACAAAATAATATTGCCAAAGAGATTGCGGTTATGCTAAAATATTATTATAGGAGGGTGGTAAAATGGATGGCATAAAATACACCGATGTTTTTGACGAAGCCGTCAACCGCTTTGCGCTGAATGAAAAATGTAATATTAGCTTTGAGGAAGCATCAAAGAAAAACAGATGTCATACTGCAAGGCTTGAGTATGACGGATTTTGCGTACTGATAAAATACGGCGAGGCTTGTCTTGAGGGCTATTCATTTCTTGAGGGCAGCGAATTTTCAAAATGCGTTGTAACAAAGTTTATTTTTCCGTTTTCCGAAACACCGTTCTCTGTTTATGATGTTCACAACGCTGTTGATGATAATGTATTTACTACATATGATTTTCATTGTCTGTATAAGCCCGAGGATATAACAAATGCCTTGAAGACAGTATTTGATTTTATTATCCGCAACAAAATAGAATTGGAAAGAGTAAATACCGATACTGAGTTTCAAGGCAGGCTTGAGGCTTCCTTTGCAGGAGGACTTAAAATCGCTTCAAAAAGGATTACGCCCCAAAAGCTAAAGGACAATCCGGAAAAATATCTTTCAAGTCACGATGTGGATTTATATTTTTTAAGACATCAAAACGATGTTTTCTGTGATTTTGTATACAAAGGAAAAAGAGGTGCTCTTGAGCGTTTTTTTGCTAAGGAATCAAAAAGAAAGCGACTGCTTCCCTTTGAGGAAAGGTATCTTGAATATCTTTTTAAAAATGATTTTGAAATCCCAAATACAGCCGTTTCAAACGAGGTCAAGGGCAGAATAAAAAACACAAAAAAGGTTAAATTTGCCTCAACTCTTTCAGTAGCAATAAGTGTTTTTATTGCATTGTTCATAGATTATTTGTTTTATGAATTTATATTCCCGACTGCTTTTAACATAACCCCGTCGGAAGAGGGAACAATCACATTTGATTTGATTTTTTATACTCTCGGAATTGTTCTTTTTATCGGAAAGCCTATTGAATATTTGCTTCTCAATAAAAAGGAGCTTTACGAAAAGAGAAGCAAAAAATCTGCATTTTGGTGCACAATAATAGGCATCCTGCTTATTTTAACAGGCTTTGTAATTCAGTATTTCACAATTATATAGGAATAGTAAAATGGGACTTATTCAAAAACGAATAAGTCCCGTTTAATTATTTTGTTTTAATTGTCTTTGCCTTTGACCAAGGGGAGTAAACCTTTACGGTATCTTTGCCAATCTTTACATTTTTATATGTACGCACGCGAACATAATATTTCTTTTTAGCCTGAAGCTTTTTAACAGTCTTTGAAACAGACTTTGCAGATGATACGGTTACCGTTACAGAATCTGTAAATTTTGATGATTTACTGTACTCAAGCTGATAGCCGGAGGTTTTTGAGCTCTGCTTTTTCCACGATACCGTAAAGCTGCTTTTGCCTGCCTTGATTTTGGTTAATGATGTACCCTTGGGCGCAATATTAAATACTGCCGCAAGCTGAGGATAAGAGCTGTACTTTCCTTTAAACTTGATTTTAACATTATACTTACCTATATTTTTTCTGTTTTTCGGATAAGTAACTGTATAATACTTTGACGGTACTGTCTTACCGTTTAAATCCGTCAGCTTAACAGTCGGAGTTTTCGTTTTGCCGTCATAGGTGAAGGTTGTTTTTGAAAGCTTAACCGATTTAATTTTGCTGAGCTTGATATTTATATCGTAGTTTTCAAGATAACAGCCGTTTCCGAAATCTCTTGCACGGAAAATTACGCTGTCATCATAAACCTCAACCATATATCCGAGCGCAGGCTCGCTGTAATCGGTATCCTCATTCTTAATACCTACCGACGGAAGATTAACCGAATGGAAGTTACCTATTTTTTCGTAGCTGTATTTTCCAAAGCCTGTATGAAGATGACCGCTGATAAAGATAACATTTTGGTAGCGGTTTAAAATATCCTTAATATCATCGGACTGAGCGCCGATATTTCCGGCGGTTTCGTTACTTCCGCCACCCCAGGTATTCGGCAAGCCGTGAGTATATTTGAGTGACTGATGAGCAATTACAAAAACAGGCTTTCCGTCCTTTGTTGAAGCTTTAAGCTGAGAATCAAGCCATTTGAGCTGAGCGTTACTGATAAACGCCTCCTCAAATTCCTTTCTGTCACTGCCGAGAACGATAAACTTGTATCCGTTGACTGTGCAGGAATAATTCATTTTGTCAATGCTTATAGGACTTCCGACGGAAGTATTGAGCCTGTTTGCATTTTCCGTAAAACGCTTTAGGCTCGTACTGTAAGAGCTGTTTCTGATATCGTGGTTGCCCGTTGCAAGAATATAGTTTTCAACACCTATCTGTGAAATATCGTTGTAAACATACTCCCACTCGTTTTCAAGACAATCCTCTGTAATGTCTCCTGCAATAACAAGAGCATTGATTTTTGACTGCGCTTTCTTCAAATCCTCTGCGGCAAGAATTAAATTCTTTTCACGCGAGGTAAGATAGTTTGAAACCTGAGGATCTCCCCACGCTGCAAAGGTCATTCTTACCGACTGCTCATCCTTATTTGCAATAGGAGCCTCAAGAGCGAATGCAGATGACATAGGAAGCATTGCAAGTATGAACGAAAGCACACAGGCAAATACTTTAATTATTTTTTTATTAGCAGTTTTCATAGCAATCACCTAACCTATTAACTCTCTGATAATAGCCTCTGCCTTTGTGACATCAGCCTTACCTCTTGAGTTTTTCATAACATATCCGAACATGACATTGATTGCCTTGTCCTTGCCGTTTTTAATATCCTCAACAGCCCTTGGATTAGCGTCAATCGCACCCTGACAGAGCGTTCTCAAATCTTCGTCGGAGAGCCCTGCCAAATCCTCTGCCTTGATATACTCGGTTACATCCTTTCCGCTTTCAAGCATCTGTGAAAGGACTTCCTTTGCCTTGTTTGCTCTGATTTTCTTTTCATCAATGAGCTTAACCAAGTCCGCAAGCTGCTTTGAAGTGGTTTTGATTTCAAAGTTTTCCTTGTCCTCTTCTGTCTGGAGAGTGGCATAAATTGTGCCGATAATCATATTAAGAACATTTCCTGCGCTTGCGCCCTCGCTGACTGCCTCGTCAAAAAATCTTGTAACATTTGCATACTTATAGATAAGACGAGCATTGTTTTCAGGCAGGTTCATATCCTCGATATATCTCTTGAGCTTAGCGTCCGGAAGCTCCGGAAGAGAAGCACGGATTTCCTCAACTCTTTCAGGTGAAATATAAAATCTGAGAATATCGGGCTCGGGGAAATAGCGGTAATCGTCTGCATTTTCCTTTGTACGAAGGACATAGACGGTGTCGCTGCTTGCATCATAACGCATAGTTGACTGAATTATCTTATCGCCCGCGTCAAGAATATCCTCCTGCCTTTCAATCTCAAGCTCCATAGCACGAACAATATTTGAAAGAGAGTTGATATTTTTAATCTCGGTTCTTGTGCCCCAAGGCTCACCCGGCTGATGAAGCGACACATTGACATCGCACCTCATTGAGCCCTCCTGCATTTTGCAGTCGGAAACACCGACATTTCTCATAATAAGCTGAAGCTTTGAGGCATATTCCTTAGCCTCCTCAGGTGTGGAAATATCCGCCATTGAAACAATCTCAATAAGCGGAACACCGCCGCGGTTATAGTCAACATAGGTGTAACCGCCGTCGTGGATAAGCTTGCCTGCGTCCTCCTCAATATGAATACGCTCAATTCTTATTTTTTTGCCAGAATCAAGCTCAACATATCCGTCAACGCAAAGCGGCTCGTCAAACTGTGAAATCTGATAAGCCTTTGGCAAATCGGGATAAACATAGTTTTTTCTGTCCATATGGGAGTTGTTGTTAATCTTGCAGTTAACGGCAAGACCTGCACGAACGGCATACTCGATAACCTGACGGTTGAGTATGGGAAGCGAGCCGGGCTGACCCGTGCAAACAGGACAGCAATGAGTGTTAGGCTCTCCGCCGAACTGTGTGGTACATCCGCAGAAAATCTTTGTTTTAGTTGCAAGCTCAATATGAGTTTCTATTCCGCATACTAACTGATAGCTCAAAATTCTGCACCTCCCTCAAAATCCTTAACCTTAACATCAAAATTCTTTTCATAATAATAGGCTGTGTTAAGTATGGTTTTTTCAGAAAACTTTTTGCCGATAATCTGCATACCTATCGGCAGATTTTTGCTGTCATTTTTAATCGGTACACTGATTGCAGGCACACCCGTAATATTTATCGGAACGGTAGCAATATCGGAGAGATACATTTCAACCGGAGAAGCACCCTTAAAGTTAAGCTCAAAGGCAGTATTAGGAGCAGTCGGTGCGATAAGAACATCGCAGGTGTTGAATATATCCTCAAAATCTGCAATAAGATTTTCACGAAGCAGGCACGCTTTTTTATAATAAGCGTCATAGTAGCCCGAGGAAAGCACATAAGTACCAAGCATAATCCTTCTCTTAACCTCGTCGCCAAAGCCCTGAGTTCTTGTTTTAAGTATCATTTCCTCAACATCGTTAAAGCTTTCGGGTCTGTATCCGTAGCGGATACCGTCATATCTGCCGAGGTTTGACGAAGCCTCAGCACACGCGATAATGTAGTAAACGGGAAGTGCCTGCTTTAATACAGGAAGCTTAATGTCAACTATCTCTGCGCCGTTTGCCTCAAAGAACTTAACTGCCTCAAAAACAGCGTCCTTTATTTCATCGTTGATACCATCAAAATATTCCTGTGCGATACCTATTTTAAGGCCTTTAACATCTGTCTGTCCCAAGGTGTCTGCAATATTTCCGAAATCAAAATCTACGCTCGTTTGGTCGTTTTCATCAACGCCCGAAATTGCGTCAAACACAACTGCGGTATCCTTTACGGAATTTGCAAGCACGCCGATTTGGTCAAGCGACGAGCCGTAGGCAATAAGACCGTATCTTGAAACTGCGCCGTAGGTGGGCTTTAAGCCGACAACACCGCAAAATGACGCAGGCTGGCGAACAGAACCGCCTGTATCCGAGCCGAGAGCGTAAGGTGCAAGATTTGCACATACTGCCGCCGCAGAACCGCCGGACGAACCGCCTGTTACATTATTGACATTTCTGGGGTTAAGCGGTGCACCGTAGCAGCTTGTTTCACTTGTTGAGCCCATTGCAAATTCGTCCATATTTGTTTTGCCGAGCATAACAGCGCCCTGTGACTTAAGCTTTGTCCATACGGTTGAATCATAGTAAGGGCGAAAGCCCTGAAGAATCTTTGAACAGCAGGTGGTAAGATCTCCATCGGAGCAAATATTATCCTTAAGTGCCATGGGAATACCGGTGAGAGCACTTGCTTTTCCCTGTGCTATAAGTGCATCTGCCGCTTTGGCATTTTCTATTGCTTTATCAAAGGTGGTTGAAACATAAGCATTATATTTTTTGTTATCCGCTTCAATTGCAGAAATATATTTTTGTGTAAGCTCAAGCGAAGAAATTTCGCCCTGAGCAAGCATTTTTGATAAAGGAGCAATCAGTTCTCTCATTTATATACCTCCCTTAACACAGAAGCAGCCCTTTGAGCCGTTTACATTTGAAAGGATTTTTTCATTATCAAGCGACGGCTTTACAACATCTGCTCTGCATTCTTGTGCATCAATTGCAAACGAAGATACATTTCTGATTTTATCAGCGTCGCCCTCAACCGAATTATTTATTGTATCGGCAAAGGCGATAATATCGTCCATATCTTTAATTATTTTATCCAGCTCATCATCGGAAAAATCAAGTCTTGCAAGGTTAGCAAGCTTTATAACTTCTTCTTTGGTAATCATAATTTCAACTCCAATTACTTTCTGAGTTTAATGTGTACTTCTCTTAACTGCTGCTCAGTAATCTCGTTAGGCGCACCGCACATAAGGTCCTGAGCCTTTCCGTCCATCGGAAATGCGATAACCTCGCGGATATTTTCCTCATTTCTGAGAAGCATAATCATTCTGTCAACGCCGGGAGCCATACCTGCGTGAGGAGGGGCACCGAACTGGAATGCGGTATATAAAGCACCGAACTTTTCCTTGAGCACCTCTTCGTCGTAGCCTGCAATTTCAAAAGCCTTTTTCATTATATCAATATCGTGGTTACGAACGGCGCCAGATGAAAGCTCAACACCGTTGCAGACAATATCGTACTGATAAGCAAGAATTGTAAGCGGATCTTGATTATTAAGAGCGTCAAGTCCGCCCTGAGGCATTGAAAACGGATTGTGAGTAAAGCCGATTTTCTTTTCCTCTTCCTTATATTCAAACATCGGAAAATCGTTAATGAAGCAGAAGCGATAAGCATTCTTTTCAATAAGATCAAACATTTCACCGAGCTTTGTTCTAATCTGTCCTGCATAATCGGCAGCCTTTGCCTCGGCATCTGCAATAAAGAAGATTGTGTCGCCGATTTCAAGACCTGCCAAGTCGGCAAGCTCTGCTTTCATATCATCTGGAATGAACTTGTCGATAGGTCCTTTGTATGACTTATCCTCCTGAACAAGAAGATAACCAAGACCGCCCATACCGATAGACTGTGCAAATTTCAAAAGCTTTTCGTGCTTGCCCTTTGAAATTTCAGCGTGCACCTTGATTGCCCTTACGGTTTGACCGTGAAACGGCTTGAACGAGCATCTCTGGAAGAATTCCGTAACATCAATGATTTCAAGCGGATTTCTCAAATCGGGCTTATCGGTACCGTATTTGAGCATTGCGTCCTTGTAGCTGATTACAGGGTAAGGTGCCTCTGTAACTGCATATCCCTTTGGTGCAAACTTTTTAAAGGTTCTTGTGAGAACCTCCTCGCCAACCCTGAACACATCCTCCTGTGTGGCAAAGCTCATTTCAAAGTCGAGCTGATAAAATTCGCCGGGTGAACGGTCTGCCCTTGCGTCCTCATCTCTGAAGCAGGGTGCTATTTGGAAATACTTATCAATACCCGAAACCATAAGAAGCTGTTTGTACTGCTGAGGAGCCTGCGGAAGAGCATAAAATTTGCCCTTGTGAACACGGCTGGGAACAACATAATCTCTTGCGCCCTCAGGTGAAGAAGCACAGAGGATGGGTGTTTGAATTTCTACAAAATCCATCTCTGTCATTACCTGTCTTAAATACGAAACAACCTTGCTTCTGAAAAGGATATTATCCTTAACCTTTTGATTTCTCATATCAAGAAAGCGGTACTGAAGTCTTTTGTCCTCTCTGATTTCCTTTGATGTTTGAATATCAAACGGAAGCGGCTGTCTAACCTTGCCGAGAGTTGTAACCGTCTTAGCCTCAACCTCGATAGTACCTGTTGCAATTTTCGGGTTAACGGTATCCTCATCCCTCTTTTCGACAATACCCTCGATTGAAAGGCAGTCCTCCTTTGAAATTCCGTCGAGCAGGCTTGTGTCACGCATAACAACCTGCATAACGCCATTCATATCACGAAGGTCGATAAAAGACACACCGCCGTGGTCGCGGATATTTTCTACCCAACCGGCAATTCTTACATTACTGTCAATATCCGCCTCTGAAAACTTATCCATAGTTTTTGTTCTGTAAAGTGTTGAAAATTCCATAGCAATCTCCTAAAAAAATAAAATAGCAGTCTTTAGTCCAATAGGACGAAAGACTGCTTCCGTGGTACCACCTAAATTAGCCGAAAACGGCTCACTCAAAGGATTAACGCTCCGCCACGCCCGATTCTACTTGCAAAAATGCTTTCTTTCGGGAACTCGGGGGTGTTTTTCGCAAAGGCTCTGTGCTGTCTTGCACCTAACGACAGCTCTCTGAAAACAGGAAGCAATGCTACTCGCCCCGTCACCGTATATATTATTTACAATATAATATCACTTTATTTTAATTAAGTCAATAACTTTATTTATTCAGTCGTTATTCAATTGGAGTTAGATTTTTAAGGCTGACATCCATAATCATAGCAGAATGAGTCAGCGCACCGCAGGAAACAAAATCAACACCTATCTCTGCAATTTCCCTGAGCCTTTCCTTTGTAACATTTCCGCTACACTCCGTTTCAGCTCTTGAGCCTATCATTTCAACAGCCTTTTTCATTGTTTCATTATCCATATTATCAAGCATAATGATATCCGCACCGGCGTCAAGTGCCTCCTGCACCTGCTCAAGTGTTTCGGTTTCAATCTCGATTTTGCGAACAAAAGGAGCATATGCCCTTGCCATTTCAATCGCTTTTGTAACCGAGCCTGCCGCACCGATATGATTATCCTTTAAAAGCACGCCGTCCGAGAGATTGTATCTGTGGTTTTTTCCTCCGCCTACTGTTACTGCGTACTTTTCAAACGGACGCATATTAGGCGTAGTCTTTCTTGTGTCAAGAAGCGTGGTTTTATAGTCCTTAAGCTCGTCGGCATATTCCCTTGTCATTGTTGCAATACCGCTCATACGCTGAAGATAGTTAAGCGCAGTTCTTTCACCGCTGAGTATTGCTTTAATATCACCGTAAATTACGCC
The DNA here is from genome assembly GCA_964422655.1 of uncultured Bacteroides sp. GTDB lineage: Bacteria > Bacillota > Clostridia > Oscillospirales > Acutalibacteraceae > Eubacterium_R. Next base: position 68,269 of record CAYRBT010000001.1, on the reverse strand, counting down.
GAGCAAATCGCCCTTTTTAACACTGTCACCGTCCTTGAAATTCGCTTCAAATCGGCTTGTATCATCAAGAAGCTCAAAGGTTCTTTTAAATATATCAAGACCGCAGATGATACCGTCCTGCTTGCAGATAAGCTCTGCTTTGCCCTGCTTATTTTCGGGCATTACGGCGTTAGTTGAAACATCCTCTGATGTAATATCCTCCTTGAGTGTATTCCAAATATACTCGTCGACATTAGTCCTGAGCGTTACACCATTTATCATAAAACTCACGGTCCTTTCCTTTAATTTCGTCCATAATAAGCTTTTTAAACTGCTTTTCTCTTACTGATTTTTCAGGATATGACGAAAGGTCAAGCTCGGGCAATTCAACAGGCTTGTCCTTTTTGTCATTTGCAATCAAATCCGCTGCTCTTTTTGCAAAAACAAGGCTTTCAAGAAGCGAGTTTGAAGCAAGTCTGTTTTTGCCGTGAACACCGTTGCAGGCAGTTTCACCGACAGCAAAAAGATGCTCCATAGAGGTCTTGCCGTTGATATCCGTTTTTACTCCGCCCATCATATAATGCTGTGCAGGAGTGACAGGCACCATATCCCTTGTTATATCATATCCCTCGTCCATACAGGCATCAAATATGTTTGGAAATCTCTTTTTTGCCTGCTCGCTTGTCATTGTCGGCAGAGTGATATACACATGATCCGTGCCAAATTTTTCCATTTCCTTAACAATGGCATTTGTCACAACATCTCTCGGCTGAAGCTCGTCGGTAAAGCGCTCGCCGTTTTCGTTAAGCAGGACAGCGCCCTCACCTCTAACACTCTCGCTGATAAGAAAGCGTCTGCCCTTTTTCTTGCTGTAAAGGGTTGTGGGATGAATTTGTATATAATTCATATCCTTAAGCTCAACGCCGTGCTTGATAGCAAGTGCAAACGAGTCACCTGTTATATGGGGATAATTTGTCGAATTGAGAAACAAACCGCCGATACCGCCTGTTGCAAGAATTATATCCTTTGCAACAATAGCGCCCATTTCGCCGTATTCGTCCTCGCACACAATGCCCTGACAGATATTATCCTTTTCGATAAAATCAATCATCGTTGTTCTTGTTACGATTGTTATATTGTCTCTCTTTTTGGCAATCTGCAAAAGAGTGTCCGTAATTTCCCTGCCGGTTTCGTCCTTGTGATGAAGAATTCTGTTTCTTCTGTGAGCACCCTCGCGTGTGTAATCGAAATCTCCGCTTTCGTCAATATCAAATTTAACGCCAAGCTCAACAAGAGTGCCGATAACATCAGGTGAGGATTCAATCATAACCCTTACGGATTCGGGGTCATTTTCATAATGACCAGCCTTCATCGTATCCTCAAAATAGCATTTGAAATCATTGATATCCTTTAATACGCACACTCCGCCCTGTGCGAGAAAGGAATCACATTCCTCAAGATTTTCCTTTGTGATAATCAGGATATCCTTATCGCAAGGCAGACAGAGCGCCGCAAAAAGCCCTGCCACTCCGCTTCCGACAATAACGACATCGGTTTTTATATAATCGTTTTTGTTCATCTGTTTAACTAAAGACAGCCGTCCTTATCTCCTCTTGATAAAATAAAAATAGTTTGTAATTTTAGTTATACTTATTCTAATATATAATTATTTTTATCACTTGTCAAGATTGATAAACAATATATATTATGATAAAATAAAAAATATAGCTGTGAGGTGCAAAGAATATGAATGTTTACGATTTTGACAACACAATCTACGACGGTGAAACGCTTGTGGATTTTATACTCTACTACATAAAAACAGACCCTAAAATATGGAAATATGTTCCAAAGCTTTTGTGGATATATTTTAAGGACACCTTTCATCTTTTTACGGTTGAGCAAGCCATCAAAGCATATGCCGGCTTTTTAGAGGGATACTATATACATATAGATACAATTGAAGAGGATGTTAAAAAATTCTGGGACGAAAATGAAAAGAAAATAAAGCCGTGGTATGCAAAGGTGCAAAGGGACGACGATATTATAGTTTCAGGCTCGACCGATTTTATCCTTGATGAAATTATGAAAAGAATGAACATCAAAAATTATGTTGGCTCTTCAATTGATAAAAAAACAGGAAAATTTAAAAGACTCTGCTTTTTGGAAAACAAGGTTAAGATTTTTAACGAGCTTTATCCCGACGCACACATAGATAATTTTTATACAGACTCTATGAATGACAAGGCTATGATGGATATTGCCGACCATGTTTATTTTGTAACGGGCGATAAAATAGAACAGATAAAATGATAAATTACAGGAGAAAAGTATGTCAAAGCAGCTGAAGCTCACCTTTATAGCAGACACTCATCATTACAGCAAAACACTCGGAACAAGCGGAAGGCAGTATTTTCTGCGTGCAGGCTCCGACCAAAAATGCCTTGCCGAAACAAGCGAAATCATTGACGCTGCTTTTGAAAAAATTGCATCAAGCGACACCGACGCCGTAATGATTGCAGGAGATTTAACAAATGACGGCGAAATGGTTTCACACCTTGAATTTCGCGAAAAGCTTTATAGGCTGAGCGAAAAGAAAAATGTATTTGTTATCACGGCAACTCACGACTGGTGCTGTGACGAAAATCCACGCCGTTTTGCAGGAAACAGAGTTACGCACGATGTTGAGGTTATGAAAAGCAATGAGCTTCGTGATTTTTATTACGATTTCGGGCCAAAGCAGGCAGACAGCGAATACATAACTCATATCGGCACCTGTTCGTATGTTATAAGTCTTTCAGAGAAAGTGCGACTGCTTGCGCTCAATGACGATAAAAACGAGGACAATCACGCAGGCTTTACAGAAGAGCATTTTCAATGGATTGAAAAGCAGATAAAAAAGGCTGAAGATGACGGTTGTCTTATCATAGGAATGGAGCACCATTTGCTGACACCGCATATCAGTCCGCTGATTTGTGCCGGCTCAACCTGTGTTGCAAACAGGGATTATGTTGCATCCCGTCTTGCAGACGCAGGGCTGAGGTATATGTTTGTAGGCCACTCTCATATTCAAAGCACAACCGATTTCAAATCCCCGTCGGGCAATGTGATAACAGAGGTTAATATCGGCTCGCTTGTGGGTTATCCCGCACCTATTGTTAATGTGACGGTAAATGACGATATGACGCTGACCTACAATGTTGACCACCTTGAAGAATTCACGCTGAACAATGAAAAAATCGACGCGCAAAAATTTTTGGCAGACCATTGCACCGCGCTTGTTCACCGTGTGCTCGACTGTCCAAGCAAGCAGGAATTTGCAGACAGAATGACCGCTCTGCAAGCAAACGGAAAAAGCATCGCAGGATTTTTCTTTGCTATATCTCCCATTTTAAAATTCATTAAAGGAAAAACCGTCGGCGATGCTTATAAAAAATTAAAGCTTTTAGGGCTGTCAAAATTTGTTGACAAAATTCTTGTTGATAAATTTAAAAATGAAAAAATCATCACCTTTGTTGACAAAATTCTCCTTAGTGCAATGGACGGAAGCATCGTCAAATATGACAAGAATTCCGACTACTACAAGCTGGTTATGTCGTTTGTTTCAATCCCCTGCAAAATAATGAAAAACAACACCGATATGAAAAAGCTTATATTTGCAATTGACGCAATACTGACAGGCGGAAGATTTGATAATCAAAATTCCACAATATAGAAACTGCTTTTTTAGATTTTACCTTGACATTTTAAATACAATATGTTACTCTTTTGTTACCGTTTGGATATACAATATTTTGTCGATTTGTTTATTAAATGGTAAAATATACAAGATATTGTGCAGTTTTTACCAAAAAAACCACTTTGATACACAAGTCAAAGTGGTTACATTTTGGAAAAAATACGGCTCATAACATTCCTTTTATACATATTATTTGATATAATATGTAATGTTTAGTGCCATACATAAATAAAAGCTATCTACAAACATTATATATAGAACATAATATACTTAAAGCTGAAGAGGTGAAAGTATTTGGAGAATTTTGTTATTCACGGCGGTCACGAGCTTTTTGGCGAAGTTAATATCAGCGGTGCAAAAAATGCCGCAGTTGCAATCATACCTGCCGCCCTTCTTTCAAACGATATAGTACGCATAGAAAATATTCCGAATATCAGTGATGTCAGTCTTATAATTCAAATTCTTGACCGTATGGGTGCAGGAATTAAGATGATAAATAAAAATACAATTGAAATTGATTCACGCTCGGTTGCATGCCAGCCGGTTCCGTATGAGCTTGCTTCTCGTTTCAGGGCAAGCTACTATCTCATAGGCGTTATGCTCGGCAGATTTAAAAAGGCCGAGGTTGCAATGCCCGGCGGCTGTGATTTCGGTGTAAGACCGATTGACCAGCACATAAAAGGCTTTGAAATGCTCGGTGCAAATGTGCAGACGGTTAACGGTATGGTGTGCGCAAGCGCAGACAAGCTTGTGGGCACATCAATATATATGGATATGGTTTCAGTCGGCGCAACAATGAATGTTATGCTCGCAGCAGTTCTTGCAAGAGGACTTACAATAATTGAAAATGCTGCCAAGGAGCCCCATATTGTTGACCTTGCAAACTTTCTCAACTCTATGGGCGCAGATGTCAGAGGCGCCGGCACCGATGTTATAAAAATCCGCGGAGTTGAAAAGCTTCACGGCTGCACATATTCTATTATTCCCGACCAGATTGAAGCAGGCACCTATATGGTTGCCGCTGCAACCTGCGGAGGAGATGTGCTTGTAAAAAATGTTATTCCAAAGCACCTCGAGTCAATCAGTGCAAAGCTTGAGGAGGCAGGTGCAGAAATCATTGAATATGATGACGCAGTTCGTGTAACACGCTTTAAGCCTCTTACAAAATGCAATGTTAAAACTATGCCTCATCCGGGATTTCCTACCGATATGCAGCCTCAAATAGCAGTTTTACTCTCGGTTGCAAAGGGCACAAGCATTCTTTCCGAAAGCGTTTGGGACAACCGTTTTCAGTATGTCGGCCAGCTTTTAAGAATGGGTGCTGACATTCAGGTTGACGGAAAAATTGCCGTTATCGAGGGTGTTGATGAGCTTACGGGAGTTAATGTTAAGGCAACAGACCTTCGTGCAGGAGCGGCAATGATTATTGCAGGTCTTATCGGCAAGGGTGAAACAATTGTCGAGGATATTCAGTATATTGACAGAGGCTACGAGGATGTTTGCGAAAAATTCTCAATGCTCGGTGCAGATATCAAAAGAGTTGTAACAAATGATGCCGAGGTAATGACCGACGCAGGATAATGAAAATAAAACGGGACGCATCAAAAAACGATGCGTCCTTTTCGGAGTTTATTATGTCAAAGGTTTGTCAGCTGTTTTCGGGCAGCAGCGGAAATTCAATACTTATATCTTCAAAGGGACACAATTTTCTTGTTGACATCGGAGTATCGGCAAAAAGATGCGAATGTGCACTTAAAGAGCTTGGCGTGGAGCCCGAAAGCATTGAGGGTATATTTGTAACTCACGAGCACGGTGACCATTCAAGCGGTATAAGAGTATTCGCCTCAAGATACAAAACACCCGTATTTGCAAGCAAATTAACGCTTGAGGAAATGAGCTTTCAGGGCTTAATCAACGACAAGGTTGAAGCAGTTGAGCTTGATGGCAAGGCAGAGCTTTCGGGAATAGAGATTATATCGTTTAAGCAAAGTCACGACAGCAGGGACTGCAGAGGATACAGATTTAACCTTTTTGACGGACGATCCGCTTCTGTTTGCACGGACACGGGATATGTCACCGACGAAGCTAAGCGTATGCTTGAAGGCACCGACTTAATTTTTATTGAGTCAAACCACGAAATAGCAATGCTTGAGGCAGGACCTTATCCGTATTATCTCAAGCAGAGAATACTCGGCACAAAGGGACATCTTTCAAATTTTGCCTGCGGTGAATACATAAAAGAGCTTTCCGAAGGCGGAACAACAAGATTTGTCCTGTCGCACATCAGCAGAGAAAACAATATGCCGGATATTGCACGGCAGTCGGCATTGAATTCACTTGGCGAAATCGGTCTGAGGGAGGAAACGGATTTCAGGCTGTATGTTTCTCCACCGGAAAATAATTCGCGGGGTATTGCATTATGATAAGCGTTACCGTAATAGCCGTGGGAAAGCTAAAGGAAAGCTATCTCAGGGACGGCTGTGCAGAGTATATTAAAAGGCTTAAGGGCTTTTGCAAAATTGATATTATTGAAGTAGACGAGGAAAGAGCCTCGGACAATCCCTCTCAGGCAGAGATTAAAAATATTCTTCAAAAGGAAGGAAGCCGCATTATTGCAAAAATACCAAAGGCTTGTGCGGTAATTCCTCTTTGCATTGAGGGAAAGGAATATTCAAGCCCTGATTTTTCACAGCTTATTGAAAAAACTGCCTTTGGCGCATCTCACATTTGCTTTATTATCGGCGGTTCATTCGGACTCAGCGACGAGGTTAAAGCACTCGAACGCCACAAGCTTTCGTTTGGAAAAATGACGCTCCCCCATCAGCTTGCAAGAATGGTTTTGCTCGAACAGATCTACCGTGCATTTTCAATATTAAACAATTCAAAATATCATAAATAGTTCTTAGATTTGACATTATTCTCTAAATAAGTTAAAATCATATTAGAATAAACCGTGGAGGATGAATTATGGCTTTAGGTGCATTATTTATTTTAGAGGTTGTTATATTTTTTTCATTTATAATAACAAGTCTTTTTATGTTCTTTCCAAAAGGGAATCACACAGTTCACAAAATATTCTATTGCCTGTCGGTAATGCTTGGCGTTCTTATGACGGTTATTGACGCCACATCGCTTCCGACAAATTTCAAGCCTCAAATTATAATGGCTTGGATGGGACTTGTGCCTGCTGCAATCAGTGTAATCATTGCAGTTGCAAAGGGCAGACCGAGCACACCTGCAAAATTTTTGAGTATGCTCACAAGTATTTTGGGTGCTTTAGGATATTTCTTTTTGATGTAAATAGCATATATGCAAAAGCTCCCGAGCTTAATGCTCGGGAGCTTCAGACTGTCGACAAAGTGGTCTGAACCGTGCCTAAGTATATTTAGGTGTTGTACTTTTCGTAGGGCAGGAGCAAGCTCCTGCCGTAGTATATATTATATCAGCTAACATTTTAAAAGCGGCTTGGACATCGAATCCAAGCCGCTTTGGCGTTTTTCGTTTTTTGCGACAAAGCGGTACCACCGTACAGCAATTATCGCAAGAAAACGAAATTCAGTTCCATTTCTCGAAGTCTGCCAGCGTGTAGAAATTTGTTATTTGGACTTTTTCTACACGCTGAAGCTCCCGAGCTTAATGCTCGGGAGCTTTTTATTATTTTCAGTATTAAATTTGTGCTTATCGTTCCTCTCGGAAATAGGACATTCCCAATGACTGAGGACCTTGGTTTTCCTTTTTCTCCTTTACGCTTACAATAATCAAAACGATAATTGTTACGATATACGGAAGCATTTTGAAAAGCTCCTGAGTACGCAAAGCACAGGGAACATACAAAAATGCAATGTAAAGTCCGCCGAAAACAATAGAACCGAGTATGCTCATATTCGGCTTCCAAATAGCAAAGATAACAAGTGCAATTGCAAGCCATCCTCTGTCGCCGAAGCCGTCGTTTGACCAAACGCCGTTCGCGTAGTCCATAACATAGTACAAGCCGCCCAAACCGGCAATCATCGAGCCTATACAAGTGGCAAGATATTTTGAACGGTTTACATTTATACCCGCCGCATCTGCTGTTGCAGGATTTTCACCCACTGCTCTGAGATGCAATCCGCCCTTTGTGTGATTTAAAAAGTATGAGCAAACAAAGGCTATAATAATAGCCGTATAGGCTAAAAATCCGTAGTTTAAGAATAAATCTCCGAACCAGCCCGTTGTTTTTGCAAACGGTACTGTTGTTCTGAAATAGTTGCTTGTTGTTGTGAGAGCAACCGACGGAACATCTGCGCCTGTCAGCTTAATAAGAGAGCCGCCAAAGAAATTTCCGAAGCCCGTACCAAAGGTTGTCAATGCAAGACCTGTTACATTTTGGTTTGCCCTGAGTGTTACAGTCAGGAAGCAATAAATCAAGCCTGCAACAAGCGAGCCTAAAAGGCTGCAAAGCATAGGAATAAGGATTGCCAAAAAGGCATTTGCCTCAGACGGTGATGAAAGCGAGTTTTCGTATATGAACGCGCCGATTACACCGCTCATACCTCCGATATACATTACACCCGGAATACCGAGATTAAGGTTACCGGACTTTTCGGTTAAAATTTCACCTGTTGAACCAAACAGCAAAGGAATACCCTGCATTATGGCTCTGTGGAGAAAAGCAATTATAGTAGAAAACATATTACTTTACCTCCTTTGAAGACTTACGAAACTTCAGCTCATAATTGATGAAAAACTCACTGCCGATAATAAAAAACAGGATAATTCCGGTAATTATATCGGAAAATGATTCGTTAAATCCGTATACTGTTGAAATTTCGCCTGCACCTACTCCGAGGAAAGCGATGATGAAGGCTGTTAAAATCATATAGATAGGATTAAACTTTGCAAGCCAAGATACCATGATAGCAGTAAATCCGCGACCGCCAGCCGTTGTTGTGGAAATTGTATGGTTTGTTCCGCCAACCAAAAGCAAGCCTGCGATACCGCAAATTGCGCCCGAAAGTGCCATAGTTCTTAAGATAACCTTTTTAACATTTACACCGATATATCTTGCTGTATTTTCGCTTTCGCCGACAACGGCAAGCTCATATCCGTGCTTGCTGTATTTCAAGTAAATATACATTGCAACCGTGATAACCAAAACAACAATAATGTTTAAAAGATAATCCTTGTCACCGATTGTCGGCAACCAACCTGCATGGGTTGCTTGGTTTACGATACCGATATTGCTTGAGCCCTTCGGGTTTTCCCAATACATTTCAAAATATGAAACAAGCTGAATAGCAACATAGTTCATCATAAGAGTAAACAGGGTTTCATTAGTATTAAACCTTGCCTTAAACACAGCCGGAATAACCGCCCATATTGCACCTGCGATAATTGAGGTTACAATCATCAAAAGAATAAGAAGGGCGTTTGGAATTTTTCCGCCGAGCATAATCATACAAGCGACCGTTGCAAGACCGCCTACAAGCACCTGACCTTCTCCTCCGCAGTTCCAAAATCGCATTTTAAAGGCAGGAGTAACTGCAAGTGAAACGCACAAAAGCATTGCAAGGCTTTGCAAAAGCTTCCATACTCGACGACTTGAGCCAAAGGCACCGTCTATCATCGTTGAATAGACCTTAATCGGATTTTCTCCCGTCAGCGCCATTGTTACAATACCAGCCAAAATTAAGGCTAACAAAACGGCACCTATTCTGATAATCCATTGTCTGTATACCGGAAGAGCGCTTCTTTTTACAATATGTAAAAACGGCTCATGGGCTTTTTTATTATTGCTCATTCTTCTCCTCCTTTTCAACGCTCTTTGTCATCAGCAGACCAAGCTCCTCTTTTGTAGCTTTCCTGCCATCGACAATACCTGTAATTCTGCCTGAATTGATAACCATAATTCTGTCGCAAAGCTCGACAAGAACATCCAAATCCTCACCGACAAAAATAATGGCTGTGCCCTTTTCCTTTTGCTCGGTAAGAAGATTGTATATTGCATAAGATGAGTTTATATCAAGTCCTCTTACGGGATATGCCACCATCAAAACACTCGGCTCAAGGGCAATCTCTCTGCCGACAAGAACCTTTTGAACATTGCCGCCCGAAAGCTTTCTTACAGGGGTTTGAGCATTCGGAGTAACAACCTCCAAATCCTCTATAATATTTTCGGCAAGCTTTTTGGGAGCCTTTCTGTCAAGGAAGGAGGACTTGCCGTCCTTGTAGGAGCGAAGCATCATATTGTCGATAATATCCATATTTCCTACAAGTCCCATACCGAGTCTGTCCTCAGGCACAAAGGAAAGTGCAACACCGAGCTTGCGAATTTCTTTTGGCGATTTACCTATAAGCTGTTGAGGTCCTAAATCGTCAGGCTTATATAAAATACTTGATTTTTTTGTAGTAATCTGCAAGCCTGCAATTGACTCTAAAAGCTCCTTTTGACCACATCCCGAAATACCTGCTATACCGAGAATTTCACCGCCGTAGGCAGTAAATTCGACATTATCAAGAGCGATTGTTCCGTCCTTCTTTATAACGGTCAAATTTTCAACAACAAGCCTCTCCTTAATATTTTCGGGATTTTTGCGTTCAATATTAAGCTCAACCTTTTCGCCCACCATCATTTCGGTAAGCGACTGCTCGGTTGCGTCCTTTGTTTCAATTGTGCCGACAAGCTCGCCCTTACGAAGAGTTGTAACCCTGTCGGAAATCTCAAGCACCTCGTGGAGCTTGTGAGTAATTATAATAATTGACTTTCCGTCTTTTCGCATTTTGCGAAGAACGTCAAATAATTTGCTTGTTTCCTGTGGAGTAAGAACAGCAGTAGGCTCGTCCAAAATCAAAATATCTGCGCCTCTATACAGCACCTTAATAATCTCTACCGTCTGCTTCTCCGATACTGACATCTCGTATATTTTTTTGTCTAAATCTATTGCAAAGCCGTATTTGTCAGTAATTTTTTTAACTCGCTGCTTTGCATCCTTGATATTGAATTTTTTACCGTCATCAATACCAAGCACAATATTTTCTGTGGCAGTAAAAACATCTATCAGCTTGAAGTGCTGATGAATCATACCTATTTTGTAGCCAAAGGCGTCCTTTGGTGATGTAATAACAACAGGTTCGCCGTTTACGAACACTTCTCCCTTGTCCGGAAAATAAATTCCGGAAACCATATTCATAAGCGTTGTTTTACCGGAGCCGTTTTCGCCGAGAATAGCAAGGATTTCGCCCTTGCGTACCTTTAAATCGACATCCTTGTTAGCAACAATACTTCCAAAGGTTTTTGTAATACCCCTCATTTCAAGTGCTAATGCTTCGCTCATACTGTTCTCCTTAATAGAAATGTTTTGTTTGAAAAAAACAAAACTTCGTGACCGAGTTTCCCCGGCCACGAGTTATATAAAATTAGTATTATACCGATATTAGTCGATAATTGTGATACCGTCGATATCAACATCAAAGTAAGGAGCTGATCTCATAGTTGACTCCTCAAATGCGCCGTCCTTGATTACCTCTGTATCAGGAGTAAATGCTGCATCTGAATCAACATCTGCCTTGTAAGAATCAAGCTTCTTGCTGTCAACTGTGAAGTTAGCTGTGTCAAATACCTTAACCTTGCCTGCCTCGAGGTCTGCCTTAGCAGCGTCGATAGCAGCCTGTGTGCCCTTTGCAGCAGCCTGCTCGTTAACCTCTGTAAGCTCTACTGAGCCTGTTGCGATTGTACCTGTCCAGTCTGTGTCAATAGCAGTACCGTCCTGTACGCACTTGATTGCATACTCAAAGTATGGAGCCCAGTTAATTCTTGAAGATACGATGAATGTGTTAGGACAAGCAGAAACTGTTGAGCCGTTGTATGAAACATTAGGAACACCTGCAGCCTCACAAGCAGTAGGAGCACCCATTGAGTCAGCATGCTGGCTGATAAGAACGCAATTATCCTTGATAAGCTTGTTTGCAGCTTCCTTCTCAAGAGCCTCATCATACCAAGAGCCTGTGAATGTTACCTCCATAGTAACTGAAGGACAAACACTCTTTGCGCCGAGATAGAATGATGTGTAGCCTGACTTAACCTCTGCATAAGGATGAGCACCAACATAACCCATCTTAGCCTGATCAGCAGTAATATCACCTGCCTCGATCATCTCGTTAATCTTCATACCTGCTGCAATACCTGCAAGATATCTGCCCTCGTAGATTGAAGCAAATGCATTGTGGAAGTTTGGCAAATTCTCTGTGTGAGCCTTTGTACCTGTTGCGTGTAAGAACTGAACATCCGGATTAGCCTTAGCAGCCTCAATCATAAAGTCCTCGTGTCCGAAGCTGTCTGCGAATACGATATCACAGCCCTGGTCAACAAGGTCAAGAGCAGCCTCTTTACAAGCATCACTCTCATCGATGTTCTTCTTGAATACAGCCTCAACGCCCATCTTTTCGCAAGCTTCCTCAGCTGCCTTGATGAAGTTAAGGTCGTAGGTTGAGTTCTCATCATGCAAGAAGATAAAGCCAACCTTCATTCCTGTTGCTGCATTGTCCTTTGAAGGATCCTCTGTTGCGTTGTTAGCAGAACAGCCTGCAAAGCAACCAACAACAAAGAGAGCTGAAAGGATAACTGCAAGAATTTTCTTTGTGAGTTTCATTTTTCTTTCCTCCGTACAAAATCTTTTATTTTATTATAAGGCATAAGCCGAATAACCGTTTAAGCAAGATCAATCTCTAAAGCAAACCTCTCCGGTTTTGTGGTTCATACTCTCAACTATTGCAAGGGATTCAACCTTAATTCCATTTTCCCTGAGCTTGTCCCCGCCGTGCTGGAAGCCCTTTTCAATAACAACTCCGCAGCCTGCAAGGGAAGCACCGCTGTGATTAACAAGCTCAATCAAGCCGTTAAGAGCATTACCGATTGCAAGAAAATCGTCTACAATCAAAACCCTGTCATTTTCATCAAGAAATCTTTTTGATACAATGATATCGTAAACCGTGCCGTGAGTGAAGGATTCAACCTTTGATGTATATACATCGCCGGCAATATTCTTGGTCTTTGTTTTTTTCGCAAAAACAAGAGGGCACTCAAACTCCTGCGCAACAAGAGCGCCGATAGCAATACCCGACGCTTCGATAGTGAGAATTTTGTTAATACCCTCGTCCTTAAAAAGTCTGTGGAATTCCTTAGCCACCTGACGCATAAAGGGAACATCGATTCTGTGATTTAAAAATCCGTCAACCTTGAGGATATTTCCTTCATATACCTCGCCCTCGGCTAAAATTTTTTGTTTAAGCAAATCCATAAAAATTTCTCTTTCAACAGTACTTTATAATTCGTGTATATATTATTACTAAAGTACAAAATTTGCAACATATCCTTACATTTTGACACCAAATTTTAATATTTTGACTTTTTCGTTTATATGACTTTTGCATAAAACGAGATAACTGCGTCGTCTATTTGTCAATATTGCATAATGTAAAGTGTTTTGCTTTACACATAATTGCTGTGGACTAATTCATAAAAATGTGATAATATACATTAGGTGATATTATGAGCAACAAAAAAACAGCTTTAATTGTGGTATTATTTATTATAGGATTTCTTGTCATAGTCGGTTTAATGAGCATCAGCTCTCACATACCCTTTATCGGCAAGGCGCTTGCGCTGATATTTGCCGTAATACTGATTATATTTGTGATAGCAGTTACTGTTTTTGCATGCAAGAGAAAATAGGAGGAAATATGAAAATACTTGTCAGCGCCTGTCTTTTGGGTGAAAACTGCAAATACAGCGGAGGAAATAACAAAAACGAAGCGGTGCTTGAGCTGTCAAAAAAGCATACGCTTATCCCTGTTTGTCCGGAATGCTTTGCAGGACTTCCCTGTCCGAGACCGGCGGCGGAAATTAAAAATTCAAGGGTGTATAACAAGCTCGGCGAGGATGTTACTCAAGAGTTTTTTGACGGAGCGGAAAAAACGCTTTATGTTGCCGAGGAAGCAGGCTGTCAAATTGCGATACTTAAAGAACGCAGTCCGTCCTGCGGCTTCGGAAAAATTTATGACGGTACTTTTTCGGGAAGGCTGATTGACGGAAACGGAATTACCGCTCAGTTTCTTTATGAGCACGGAATAAGAATAATCGGAGAAAACAGCTTAAACAAAATTGATTTATAACAATAAAGAGGTACGGAAAAGCTCCATACCTCTTTTATTTATTACTTATCTCAGTCGCCAAGTCCCTTTTCGTCAAAATTGAAGATAGTCGAAAGGATAACCTCATATCCTGTCTTGATAGCCTCGGGAACAAGACGGTCATAGCTGTCACGGCGGTTATGATAATAATCTGCGGGAGCAGGGTCCATAGCCGCAAGACAGGTTGCGGTAATTCCTGCCTGAGTAAATGCCGCAGCGTCTGACGAGCCGAAGAATACATTTGCGAATTTAAGGTCATCGTGTCCTGCCTCAATTGCAGAATTCATAACAAGCTGACTGAATTTTTCGTTATGCTTAACTGTGCCTGTCATATCTCTGTTATAAACATTAAGATACTCAAGGTCGGTGAGTGTGTCAACGCACAGAACCGCTGTTTCAACACCGCTGTTAACATACTCGTCATAGTGGTCCTTTGCCCACTGCTTACAGCCGCGAAGTCCTGCTTCCTCACCGTCGGTAATCATAGCACAAACCTCTGTGTTTTCAAAATCAACACCTGCCATATCAAGCATACGCAATGCAGATACAGCCGCATAGGTACCTGTAAGATTATCGTTTGCACCGGGTGAAATAGTCTTGAAATCAACAAACAGGAAAAGTGTTACCATTGCAAGAGCTGTGAAGAAATGGAAGTAGTAGCTGTAATTTGTCATAAATGTACCAAAAGCACCCATATCAACAAAATTAGCAATGATTGCAACGATTGATATAACGAACGAAACAACGGCACCGCCGATGGTACAAGCCATTAGTATTGTCATTAACGGAGTGTTCTTTCCGTAATATATGTGGCGCCATTCATACGCCGCGTCAATATGTCCGCTGATGATAATTCTTCTTTTTACCTCGCCCCTCGGCTTTCTGACACCCAAAAGATTGTGTCCCTCAACCTTTTTGTAGAAAACATCCATAAACTGCTTATACATAAGAAATTCCATAACTGTTATGAAAAGTCCTGCAAAAACAACACCGCAAACTATACACTGTGCAACAAAAAAGCTGATTACACTTGTGAAAACAAGCGCAGCGCACACAACAACCGCAAGAATAATAGAAGCGGAAACAAGCTTTGTCCACTGAAGAAAAGCCTTTGGAGCCATCTTGTACGACTCAAATCTTGTTTCGTCGCAAAAGGTGTCCATTTCCTTTTTGATATGCTTTTCAGCCGCAAGACAGTTTTCGTTTCCTGACTCACGCGGACCGTATTTTTTGATAATATTTGTTATCTCTTTAACGGTGTAGTCAACATTTTCGTCGATTACTGATTTTGGAAAATCTGCAAATTTCATTATTTTTCTCCTTGTGCTTTATATTTTTCGTTAAGCTTTAATTCAAGGTGAGTATCGCCCCTGAAAAACTTTTTTTGTATCTTCAGCTTAGTGAAGATATTTTTCGGAAGTGAGATTTTGTCAACCGCATAATTTATATCCAGATATTCAAAATACGGTTTGAAATCATCAAGTCGCTTTTTAAATCCGTTCCAGCTTTTTAAGCTTTCATCTGTCCAAGCAACCTCGGCAAGCGCCTGCACCCTCGGGTACATCTGAAGCTGAAGCTTTTTAGGTGTATCGATCCACTCAGTCCAGTTTTCGCCCTCAACACCGAGGACATTTTCAACACCCTTATCTGTGACATTAAACTTGGCAGGAGTGAAATCATAAGTATTCCTGAGCGAATACTGACCGTAGGTCATATCAAAATAGAAGGACTGATGATTTGACATAATCATCTGACCGCCGTTGTTAACAAAGGCCTCTGCACGCTTATCTCTCTGCGGCGTCCAATACTGACCTATAACACTCTTGTCAAGGTTAACAGCCTTGAATATTTCATTCCAGCCGATAAGTCTTTTGCCCTTCTTTTTAAGGTGTTCAAGGATAAGATTGTTAAACCAGCCCTGAAGCGCCTCCTCATCCTTAAGATTGTTTTCCTTAATTCTTTTTTGACATTCGGGGCACTTTTTCCACTCGTTCTTTGGTGCCTCGTCACCGCCGATATGAAAATACGGTGCAGGGAAAAGCTCGCATATCTCGTCAATAATATCAAAAACCATTTCAAGAGTTTTATCCTTGCCGACGCAGATTGTTCTGTTCCAATCTCCCATTTTCAGCTTAAGCTCCGGAATTATTCCGCCGAAATATCCCGGCACCTCTCTGTCAAGCTCTCGGCAGGCAAGCCAAGGATAAGCGGCAATTGCCGAGGCACAATGAGCAGGAAAATCAATTTCGGGAACAATCATTATTCCTCTTTTATCTGCATACTCAACGATTTCCTTAATATCCTGCTGAGTATAATAGCCGCCGTATTCTTCATTGATTATTTCTGTTGAACGCCAGCCGTTAATCTGTGTGTAATGACGAACAGAGCCGATTTCGGTAAGAAGCGGATATTTTTTAATTTCCACTCTCCAGCCCTGGTCATCTGTAAGATGCCAATGAAATACATTCAGCTTCATCATAAACATCATATCAAGGAGCTTTTTGATTTCCTCTTTTCCGAAGAAATGACGACTTTCGTCAAGCTGAAGTCCTCTCCACGAAAAGCGTGGCTTATCTTCAATTTTACAGCATTTTACTGTATCCCGACCAAGCTCGTTTTTACTGAGCTGTCTGAGGCTTTGAAGCGCATAGTATGCTCCGATTTCACTTGAAGCGGTAATAGCGATTTCATTTTCGCCGATATCAAGGGTATATTCCTCTTTATCAAGAGCGGGATTGTTTTTGATTATAAGATTTGCATTTTCGGTACGCTCAACATCAAGAAGCTCGAGCTCAAAATCACTCTTAACCCTCAGGTCTTTCATACTGAAATTGCCGTTTGAAATACTGCTTTTTAATGGAAGGGGAATTATGTTTACCATAAAATATCCTCTCTATCTAAATTTATCCTTGACATTGTAGCATAATATTTCCAAAAACTCAACACTTCATTGATTTTGTAAAGGAAAAGTAACAATTTAATATATTTTAAAGCTATTTAGTTTTGCATTTTTATTTGCTCGCCTTTTATGAGCTCATATCTTATCAAGGATTTTCCGTCAAGATTTTCGTTGTGCATATTCACCGCTGTAATTTGGTGATTTTCATAGGTAGTATAATAGTATATACCCTTGTCGGCATTACAGCAGGAGGTGTAAATTGTAATTTCATACTCTCCGTCACCGACATCACAGCAGCCTCTTTGCTGGTCAACGGAGCCTAAAATATGAAAAAACTGGCTCACGCTTTCAGCCTCACTGTCTCCCGATACGGAATTCATTTTTGTAAACGCGACTCTGACAAAGCGCGACTGCGACGATAAATCACCGGGAAGCCCGATACCGCCCATTCCCCTGCTGTATGCTTTAAGATTAAGCCTTTCGGAAAAGGTGTTTTCGGGATTTTTCGGCGACAGGTGCATATAGTTATTCAAATTAAACATCTGCTCGTCAAACGGCGGATTATTAGTAAGCACTCCGACAGGATTGTCATAGACCTTTATCCCCTCTTTTACCGACTCTACCGTGATTGACTCGTTTCTGTCAGCGATTATCCAGTGAAGCTCTGCCACAGGAAGCTGTTCATTAAACTGCGTATCGGTAATATTTATGCTTTCAAGCATATTCTTTGCCTCATTTACACTTGCACATTGACTGAGAATCCAAGGGATAAATTCAAACTGTGCAACATTATCCTTTCCCTGAATTTCCTTTCCGTAACAAGCGTTGCCGACAAAATTAAGTCCCGCCATTGCAAGACCCTTTTCATTTAATGCGTCATAATAAAGCGGTTGATTTTCGGCAACATACGCCATACCTATCATAGCATAATGCGTTTTACTTTCTCCCATACTGCGAAAATTAAAGGTGAAATTTCTCGGAGTGATTACCACCTCGTCACCGTATGAAAATTCGTAATCAAGAGTTCTGCCGAAATAAAAATCCTTTGTTTTATAGCTTGCCGCCGTGCACATAATATTCCTCCGATATTGTAAATTCTTTCATATTAGAATTATACCACAGTTATATTTTATTATCAACGCTTGCCATAAATCACAGATTGACAAAAACGGCTTTTTGTGCTATACTAAAACTATGTTGCAGAACAATGTTTTTGTATGAAGGGAGATACATTATGCCGCCAAAGCCTAAATTTACTAAGGAAGAAGTTGCACAGGCAGCACTTAAAATTATTAAATCCGACGGAGTAGATGCGCTGACCGCAAGAAATCTCGGTGCTTATCTGGGCACATCGGCAAGACCGATATTTACCGTATTTCGCAATATGGATGAGGTTAAGCTTGCCGCAAGAGAAATTGCACTCATGGAATTTGAAGAATTTGCAGGAGATTTTGAGGGCTACAAGCCCGCCTTTAAGCGAATAGGTATGCTTATGGTTGAGTATGCTATTCACGAGCCGGAAACCTTTAAGCTTCTTTTTATGCAGGAGCACAAAACTCAAAAAAGCTTTGATAACACGCTGAGCGACCTCGGAGGCATTGTTGATGTTTGCATAGAGCTGATAGAAAAGGACTTCGGTCTTTCTGCCGAGCAGTCAAAAATGCTCTTTGAGCAAATGTGGATTCACGCCTACGGTCTTGGTTCTCTTTGTGCAATGAGGGTCTGCGATTTCAGCGAGGAGGAAATATCAAAACGCCTCAGTCAGGTGTTTATGGGACTGATCGCATTATTAAAATCCGGCAAAGAAAACGAAAATATTATTATGCCGAAAAAGGATACGCAGGAGAAATAATTATGCTTAGAATTGAACATTTAACAAAAACATACGGTGAAAAAAAGGCGGTTGACGACCTTTCTCTGCATATTAAAGCAGGAGAAATATACGGCTTTATAGGTCACAACGGTGCAGGAAAAACAACCACAATTAAAGCCTGCTGCACAATTTTGCAATATGACAGCGGAGAAATCTATATCGACGGCAAATCAGTCCGTGAAAATCCGCTTGAATGCAAGGCGGAAATTGCATATATTCCCGACAATCCCGATTTATATGACTTTATGACGGGAATTCAGTTTTTGAATTTTATTGCCGATATATTCGGTGTTGACTCGACATCAAGACAGAACAGAATACGAGAGTACAGCGATATGTTTGAGCTGACAGGTGACCTTGCTCAGCCGATAAGTGCCTATTCTCACGGAATGAAGCAGAAGCTTGCCGTAATTTCCGCACTGTTGCACGAGCCCAAGCTGATTATTATGGATGAGCCGTTTGTAGGTCTTGACCCTAAGGCATCGCATTTACTCAAGGAGCTTATGAGAAAAATGTGTGACAACGGCTCGGCAATATTCTTTTCAACCCATGTGCTTGAGGTTGCGGAAAAGCTCTGTGACAAGGTTGCGATAATCAAGCAGGGAAAGCTGATAAAATCAGGCACAATGGAGGAGGTTAAGGGCGACACCTCACTTGAAAATGTCTTTCTTGAAATGGAGGATGAGCAATGACCAAGGCGCTTTTTAAAAAGCAGATGATGGAGGTTTTTTCCTGGATTTATCAAGATAAAAAGACAGGAAAAAACCGTTCGAAAAAAAGCTTAATTTCATTTATAGTATTATACATTGCCCTTTTTGGCTTTCTCGCAGGAGTGTTTTTTAATCTTGCAAACAAGCTTTGCTCACAGCTTGAGCCTGTAAATCTCGGCTGGCTTTTCTTTGCAATAATGGGACTTATTGCACTTGCCTTCGGTGTGTTCGGCAGTGTATTTAACACCTATTCATCCCTTTATACCGCAAAGGATAACGACCTTCTTTTGTCAATGCCGATAACGCCGTCAAAAATTCTTTTTGCACGGCTGAGCGGAGTGTATGCAACGGGGCTTATGTATGAGCTTATTGTTATGATTCCAACGCTGATTGCTTATTATGTCAACGGTGCAGACGGTATTTTAAGCATTATTTTCGGTATATTATGCACTCTTGCTTTGTCTGTGCTTGTGCTTTCGCTTTCGTGTATTCTCGGCTGGGTGGTTGCACTCGTTCAGGGAAAAATCAAAAACAAAAGCTTTGTAACCGTTTTTCTTTCGCTTGCGTTTTTATTTGGATATTTTTATGTATATAACAAGGCATATCTTGCATTGCAGTATGTTGTTGCAAATGCCGAGAATGTCAGCGCAAGGGCTAAAATAGTCCTTTACCCGTTTTATCATATGGGACTTGCGTCGCAGGGAAACGCTTTGTCAATGCTGATATTCACTGCAATTGCAGGAGTAATTTTTGCAGTTGTTTACCTTGTGCTTTCAAAAAGCTTTATCAAGCTTGCAACAACAAGCACCGCAGGTGTTAAAGCAAAATACAAGGAAAAGACCGTTAAATTGGCTTCTTCCGACAGTGCCCTGCTGAGAAAGGAATTCAAAAGATTTACCTCGAGTCCTGCGTATATGCTCAACTGCGGTTTAGGTACTGTTTTGTTGCTTGTGGCAGGAATAGCGGTTTTAGTAAAACAAAACGACCTTATGAGTATGCTTACAGAGATGTTTTCAGGATACGAAAGCTTTATTCCGCTTTTGGCGGTTGCAGCTATATGTATGATGACAACAATGAATGATATAACGGCTACCTCCGTATCACTTGAGGGTAAAAATCTGTGGCTTGCACAGGTATTGCCCGTGTCAGCATTTCAGATATTAAAGGCTAAGCTGAAGCTTCATATTATCCTCACAGTCGTTCCTGCACTGATTTTAACGATATGTATGCTTGCAGTAATAAAGCCGTCAATTGAATTTGTTATAATCACGCCCATTATCGTTATTCTGTTTGTGGTATTTTCGGCACTTTTCGGGCTTTTTGTTAATTTGAAAATGCCTAATCTTAACTGGACAAACGAAACAGTTGCAGTAAAGCAGAGCATGGGAGTTATTATCGCACTTTTCGGTGGCTGGGCAATTGTGATTGCACTCGGACTTATATATTTTGCATTAGAAAATATGATAAGTGATTTTGCTTTTCTTGTTATTTCAGCGTTGCTTTTCACAGCCGTGTCTGCTGTTTTGTTTAGCTGGATTAAGAAAAAGGGAACCAAAATATTTGAAACGCTTTAAAATTACACAAAAGCCGTAAGGATTTGATTATCCTTACGGCTTTTTTATATCATTTATTCATCTGTATCCGCGGTTGTTTCAGGCTCGGTTGTTGTCATAACCTCTCCATATACCTGAAGGATTATCTCCTCGCCTACCGCACATACTGTACCTGCCTTTGGTGCACTTGCGTGAGTCGATTTTACGGTGTTCTTTTCAAAGGAGCCGTCATTGTAAACCTCAACGGTTGAAACGGTGAAGCCTGCCTTCTTGAGTATCTTGGTAGCTTCCTCAATATCAAGTCCGCCGACATCGGGAACCTCAGCAGTCTGCACGCCTTTGCTGACGGTAAGAATAATTTCGCTTCCCTTATCAACAGTTGTGCCTGCCTCGACGCTCTGCTTAAAGACAATACCCTCCTCAACATCTACTGAATATTCAGAGGTATATGTTATCTTAAACTGTTCATTCCAAGCACCGTTATTTTCTATATCGCTTTGAGTATAGCCTGCTGAAACAAAGTTCGGAACAGTATATGTTTCAACAGCGATAGGAGTTGTTGTGCTTTCATTCTTTGCGCCTAAGCCACCGTTTTTGGCAACCAAAACACCTGCCACGCAGGCGATGGCAATAAGCACAACCAAAACCGCAATTACTATTTTGGACTTATTCGGCTCCTGCTTAGGTAGCGGATAATCGGGATAGCCTCTGTAATACTCCTCCTCTTCAACAGGATCCTTATCTGCAACCCTATTTGCTGCCGACGCTGCCGCAACTACGGCAGGAGCGGCGTTGAGCTGTTCGCGGAAGGTATTTATATCGGCAGTTCTTTTTTCGGGATAGATTTGAAGTCCGCCGCCGAGCGCTCTTATAACATAGGTCGGTATTTTTTCCGCAATCGTATTTGGAATCATCAGCTTGTCATTAGTTTCTCTTGACTTAGCGTCAGGCGGATTTTGACCGACGAGTGCTCTGAATATACATGCAGAAAAAGCATAAATATCGGTTGCAGGGCACATTTTGTGGCTGTTTTCGTACTGCTCAAGAGCTGTATATCCGTCATTGAGATTAAATTCAAGCTCTGATGACATTGTGTTTGCCTGAGAAATGCAAAAGCCCTTGAGTCTTACCTTGCCGTCACGGCACAAAACAAGATTATCGGGGCAAATACCACCGTGAATAATATTGTTTGAATGAAGTGCCTCAAGTGTGGTAAGAACAGGCATAAACATTATTCTTGCCTTGTCCCAGCTGATATTTCCGTCAGGATTTCTGAGCAAAAATTCACGAAGAGTTATTGATTCCATATACTCGCTTACCGCATACGCAGTACCGTTAAGTTCAAAAATATCATAAACGGGAATAACCGCCGAAAGATTTCTCATTTTGAGTATTGTAGTCCACAAATCAACAAATGACTGCTTGAGCTTATCAAAGCTTTGTCTGTATCTTTCTCTGATATGAACCTCAGAGTTTCCCTCAAGCCTGTTGGCAATACCCTTTGGAAGAAATTCTCTTATCGTTACAACCTCGTCAAGCTGTTTGTCGTATGCCATATATGTCGCCGCATCGCTTTCGTGGGAAACAACATTTCCTATAACATAGCGGTCATTAAGCACGGTCTTGCGCTGAAGATAGATGATTTCGCACACAGCGTCGTTGTCAAAGCCACAGGCTTCGCAAACGCTCCCGTTTGTCAGCTCTTCAAAGCAGTTCATACAAAGATTATCAATATTTTTCAAGGAATATCACACTCCCATATACTTTAAACTATATAAAAGTATAATAGCAAGGCAAAAGAACTTTGTCAAGGACTATCGGCATTTAATGATTGAATAAAGATTAAATATATTGTATAATATTTTTAAACACGAAAAGAAAGGACAAAAAATATGGCGTCATATGCACTTATAAAAGAGCTTGCCGAAAAAAAGGATAAAAACGGCAACGGCTTTCTTGATATGCTTTTGCTCGGAAGTGATAAAAACGAGTACCCTGCAAAGCTTTGGAGATTTGAAAACAACGGACAGTTTGCTCAAAACGATGTTGTTGAAATTGAATACACGGTTGATAATTACAAGGGCAAAACTCAGCTGAATGTTACATCAATAAAAAAAGCGCCCGACGAAATGATAAAGGATTTTATTCCCTCGTCGGAGCACAGCGGAGAGGCCGTTTTTGCAATGCTTTTGCAAAAGGTGAATGCTTTCAGAGATGCTGATTTGAAGGCTGTTGTATCAAAAATAATGACGGACAACAGGCAGACTCTCGAGGTTTTTCCTGCGGCATATCGTCTTCACCACGCAATAGTCGGCGGACTTATGCTTCACACAGGCTCGATTGTTGAGCTTTGTGAAAAGGTTTGTCAGGTTTATCCGAACGTAAACAGAGAATTACTGCTTTCGGGTGCGATTTTGCACGATGTTGCAAAAACCTTTGAAATGAGCCTTGCAAAAACAGGGCTTTGCAGCGGCTACACCGTCGGCGGAGAGCTTATCGGTCATCTTGTAAAGGGTGCAATGTATGTTGAAGAAACTGCAAAGGAGCTTGGAATAAGCGAAGAAAAGGCCGTTTTGCTTGAGCATATGATTTTATCACACCACGGAGTTCCCGAATACGGCTCACCTGTAAGACCGATGTTTCTTGAGGCTGAAATTCTGTCAACGCTCGACGCTCTTGACGCAACTATATTTGAAATAAACAGCGCAACGGCAAAAATAAATTCCGGTGAATTTACCGACAGACAATGGGCGCTTGATAACAGAAAGCTCTATAATCACGGTCTTTCATCGACAGAACACAAGGTAAACTTAGGAGAATAAATTTGGAAAGTATTAACACTAATGAAAGCTGGACTGAAATAGCCGTTACAGTCAACACAAGGGATATTGAAACGGCAGGAAGCATTGCTAATATGGTAGTGCCCTACGGAATATATATTGAGGATTATTCCGAGCTTGAAAATGAGGTAATGGAAATTGCCCATATTGATTTGATTGAGGAGTCGCTATTAAATACCGACAGAACAAAGGGCATAATTCATATTTATGTTAACCCTCACGAAAATCCGCTTGAGGCAGTATCTTTTATCAAGGAAAGGCTTGACGAAAACGGCATAAAATTCAGCGTAAAAATTGCCGACTGTGCAACAGAGGACTGGGTAAATAACTGGAAGCAGTATTTTCACCCTATGCCCATAGGTCAGAGGCTTCTCATAAGACCTGTATGGGAGGAGGAGTATGACAGCAACGGCAGGATTGTGCTTGACATTGAGCCCGGTCTGGCATTCGGAACAGGCAGTCACCCGACAACAAAGCTATGCCTTGAAACGCTTGAAAAATACATTGATAAAGGCTCAACCGTGCTCGACATAGGCTGTGGAAGCGGTATCCTGTCAATCGCCTCTCTGCTTCTCGGTGCAAAAAATGCACTTGGTGTTGACATTGATTCGCTTGCTGTTAAAACCGCTCAGGCAAATGCTCTGCAAAACGGCTTTGACGAAAGCAGATTTACTGCAATAAAGGGCAATCTGTCAGACAAGGTTGAGGGCAAATTCAATGTGATTGTTGCAAATATAGTTGCCGATATTATTATGGAATTCAACACTCAGGTCGGGAAATTTCTTGATGACGGCGGTGTTTATATTACCGGCGGAATTATCGAAAGCCGTGAGAACGAGGTGCTTTATTCCTTTGCACAAAACGGCTTCGAGGTGATTGAGCGCTTTGAGGAAAAGGGCTGGCTTGTTTTTGTGGTTAAAAAAGCTTAACTCGTAGGGCAGGAGTAAACCCCTGCCCTACGAGTTTTAAAAGCAAGCATTCAAATAAAAAATGCACAGTAGGGACATTCCTTACTGTGTATTTTTTTGCGAATATTTTTTATATATTATTGTGCATACCAAGGAAACGAGAGCCGTTGCAATAAATATTATTGCCGCAAGCAGATAGTTTTTATCCTCAATCTGTGCACCGCAGGCCGTAGATGTGATAATCGAGGGAATTCTTGCAATCGTTGTGATTACAAAAAATTCAAACAGATTCATCTTCATCGTTCCTGCGATGTACGTAAAAATATCCTTTGGCGTTGCAGGAATAAGATAAAACACAATCAAAAACAATCTCATATTCCTTTTGTTGCTGATAATTTTAAGCCGCTTCACCTGCTCCTCATTGATAAAAGCCGAAACAAATTTCATACCGACAGTTCTTGAAAGAAGGACTATCACAAGCGAGCCTAAAAACGAGCCGAGCGAGCAAAGGGCAAGTCCGCCCCAAGTGCCAAAAGCATAGCCTGCTGCAATTTCAAGAGGCTCGGCAGGGATTATTTTAATAACCGTCTGAAAGGCTCTTATGAACACAAAAACCGCCGCGCTGAGCCCTTTATATGAATCAAGCCACAGCTTAAAGCTCTGTGTATCTGAAACAAAGCCTGTCAGGCTTTTGCCGACCGTAAAATAAAGCACAAGAAAAAGAATAAGCAAAACCAGACCGCCGACTGTATAAACCGCAACAGTTTCCTTTGGCGGTTTTTTTATATACTTTTTAACTAACTCTGCCATATTTATACTTCCCTGCGTCGATATAATTATACTTGTCCCACAGGCATTTCAGGCTTCCTTTGTAGCCGTTTTTCCAGGGCTTGTACTTGCCGTTATAATGAACAATAAGGGTGTTTGCCTTAACAAAATCCATAGCCTCATCAAGCGTACACTTTTTGAGTATATGAGAAAACGTGCGCTCGTCGAGATTTATTTTGAATTCGGTTGCCGTCTTAATCTTGCCATCATAGATTATGTTTATTGCGTCCTGATCTGCAAGAAACAGTATGCGCGAGTATTTCCTGATAACCTCGTACACCCTGCCCGTTGTAAATCTTTTTCGCATTTGGGCAATGTTAAGAAGCATAATACCTGCGTTGATGTATTTTTTAGAACGCTTCATAAACAGACGACGCCTGTTCCACAAATCAATTAAGCCGTCAAAATGCTTTGCACCGATAATCAAATTACCCTCAAAATCGCTTGAATAGAATTGATTTAAGGAGTTTAAGATAATTGTATCGGGGTCAATATAAAGGATTCTTTCAACCGAAGAAGGAAGATATATCGGTGCAAAGAGCCTATAATAAGTCTCCTTTGAAATACGCTTTTTTGTTGGTGCATTTTCAAAAAGAGAATCATTAAGCGTAATATAGTGAGCCGTTACAAGCGTGTTTTCAAGCTCGCTGTTTATTGTGCTTTTATCAAAATCAGTAAGTGATGAATGAGCAACATAAAGCTCAACCGGATGATTTTTATTCGTATCAATCAATGACCTGAGCATAATACAAAGCGGAAAAACATAATTGGAGTCTATTGTCACTAAAATATTCATAATCACTCCTCCTTTTGACTTAATAATAAAGCATTAAAATAAAAATACAGAAAAGAAAAAGTAAAGAATTATAAAAGATTTTTCCAAAAAACGTACAATCAGGGACTGTCCCTGATTGTACATAAAGATCATTTTACAAATGACGGGGCATCCTTTTCGGGAATAATTCTTGATACATATTTTGTATCGTCGCCGTTTCTGTATTTGAACATAACAATATAATCATCAGGCTTTGCATAGCGGAAAATTAACGAGCTGTCATAGAGCTGCTTTATCTGTGCCTCGTCCTTTGTGCTTGCTGATTTTTCAAAGAGCGTTTTCATATCCTCGCCCTCTGACTCCTCAAACCTGTTAACCATTGCTATGAAGTTATTTGAAAGGTGTTTTTCGGATGGATAGCCGTAAACACTGCTGTTATTTCTAAGGTTTTTAACCTGCTCATAAGACGCCCATACAAGCTTCATACCATCGTCATCGGTTGCAGACAGCAAATCGTATTCACCTGTTGACCTGAGATATGCAAGCGTATTTGTCATATACTCGTTGATATAAATTCTGATTGTGCAGGGAGTGTAATACGAATCCCCGTACTCAATATACTCACCTGTGTATTCATCATAATATCCGCTCGACTCACGAATATCAACAAAGTTTATTGCACCTAACGCCTTTTTGTCGGAAAGATATTTCTGCTCACAGGTCATAGAAAGTCTGTCGGCAAGAATAGCATCAAGAAGCTCGGGAGTGTTTTCTATTTTACTTTCAGTAACTCCGTCTGACAACAACAGATTTGCACTGCCCTCGTGGAAAAGCTTTTTAATCTCCTCCTGACTTGTCATATTGCCTGCCATACCGCAATTCCACAAATCATCATAATACTTTGAATAATCGCTTTCATTTTCTTCTGCATATTTTGATGACATAAAGTATTCGAGCTCATTTTTGTATGCCTTTGTATCTGTAAGAGTAAGAATACTGTAAGGCACCTGTCTGTCAACTGTTTTAAAGTATCTGTCAACAACCTTGCCGTTTTTGAGAACATAGTGGAATTTAACAATATCCTCTGCCATATCATCTGTTCTGTCAGCCGCCTGCGAATGAACCTCGCAAACCTTCTTCAAATCCTCACTATCAGTAAAGATTCCCATAAGATTTGAAGAGTAATCCGACTGGAACACTCCTGAAAAATCATCGGTTGAGTTTATATCAGTACCTGTTATTGCCGTATTCTTCGAGGTTACGGTTACATATTCAATCTCGCTAATCTCGGGAACATATGATGTGTAGCCGAAGCAACCCGAGCCGAAAACCAAGGACACAGCCATAATCAAGGTCAGCGAAGCAATCGGGCACAACGCCGTTTTTTTGATGTGCTTTACGCTTCTTCTATTAACGGAAAGGATAACATAATATACGATAAATGCTATCGGAACAATCCAAATCATATTCCATTTTGGCAGTTCTGATTCGCTTATAATACCGATAAATGCACTGCAAGCAAGCAAAATCACTTCAAAGGCAAAGAAATTTGTAGCAAAGGGCACTGAGGAATGAATACCTGATCTTTCTGCCCTTCTGTTTAAAAGGAGCCTTTTTGCAGCAAGCAAGAACAGTACGGACAAAGCAAGCCAAATAAGTATCGGAAGAATATATTCAATGCCTACCTCCTTATAGCCTGTTCCGCCCCAAAAATTAGTGTAATAAAATGTATCGCTTCCTTCCTTTTCGGGAGCCTTAGTCCTGCACAAAAATGCAAACAGATTAAGATAAACCGTATTGCTGTCAAGCCTTGCACCGAAAAACAAAGGATTTATGATTGAGGTTCTTCCGAGTATGCTTTTTACACTCTCGTCGAAGCTAAAAAACGCCACATCAAAGCCTCTGAGGAAAGCCGAAAGCAGAGCGTCAATGCTTACAAGCAATACTGTCGGAAGCCAAATGATTCCTGCACCGAAGAACAGGCTTTCAACAACAGTAGCACACAAGGTCATTGATATACTCATCAGCGAAAAGCCTACAAGCATATATGCGAAGTATCCAAGAAACAGCCACATTCCGTTAACAAGCATATATAACGGATGAGAGAAACAGTAAATATTGATAATTACATCAATGATAATGGGGATAATGCTTGTTAGTGCCATCATCATAACGCTTGCAAGCACTCTGTTTTTGAACATAGTTCTCCTGTCAACGCCTGACGATAAGAACACATTTACACTCTTTTTCTTCATTAAAAAGCTGAAGGAAAAGAAAGCAAAAAGAACACCTATTATAACTGCCGCTATACCTATTGACAGATATGTGCCCATCAGCGGAGTTGACGGATTAGCCGTCAGTATCACGCTGAATTCATTGCGAAGCGTTGTAATTTTAGCTTCGGGAGAAAGTCCCAAGCCAGCGCAATAGTTTGAAATTGTAGCAACAACTGCAAAAACAAAGAAGAAGCCTGCTGCCAAAAAGGAAAGCACTGACGGGAATGCTATTGATTTAAGTGAATACTTAAAATCATATCTTGCTGAATGCCTATCAGCTGAAAATTTTTGTGATGTCATATTCTCCGTCCTCCATTTCGTTTAAAAATACCTCTTCAAGTGATAATGTAACGCTGTCCATATGAATAGGATTGAGAGAATAAAGCCTTCCCTCGTCAAAATCACTTTTAACTATTATTGTGACAAGCCTGTTGTCTATTGTAATTCCTTTGTTTTCAATTCCTGCAAAGATTGATTTGTCAACATCCTGTGCAAAAATCATTCTGTATTTTCTGTAAGCTGCGCTGATATCGTCAACATTAACATTCATTGTGAGCCTTTTGCCGTTAATGAGAGCAACATGGTCGCACAAATCGGAAACCTCCTGAAGATTGTGACTGCTCATTATCATTGAACAGCCTGTTTCCGCCATATATTCAAGAAAAATCTTTTTGCAAAGATTTCGCTTTTGAGGGTCTATTCCGTCAAACACCTCATCAAGAAGCATATATTTCGGTCTTGTTGCCATTGCAAGAATAACCTCAGCCTGTCTTTGCATACCCTTTGAAAAAGAGCTTATATTCTTTTTAACATCAAGTCCCATAGCGTCTGCCATATTGTCAAACACCTTTTCGGAGAAATTCGGGAAATATCCCTGATAAAACCTTTTCATTTTAAGCAAATTTGCATTTCTTAAAAAGAACAAATCGTCGGGAACATAAAACATATTTGTTCTGACAGCACCGTTGTCATACACATTCTCACCGTCAAGCTTAACCTCTCCGCCGTCTGTTTTGTATATTCCGGCACAGCATTTAAGAAGCGTTGTTTTTCCGGCTCCGTTATAGCCTACAAGTCCGTAGATTGAGGATTCCTCAACCTTAAACGAAATGTCCTCGATAGCAGTGAAATCACCGAATTTTTTTGTTACATTATTTATTTCAATCATTACTGTCACCCTCCTCGTAAATACTTTCTACAAGACTTACAATTTCTTGCTTTTCTACACCCTTTGTCTTGGCAGATTTAACAACCGCCTTAATATCCGTCAGGGCTGACATTTTGATTTTTTCATTTCCTATCGGATTTGAAGCCACAAAAACTCCCCTGCCCTGTGCAGAATAAGTAATGCCGTCGTGCTCAAGCTCTGTAAAGGCTCGCTTAATAGTGTTAACATTGATGTTAAGCTCATTTGAAAGCGCCCTGATTGACGGAAGCTGGTCATCGGGCTTGTAAACGCCCGTGTTTATAAGCATAATAATTTGCTCCTTTATCTGCTCGTAAATCGGTGTACGACTGTGATAATCAATAAAAATCAAATCTGATGCTCCTTTCCTGTTTAGTATAGTTGGCTAACTGTGATATCTTTGCTATTACAGTTGAAATATATCACTATTTTAATCTCTTGTCAATACTTTTTTGAAAAAAAATATACCCCGCATTTCTGCGAGGTATAAATAATACATTGCTTTTATTTCATTTTCTTTACTGCTTCAAAATCGTCAACAATTTCCTTTTCGGGAGCAGGAGTTAAGAGAGAAACAATCACATTAACAACAAGACCGGTGATAAATGCAGGCAAAAGTTCGTAAACATTAAGCACATCTGCAAGACCTGCTATTACATATTTCCAAAGGAATACCATTATTCCTCCGCCTATCATACCGGCAGTTGCACCGTATTTGTTTGACCTCCTCCAGAAAAGAGCAAGAAGCATTACCGGTCCGAAGGCTGCGCCGAAGCCTGCCCACGCAAACGATACAATACCGAAAACAGACGATTTCGGATTCCACGCAATAATTACACCGATTACGGCAATTACTATCAACACAACTCTTGCAACAATCATCTTTGTTTTTTCGGAAAGGTTTACCTTGAAAAGTCCGCCGAAAATATTTTCAGAAACCGCAGAGGAGGCTGCAAGAAGCTGACTGTCCGCCGTTGACATTGTACTTGCAAGAATACCCGAAAGTATTACACCTGCAATAAGTGCGGGAAGTATTCCGAATTGTGACAAAAGATTTGAAATCTGAATAATAATTGTTTCGCTGTCCTCAAGCGGAAGAAGAGCTTTATTGTTTACCATACCAAGACCGACAATACCGATAAGCACGGCAACGGTCATTGAAATGACTACCCAAACAGTTGCAACACGGCGAGAGATTTTTACCTTATCGGGATTTTCAATCGCCATAAATCTAAGAAGAATGTGAGGCATACCAAAGTAGCCAAGTCCCCAGGCAAGCGTTGAAATTATTGTGATTATTCCGTAGGGCGAAGCCTGCATTGTTTCGGGATTGTGCGTTTCAAACATACCGAGATAGCCCGAAAGTGACTTTGCATTAAGCATTACTGCATCCCAGCCACCTGCCTGACTTACACCGAAAACAAGAACTATTACAAGAGCGATTGTCATAATAATAGACTGAATAAGGTCGGTTGTTGAAGCCGCATTAAAGCCTCCGAGAGAGGTATAGCCAACGATGATAATTGCAGAAACAATCATTGCAAGGTGATAGTCAATCCCGAACAGAGTGCCGAAAAGCTTTCCGCAGGCGGCAAAGCCCGACGCTGTATACGGAACAAAGAACACAATAATAACCAAGGCTGAAATTGCCATAAGAATATTTTTGTTATCCCTGTATCTGCGCGAAAAATAATCGGGAATTGTGATTGCACCGATATGTGCAGAATAGTTACGAAGCTTTTTTGCAACAATAAGCCAGTTAAGATATGTGCCGACAGCAAGTCCGATTACGGTCCAGCCTACATCGGCAACACCTGTAAGATATGCAAGACCGGGAAGTCCCATAAGCAGATAGCTTGACATATCCGAAGCCTCGGCGCTCATTGCGGCAACAAACGGTCCCAGCCTTCTGCCGCCGAGATAAAAGTCGCCTACATTGTTTGTTTTTTTGGAAAAAGCAGCACCTATGATTACCATACACGCAAGATAAACAACTATTGTAATCATTATGCAAATCTGTGCTGTTGTCATAAAATTCCTCCTCAAATAAATATAACACCACAAAAGAATGTGATGTTATATTTTATCATATTAAATCACTAATGTAAAGTTAATCTTTTTTAAGCCTGATAACATTCCAGCTAAACGGCTTCAAAGATGCTGTCATTATACCGCCGTCAATCTCAGGTACAGGATTATTATGCGGCTTGACAAAGGGATTTTCAAGGCTGTTTTCAGCATATCTGTCATAGCCATCCATCGAAATAAATTCAACGGGCTTATACCCCTCAAAATCAAGCATATTAACCTCAAGGAGCATTTTTTCATCAAGAGATTTGTTGACGCAAAACACCGTCATACTCTCATTTTCCTCATCGTATGCGGCAATAGCCTCAAGATAAGGTACATCCGTAAACTCCTTGCAGTCATATTTCGGACAAGAGATAATCGGATTGAGAGCTGCTCCTCTGCCGAAATTGCTCATATGCTCAAACGGATAAAATATTGTCTGTTCAAATATTCCTCCGCCCGTCTTTGTAAATATCGGAGCGATAACATTAACAAGCTGTGCAAGGCAGGCAATCTTAATTCTGTCGCAATGGCGAAGCAGGGTTATAAGCATTGAGCCGACAACAAGTGCATCCTCAAAATTATAAATATCCTCAAGCCTCGGCGGTGACATAGACCACCTTTCATACGGTGCGTTGTTTGAATGATACCAAACATTCCACTCGTCAAAGGAAAGATTTATTGTTTTCTTTGAGCGTTTTTTTGCCTTTATGTAGTCGCACACACATATAACCGTATAAATAAACTCCTCAAGCTCCATTGTTTTTGCCAAAAATGACGGAGTATCAAGAGGTGTGTTGTCATAATACTGATGAAGCGAAATGTAGTCAACACTGTCATACGCAATATCAAGTGCGGTTGCCTCCCATTCGCCGAAGGTCGGTGAATTTCTGCTTGACGAACCGCAAAGAACTGTTTCAATGGAATCATCTGTCCATTTCATAACCTTTGATGCTTCAAGTGCGGTTCTTCCGTATTCAACAGCAGTTTTGGCACCCATCTGCCACCTGCCGTCCATTTCATTTCCAAGGCACCAAAGCTTAATGCCCCACGGCTCATCATATCCGTGAGCCTTTCGCAAATCAGCCCACGCAGAGCCTCCCTTGTGATTAGTGTATTCAACAAGATTTCTTGCCTCGTCTGCCCCTCTTGTACCAAGGTTTACCGCCATCATACATTCGGTATCAGCCTTTTTACACCATTTCATAAACTCATTTGTTCCGAAATAATTTGGCTCGGTAGTACCCCACGCAAGGTCAAGACGCTTCGGTCTTTTTTCAACAGGACCGACGCCGTCCTCCCAATTATAGCCGGAAACAAAATTTCCGCCCGGATAGCGAACTATCGGTACATTGAGCTTTTTTACAAGGTCGATAACATCCCTTCTAAAGCCGTCCTCATCTGCAAGCGGATGCTCGGGCTCATATATACCGCCGTAAACCGCACGGCCGAGGTGCTCAACAAACGAGCCGTAAATTCTTTTATCAATTTCCCCGATTTTAAACTCCTTGGCAAGAGTCATTTTTGCTTTCATAAGCTATTCTCCTATTATTTATTTAGTGGTTCAAAATCCAATGCAGGATGCTTGCAAACAGGGCAGATAAAGTCCTCCGGAAGCTCATCTCCCTCGTAAACATATCCGCAAACCTTGCATACATAGCCCTTCTTTTCGCTTTTTTGAGGCTTTGGCTTGATGTGGTCGAAATAATACTGATATGTCACCGATCTTTCATCGGACAAAACCTCTGCCTCCGTTATATCGGCAAGAAAAAGAGTATGCGAGGTGCAGTCAATCATATCAGTAACCTCGCAGGATATAAACGCATTTGTGCTTGTCGGAATATATGCAATACCGTTTTCACTTCTCACAATTCCTGCGGGATAAATCTTCTGTGTATCTCTACCGCTTTGAAAGCCGTAATGCTGAATAAGAGTAAAATCAACGCTTTCAGTCAAAACAGAGAGATTAAATCTGCCCGTTTTTACAATCATATCGTGTGTGTAGTTATTCTTATTTACGGAAATCATAATCTTGTTAGGTGCATTTGCCACCTGAGAAGCCGTATTTATAATACAGCCGTTATCTTTTCCCACGTCCCTTGCGGTCAAAACAAACAGACCGTAGCCCAGCTTGAATAATGTTTTTGTATCAATCATAATTAACACCTTTTTCTTTCATATTAACTAAATATATTCCCATGCAAACAAACACAAGAGCCAAAATCGTCTGCACCGCAGACTGCGATGCACTTTCCTTTAAAAACACTGCTGACATTATGCAACCGAAAACAGGAGTCATAAAGCCGTAAACAGCAACCTGCGACACCTCGTTATACTTTAGCAGTACACCCCAAAGCGTATATGCCATCGCTGACACAAATGCAAGATAAAGAAGCAAGACTGCTCCCTTTATTGTTAAAACGGTAAGCCGACCGCCCGAAAGAGCACCGAACAAAGCCATTACAATTCCGCCAAGGGCAAATTGATATCCGCTTAGTGTAACAGGATTTTCATAGGCGGAAAAGCGTTTAATCAAAACAGACGACACCGCATATGACAGGGAGGAAAGGATAATAAAGCCCTCCCCTAAAAAGCTCATATCCGTATTCAATCCGCTTGAGGTGAGGTTGATAATTACCGTTCCTGCAAAGCCGATAACGCACCCGAAAAGCTTTGAAGTGCTCAGCCTTTCCTGTTTAAATATAAGGCTTGATATTATCACGGCAAAAAACACGCTTGTACTGTTTATTATCGAGCCCTTTGTGCCTGTTGTATGTGCGAGTCCTATGTAAAAAAACACATACTGAAGTGCGGTTTGAAAAAGTGCAAGAAGTGCCGTTTTTCCTGCGGAGCTTTTTTTCGGCAAAAGCAGCTTTTTAGATAAAATACTGCCGAAAAGTATTGTCAGCAAGCCGGCAAGAAAAAATCTTATACCTGCAAAAAGTATTTGCGAGGAATAGTCTTGCGACGATATTTCAAAAAGCCTATACCCTGTTTTTATCGACGGAAAGGCGCTCCCCCACAAAGCACAGCACAGAGTTGCAAGCAGGCATACAAAAAGCGAATTTTTTAAAACATTTTTCTTGTTTTGCATTATTTTGTGGTTGAGCCGAAGCCGCCGTCTCTTATGCCGTCTGTTTCATCGTCAACGGTAATTCCAAACTGAGTGAATATACCCTGAGCAAAGCCATCACCGGCGCTTACTGAGGCAGTATGTCCCTTGTCGTGAGCGTCACAGCTTATTTTTATCATAATATGTCCCTCGTTTGATGAATTATAATAATCGGAGTCGATTATACCGACTGTGTTGTCGAGCTGGCATCTGTGCTTGAAGCCAAGTCCCGAACGCGGATAAATTGAAAGCACCCAGCCTTCGTCGATTTTTGAGCGTATACCGGTAGGCACAAGGGTTGATTTTCCTTTTTCAAAGCACACCTCGTCAGGAGCGTAAAAATCATATCCCGCCGAGCCTGTTGTTGCTCTTTTCGGAAGCTTTATGCTGTCATAAACAGCCTTAACATCCTTAGTTTCGGGAAAATTTTTCATCCAGTCCTTTTCAAACTGCTCAAACGAAACCTTTTCAAATTTTGCAATTTTAAACATAGTTATTCTCCTATAATTTTTATACAGGAATATTTTAACACATATAAAAAAATAAAACAATCCTAAACATTTATCAATTAAAGATAAGGTTAGGATTTTTTATTTTACAAGCCAAAGCTGACGCTGAGCGCATGATTAACTTTTCCCATATCATCTACATCAAGACAGCCCATTTTTTCCTTGAGCCTTCTTTTGTCAATCGTTCTCACCTGCTCCAAAAGAACAATGCTGTCCTTTGCAAGTCCGCAGTTTCGTGCATCTACCTCAATGTGCGTGGGCAGATTGTTTTTGTCCTTTTGAGATGTTATGGCGGCGGCAATAACCGTTGGAGAAAATTTGTTTCCGACATCATTTTGAACGATTAAAACAGGTCTTACACCGCCCTGCTCTGAGCCGATTACAGGACTAAGGTCAGCATAATATATTTCGCCTCGTTTAATCAGCATATAATCACCTTCATATTTTTTTCTTATTTCATAAGGCTTATTCCCTTCAAAAATATAATTGCCATTTACAAAGTGATTTAAACATCACATTCCATTATATGTAAAAAATTTTTATTCGCCTTTTGTCAAATTATTTTTTTCGACATAGTATGAAGCATAATAGATAAGAAAGGAGAATATGATTGGATAATTATGTTGACCTATTCAAGCCAAGCTTTTTAAAAAGTGACAAGCGACCTCCCTTACCCGAGGACGCAAGTGTTACCATGGCATATGTGCCGCTTCAGCTTGAGCTTGTAACATACGAATACGACACAGCGCTCAAAAACGGCACACTGTTTCCGGCGCTTAATAAACCGTTTATGGGAAAGATGGTGAAACGGATATGAATAAAAAGAAGCTTTTGCAAAGAGTGTCTGCACTCGGCTTTGCCATGTACGAATGCCGACTTTTCTGCGACACGCATCCCGACGATGCTGAGGCGCTCCAGCTTCTTAAATCGTATAAGAAAAAATATGAGGCAGTGAAGGACGAATACGAAAAGCAGTTCGGTCCGCTCACCTTAACCGGATATAACAGCGACGAATGGTTAAAAGACCCGTGGCCGTGGGATAATGCAGATAACTGACATTTGTAATATTAGCGGGAGGGCGTGGAAGCCCTCCCCCTATAAATCATAATTTGTAAATTCCCACATAACAAAAGGACGGTCGAATGACCGTCCTTAATTTATGATTTGGTATTATCTTAAACAAGCTCGATGATACACATTTCTGCTGCGTCGCCGCGGCGAGGGCCTGTTTTGATAATACGGCAATAACCGCCGTTTCTGTCTGCGTACTTAGGAGCAACCTCGTCAAAAAGCTTTTTAACAACATCTTCCTTTGTTACATAAGAAAGAACCTGTCTTTTTGAATGAAGTGTGTTGTTCTTGCCGAGAGTTATCATTTTCTCTGTCATAGCACGAACCTCTTTTGCTCTTGTAACGGTAGTTTCAATCTTGCCGTTTTCTAAAAGATAAGTAACCATACCTCTGAGCATAGCCTTTCTGTGGTCAGTTGGGCGGCCCAGCTTTCTGCTACCTGGCATTGAAATTCCCTCCTTTAGTCCTCTTCCTTGCTAAGTCCGAAACCGAGAGAGCCGAGCTTTGCAACGACCTCGTCGAGTGACTTACGGCCAAGGTTTCTGACTTTCATCATATCTTCTTCTGATTTACCGATTAAATCTTCTACTGTATTGATACCTGCTCTCTTAAGACAGTTGAAGGAACGAACAGAAAGGTCAAGCTCTTCAATAGTCATTTCAAGAACCTTTTCCTTGCCGTCATCATCCTTTTCAACCATAATGTCCTGATTTCCGATTTCTTCGGAAAGGTCAACGAAGAGCATTAGGTGGTCATTGAGAATTTTAGCAGCAAGAGAAGCTGCCTCGTCAGCCGGAATAGTACCGTCTGTCTCAATGTCGAGAATGAGCTTGTCGAGGTCAGTCTGCTGACCTACACGGGTGTTTTCAACAGTGTAATTAACCTTAAGAACAGGAGTATAGATTGAGTCAATGGCAATAGTGCCGATTGGCAAATCCATAAGCTGCTTATTGCGGTCACAGGGAACATATCCTCTGCCGTTGTCAGCTGTAAGCTCCATATTTACACTTGCACCTTCATCAAGATAAGCGATGTGAAGGTCAGGATTGAGAATTTCAACATCAGCATCGTGCTTAATATCAGCAGCTGTGATTTCACCCTCTCCCGAAGCCTCAATATAAAGAGTCTTTGGGTTT
This sequence comes from uncultured Bacteroides sp., assembly GCA_964422655.1. Lineage (GTDB taxonomy): Bacteria > Bacillota > Clostridia > Oscillospirales > Acutalibacteraceae > Eubacterium_R. The sequence goes on along the minus strand of CAYRBT010000001.1, from coordinate 30,638 downwards.
TCGTCGTGTATCTTGAGGATAACATTTTTGAGATTAAGAACAATCTCGGTTACATCCTCTTTAACATGAGGGATAGTTGAAAACTCATGTAAAACACCATCAATCTTAACGGAAGTAATCGCATAGCCCGGAAGTGAAGAAAGAAGAACTCTTCTCATTCCGTTGCCGAGGGTAGTACCGAAACCTCTTTCGAGAGGTTCAACAATAAATCTGCCGGTACTACGGCTTCCGACAGTAGAAACATCTACAATCTCGATTTTAGGCTTATCAATTTCTATCATTTAAAAGCCTCCTAAAAAAATGTTGTATTTTGTTTTCGCTAAGCAACAACAAGCAGTTATTACTTAGAGTAGAACTCAACGATTAAATGCTCTTCAACAGGTGTTGCAATTTCTTCTCTTTCAGGAAGTCTTACAACCTTTGCTTCCATAGCATCTTTGTTAGCCTCAACCCACTGAGGAACAGGACGAGAAGCATTTGCCTCTACGAGATTTTTGAACTCGTCAGTAGTTCTGCTTGTTTCCTTAACAGCAACTACATCACCTGCTTTAAGGAGATATGAAGGAATATCAACCTTAGTACCGTTAACAGTGAAATGAGCGTGATTTACAAGCTGACGAGCCTGTGCTCTTGAGCTTGCAAAACCTGCTGTATAAACAACATTGTCAAGACGGCTCTCACAAATCTGGAGAAGGTTTGTACCTGTAACGCCTACCTTGCGGTCAGCCATAACGAAATATTTGTGGAACTGTCCCTCTGCAATACCGTAGTAACGGCGTGCAGACTGCTTTGCACGAAGCTGAAGACCGTATTCTGAAGTCTTCTTTCTGTTTTGGCCATGCTGGCCGGGTGCATATGAACGGCGTTCAATTGCACATTTGCTTGTATAACATCTGTCGCCCTTGAGGAAAAGCTTTTTGCCTTCACGACGACAAAGTTTACAAGCAGGTCCTGTATATCTTGCCATATCAAGTAACCTCCAAGTTTTAAACTATACGCGGCGTCTTTTTGGTGGACGACAGCCATTGTGCGGAATAGGAGTAACATCTTTAATAAGACTTACTTCCAAGCCGGCGGTCTGAAGAGCTCTGATAGCTGATTCACGACCTGAACCAGGTCCCTTTACAAACACTTCAACAGTTTTCATACCGTGGTCCATAGCTGCCTTAGCAGCGGTTTCTGCAGCAGTAGCAGCTGCAAAAGGAGTAGACTTTCTTGAACCGCGGAAGCCCATTTCACCGGCTGATGCCCATGAAACAGCATTTCCGTTCATATCGGTAATTGTTACGATAGTGTTGTTGAAGGTTGATTGAATATGGACAGCACCACGCTCAATATTTTTCTTCTCACGACGCTTGCGTGAGCCAGTGGTCTTTTTAGTAGCCATACTGATTGTTTCCTCCTACTATTATTTCTTCTTATTTGCTATGGTCTTTTTAGGACCCTTGCGAGTGCGGGCATTGTTCTTTGAGGTCTGTCCTCTTACAGGAAGTCCCTTTCTATGCCTTACTCCGCGGTAGCAACCGATTTCTATAAGTCTTTTGATGTCAAAAGCAACATCTCTGCGAAGGTCACCCTCAACAGTAAGATTGTTAGTGATATAATCACTGAGCTTCTTAACATCATCTTCAGTTAAATCTCTGCAGCGAGTATCCGGATTGATTCCTGTTGCTTTGATAACTTCAGTAGCAGTTGTACGACCTATACCGTAGATATAGGTGAGGCCGATTTCAACTCTCTTGTCATTAGGTAAGTCAACACCTGAAATTCGTGCCATTTTACAATTTACCTCCGATTTTTAGTACAGGCTTAGCCCTGTCTTTGTTTGTGCTTTGGATTTTCACAGATAACCATTACTTTTCCATTGCGCTTAATTACTTTGCATTTTTCGCAAATTTTCTTTACAGAAGGTCTTACTTTCATTCTGAATATCCTCCTAATTATTACTTTGAGCGCCAAATTATACGACCCTTAGTTAAGTCGTATGGTGACATCTCAATCGTTACCTTGTCACCCGGAAGTATGCGAATGTTATTCATTCTCAACTTTCCGCTGATGTGAGCGATAATGATGTGGTCGTTTTGCAGTGTTACTTTAAAGGTTGTGTTAGGCAACACCTCAACCACTGTACCCTCAACTTCTATCATATCTGACTTCGACATCTTATACCTCGCTAAAATTTATTTACGATTGATGTTATTCTTTTAACTGGAATCACATTACGGCGTAATCGCCAGCAATTGATTTAAGCCTTAAAGCTTTGTCATAATGACAGGACCGTTTGAAGTTATTGCAACCGTGTGCTCAAAATGAGCAGAAAGCTTGCCGTCGCTTGTTTTAACAGTCCAGCCATCTGAAAGCTGCTTAACCTTATAGGTTCCCAGATTTATCATTGGTTCAATTGCCAATGTCATTCCGGGTAACAGTCTGATACCACGACCTGCGTGACCGAAGTTTGGTACGCTTGGTTCTTCGTGAAGCTTTGTTCCGACGCCGTGACCGACAAAATCGCGGACAACGCCGAATCCACGCTCCTCGCAATAGGACTGCACAGCAAAGGAAATATCGCCGATTCTGTTGCCGGGAACTGCCTGTTCAATGCCTTTATAAAGGCTTTCTCTGGTAGTGTCCATCAGCCGCTTTGCCTCGGGAGAGCAAGTCCCGCAGGCAAATGTGGCAGCATTGTCGCCGTTATATCCGTTTTTGGCAGCGCCTAAGTCGATACTTACAATATCACCGTCTTTTAGAATACGGTCTGCCTTAGGAATACCGTGGATAACTTCATCATTTATAGATATACATGCGGTAGCAGGAAATCCACCGTAGTTAAGAAAGTTAGGCGTTGCACCGTGTTTTTTTATAAACCTGTATGCAATCTCATCAATTTCCTTGGTAGATACACCGGGCTTAACAGCCTCGCCTGCTACCAGTAATGCTTCAGCCGAAATCTGACAAGCTTCTTTCATAAGCTCTAACTCACGGCTGCTTTTAAGCACTATCATGTTAATCCTCCAATGCAGCAAAGACGAGAGCAGTTGTATCAGCAACCTCCTCTTGTCCCTCTACGATAACAAGCTTATTAAGCTTGCTGTAAAAGTCCTTAAGAGGCTCTGTCATCTCGTGGTATTCAACCAAGCGAGCCTGAACTGTTTCAGGTGCATCGTCTTTACGCTGTATAAGCTCGCCGCCGCAGGCATCGCAAATGCCCTCCTTTGCAGGCTTCTTATACTCAATGTGGTATGAATTAGCACACTTTGAGCATACACGGCGTCCGCTCATTCTTTTTGTTATAGCTTCATCGGCAACCTCAATATCGAGAACCTTATCAATATCAACGCCCATATCTTCAAGAGCCTGAGCCTGAGGAATTGTTCTCGGAAAGCCGTCAAGAATGAAGCCGTTTTTACAGTCATCTTCTTTAAGTCTGTCCTTAATAATACCTATAAGAATTTCATCGGGAACGAGCTGGCCTGCGTCCATATAGGACTTAGCCTTAAGGCCCATCTCCGTGCCGTCTTTAACAGCAGCACGAAGAATATTACCCGTTGAAATTGCAGGAATATTATATTTGTTTACAATCTTTTCTGCCTGTGTACCTTTGCCGGCACCCGGTGCGCCGAGAAGAATAAGTTTCATATCAATACTCCTTTATTTCAATTAGTCAAGGAAGCCTTTATAATGACGCATCATCATCTGTGATTCAAGCTGACGAACTGTTTCAAGAGCAACACCGCACATAATGATAAGCGATGTACCGCCGAGAGAAATAGTCATACCGCCGTCCGAGCCGCCCTCTGTGAGAGGCTTGATTGCAGCGTCGCAGATAAGCGAGTAAACAATCGGGAACAAAGCGATAACCGAAAGCATCAAAGCACCGATAAGTGTAAGCCTTGAAAGAACTCTGAGAATATAATCAGAGGTTGGCTTACCGGGACGGATACCCGGAATTGCGCCGTTATTTTTACGAAGATTGTTTGCCATTTCAATAGGATTGTACTGGATTGTACTGTAGAAATAAGCAAAGAATATGATAAGCAGGAAGTACATACCTGCATACCACCAGGAATCACCCTGGAATGCGTTAAAGAATTTTTCCCAGAAGGTTCCTTCATACTTGTCAGCTGAAAGGAACATCTGTACTGTTCCGGGAAGAGAAAGAATTGATGATGCAAAGATTACGGGAAGTACGCCGCTCATATTTACCTTGATAGGCATATGAGTTGACTGACCGCCCATCATCTTTCTTCCTACAACACGCTTTGCGTATGAGATAGGAAGTCTTCTTTCCGAATTATCCATAAATACGATGTATGCAATCATAAGAAGGAAGATTACGCATACAACCGGAACGAGTATTTTGTAAACTGTTCTTCCTGTATCAAGATACTGGAAGAGCTGCTTGATGAGAGTCGGAAAACGAGAAACGATACCTGCAAAAAGTATGATTGAAATACCGTTGCCTATACCGCTGATTGTAATCTGTTCACCGAGCCACATAATAACCGCAGTGCCTGCTGTGAGAACAAGAACAATAACGATTGCCTGGAAAACTGCGTCAAAGCCTGTGAATGCAGTGCCGTCAGCGGCTTTCATAAGATAACCGTTTGCACGAAGGAAGAAGTAGTAAGCTACTGACTGTAAAATGCCAAGACCTACTGTTACAAAACGGGTGATTGAAGCAATCTTCTTTCTACCCTCTTCGCCCTCCTTCTGCAATCTCTCAAGTGCAGGAATTGCAACAGCTAAAAGCTGCATAATAATTGAAGCGTTGATGTAAGGGGTGATTGACATAGCGAAAATTGTTCCGTATGTGAATGCACTACCTGTCATCAGGCTCAAATAAGTGAGAATTGTGTTTCCCTTACCAACATCAATTTCTTCCATGATGCTGAGAAACGGTACCGGAATGACTGAACCTATTCTGAAAACGAGGATTATAAATGCAGTAAACAAAAGCTTCTTACGAATTTCTGCTACCTTCCACGCATTTACGATGGTTTTAATCATTTAGAGCACCTCCACCTTGCCGCCTGCAGCTTCAATTTTAGCCTTAGCAGTTTCACTGATAGCAGTAACCTTAACTGTAAGCGCCTTGGTGATTTCGCCATTGCCGAGAACCTTTACACCGTCAAGTGTCTTCTTGAGAACGCCTGACTCAACAAGGCTCTGAGCGTCAACTGTTGCTCCGTCTTCAAATCTGTCGTTAAGAGTTGAAAGATTAACAATTGCATACTCTGTTGCAAAGATGTTGTTGAAGCCTCTCTTTGGAACTCTTCTTTGAAGAGGCATCTGTCCGCCTTCAAAGCCCGGACGACTGCTGTAACCTGAACGGGACTTCTGGCCCTTCTGGCCTTTACCTGAAGTCTTGCCCTGTCCTGAAGCAGTACCTCTGCCTATTCTTTTTACGCTCTTCTTTGAGCCGGGAGCAGGAGAAAGTTCATGTAATTTCATATCATCTGCACCTCCCCTTATTCTTCTACGATAGTTACAAGGTGAGCAATTTTTGCAAGCTTACCCTGTGTCTGAGCATTATCGGGCTGTACTGTTACATTGCCGATTTTGCGAAGACCGAGAGAGTGGGCGGTGGCAATCTGGTCTGCTTTGCTGCCAATTAAGCTCTTTGTGAGCTTGATTTTGATGTCTGCCATAATTCCACCCTCCTTAACCTAAAATTTCCTTGGTTGACTTGCCGCGGATTGCAGCAACCTCTTCAGCTGTACGAAGCTGAGCCAAACCGTTTATTGTAGCTCTTACAACATTGCACGGATTGTTTGAACGGATAGCCTTTGTTCTGATATCCTTAATGCCGACTGTTTCAACAACGGCACGGACCGGACCGCCGGCGATAACGCCGGTACCCTTTGGAGCAGGCATAAGAAGAACCTCTCCTGCACCGAACTTACCCTTAATCTCGTGAGGGATTGTTGTTCCCTTAAGAGCAACCTTAATAATATTTTTCTTTGCGTCTTCAATTCCTTTACGGATAGCGTCCGGAACTTCGCCTGACTTACCGATACCGAAACCTACAAGACCTTTACCGTCGCCAACTACTACGAGAGCTGAGAATTTGAAAATTCTACCGCCCTTTACAGTCTTTGATACACGGTTTATTGCAACAACTCTTTCTTCAAGTTCCATTGAAGATACATCAATTTTTGCCATAAAAATTTACCTCCTTCTTTAGAACTTAAGTCCGCCTTCACGAGCGCCGTCAGCAACTGCTGCCACGCGTCCGTGATAAACATAACCGCCACGGTCAAATACGCATTCTTCAATGCCCTTTGCCTTAGCTCTTTCTGCTAATGTCTTACCAACAGCCTTAGCTGCTTCTACATTACCGCCGTACTGAGTGAAATCCTTTTCAACTGTTGAAGCAGCTGCGATTGTAACACCTGCAACATCGTCGATTAACTGCGCGTAAATATTGCTGAGAGAGCGATATACGTTAAGTCTTGGACATTCAGCAGTACCGCTGATTCTGCCACGAACTCTTGTGTGGCGCTTTTTTCTTGCTTTGTTAGCATCTTGTCTTGAAACCATAGTATTTCACTCCTTCCCTTATTTCTTACCTGCTTTTCCTTCTTTACGACGGATATGCTCGTCGGAATACTTGATTCCCTTGCCCTTATAAGGCTCCGGCGGTCTCTTTTCGCGAACCTGAGCTGCGAACTGACCAACCTTCTGCTTGTCAGCACCACTGATTATGATAGAGTTAGCTGACGGACATTCAATCTTAATTCCTTCCGGAGCTTCCATTGTAACCTGATGTGAGAAACCGAGGTTCATTACAAGGGTGTTGCCCTGAAGCTGAACACGGTAACCTACACCGTTAACCTCAAGAGTCTTTTTGAATCCCTCTGTTACACCTGTTACCATATTAGCAATAAGTGTACGGGTAAGACCGTGAAGTGATCTGTTTTCTTTTTCATCGTTAGGTCTGCTAACGATAATCTCGCTGCCTTCAACGCTGATAGCCATGTTTGGATGAGCATCCATTGAAAGAGTACCGTTTGGTCCCTTTACGGTAACAGCATTTGAGTTGATTTGAACATCAACACCGGCAGGAATTGTAATAGGCTTTAAACCAATACGTGACATCCTGACTGTACCTCCTTACCAAATGAATGCTAAAACCTCGCCGCCAACATTCTGCTTGCGAGCTTCTCTGTCTGTCATAATGCCCTTTGAAGTTGAAACAATTGCAACACCGAGTCCCTTCATAACCTTGGGCATATCCTCAACATTTGAATAAATACGAAGACCCGGCTTTGACACTCTGCGAAGTCCTGTAATAACCTGGCTCTTGCCCTCGCCGTACTTGAGTGTTACACGGATAACACCCTGCTTACCGTCTTCAATTACTTTATAATTTTTGATATAACCTTCATCAACAAGAATCTGAGCAATTGCCTTCTTCATGTTTGACGCAGGAATATCTACTGTATCGTGCTTTGCTGAATTTGCATTACGAATTCTTGTAAGCATATCAGCGATTGGATCTGTAATATGCATTGATAATTCCTCCTTATTAGATTAGCAATTCTCAGTTCTTACCAAGATGATTTCTTTACTCCGGGAATCTCGCCCTTGTGAGCAAGCTCTCTGAAGCAGATTCTGCATACACCGTACTTACGAAGATAAGCATGAGGTCTACCGCAGATTTTGCATCTGTTGTACTGTCTTGTTGAATACTTAGCAGGCTTTGCAGCCTTAACCTTCATAGATGTTTTTGCCACGATATTCCCTCCTTACTCTGAAAACGGAGCGCCCATTAACTTGAGAAGTTCACGAGCCTCTTCGTCTGTGTTTGCAGTTGTAACCATGATGATGTCCATACCGCGTACGGCATCAATCTTATCATACTCGATTTCAGGGAAAATCAACTGTTCCTTAATACCCATAGCATAGTTACCTCTGCCATCGAAGGAATTAGGATTGATACCTCTGAAGTCACGAACTCTTGGAAGTGCAAGATTGAAGAATCTATCAAGGAATTCATACATTCTTTCTCCACGAAGAGTAACCTTAACACCGATAGGCATACCCTCACGAAGCTTGAAGTTTGCAACAGACTTCTTTGCACGGCATACAATCGGTCTTTGACCTGTGATTGTCTGAAGGTCGTTAATGATAGCGTCTACTACCTTTGAATTCTCACGAGCCTCGCCACAACCAACATTGATAACGATTTTGTCAAGCTTTGGGATTTGCATAACAGACTTGTACTCAAACTTTTTCATCAATGCCGGAGCAACTTCGCTCTTGTATGTTTCTTTTAAAACAGCAGCCATTTGTTATGTCCTCCCTTGCTTAAAATTCGTTTCCGCATTTCTTACAAACGCGGATTCCGCCCTTTTTATGACCTACGCGGGTTGATTCGCCGCACTTAGGACATACGAGCTGTACCTTTGATGCATAAAGAGCAGATTCAACCTCAATAAGTCCGCCCGGCTCGCCCATCTTGCGAGGCTTAACGTGCTTTGTAACAACGTTTACCTTCTTAACGATGACTTTACCTTCTTTTGGACTTACAGCGATAACCTCGCCCTTAACACCCTTTGACTTACCGCTGAGAACCATTACGGTATCACCGGATTTAACAAACATTTTACTCATATTCCTGCACCTCCATTAAAGTACTTCCGGAGCAAGAGAAAGGATTTTCATATAATCCTTTTCACGAAGCTCACGGGCTACTGGTCCAAAAATACGGGTACCACGAGGGGTTTTATCCTCTCTGATAATTACGGCAGCGTTTTCGTCAAAACGAATATACTGACCGTCGTCACGACGCACACCTTTAGTTGTACGAACGATGACAGCTTTTACAACTTCGCCTTTTTTAACAATACCGCCCGGCGCTGCTTTCTTTACGCTTGCAACGATTACATCACCGATATTTGCATATCTTCTGCCTGAACCGCCAAGCACTCTGATGCAGAGAAGCTCTTTAGCACCTGTGTTGTCTGCTACTTTAAGACGACTTTCCTGTTGTATCACAGCATTTTCCTCCTTCGTACTGCAAAATAACACTTTGCTAAGTTGCAGTTATTATTTTCTTTTGACTAAATTATTTTAAAAAAGCTGTAAATCGTAACGATTATTTAGCCTTCTCAACAATTTCAACCACACGCCATCTCTTGTCCTTGCTGTACGGACGGCATTCCATAATAAGAACCTTATCGCCCACACCGCATTCGTTGTTTTCGTCGTGTGCCTTGTACTTTACAGTACGGTTAACAATTTTGTTGTAAAGCGGATGACGAACCTTGTCCTTGATTGTAACAACGACTGTTTTATCCATCTTATCGCTTGTAACAACACCTACTCTTGTCTTTCTGAGGTTTCTTTCCATTATTCAGTTACCTCCTTCTTAAGAATTAGCATTTTCAAGTTCGATTTCTCTCTCAACAGTTTTGATGCGAGCGATATCCTTCTTGACTGCTTTAATTCTCATAGGGTTGTCGAGCTGATTGATTGCCTGCTGGAAATGAAGGTTGAAAAGCTCTTCTTTAAGCTCTGCAAGCTTCTTTGTTCTCTGTTCTGCTGAAAGAGCCTTGATTTCTGATGCTTTCATTACTGCTCGCCTCCCTCTTCTTCTTTCTTAACAAACTTACACTTTACAGGAAGCTTGTTTGCCGCAAGACGCATAGCCTCACGAGCTGTTGCCTCATCTACACCGCCAAGCTCGAACATTACTCTGCCCGGCTTAACAACTGCTACCCAGTAATCAACATTACCTTTACCTTTACCCATACGGGTATCAGCAGGTCTTGCTGTAATGGGCTTGTCAGGGAAAATTTTGATCCATACTTTACCGCCACGCTTTGTGTAACGAGTCATTGCGATACGGGCAGCCTCAATCTGTGCTGCTGTAATCCAAGCAGGCTCGGTAGTCTGAAGACCAAATTCACCGTAGGTAACCTTGTTACCTCTTGTTGCAACACCAGTCATACGGCCTCTGTGCTGCTTTCTGTGTTTTACACGCTTAGGTAAAAGCATTATCTTTTTCCTCCTTCCCTGCGAGATGATCTTTTCTTATTGCGTGATTCGTGAAGAACCTCGCCCTGATAAATCCAAGTCTTTACGCCGATACGACCGTAGGTTGTCTTTGCCTCAGCAAAGCCGTAGTCGATGTCTGCACGAAGTGTCTGAAGAGGAATTGTACCCTCTTTGTATGTTTCGGAACGAGCGATTTCTGCACCGCCGATTCTTCCCGAAACCATAATCTTGATACCTCTTGCACCAAGACGCATTGTGTTTCTGATAGCACCCTTAACAGCTCTTCTGAAAGAAACTCGTCTTTCAAGCTGCTGAGCAATGCTCTGTGCTACGAGTGTTGCATTGAGGTCCGGCTGCTTGATTTCAATGATGTTGATGAAAACCTCATTTGCGTCCTTGCCGAGCTTCTTTGCACAGATAGCCTTGAGCTTTTCGATTTCAGCACCCTGCTTACCGATAACCATACCGGGCTTTGCACAGTGGATGTTGATTCTAACTCTCTTAGCATCTCTTTCGATTTCTACCTTTGGAACACCTGCACCGTAAAGTGAGTCAAGAAGGTAGTTACGAAGCTTGTAGTCCTCTACAAGTGTATCACCGAACTCGCCCTTCTTAGCATACCAGCGAGAGTCCCAGTTTTTGATAACACCGATTCTTAAACCGGTTGGATTACATTTCTGTCCCATTTAACTTTTTCCTCCTCGCTTAGTCTTCCATTTCCTTAACGGTAATGGTAATGTGTGATGTTCTCTTATTAATTCTGTAAGCTCTACCATGATCTCTGGCCTGAATTCTCTTAAGAGTTGGGCCGGGAGTTGCGTTGCAGTAGCTTACTACTAATCTGTTTACGTCCATATTGTAATTGTTCTCAGCGTTTGCCATAGCAGACTTTAAAACCTTCATAACAGGCTCGCAAGCAGCTTTTGGTGTGTACTGAAGAATAGCCATAGCCTTGTCGGCAGGCTGATTTCTGATAAGATCAAGAACAATCTGCACCTTTCGAGGAGAGATACGGACATATGTTGCTTTAGCTGTTGCTTCCATAATAATTCTCCTTTCGATTACTTAGATGTCTTTGAGCCTGCGTGGCCTCTGAATGTTCTTGTCGGTGCGAATTCACCGAGCTTGTGTCCAACCATATCCTCTGTAACATATACAGGAACATGCTTTCTTCCATCGTGAACAGCAAAGGTGTGACCTACGAATTCAGGGAAGATTGTTGAACTTCTTGACCAGGTTTTGATAACCTGCTTGTCGCCTGAAGCATTAAGAGCTTCTACTTTCTTGTAAAGGCTGTCCTCTACATAAGCGCCTTTTTTAGTACTTCTACTCATTGTAATCTTCTCCTTTCTTCTTACTTACCGTTACGACGGCGAACTATCATCTTGTTAGATGCCTTTTTCTTGTTGCGAGTCTTATAACCAAGAGCAGGCTTGCCCCAAGGAGTACAAGGACCCGGTCTACCGATAGGTGACTTACCTTCACCACCACCGTGTGGGTGGTCATTCGGGTTCATAACAGAACCGCGGACTGTCGGTCTCCAGCCCATATTGCGCTTACGACCTGCTTTACCGATTTTAACATTAGCGTGGTCAGCGTTACCTACAACACCGACTGTTGCCATACAATCTCTCGGTACATTACGAAGCTCGCCTGAAGGAAGTCTGAGAAGTGCATACGCACCCTCAAGAGCCATAAGCTGAGCGCTGTTACCTGCCGAACGAGCAAGCTGAGCACCGTTTCCGGGATAAAGCTCAACATTGTGAACGATTGTGCCGACAGGCATATCCTTGAGTGCAAGAGCGTTACCTGCTACGATGTCTGCGTTAGGACCTGACATTACTGTGTCGCCTACCTTAAGACCTTCCGGAGCTGTGATGTAGCTCTTTACTCCGTCCTCATACTGAATGAGAGCGATGTGAGCGCTTCTGTTTGGATCGTATTCGATAGTCTGTACTGTTGCAGGCATATCGAACTTGTTTCTCTTGAAATCGATTACACGATACTTTCTTCTGTTTCCGCCACCGCGGTGACGAACTGTTATTCTTCCGTATGAGTTACGACCCGATTTCTTATTGAGTGGTTCAAGAAGAGATTTTTCGGGAGCAACCTTTGAAAGAGAAGAATAATCTGTTACCGACATATTTCTCCTTGAAGGAGTGGTCGGCTTATAATTCTTAATTGCCATTATTGTTTCTCCTTTCCAGATAACTTTGCGAAAGGATGGCACCTTTCATACCTCATCATCTGAAATACTTTTTCGCTATACTATATTATATAGTAGTGATTACATCATATCGTTGAAGAACTCAATATCCTTTGAATCCTCTGTAAGAGTAACGATTGCCTTTTTCCAAGATGGAGTGTAGCCCTCGTGCATACCCTGACGACGCTTCTGGCCTCTTACATTGATTGTGTTAACCTTAGCAACCTTTGTGCCCGGGAAAACCTCCTCAACAGCCTTAGCGATTTCAATTTTGTTTGCATCCTTCGCAACCTTGAAGGTATATTTCTTCATCATAATGCCCATCATTGATTCCTCAGTGATAACAGGCTTAAGAATAATATCCTGAGCAGCTCTCATTATGCATATACCTCCTCAATCTTCTTTGCCGCATCCTTAAGAACAACAAAGGAGTCACAGTTAAGAATATCGTAAACACAAAGTGTGTTTGCTGTAACAACCTTTACGCCCTCAATGTTACGAGCACTCTTGTAAATCTTCTCGTCAACCTCGTTTGTTACGATAAGAGTTTTCTTTGCAGCCTTAAGCTTTGCAAGCATTTCAACCATGGTCTTTGTCTTGATTTCCTCAAGCTCAACCTTGTTGATAACCATCATCTCACCTGCTGCAACCTTTGTTGAAAGTGCAGACTTCATAGCAAGTCTTCTAACCTTCTTGTTGAGGTTAACCTTATATTTTCTCGGCTTAGGACCGAGAGCGATACCGCCGTGTGTCCACTGTGGGCTTCTTGTTGAACCCTGACGGGCACGGCCTGTTCCCTTCTGTCTCCAAGGCTTTGCACCGCCACCGCTTACTTCTGAACGAGTGAGAGTTGACTGTGTGCCCTGACGCTGATTAGCAAGATAGCTAACAACTGCAAGATGCATTGCCGATTCGTTTGGCTCAATAGCGAATACTGAATCTGCAAGTTCTAATTTTGAGGTTTTCTTACCTTCCTGGTTGTAAACCTGAACCTGTGCCATTATAATCTCTCCTTTCGTTAAGCTTTAACCGCGTCTGCGATAACAACAATTCCGCCCTTAGGACCCGGGATTGCACCCTTGATTGCGATGAGATTGTTCTCAACATCAACCTTAGCAATCTTAAGATTCTGAACTGTTACTGTTTCGTGACCGTAGTGACCTGCCATCTTCTTGCCCTTGAATACTCTTGACGGGCTTGAACAAGCACCGAGTGAACCTGCGTGACGGTGGTTAGGACCTGTACCGTGTGTCATTCTGAGTCTTGAGAAGTTCCAGCGCTTAATTGCACCTGATGTTCCGTGACCCTTGCTTGTTCCCTTAACATCAACGATTTCGCCTACCTCGAAGGTATCTGCCTTGAGAATGTTACCAACCTCAATGCCCTCGATGCTTTCAAGACGGAATTCCTTGAGTGTTTTTTTCGGAGCAACATCAGCCTTGTCAAAGTGGCCCTTCATTGGCTTGTTAACGCGTGATACCTTAACATCACCGAAGCCAACCTGAATAGCCTCATAGCCGTCGTTCTCCATTGTCTTAATCTGTGTTACTGTGCATGGACCTGCTTCAACTACTGTTACAGGAATAACCTTGCCTGCTTCGTCGAAGATCTGAGTCATGCCGATTTTCTTACCGATAAGACCTTTCTTCATTTTTATTTCCTCCTTCTGGTTATTGGTTGGGGGTTACCCAACATGACCTCAGCGACGATTAGAGCTTAATTTCGATCTCTACGCCTGCTGGGAGCTCAAGACTTGTCAGAGCTTCTACTGTTTTATTTGAAGGTCTGAGTATGTCGATGAGTCTTTTGTGTGTTCTCTGTTCGAACTGCTCACGGCTGTCCTTGTACTTGTGAACAGCTCTGAGGATTGTTACCTTCTCGATTTCTGTCGGAAGTGGAATAGGACCGCTAACCTGAGCGCCTGTTCTCTTTGCTGTTTCAACAATCTTTTCAGATGCCTGATCAACAAGACTGTGATCATAACCCTTGAGTCTGATTCGAATTTTGACTTTACTTGCTGCCATTGTCTTTTCCTCCTGAAAATTTATGGTGCGAGTACCGATTTTCAACCACGCTCCCGTGTGTTTCAACCCCACTCTTAAATAAAACCGAATGAAATCCATTCGGGCGCAGAATTACACACATAGCATCAGTGTTCGCAAGTCACTGGCGTTGTGGTTTCCTATCGGTTCAGGCGGAAAACCGCCTTCGTTTCGCCCGGTTTAAAATCGGACATACTCCGTATGAATTACCGCCTGGGTTAAGACGCAACCTCATACATCATCGCATATCTAAATGTGTGAACACAGCTTTATATAAATATATATAATATGCTCTTTTCACACGCTCGGCTATTATATAATATAAAATAGCGCTTGTCAAGTCTTTTTTGCAAAAAAATATTATTGTATGTTTGCACAAACTTTTTTGGAAAAATTCGTTAAATTTGCACAAACAAAAAATATAGTGCAAGCAAAAGGTGAATTTTCGCTCACACCACTATATATAGTTTTATGAAACTTTTTTAATATTTTTCTATTACAAAAGAATTTTTTGTTATTTTACTAATAATATATTTTTCTGTTGTCGACTATACTTTTAATGGAAATATTTGTTAAAGAATTTTTTACCGGATGTTCATTGTTTGTTTCAGCCGAATTCTTATTTACGGTGTAGGATACAATTATCAGATTAGTCTGAAATATTTTTATAAGGGGAAAATGCAATGGTTGAATATGTAACCGGAGTTAACGGAATCGGAAAAACGAGAATTATGGCGCAGGCGGCTATCGGTGCGGCAGAAGCGTCAAAGGGAAATGTAATATATGTTGACTGCTCAAGCAAGCTAAATTATGAGCTTCCGTCAAGCATACGCCTTATTAACACAAGCGACTACAAAATCGGCAGTGCCGTTGCACTTTACGGATTTTTAATAGGTCTTTGCGCAAGCGACTATGACCTGACAGATGTTTTTGTAGACTCCACTATGGATATTATCGCAAACAACAAAACAAACATAAATGATTTTATGGAGATTGTTACTAAGGTTTCCGACGCAACAGGAGTTGATTTTCATTTTTCCGTTTCGGACAGCTGTGAGAAGGAAATTTCATATCAAAGCATAGGCGCATAATTTTTTATCAAAAAAACAAAAATGACCGTGAGAAATCACGGTCATTTTTATTATGCGGAGGTACGCATAGAAAGCTTTAGCTTATCGGCAATCATTGCAATGAACTCGGAATTTGTGGGCTTTCCTCTCTGCGACTGAATTGTATAGCCAAAATATGATGACAGCACATCAACATCTCCTCTGTCCCAAGCAACCTCAATAGCGTGGCGGATTGCCCTTTCCACCCTTGAAGATGTGGTGTTATACATCTTTGCAACGGTTGGATAAAGAATTTTTGTTACAGAGCCGAGCATTTCGCTGTCATTAACTGAAAGCTTGATTGCCGTTCTGAGATACTGATAACCCTTGATATGAGCAGGAACGCCTATCTGCCGCATAATATCCGAGATAACAACATCCATATCGCTTTCGGTAAACATTGATTGCTCTCTCTTTTTCTTTTCCGTCTTCCAGGATGAAAGCCTGCCGATTCTTTTTGCAACAGATTTAGGGCTTACAGGCTTGATAAAATAATAATCTGCGCCTGCATTTATCATCTGTTCTTCAAAATCCTGTGAATCGACTGATGACAAAACAACTGCCAACGGCTTTTCGGCAAGCGACGAATTGATATATTCCAAAACATCAACAGCATCCTCGTTTGCCATAAAGGCGTCCATCAATATCACATCTGCGTGATGCGATTCCAGCGCAGTGATAACCTGTGAGCCGTCCTTCTGCGTGAGCATAACATCAAAGCCGAGCTCCTTTAATTCCTTCTGACACTCCTTGCCGAATTGTGTTGAATCATCGGCAACAAGCACTTTTAATACATTATCCATAAAAAAACCTCCTTGATATTTCTTCCACATATTACCACTTTCGGAAACAAATTGCAAGTATTTTTCACAAAATAATGTGTATTTTTTTCACTTTATTGCTATTGTGTCAGAAATCATCACCTCAAAACGCCCTATTTATCAAGGTTTTCGGACTCTTCTGCCATTTTCTGTGCAAATATAGCATAACCCTTTCGAGGATTGTCAACTATCACATGAGTGAGCGCTCCGATAAGCTTTCCGTTTTGAATAATCGGAGAACCGCTCATTCCCTGAACGATGCCTCCTGTTTTGCTGAGAAGCTCCTTGTCGGTTATTTTAACGACCATATTTTTGTCGTTGTTGTTTTCCCTATAAGATATTCTTGTTATTTCGACAGTATAAAGTTTCGGACCCTCATCGTCGACGGTGCATATAATTTGAGCAAGACCTCTTTCCGCCTCATCGGGTGACGCCACCTCATAGGGAAGAGGATTTTCAATCTCGCATTCATACCTGCCGTATATACCGCTTGAACTGTTCTCGTCAAGAGTACCTATAACATCATTTGTAAAATCACAGCAAAGCGAGCCCGTTTCACCCGCCTTGCTTTTGTAAAGCTTTGTTACATTAGCCTTGACTGCTTCGCCGTTTAAGATAGGCATTATTTCGCCCGTGTCAACATCTGTTATAGGATGACCGAGTGCTGCTACGGTATTATTTTGAGGATTGTAAAAGGTTATGGTACCTATACCTGCCGTTGAATCCCTAACCCACAGACCTGCCTTATAACAGCCCTGAGGCGGAGAAAACACAGGAACAAGAGTGAAGCTTTTATAGCTTGCGTTTCTTTTAATTCTTATTTTATATTCCCTGCCGTTATTGTCATTAAGCATCTCCTCAACCTGACTTGAAGAATACATTTTTACTCCGTTTATTTCGACAATAATATCACCCTTTTGAATTCCCGCTTTTTTAGCGGGATTTTCCGTACCGTTTGCCGTATCAACATCCTTTGTGCCGACAACTATAACCCCGTCGGTATAAAGCTTTATACCAAAGCTTTCACCGCTTACATATACCTTTTTTGCTGTTGACTGAGTTACATATATTTGCTTTACAGGTATAACTCCAAACAGCTTTGCCGTATTTTTATCGGGCGAAACCCTGCTGACATTTTGATAATCGACGCTTTTTTCGTTTGACAATGCGAGCGAGTAAACAGAGCCAAAGCTTACCCTTTCATCTGAATAAAGCTCAACATTATCCGGCAAGAGAAAGCTTCCGATTCCTATTAAAGAGTAAATAACAACTAATAATGCGGCAATCACCGCATCTGTTATCCTGATAATTTTTTTCATACTGATAATCACCGATTATAGTATTGACAAAAAAATTAAGGACATCAAAGCGATGTCCTTAATTTTAAAATAAATTCAAATTTAATTAAATTGAAACCTCGTGAGCAACATTGTAAAGGTCGATATCAATTGACTTTTTCATATTGAGAGCCTCAAAAATGTCATAGTCAACAACTTCCTCCTTCTGAGCTGCAACAACTCGGTTGCCGATGTTATTCATAAGAAGCTTAACAGCATAGTTGCCCATACGGGTAGCCATAACTCTGTCCTTGACAGTCGGATAACCGCCCCTTTGAACATGGCCTAAAACTATTGAGCGTGATTCAACGCCTGTTTCTGCCTGAATTTGCTTTGAAAGCTGTTCAACATCAACGCCAACACCCTCGGCAACAATAATAATAAAGTGCTTCTTGCCTGTGCGCTGTGTTTTTTCCATTCTTTCAATAATGTGCTTTTCGATATCAAACTCAATCTCGGGAATAAGGATTGAGGTTGCACCGCAGGCAATACCTGCATTAAGAGCAAGATAGCCTGCTCTTCTGCCCATTACCTCAACAACAGTACATCTGTCATGTGATTCTGCCGTGTCACGAAGACGGTCAACCATTTCCATAATTGTGTTAAGGCATGTATCATAGCCTATTGTGTAATCACAGCAGGCAATATCATTGTCAATAGTGCCCGGAATACCGACACAGGGAATACCTCTTTCGGAAAGATCTCTTGCACCTCTGAATGAGCCGTCACCGCCGATAACGACAACGCCCTCGATACCCCATTCCTGACAGGTGCGAATAGCCTTTCTCATACCCTCCTCTGTTGCAAATTCAACCGAACGGGCAGAATAAAGGATTGTACCTCCTCTGTTGATAATATCGGAAACGGTACGAAGATTCATTTCAATAAAATCACCGTTGATAAGTCCGTTATATCCACGGATTACACCGTATACCTTAATACCGTTTTCACAAGCTGTACGAACTACTGCACGAACAGCAGCGTTCATTCCCGGAGCATCTCCGCCGCTTGTTAATACTGCGATTGTTTTCATAATACAGTCCTCCTATATCAAAAAATATATACACATTTTTACTGAGCATACAAAAAGATAACAGATATATTTTAATTGTATTAGCAAAAAATGTCAAGTAATGACAGAAATTATTTATTATATGCAACATTTGAGTCGCCTAGAATACGCTTGAGCTCGTCAAGCTCGGTACTGTTAACCTCAACAAAATTCTCCTTAGGCTGAAGCTCATATTTGCCTGTGTCTGCATAGTAAAAATAAAGCGGAGTATTACCTTCAAATATTGCCGTAACACGCTTTGCAAGGGGGATTTTTTCATCATTTGCGCTTTCAAATCTCAAAAACAATCCTGTCCTTTTTTTCTTTTTCGGCTCGTTTTTATTTGAACGAACAGCTTTATTCACATCGGCATCGGACGGAGGAAGAGTTATCTCATTTGCAAGAATTTTTGTGTCCTTTTCCTCCTCAATTGACAAGGTCCCTGCGATAGATATTATACTTGAGTCATACAAAAGCTGTGAAAACTGCTCGAGCGTTTTAGGAAACACTATTACCTCAATCGAGCCGTATAAATCCTCAACGGTAACAAACGCCATTGAGGCACCGTTTCTTGTCTGCTTTAGCGTAATATGAGTAATAATACCGCAAAGCTTAACATAGCCTTTATCCTTATATAGTGACATTTCCTCACTTCCGGCTTCGATAAGCTGAGCGCAGTTTGCATATCCGAGCCTGCGACAAATATCCTCGTACTTATCCATAGGATGCCCCGAGAGATACAAGCCTGTCATTTCCTTTTCCATTTTTAAAAGCTCGGTTTTTGCAAATTCAGCAACATCGGGCATTTCCGTATCAAACATAACGGCATCACCTTGCCCGAGGTCAAAAAAGCCAACCTGCCCGTATTTAGTATTCTGCCTGTAATTTTCAACATTAGAGGAAATTGACGGAAGCGCCTGAAGCATCTGCCGTCTGTTAGCGTCAAAGCAGTCCATGGCACCGCACCTGATAAGGCTTTCAACTGCTCTTCGGTTAAAATGTCCGTCCTGCATACGCATACAAAAATCGGTCAAATCCTTAAATTCACCGTTTTTGCGTTCATTAACAATTTCGTCAACAAAATCGGCGCCGACATTTTTTATTCCCAAAAGTCCGTAGTTTATGGTTTTTTCATTTGCGGTAAATCCACGCATTGAGGTGTTGATATTCGGCGGACCGAGGCGAAGCCCTATTCGCTTGCACTCTGCTGTGTATCTTGCAATTTTATTTGTTTGGTCAAGCACAGAGGTCATCAAAGCCGCCATAAACTGAGCAGGAAAATAGCACTTTAGATATGCCGTTTCATAGGCAACAAGCGCATAGCACGCAGCGTGTGACTTGTTAAAGGCATATTTTGCGAAATCTGACATCTGCTCAAAAACAGCATCGGCAATTTCCTTTTCAATGCCGTTCTTTTTACAGCCCTCAATAAAGGTTTCTCTTTCCCTTTGCATAACATCGGCTTTTTTCTTGCTCATTGCACGGCGCACGATATCCGCCCTGCCGTACGAATAGCCTGCAAGCTCTCTGAAAATCTGCATTACCTGCTCCTGATACACCATACAGCCGTAGGTGTTTTCAAGTATCGGCTTGAGCGCAGGAGTAAGATATTTAATTTTTGAAGGGTTATTCGAATTTTCAACAAATGTGTCAATCTGCTTTGCAGGACCCGGGCGGTAAAGCGAGGTTGCCGCAATCAAATCCTCAAGCGCCTTTGGCTTAAGATTTGTAAGCATCTGCTTCATTCCCGAGGACTCAAATTGGAATATACCCTCAGTCTGTCCCCTTGCAAACAGCTTGTATACATTTGCATCATCAATAGAAATGCTTTTAATATCAATGCCTGCCATCTTTGAAGCATCGTCAATAACCGTAAGCGTTCGCAGTCCGAGAAAGTCCATTTTAAGCAGACCGAGCTCCTCAAGAGTGGTCATTATATACTGCGTAACGGGTACTCCGTCATTAGTAGCAAGCGGAACATATGATGAAACGGGGTCGTGTGTTATGACAACACCTGCTGCGTGTGTTGATGTATTTCTTGGCATACCCTCAACCTTTCGCGCCGTTTCAATAAGCTCATTTATCTGCTCGTTTTCCTCCATAAGAGTGCGAAGCTCTTTTGATTTTTTTACCGCCTCGTCAATAGTAATATGAAAATCACTCGGAATAAGCTTTGCAACAGCGTCAACAGCGGCATAAGGCATACCCATTGCTCTGCCCACATCACGAATAGCCGCTCGGGTTGCAAGCGTTCCGAAGGTTACAATCTGTGCAACACGGTCACTGCCGTATTTATTGGTTACATATTCTATAACCTCGCCTCTGCGTTCATAGCAGAAATCTATATCAAAGTCAGGCATAGACACTCTTTGAGGATTTAAAAAGCGCTCAAAGAGCAGATTGTATTTCATAGGGTCAAGGTCGGTAATTCCCATACAATAGGCTGCAATTGAGCCGGCGCCCGAGCCTCTGCCCGGACCGACGGGAATTCCCTTGCTTTTTGCAAACGAAACAAAATCAGCCACTATTAGATAGTAGTCGGTGTAGCCCATTTTGTTAACGGTTTCAAGCTCGTATTCAAGCCGTGAGTAATACTCCTGCGGCGGATTGTCTCCGTATCGTTTTTTCATTCCCTGCATACAGAGCATTTTGAAATAATCAAAATGATTCATATTATCCGGGGTTTCATAATACGGAAGCTTTGTTTTGCCGAATTCAAAATCAAAATTGCATCTTTCGGCAATCAGCTGAGTATTGTCGATAGCCTCCGGCACATCGGAAAATACAGTACGCATTTCCTCCTCGCTTTTGAGATAAAACTCGTCTGCGTGGAATTCAAGCCCCGTATCATCGCCGATTGTGTGGTTTGTGGCAATACAGATTAACACCTGCTGAATTTTGGCGTCCTGCTTTTCAATATAATGAACATCATTAGTTGCAACAAGGGGAATTCCTGTTTCTCTTGAAATTCTTTTAAGTCCCTCGCAAACGGTTTTTTGCTCATTTAAGCCATGGTCCTGAAGCTCTAAAAAGTAATTATCCTCACCGAAAACATCCCTGTACCATAGCGCCGTGCTCTTTGCCTTTTCGTATTCACGCTGAAGAAGGCTCTGCGGTATTTCACCGGCAAGGCAGGCAGAAAGGCATATAAGCCCGTCATGATACTTTTCAAGCAAATCACGGTCAACCCTCGGCTTAAAATAAAAGCCCTCTGTAAACGATTTTGAAACAAGCTGAATAAGATTTTTGTATCCGGCTTCATTTTCACAAAGAAGAATAAGGTGGTTATAATCCTTGTCAAGCACCTTTTCCTTATCAAATCTTGTTCTCGGTGCAACATAGACCTCACAGCCGATAATGGGCTTTATCCCCTCAGCCTTACAGGCTCTGTAAAAATCAACAGCCCCGTACATATTACCGTGATCGGTAATAGCAAGAGACTGCATTCCCAGACTCTTTGCACGCTTGGCTAACTGCCCGATTCGGCAAGCGCCGTCGAGAAGCGAAAACTCCGTATGAGTGTGCAAATGAGTAAACATATTTATATTTCACTTTCCTTTTTATTTTAATAGGCTATAAATCCTGAGCAATTTCCACAATTTTTCTTAGTCTGTGATTTACTCCCGAACGCGACAGACCGCTAAGCCTTGCAAGGTCCGAAAGAGAAGCCTCGGGATTATCGCGTCTTAAAACAGCCATTTCCTTTAAATCGGCTTTTAAGAAATCAAGTCCCTTTTCTTCCTCAATCTTTTCAATCGCGCTCAAATGCTCCCAACTTGCCTTAACAGTACGCTCAATATTTGCCGTTTCGCAGTTTGCCGTACGGTTTGCCTTATTTCTTATATCTTTAACAATTTCAACATTCATCAGCTCAAACATCGACGCCGACGCGCCCATAAGATAAAGGCAATCCTCTATTACAGCGCTGTCCTTGAAGTAAACGATGTTGTAGCCCTTGCGGTTTGCCGTTTTAGGTGATATATCCATCTCATTCAAAAGGGTGACAAGGCTTTTTGAAAGATTGAGATATTGCACCGTAAATTCGAGATGATAGTCTTTATTCGGGTCGGAAATAGTACCGCAGGAAATGAATGCTCCTGCAAGAAAGGCATTTGAGCATCCCTCAAAATCAAGATTTGAAAAATTTATTTTAAGGCTTCCCGAGGTGTTGTGACCGAATGCACCTAAAACCTTTGCACAGTCGCTTTTATCCGTAAGCATAACGGTATAGCTCTTTTTTCCGGGAGATACCTTGATACTGCTTTTAACATTACAATATCTGTTCAAAAGGCTTTTATACCTTTTTGCCGCAGCTTCGTTTTCCGTCTGAATCCCGACACCGAACTGAGAAAAGCTTTTGCCGAAAATACACATTCCGTAAAGAAATGCCTTTTCACATTCGGCGCTCTCGTATTCAATTTTTAAAAGCTCGTCCTTAACCTGCTTTGAAAACGACATACCAAACACTTACTTGCGGTCAATATCGCGGTGCGATACAGACACATTATCCCATTTCTTTGAAAAATATTCCTTGAGTGCCTCTGCGATTGCAACACTTCTGTGATTTCCGCCCGTGCAACCGATTGCAAATACAATCTGGCTTTTGCCCTCCTTTATGTAAAGAGGATTAAGGAAATCAAGCAAATCAATAAGCTTCTTCAAAAGCTCATTTGACTCGGCAAAGGAAAATACAAAGTTCTTTACATCCTCGTCAAGTCCTGTTTTATCCCTGAGTGCCTCGTTCCAATAGGGATTTGGCAGGCACCTGACATCAATAACAAAATCTGCCGACGCAGGAACACCGAATTTAAAGCCGAAGGAAACACAGTGAATATTCATAATCTCACGGTCACCGCCGAGAAGAATCTGTGCAAGCCTTGCACGAAGCTTAGGTGTATCCGTAGTGCTTGTGTCGATAATATAGTCAGCCTTGAGCCTTAAAGGTGCAAGTATTTCTTTTTCGTAGTTTATTGCATCCTGTATGCTTCCGGAAAACTTATCGGAAAACGGATGCTTTCTGCGGGTAAGCTTATATCTCTTTAATGCCTCGGTATTATTGATATCAAGATAGACTATTTTTGTGTCATATCCAAGCTTTTTAACATCTGCAATACTGCTGATAATCTTTTCAAAAATATGGCTTGACCTTACATCAATAACCATTGCAACCTTGTTGTACTCATCTCCCTTTGAAAGAAGACCTACAAAGGTTGTCATAAGCTCGGGAGGCATATTATCTATGCAGTAATATCCTACATCCTCCATAAAGCCCATAGCGGTTGACTTTCCAGCACCGCTGACACCTGTTAAAATAATCAACTCTTTTTCCATAGCCTACTCCTCTATTTCAGTACTCTTATTTCCATATCAAGCTTAACGCCTTTTTCTTTCATAACAGTATCACTGCATTTTTTGCAAAGCTCGACAACATCCTTACAGCTTGCATTGCCTTTGTTTATCACAAAGCCGGCGTGCTTTTCGCTCACCTGTGCATCACCGACCGAAGCACCCTTCAAATTACATTCTTCAATAAGCGCACCTGCAAAATACCCCTGAGGTCTTTTAAAGGTTGAGCCTGCCGACGGATATTCAAGCGGTTGCTTGCTCCTTCTTCTTGAAAGAAGGTCGTCCATTTTTGCCTTAATCTCTGCTTTATCGCCCTTTTTGAGCTTGAGATAAAGTCCTGTAATAATACAGCCGTTATCATAATAAGCAGAATGGCGGTATGACAAATCAAGCGCACCATTATCAAGATATCCCTTTTCACCCTGTGCATCAATATGCTCGCACCTGAAAAGCACATCCTTCATTTCTCCGCCGTAGGCACCTGCATTCATAAATGCCGCACCTCCGCAAAAGCCGGGTATGCCGTACGCAAACTCTAATCCCGTAAGACTGTTTTCGTATGCAAAACGGCAAAGAGATATGAGCTTGGCACCTGCCTGTGCAAAAATCGTGTTGCCATCAACAAGTCGGATATCGCTCATTCCCTCGCCTATTATCATTACACAGGCGTCAAGTCCGTCGTCGCTGACAAGGAGATTAGAGCCGTTACCGATTGCAATAAGCCTAATACCCTCTTTATTTGCAGTCTTAACGATTTGACTGATTTGCTCCTCGCTTTCGGGATAGACAACAAGCCTTGCCTCTCCTCCGATTTTGAATGTGGTATGAAGGCTCATCGGCTCATTTTCACAATATCTGCAATTTAATTCTTCACATAGATTGATTAACTGCTTCAAGCTATCACCGTTATTTTACCTTGCCGAGAATTGCCGCACCGATAATTCCTGCGTCATTTCCAAGCTCAGCCTTTACTATTTTAGTCTGAATTTTACTGTGGATTGAATATCTTTCAGCCTGAACAAATCTGCGAAGCGGCTCCATAAGAGTTTCGCCCTCGTTACAGATACCTCCGCCGATACAGATGATCTCCGGCTGAAGCGCATTTACAAGGTTGATAAGTCCGCAGGCGATATATTTGATATATGTGTCAACAACCTTAATGCCTGCAATATCACCGAGGCGCATTGCGTCAAATGCCGTCCTGCCGGAAACCTTGCCCTCTTTTTCGGCAAGCTTGTGCATCAATGAATCGGGATACTCCTCCATAGCCTTTTTTGTCTGTCTGATAAGAGCGGTTGCCGAAGCATAAGCCTCCCAACAGCCCTTTCTTCCGCAGGAGCACTGCTCGCCGTCAAGCATTATAACCATATGACCGCACTCACCGCCGGCATAGTTTACACCGTTAACAATTTTTCCGTCAACGATAACACCTGAACCGACACCTGTTCCGAGAGTTACGGCAACAAAATCCTTTGCTCCGTTGCCCACACCTGCATACGCCTCGCCGAGAGCGGCACAGTTAGCATCGTTTTCAATATAAATCCTGTCCTCGCTCTTTCCGAGTCTTTCCGAAAGCATTTTCTTTGCAGGAACATTGTTAAAAGCAAGATTGTTTGCAAATTCAATTACACCCTGAGCATTAACTGTACCGGGTGTACCCATTCCGACAGAGTCAATATCATCAATTTTAAGCCCTGCCTTTTCAACTGCTTCAAGAGATACCCTTGCAATATCGTCAAATATCTCGTCGGCAGTACGGGGACTGTTTGTGGGAGTCTTTGATGTTGCGATAATCTCATAATTATCATTTACAACCGACGCAACAATATTTGTTCCGCCAAGGTCAATTCCAATAGTATACATATATTTTACCTCCAAAATTAACTGCTTTTATTTTAGTTCTGCCAAATTTCAACCTCTTTATCAACCGGCTGGATATCTTCCATACCAAGACTGAGCATAAGGTCCTTAGCAGCATTATATCCCATTTTTTTCTGACGGTTATTCATAGCCGCCGTTTCAACAATAACTGCAAGATTTCGTCCCGGAGTAATCGGAACGGTCATTGCAGGTACCTTTACATCAAGAATTTTTGCATATTCGTTATCAAGACCGAGCCTGTCATAAGCCTTTGTCGAATCCCATGCCTCAAGCTGAATAACCATATCTATCTTTTCGTTGGGCTTAACGGCACCCATACCGAAAATTCTTCTTGCGTCAATTATTCCTATTCCTCTAAGCTCAACAAAATGCCTTATATTGCTCGGAGAATTACCCATCAGAGTATTATCGTTAATTCTTCTGATTTCAACAGCGTCATCGGCAATAAGTCTGTGACCTCTTTTTATAAGCTCGATTGCCGCCTCGCTCTTACCCGCACCGCTTTCGCCCGTGATAAGAACACCCTCACCGTAAACCTCAACAAGCACGCCGTGTCTTGTAATTCGCGGAGCAAGCTCTGCATTAAGATAAGCGATAAGCCTTGCAAGAAACGGTGATGTTTCATCATCGGTTTTAAGAAGCGGTACTTCGTATTTTTTGCAGGCGTCAATAAAATAGTCGGGTATGTCAAGACCTCTTGTAATAACTGCGGCGGCAGGCTTAAGGCCAAGCCAATATCCCAGCGCCTTATTTCTTTCCTCGTCGCTCATATTGAGCAAAAATCCAAGCTCTGTCCAACCGAGAATTTGAATTCGAAGCGAGTCAAAATAATCCGTATATCCCGTAAGAACTATACCGGGTCTGTTAATTTCGTTTGTTGTTATAAGTATTTCTTCAGCAGGCTTTGGAAGATAAACAACATCAAGCTTGTGAAAATCAATTATTTTTTCAAGCGAAACAAAATAATCCTGCGACATAATTACCCCTCCTAAACAATATACACTTTCATTATAAATTATAAGTGATATATTATCAAGGAATTTTTTAAAAAGATTAAATAAAAATTAACAAAGCAAGCTCTGTATTTACATTCTGTGCTTTTTGTGGTAAAATTCGTATACAATTTATGAAATTGAGGCGCATACCTATTGGATAAAAAACTAAAAATCGGCATCGGTACAGACGCTTTTCCGCCCACTACCGACGGAATAAGCAATGTTGCACAAAACTATGCCGACCAGCTGAGCAGGAATTTTTGCGACGCAGTTGTCATAACTCCTAAAAATCCAAATCAGCAGGATTATAAATATAACTACGAAATTTTTAGATACAAAAGCTGGTGGGTTCCGTCTAAAGAGGGATACAGCGTTGGCTGGCCATTCAAAGACGAGCTTCATCAGGCAATTATCGACAAAGGCTTTGACCTTCTTCATTCACACGCACCGCTTGCAACAAGCTATTATTTCAGGCGCGTTGTTGAAAAAAAGAAAATCCCCGTTGTGCTGACCTATCATACAAAATATGAATATGATATCGACAGGCGTGTTCCGACAAAGCCCGCAAAGGATTTTGCATATAATTTTTTGCTTAACAATATAAATGCTGCCGACGAGGTTTGGGTAACGAGTAACGGAACAAGCGACTCTCTCAGAAAGCTCGGCTATCAAGGCGATTATGTTGTAATGCCAAACGGCTGTGACCTGCCTGTTACAAACATTTCAGACGCAGAAAAGCAAGCAATAAAGCGAAGGCTCGGCATTGAAAATGACATTCCCGTTTTCATCTATACGGGCAGAATGATATGGTATAAGAACATTCAGCTTATTCTTGACGCCTGCCTAAAGCTTAAAAATGCAGGCAAAAAATTCAAGTTGATAATGCTCGGCTTCGGTGCTGACGAGAATTCAATCAAGCTCAAAATCAAAAGATACGGACTTAAGGATAATGTAATTTGGACAGGAAAAATCCTTGACAGAAAGCAGATTACGGAGTGTTATTCGGTTTCCGATTTGCTGCTCTTTCCATCGGTTTTTGATACAAACGGTCTTGTTGTCCGCGAGGCAGCCGCATGTGCTACCGCAAGCCTGCTGATTTATAACAGCTGTGCGGCGGAGGGTATTAAGGACGGCGAAACAGGATTTTTGTGTATGGAAAGTGCACACTCGATTGCAAAAACTCTCAGCGAGATTATGGATAATAAAGAGCTTTTGCAAAGAGTCGGAAAAAACGCTCAAAAAGAAATCTATATAAGCTGGCACGACGCTGTCGAAATGGCATATAAAAGATATCAGCTTGTTATTGAAAATTTCAACAGAAAAAATAATAAATAACAGTAAAGCCCACTGCACAGGTATTTGCAGTGGGTTATTTTTTTCGCCGAAGTATGTAGCACTCCGAAATTTTTATCATAAAATGTAAAAGAAATAAAAGGAGTGAAACTATGTTTAATTATGTAAAGAAATTACAATATCCCATAAATATAAAAAATCCCGACCCTAAAGCCGCCTCAATAATTATCTCGCAGTACGGCGGTCCCGACGGCGAGCTTGGAGCATCGCTCAGATACCTCTCTCAGCGTTATTCAATGCCATATCCTGAGCTTAAAGGCTTACTGACCGATATAGGGATAGAGCATACACAAGAGGATTTTTTGCTCTCATAAGCGTTAATTTCCCCCGCACCTGCAAGGATTTTTGCCTGCCACTTTTCAGGTATCAGCTTTAGGTGAATATCTATTTTTCTGTCCCTGTAAACTACAATTTTGTCAACTATGTTGCGATAAAATATATCGTTCCATTCTGCACCGCAGGACACATTTTCAACGAATTCTCTTATATCCTCGATAACCTTTTCCTTGTCCTCAATAATCTTTTGATTGCTCTTTTCACGATTTAGCTTTTCTTCAAGGTCAATAATTTGCATTGTGATTTTATCACAGGCTTCTCGGTATTCCTTTGCCTCAATGTAACCGTTAAGGCACATATCGAGGAGTCTTTTTTTCTTTTCCTTGCACCCTTCAATTTCCTTTTCAAAGTGGTCTGTGTTATTGCTTTTGCCTACTGCTTTAATAACTGCTTCCACCGTCTGCAACAGGTAGCCTGTAACCTCTGCTCTGCCCTCCATCGTGTCGGCAACCACCCTTTGCAGAATTTCTTTTATATCTCGGTCATTTATTGAATTAGTGGTGCATCCTGCGGAGGTTCCGTCCTTTTCTTTATGCTTCGAGCCGTTCTTTTGACTTTCGGCACACACCCATTTAACATTGAACGAGCCGTCCTTGCGTTTCTTTTGCCGTCTTACAAAGCCTGCACCGCATTCGCCGCAGACAATTTTACCTGACAGTGCATAACGATTTGCAAAGGCTTTCACGGTACTTTCGGAAGGTCTGCGTCTTTCAAGCTCTCTTTGCACCGCCTCAAAGCGTTCTCTTGAAATAATCGGTTCGTGATGATTATGAATTTCCACCGTTTCTATTTCGCCGTAGTTGCGTTTCTTTTTGTGGGATAGATAATCGGGTGTGTAGGTCTTTTGCTGAACAAGGTCGCCGCAATATTTTTCATTTCGCAGTATTCGCAGAATAACCGTGTATGACCAATCCTTCATTCGTGTGGAGGTCTTGACTCCCTCCTCACGAAGCTCCCTTGCAATCCTGTGAGCGCCCTTTCCTTCATCAAGAAATTTGTGATAAATCAGCCTGACCGTTTCGGCACCCTCCTCGTTTATGATGAGCTGTCCGTTTCGCACATCATAGCCAAGCATATCCCTGCCGAGAACAACACCCTTTTCCATCTGCCTGCGCAGTCCCCACTTAACACGCTCGCTTGTTTTTCGGCTTTCCTCCTGTGCCATTGTTGAGAAGAATGCAAGTCGCATTTCCGCATCATTATCAAGAGTGTTTATGTTATCGTTGAGAAATATTACGCCGACGCCTAAATTTTTCAGCTCTCTTGTGTAGCCGATGCTGTCAAGAATATTTCGGGCAAATCGGCTGATTTCCTTTGTGATAATCAAATCAAATTTACCGCCTTTTGCGTCCTCAATCATTTGATTGAATGCCACACGCTTTTTTGTGCTTGTGCCGGTAATTCCGTCATCAACATAAATGTTATAAAGCTCCCACAGAGGATTTCGCCTTATGTACTCGTTAAAGTATCGTTGCTGACTTTCAAGGGAATTTGCCTGATCCGTTTTA
This sequence comes from uncultured Bacteroides sp., assembly GCA_964422655.1. Taxonomy (GTDB): domain Bacteria; phylum Bacillota; class Clostridia; order Oscillospirales; family Acutalibacteraceae; genus Eubacterium_R. The sequence continues at coordinate 651 of CAYRBT010000001.1, read as the reverse complement.
TCGGTGGATACACGGCAGTACGCCGCCACTCGCAGTACCCTGTCATCAGTTTTAAGCATAACTTTCTCCTTTCTGTTTTTTCACAGGCAGGCACCGGATGTAAAGGCACCTGCCTTTTTCAACACACATTATATTCAAAGTAATTTGAAAGTCCAGCTAATTTATTTTGAGCCTCCTTTTGCACTCGTCATACTGTGCCTGATTTATTTTTCCACCCTCCAACAGAGCAAGTAAAATCGCTTTCATATACTGACCTTCAAATTCTTTGCTTTTGTCTTTTGCATAATCATTTTGATTTTCGAAAATGATTTTCGTTTTCATTAGCAATCGCCTCAACGAAACTTATGCAAAAGCACCTTGTCCTTATGTCATCACCCCTTTCGCATTACCTCTATTGTAATAATATTTTTAATCATTCTAATTTCCTTTCTGCCCGACGATTGCTCGTCGGGACTTTTACTTTTAGTTACATTGTTAAATCAAAGCCTTGTTCTTCATGATCATTATTGTCGTTATTGTAATCATATTCATAATCATTGTTATGACTTACTACCTTTCTAATCATCATAGCACCAAGCTCAAACAAGGCTTCAAGGTTTTGCGATGCAGTTTGTGATTTGGATTCATCAACCTCCTTTTTGTCATTTTTGG